>CANGIT010000008.1 GCA_947454155.1 Chitinophagaceae bacterium
AAAGAAATCAGCTGTCCGAAAACGGAATTTCCATAAAAATGTGTACTATTGTTCATATAGTTCAGTTGTGCAAAACCAAACTATATCTTTTGGGCCATATTTTAATTAATATGGCTCAATTTTTATTTTTTATCGGACAGTAGTGATTTTTAATAGTTAATTAATCACAATTTTCTAATCACAAATCCAAAATCAAAAATTTTCAAATCCCCAATCCCCAATCCCCAATCCCCAATCCTAAATCCTAAATCACACATCACACATCACACATCACACATCATGTCTAGTGTCTCACCACAATCTTTCTGGTCTCTTTCAGCATTCCGTTTTCGGTGATTTGCAAAACATACGTACCAGCCGGCCATTCTTCCACATTGATTTTTTCGACTGAATTTTTTGGAGCGGACTGGTGTATTGTTTTTCCAGTCATGTCGCTGAAAACAAAACGAGTGGCTGTTTTCCAACTATCACTGATGATCAATAATTCATTGCTTACCGGATTGGGAAATACTTTGATTTCAGTTGGTTGAGTAACGGCATAGTCATATTGTCCTCTGGCTAAAGGAGTCGTAGATTTTGTGAGTGTACCCGTAGCCATCGTCACATTGTCGGGATCGAAGCTAACTGCTGTAGGAGCAGAGCCCAGGCTAAAGGTAGCTATTCGTCCGGCGAATCCGTTGCTGATACCATTGCCTGCCACAAAGATGGAATCGCCACGGTCGTATAAAATCAGGTTGGTGGTGGTGGTACCTGTAACTCTCAAATACACCGGCATGGGGAAATGGGTGACAGAGGTACCGGTGGTTCTGGTTTGATTCAATTTGACAGTAATGTTGTTACCGGAGGTGTACCAATTGACTGTATAGCTTGGCGTTCCAAAACCATAGATCCAGGCATTGAAAAAAGGAGCAAGACTAGCTCCGAATTGAGCTTCCATGTGTCTTTGCAAATCTGCGGTTGATGCCGATTTGTAGGCCAGTGTGGAATCGTTGAGATAATTTTTACAGGCCTGGAAAAACTTGGTGTCGCCTAATAAAGTTCTTAGCATGCTCACCACCATGCCGCCTCTTTCATAAATGGCATTGTCGTTATTGGTAGTCCAGATGGTATTGGAAGTACTGGCGTCTGTGATGTAGATGGGTGTAGTGGAAGTGGCTCTGGCCGTACTTTTCATGCCGGAGCGAATCGTAGCCGCAGTGCCTATTCCTGTAACCAATTCGGCGGCCACAGCCTCATTGTAACGGGCGAATCCTTCATTGAGCCAGATGTCGTTCCAGGTAGCACAGGTTACTTTGTCGCCAAACCATTGATGTGCCAGCTCGTGGGCAATGACGCTGCTGCTGGACATGGCCGAGCTGCCCATGCCCGAAAAAGTCTGATGCTCCATGCCGCCACCAAAGCCAAACTCGTAATAACCATGTTTTTCGTTTTTGAAAGGGTAGTCGCCATATTTGTTGCTGAAGGCGGTAAGCTCGTCCCTGCTTTTATCCAGTGCCGTTAGTATGGTATTCAGCGTTGTGGAAGTTTTTCCGGCAAATAAATCATATTCAACCGGTACACTGGTGCCATTGATGGTTACGGGCGTGCGGTAATACTTCGCATATTTGGCTACGGCAATGGAAACAAGATAAGAGGCAATGGGGTAACGATGTTTGAATTTCAACACCCGGTTGGTGCCGGAAACGGTGGAGTCAATGATTTTTCCATTGGCGGCCGCCCAAAATGTACTGGGCACACTGAGGTTGATATCGATGGAGTCAATCTTGTCGCGCATATCGTGTTTGCAGGGCCACCAGTCACGATCTTCATAAGATTCCGACAAGGTGTATACATAGTTGTTGGTACCGCTGCCGGCTTTCTGATAGCCTAAAGTTTGTCCGCTGGCCGCCGGTGAAATGCCTTTATAAAAAATGGCCAGTGAGTCTTTGGTACCGATGTTGGCGATGGGCGCAGGAAAATTGAGTTGTAGAATTTGTGGGGTGTTCCATACAATTGCACTCGCCGCCAGTTTTACCTTATGATAGACTACAGAATCTATCGTGTAAACATTGTTGAAATCAAAAGTGATAGCACTTACGTTGGATGCAGTCGTCAGAAAATAGGTAGTGACATTTCCCCTGAGATATTTTACAGGAGCAGTTGTTGATGGTGAGTCGGGGTGTACCCTCCAGGTACAGCGATGGTAGATCACGTTGATGTTGGTGCCTTGACCGAAGGATTCCAACGCAGGCATGTTTTTATGTTGCGGGTGATAATAAGCGGTATTGGATTGAGAGTAGCTTTTCAAATTACATCCAAACAAAATAACGAGGATTAAAAGAAAAGGGTAAACTGATTTTTTCATCTTTTTGATTTTGAGATCACAAAGATGCAACCTAAAAATTTTACTGCAATGGTTAAAATCACTCGGAGTGGATGTATTTTCCTCAGGAACTTGGGTGTAGAAGATGTTGTGGCTGACGAGTAATCTGTAAAATGCATTTTCAAGTTTAAATCCAGTATAAGCATCCCCAATCACAAATCCCCGATCACAAATCCCCAACTAATTGAACAATCTCTATCTTTATTGATAAAATTGCAGCATGACAAAAAACTATCTCGCCCTGGGCGATAGCTATACCATTGGAGAGCAGGTGCCTTTATTTGAAAGCTTTCCTTATCAGGTTATTCAATTGCTTCGTAAAAAATATCCCGAGGGAAATTGGCAGCCGCCTGAAATTGTGGCTAAAACCGGATGGACTACCGACGAACTGCTTCAGCAAATTCATCAAACTCAATTATTGACATCATACGACATCGTTAGTTTGTTGATTGGGGTCAACAATCAATACCGAGGCAGATTGGTGGATAATTACAGGGAAGAATATGCTGTATTGCTGCAAAAAGCTATCGAATTTGCCGGTAGTGATGTGAAGAAAGTAGTGGTGCTTAGCATTCCCGATTGGGGAACCATGCCGTTCGCCGAGGGGCGCGACCGAATTCAGATTGCTGCAGCAATTGACCAGTATAATTCAGCTTGTAGGGAGATTACTGAAGCGAATGGTGTATGTTTTATTGATATTACAATCTCGCAAAGAGCAGACGCGGCGGATTTAACGTTTGTAGCTGCTGACGGATTGCATCCTTCCGGTAAAGAGTATGAGAAGTGGGCAGATTCCCTGGTTCGCAAAGCGTTTTTAAATTTCTAATTTGTTGTTTGTGGTTTTGAAAATTTATCTATTTCTGAATCGTTGTATAATGAATGTACTTGTCACTTCAATTACACATTACTGGTGAATCATCATCAATCAAATCCGTAAATAAATGAAACCACGAAAAATTATTGCTGTTCGTTCTTTCTGAAAATCTTGGTAATCACTTGCAACTGTTCGTCGTTAAGGTGTGAGGTGCCTTTTAGCATTTTGCAGAATGTAGCCACCTCTTCGGCCGAAGCGGGGCAACCCATATTCTGACCGATTTCTCTCATTTTCTCGCCTTTGTTTCTGATGTAGCTGTCGGCAATTAGCTCTCCCTGGTCATCCACCACAACAAAATAAGGAAGTCCTGCTTTTTCGCCATTGTATTTCATCAGATAATCCTGGGCGCCTTTGTTTTCGAGGTTTTGGTTTTTCGCATTTTCATTCACATCCAGATGCACAATGATGTAGTTGTCTTCAAACAATTTTTTACAAGAAGGATTGTTGATGGAGGCATCCATTTTTTTGCACCATGAACACCAGCTTGCATGAAAAATGATCAGCACTTTCTTTTGTTGTGCAGCAGCTGTCTTATAGGCGGCAGAAAGAAGTTTGTCGGCTGATGGTGTCTGAGCAAAAGAGATATTGATCAAGGCGATGGCCAAAGTGAGGAGCAGTATTGATTTCTTCATGAGATGATTTTTTGAGAGGGTTAAATTAGGGAATTTTTACGAAAAAGTGGGAAAAGTATGCAAGATGGGTAAGTGATGTAGGTTTGGTTGGATTTGTAGGTTGACCACATTAAGTTATCACCAACAAATGAATAATAATAAACTCCAATCTCTAATTACAAATTCCCAATCACAAATAAAAAAATCAAACACCCAAACATCCCTTCATCTCTTCTTGATAAGACCTGGCTACTTCCGCGGCCTTATCAGTAAAGTCGGGGCCGTTTCCGGCATAAATGATCGCGCGTGAAGCGTTGATCAAGAGGCCACAATCTTTGTTCATGCCATATTGGGCTACCTCTTCCAAGCTGCCACCCTGTGCACCTACTCCCGGAACGAGCAGGAAATGATCGGGTATGATTTTACGGATATTTTCCAGTTCGGAGGCCTGCGTGGCACCCACCACAAACATCAGTTGTTCGCTGCTGCCCCACGAACTGATGGTTTCCAATACTTGTTCGTACAAATGACGGCCATTGCTAAGCTTCAGCATTTCAAAATCAAAAGCACCTTTGTTGCTGGTGAGTCCCAATACGATGGTCCATTTGTTCTTGTAAGATAAAAACGGAGCGATGCTGTCTTCGCCCATATAAGGGGCTACGGTGACCGCATCAAATTTCATTCTTTCAAAAAACGCTTTGGCATAATAGTTTGAAGTGTTGCCGATATCGGCTCTTTTGGCATCGGCGATTTTTAGATGGGTATCCGGAATGTAGTCGCAGGTTTCTTCCAATGCATCCCAGCCGCGTGCACCCAATGCCTCATAAAATGCGGTGTTGATTTTATAGGAAACACAATGGTCTTTGGTGGCATCAATGATTTGTTTGTTGAACTCCACGATGCCATTAGGACGGCTCTGCAAATGAGCGGGTATTTTTTCGAGGTCGGTATCGAGGCCTACACAGAGAAAGCTTTGTTTTAATCGTATCTGTTCAACTAATTCAGTTCGGTTCATTTTATGGCAATTGTTTTATTTTTTCAAGCATGAGATTTTCTATCATTTCACTGTTCCAAAGTTCTGTGATATCCGGGGTTTGCATCACCTCATCCATGATGGCTTGCTGGGCATTGCCGCGTTGCAGTGCTTCGCTGTATCTTACTTTCGGGCTAAAGGTAACCAGACTATAAGCGGGCGTCCATTTATCGGGATGCTTGGAACTGAAATGGGCTTCAATTTTTTTCTGTAACAAGAAAACAGAATCGGCTACTTTATCGCGCATCTCCACAAAATTGTTCAAAGCCAGGGTGGCAATGGCATCGCCATCAGGTTTGCGCAACGCTTGGTACTCTTCAAAAATATTTTTCCATTGGTGATCATGTTTGGTGATGAGGCTGTTCAAAACGGAACAGTCTTCAAACCCGCAATTCATGCCTTGTCCGAAGAAAGGAACAATGGCATGCGCCGCATCTCCGATCAATCCAAAGAAATCTCCACGTATCCAGGGGAAGCATCTAACGGTTACAAGAGAGGAAGTGGGATTTTCGGACCATTCTTTTTCAAAATCTTTCATCAACAAAGAAGCGTCAGAAAATTTTTCATTGAATAACATTCTTGCTTTTTCGGTGGTATCCAGCGAGGTAAATGAGGTTTCACCTTCAAAGGGGAAAAACAAAGTACAGGTGAACGTGCCGTCGATATTGGGAAGCGCAATCAGCATGTAATTGCCTCTGGGCCAGATGTGCAGCGCGTTTTTCTCCATTTGAAAACTGCCATCTGCGGCAGGGGGTATGCTGAGTTCCTTGTATCCGAAGTCGATGTAGTATTGCTGATATTGAAATCTGTCGTGTTGAAGATGATGAGAGAGACGGGCGGCGGAGAAGGCACCATCACTGCCAAAAATCAGGTCTTGTTGGGTCGTATGTTTTTCTTCTTTTGTCGTGTTGAAGAAACTGATGTTTTTAGTTTTCCAGTCGATGTTGTCGCAACGCTCATTGAAAAACAAATTTGCGCCTTCAGTTTCCGCCAGCGTCATCAAAGTCTTATTGAGTTCGCCACGGGATACGGAATTGATATATTGACCATCCTTGCCATAAGCCTGATAGGCGGTGGTGCCATCCACGTTATGGATGTAACGGCCATGCATGGGGATACAAATCTTTTTGATTTCCTCCATTAATCCTACTTCTTCAAGTGCTTTTATGCCTCTGTCGCTTAAGGCCAGGTTGATAGATCTGCCCGCACTCATTTTCTCTTTTCGTATGTCTGCCCTGCGTTCGTAAACATTCACTTCGTAGCCTTGTTTCCGGAGATATACTGCCAATAGGGATCCTACGAGTCCAGCGCCGATGATGGTGGTTTGTTTAGACATGGAATTATTAATTTCAATAGTTTTAGTGTTAGGTAAGTTTAGTAGGTTTTGTGGGTTTGGATTGTTTCGTATCATTTTTATTATCAACTTACCAAACCCACCCAACCTATTAAACATGATTTGTTCACCCCAACAGATAATGCTGCAATATCTTTCCGAAATTGAACACATCTTCAAAGGTATTGTACAAAGGCACAGGTGCCACGCGAATCACATTCGGTTCTCTCCAATCGGCGATGACACCATTTTGAATGAGACTTTCAAATACCTTCTTGCCATCTTTCAGCATCAGCATTGACACCTGACAACCTCTTTCATTTTCATTTTCGGGCGTCAGCACTTCAATAAATTTCTGTGATGTGGTGTGATTGATTTCATGGAGAATATGCAAAAGATATCCGCTCAGTAATTTGCCTTTGGCCACAAGATTGTGCATGCCGGCCTCTTGAAATATTTCCAACGAGGCTTTGTGGGCAGCCATGCTCAGTACGGGCGCGTTGCTCAGCTGCCAGCCCTCTGCAGTAGGTATCGGTAAGAAATCCTTTTCCATTTTGAATCGGTTTTCCTTGTCGTGCCCCCACCAGCCGGCCAATCTCATCATCGAAGAATCGGTAATGTGACGTTGATGTATAAACGCACCCGAAACACCTCCGGGTCCACTGTTGAGATATTTGTAAGAACACCAGCAAGCGAAATCCACTTGCCAGTCGTGCAATTCCAATTGCACATTGCCAGCAGCATGTGCCAGGTCGAAGCCACAATAGGCGCCTACTTCATGTGCCACTTTGCAAATCTGTTGCATGTCGAACACTTGTCCGCTGTAATAGTTAACACCGCCAATCATCACCAAGGCTACTTCATCCCCATGTTTACGGATGGTATCCAAAATGGCTTCATTGTCGATATAGGAAGTGCCTTCCAATGGTTCCACTTCGATGATCGCCGTATCGGGGTCAAACCCATGCAATCTTACCTGTGATTGCAAAGCATACTGGTCGGATGGAAACGCTTTGGCCTCGCAGATGATTTTATAACGTTGTGGCGTAGGGCGGTAAAAACTGATCATCAGCAAATGCAGATTCACGGTCAATTGATTCATTACCACCAGTTCTTCGGGCATGGCGCCTACCAGCGGGCTCAGCATGTCAGGAAAAATCTCATGATAACTCAGCCAGGGGTTGCGGGCATGAAAATGTCCTTCCACACCATAATTGGCCCAGTCTTCGAGTTCATCCAGCACATGATCTTGGGTGGATTTGGGTTGTAATCCGAGCGAATTGCCGGTGAGATAAATACTGTCTTTCCCATTGATTTGAGGGATATAGAAGCGGTCTCTGAAATGATGCAGTTGATCCTGCTGGTCCTGTTGTTGGGCAAATTCGAGCGTATTGGAGAAGGTGGTCATGTTGGCAAGTTAATTATGTTTAGTATGTTAAGTGAGTTTGGTAGGTTTTGCAAGCTTACATGAGTTTGTATAATGTATTGCTTTGGGCGGTTTAGAAATTTAAGTATGTTGTTGGCTTTCGATTTAGAACATACTCAACAATTAAGCAACTAAACATACCCAACTTACTAAACAGACCAAAGGTTAAATATCTACTCTATCATCGCTATCACTTTCAACTCAATCGCAATCGGTGTCGGCAAACTTTTTACTTCCACTGTGGTTCGGCAAGCTTCCACGCTGGCAAAATATTCACCATAGATTTTGTTATAGACGGGAAAATCGGCTTTCATATTGGTGAGAAACACTGTGACGTCTATCATTTGGTCCCAGCTGCTGCCACTGGCTTCCAACACGGCTTTCACATTGGCGAATACCGAATGGCATTCCGCTTCGATGTCATACTTCACAATATTTCCTTTCTCGTCGAGTTCAAGTCCTGGTATGCTGTTGTCTTTGGCGCTTCGGCTACCTATGCCTGATAGAAACAAGAGGTTTCCCACTTTACGGGCATGAGGATAGGCGCCGAGGGGGGCGGCGGCGGTAGATGTGTTTATGATTTGTCGTTTGTGGTTTGTTGTTTGTTGTTTGGCAGCTTCGCTTGTTTGTTGTTTGTTGTTTGTTGTCTCTCTGTTCATAAACTTTAACCCTTTATAGTTAGAATAATTCAAGTAGTTGATAAATGCGGCAGTTTTATTATTTAATTTTTCTGTCTCTGCTATCAGACTACAAAATTTAGTTTCATTAAAATATTTTTTATCAAAACCTTGTGTCAATTGTGATTTTAACTCATTGACTGATCCTCTTGAAACACTTAAAAACTGAATAAATTCTAATCTGCCTGATCTTCCAAATCCTTCAGCTATGTTTTTCATCACTGATTCAGAAGATCTCATCATCTGATCTTTCAAACCAAAATCTCTTTTCAATTCAGATGTTTTTGTTAACTCGATTATTTCTTTGTTTATTTCTCTAGCTATTTGCCAAATTTCCAGGTCTTCAAATCTTCTGATAGTTGCCATCTTTTTTACTTGTATGGTTGAAAGGGTAGATTGAAATTATTTTGAAATAATATAATGGCAATGAAAAAGAACTGAAGAAAATTCAGAATTCATATAATAAGAACACCAAACACCAAACCACCAAACACCAAACCACCAAACCACCAAACCACAAACATCAAACCACAAACTACAAACATCAAACAACTACACAAACATTCTTCGCTTCCGTAAAAAACCGCATCGCTTCCCATCCGCCTTCTCTGCCTACACCGCTGTTTTTGGTGCCGCCAAACGGAGTGCGTAAATCACGAACCAGCCAGCAGTTGATCCAAACAATGCCACATTGTAAATTGCCGGCCAAACGATGTGCCTTTGTAACGTCTTGTGTCCAAATGGTAGCGGACAATCCATAAGAAGAGGCATTGGCCAAAGTCAAAGCTTCTTCATATGTTTCAAAAGGCTGCAATGTAACAACAGGACCGAAAATCTCTTCGGTATTGGTTATACATTGGGGACCGAGTCCTTCAATGACGGTGGGTGCAATGAAGAAGCCATCCTTACATCTTCCTTCGGGCTGAAAGGCATTTCCGCCGCATAAAATTGTTCCGCCTTCCTTCCTGGCCAGTTCTATGCAGCCCATCACTTTATCGTAATGCAATTTGCTGACCACGGCACCTTGTTTTGAGGAATCTTCCAGTGGGTCACCGACTTTCAGTTGTTGAACACGGGTTACAAATTCGGTTTTGAATTTTTCGTAGACAGAGGCCTCAATCAAAATGCGACTGCCACACAAACAGATCTGGCCTTGGTTGGCGAATGATGAGCGTAAAGTGGTTCTCATCATCTTTTCCCAGTCGCAATCGGCGAAGATGATGTTGGGATTTTTACCCCCCAATTCCAATGATAGTTTTTTAAACATGGGAGCAGCTATCGAAGCAATTCTTTCACCCGCTCTGGTACTGCCGGTAAAGGAAATCGCTTTGATGTCGGGATGCTTCACGATGGCTTCTCCACAATGTGGCCCATCGCCATGTACGATATTTAAAACCCCTTGTGGCAAGCCGGCGTGTTGACAGATTTTTGCCAGTAGGTAAGCACTAACGGGTGTTACTTCCGATGGCTTGGCAATGACACAGTTGCCTGCAGCCAAGGCGGGTGCTATCTTCCAGGTGAAAAGATATATAGGTAAATTCCAGGGAGAGATACAGCCTACAATGCCAATGGGCTGACGCAGTGTGTAGTTGATGCCGCTGCCGTCCATGGTATGGGATTCGGCCGCGAAATGCATAGCAGCCGTGGCGAAGAAGCGAAAATTGGAAGAGGCTCTTGGAATATCCACTTCTTGGCTCAGCCATAGCGGCTTTCCGTTGTCGTTAGTTTCGGCCAAAGCCAGAACATCTAACTGCTCATCAATCAGCTGAGCGATGTTATTCAGGATTTGAAATCTTTTCTCTGCTGGTGTTTTCGACCAGGCCGGAAACGCTTTTTCTGCAGCGGTAACCGCAGCCTGGATATCTTTTTCGTTGCTATGTGGAATTGCTCCGTAAACCTTTCCTGTGGCGGGTTCGATATTGTCGATATATTGTCCGCCTAATGGAGGCTGGAACTTGCCATCAATGTAATTTTCGAGCTGAAATGGGATGCTTAAGTCCATGCGATAAAGGTAGGGAAATCTTGGGTGCGTTTTGACGATAAATTTGGTAGGTTTAGTATGTTTGGCAGGTTTGAAACTGATGCTTTTTTTGAATTTGATGAATATAGTTTGTTTCTTTTTTTACTTTAATCAATAAACTTTTCAAATCAACCCAACCTAGTAAACCTAGTAAACCTAGCATAACCTTTTTTCTACCGTAGACTATTTACATAAAAATTCCTACCTTCCAACCCAAAAAAATCATATGGCAGTTGCAGCTCCCTTCAACCTGAAAAAATGGATAGATGACCACCGCGATTTGCTCAAACCTCCTGTGGGCAATCAATGTGTCTATAAAGACGCTGAAAATTTCATCGTCATGGTTGTGGGTGGACCCAATTCCCGGAAGGATTATCATTACAATGAAAGCGAAGAATTGTTTTATCAGATTGAGGGCGACATTGTGGTCAAAATCATCGATGAAGGTCAGCCTAAAGACATCCATATCAAAGAAGGTGACATGTTTTTACTGCCGGCTAAAACACCACATTCACCACAAAGAGGTCCGAATACGGTTGGTCTGGTCATTGAAAAAGTAAGGGCTACAGAAGAAGACGGGTTCCTGTGGTATTGTGAAAACTGCGGCAACAAACTGTATGAAGAATATCTGCATGTCACCGACATAGTTAAACAATTGCCTCCGGTGATGGAAGGTTTCTATACGGATGAGCATAAACGCACCTGTTCGAAATGCGGATCGGTGATGGCGGCGCCGGTGAGAAAAGGATAGTTTGTTTGTTGTTTATTGTTTATTGTTACGCATTGCGATTATTCTCCAAACAACAAACAACAAACAACAAACAACAAACAACAAAAAAATCATTTCTTGAAACTCGACATTCACACCCATATCATGCCGGATAAAATGCCCAACTGGGTGGCCAAATTCGGTTATGGCGAATTCATCCATTTGGAACATCGCAACTGCAAGGCCTGCATGATGAAAGGAGATAAGCTGTTTCGGGAAGTGGAGGACAATTGTTTCAGTGCGGAGGAGCGATTGAAAGACATGTTGGACACTAACGTCGACGTGCAGGTGCTTTCCACCATTCCGGTTCTTTTCAATTATTGGGCAAAGCCGTCCGACGGATTGGAGACTTCCCGTTTTTTTAATGACCATATTGCTGAAACTGTTTCACATGACGCCCGACATTTCATTGGACTTGGCACTGTGCCTTTGCAGGATGTGGATCTGGCCATTGCTGAAATGGAACGCTGTATGCAAGAGTTGAAAATGCCCGGGTTGGAAATAGGCAGCAACATCAACGGGAGAAATCTGGGCGATGAATCTTTTCATCCTTTCTATAAAAGAGCGGAAGAACTCGGTTGTGCCTTGTTTGTTCATCCCTGGGAAATGATGGGAGAGGAGCAAATGCAAAAATATTGGTTGCCCTGGCTGGTGGGCATGCCTGCTGAAACTTCACGTGCCATTTGTTCGCTGATATTTTCGGGAGTATTTGAAAAATTCCCCAAACTAAGAGTGGCTTTTGCCCATGGAGGCGGTTCATTTCCCCTGACAATCGGCAGAATTGAACATGGTTTCCATGTGCGTCCCGATTTAGTGGCCATTGATAATCCTGTCCATCCTCGTGATTATATCGGACGCTTCTGGATTGATAGTCTGGTGCATGACGAAAAGGCGATGCAGTATATTGTTGAGCTGATGGGCGAAGACAAGATTTGTATGGGCAGCGATTATCCGTTCCCGCTAGGTGAACATCGCCCCGGAAGTTTGATCGAAGCCATGAATTTCAGTCAACAACAAAAAGAAAAACTGTTGTATAAAAACGGAATGGAATGGTTGGGTTTGAAAATGTAGAAAGCATATGTTTATATTTCCAGTACCCAGTATCCAGTACCCAGTATCCAGTACCCAGTATCCAGTATCCAGTATCCAGTATCCAGTATCCAGTACCCAGTATCCAGTACCCAGTATCAAGTATCCATTATCCAGCAATCCCTATTTCCCCGCATTACTCACCGCAATGGCTCTCACTGTGTTTCCGGCAAATTCCAGAAAGGCATTTTTCGACGTCTCCTCAAGGCCTATCATGGCAGGAACGCCTTCGTCGCCACCTTCTCTGATGGATTGAACCAAAGGAATTTGACCCAGCAATGGAATGTCGAATTCTTCTGCGAGATTCTTTCCTCCATTTTTTCCAAAGATGTAATATTTATTGTCGGGCAATTCAGCTGGTGTGAAGTAACTCATGTTTTCCACCAGTCCCAATACAGGTACTTTCAATTGTGCTTGTCCAAACATGGCAACACCTTTTTTGGCGTCTGCGATGGCCACCAGTTGCGGGGTGGTGACCACCACAACTCCGGTAACCGGTACAGATTGCAAAATCGTAAGGTGAATATCTCCGGTGCCGGGAGGCATATCAATCACCAGGTAGTCGAGTTCACCCCATTCCACATCGGTAACAAACTGACGGATGGCGCTGCTGACCATCGGGCCTCTCCAGATGACGGCTTGCTTCTCATCAATCAGTAATCCAATGCTCATCACTTTGATACCATGCTTTTCAATGGGCTGAATCATGCCTTTTCCGTTCACTTCACGCATCAAGGGTCTTTCGCCTCTGATGCCGAACATGATGTGCTGACTGGGTCCGTAAATGTCGGCGTCCATCAAACCCACTTTGGCACCGCTTTCTCCCAAAGCCAGGGCTAGATTGGCTGCGATAGTGCTTTTGCCAACACCTCCCTTGCCGCTTACTACAGCAATGATATTTTTTACCCCACCCAACACAGTGCCAGGATCGAGGCGGTTGGTGCTGGTATTGCTGGTGAAGTTGACGGTCACTTCCGCGCTGGGATTCACCATCAGTTTGATCGCGTTGACACAGGCATTTTTCATCATCTCCTTCATCGGGCACGCCGGTGTGGTGAGTACCAATGTAAAAGAGACGGCATTGCCTTCGATGACAATGTCTTTGATCATGTTCAAGGTGACCAGGTCTTTGCCCAAATCGGGTTCCTGAACGTTGCTCAATGCCTGAAGTATGGATTCGGTAGTCATGATTTCAATGTTTTGTTAAATGAAGCCGGCGCGGCGCAAAATTAATCAATGAGCGCCGTTCTTTGAATAATAAATCGCGAAAATAAACCGCATAGTTATTTTTTGTACTATTGCAGTATTGCTTTTGCTGAAAATACTTGACGCATAATGACCAAAACAATCAGGCTTATCATTTTCCTTTTGTTGATTACTCCTGTTGCCGCCCATGCACAGTTTGAGACTTTCAAAGACTCAGTTGTACAGTTGTACGGACTGGTGATGACGGCCGATAGTCTCAAAGGCCTGCCTGCGGTAAGTATCATGGTCAAAGGCCAGAATCGTGGTACCATTTCCAACGATCAGGGTGTTTTTAGTATTGTTGTCCTGAAGGGAGACAAGGTAGAATTCAGCAGTGTTGGCTTCAAGTCGAAAATCATTGAAGTGCCCAGAGACATTCAGGGTAATCAATACAGCATGATACAGCTGATGGTCAACGATACTGTCTATCTGCCCGCCACCATTATCAAGCAGAGACCCACACGCGAACAGTTCGAACGAGATTTTGTCAATACCAAGGTGCCCGATGACGATCTTGAAATAGCCCGTCAAAACAACAACGTCGCTACCCGAAGATTGCTGATGACTTCGGTACCGGCAGACGGCAGTGAGGCTACATCGCAGTTCTTGCGTCAACGCACACAGAAAATGTATTATTCCGGACAAGTACCACCGATGAATATTTTCAACCCCTTTGCGTGGAATGAATTTATCAAAGCCTGGAAGAGGGGAGATTACAAGAAGAAGAATTAGAGCGTTGCGGTATACAGAGTTACTGAGTTTCAGGTAAACAGTTGGATCATCACCAAATTTCCACATCACCATATTATCAAATCATCCCTTCATTCAATCATTCTCCCATGCGCATTTTTCTCACCGGTTTTATGGGCTCAGGAAAATCTTACTGGGGAAAGAAATGGTCGAAGGTCGCTCAACTTTTTTTCTACGATCTGGATGCGATGATTGAAGAAAGAGAAGGTCTTTCGGTTGATCAGATTTTCAGTAAAAAAGGTGAGGATTATTTCAGAAAAGCCGAGTCGGATTGCATCGACACGTTCAATCATATCGACAACTGTATCATATCCTGCGGTGGTGGTACTCCTTGTTTCGATAACAACATGCAAAAAATGAATGAACTCGGCTGTACAGTTTATCTGAAAGCCACGCCCAAACAGCTTTTCGACAATTTGCTGCCAGAGTTGGAAAAAAGACCGTTACTGAAAAAAATAAATCCGGCCGAAATACTTTACTTCATAGAAAACAAACTGGCCGAAAGAACTTCATTTTACGAGCAGGCGCAATTGACCATGGATGTAAAAGGGCTCAATGAAGACAGCGTGCTGCAAATTCTTCAACATATCAAACATCAATAGATATTAAACATGCACAAAGGGTTTTTACAAACAGCCTTCATCATGGGCGCATTGTCGGTAATCATCGGAGCCATGGGGGCTCATGCCGTTAAAAAAATTGTAGATGAGCAGGCCTTGCAAATATTTGAAACCGCTGCACGTTATCAGATGTATCACAGTTTTGCATTGCTGGTTGTGGCCTTCCTTTACAAGGAAGTGAAAAACAAGTCTGTACTTTGGGCAGGCAGATGTTTCCTATTGGGTATTTTGCTTTTCAGTGGCTCTCTCTATTCACTTACCTTTCTTCTTCCTGAAGGACGTAAACTGGGCATGATCACTCCAATTGGCGGTCTGTTTTTTATCGCAGGATGGCTCCTGCTTTTCTATGCTTCCCGAAAAATAAATGCTTCAACACCGGTAAACTGACAAACAGTTTGCTGACGTGTATTTTATATCTTTGTAACAATGGCAAAAAAAGACAAAGCAAAACAATCTGCCTCATCCGAAGGCCTCTTAGAAGACAAAATTGAGAAAGTAACTTTCCGGCAATTATTGAAAGATGAAAGAACACACAAGATCATCGGCAGCATACTGATTTTCGTTGCGCTGATGCTATTTGTCTCTTTCACTTCTTATCTTTTTACATGGGATGAAGATCAGGACAAGGTGTTACAGGAAGGAAGTAAACTTTTTTGGGGCACAGATACGGAAGTCAGCAATTTATTAGGCACATTGGGTGCTTTCACCTCACATGTATTTATCTACAGCGGTTTTGGTATCGCTTCATTTCTGATTTGTTCATTCTTTTTTGTTTTGGGCGTGAATTTGTTTTTCAGCAAAAAAGTTTTTTCTATACTGAGGAATGTCAGATACCTCATCATCGGTGTGCCTTTGATCAGCACGGCCGCTGCTGTTTTCATGGGTGCCAACGCTTTCCCTTGGGGAGGCGCAGTGGGCAACATGTGTAAGGATTGGTTGTTTCATGTCACGGGTCCCATTGGCGCTTATGGTATTGTCATCATCGGCTTTTTGTCTTATGTCATCTGGAGATTCAATCCTGCTTTCGGTAAAATGTTGTCGGGTAAAAAGATAGATACAGCTGATGTTGCTTTGGATGAAGAAACGTTGAAAGATGAAGAAGAAACAAAGCCACTACCCAGGAAAAAGACCGAAAAGAAAAAAGAAGAAGAAGCTGTTTTGCTGATTGAAAAAAACAGGGAAGAAGAGGACGATTTCATAGAAGCAGAACCTGAACCGGAGCTGGTGCCGGAGAAGAAAAGTCAGGAGGTGAAGCCCTTGGTGCCCATTGTAGACAATACCGGATTGGAACTGGAAATCAAATCGGCAGATGAGCCCTTGAAGCCCGAAGAGAAAACTCCTGAATCGGTAAAGTCGAAGCCCTATGATCCCATTCTCGACTTGCGCGATTATAAATTCCCCACGCTCGACCTGCTTGAAAATCATGGCAGCGAAAAGATTGTTCAGGATCCGCAAGAGCTGGAAAACAACAAGATCCAGATCATCAACACCCTTAAGAATTACGACATTTCCATACAAAAGATTTCGGCTACGGTGGGTCCCACGGTTACACTATACGAAATTATTCCTGCTGCGGGTGTTCGTATTTCCAGGATTAAAAATCTGGAAGATGATATCGCGCTGAGTTTGGCGGCTTTAGGTATCCGTATCATTGCTCCCATCCCTGGAAAAGGTACCATCGGCATTGAAGTGCCCAACGCCAAGAAAACGATTGTGAGCATGAAGACGCTCCTTTCCGCAGAAAAATTCACTAAAAACAATTTCTCTTTACCCATAGCCATCGGTAAGAAAATCGATAACGAAAACTTCATCGTCGATCTGGCCAGCATGCCTCACTTATTGATGGCTGGTGCCACTGGTCAAGGTAAATCTGTAGGGTTGAATGCCATTCTTGTTTCACTGCTCTACAGCAAACATCCCTCACAATTGAAATTTGTGTTGGTCGATCCGAAGAAAGTGGAACTGAGCATTTACAAAACTATTGAGAAACATTTTCTGGCCAAGTTGCCGGGTGAAGAAGATGCCATCATCACCGATACTAAAAAAGTGGTTCATACCTTGAATGCACTTTGTATTGAAATGGACAACCGTTACGATTTGCTCAAAGAAGCAGGTTGCCGCAATATCAGGGAATACAACGAAAAGTTCGCCAAGCGCGTGCTGAATCCCGAAAAAGGACATCAGTTCCTGCCTTTTATTGTATTGGTGGTGGATGAGTTTGCCGATCTGATTATGACGGCCGGTAAGGAAGTGGAGATGCCTATAGCTCGATTGGCGCAGCTCGCTCGTGCGGTGGGTATCCATCTGATTATCGCTACACAACGTCCTTCCGTCAACATCATCACTGGTACCATCAAAGCCAATTTCCCTGCTCGTATAGCCTTTAAGGTGAGTAGCAAGGTGGACAGTCGTACGATCCTCGATGCTGGTGGTGCTGATCAGCTGATTGGTAAAGGCGATATGTTGGTGAATTATAATGGTGAGGTGGTGCGTTTGCAATGCGCTTTCGTAGATACGCCTGAAGTGGACAAGATCGTTGGTTTCATATCGGAACAGCGCGGCTATCCGCAGGCGTTTCTGTTACCAGAATATATAGATGAGAAAGATAATGAAGGAAGAGATTTTGATGTGAACGATAAGGATTCCTTGTTTGAAGATGCCGCACGATTGATTGTCAGCAGCCAAACCGGAAGCACATCTTTACTGCAACGCAGAATGAAACTTGGTTACAACAGAGCCGGACGTTTGATGGATCAGCTGGAAGCTGCTGGAGTAGTTGGCGCCAGCCAGGGCAGTAAGGTCAGAGATGTATTAATTAAAACAGACGCCGATTTGCAGGAGTTGTTGAATGGGATGGGGTAGAGGGGGAGGTGAAATGTAAAATATCGAATGTAGAATGTAGAAGTAGGTATGTAAAATATAGAATGTAAAAGCAGGATTGCAAAAGATACCTTTTATGATTGATTAAAAACTGAATCTTTGTAATTCTAATCAAAAATCAAGCATCACAAACCACAAATCACCCAACAATAATCTTGAACAAATTCCTCATAGTCGGATTGGGAAATATTGGTGAAGAGTATGCCAATACACGCCACAACATCGGTTTTGATGTGGTGAATGCTTTTGTGCAGAAACATGGAGGAACCTTTAAAGTAGACCGTCTGGCTTATATGGCAGAAGTGAAATGGAAAGGAAAAACTTTTGTGTGTATTTGTCCTACCACCTATATGAACCTCAGCGGAAGGGCCTTTAAATACTGGCAGGAAAAAGAAAAAGTAGCTGTAGAAAATACTCTCACCATCGTAGATGACTTGGCCTTACCCCTTGATAAAATCAGGATAAGAAAATCGGGGACGCATGCCGGTCATAACGGATTGCGAGACATCCAAAATATTTTAGGCACCGATGAATACCCCAAACTTCGTTTTGGCATCGGCAACCAGTTTGCCAAAGGGATGCAGGTGGAATTTGTGTTGGGAAAATGGAAAAAAGAGGAGATTCCGGTGGTTCAGTTCAAGATAGACCGCTCGGTGGAGATCATCGAAAGTTTTGCCGGTATCGGAATCGACCGTACCATGACCAATTACAACCATCTAAGTTTCAAACCATAATAATAATTAAAAAGGTTGATTTTTTTTGGGTGGGATTCTTTATTTTCGTAGCCATTATAATCTCCAACCCCACCAAAACCAACTGATGAAGATAATTTGTATTGGAAGAAACTATGTGGACCATGCTAAAGAACTGGGAAATGACATCCCCGATGAACCGGTGATCTTCATGAAGCCTAAAAGCGCACTCATACAACCTCACACACCTTTTTATTATCCCGAGTTTACCAATGAATTACATTATGAATGCGAACTGGTGCTGAGAATCAGTAAAAACGGAAAATACATCCAGGAAAAACACGCTTCCAATTATTACAATGCCATCACGGTAGGTATCGATTTCACGGCACGAGATATTCAACAAGATTTAAAACAAAAAGGACTTCCCTGGGAAAAGGCCAAAGCTTTTGACAATTCTGCTGCAGTAGGAAAATTTGTAGACATCGCCCCCGGCTTCGATAAAAAGAACGTCAACTTCAACTTTTTAAAAAACGGCGAAGAAGTACAGCGCGGAAATTCCGGACAAATGCTGTTCAGTTTCGATAAGTTGATTGCCAATATTTCCAATTATTTTTCTATCAACATCGGCGATTTGATATTCACCGGTACGCCCGCCGGAGTGGGAGAATGCGTGGTGGGTGACGAACTGGAAGCTTTTCTGGAAGGCCAGAGTTTATTGAAGTTGGAAGTGAAGTAATTTGGTAATTTGAAAATCTGTTGATTGGGTGATGTAAAGCGTTCTAATAAGCTTTGTGTTCAAGAGTTGATTGAACATCCTGAACCTTATAATCCCGCAAACTTGTAAACCTGTAAACCAGCGTTTACTTTCTTCGCTCTAATTCCTGTAAAACTCTGCCAGTGCTCCAAAATAATTTTCGCTCCATCCTGCGGTGATGTTTTCATAATCCTCCTCCGGAATATTGCTGTGACGCAGTTCTACAGAAGTTTTGTTTTTGTCGGCATGAAGGATGATGGTGACGATGGAGGCTTCTTCCTGCTCACCGAAATACCATTCCTGTACAATTTTTTTATGAGGGATGAAATTGACGTTCAGACCGCAGATGCTGTCGCTAAAAAGTGAAAACTCAGTTCCTTCCACCGGCTCCATAATAGCAGGCTCGCCCGACCATAACTGAATGGTGGCGGCATTGGTGAGTGCGTTGTACAAAGTTTCGGGGTCGGCGTCGATGGTGTAATATTTTTTAAAGTCTTTCATGATGATTTGAATGATGTTTTAATTTTCAATGCTGAAAACTGATGGCGCAAAGCTATTTAAACTGACTCGAAAGCAAATCAATTCTTTTGTCTTTCAAGATTAACAACAAGAGAAAAGGTAAAATTGTAAATTTGATGATCCTGAATTTTTCACAGCGACTCAATATATACAATTCAGTAATGCCGAATATTCAATCCATGAAATAGCTATAAGAGTTGGCTCATGCCAAACGAAAATGAAAATAAAAGCTATAACATGTGGACAAAATAAAATAATAACATACACATGAAATCAATTTTCATCTCCCTGCTTGGCTGCTTATTGTTTTCAACATATGCTCAAGCACAATATCAATCTTACAAATTAGGGGTGCGTGGTGATACCATCAATATTGTAAACAAAGACGGACAAAAGATAGGCCGATGGGTGGAAGAGGTGCCTGAAAGAAGAGGTGAGCCCGGTTATACCGAAGAAGGTTTTTATAAAAAAGGATTGAAAGACAGCATCTGGCGACGTTATACATCACAGGGCGACTTACTGGCCTTTGAAAGGTACATCAGCGGCGGAAAAACCGGCATTCAAACATACTATACATTTCTGGGTGACCTTGAACATGAAGAAAGCTGGAAAGGTTACGACCCCGACCATCCCTACGACACCATTCCTATTTACGGAACCGGAAGCGGTGAAGTTGTTGATTATAAAATTGTGAAGGCCGAACCATACAGTGTAAAAGACGGTGAGTGGCGTTACTATGAAGAAGGAACCGGCAGATTGATCAGAAAAGAGCAATGGAGCAACAACAATCTCGTAGACCCTAATGCGCCTAAAAAAAATCTGGCCAAAACACCCTATGTTAAACCCGAAAAAATCGATAAGCCTGCCGAAATGCAAGAGTGGGACCGCAAACACCGCGGCAAGAAATACGTGGACGGTAAAACAGGATTGTAGATATTAAGTATTTAGTGAGACGGATAGAACAATATAACCCAATGAAATGGGTGGTTCGATCATTATTTATCCGCCTTATACCATTTAAATGGTGGAAGGAAAAATTTTTGCTGAAAACCTCACTCTTTTCCGTTGTAATAACCGCAACGTCCTATCAGTGGTTAGATCATTAGTCATCCACCTTGCACCATTTAAATGGTGGAATTTTAGATTTTGGTTGAAAACCTCATTTTATGCTGTTGTTATCACCGCTACCTTCTGATAGTAATACGCATAATTACTCCTCGCACCATTTAAATGGTTTAAACCATTTAGATCCATTATTTAAACAATGTATCTGTTATACACCTAACAATAACTCTCCAGATAAATGTCGAAGCCTGAAATAAAAATCACTTCATTTCCCTTTGCATAGGGTTGCTGCCACCAGTATTGTTTCTTCTGTTTCTGCCTTGCTCTGATTTATTGAGGAAAAGCTTGAATTTACCTGGTTCTGTATTAGCCACCGGCCATGTATTGTTTTTCTCGTCGATATCCGCGGTTTCTCTGTAAGGGTCTAATTTTATGGAAACCACTTCTTTCGTTTTCAAAAATGTTTTAACCACTTTGTTTTCATTTTTTCTCCACACGTTCACGCCTACACGATTCACCTCCTTAGTACCGTCTTTGAATGTAAATTCTATGATGAGCGGCATCACAAGCCCACCTTTGTTGCTGAAAGTCAGTTCATATAATCTGGTGTCTCCGGCAATCTGCTGTATCTGTTCTGCGTTGTATTCGCTGGAAGTGCTGGCAGGCACTGTGATGGAATAAGAAGCAGTATCAACGTTAACCAGGCCGCGGTCGTATTTCCAGTAAAAATCGCGCAAACTCGTATCTGCATCCACAGCAAACACGATGTTCTTGTCTTCGCGGTTTCTGATTTTTGAAATATCGTCATAACTGTTCAGCATGGGTTTGCTTACTTTCTGTGTGACTGTTTTCTCTTCAGTGGTTTTGGCTTCCTGAGCTTCAGGATTGACTACCGACCATTTTACTGTATCCAGTGAAATGTCTACAGGGTCAGTGTTGTAGAACCAGCCTCTCCAGAACCAGTCGAGGTCTTCGGCGCTCGCATCTTCCATGGTTCTGAAAAAGTCGGCAGGCGTGGGATGTTTGAAAGCCCATCTTCTGCAATATTCACGAAAAGCATAGTCGAAATTTTCTCTGCCCATGATGGATTCCCTGAGGATATTCAATCCGGTGGCGGGTTTGGAGTAGGCGTTAGGGCCAAACTGTGCGATATTCTCGCTGTTGGTCATGATAGGTTCCAGCTGGTCTTTTGGAAGTTTCATGTAATCGGTGATCTTGTAAGCGGGGCCTTTGCTTACAGGATATTTATTGTCCCAGAGCTCTTCGGTAAGATATTCCACGAAAGAATTAAGGCCTTCATCCATCCAGGTCCATTGTCTTTCATCGCTGTTGATGATCATCGGGAAAAAGTTGTGTCCTACCTCATGAATCACCACGCCCAGCATGCCATTCTTGGTGCCTTCGCTGTAAGTACCGTCTTTTTCGCAGCGCCCGAAGTTGAAGCAAATCATCGGGTATTCCATGCCGTTAGAGGCTTCGATGCTCTGAGCCACAGGATAAGGATAGGGTATGGTGAAATGTGAATAGGTTTTGATGGTGTGGGCCACGGCCTTGGTGCTGAATTTGCGATACAACGGGTAAGCTTCTTTGCCATAGGCACTCATGCACATCACTTTCTTGCCTTCAACTTTAACAGGCATGGCATCCCAAACGAATTTACGGCTGCTGCCCCAGGCAAAGTCACGCACGTTTTCCGCTTTGAATATCCAGGTGTTCTTTTTGGTGCTTTTTTGTTTTTCCCGCGCAGTGGCTTCAGCCAGGGTCACTACTTCGGTCACGTCTTTGGCTGTTTGTGCAGACTGCCATCTTTTGAATTGGTCGGCACTGAGTACCTGCTGGTAGTTTTGTCCTTGTCCGGTGGCCATTATCACATGGTCGGCCGGAACGGTCATGGCTACCTGAAAATTACCAAACACCAGGGCGAATTCTCCGGAGCCCACAAATTGATGGTTTTGCCATCCCTGAAAATCACTGTATACACAAAGGCGAGGATACCATTGGGTCATGGTGAAAATGCAATTGTCTTCTTCGGGAAAATATTCGTAGCCGCCTCTGCCGCCAAATTTCATTCTGTCGGCGATGAAATAATTCCAGGCCACATTGAAAGTTATTTTTTCTCCATGTTTTAAAGGCACAGGCAAATCCACACGCATCATGGTTTTGTTGATGGTGTAGCTTAATGGTTTGCCGGTAATATCGGTAACGGCTACAATGTTACTGCCATATTCTTTGTCAGTTTTGCCTTGCATGCGGTTGATGTCCGATTCGCTCATTTGCAAGGGGAGTGAATTGCTGTTTTCGTAACCCGAATTGTTTTTCTTGCTGTGTTCGTTTTCATCCAGTTGCATCCAGATATAGGTGAGCACATCGGGTGAGTTATTGAAATAGGTGACGGTTTCCTTTCCAGTCAATTTTCTACTGATTTCATCAAGCTCACAGCTGATGTTGTAATCGCAGCGTTGTTGCCAGTAATCAGAACCGGGTGCGCCACTGGCGGTGCGGTAACTGTTGGGGGTAGGCAAAATGGTGCCGAGTTGCTCAAAACGGTTGCCATGGTTACTGCCAGGATTGTTGCGGATGTCTTGAGCCTGAAGCTGCCACAAAATCAAAGTGATCAGCGAAAGGAGAAATATTTTTTTCATGATGATGGGAATGAGGACGTAAAAGTATTGAAAAGCAATGGAAATTGATCAAAAGGGCCGACGTTGCAAGCACATGATGAGGGCGCCTATGCCGGTGATGACAGATAGCAGAATTGTCCAGTAATTTTGCTTGATTTTTAGCAGGCGTAGTAAAAGATAATCTCGAAAGATAAGTGAAAGCACCACCACAATTTGGGCGACTTCTATACCTACGTTGAAACTCAGCAAGGGAACGGCAAGGGAACCTTCGTCAGCCATCATGAAACGGATGGCGCTGGCGAATCCCATGCCATGGATTAACCCGAAGATCAGGGCCATCAGATAATTGAGTTCGAATTTTTGATCACCGGGTTCTTTTTTTATGATATTGTAGATGGATGTCAACACGATGGTAAAAGGTATTAAAAACTCAACCCATCTGGCATTGAAGTGGATGATATTACTGAGGCTCAGTGCCAACGTGAGTGAATGGCCAATTGTAAATGCGGTAATCAAAATCAGCACCTGTTTCCATTGCCGGTATGCATACAATGCCATCAGGGCCTGTAGAAACAAAAGGTGGTCCAATGCTTCCAGGCTCATGATATGGCCCCAGCCCAACTGAAAAAATAGGGAGATATCTTCCACGCCGATTCTTTTGCTGAAAGCTAATGATTATTTTTGGATCATGCATTTTTCGAAAAACTTCAAAAAGGCTAAAGCCTCATTTCAATTCCTTGTTGTTAGTCTGTTGCTGGTCTTGCTATTCAGCGGCTCCACCTTGCATCCTATTTTTGTGAGTGTTACAGAAATTGAACACAATGCCAAGGAAGCGAGGTTGGAGATCAGTTGCCGGATTTTTACCAATGATTTTGAAACATCACTTAGTCAATCCAGACGCCTGAAGCTTGATATTTTACATCCTGCTGATAAGGCCGCCGTTGATCAACTGATTCAGCAATACCTGATCCGCCATCTGGTGATAGCGGTGAATGGCAAGCTTATCAACCCGGAATATTTGGGCTATGAGCAAGATGAGGAAGCCATCCGAATTTATTTGATGGCCAAAGGAATGCCGGTGGTAAAATCAATAAAATTGAAGGATGATATTCTTTATGAATACAGCAAATCACAAATGAGCATCATTCATGTAACGGTGAATGGTGAACGAAAAAGCACAAGACTCAATAACCCCGATGATGAGGCGGTATTCAATTACTGATCTTCTTCCAGCTCTTCTTTGAGCTCTTCCGAAATCTTCACCAGGATCTTGTCGATGCGCTGACCATCCATATCGATGACTTCAAAGTGAAAGTCTTTCCAGGCAAAGGTTTCGCCGGTAGCGGGAATATGTTCCAGCTGATGCAGTACAAAACCGGCAAGGGTATCAAATTCATGTTCTCCCTCATTCATCCAGTCGGCCCTGTCGAAGTAGCTGAGAAAATCATAGAATTGGATGAGGGCATCGATCAGATAACTACCATCTTCTCTTTTCACGATTTCATATTCTTCTTGTCCTGCCTGAGGCACATCGCCTACGATGGCTTCCATGATGTCGTTGAGGGTGATCATGCCTTCCAGTGTGCCATATTCGTTCACGATGAAGCAGGTGTGGATTTTAGAAGTTTTTATTTTTTCCAATAGCTGATAGGCCGTATTGTTTTCCGGAACAAAAAGTGCAGGTTTCACCAATTGGCTGATAACTGTTTCCGGAGAGGCTTTCAGCAGGTCTTTCACATACACCAGGCCTTTGATCTCATCCACCAATCCTTCGCAAACCGGATAAGTGCTGAACACAATTTCATTCAGTTTTTCTTTTACCTGTTGCACCGTCAGCTTTTCATCCAACCATACAATTTCTGTACGATGAGTCATCAATGAAGTGATGTTGCGGTCGCCCAGATGGAATACTCTTTCGATAATTTCTTTTTCATCTTCATCAATCGATCCGCTTTCGCTGCCCTCGGTAATCATGGCTTTGATCTCTTCTTCCGTAACGGCAGCGTCTGTACGCTTTTTGATGTTCAGCATCTTGAAAATGATGTTGGTGATGCCCGACAACAACCATACAAAAGGATAGACGATGGTGGAGATCAGGTGCATTGGGCCTGCGGTGATGCGGGCTATCTTCTCGGCTTGTATCAAGGCGAGTTTTTTCGGCATCAATTCGCCAAAAATGACGGAAATGAATGTCACAGCTACTACCACGAGCGTCGTGGCGATGGTACCTGCATAAGGTTTGAAAAATTCCACTTGCTGCACATAAGGTTCCAGCTCCTTGCCAAATTTTTCGCCGGAATAAACACCCGTCAGGATGGCGATGAGCGTCATGCCTATTTGCGCGGTGCTCAGAAAACGTTCAGGATTTTCAATCAGATGAAGGGCCATCTTCGCTTTTTCATCTCCCTTGTTGGCCATGGATTCCAGTCGGGATTTTCTGGCACTGATAAGGGCAATCTCACTAACCACAAATAAGGCGTTGAGGAAAATGAGTAAAAGCACAATGATAATTTCCATATGAGAATGGTCTCGTGAAAAATAACCGCAGATAGTTACGGTTTTAATCCTGCAAGGGTTATTGTTTAACCCACAGTATTACAAATATAAGCGATGAATCGGTTTTATGGTGATTATCTTATTTTCAACAAAACGAGATGGTTGAGCAAATCTTCTCTTTTTTTGGGGTTGAGAAATTCGATCGATAGGCGGGTGATGGGATAGTCCACAGTTTCATGCAGTTGTTCGAATGAAACACCGGCTGCTTTGATGTTGTTTAGCTGCTCTTTGTTGCAAATCAGGTAGTCACCCTGCCTGTATTGTTGCAAGCTGTCTTTAAACGGCAAAATGCCATTACTGTAGAAATCTACACTTCGCCAAAGCTGGTATTGGTAGATGCCTGTTTGGGTTGGCGGAATATGATTTTCTTTCATCCACCTGCCCATGTTGCTGCCTCCCTGGAATTTCAGCAAAGAAGGATAAAAAAAGGTGTTGATGAATAAGTTCAATCCGATGATGGTGTATATCGACAAGATGAGCAAGGATTGTGCAGGTTGTTTGATTTTAAAATAAAGAATGATAAGTGCAATCAATCCGACCAAGGCGGCCCAACTCCACATTTTATTCAGTTCGGGAAAGGGAATAAAAAGCAATAGGAACAAGGCCACCCATAAAAGCAGATAGATGACGAAATGAAATGTCAGTAAGGGTTTTAGCCAACGTTGATATTTTCCTTCCATCAAGTCTTCAAAAAACCCGGATGTGATGATGGCGGCCAAAGGGAAGGCTACGAAGATGTAATGGGGCAGCTGATATTTACTCAATCCCAAGGAAAGATAAGTGAGTAGGAATCCCATAGCGCTGATCACTTCCTGATGCGAATCAATTTTAAAACGCGAAGTCGTCAGTTTTTTTATTTCAAGGAACAAGGCGATCAGAAAGCAAATGATCCAGGGCAAAAAAGACCAGAGCATGTTTTGCAGCAGGAAAAAAATATTGGCATTGTTGTTCCAGGTCGATTCACCAGTGATGCGCCCGAAGCTTTGTGTCCAGTAAAAAAAACGAAGTCCGGATACGCCCTGTGCATTGTTGACGATTTTTTCGGGATGAAGGTCGAATTGCTGATAGAGTCCCCAGCTCATGGGCAGGAGCAGTAGGCCTATCCACAACAAAGCGAGCAGATGTTGCCATTGAAACAATGCTTTGAGCTCTCTTTGCATCATCAGCTGCGAACCCAGGGCAAATGCAGGTACCAACAGTGCAATCGGGCCCTTGGTCATCATGCCCAAGGCAATGCCGGCCGCGCCTGTAAGTAAGTGTATTAACTGTTGCTGTCTGAACCATAGCGTCAGTTGCCAGATGCTGAAAATGACCCAGCCCATTAGAACAGTATCTGTTCTTACATCATGATTCATCAGGATGAATCCTTGAGAACAACCGAGTATCCAAGCGGCCAAACGGGCACGTTGTGGCGAATAGTAAAGCAAACTCAGGCGGTAGGTGGAGAAAACGGCAACTCCCGCCATCAACAATGACGGTAAACTGTAGCCGAAATTTCCCACGCCCAACAATTTCATGCTGATGGCGCTGACCCAAAACAAAAAGGGCGGTTTGTCGAGGTAATCTTTTCCCGCATCAAAAACCTGTAAATAATGTCCTGAGTTCAGCATTTCACGGCTGATGGATGCGTATTGCGCGGCATCAATGTCCATCACATCTATCCAGATGCCGGTGATGATCACCACCAGCAGACCCACAAAAGCCAGCCATTGTTGTTTATTCGTCATCATGAAAGTCCGCCTGTTTTTTGGTGAAACAATTTTGAAGTCATCCATCCGATAGACATTCCCAGCAATGCGCCACCCAATACGTCAAAGGGAAAGTGAACGCCTACATACACCTGTGCATAGGATACCAAAGCGGCCCATCCAAAAAAGAGCCCGGCTTTGTTGCCTATCCAAGGTTTCAGCGTGAGGGAAAAAAACATCGCCATACCAAAATGATTGGCGGCATGAGAAGAGGTGAAGCTTCCGTTTTGTCCGCAGTGGTCGGCGAGCAACCGAATCCGGTTCATCAGTTCGGGGTCATTGCAAGGGCGCAAGCGGCCAATCAAAGGCTTGAAGATTCTGCTGCTGATGGAATCGGTAAGGGTGACGGTGATGGCAGCGGATAGTATCCAGTAGAAAGCTTTCCGTGGAAAATTCATGATCACCAGTACCAGCATGAAAAGATAAAACGGTACCCAGAAAAGCGGATCTCTTACAAAGGGCATGATGCCGTCAAATACATGAAATGTCCACCGCTGGTTGATTTGGTTGAACAGCCACTTGTCGAATTGAACTATTGTTTTCATCATTTTTTTGCTGATGGACCTGCTTGTTGTATTCGTTTTACACGTTTAGTGCGCCATTGTTTGCGTGCCAAGAATATTATCGGGCGCTCGTGCTAACGAATCTGCGTTTATCTTCTTTACTTTGCAGTGCTTTGCCGGAAGGTCCGAAGAAAAATTAAAGTTATATTTTTTTAACGGCCCTCTGTTTTTTTGCATTCAATATTTTATTCTTGATGAAGAAGTTATCCATTGTCATGCCTGCCTATAACGAGGCCCGAACCATCCATCTCACGCTTCAAAAAGTGGTGGCGGTGGAGTTGCAATTCGGATTTTCGAAAGAAATCGTCATTGTCAATGATTGTTCTACCGACGACACCGAAGGTGCAGTAAAAAAGTTCATGCAGGAACATCCCGAGGCGGAAATCAGTTATTTTAAACATCCTGTCAATCAGGGCAAAGGGGCTGCCTTGCACACCGGTATCAAAGAAGCGAAAGGGTCTCACATCATCATACAGGATGCCGATCTGGAGTATGATCCGGCAGAGTTCAACATCTTGCTGGCACCCATTGCCAATGGAAGCGCTGATGTGGTGTATGGCAGTCGTTTCATTGGCGGCAAACCACACCGCATTCTTTTCTTTTGGCATACCATCGGCAACCGGTTGCTCACTTTTTGTTCCAACATGTTTTCCAACCTTAATCTTACCGATATGGAAACCTGTTACAAGCTTTTCAGCGCCGAAGTGGTACAGGGGCTCACATTGAAGGAGAAACGATTTGGTTTTGAACCAGAAGTGACCCAGAAAATAGCCAGGATCAAAGGACTTCGGATTTACGAGGTGGGTATTTCCTATTACGGCAGAACTTATGAAGAAGGAAAGAAAATTGGCTGGAAAGACGGCTTCAGGGCACTGTATTGCATCCTCAAATATGGACTCTTCGGCATGTAGGTTTTATTTTTTCTCCGCACAAATAATCATACGCGGACTGTTGATCGGATCAAAAGGCTCCAGTTCGTAATTGCCCCATACGGTAGAGATTTCCATTCCACATTCGGCCATAAAACGGCTGAAATCATTCAAATCCAATCGGCTAACTTTTTCAATGAAATGCAGCTCTTCAGAAAGGGATGGATCCTGGATGGTGATGGATTTGTAAAAAAATGAAGCATCGGCATGTCTGCTGATGTGAAAGCTGATGCCATCAATGATTTTATTTTCCAGCGGAATCAGATTCGAAAGCGTGTAATCGGGATTGAGATAATCGATCACCAGTCTGCCGTTTTTTTTCAAACCCGCTGTGATGGCTCGCATGGCTTGTTGATTTTCGCGATGCGAATCAAAATAACCAAAGCTGGTAAAGAAATTGAAGACCAGGTCATAATAATTGATGCGAAAGGGCATGCGCATATCATGCTTGTAAAAATGTAAATTCTCTTTTTCCTGTTCCAAGGCCTCTTCAATACTGGCTTCACTCAGGTCGATACCAGTGACATCAAATCCTTTTATGGCCAATTGTAATGCATGTCTTCCTTTGCCGCAAGCCACATCCAATATTGTCGAACAGGATGGCGGTTTCAAATGGTCTATCAAACGCTGGATAAATGCCGAAGCTTCGGCTTCATTGCGATGGCCGTAAAGTGTATGATAATAGTCGGTGTTGAACCAGCTTTCAAACCATTTCTCTGTCATCGGGTAAAGATAAGTGATGTGGCATGATTTTACCACAAAAAGGAGGCCGCTGATAGTTGTCATTTTACACCATTACTCAAAACTCTTTGCTATATTTGTCGTCCAAATTTGCAGTACATGTCATTGATTAAAAGTATATCAGGAATCAGAGGAACCATCGGTGGAAAAACGGCCGTAAATCTTACACCTGTTGATGTGGTGAAATTTACGGCGGCTTATGGTACCTGGCTGCTGGGTGAGAACAAAAAGAAAAATTCAAATCATAAGAAAGTGGTGGTGGGAAGAGATGGAAGAATCAGTGGTCAGATGGTCAAAGACCTGGTGAATGCCACGCTTTCAGGATTAGGGATAGATGTGATCGATTTGGACCTCAGCACAACGCCAACCGTTGAAATGGCAGTAGGATTTCTCAAGGCCGATGGCGGCATCATCCTTACCGCCAGTCATAATCCTAAAGAATGGAACGCGTTGAAATTGTTGAACGACAAAGGAGAATTTATCAGTGGTGAAGAAGGTAAGAAAATATTGGAGCTGGCCGAGAAAGAAGCTTTTCACTTTGCCGATGTGGATGCTTTAGGAAAAGTAGCGGCAAACCATCAGATGCTGGATGCGCACATTGAAGCCATACTTGCCAATAGTCTGGTGGATAAAAAAGCGATTGCCGCTGCTGGATTCAGCGTAGTGATTGATGCCGTAAACAGCACAGGCGCCACTGCTGTACCTGCTTTGCTGAAAGCCCTGGGTGTCGAAGAAATCAAAGTTATTAATGAAGAAGTGACAGGCCATTTTGCCCATAATCCAGAGCCCTTGCCCGAACATCTGACAGAATTGAGCCGTCAGGTGGTGGCACAAAAGGCCCATCTGGGCATTGCTGTGGATCCCGATGTAGACAGACTTTGCTTTGTTTGCGAAGATGGCAGCATGTTTGGTGAAGAATATACCCTGGTGGCCGTGGCCGATTATGTGCTGAGCAAAAAACCTGGCAATACGGTCAGCAACATGTCGTCGACCCGCGCATTGAAAGACATCACCATGAAGCATGGCGGTGTTTATCATGCCAGTGCAGTAGGAGAAGTGAATGTGGTGAACCGCATGAAAACTGTTGATGCGGTGATTGGCGGGGAAGGCAATGGAGGTATCATTGTTCCTGAATTGCATTTTGGCAGAGACGCATTGGCCGGTATCGCGCTTTTTCTTTCTCACCTCGCCTTAAGTAAAAAGAGCACCAAGCAATTGCGCAATACTTATCCCAACTATTTTATCAGCAAGAACAAGATCACACTCGAAAACAACATCGATGTTTCTTCTGTTTTTGAAAAGATCAAATCGAAATATAAATCCCACCCCGTGAACACAGAAGACGGACTCAAAATCGAGTTCGACAATGACTGGGTTCATCTTCGTACCAGCAACACCGAACCCATCATCCGTATTTATGCAGAAAGTAATTTCGAAACAACTGCCGACAATATTGCGATGCGCCTGATCAGAGATATTCAGGAGTCCATTATTTAGGGGTTCAAACTATTATTGTATGAGCGGTATGACTGCTGCGAATTCGTCATTGACGGATTCGCTGGTAATTCCTGAGGGTGCTTTGATCATAGATCACATCGGTGGAGTAGTGCCGGCGCATCATAATGCTTCAGATAAAAAATCCAACCATAAACCTATTGATCCCATGAACCGCATTTACCTCGACAATGCGGCCACCACCGCACTAGATGAATCGGTGTTGCAGGCCATGATTCCTTATCTCACCCAGAAATTTGGCAATCCTTCATCCATTTACTCTTACGGAAGAGAAAGCAGGATGGCCATTGAAACCGCTCGCAAATCGGTAGCCAAGGCCCTCAATGCACATCCTTCCGAAATATTTTTCACCAGTGGTGGTACAGAAAGCAACAACACAGCTTTGCAGGCTTCCGTTCGTGATCTGGGCTGTAAAAGAATCATCAGCTCGCTCATCGAACACCATGCCGTTACCCACACGGTGGAGCATCTGCAAAAACAAGGATGGATTGAAGCGGAATATGTACGATTGTTGCCTAACGGTCATGCAGACCTGCATCATCTTGAAGCATTACTTGCGGGGTCAGACAAAAAAACATTGGTCTCATTGATGCATGCCAATAATGAAATTGGCAATCTCCTCAATATTGAAGCTGTAGGGGAACTCTGCAAAAAATACAATGCTATTTTCCATAGCGATACGGTTCAAACAGTGGGGCATTATCCCATCGACCTTAAAAAAATTCATGTGCATTTCATTACCGGTGCCGGCCATAAGTTTCATGGCCCTAAAGGAACCGGAATATTGTACATCAATGAGAATATTCGCATCCGGCCATTTATTTTTGGCGGAGGTCAGGAACGCAACATGCGTGCCGGTACCGAAAATCTTTATGGCATTGTTGGATTTGCGAAAGCGTTGGAAATGGCCATGGCCAATTATGAAACCGACAGCCTTTATATCGCTTCATTGAAGTCGTATATGAAAGAACAACTGATGGCCCAGATACCAGGCGTTGGTTTTAATGGGGATACCGATGGACAATCGCTTTATACAGTACTCAGTGTGGCGTTTCCCAAAAATGAAAAATCGGAGATGCTGTTGTTCAATCTCGACATTGCCAATGTTTGTGCCAGCGGAGGCAGTGCCTGCTCTTCCGGTGCCGATCAGGGCAGTCATGTTATCGCCGCCGTTAGTCCGGGCGCCGATCAGATTACGGTTAGATTCAGTTTCTCGAAATACAACACAAAAGAAGAGATCGACAAAGTGATGGAGATATTGAAAGAGATGTTTTAATTCACCCGGAAAACGGAAAAAAGGTTGAAGCGTTGCAAATCATAAAATTGAGTTCAATTCAAATCAGCCCCAATTACACGACCCACAAATTAGCTTCAATGCATAAGCCCCAATACTACAGCGAATATCTCGAACTGGATAAGATCATCAACGCCCAGCATCCGGTAAGTTTCGAGCCCGGTCATCAACCGGCTCATGATGAAATGCTGTTTATTGTCATTCACCAAGCCTATGAACTATGGTTTAAGCAGATTCTGTTTGAATTGGGCACGGTGCTGGATATCTTGGGTAAGCCTGTCAACGACAATTCACCCGAGTTGCAACTGGTGGTGCATCGTGTACAACGCGTCAACACCATCCTGCGTGTGCTGGTGCATCAGGTAGACATTCTGGAAACCATGCCAGCCATGGATTTTCTTGATTTTAGAGACATGCTACGTCCGGCTTCCGGTTTTCAAAGCTGGCAGTTCAAAGTGATAGAAGCCAAGCTGGGATTGAAGTTTGGTCATCGTCACGGACAGGATTATTATTTGTCGCAGCTCAACGCTACAGACCTGGCCAACATTAAAGAAGCGGAGCAAGGCCCTTCGTTGCTGCCGTTGCTCAACAATTGGCTGGAACGTATGCCTTTTCTCAACGATAAAACCTTGTGGAAAGGATTCGATGCCACATGTGATGATTCTTTCTGGGATGCCTATGAGAAAAAATACAAAGAAAGTTTAAGTGAATCAGAACAAGCCAATGCCGAAGGTTTCAATTATGTATTTCATGGCGCATCAGCAGAAGGGGCACAAAGGGGCTTGAGCCCTGCCGCCTGTCGTTCTGCCTTGTTCATCATGTTGTACAGAGGCTATCCTTTGCTCGAGCTTCCTTTTCAATTCTTGGATGCTTTGCTCGAAATGGACAATCAGCTGGGCAACTGGCGTTTCCGTCATTTGAACATGGTACGCCGGATGATCGGTACGCGTGTAGGCACCGGCGGTAGTACAGGTGCCGGTTATTTGCAAGGTGCCCTGGAAAAACATTATATCTTCAAGGAAATCTCCCAGCTCACCAGCTTCCTCATCGACAGAAGAAAATTGCCTGTATTGCCTGAAGCCGTGGTGGAATTGCTAGGATATAAAAAGTAGCAAAGTTGTCGTTGTATTGGGCTGTTCAAATCGTTGTTGTAATTCAATATTCAGTGCTTTATCGATAGCTATTATCTTATCAGTACACTGCTCCCTTTTTGGAAAATCTTCTTTCCCGTGTCGCCATCTATATAGGAAAGTATCCACACGTAGGTGGCCGGATCCGCCGGCTTGGATTTATATTTCCCGTCCCATTTCCGGGTCCAGTCTTCTGTATAAAATACTCTTTCGCCAAAACGGTTATAAACACTGAATTGCAATTGTTTGGCCTTATAGGCATTGAGCGGGTAGAGGTAATCGTTCAGTCCGTCGCTATTGGGGGTGAATGCCGAAGGTACTGCGATGTAACAATTCCATACCACCGTTGAATAGGCTATGGCTGTGTCGCTGCATCCTAAATTGTCGGTGACAATCAGTTGAACCGGCACCGTGTAATTGTTTTGCAAAGGAAGATATTGTTGAGCGGGAGGCTGTGGTCCGTTGTAAACATTGCCATTACCGAAATCCCATTGCCATTGCCGAATATGGCCAATGCTGGTATCCAGAAAAATGGCGTTGTCGCCCGGACAGATAAATTGCATGCTCTCAAATCCAGCCTTGATGTAATTGTCGAGATTGATTGTCGCATAGGCGGTGTCGTTACAGAATCCGTTGCTTACAATCAACCGTGTAGGTTGTTCACCGAAAATCTGGTACAGCACCACGGGGTTTTGAGAAGTGCTGGGGTTGGGAATGCCGAAAGTCCAAAGCCAGGTATTTACACCGTTTTGTCCGTTATGAAAATAATTCACTTGGTCTACATCACAGCCATATTGCACATTATAAGCGAAATCGGCGTTGACCGTATCCTTTATTGTAAAAGTTATCGTTTCGTCCACAGGGGTCACTTGTCCGCATTCGTCTATAATCGTATTGCCGTCGATTCCGGAAATCAACCGAATGGTGAAGGTGCCTGCACGATAGAGTGGTGATGAAAGTTGAAGTGTGATGGTAGAGGTTACACCATTGTTGCAATTGCCTGTAGCTGAGGTGATACTTACGGGATATGTGCCTGTGATTTGAAAGTCGCTGCCATTGGCCGAAATGGAGCTGCATTTGATGTTTCTGCGAAATACCAGCTCCAGCGTTTGAGGTGCACATGTTGGTGGGGTCAGACTATCGAGCGGCGTTGGGGCAATCGGATAAATGGTGAAGGGAATGCTTTCACCAACAGGAATTTCTCTGTCGCAGTAATCCAGCAAAGTATTGCCATCACTGCCACTGCCGATGACGATAGAATAATTGCCCGGGGAAAGCGGACCGTTCAGCATCAGTTTGATGGAGTCGGTATCAAATCCTGTGGTACAACCATAGCCGGTAGCCGAGATTACATTTCTAACGGCAGGGGATACACTGAATTCGGAGCCATTTGCACTGAGACTGTTGCACTTCATTTTTTTGTTGAGCACTACAGTAAGGATGGTGCCATCACAAAATGCAGATACGGATTGCAGATGAGGTTCTGTAGGATCGGTAATCACTCCCGAACCGCCGCCAAAAGATAAGGAATAGCCGCTTTGGGAATCTGTAAAATGGCTCACCAGCAGCAGGTAGTTATGTCCTTGAATGATAGTGGGCATCGAGCTGAACAGTGGAACGCCAGGGCCTTCGCAACGGACCAAAGAGGTGCCGGCAGCGGAAGCGCCGGTGATGCCAAATTCTGCACTCCAGTTACAAGCTACAAACAACGACAAATCGTTATAAACATCCCCAGGATTTCTATTGGTCACATCAAAAAGTTGCCAGTCGTAGTCGTCTCCCATATTGTTGGGAGTGATGGCAAAGCCCAAGGTTCCTGATTGAAAACACGTGAATTTATACCAGTAGGGGTTTTTGTCGGTGAAGGGGGTAACGCCCGAACATCTGGAGGGAACCTGACGGTTGCCGCAGATATTGACCGAGCTCTGTGCAAAAACGGAAGTGCCACAAACGGGAAAAGCCGTTTCGGGATTTTGTCCCAACGTTGTACAGGTTTGTGACTGCACCTGTTGCAGTGCAAACATCAAAGTCAATAACAATATATAATTTCTCACGCGCATGTCCGCGCAAAAATAAGGCTTATGCTTTTTATCGTTTGGCCTAATTTGTTAAAGAAGCTTTTAAATCTATTTCCCTAAAGTGATTGACGGTCCTTACCCGAGTTTCGACTTGATCTCCTGCAGCTTGAGCAATGCTTCTACCGGCGTTAGCCTGTTGATATCTGTGTCTTCCAGCAGATGGCGGATGTTTTCAAAGGTCACCGAGTGGGCATCAAAAATGCTGAGTTGCACTTTCGGGCCTGCAATTTCTTTGACGGATTTTTCGAGTGATGAAGCCGTATTTGAATTGTCGCGGGTTTGCTCAAGTTGCTGTAAGATTTCATTGGCCCTGTTGATCAGTGCGGGGGGCATGCCGGCCATCCGAGCCACATGAATACCGAAGCTGTGTGTGCTTCCGCCTGCCGCCAATTTGCGGAGAAAAATCACTTTATTGCCCACTTCTTTGTTGGTGATATGGAAATTCTTGATGCGCGCAAACCTGTTTTCCAGCTCATTGAGCTCGTGATAATGCGTGGCGAAAAGTGTTTTGGGTTGAAATGGCGATTCGTGCAAGAATTCTGCAATGCTCCAGGCGATGGAAATGCCATCATAGGTGGAAGTACCTCTGCCGATCTCATCGAGCAAAATCAAACTTCTGGAGGTGAGATTGTTGATGATGCTGGCGGTTTCATTCATTTCCACCATGAAGGTGCTTTCGCCTCCGCTCAGGTTGTCGGATGCGCCTACACGGGTGAATATCTTATCGGTGATGGGTATGCGCGCTTCTTTGGCAGGAACGAAACTGCCCATGTGGGCCAGTAGGGTGATCAGTGCGGTTTGGCGAAGTATGGCGCTCTTACCACTCATGTTCGGTCCGGTGAGGATGATGATCTGTTGCTGGTTGTCGTCTAAGGTGATGTCGTTGGTGATATAACTTTCGCCAACAGGTAGGTTTCTTTCAATCACCGGATGGCGGCTGTCTTTCAACAACAACTCCTTGCCTTCATGCAACGTAGGTTTGTGATAATCGAAATGAACGGCATTGTTGGCAAAGCAACTCAGCACATCAAGCACCGCCATGATATGCCCGTTGACCTGCATGGGAGAGATATAATCCTGCAATTCATTCAGCAGGTCGTTGAAAAGCTGTTGCTCGATCTGGATGATTTTTTCTTCGGCACCCAGAATCTTTTCCTCATACACTTTCAGTTCGGGTGTGATGTACCTTTCGGCATTGGCCAGTGTCTGTTTACGGATCCATGTTTCAGGAACTTTGGATTTGTGCAAATTGGTGACTTCCAGATAATACCCAAATACATTGTTGAAGCTGATTTTGAGCGAGGAGATACCGGTGTTTTGAATCTCTTGCTGCTGCAATTCAATCAGGTAGTTTTTGCCGCCGCTGGAGATGTTTCTCAGCTCATCGAGTTCGGCATGAACGCCTGTGCCGATCATACCGCCTTTATTGGTTTGTGCAGGTGGATTTTCTGCCATTTGCTGGACGATTTTATCCAATATGTAACTGCATGGGTTGAGGGCATCGCCCAGTCGTTTGAAATATGTATTATCAGCAGTGGTACAAATTTGTTTCAGGTGCTCGGCTTGCTGTAGCCCTTTGGCTACCTGTAACACTTCGCGCGGATTGATTTTTTTGAGCGGCACTTTGGCGGCCAGTCTCTCTACATCGCCGGCTAGTTTGATATGCTGAAGGATGGTCGTTCTGTTGTCCGCGTCACCCATCAGTGCTTCTACCGCATCCAGTCTTTCCTGGATCAGGGTTCTGTCATTGAGCGGCATCAGCATCCATCTTTTCAGCAGGCGGGCGCCCATGGGGGAGATGGTTTGGTTGATGGTTTTAAAAAGCGTTTGTGCCTGTTCGTTATGCGAAATCAGCTCCAGGTTGCGTATGGTGAAACGGTCCATCCACAAATGTTCATCGCGATTGATGCGCTGCAATGAAGTGATGTGCTGCAGGTGCGGATGTTCGGTGTCTTTGAGGTAATGCAAAATGGCGCCAGCGGCGATGATGCCGGAGGAGAGGTCTTCCACGCCAAATCCTTTCAAGCTATGGGTGCCAAAATGTTTCAGCAGATTTTCGGTGGCATAGGCATCGGTGAATATCCATTCGTCGAGCAGATAGGTGAAGAAGTTGCTGCCGAAATTCTCTTTGAAATATTTCTGCTGGTTGCGCTGAAAAACGACTTCAGCGGGTTGCAGGCTTTGTAACAATTTATCGATGTATTCTTTGTCGCCTTCCGCCATGAAAAATTCACCGGTGGAAATATCCAGAAAGGCAATGCCGTTTTTGTTATTGTCGAAATGGAGGGACGCCAGAAAGTTGTTGCTGTTGTGTTCGAGCAATTTGTCGTTTACCGCCACGCCGGGTGTCACCAGTTCGGTAACGCCTCTTTTTACAATGCCTTTGGCAGCTTTGGGATCTTCCAACTGGTCGCAGATGGCCACACGATAGCCGGCTTTCACCAGCTTATGCAAGTAAGTGTCTAGGGCATGATGCGGAAATCCGGCCAACTCAAGTGATGAGGAATTGCCATTGTTTCTCTTGGTAAGGGTGATGCCCAGCACGGCAGCTGCGTTGATGGCATCCTGCCCGAATGTTTCGTAAAAATCACCCACCCTGAACAATAAGATCGCATCAGGATATTTTGCTTTAATAGCGTTGTGTTGCTGCATCAGCGGCGTTTCTCCGGAAGATTTGGCCATAGCCGACAAATTTAGGAAAAGGATTGATAAATTGATGGGCTAATGTAAATACGGAAAAGGGCCCGAGATGCCCATCAGCTGAATTCACAAATGTTATTTCTTTTACATCTTTTAAACTAATGCTAAACTCAATTGAAGCCATGGTTATCCTTAACCTTACAACCTTTATCTTTGCGCCGAAATGAAAATATTATCCATGAAAAAGATTTTTTCTGTTTTGTTTGTTGTTATGGTCATTTTTTGTGCTTCTGCTCAACCTCCCAAAGGAATGGGCCAAAGCGATCCTGAAGCCAAAAAGATTTTGGATGCGGTTAGTGCCAAATTCAAAAGCTATAAGACGGTTCAGGCCAGCTTCCAATTGAAGATGGAAAATGCCACCGGAAAGAGCTTAGGTAATAAATCCGGAACTGTTTATATGAAGGGCACCAAATACAGGGTGAGTTTAACCGGCCAGGAAATGTTTTGTGATGGCGCCAATATCTGGAGTTACGAAAAAGCAGCCAATGAAGTGACCATCAGCAAAGTGGATCCTTCCGCCAATTCCATCACTCCGCAAAAACTCTTTACCAATTTCTACGACAAGGATTTTCTTTATAAACTCAATGGCATCGTGAAAGAAGGGGGTAAAAATGCACAGGAAATAGAACTCACACCTATCGACAAGTCAAAGCCTTTTTTCAAGGTGTTGCTGCATATCGAAAAAGGCGCCATCATGTCCACCAAAGTGATGGAGAAAAATGGCAACAAGTTTGTATATAGTGTGAGCAATATGAAGACAGGCGCTGCAATCACCGATGATACTTTCGTATTCGACACCAAGAAATTCCCCGGGGTTGAAGTGGTCGATTTAAGATGATATTTAGTCGGGGATGATGATTTTTTATGTCTTGTTTAAGATTATGAGTAGAATCATAAAAAATCATATTTTCAAATTCTCCATTTGCTAATTAATTCATCTTTAGGCAACCATTTATTGTGTTAATTGCAATTATGGTAAAGCATAAGCAAATTGAAGAGCACCTGGGGCACAAAATCAGAAGGATAAGAGCTTTGAAGGGCATGAACCAGGAAGAGTTGGCCTTTAAAATTGGCAAGACCCGGTCACTGATTTCTCACTTGGAGCGCACGGGAAGTGTAAATAAATATACATTAAGGGAAATTGCCGAAGCCTTGGGGGTGGAAGTGGAAACCATTGAAAAATCAACTTACGATACCGTGTTTCCGGTGCAGGTCAACAAATCAAAAGAGTTGGATAAGAAAGACCTTTGCAAGGAAGTCATTGAAAGTCAAAAATCAGAGATTGGCTATTTGAAGCAAACCATCGACCATCAGTGGCAATTGTTGCACGAACTGGCCAGGAGAAAATAAAGCTGAAGCATTTTCGATCTTTATGACCACTTCCTTTTCCTCTCCTCATCTATCACCATCAGGCTATCTATTAGTCTATTCTTTTCCCCAGCTAAAGCTATCCGTTTGGAGTCCTGCTAGATGGATAACCCGATCCACTACCGTAGCCGCCACCTGCTCAATTGTTTGTGGACGGCTGTAGAATGAAGGTGTGGCCGGACAAACGATGCCGCCTGCAAGGGTGATGGTCTCCATGTTTTTAATATGAATAAGATTGTAAGGCGTTTCTCTCGCCACCAGAATCAGTTTTTTCCTTTCCTTTAGCATCACATCTGCAGCGCGGGTGATGAGGTCGTCGGACACGCCAGAGGCTATGCGCCCTAAAGTGCCCATCGAGCAGGGAATCGCAATCATGCAATCGTATTGGCCCGAACCCGAGGCGAAAGGGGCATGGAAATCCTGACGGCCATAATATTTCACCGGAAGATTTTCATAGCTTTTGTCATCAAGCTCGGTTGCCCAAACGGTTTTGGCGTTTTCGGTCATGAGCAACGACAATTCGCCAATCTGATCGTTCATGCGAATTAATTTCTCGATCAGAATTTTGGCATAAATTGAGCCGCTGGCTCCTGTTACAGCAACAACTATCTTTTGCATCAATAAAGTTTGGTGTGATAGAATAGATAACAAAAATAAAGCGGAAAGGTTTATGCCGGCTGGTGGTTATACATCCCCAACAAACTTAATTCTTCAAGCCGTATACACAAAACCTGTAAACCCGAAAACCTGTAAACTTGCATCATGCTTCGACGTTCCTTAAACCTGTTTCAATCCACCACGCTCAACATGATCGACATGGTGGGCATAGGGCCGTTTGTCACCTTGCCGATTGTTATCGGTTATGTGGGCGGAATGTTTCTGTATGCCTGGTTGGCAGGAGCATTGCTGTCGCTGGTGGATGCCATGATCTGGAGTGAGCTGGGAGCCGCTTATCCTTTGGCGGGAGGAAGTTTTAATTTTCTTAGCGAGGCATATGGAAAGGAAAAAACAGCCGGCAAGCTGATGAGTTTTTTATATGTATGGCAAACCATCATTCAGGCGCCCTTAGTGGCGGCTTCTGCGGCGATTGGTTTTGCCACCTACTTCCTTTATCTGGAACCGGGCATGCATGTATGGCAGCAAAAAATGGTATCTGGCGCAGTGATCCTACTCATCACATTTTTACTTTACCGAAAAATTGAAAGCATCGGTAAAATAGGCGTGATGCTATGGGTGGGCGTGATTGCCACCTTGGGCTGGATCATTTTTGGCGGAATTGCTCATGGACAAATACTCCAACCGTTACAATCCATCAATGCCTCATTCAGCCTGAATGTATTGGTATCTTTTGCATTTGGTCAAGCTTGTGTGAAAACCATTTATTCTTATCTAGGTTATTACAATGTTTGTCATTTGGGTGGAGAGATTGCGAATCCTCAAAAAAACATTCCCCGCAGCATGTTTATTTCTGTTATCGGGATTGCCGTACTTTATCTGCTGATGAATCTGAGTGTGACCAGCGTGATTCCCTGGACGGAAATAAAAATGTGGCAGGACAGTGGTCGAGAGCCGTTTGTCATCAGTATTTTTTTTGAAAGATTGTATGGAAAGACGGCCGCCACTGTGGCTACAGTCATGATTTTGTGGGTGGCACTGGCCTCTTTGTTTGCGGTGCTGTTGGGTTATTCCAGGGTGCCCTATGCCGCAGCAGTGAATGGTGCTTTCATTAAGGCATTCGGAAAATTGCATCCCACTAAAAACTTCCCCTATGTATCATTGTTGGTTTTATGCGGTATCGCTTTTGTGTTCAGTTTACTCTTCAAGATGAAGGAAGTGATCAGCGCCATACTGGCCATGCGCATCATGGTGCAGTTTATAGGACAGGCGATTGGAGTGGTGATGTTGCGAAAAAGAAAAGGCAATGTATCATCATTGCCCTTTAAAATGCCTTTATATCCTTTGCCGGTGATCCTGGCGATTGTTATGTGGATGCTGGTATTCCTTTCTACCGGTCTGCCCATCATCATCACCTTTTTGGTTGTGGCAGGAACAGGCGTAATTGTTTATTTTGTGAGAGAAAAAGTAAAAGTTCGATAGGATTTGTTCAAAAGGTTGCGTGTCTACATGCCGGCAGGAGTTGGATACGTTCAAATGATGGAGTAAAGAAACTACTTAAAACCCTTTGAACAAATCAAACTTATTGAACAAGTCAAAATCATTGAAAACATTGAACTCATTGAACAAGATGAACTATTGAACCGCTTACATCTTCTCTGCCATATCCGGAATCTGCGCGGCCTTGTACATTCCCGCATCCAATTTCTTCTTGGTTTCTTCGAATGCTTTCAAAGTGTTGTCAACATCTTCAAAACTATGAGCCGCTGTGGGTATCAAACGGTAAATGATATCACCTTTTGGAATTACAGGATAGACGACGATACTGCAGAAAATATGATAATTCTCTCTGAGGTCCATCACCATCTGTGTAGCTTCGGGCACATCACCTTTCATGTAGATAGGGGTTACCGGTGAATTGGTGTTGCCGATGTCGAAGCCTCTTTCTTTCAATCCGTTTTGAAGGCGCGCCACATTGTCCCAAAGTTGTTTACGCAGTTCGGGCATGTTGATGGTCATTTCCATTCTTTTGAGCATGCCTTCCACAATGAGCAGTGGCAAGCTTTTGGCGAAAATCTGTGAGCGTGTATTGTAACGCAGGTATTTGATCACAGCTTTGGGACCGCTGATGAATGCACCGATGCTGCCCATGCTTTTCACGAAAGTAGAAAAATACAGATCGATGCCGGCCTGACAACCCTGGGCTTCATCCGCACCGGCTCCTGTTGGGCCCATGTAGCCGAAACCGTGAGCATCGTCAATCAAAATCCTGAATTCATATTTTTCCTTCAAAGCGACAATTTCTTTCAAAATGCCCTGTTCGCCATCCATGCCGAAAACACCTTCGGTGATGACCAGAATGCCGCCACCTTGTTTGTTGGCCAGTTCTGTGGCTCTTTGCAGTTGTTTTTCGCAATCTGAGATGTCGTTGTGTTTGAAAGCATAACGATGGCCCATATGCAATCGAACGCCATCCACAATGCAAGCATGTGCTTCCGCATCGTACACAATCACGTCTCTTCTGTTTACCAGCGCATCGATACAGCTCATGATACCCTGATAGCCGAAATTGAGCAACATGGTGTCTTCTCTGCTTACAAACTGACTGATGACCCTTTCCAATTCCTCATGCTGGGTGGTGTTGCCACTCATCATTCGGGCGCCCATCGGGTTGCCCATGCCATATTTGGCGGCAGCTTCGGCATCTACTTTTCTTACTTCGGGATGGTTGACCAAACCCAGATAATTGTTCAAACTCCAGACAATCATATCCTTTCCACGAAAGGACATATGAGGTCCCAACTCGCCTTCCAGTTTAGGAAATGCGAAATATCCATGGGCTCTGTCCATATGCTGACCAATAGGTCCACCGTCTTTTACGAGTTTCTCAAATACATCCATTGAAGTAAATTTTTGGGTGAGTCGTTTTAATTTGCCGCAAAAATAAGCCTTTGCCTTTAATTGCAGACACCTGAGTAAGAGAAAACCGTTTCGTTGCGGGCTCGATTTTGGAGTTATCTTTGCGCAAAACAAATTGCATATGAACAAGAGGTCTATTGTTTTTATCGCCATTCTTTCTGCATTTTCTTTCGCATCCTTTGCACAAAAAAAGCCGGTCGAAAAAAAAGAGCATGCCGTACAACCCAAGCTGGTTGTGGGTTTGGTTGTAGATCAGATGCGATGGGATTATCTCTATAAATACAAGCGTCTTTACGGCTCCGGTGGCTTCAGGAGATTGCTGGGTGAAGGCTTCAGTTGCGATAATGCAATGATCTCTCATCTGCCCACGTATACCGCTGTAGGTCATACAGGCATTTATACAGGTTCGTTGCCGGCGATACATGGAATTGTAGGCAACAACTGGTACGACAGAGCAACCGACAAGCTGGTGTATTGTACCGATGATGCAGCAGTAACTGGCATAGGAAGCGACAATGAATCGGGAAAAATGAGTCCAAGAAACATGCTGACCACCACCATCGGCGATCAGCTTCGTTTGAGTAATAATTTCAAAAGCAAAGTGATTGGCATCTCATTGAAAGACAGAGGAGCCATACTGCCTGCCGGACATACCGCCAATGCCGCCTATTGGTTTGATGACAAAGAAGGCATCATGATCAGCAGCAGTTTTTATATGAACAACTTGCCCAACTGGGTGAAGGAGTTTAATGGTCAAAAACTACCGGACCAGTACATGTCCAGGGATTGGAACACTATCTTACCTGAAGATCTCTACGATCTCAGTACTTTGGATGAGGAACCATTTGAAGGCAATATTCCAGGCATCAAAACCGATACCTTCCCTTATCACCTCAAAAACATCACCGAAAAAAAATACCGCGCCTTCCGGTTTACACCTTTCGGTAACACTTACACGCTGCAATTTGCTGCAGCGGCCATCGACAAGGAAAAACTCGGAGCCAATGGCGTCACCGATTTTCTGGCTGTAAGCCTTTCTTCCACAGACTATATTGGACATACATTTGGTCCCAATGCGGTTGAAATCGAAGACACTTATCTCCGCCTCGACCGTGACATTGAATCGTTTTTAAAAATGCTGGATGAAAAAATAGGCAAGGGCAATTATCTGTTTTTCCTTACTGCCGATCATGGTGTGGCACACAATCCGGAGTACATGGCGCAAAAGAAAATCCCTTCGGGTCATTATGAACCCAAAGATCTGATGAAGGAATTGAATGATAGCTTGTCAGCTTTAAGTGTTTATGCATCCAAAATCGACCATATCGAAAATTCTCAGCTCTATGTAGGCAAACATGCTACAAACAATGCCGTCTCGGGCAGCACAAACGACTTTTCCGATAATCTTGTCCGTTTGCTCGAACAAAAAAGCTACATTTCTCATGCGGTTGATCTGCAACATATAGAAGAGGCTTCATTGCCTGCAATCATCATCACCATGCTTAAAAACAGTTACTATCCCAAACGCAGTGGCGATTTTCAATACATACCCAACCCGGCCTGGCTCGAAGGCAGTGGTAAAGGAACCACACACGGTTTATGGAATCCTTACGATGCCCATATACCACTGGTGTTTTTCGGTACAGGCATCAAACAGGGCCGCACGTATCGTGAGGTGCACATGAGCGACATCGCTCCAACGCTGGCCGCCATGCTCGATATTCAAATGCCCAATGGATGCGTAGGTGAAGTGATTGCGGAGTTAGTGAAGTAAAATGATGATTTGGTGATATAATAATAGATGGTGTAATGTGCTTGTTAGATAGCATGGAGTTTTGATGAGTTTTTTTAAATTATATTGATTGAATGGCTGGTAGTTGAGGTGCAATTCAAATCAAAATATTACATCAAAGAAGTTATCAGCAAAAGCGGAATAGTCAAGTTAAGCGCAATAAACGCAAAATCCCCCCGAGAACTCGGGGGGATTTTGTTTGTTGGGTTACCAGGATTCGAACCTAGACAGACAGAATCAAAATCTGTAGTGCTACCGTTACACCATAACCCAATCACTTTCCCAAAATTTGGGATGGCAAAAATAAGGGTTTATCATTTGCACACAAATATTTTGCTGTAATTTTTTATCCATGGTCAGGAATACAGAAGATGAAGTGCATAGATTCCTGAGCATATCGCTACTTCTTGCGCTTTGAAGATGGCAGAAATCTTGGGCCGAATATGTTAAAGTATCAAATCAATAAAGATAAAAGCCCAAATTTGCGCAGGCCAAAACCATCCATCTACTGATGAAAAAGATATTATTTGCATTTTTTTTGATGTGCTGTTTCGGCAGCCGGGCGCAGCAATCATCCCTCATAAAAATTATTGCTGAAGAATCGGGAGAAAATATTCCTTTCGCCGCAGTGCAATGGGCGAGCAACAGTGGAGTTTTTGCAGATACTGCTGGCATGGCCAAACTCAATTTGCAGGGTACACATCGGCTAATCGTTTCTTCTGTGGGTTATTTGATTGATACTGTTCAATTGCAATTTCCATTGAGCGGTGTGTTTGTGTTGAAAATGAAAAAGGCAATCGAGCTGCAAACCGTTTACGATGCGGTCATAGTTCATTCTTTGCGCTCCAACCAACGCATAGAATATGCGCCCATCAAAGTAGAGGTGCTCGACCAGGAAGAACTGAATGAAGAAAGCACCATCAAACCATCGGGCATCGGCAGTTTGATTGGCGATATCAGCGGTATTCAGATTCAGCAAACCAGTGCCGTGAGCGGCGACGCCAATGTGCGTATTCAGGGACTTGAGGGCAGATATACGCAAATTCTCCGGGACGGACTTCCCCTATATGATGGCTTCAGTGGTGGTTTTGGCATCCTCAGTATTCCACCCCTCGACCTCAAACAGATTGAACTGGTCAAAGGATCGGCCTCCACCTTATACGGCGGCGGTGCCATTGGCGGATTGGTGAACCTCATTTCCAAAGAGCCAAAAATGAAAAGAGAAGCGGTGGTCACGCTCAATCAAACCACACTGAATGAGTCTAACGTGAATGCCTATCTGTCGCAGCGGAAAAAAAAGGCGGGCTACACCCTCTATAGTGGCTTTACCCGCCAGCAGGAAAAGGATGTGGATGGCGACGGGCTTTCGGATGTGTCGCGTGTTCGTTCATTTGTCTTCCATCCAAAAATATTTTTATACCCTGACAGTAAAACATCCATCAGTGCCGGCTACACGCTTACCACCGAAGACAGGAGCGGGGGCGACATGCAGGTACTCAGGCAGCAACAAGATAATGTGCATCAATATATAGAGGCCAATAGCATCATTCGGCACAGCGCAGCCTTCAGTGTCGAAAGAAAGATAAAAGAAAGATATCGCTTCACTTTCCGTTCTTCTTACAGCAATTTTACCAGAGGCAGTTACGGATCCGAAACTCATTTTTACGGAAGACAGCAGGATCAATACCACGAATTGTATTTCGCCAGGGAGGCAAGATTTAAAAAAGGGGGCAGTTGGGTGGCCGGACTTAATTTCACCGCCAAACAATTCGATATCCTGAAAGAAAGCGCACCGGTGTTGCTGACCAACACAAAGCAGCATACGATGGGCGTTTTTGCCTTGTACAATTACAATTTCAATGAACGCAATACGCTGGAAGCCGGTTTGAGAAATGACCTGCATGGCAATTATGGCAATTTCCTTTTACCGCACCTCGCCTGGGTACGCGCTTTGGGAAAATCATTTGGATGCAGACTGGGCTTGGGAGCCAGTTATAAGACGCCGGATGCTTTGGCACCGCAACTTACAACAACACCCTTAGAGAAAATAAGACCCATAGATGCCACTGTTCATGCCGAACGTGCCATGGGATATAATGCTGAAATCAACTACAAGAAAAAATGGGATGAAGAAAATGACCTGTTCATCAACCAATCATTTTTTTTGACGCAGATCGAACATCCACTCGTAGCCACTTATATGACCAATGGTGAAATAGACTTTCGCAATGCCGCCAAACCCTTGCTGAGTAAAGGTTTTGATACTTATGTGCGGCTTCATATGGATGAACTTGAACTCTATACGGGATTCACTTACACCTCAACCTTAAGGACTTACTTAAACTCAAATCAATTTATGCCTTATACCCCAAAATACAGGGCGGCGTTCACCGCAGTGAAAGAGTGGGACGAGAAATTCAGGATTGGACTTGAAGGCTCTTACAATGGATTTCAATACCGTGAGAATAACACAAAGACGCCCGATTATTTCTTCATGGCGGCCATGGCTTCTGTAGCCCTCAATAAACATTTTCTGTTGGTACTCAACGGCGAAAATCTTCTCGATTATCGTCAAAGCAAAGTGGAAAAGCTCTACACGGGAAGCATCACCCATCCGCAGTTTAATACACTTTGGGCTCCCATCGATGGCAGAGTGATTAATTTATGTTTGAAATGGAAACTGTGACAATTAGTTAAAATGCTAGTGTGGTAATGTGGTAATGAGATGATTTGAAAATTTGATGAATGACAAACCACAAACCACAAACCACAAACCACAAACGTTAATCGTTATTCAACCTCTACCAGATAATAATTTTTCTTACCCACTTGCACCAAAATGAATTTGTTGTGTAATAATTTATCGCTGTTGATGATGCTTTGCGGGTCGGTGAGTTTTTCGCGGTTGATGCTCACACCACCGTTTTGAATCATTTTTCGGGCAGCACCTTTGCTGTCAAAAATATTGTTTTCGGAGAGAAAGCTGAGAGCATCGGTGCCTTCGTTTATTTTAGCAATTGGATAATTCGTTCTTACGATACCTTCAATACTTTCCAGATCTGCTATACTCAATGCACTGGCGGGTGCTTTGGTATTGGCGAACAGTTTCTGCGTGGTTTCAATGGCTTTGTCGAGTTCTTCTTGTCCATGTACAAAACGTGTGAGCTCTTCGGCCAGTCGTTTCTGTAAGATACGTTCGGAAGGTTGAAGGTGATGTTGCGCTGTCAGCTCATGAATTGTAGTTTCATCCAGGAAAGTAAAAATTTTTATCCATCCTTCTGCATCCGCATCCGTAGCGTTGAGCCAGAACTGATAGAACTGATAAGGAGAGGTCCTTTGAGGGTCGAGCCAGATGTTTCCCTTTTCTGTTTTGCCGAATTTTCCGCCATCCGATTTCTTGATGAGCGGACAGGTAAAGGCAAAGGCCTCGCCACCATTTTTTCTTCTGATCAGTTCGGTACCGGTAACGATATTTCCCCATTGGTCGCTGCCTCCCATTTGCAGTTTGCAGTTCATGTTGTTGTAGAGCCAATAGAAATCGTAGCCCTGCACCAGCTGATAAGTGAATTCGGTGAATGACATACCGTTTTCTCCTTCCAGTCTTTTCTTCACACTGTCTTTGGCCATCATGTAATTGACGGTGATATGCTTTCCGGCATCTCTGATGAAGTCGAGAAAACTGATGTTTTTAAACCAATCGAAATTGTTCACCAGTTCGGCGGCATTGGGCAAAATTTTATCGAAATTGAGGAATTGCTCTAGCTGAGATCTTACACCAATCACATTTTTATTGAGCTCTTCGATACTGAGCATGTTGCGTTCTTCACTTTTACCGCTCGGATCACCCACCATGCCTGTGGCTCCGCCCACCAGGGCTACCGGTTTATGTCCGGCTTTTTGCAAATGCACCAATAGCAATATAGGCACAAGACTGCCGATATGTAAACTGTCTGCAGTAGGATCAAAACCCACATAAGCGGTGGTCATTTCCTTGTTCAATTGTTCCTCGGTTCCGGGCATGATGTCCTGAATCATTCCTCTCCATTGCAATTCTTTGATCAGTGGGTTCATGGTATAGTATAAAGTGTGAAGCGCAAATGTAAAAAAATATAAATGAAATGAGGGGAGGAGCCAAGGCGTATACAATAGAATCCATCGGCCAACTGCTGAAATTCTTTTCTGCCAGCAGTCAGGGCTGAATCTTCTCAAACTGATGAAACCTTGGAAACCCGTCCTGAATTCCCCAACTAATCTTTATTTATCCCTTTACACAGAAACAATTTCGCCGTAAATTTGAAACCAGCCAAAGAATACCATATGCTCCCAAAAAAGCCGAAAGGTCAGCGCATTCATATAAAGAATGACGCTGTCCGAATTTTTTCTCGCTTGTACCCAAGATCTATCATCTTACTGATCTTCTTTTCTTTGATGCTAATCAACAGTTTCGCCCAATTCCGAAAATATTCTAATGAATTTTTGAACATCGGTGCGGGGGCGAGAGGTTTGGCCATGGGCAATGCGCAGGTGGCGGCAGTGAATGATGTGTCGGCCGGCTACTGGAATCCATCGCGCTTGCTGGAAGTAAAAGACCATCCTCAATTGTCGCTGATGCATGCCGATTATTTTGCCGGCATCGCCAAATACGATTATGCAGCCATCGCTTTACCTGTAGACAACAACAAACGCACGCTCGGATTTTCGATGCTTCGTTTTGCCGTGGATGACATTCCCAACACATTATTTTTGGTAGAGCCCGATGGCAGTATCAATTACAACAACATCCAGACTTTTTCCTCGGCCGATTATGCTTTTCTTTTTTCTTATGCCCAAACATTTAAAAAAATAAAAGGGTATCAGGTTGATCTGGGTGGCAACGCCAAAATCATTTACAGAAAAGTGGGTTCTTTCGCTCATGCCCTGGGCTTTGGTATCGACGCTTCGGCCAGCATCAACGGAAAAAATTGGAGAGCCTCTGTGGTGGCCCGAGACATCACCACTACGTTCAACGCCTGGTCCTTCAAATTCACCGACCGCGAAAAACAAGCGCTCTACCTCACTAAAAACGACATCCCGGTCAATTCCACAGAGATGACCGCTCCAAGGTTGATTTTCGGCGGAGCCTATAACTACGATATCAACAAGGATTTCAACGTGATGGGAGAGGCTGATCTGGATTTCACCTTTGATGGCAAACGAAACACACTCATCAGCAGTGCCATCAGCATCGATCCGCATCTCGGCGTTGAAGCCGGCTACCTCAAACAGTTTTTTGTGCGCGCAGGAGTTACCAACTTTCAGCGCGCGTTGGCCGATGCCGATACGCTCAACCAGCGCCGTGTATGGATTTTTCAACCCTGTATCGGTGCCGGTTTCAAATACAAGAATGTGACCATCGATTATGCGTTCACCAATCTGGCCAATCAGGAAAATCCTTTGTATACCCATATTTTCTCCTTGAAACTGAACCTTATCAAAAGAAAAGAAAACTGATGCCCATGCAACTGTCTACGATAAAAAAATGGTTGATTGTCTTGTTGCTCTTTATGGGCTATCAATCTAATGCCCAATTCAACAACAGCTGGATCGACTATTCCAAAACCTATTATAAATTCAGGCTGGCTAAGGATACGCTTTGCCGAATTCCGCAGGCTGTGCTGCAATCTGCAGGTTTGGGCAATGTGAATGCCGATGATTTTCAGCTTTGGCGCAACGGACAGGAAGTTCGTTTGTATACTTCCGTTAGTCATGCCGTTTTAGGTGCTTCCGATTATATCGAATTCTGGGGAGAGATGAATGATGGCAAGCCCGACAAGACACTTTACCGTCAGGCCGATTTTCAGCTGGCCGACCGCTACAGCCTTGAAACGGATACGGTCGCTTATTTTCTTACCGTCAACACATCGGGCAACAATCTTCGTTTTCTGAATGCGACCAACACGGCACCCAGCAATGCCACTCCAGATGCCTATTACCTGCGAGAACTGAATTATTATTTCAACAATCAGATCAACAGGGGTGAGGCCAAGCCGGTAGGGGAATATGTTTACTCTTCATCTTACGATCCGGCCGAAGGCTGGTCGAGCAATTTCATCCAGCCTTGTTGCGATTTGCTGAAAGAGTTTGCTGGCCTGAATACCTACACCGGCGGTCCGGTCAATAATTTTTCTCTCCGCATCAATGCAGCGGGAGCGGCCCCCAACAACCGCGACCTGATTGTAAAGCTGGGTCAAACAGAAATCACCGCCGCCCCTTATGGCAGTCCGGTCAATCTCCCTTATTTCGATTATACCAGATCCAGTTTCAATAACCTTCCACTTTCGCTGATTCCTGCCAACAACAATTTGCAGGTTTTTGTCAATGGCAATTCCACCAATACTTTCGACAGGATGGTGGTGGCCAGCATCGGCATCACCTATCCGGCCGCTTTCAATTTCAACAACAGCCGTTTTTTCAATTTCGCACTTGAGCCATCTGCCACAGGCAATTACCTGGTGATCGACAATTTCAATTATGGAACTGCAGCACCGGTTTTATACGACCTGACCAATGGTCTTAGGTATCTGGGCGAAATCAATTCCACGCCCGGCAAAGTAAAGTTTGTGCTGCCATCTTCTGCAACACAACGCAAATTCATGTTACTGAATCAAGAGAACAGTTATGCGGTGAACGCTTTGCAGCAAAGGAATTTTGTCGATTATCATGTGGCCGCCCAGCAGGGGAATTATTTGATCATCAGTCATCCGCGTTTATGGGATGATGGCAATGGCAACAACTATGTGGAACAATATCGTGCTTACAGAAGTTCGATAGCAGGCGGTGGCTATCAGGCAAAAGTATACGACATCAATGAACTGACCGATCAGTTTGGTTTTGGCATCAAGCATCATCCTGCTGCGGTAAGAGATTTTGTACGTTTTGCTGAAAGTAATTTTACCACCAATCCCGATTATGTTTTCATCATCGGCAGAGGCGTCAATTATGCCGAGCAGCGTCAGAACGAATCCAATCCGGTTGCCGATCAGCTGAATCTGGTGACCACCTTTGGCTGGCCCGCTTCGGATGTGTTGCTCGTTTCTGAGCCAGGCATCACACAACCGGTGATTCCTGTAGGTCGACTAGCGGCCATCACCCCGCTGGAAGTGGCCAATTATCTAGCCAAAATGCAGGAGTATGAAAACACACAACAAACACCTTCGCCTTTGATTGACCAGAAAGCCTGGATGAAAAACATCATCCATGTGGTGGGAGGCAAGGACAGCACAGAAAACCAGACCTTCAAAAGCTACATGAACGGTTACAAGGTGACTGCAGAGGATACACTTTTTGGCGGTCATGTGGAAACGTTTACCAAAACATCCACCGGTGCCATACAGCAGGCAAGCAGCGACAGGATCGAGCAGCTCTTCAATGAAGGACTGGGCTTCGTGGGGTATTTCGGCCATTCTTCCGCCAACACTTTCGAGTTCAACCTCAGCAATCCCGATATTTATCAAAACGCCGGAAAATATCCCTTCTTTAATGTCAGCGGCTGCAGTGCCGGTAATTACTACATTTTCGACCCGCTGCGCCTGAATGGCAATCTCACTTTATCGGAAAAATATGTGTTGGCCCACGAAAGAGGCAGCATCGGCTTTTTAGCCGACACACATTTTGGCATCCCGCCCTTCCTCAATTTTTACAATACGGCCTTGTATACGAACTTTTCCAAAACGATGTATGGCAACACCATCGGCAATCAGATCAAAAGTCTTACGGCTTCCCTGGGTGGCTCCAATGCCGGTCTTGATTTCTTTACCCGCATACATCTCGAAGAAATCAATCTGCATGGCGATCCTGCACTCAAGATCAACACATTTGGAAAACCTGATTATGTGATTGAAGATCCGCAGGTGAAAATCACGCCCAACATCATCTCTGTGGCCGACAATGATTTCAATGTCAAAATAAAAATGCTCAACATCGGCAAGGCCATCGGCGATTCCATGGTGGTAACGGTGAAGCGTAAACTCCCTAATGATACCATCAGGGTGCTGTATAATCAAACCATCGCTACCATCAAAAGTGTTGATTCCATTGAGCTTACTGTGCCCATCAATCCCAATACCGACAAAGGCTTGAATCAGCTGGTCATCGCGCTGGATGCCACTTCCCGAATTGATGAGCTTTATGAAACCAACAACACGCTGACCAAAGATTTTTACATTTTTGAAGACGAATTGCGACCTGTTTACCCTTATCATTTTGCCATCGTCAACAGACCCGATATCAAGTTTGAGGCCAGTACAGCCAATCCCCTCAGCGGCATACGCGACTACACCCTGGAGCTGGATACCACAGAACTGTTCAACTCCTCTTTCAAAAAAACTTATAACCAAAGCGGACCGGGTGGATTGGTGGAGTTCACCCCTACGGGACTTACCCTTACCGATAGTACGGTCTATTACTGGAGAGTGGCCATGGTGCCCCGCAACGGCGCCCAGCTGATCTGGAATTCCTCTTCCTTTATCTATCTGCCCTCAAGTTCGGCAGGCTTCAATCAATCGCATTATTTCCAGCACCTGAAATCAACATTCAGCGACATCGAATTGGCCGCCGACAGAAATTGGCATTTCCGCCAGGAGCCTAAAAATCTGATCATCAGAACCGGTCTTTATCCTTATTTCGATTATGACCGTATCAATGTCAATCTCGATTTCAACGAGTTGGAATTGTATGGCTGCGTTTACAACGCTTTACAGTTTTATGTATTCGACACCGCCACGCTCATGCCCTGGAGAAACTACAACGTGTCGGCCTCCAACGGCCGTTTTGGAAGTTACAGGGTATGCCGAAACACGGGAATCCAGGATACGGCCAGAAGGTTTTTTGAATTCCCTTACAACAATCCGGTTTATCGGAAAAATGCAATGGATTTCATTGATTCCATTCCGGATGGCATGTATGTAGCCATCACCAATCTGGGCAATAAACTATCCAACAACTCTTTCATCAATCAGTGGATGAACGACACGCTTTCACTCGGATCCGGCCGTTCGCTTTACCATAAACTCAAATCCATCGGATTTACACAAATCGACAGTTTCAACCGCAATCTTCCTTTCCTTTATTTCTTCCGAAAGGGCAGAGCCGATTATGCGGCTACGCAAGTGATGGGGCCCGAAGACTCATCTTATGTTGACGAAACCTTCAATCTGCCTACCATCAGTTCGCAAGGAACAATCGCCTCGCCGGTGTTTGGCCCGGCAAGAAGCTGGACTTCGCTGCATTGGAGAGGAGGTTCCGCAGATCCTACACCGGCTGATACAGTCAAGGTAAATGTGTTGGGGGTTCGCGCCAATGGAACCATAGATCCTTTGGCCACCCTTTATCCCGCACAGGATACTTCACTCAGTTTCGTTGATGCGGCTGTATATCCATACATCAAATTAAATGTTCAGTCTAAGGATGAACGTTATCTTACACCCGACCAGCTCCGTTATTTGAGAATCAATGCGGTATTGGTTCCTGAGGGCGCTGTGGCGCCTGGTGTGCTGTTCAGTGCTGCAGATACGGTAGAGCAGGGGCAACCCCTCGATTTCAAACTGGCGTTCAAAAACATCAGCGATGTGGCCTTCGATAGTCTCATCAAAGTGAAATTCATTGTAACCGACCAACAGAACGTGACCCATGAAATCGATATCCCCAAGCGCAAGGCTTTGACTACAGGAGATACGCTCAACGTCACCTATGCGTTGGATACACGCGGACTTGTTGGTATCAATACTTTGTTTGTGGAATTCAACCCCGACAACGACCAGCCTGAGCAATATCATTTCAACAATATTCTTTACAAGACTTTCTATGTGCGTGCCGACAAATATCATCCTTTGCTCGATGTCACTTTTGATGGGGTGCATATTCTCAACAAGGATATCGTTTCTTCAAAACCACAGGTGATGATCAAGCTGAAAGATGAAAGTCGTTTCCTGGCGCTCAACGATACTTCGCTGATCAGCCTGCAGGTGAGATATCCCGACCAATCTTTACACACGTACCATTTTGGCGACACCCTGAGGTTTCACCCTGCCGATTTAAGTACAGGCGAAAATGCCGCCAGTCTTGAGTTTATGCCCTATTTCCCCGAAGACGGAGAATATGAACTGATTGTTACCGGAAAAGATGTGGTGGGCAACAAGGCCGGAGAGCTCGACTATCATGTGATGTTCAGTGTCATCAACAAACCGATGATATCCAACATGCTCAATTACCCTAATCCATTCACCACTTCCACCGCATTCGTATTTACGGTAACTGGAAGCCAGGTGCCTCAGAACATCAGGATTCAGATTCTAACGGTGACGGGTAAGGTGGTACGTGAAATTACCAAGGATGAGTTGGGGCCGATTCATATCGGGCGCAATATCACCGAGTACAAATGGGATGGCACCGACCGTTTTGGCGACAGACTGGCCAATGGTGTGTATCTCTACCGGGTACTCACCAACCTCAATGGCCGCAGTTTGGATAAATTCACTTCAGATGGAGAACAGACCGATAAATTCTTCAACAAAGGATATGGAAAAATGTACTTGATGCGCTAACCGCGATTGCATTTGTACAGAAATCAGGATCGGCTAATTTTTTTTGACTGGTTGATGATGGGTGGCCCTGCAACAAAGTAATGCTGCAGTTAGATTATTGACGAAATAAGAAATAATTCATTGTAAACAGCACACGCTCTTTTGCAGCGATGCAATCCCTATGTTTTCTGATTACCTTTGCGGTTCTTAATAAAACACAGACATGGCAACCATTGGCATCAACATCGCAACAGGAAGTTTACAGAAAGAAGAAATGATTGTGGGCATAGATTTGGGTACAACCAATAGCCTGATTGCAGTGATTCATCCCGAAACACTGCAGCCGGTAGCGTTGAGGGAACACAATGCCACGGCTTTGGTGCCATCAGTGATTTATTTTGACGAAGCCGGCAACGTGGTGGTGGGGGAAGAAGCGAAAAAGCACTTGCTCACTCATCCCGAACGCACTATTTTTTCGGCCAAGCGTTTGATGGGAAAAAGCTACAACGACATCAAGGACAATGCCTCCTTCTTTTCTTATCAGGTGATTGACGACGATACCGAATCGCTGGTGAAAGTTCGCATGGATGATCAATTTTACTCTCCGGTGGAATTGTCTTCCTTGATTTTGAAAGAGCTGAAAAAAAGGGCGGAGCATATCCTCAAGACGCCAGTCAATAAGGCGGTAATTACAGTGCCGGCCTATTTCAACGATGCCCAACGTCAGGCGACGAGAGATGCTGGAAAGCTGGCGGGGCTCGATGTGTTAAGAATCATCAACGAGCCTACAGCGGCGAGTCTCGCTTATGGCATGGGAAAATCAGGAACTCAAAACGGACCCGAAACCATCGCTGTATACGATCTGGGTGGTGGTACTTTCGACATCTCGATACTCCAAATTGAAAATGGCGTATTTGAAGTGTTGTCTACTAACGGTGATACCTACCTGGGCGGCGACGATCTCGACAAGGCCATCATCACGCATTGGTTACAGCAGCTGGGATGGAATCAATCCGACATCAAAGCGGATCCGGTCTTGATGCAAACCATCCGACTGAAGGCGGAAACGGCGAAAAAGTATTTATCGCAAGCGGATGTATTTGAAGACAAGCTGGGCGATCATACCATTGTATTATCGAAAGCGGAATTTGAAACCCTGATTGAACCCATCATTGCGCGCACCATATCCTGTTGCGAGAAAGCCATTAAAGATGCCGGATTGAAGGTGACGCAAATTAATACAGTCGTGATGGTAGGGGGCAGTACTCGTGTGCCTTATGTCAAAAACTGTGTCAGAGACTTTTTTGAACAGCCTGTTAATGATGCCATCAACCCCGATGAAGTAGTGTCCTTGGGCGCAGCCATACAGGCGGATATTCTGGCTGGGAAAAATACCGAAATGCTGCTGTTGGATATCACGCCATTGAGCATGGGTATTGAAACTGCAGGAGGATTGATGGATGTATTGATTCCACGCAATTCCAAAATTCCTTCTCGTGCCGGACGGCAATATACCACACAAGTAGATGGACAATCTTCCATGCGCATCAGCGTATTCCAGGGCGAACGCGATCTGGTCAAAGACAATCGCAAGCTCGCTGAATTCAGTTTGAAAAACATTCCCGCCATGCCTGCAGGGTTACCCAAGGTGGAAGTAGGTTTTATGATCAATGCCGATGGTATACTTAAAGTGTCGGCGAAGGAGCTGAGAAGCGGAGTGTCGCAGGAAGTGGAAGTGAAACCGCAATACGGACTTACGGATGCTGATGTGGAAAGGATGCTGATGGACTCCATCACACATGCCCAATCCGATATCGCTTTAAGAGCGCTCACAGAAGCCAGAACAGAGGCGGAGCAACTCCTCAAAACCACCGAGAAATTTCTTCAGCAACATGCGTCTTCACTTACACAAGAAGAGTTGTTGCAAACCGCTACAGCTATGCAAGCGCTTCAGTTGTCTATCACGATGGACGATAAGAATCTCATCCAGCAAAAGCATGAAGAACTGAATGACGTTTCTCGTCCTTATGCCGAAAGAATCATGGATGAGGCGGTAGCCAAGGCTATGAAGGGGAAGAACGTCTGAAGTAAACAATAAGAATATATAGAGTACAAATTAATAGAACTAGTTTACTAATATCGTATGCATGACTTATTGAATTTGTATTAATCTGAAAACTGACATAGTTTTTTCCTTTAGGTAAATAAGTTGCATTAAAAGCATTTTTATATTTAATTATTTGATTTGGCTGACTATTTAACGAACAAGTCCATAATGGGTAAATGTTTTGTTGGAAAATTAATGTATCGTCTTCGTTCGTTTCCAAAAATAACTCAACGGAATTTACTTTGTAGTTAAGGATCTTTATTTTATTAATATTTGTTTCTTTTAATAGAAATAAATATGGTTTATTTGAAAAAAATGAAATTGAATCTTTGAAAATATTTTTAGTTGTATTTAATTCTATTGGGTAGAAATGATAGTACTTTGAACCAATTTGTTTATTATAAAAATTCCAACTTCCGATTGGACTTTCATCAAAATATGATTCATTATTTGATTTGTCTATATTTAATAAAAAAGGGTTGGGTATACCCTCTGGTGATTTAGAAATTATATAATTAATGTCTCCTACAGACAATTTCCCAACGCCAGTAAATGGAATATTAAGCAGTGTAGCAAGAATTAATTCAGCAAATGTAATCTGGATTAATTTTTTAAAATTTCTGGTTATTAAACTGATTTTTATTTTCTTGATAAAATAGATCTGAATTATACTTTGAAATATAAGGATGTCAAAAAAACTGATATTAGATATAATTAGTTTCAAAATGGAAGATTTATCCATTTTGGATGAGTTTAAAAAAACAGAAAATAATATACTTTTTTGAGTTAAAATAATTCCTAAAACTCCAATTCCAATAAATAATCGAAGAAAATATTTAATTAGTTTATAGCTTTTTTCATACGCCTCTGAAAACTCTTTCTTCTCTGTGATAAAGCTGTTCAAACCATAGGCAGAGAAAAGCAACAGGCAAAAAAGACTGAAAATGATAAACTCGCCTGGCATTCTCACATAACCCATCAAGGGTAAAACATAATAGTTGAGATAATGAAAAGGCCCGCCTAATGAAATAAGGAAAAAGAAGATGCCCGCACCCAACAGAAATTTCTGGTGAAGGTTTTTTTCCGAACGAAGGGCGATGATCAAAAAGAACAGCAGCAACAGCCCCATGTACATGTTGCGCATGGAAATATCGGTGAGGAAAAATCCACTGCCTTTTACAGTCGCCAGCGGTATCAATAAGGAGGTAAGGGATTGAATGCTAAAGGCATTGGTAAATGTGGATACGGTGGCGAGTTTGTTGCCTCTGGTCATATTGGGAATGATGTCGGAATAGCCCACTATCATACCGTAGCATAGCAATAACAATGGAATTAACACCCAAAGGTGTTTACGCAAAAATGAGTTCATGCGGAATGCTTTTTCGGCTTCATTCTTTTTTTGGAAGAAGGTCATCAAGGCATAGCCAATAAAAAAGTAAATTCCGCCGATGATGAGTCCGGGGTGAGCGGAGGAAAGAAAAAGGTAAAAAATGATGGCGGTTTGCAAGGCGTTTTTCAAACTAAAACGATCAATTAGCATGTGGTAGCCCCAGATGCACCAAGGCAGAAAGGCGGCGCCGCTGATCCAGTTGAAATGCTGGAGATGTCCAATCATATAGCCCGAACACAGATAAGCGGCCCCAGTGATATAGGAAACGGATTTGGTGAATTTGTACGTTCGGCAAAGCTGATACATTCCTATGCCGGCCAAGAAAAGATACAGCATCAGCTCGGCTGTAAACGTGTAGGCATTGTATTTGAAGGTGTATGCGATGATCCAGGTAATCGGACTCCAGAAACCACTGTTCATATCACCGTATTGGGGAATACCAAAATTGATGTAGGGATTCCACCAGGGAAAATTATTGCTGTTGACCGCTTCACTGATGAAAAATTTTGCAGGAAAATATCCTCTGAACGCGTCATTCTTTATAAAAAATTGGAAGCTGGTCATGGGCAGATAGGCCACAAACATCAACCCGATGAAAACGGCTATCGTTTTAAAACTCACTTTTCTTGATCTCGATTTTCTCTTACTTTGCATTACTTAAAAAGTTGTTTGGTAGAATGGGAAAGCGAAAATACGATGATTTTAATGTACATGCCGACGATTATCGGAAGGTTCATTCCGAAAATATCAGCATCACCGGTGCCGACAGTTTTTATTTCGCTCGTCAAAAAGCACAAAGAATTGCAGGAATTGAAAAGACCCAGCAATTGCAGATGCTTGATTGGGGTTGCGGTGATGGGGTACTGAGCAGTTATCTGGAAAAACTATTTCCAACTGCTACAATTTATGGCGCCGATGTTTCTGTACAAAGTATCGCTAAGGCAAAATCATTGCCAACGACCGTGAATTTCATTCATCTGCAGGATGATCATCTTTCTTTCGACGACAACCATTTCGATGTGGTAGTGGTAGCCGCTGTTTTGCATCATATCGATTTCTCACACCACGAAAAATGGTTACAGGAGATTTATCGTGTGATGAAACCTGGAGGACGTGTATATGTATTTGAACACAATCCATTTAATCCTGCTACACGCTATATTGTTCAAACCTGTATTTTTGACCAAGATGCCCGGCTGCTTAAGCCTTCATATGCGCGTCAATTGTTCATGCGTTCAGGATTCAAAAAAGTTCAAATACAACACACCTTGTTTTTCCCTCGGTTGTTCTTGAAAGAAATGTTTGATTTTTTGGAAAAAGGACTTTGGTGGCTGCCACTGGGGGGTCAATATATGCTTACTGCAAAGAAGTAGGGGTAGTATTCGTTTTTTTTACCACATACAATTGTCGGTTTCTGACCTTATCGTTGATGCGGCTGATGTATTCGCCAATGATGCCGATGCTGAGTAATTGAATACCTCCTAAAAATAATATCGTTACCATTAATGAGGCCCAACCTGTAATCGTTTGTCCCAGCAGATACTTCGCTACCAGCACATAAATGATCAGAACAAATGAAAGCAGAGAAACCACGATGCCACTGTAGCTCGCAAACTTCAGGGGGAAGTCGGAGAATCCGGTGATGCCGTCGAAGGCGAAACGGAACATTCTCGAATAGCTGAAACCGGTAGTGCCGTTCTTTCTTTTTTCGCGATCAAAACTCATGGCCGATTCGCGAAAACCCAGCCAAGCCATCTGCCCCCGAAGGAACTTCGAATGATCTTGCATTTTCATCAATTCGTCGGCCACTTGCCGGTTGAAAATTCTGAAATCTCCGGTGTCAACCGGTATGCTGAAACGGGTAATGCGATTGAGTATTCTGTAAAATAAATTGGCAGTTGTTTTTTTGAGTGCAGACTCTCCGGATCTTGAGTTTCTTTTGGCATACACCACATCGTATCCTTTCTGAAGCTGGTGATAAAGTTTCGGAATCAATTCGGGCGGATCTTGTAAGTCGCCATCCATCAAAATGAGGTGTTGGCCTTGGGCAGCACTGATACCTGCGAATAATGCCAGCTGATGGCCGAAGTTTCGGGTGAAGCTGATGAACCTGATGTTCTCATGGGTGGCTGCCAGTTTCTCTATCACCAACAGGGTATTGTCTTTACTGCCATCATCCACCAGCAATAATTCGAAACGTAATTGCATGCTGTTCATAATGGCAAGCGTTCTTTGGCAAAATTCCATCACGTTTTCTTCTTCATTATAAAAAGGGGCGATGACGGAAATTTCGATGGACATACTAAATCTGTTGAGGGTTGAAGATAATGAATCAAATGGCTTTGAGCTGTAAATGGCGAAGGATATATTTTCCCAGGATATCAAATTCAATGTTCACCGAACTGCCTTTTACAATCGTATGGATGGTAGTGTGTTGATAGGTATAAGGGATGATGGCTACACGAAAAGAAGTGGAAGTGACATCAAACACCGTAAGACTCGTACCATTGATGGCGATGGACCCTTTTTCAATCACCAAGGAAGCAAATTCAGAAGGGATGCTGAAACAGTATTCCCAGCTTCCGTTTTTGGTTATGGCTTCGATGCACGAGGCTGTGGTGTCCACATGGCCCTGCACCCAGTGTCCGTCAATTCTTCCGTTCAGGGGCAGACATCTTTCCAGGTTGACAGCAGTGCCATTTGTCCAGCTGCTGAGATTTGTTTTTTGAAGCGTTTCGGAGATGGCTGTTACCGTATGGGTTTGCCCGCTGATACTTTCAATGGTCAGGCAAACACCATTGTGACTTAAACTCTGGTCTATTTTCAATTCGTGTGAAATAGGGGAGGTGATGTCAAAACTGGTGTTGGTGCCCGATTGACGGATGCCGGAAATGTGTCCGATGCTTTCTATGATTCCTGTAAACATGGTTCAAATTTCGGATTTTACCGAGATATTTGTTCATTTCAATAATTCTTCTATCTTTGCGACCCGCTTCGAAAAGGTTTGGCAGGCAAGCCGGCGGATATTATTCACCAAAGGAGGTATATTAACATGTTGATCATTGATTCAAAAGACTGCGAAAACATTGACAAGGCGCTGAAAAAGTACAAGAAGAAATTCGAAAAAAGCCGCGTTTTGCTTCAGCTCAGAGAAAGACAATCTTACACCAAACCATCTGTAAGACGTCGTACTGAAGTGCTTAAAGCAGTATACAAGCAACAGCTCGCAGCAGGCAAATTAGATTAATCCTTCAGGATTTCCTGACTGAATATGATTACCGGTTACCATCGTTTCATTAACTTTGGTCACCGGTTTTTTTATGCCCCAATCATCCACACCAATAGCATCTTTTCTCGATTATCTGAAATTTCAGAAGCGATATTCCCGTCATACCCTTATTTCTTATGAAAATGATTTGAAAGGATTTTACGATTTCATATCAGTTCAGTATGAAGAGACTTCCATCACCAATGTAAAGTCCACTTATGTCAGAAGCTGGCTGGCCGAATTAAAGTCAAAAGACCATAACGCCAAGACCATCAACCGGAAAATTTCTACGCTAAAAACATTCTTCAAATACCTGCTGAAGCAGGGATTGGTTACAACAAGCCCGATGGCCACCATCGTTTCACCCAAGCAAAGTAAAAGGTTGCCACAGTTTGTCGATAAAAGAGATATGGATACGCTTTTCGCCCATATGGAATATGCTCCCGGCTGGAAGGGTAGGACAGAAAAGCTGGTGATGTTGATTTTGTACAATACAGGAATACGTCAGGCCGAATTGTTAGGGTTGAAAGAAAGTAACATCGATACCGGCCGATCTCAGCTCAAAGTGTTAGGGAAAGGGGGAAAAGAACGAATAATTCCTATCAGTAATGACCTTAATCAAGCTATAGCCGATTATATCAAAGATAAACACGGTAGCTTGATAAGTCCCAACAAAGAGGTTTTGCTGGTAAGAGAAAATGGACAGAAACTTTATCCCAAATGGGTTTACAATACAGTCAATACTTATTTAACGCTGGTCACTACGCTGGATAAGAAAAGTCCCCATATTTTACGCCATACTTTTGCCACACACCTCACCAATAATGGCGCCGAACTCAATGCGGTAAAAGAGTTGCTGGGACACAGCAGCCTAGCCGCCACGCAGATTTACACCCACAACACAATAGAAAAGCTAAAAGACATTTACAAAAAGGCACATCCCAAGGCCTGATGCTTGAAATAAATTTTTGCCAATTTGCATAATTATTTTTTTGCCGCGACGTTTATAATCGTAACTTAATGGGGAAATAAGAATTCTGAGGTCCTAACCTATGAAATCGAGTACCTGACATTCCTAAAAATCAAAAAAATTATTTTATGAACGTAAACATTCAAACAGTGCATTTCGACGCAGATGGTAAATTAAAATCTCACATCGAAAAAAAAATAGGTAAACTAGGTCAGTTTCACGACCGTATTACGAATGTGGAGGTTTATTTGAAATTGGACAATATTGTACACAACATAAAAGATAAGATAGTAGAAATTAAAGTGGCGATTCCCAGGCACGAATTCTTTGTAAAGCGCTCCTGCAAATCATTTGAAGAGAGTTTCGACGATGCGATGAGTGCATTGGTGATGCAAATCAAAAGAAAGAAAGAAAGGATGGCTGCATAAAATCAATAATGCAATAAAAAATCCCGCCAATTGGTGGGATTTTTTATTTTTAAAAAAGTAGCAGAAAAAAAATGCTACATTTTTTTGCTATTAATCATTTTCGCTTACCTTTGCCTTCCTTAAAAAAACATACGGGCTTAAATTTGTTCATTTTAAGTAAGTTCTTTTGGTAATAGATGCTGTTTAGTTGAAAGATGGTTGTAGAAAACGTCAGGATATTTTTCAAGCAGATATTTCCCGATTCAAGATCAAAAGCCGAAGTAGCTCAGTTGGTAGAGCAACTGATTTGTAATCAGTAGGTCGGGGGTTCGATTCCCTTCTTCGGCTCTTTTTTGAGAGGGCAGTTTCCAGAGCGGCCAAATGGGGCGGACTGTAAATCCGCTGTCTTTCGACTTCGGTGGTTCGAATCCACCACTGCCCACTATCAATTTTTATTTGAGTGTGAGAGGGTATTAAAAATTGAAAAGTTCTTTTTTTAGTTTGATGATTGATTGGATGATGATGGGCGATGTTCCGTTTATCATTGGTTTCATTGGTCAAGTCAACAAGCGGAAGTAGCTCATTTGGTAGAGCGATAGCCTTCCAAGCTATAGGTGGCCGGTTCGAGCCCGGTCTTCCGCTCCATGCTCAGCCCCGAAAGAGATTTCGGGACATGCCGTGGTAGCTCAGGGGTAGAGCACTTCCTTGGTAGGGAAGGGGTCGTGAGTTCGATTCTCACCTATGGCTCATATAGATTCAAGCATTAGTAAGTCATTAATCTGAGACTAAAAACCAGATTTCAAAAATTTCAAAACAACAATTAAAATTTAAAAAATGGCAAAAGAATCATTCAAGAGGGATAAGCCCCATCTTAACGTTGGTACCATCGGTCACGTAGATCATGGAAAAACCACACTCACAGCCGCCATAACCGATGTTTTGTCAAAAAAAGGTTTGGCGGAGAAAAAAAATTACGATGACATCGATGGTGCTCCTGAAGAAAAAGAAAGGGGTATCACAATCAACACCGCACACGTAGAATATGCTACCGCTACTCGTCACTATGCGCACGTTGATTGTCCGGGTCACGCTGACTATGTAAAAAATATGATCACTGGTGCTGCTCAGATGGATGGTGCAATCCTCGTGGTTGCCGCTACTGACGGTCCAATGCCACAAACCAAAGAGCACATCCTTTTGGCTCGTCAGGTAGGTGTACCTCAAATCGTTGTTTTCATGAACAAAGTAGATTTGGTAGACGATCCTGAATTGCTCGAACTGGTTGAAATGGAAATCCGCGAATTACTTTCTTCATACGGTTTTGATGGTGACAATACACCAATCATCCAAGGTTCTGCTACAGGTGCTTTGGCCGGCGAAGAAAAATGGGTGGCAAAAATCGACGAATTGATGGCTGCAGTTGATAGTTACATTCCACTGCCTCCACGTCTGGTTGATCTTCCATTCTTGATGAGTGTTGAGGACGTATTCTCAATCACTGGTCGTGGTACAGTGGCTACAGGTCGTATCGAAAGAGGCCGTATCAAAGTAGGTGAAGCTATCGAAATCGTTGGTCTTCAGGAAAAACCACTTTCTTCAACCGTAACTGGTGTTGAAATGTTTAAAAAATTGTTGGATGAAGGTGAAGCTGGTGATAACGCTGGTTTGCTGCTCCGTGGTATTGAAAAGACTCAAATCCGTCGTGGTATGGTTCTTTGCAAGCCAGGATCAATCACTCCACACACTGAATTCAGATGCGAAGTTTACGTACTGAGCAAAGAAGAAGGTGGTCGTCACACGCCGTTCTTCAACAAATATCGTCCTCAGTTCTACTTCCGTACAACTGACGTAACTGGTGAAGTAACATTGAACGCTGGTACCGAAATGATCATGCCTGGTGATAACACCAGCTTGGCAGTAAAACTGATTCAACCTATCGCGATGGAAAAAGGTTTGAAATTCGCGATTCGTGAAGGTGGTCGTACAGTAGGTGCAGGTCAGGTTACAGAAATCATCAAATAATCTTTTGCTTAGGCAAAAGGTTTTCTAAAAGATAATATTATCTTTGTGATACAAAAACTAAAAGCTGTCCTCACTCAGGATAGCTTTTAGTTTCTTACGGGCATGGTGCAACGGTAGCATACGGGTCTCCAAAACCTTTGATCTGGGTTCGAATCCTAGTGCCCGTGCTGATTTCGGTTTAAAATAGATATTCAGATAGCGTGTCAGCAAAACATCTTTCTGAATTTACTTTAAGCACTTAACTAATTAAACGTTTTTTATGAACAAGTTCACCCTTTTTTTGAAAGAGTCTTATGAAGAACTGACAGAAAGAGTGAGTTGGCCCAGATGGGATCAGCTTCAGCAGTCTACCATGATTGTTCTCGGCGCAACCATATTCATCACTGCCATCGTGGCTTTGATGGACTTCATTGCCAGCGGCTCGTTGAAATTTATTTACTCTTTATTCAATTAATCATGCAAGAGACAGTTACTGTTGAAAAAGCAGAAAAAATCGAAAAGGAATCGAAATGGTATGTGCTCAGGGTAGTTAGTGGCAAAGAGCGTAAAGTAAAAGAATACCTGGATAAAGATGTTGTGAGAAACGGTTGGGATAAGATCATCAAACAAGTTTTTCTTCCTGTTGAAAAAGTATATAAGGTACTTAACGGTAAGAAAGTGATGAGAGAAAGAAATTTTTATCCCGGTTACCTCATGATGGAAGTGGCCGACAATAAACTGAATGACGATATCATTCAGCATGTCAGCAACATCAGTAATGTGATGCACTTTCTCACCGACGGAAAAGGATCAAAAGGAAATATCATTTGTCTTCGTAAAGCTGAGGTAAATAAAATGCTCGGTAAGATGGATGAAATGAACGATATCGGTGGTGTAACCATGAGTGAACCGTTCATCATCGGCGAAACCATTAAGATTATCGACGGTCCTTTCAACGATTTCAATGGAGTAATTGAAGAAGTGAACGATGAAAAAAAGAAATTGAAAGTACAAGTGAAGATATTCGGAAGAGCAACCCCTGTAGAATTGAATTATATGCAGGTAGAAAAAATCTCATAACCATTTGGTGTTAAAAAATAAAAACGTCCCGACAAAAACGGGACGTTTTTTTTGTCTGTTTAAATAAAACCACTTAGCTTTGCCGCCCCAATTAGTTCTTTAGAGAACTTGTCTTTCATCGGACAGGTTTGGGAGTCACGATAATTGTCGCGACGTTATCACCAAAAAACATTTTAAAAAATGGCAAAAGAAATTACCGGCTATGTTAAGCTCCAGTGTAAAGGAGGACAAGCCAATCCAGCGCCACCTATCGGTCCAGCGCTCGGTTCCAAGGGTATCAACATCATGGAGTTCTGTAAGCAATTCAACGCCAGAACACAAGATAAACCCGGAAAAGTACTTCCCGTTCTCATCACGGTTTACGCCGACAAGTCATTCGACTTCATCATCAAAACGCCTCCTGCTGCGGTACAGTTAATGGATGCTTCCAAAATTAAAAGTGGTAGTAAAGAACCTAACCGTAATAAAGTAGGTAAAGTTACCTGGGCACAGATTGAAGAAATCGCAAAAGACAAAATGCCTGATCTCAATGCTTTCACTTTGGAAAGCGCCATGAGCATGGTGGCCGGTACTGCGCGCAGTATGGGTTTAACTGTAGAAGGTAAAGCCCCTTGGGATAACAATTAATCGTCAACCTGTTCCGGATTCCGGAGCATAAATTTTTTACAATGATTACTAAAAAAAGAAAAATAGCCAATGCAAAGGTTGACGCCAATAAAGCTTATTCGCTGAAAGAGGCCTCTGCCCTTGTTAAACAAATCAATACCACAAAATTCGATAGCTCTGTAGATCTTCACGTTCGTTTGGGCGTTGATCCTAAAAAAGCAGACCAAGCCATCCGAGGTACAGTTTCACTTCCTCATGGTACTGGTAAAACCAAAAAAGTATTGGTTTTGTGTACACCAGACAAAGAAGCTGAAGCCAAAGGAGCAGGTGCTGACTTTGTTGGACTGGATGAATTTATTTCAAAAATTGAAGGTGGATGGACCGATATCGATGTTATCGTGGCCACGCCTGCAGTGATGCCTAAGCTTGGTAAATTGGGTAAAGTGCTCGGCCCTCGTAACCTGATGCCCAACCCTAAAACCGGTACAGTTACCAATGATGTAGCCGGAGCCGTAAACGATTTGAAAGGTGGTAAAATCGCATTCAAGGTGGATAAAGTGGGTATCATCCACGCTTCTATCGGCCGCGTAAGCTTCGCCCCTGAAAAAATCGCCGAGAATTGTCAGGAATTCATTAATGCCATCATTAAACTGAAACCTGCCACTTCAAAAGGAACTTACCTGAAAGGCGTCAGCATGGCCAGCTCAATGAGCCCCGGTATCATGGTAGACACAAAATCTGTTCAAAACTAATTTCTCCATCTTCCGGAACCAACCGGTAAAAAATATTTGTCATGACAAAACAAGAGAAAAATGAAGTGATAGAATTGCTGAAAGGCAAGTTCTCTCAATACAATAACTTTTATATCACCGATACGGAAAGTCTTACAGTAGAACAAGTAAGCAAACTTCGTCGCGTTTGCTTCAGCAAGCAGGTGGAAATGAAAGTGGCTAAAAATACGCTCATCAAAAAAGCATTAGAAGCAATTGATGGCGAAAAATATGCAGGCGTTTACGATTCTTTGCATAAAGTGACCGCATTGATGTTCAGCGAAAATCCTAAAGATCCGGCTGTTATTTTGAGCGGTTTCCGTAAAGAAGGCAACACAGATAAACCTGTACTGAAAGCAGCCTTTATCAATGGTGATGTATTCGTTGGCGACAATCAATTGAAAGCGCTTACGCAAATAAAAACCAAAAATGAGCTTATCGGCGAAATCATCGGATTGCTCCAGTCACCTATCCAGCGTGTATTGGGCGCTCTCGAAAACAAAGACAACGCTAAAAAAGAAGAAGCTCCTGCAGAAGCACCAGTTGTTGAAGCTGCACCGGTTGCAGAAGCTCCCGCAGCTGAAGCACCTGCTGCTGAAGCGGCTCCTGAAGCACCTGCTGCAGATGCAACAGACGCCCCAGCTGAAGCTTAATCCTGTACATTTTCAAGTGCAAGATTTGCAGCATTTAGTACCAAGTATCTAGTATCAAATATCTAGTATAACCTGGCCGACGGTAACCAAAGGCATAAACAATTTTTTTAATCTCCGCCGGAGTCAAAAACAAAGAAGGCGGTAAAAATTCAAACAAAATGGCAGACGTAAAATCATTAGCAGAAAGCCTGGTAAACCTGACAGTAAAAGAAGTACAGGAACTGGCTGAATTCCTCAAAACTGAATACGGTATCGAACCCGCTGCAGCTGCAGTAGTGGTAAGTGCTGGCGACGGCGGCGGAGCTGCCGCTGTTGAAGAAAAAACTTCATTCAATGTAATCCTGAAAAGCGGTGGCGCCAATAAACTGGCTGTCGTTAAAATCGTAAAAGATTTGACCGGTTTGGGACTGAAAGAAGCAAAAGATCTGGTTGACGGAGCTCCAAAACCTGTAAAAGAAGGTGTTGACAAAGCTACCGCAGAAGATCTTAAAGCTAAGTTGACAGAAGCTGGTGCTGATGTTGAAATCAATTAATCTGGCACCATCCAAATAAAAAAGCCCGGGAGACCCCGGGCTTTTTTTATGAGATTTCAACCCGTTTGAAACATGGAAAAAATGTCATTTTCGCCGCCTTAATCAAAAATCCTACCAAAAAGCTAAAAAAACGTTGGAATATAGCCATTATTTGCTAAGTTTCACCTACCTTTGCCCTCCTTTATTTTGGGAACGGTGGCGCATGTCCTGAACCTATGAATAAATGGCCCACGCTAAAAGTCTTAATTTACATATGTCTGCAACAAAAACAAACGCTGCTAAAAGAATCAATTTCGGTAAAGTTGAACTCTTGGCAGACCAACCTGATTTACTGGGCATCCAGATTCAATCATTCAAAGACTTCTTTCAACTCGAAACCACTCCCGACAAGCGAAATGTAGAGGGATTGTTCCGCGTTTTTAAGGAGAATTTCCCAATCACGGATACACGAAACATCTTCGTGTTGGAATTCCTTGATTATTTTGTTGATCCGCCAAGATACACCATCGAAGAGTGTATCGAAAGAGGACTTACATATGCCGTTCCGCTGAAAGCCAAGCTGCGCCTAAGCTGTAACGATGAAGAGCATGTGGATTTTCAAACCATCGTTCAGGATGTGTTCTTGGGTAATATCCCTTACATGACTCCACGCGGTACTTTCGTGATCAATGGCGCAGAGCGTGTTGTCGTTAGTCAGCTGCATCGTTCACCCGGTGTGTTCTTTGGCCAGTCCATCCATCCCAACGGAACAAAAATCTATTCCGCCAGAGTGATTCCTTTTAAAGGTGCCTGGATGGAATTTGCTACAGACATCAACAACGTGATGTTTGCTTACATCGATCGTAAGAAAAAATTCCCGGTAACAACTTTGTTGCGCTCTATCGGGTATGAAACAGATAAAGACATTCTTGAGCTCTTTGGTATGGCTGATGAAATCAAAGCCGACAAAAAGACTTTGGATAAACACATCGGAAAAAGATTGGCAGCCCGCGTACTTCGTACATGGGTGGAAGATTTTGTGGATGAGGATACCGGTGAAGTGGTTTCTCTGGAACGTAATGAAGTGATTCTGGAAAGAGATAGCGTGTTGGATGAGTCCAATATCGCCATGATTCTCGAAATGCAAACCAAAAGCATCTTTGTTCAGAAAGAAGAGGTGAGTGGTGACTATGCCATCATCTATAACACTTTGAATAAAGATACCTCCAACAGTGAGTTGGAAGCGGTACAGCACATCTACAAGCAATTGCGTGGTGCCGATGCTCCGGATGATGAAACAGCAAGAGGTATCATCGATAAATTATTCTTCTCCGACAAACGTTATGACCTTGGGGAAGTTGGTCGTTATAAAATCAATCGTCGTCTGGGCTTAAATTACCCACTAGACAAAAAAGTATTGACGAAAGAAGATATCATCTCCATCATTAAATATCTTGTTTTGCTTACCAATGGTAAGAGTGAGGTGGATGATATCGATCATTTGAGCAACAGACGCGTACGTACCGTAGGTGAACAACTGTATGCTCAGTTCGGTGTGGGCTTGGCTCGTATGGCCCGTACCATCCGCGAAAGAATGAATGTGCGCGATAACGAGGTGTTTACGCCGGTAGATCTGATCAATGCAAGAACCTTGTCTTCTGTAATCAACTCTTTCTTCGGAACCTCACAATTGTCGCAGTTCCTTGATCAAACAAACCCGTTGAGTGAAATCACCCACAAACGTCGTATCTCAGCGCTTGGGCCCGGTGGTTTGAGCAGAGAAAGAGCAGGTTTCGAGGTGCGTGACGTTCACTACTCGCATTATGGTCGTTTGTGTACGATTGAAACGCCTGAAGGTCCAAACATCGGTCTGATTTCCACACTTTGCGTTCACGCCAAAATCAACGATATGGGCTTCATCGAGACGCCTTATCGTAAAGTGGACAATGGTAAAGTAGATTTGAAGAAAATCACTTTCCTCAGCGCCGAAGAAGAGGATACGGCAAAAATCGCTCAGGCCAATATCGATCTGGATGAAAAAGGAAATTTCGTGGATGACAGGATCAAATCCCGTCAAACCGGCGACTTCCCGATTTTGGATAAAAACGAAGTGGAATACATGGATGTGGCACCTAACCAGATTGTGGGTTTGAGCGCTTCTTTGATTCCGTTCCTTGAGCATGATGATGCCAACCGTGCCTTGATGGGTTCGAACATGCAACGTCAGGCGGTGCCATTGATCAAACCACAGGTGCCTATCGTAGGTACAGGTTTGGAAGCCAAGGCTGCCCGCGATGCACGTATCCAGATTCACGCTGAAGGTGATGGTGTAATTGAATTCGTTGATGCCAATGAAATTCATGTTCGTTACAAACGCTCAGAGTCTCAACAGCTGGTAAGCTTTGAAGATGATCTGAAAATATATAAACTGACCAAGTTCGTTCGTACGAACCAGGAAACCTGCATCAACCTGCGTCCTGCCGTGTTGAAAGGTCAGAAAGTATCACACGGAGATTTCCTTACCGAAGGTTATGCCACCAAAGACGGTGAAATCGCTTTGGGCCGTAACATGAAAGTTGCGTTCATGCCTTGGAAAGGTTACAACTTCGAGGATGCTATTGTAATCAGCGAAAAAGTGGTGAAAGAAGATCTGTTCACTTCTATCCATATCACCGAATTCGAAACCGAAGTTCGTGACACCAAACTGGGTGAGGAAGAACTGACGCCGGATATCCCTAATGTTAGTGAAGAAGCTACCAAAGATTTGGACCAGAACGGTATCATCCGTATCGGCGCCCATATCAAAGAAGGTGATATCATCATCGGTAAAATCACACCAAAAGGAGAAAGTGATCCTACACCAGAAGAAAAACTTCTCCGTGCGATCTTCGGCGACAAAGCCGGTGATGCCAAAGATGCTTCATTGAAAGCACCAAGCGGAACAGAAGGTGTGGTGATCGATAAGAAACTTTTCCAACGTGCCAAAAAAGACAAGAACACCAAAGTCAGAGAAAAATCACAGCTGGAAAAAATCGAGAAAACACACGAGAAGAATGAGGCCGACTTGCTCGAATTGCTGATCAATAAACTGCAAACTTTGTTGAAAGACAAAACCAGCCAGGGCGTTAGCAACAATTTCGGCGAAGTGATTATTGGCAAAGGCGTGAAATTCAACGCTAAAAATCTTGCTGGCATCGACTTCCAAAATGTAAATCCGCTCGGTTGGAGCGGTGATGCAAAAACTGATGACCTCATCAACACCTTGCTTCACAACTACAACATCAAATTCAACGAAGAACTGGGTCGTTACAAGAGAGAGAAATTCAACATCTCCATCGGTGACGAATTACCTGCAGGCGTGTTGAAACTGGCCAAAGTATATATCGCCATCAAACGTAAATTGAAAGTAGGTGATAAAATGGCGGGGCGTCATGGTAACAAAGGTATCGTAGCCAAAATCGTTCGTCAGGAAGATATGCCGTTCCTCGAAGACGGAACGCCAGTTGACATCGTATTGAATCCGTTGGGTGTACCTAGTCGTATGAACCTCGGTCAGATCTATGAAACAGCCTTGGGTTGGGCCGGTGAGAAACTAGGTGTAAGATTCGCAACACCAATCTTTGATGGTGCTTCAGTAGAAGAAATCGCTGAGCAGATCGAAAAATCTGGATTGCCTAAATTCGGTCATACTTACCTGTATGATGGCGAAACCGGCGACCGTTTCGATCAGAAAGCTACTGTGGGTATCATCTACATGATTAAACTGCATCATATGGTGGATGATAAAATGCACGCTCGTTCTATCGGACCTTACAGTCTCATCACACAACAACCTTTGGGTGGTAAAGCCCAGTTCGGTGGTCAGCGTTTTGGTGAGATGGAGGTGTGGGCACTCGAAGCCTATGGTGCTTCCAACATCCTTCAGGAATTGCTTACCATCAAGTCGGATGACATCATCGGCAGAGCAAAAACCTACGAAGCGATTGTTAAGGGTGACAACATTCCAAGAGCCGGTATCCCTGAATCATTCAATGTATTGGTTCATGAATTGAGCGGCTTAGGTCTGGATCTGAAATTTGAGTAATCATCAGTTTTCAGTTTTCATCATCAACATTTTTTATAACAACATTTATATTATAACATAACATGGCATTCAAGAAAGAAAACCGTCCAAAGGCTTCATTCTCCAAGATCACCATTGGTTTGGCTTCTCCCGACAGCATTCTCGAAAAGAGCAAGGGTGAGGTCATCAAACCAGAGACCATCAACTATCGCACCTACAAACCTGAAAGAGATGGTTTGTTCTGCGAAAGAATTTTCGGTCCTGTTAAAGACTACGAGTGCGCCTGCCAAAAGTACAAGCGTATCCGTTATAAAGGCATTGTGTGCGACCGTTGCGGTGTGGAAGTGACAGAAAAGAAAGTGCGTAGAGAAAGAATGGGACACATCAAACTGGTGGTTCCCGTTGTTCATATCTGGTATTTCAAATCATTGCCTAACAAGATTGGTTACCTGCTGGGGATGAGTTCCAAAAAACTCGAAACCATCATCTACTACGAAAGATTCGTAGTGATTCAACCGGGTATCAGAGCCGACAAAGGTCAAAACTATGCCGATCTGCTCACGGAAGAAGAATACCTGGATATCCTGGATGCTTTGCCAAGGGAAAATCAAATGTTGCCCGATGAAGATCCTAATAAATTCATCGCCAAAATGGGAGCAGAGGCTGTACATGCCATGCTCGAAAGATTGGACCTGGATCAACTGAGCTACGACCTCAGAAATGCTGCCGCTACCGAAACTTCACAACAAAGAAAAGCGGATGCTTTGAAGCGTTTGAGCGTTGTGGAAAGCTTCCGCGAAGCCAATACAAGAATCGTTAACCGTCCCGAGTGGATGGTGATGCAATACATTCCCGTCATTCCACCAGAGCTGAGACCACTCGTTCCGCTGGATGGCGGCAGATTCGCCTCTTCTGACCTCAATGACCTTTATCGTCGTGTAATCATCCGTAACAACCGCTTGAAGCGTTTGCTGGAAATCAAGGCGCCTGAAGTGATCTTGAGAAATGAAAAAAGGATGTTGCAGGAATCCATCGATTCACTGTTCGACAACAGCCGTAAATCTAATGCGGTGAAGGCAGAAGGCGGACGTGCCCTGAAATCTTTGAGTGATGTGCTCAAAGGTAAACAAGGTCGTTTCCGTCAGAACTTGCTGGGTAAACGTGTGGATTACTCTGGTCGTTCGGTAATTGTGGTAGGACCTGAAATGAAAATGCATGAGTGCGGATTGCCTAAAGACATGGCGGCCGAATTGTTCAAGCCATTTATCATCCGCAAACTCATTGAAAGAGGTATTGTAAAAACTGTGAAGAGTGCCCGTAAGCTGGTGGACAAGAAAGAAGCCATCATCTGGGACATTCTTGAAAATATTTTGAAAGGACATCCGGTTATGCTCAACAGGGCCCCAACCCTTCACCGTTTGTCTATTCAGGCCTTCCAGCCTAAACTGATTGAAGGTAAGGCGATTCATTTGCACCCGCTCGTTACTTCTGCGTTCAACGCGGATTTCGATGGTGACCAGATGGCGGTGCACGTGCCTTTGAGCAACGCGGCCATTTTGGAAGCCCAATTGCTGATGCTTTCTTCTCACAACATTCTTAACCCGCAAAATGGTACGCCCATCACACTTCCTTCTCAGGACATGGTGTTGGGTCTGTATTACATCACCAAAGGAAAGAAAACCATCGGTGATGATGTGGTGAAAGGAGAGGGCAAAGCCTTCTATTCAGCAGATGAGGTGATCATCGCTTACAACGAAAAACAAATCGACCTTCATGCCAACATCAGGGTAAGAGCCAACGTGCGTAATGCAGATGGTACGCTTACTTACAAACTGATTGAAACAACAGTTGGTCGTGTGATCTTCAACCAATTCGTTCCAAAAGAAGTAGGTTTTGTAAATGCGTTGCTGACTAAAAAAGCGCTCAGGGAAATCATTGGCGACATCATCAAATGGACCAGTGTACCCATCACCGCTAAATTCCTCGACGATATCAAAACGCTCGGATACCGTATGGCCTTCAGAGGTGGATTGTCGTTCAACATCAACGATTTGATCATCCCTGCCATCAAAGAAGAACTGGTGGAAAACGCACAATCGGAAGTGGCTGAAGTTTGGGATAGCTACAACATGGGTTTAATCACCAACAATGAAAGATATAACCAGATCATCGATATCTGGAGCCGTGTGGATACCAAAGTAACGGAGACTTTGATTCGTGAACTGGCTACCGATAAACAAGGCTTCAATTCGGTGTATATGATGCTTGATTCAGGGGCGCGTGGTAGTAAGCAGCAGATCAAGCAGCTTGCAGGTTTGAGAGGACTGATGGCTAAACCAAGAAAGTCTGGCTCTTCAGGTTCTGAAATTATCGAAAACCCAATCCTCGCCAACTTTAAAGATGGATTGAGTGTATTGGAATACTTCATCTCTACGCACGGTGCCCGTAAAGGTCTGGCCGATACCGCCCTTAAAACTGCGGATGCGGGTTATCTTACCCGTAGGCTGGTAGACGTGGCACAGGATGTGGTGATTAATGAAGAAGATTGCGGCACACTTCGTGGTATTGCTACTTCTGCATTGAAAGACAATGAAGACATCATTGAACCACTCAGCGACAGAATTGAAGGACGTACGTCATTGCATGATGTATTGAATCCTTTGACTGATGAAGTATTGGTGAATGCCGGTGAAGAAATCAGCACCGATATCGCTAAAAAAATAGAAGACGCAGGTATTGAAACTGTTGAAATACGCTCTGTATTGACTTGCGAAAGCAAGCGCGGGGTATGTGTGAAATGTTATGGTAAAAACCTGGCCTCAGGTGCTTTGGCTCAGCGTGGTGATGCCGTAGGTATCATTGCCGCTCAGTCGATCGGTGAGCCTGGTACACAGCTTACACTTCGTACCTTCCACGTGGGTGGTGTGGCCGGTTCTGCTTCGGTAGAATCTTCATTGGCTGCCAAATTCGACGGTACACTGCAATTCGACGGTCTGCGTACTGTTCATTCAGAAAACAACGATGGCAAAAAAGTGGCTGTTGTCATCGGTCGTACCGGTGAAATCAGAAACGTCGATCTGAAATCAGATCGTTTGCTCAACACCATGCACATTCCATATGGCGCGATTCTGAACGTGAAAGACGGACAGAAAGTAGCCAAGGGCGATATCATCTGCACATGGGATCCGTTCAATAACGTTATTGTTGCAGAAACCAATGGTAAAATCAAATTCGAATCTGTTATTGAAGGTATCACCTACCGCGATGAGGCCGATGAACAAACAGGTCACAGAGAGAAAGTGGTAATTGAAACCAGAGATAAAACCAAACTGCCTACAATTATCGTTGAAGGCAAAGAGGTGAAAAAATACAACTTGCCTGTAGGCTCTCACATCGTTATTGAAGAAGGTGATGATGTGAAGAGTGGTCAGGTGTTGGTGAAAATTCCAAGGGTACTCAGCAAACTGAAAGATATCACCGGGGGTCTGCCTCGTGTTACGGAATTGTTTGAAGCCAGAAACCCAAGCAACCCTGCCGTTGTTTGCGAAATCGACGGTGTGGTAAGTTTTGGTGCCATCAAACGTGGTAACCGCGAAATCAGCGTAGAAGCTAAAGATGGCGTGGTACGTAAATACTTGGTGCCTTTGAGTCGTCAGATTCTTGTACAAGATGGTGACTTTGTAAAAGCCGGTGCCGCTTTGAGTGATGGTCAAACATCACCAGCCGATATCCTCTCCATTAAAGGACCATTCGCTGTTCAGGAATATGTAGTGAATGAAATTCAGGAAGTATACCGTTTACAAGGTGTGAAAATCAATGATAAGCACATCGAGGTGATTGTTCGTCAGATGATGCGCAAAGTAACCATCGAAGATGCCGGCGATACCAAGTTCCTTGAAGGCGATGTGGAAGACAGACTGGATTTCAATGTAGAAAACGATTACATCTACGACAAAAAAGTAGTGAGCGACGCCGGAGAAAGTACCAAGCTGAAATCCGGTCAGATTGTAACACTCAGAGATGTAAGAGAAGAAAATTCTATTCTCAGAAGAGCCGATAAGAAACTGGTAGAATACCGCGATGCCAAACCTGCAACCTCTTCACCATTGTTGCTGGGTATCACCAAAGCATCTTTGGGTACACACAGTTGGATCTCGGCGGCTTCGTTCCAGGAAACCACCAAAGTACTCAGCTCTGCAGCCATCCAGGGTAAAACCGATGAGATGCTGGGTCTGAAGGAAAATGTGATCACGGGTCACCATATTCCTGCCGGTACAGGTTTGCGTGAATTCGAGAACATGATTGTTGGTAGCAAGGAAGAATACGAATTGCTGATGACCACCAAAGAAGCCATGAGCTTCGATGAGGAAGAATAATCTCAAATGAAATTCAATAACAGGCTGTCTCCATCAAGAGGCAGCCTTTTTTATTTTCAGCATTTGACATCAATAGGCGCTGCATTATTTTTCAATTCATCTCTTTTTTTCTTACAAGTTAATATCTTACTAATTAATGTTGTCAATGTATGGAAGCATAAAGCTTTGTATTTATCTTGCCAACCTGTTCATTCGGAAAGCAATGAATTGATTATCTTAGTTCTTACATTGTTTTGGCAAATTGTTACTTATTAAAATTGCAGCTAGCCCAAACGAAAATCTTTATAAAAATTAAAAATGAAAAATCTATCTCTCCTAATCAACGCTGTTTTGATTCTTGCCGTGGGCTTCCTTTACTACAAACAATTTTCTCATCAATGTAAATCCGAAAAAAAATCTTGTTCTGTTTCAGCCAGCAACAGAGCGGGAATGGGCAAGGGGCCGGCAATCGCATACATTGACCTTGATTCCTTAAATGAAAAAATAAGTTACATCAAAACCAACCGCAAGTCATTGGAGCAGGAACAGCAAGCCATCGAAGCAGATTGGGAAAACAGTTACCGCAACCTCGAAGCCCAGAAAAACAATTTCCTGAAAAAAGCATCAACTGTAACACAATCACAAGCAGAAGAATTTCAAACCACTTTATATCAACAACAACAACAGATTGACGCCAAGAAACAATCATTGACCCAAAAACTGAATGAGAAGAGTTATAAATTTCTGGATGACATTCAGAAAAAACTGAAAGACTTCCTGGCCGAATACAACCAGGACGGACGTTTTACCTATATCTTTTCATCCGGCAACGGACTCGATTATATGGTTTACAAAGATTCGGCAATGAATGTAACAGACGATGTGGTGAAAGGCATGAATGAGATCATGAATCATGAGAAAGAAAAATAGAAATGATCTAAGTGGAATTGTTCTTCACACGTGATAATGGAACGTGATCCACAGAAACCAAAAAGAAATATTATCTTCAATCCCGTTAATTTTTTAACGGGATTATTTTTTATCCATAAAACCATCCATATGTCATCCACACAAAACGGATTCAAACCCTCCTTGGGCTTGTTCGACGCCACCATGATTGTTGCCGGCTCCATGATAGGATCAGGAATTTTTATTGTCAGCGCCGATATGCTGAAAGATCTCGGAAGTTCGGGATGGCTTATCGCCGCCTGGCTCATTACCGGTTTCATGACGCTTATCGCCGCTTTGAGCTACGGTGAACTCAGTGGCATGTTTCCCAAAGCCGGTGGACAATATGTTTACCTCAAAGAAGCCTACAATCCATTGGTGGGATTTCTTTATGGCTGGAGCTTTTTCGCCGTCATACAAACCGGAACGATTGCCGCGGTAGCGGTGGGTTTTGCAAAATTTGCCGGCTATTTCTTTCCTGCATTGGCTTGGGAAGACCAAAATACATTCAGTGTCATGGGACTCAGCATTCATTATGCACAGCTCGTGGGGATAGCGCTCATCATCTTACTCACGTTCATCAATACACGAGGTATACAGGCGGGAAAGCTCATCCAAACCGTCTTCACTTCTACCAAACTGATTTCGATGTTCGCTCTGATTGTGGCAGGGCTGATTGTCTTTAAGTCCGACATCTGGTCGGCCAATTGGCACAATGCCTGGAACATGAACCATATTGCCAAAGCGGCGGATGGTACCATCAATATGGAACCGCTGATCGGCGGCGTGGCACTGGGAGCGATAGCGAGTGCGATGGTAGGCAGTATCTTCAGCAGTGATGCTTGGAACAACGTTACATTCATTGCAGGCGAGATAAAAAATCCCGGTAAAAACATAGGACTGAGTCTATTTCTGGGAACACTGATTGTGACTGTGATTTATGTGCTGATGAATGTGATATACCTGGCGAATGTCAACCTCAATGATCTTGCTTTCGCCAAAGACAATCGCGTGGCCTTGAGCGCATCATCCGCCATTTTCGGCAACAGTGGTACCATCATCATTGCCGTGATGATCATGATTTCCACCTTTGGTTGCAACAACGGCCTCATTTTGGCCGGAGCCAGGGTGTATTACACGATGGCCAACGATAAGCTCTTTTTCAAAAATGCAGGTAGTCTCAACAAAAATGCAGTTCCGGAATGGGCGTTGTGGATTCAATGCGCTATGGCTTGTGCTTTATGCCTGAGTGGAAAATATGGCGACCTGCTCGACATGGTTTCTTTTGTGGTGGTCATTTTTTATGTACTCACCATCGCCGGCATTTTCATCCTCAGGAAAAAACGCCCCGATGCAGAAAGACCTTACAAGGCTTTTGGATATCCGTTACTTCCCATCCTTTACATCATCATGGGCATCAGCTTTTGCACGTTGCTAATCATTTACAAACCACAATATACCTGGCCCGGATTAATCATTACACTCATTGGTATACCTTTGTACTTCTTAGCGGTTGCGAACCAAAACAAAGACTGATTTTATGATTCATTTTGATGAACTGTTTTCCTCCTTTACCCATATCAAAGTAGGCGTGGTAGGCGATGTGATGCTCGACACTTACTGGTGGGGTCATGTTGAACGAATCTCTCCAGAAGCACCTGTGCCTGTGGTATCGGTATCGCACAAAGAAAAAAGAATAGGAGGCGCTGGCAATGTAGCATTGAATCTGAGCGCACTCAAGGCGGTGGTGCATACCATATCTGTATTGGGTAATGATGATGAGGCCAACGAACTGACTTCGCTATTGCAGCAACATCACATCAATACCGATTACATCATCAGAAGTGAAAAGCGCATCACTACCAATAAAATAAGGATCATCAGCCGCAATCAGCACATGATGAGACTCGATGCCGAAATGACTCGCGACATCAATGCTGACGAAGAAGAAAGACTCATCGCTTCTTTCTTGAATTATGCCGCAACAGAAAAACCGCATATCATTATTTTGGAGGATTACAACAAAGGAGTGCTTACCGAAAAAGTGATAGATCGAATCATTGCCATTTCCAAGGCATCTGGAATTTTGGTGGCTGTCGATCCCAAGAGAAAGAATTTTTTCTGCTACAAGGAGGTAGATATTTTCAAGCCCAATCTCAAAGAAGCTAAAGAAGCGTTGAACATCATCTCCGAAGGTGTTTCAGCCGAGTTGTTAAATGAAATTCACCAGGCGCTTCACCAGCAACTACATCATCATGCCTCTTTCATCACGCTTTCCGAAAAAGGGGTCTATTATCAAACCGAAAACGCCCATTCCTGGATTCCAACACATGTACGTACCATCGCGGATGTGAGCGGCGCAGGCGATACCGTCATTGCGGTGGCTTCTCTCGCTTATGCGGCCACCCGCGATTTGAAAATCATGGCTGAAATGGCCAATATCGCAGGAGGACTGGTTTGTGAAGAAGTAGGCACAGTGGCTATCAATAAAGAAAAACTGCTGGAAGAGTGCAAGCGGTTGATGTAAAGAAATTCTTTCACAGGAATTAATGCTTTCAAAGATTCAAATGTTTGTTTTTCAATGGCAATATTTTTCCAGCGTTAAAACAATTTATTGTGTACTCGAATAGCAACAACTCTTGGAACTTCTGAAACATTTTAAACCTTTGCCTTCCATTACTCCAAAAAAATCCGCCTTCGCTTCGTGATTAATGAATAAATTTGAAGCCTCATCATCAAGTCACTTTATGCAACCTTTTTCACTGGTTATTCACGGCGGAGCCGGTACAATTCTGAAATCAGATATGACACCCGAGCTTGAAAAAGCCTATAGTCAAGGTTTGGAAATGGCGTTGAATGCTGGCTATTCCATATTGGAAAATGGCGGAACAGCCATTGACGCGATAGTTACGGCCATCAAGGTGCTGGAAGATAATGTGTTGTTCAATGCAGGCAAGGGCTCGGTTTTTACAAAGAAAGGAGTGCAGGAGATGGATGCCGCCATCATGAGTGGCAAAGACCTTGCGGCAGGTTCCATCGCGGGTGTAAGAAATGTAAGAAATCCCATTGAGCTGGCTTATGAGGTGATGGCCAATAGCAACCATGTGTTCTTGAGTGGCAAAGGAGCCAATGATTTTGCCATCAAGCAGGGATTGAAACTGGAACCCGATGAATATTTCTTTTCCGCTTTCAGGTACGACCAGTGGAAGGAAATCAGAGACAGCGACAATTACTCACTCGATCATACCCATCAGGATCTGGCCGAATTGATGAAAGACAAAAAATTCGGAACCGTTGGTGCCGTAGCCTGCGATCAGCATGGAAACATCGCCGCCGCCACCAGTACCGGAGGCATGACCAACAAAAAGTACGGCCGTATTGGCGACAGTCCCATCATCGGTGCGGGAACTTATGCCAACAATAAAACTTGCGCCATCAGTTGTACAGGACATGGCGAACCCTTCATCCGTGCCTGTGCGGCACATGATGTGAGTGCCATCATGGAATATAAAGGCCTTTCATTGGAAGAGGCCATGAAAGAAGTGGTGCACCATAAACTGATCAGCATCGATGGCATCGGTGGTATGATTGGGGTGGACGCACAAGGCCATACAGCCATGGTTTTCAACAGCTCGGGCATGTACCGCGCCATGAAAACCAGCAATGGTGAAAAATGCATCGGCATCTATAAAGATGAACTCAGTTGTTTTTGATTTCAGCCTAACATTTTCAATATGAATCAAGCGCGGTTTGCGGTTTTAGTGGCAGGTGGCAGTGGTAGCCGGATGAAGTCGGCCGTTCCCAAGCAGTTTCTTTTGCTCAACGAAAAGCCGGTGCTCTGCCATACCATCCAATCTTTTCTTACCGCTTATTCCGATATCCAAATCATTCTTGTACTTCCGGAAGAGCACCTGGATACAGGAAGAGAAATCATCAGCAAACATTTCAGCGGGAAATCCATCAGCATAGTAACAGGCGGGGATACACGATTTCAATCGGTCAAAAACGGCCTGCAACATGTAAGTGAAAATGGCGTCGTGTTCATTCACGATGCGGTGAGATGCCTCGTGTCTCCGGCATTGATAGCACGTTGCCATGATGTTGCTGTAGAAAAAGGCTCAGCCATTCCGGTGATCGCTGCAAAAGACAGCATACGGATCTCAGACCCTAACGGCAATCATGCTGTAGACAGGGATACGGTAAAACTGGTACAGACACCACAGGTATTTCAGTCGCAATTGATCCTTGAAGCTTTCCGTCAACCTTATCAGCATCATTTTACAGACGATGCCACTGTACTTGAAGCGATGGGAGAAAAAGTATGGCTGGTGGAAGGCGAAGAGACCAATCTGAAAATCACTCATCCCATAGACCTGATCATCGCCGCAAAAATCATCGAAGAACGTACTAACGTTTGATCAGTCGAATCAATTTGGGCAGGCGGTTCCACTTTACAAAAAGATATCGTTTGTTTTCCTGTGCGAATTTTTCATAGAAAAACGCCACACCAGGAATGTCGGATCCTTCAAAATCTAGCGTCAGTTTTTTATTGCTGTATTCGCGAATAATGTTGTCGTATAAGAAATAGTTGGCCAGTAGTTTTTTTCCTTCGGGGAGCAGAGATGAGGCCAGGTTGTAGATGCTGCGGTTGTCGCGAAGCATCACTACCACAGCCAGTAAGGTCTTTTTGTTTTCATCATGTACTGTTCTCACTATCAGTCTGCCTTGTTTTTTGTAGGCTTCACATAAGTCGGCAAATTTTTCGAAATCCTTTTTATTTCTCCCATCCATTTTTTGGGCGTAAAGATTTTCATAGGTCGATAATGCTGACGCGATATCCTCCGAGGTCCCGTACACCAATTTGTTTTTTGCAGCCCTTCCGATACGTTGTCTGATATAGGCGTTGTAATTGGCCGCCATTATTTCGTAAGGCTTTTCGAGATGGAGTAGAAAATTGTTCCTGAGTTTCGTTCTATATGCGGACTGGCTGTCAGGCAATCTGTTTTGTTCGTTGAGGGTGATCTCTCCAAATTTAAAATGCAGGGAAAGTACATCCAGAAATTGTTGTACCAAAGTTGAAGAAATGGCTTCCGCAGAAAAAACGCCTCCTTGTTGAAAAAAAGCAGGTTGATAACAGTAACGGATACCCCATTTCATTTTCCAGGTCACAGGCATCACGGCGATGTAATCATCCATCACCAAGCCGTCCCATCTTTCGGCCATATGGTCGAGGTAGGTGCTCTCGGCATAAATCACACCGTTGATACTGCTGCTGATGCAATGGTCCCATTTCGCTTTGTCGATCTTGTCGTATGTGAGATAATGTATGGCCATGTCTAGAAGGGGAGTTCGGGCATCAATTGTTGTATGCTGATTCGGTTGATGTCGATGCTGAAAGCGATATTTTTCAGGAATCTTTTTTCGGTGATGGTCGATCTGGAGTATTCACGGAATGATTTGCTGCTGATGACCGGAAAATAAATATGAACAGTGTTTTTGATCAACGATAACTGAAAGCCCGCATCATACAGAAGCTTTTCAGTAGGAGGATGTATAGCCCAGGCTTCGGCATAAGTGCCCAGATCGGCAAATACTTTCACTGGAATTTTTACGGGTAACAACGCCAAGGGATTGATGGATCGGGGCAGCGTGGTACAGAGGTTTACAGCGGCCAGCCAATTGTCCGACTTTCCGATCTTACTGCTCAGCATACTGCTTCTTACTTTGAAAAAACCATCTCTTCTCATGATCTGCTGGCTGAAAGCGCCTTCAAAATCATTTCTTCCGATGAAATAATCACTGTAGGTATAATCTTCATTGCCGTCGGCCCCTGTCATGTTCAGCTGGTAGCGTTCATTCAGATATTCGGAAAGATAATTTTTGGCGATTGTGTAAATGAATTTTCCCACGAAGGCCCTTATTTCCAGTCCACCACCAGTGGGGTAGTTGAAATAATAATCGGCCGTCAGGCCAAGCCTGATAAATGATTTGCCTTTTTCTGCTTTGGCTTCCAGTTGGTAAGGGTATAGCTTCCTTTTGTTTTCTATCACATAACGCAGCTGATGAATGGTGGTGTTGTTTTGTTCTTTGCTGATGGGGATGGAAGTGCTGTCGCTATAGAAACGCAAGGCGGTTTCATGCAGTAAAAAGGTTTTCCATTGAAGATATCTTTTTGTTTTGCTTAGGGCATCTTTACCGGCCCAGGTGTACTTTATGGTGGGGACCATCTTTTGGAAGGGGAGATTGTAGCTGTCGACATTGTCCAATCGGTAACGGTTACCCGTAAATTTTGCATAGTTGAGGCCGAAGCTCAATTTATCGCCTTTTGTACCAGGATAAAAATTCAATTTGATACTGCCGATGCCATTGAGTTGATGTGTGCCGCTGGCATAAAGGGGGACAGCGAAAAACTCCAGTCTGTTGCCGGGAATGGAGAAATTATGAATGGCTGCGCCAAGCATCAACTTGTCGTATTGGTTGAAGCCGGCCATAGGGGCGAAGCTGATGTAATGTGTATGTTCAAGGTCATTGAGGTTGTATAAGAAAGTCAGCTTTATTTTTTTAGGCGTAGGTTTTACCATATCGCCTTTCTTATTGAGCAGAAGAAAATGTTCATGCAAGTCTATGTTGGAAAAGCTTTTCATCGTTTCCTTGAAGTGTTCCGGTTGGGGATGTGCGTATTTCCAGGTGTTGAAATAAGATTTCATGCCGGAATCGAAACGGGCTGTTCCCATTTTTTCTTCCAGCGATTTCATCCAAAGAGACGTTTTATAATAAGCGATGAAATTATAATTGTTGCTGTTGAATTGCGATGATGAGGTTTCAATGGGCTGATCGGTATGTGTACGATAAAGTGATTGCAATAACAGATCATTGATATGCTCCGGGATTCGGTTTTCAATGAAACTGATGTTCAGAGGTGAGAATTCTTTCCGGTAAAAACTGTCTTCATATCTTTTATCGTAATAGGTATTTATACCTTCATCCATCCAGGGATGCAGCCGTTCATTGCTGCCCAACAGGCCATAAAACCAATTGTGTCCTACCTCATGCTCAATCAGCATATCGAGGTCTTTTCCGTTTTCACCTCCATCAATCAGGGTGATGGTGGGATATTCCATGCCACCTCCGCCGTTCTTCCGGCTTTCCACCACGCTAACTACCGGGTAAGGATAGTCGCCAATCCACGATGAGCGACTTGTGATGGTCCTTTTGATGTATTCCAGCATTTTCAGGTTTCTTTGATGGACTGTGTCGTAGCTGTACGTTTGTAAAGTAATGTTGCGTCCATTCAGGGAAAGGGTATCTGTGGATACATTGAATTGCTTGTCGGCAAACCAGGCGAAATCGTGAATGTTGTCCAGGTGGTATTGGATGGTCTGTAGTCCGTTTTCTTTTTTCCGGGAAATGGGTATTCCTGTTGCAGCAACTTTGAAACTGTCTTTCAGTGTGATGGTCACATCATAATTGCCCCATTCGCTGTAGAATTCTCCTTGGTCGAGATAAGGCATCTCGTGCCAGCCTTGCGGGTCGTATACCGCAGGCTTGGGGTACCATTGGGTGATCTGAAAGGAATGACCAACATATCCGCCTCTTGAAAAATTATAAGGCAGCTTCACATGAAAGGGAGTGCTTACGCGGATGCTGTCACCGGGATTCAAGGGTTGTGGCAGCCAAAGCTTTACGATATCCTGGTGTTGGGGATGATCTGTAGTCTTGGCTTGTTCACCGTTTACTTTAAAATCAATCCGGTTGATGTACCCTTTTTTTTCGTCATCGGTGAAATAAAAATCTGTGGTTCCATTCAGCAGCATTTGTTCCGAAAAAGCGGTACGGTCGTTTTTATAGGCGTTGGGCCAAAGATGCATCCAGATGAAATGCAGGGTATCGGGAGAGTGATTGCTGTATACAAATTCTTCCATGGCATCCAGCGTTTTGGCGCTGTCGTCAAGAGCAACCCGTATGTTGTAATTGACTTGTTGTTGCCAGTAGCTTTTTTTTTGTGCAACGGCAAGGGAAGTGGTAAGCAGTAACAGCAATACAGTGTATAAGAATTTCAACAGTTGACCTTTTTTTCAAAAATACGAATATTGCGGCTTAGTAGGGGTAGGCTGATGTCTGTTGAAAGGTTATTTGCCTTTGCCCGAAAAGATCAGCTGTAACGTGTAGAGCATGATTTTGATGTCGAGGGCGAGGCTCACATTTTCAACATAAAGAAGGTCGAAGGGCATTCTGTCAATCATTTCTGCTATGCTGGAAGCGTAACCGTAATTCACCATTCCCCAGCTGGTGATACCGGGTTTTACCTTGAAAATGTATTTGTATTCGGGATGGCGCGCCACAATCTGATCGATGTAGAATTTCCTTTCGGGTCTTGGACCCACCATACTCATTTCACCTTTCAGCACATTCCACAGTTGAGGAAGTTCATCCAGTCGCCATTTGCGCATTGTTTTTCCCCAGGAAGTGATACGCGGGTCTTCGTGACTGCTCAATCGCGGGCCGTCTTTTTCTGCATCGGTGAACATCGACCTGAATTTATACATCACAAATGGCTTGCCTTTGTAGCCGATTCTCTCTTGCCGATAAATGACCGGGCCTGATGAAGATAACCTGACCCTCAGCCACACATAGACCATCAAAGGAGATAACAGCGTGATGGCGATAATAGCCATCAGCACATCCAAAGCACGTTTGATGTTTTGCTGCCAGGCCGGAAGAATGCCGGAGTGTATATCAATCAACGGAACACCAAAAACATTATTGGTTTGAAGGGCCCCGGTGATGATGTCCAGCATATCGGTAGTGATCTTGATGTTCACTTCCTTGTCGCTCAGTTGCTGCAAAATACGCGTAATCAGGTCGCGATTGTTTTTATCTACGGTGATGATCACTTCTTCAATCGATAGATTTTCGATAAGCTGATCCAGTTTTTCAGGTTCAGTAAATCGGCTAACCGATGCCGGTAGTTCGCCCGGCTGATGGTCCTGGGTGTTTAAAAAAGCGCAGATCCTGTGGCCCGAGTGTTCTTTGGAAGTGAGAAAAGAGCTGTAAAAAGCACTTGCTTCACGGGCGTTGCCCATCAACAGTACGTTGAAAAATACAGTTTCGTTTTTCAATTGTGTTTTGGCTAGCTGCAACCATATCCATCTTGCCAGCGAAAACAGCAGCAGATTCGGCAGCAACAGGCTCATGAATTCCAGGTAATAGGAGCCATTGTTCTCATGAGGGTTCTTGAGAATGAAAATGAAAAGCAGGGCCAGACAGCCGATGATGCTTACGGCCATCGTTCGGATGATTTCATTCAGCTTGGATTGGAGATAAAGTGATTGATAAGCCCCGGCAAGAAAATGCAGCAAAATCCATCCGCTGGTGTAAAGCACCAGTCCCAGATAGAAACCCGGTGGAATTCTGAAGCCGTAATGATAGATCAGCGTGCGCAGATAATAGAAGCAGAGCCAGGTGAGTATACAGATGGCGATATCGCTGATGATGCGTCCGCTGGTATGTATTCTGGGTTGTTTCAAAAACGGGAGTATTGAAATATCAATGATGTCGGTTGGCAATCTTGTCCAGAATCAGGTGTGCGACTTCCATGGCCCGATAGCCGTCGATGATGGTCACCGGCGTTTCAGTATGGTTGATGATCGCGTCTCGGAAAGCCTCCAGTTCCATTTTGATGGCGTTGGTGTTTTTTACCGGTGGATTATACACGCCAATGGTCTTGATGCCATTGTTGGTTTCAATGTCGAAACTGAAATCTTTTTTGTCGTCGGTAGGGTTGAGGCGGATCACTTCCGTCTTTTTATCGAGGAAGTCGATGCCGATGTAGGCGTCTTTCTGAAAGAGACGGATTTTTCTCATCTTTTTCATGGAGATGCGGCTGCAGGTGAGGTTGGCTACACAACCATTGTCGAATTCGATGCGCACATTGGCAATGTCCGGGGTTTCGCTCATCACGGCCACGCCATTGGCGGAGATGTAACTCACGTTGCTTTTCACCAGGTGAAGAAGGATGTCGATGTCATGGATCATGAGGTCGAGAATCACACTTACATCGGTGCCTCTGGGGTTGAATTCGGCCAAGCGATGTACCTCGATGAACATGGGTTGTAACGAGATGTCTTTCAAGGCTAAAAATGCGGGATTGAATCTTTCCACATGTCCCACTTGAAACCTGATATTCGATTCTCGGGCCATCTTCATCAGTTCACGGGCTTCCTCCATGGTGTTGGCCAGCGGCTTTTCCACAAACACATGTTTCCCTTTGCGTAAGGCTTTACTGCAAAGCTCGAAATGATGGATGGTAGGGGCCACGATGTCTACCGCATCGCAGCTGTCCATCAAGGCATCTACGTCGGTATAGCGGGTGATGTTGTATTGTTCGGCTACCGCCTTTGCATTTTCATCGTTGGGGTCGAAGAAGCCGGTGATCTCAACACCTTCCATCTGTTGCAGATTGTTGAGATGGAATTTGCCGAGATGTCCGGTTCCGAAGACAGCTATTTTCAGCATGAGTTATTGATGTTCTTAGATCCTGAACGGATCTTGATATTGATTATTTTTCTTCCCAAAATCCCATTTTGCCGAATTTTTCAATACGGGTATTGACGCGTTGTTCGGCTGGAATTTTTTCCAGCTCGGTGATCATGGGAATGAGGTAATTTTTAAGATTTTGGGCTGCCTGGTTGTAATCCCAGTGGGCACCACCCAGTGGTTCGGGAATCACGTCGTCTACCAGTCCGAACTTCAGCATATCGGTACCGGTAAGACGCAATTGTTCTGCGGCCACTTCTTTCTTGTCCCAGCTGCGCCAGAGGATGCTGCTGCAACTTTCGGGAGAGATCACGGTATACCAGGTATTTTCCATCATTACCACTTTGTCGCCTACGCCAATGCCCAGGGCACCGCCGCTGGCGCCTTCGCCAATCACAACGCAAATCACAGGTACCTTCAGTTTGATCATCTCATAGATGTTGCGGGCAATGGCCTCGCCTTGCCCTCTTTCTTCGGCTTCCAGTCCGGGATAGGCACCGGGCGTATCAATAAGGGTGATGATGGGCTTGTTGAATTTTTCGGCGAGTTTCATCAGTCGCAAAGCCTTGCGGTAACCTTCGGGATTGGCCATGCCGAAGTTGCGCATCTGACGGGTTTTGGTATTGATGCCTTTCTGCTGGCCGATGATCATGACGGTTTTGCCGTCGAGTTGGGCGAACCCGCCTACCATGGCTTTGTCGTCTTTCACATTTCTGTCGCCATGCAACTCCACGAAATTGGTGCACATTTTTTCGATGTACTTCAGGGTGTAAGGCCTGTCGGGGTGACGGCTGAGCTGCACCCTGTTCCAAGGAGTGAGATTATCGGTCAGTTGCTTTTTGGTTTCAACGATTTTGTCTTCCAGCACGGCGATGGCATCGCTCATGTCCATCTTGGAATTATCCTGAGTAGCGTTAAGCTTTTCAATTTGATCGTAAAGGTCCTTGATGGGTTTCTCAAATTCCAGAAACTGTCTGTTTTCTAATGCAGGCATGATGATTTGAATTGATTGATGAAAAACGGCTGTAAAGGTAATGTAAAGTGCATAAAAAAGCCCCCGAATTTCGGAGGCTTTTTGCGGACCGGACGGGACTCGAACCCGCGACCTCTGCCGTGACAGGGCAGCATTCTAACCAACTGAACTACCGATCCAAACTTCTTATCAGATTTTCATAAAACTCATGATTTCGTTGAGCTTTTAAAAATCTTTCTCTTTTTAAAGCGTCTGATTTAGAGAGGTACTCCTCAACATAAACCAAAGACCAAGGCATTTTTCTTTTGGTGTAAGTAGATTTTCCATTGTTGTGCTGGAGCAATCTTTTTGCAACATCTTGCGTAAAGCCTATGTAATAGGTTTTATCAAAATCACTTTGCAAAATATACACGTAAAACATAAGAACTTTACTCGAACCCGTCCCGAGTACTCGGGATGACAGGGCAGCATTCTAACCAATCTCCGAGTTCACTTCGTTGCTCGGGACCAAGAAAATTTTTGCTCGTAAACTCGCTTCATTTTCTATGGCTGAACTACCGATCCTTTCCAACAGAAGTTGATTTCTGTTTTTGGGAGGGCAAAGATAGGGATTTGTAAAAATAAAAAAATAATTTTTTTGCAATTCACGCAGATAAAGATTATCCACATCCTTTGTGAAAAACTAATTTGCTAAATGGCATATGTTTTGAAAGATTGTTACTCGCCCGATGGACTTAAGTTTATCCCTGCAGACTAACCATGACCAGAACATTACTGCTTTCATTGCTCTTGCTTGTTTTATTGCGTGCATCCGCTCAGGAAAATGGCGTTCATCATTGCAATGCCCATTGTTTGCCGCTGCAGCAACAGTCTGCTCAGTTTCGTGTTTCTCCAGCTTCATCCATTGTTCACCAAGGCGGTGAGTCTGCAGGTCAAACCTGCCCTCCTAACATCGACTACGAATGGGGCGATTTTACCAATTGGCAAACCAATATCGGTACGGTAGATACCATTATCAATCTCACTGATACTTTCAATATCATTGATCTGCCAGCAAGTACCTGGCTCTTCAATGCCAATACCCCGCCTTTTCCGCAGCGTCAGGTATTGATGGACAGAAATCTGAACGGCATTGATTATTATGGACAGTTTCCTGTAAATCCTCAGGGAAGAGGTGGTCGTTACTCGCTAAAGCTCGGCAGTGATGAAGATGCGAGTGATGCGCCTCAGCACGGATTACCCAATAAAAAAGCGGAATCGGCGCGTTATATCATTACAGTGCCCAATCCCGCTACCGACTATTCCATTACTTTCTCTTATGCCGTAGTGCTGGAAAACCCCGATGGTACCAGTGCAGGCGGTGGAACTCAAAATGTGAGCATTCACCAGAATTTTGCACAGCCACGCTTCAGGGTGAAAATGTATGATGCGGTTACCGGTGAATTGGTGCCCTGTGCCAATTTCAATTTCGTAGCGGATGAGCAACTGCCCGGCTTTTTCAATTCTATACATTCCTATGAACACAGAAGTGATGCGGCTGTGAAATGCAAAGACTGGACCGATGTGTTCGTCAACCTCAGCCGATATGCCGGAAGAACATTGTACCTCGAGTTCACTACTGCCGACTGTACCTATGGAGGCCATTTTGGTTATGCCTATGTTGATGTGGTGGAATGCGGGCTCAATGCAAGCGGTGTATACAATTGTCGTGATCATTCCGGTGTCATGACAGGCCCTCCCGGATTTCAGCATTATGCTTGGTATAATAATGACTATTCTGCTTCGGTGGGTGCAGGTCAGAATGTGACCATTCCCAATGCTGTGCCCGGCGCCAATTACTGGTGTGTGGTTACACCCTACAATAACACCGGCTGTACTTCTTGTACATGCAAGGATACGCTGGGTGTGAAAGTGGTGGCTTCATTCCCTGTGGCCAATGCGGGTAACCCTGGTAGCATTTGCCGATATGATTCACTTTCCATCGGTTCGGCTGCAGTTCCGGGGTATAGTTATGCATGGTCTCCGACGGCAGGACTTTCCAACGCCAATATCTCCAGTCCTTTGGCTTCTCCTTCTTCGGCAACAGACTATATACTCACGGTAAACGATACACTCTCGCATTGTGAGACACACGATACCGTTAATGTCTCTATATACGTCAGGCCGCAGCCTGCATTTGTGGTTGACGACAATACACAATGTATTTCGGGCAACAGTTTTGTTTTTACCAATAATTCTTCCATCAGTTCCGGCACTCTTCAATACCATTGGAGCTTTGGCGACGGCACCTATTCCACTGCAATGCAGGTATCACATACCTATGCACAAGCGGGAACATACACCGTCAAGCTGGTTACCACTTCTGATCATGGATGTATTGACAGCACATCGCATATTGTTTTCGTGTATGCAAAACCGAGTGCGGCTTTTGGTGTGCAAGGCAACAATGTTTGTCTTTCCGGCAATCAGCTTTCGTTTCAACTGAATCAAAACGTTCCGGGTTCTACTTACGAATGGAATTTTGGGGATGGCCAAATTCAAACAGGTGCTTATTCTGTACAACATAGTTATCAGCAGGCAGGCAGTTATCATGCCACTGTAACCGTCATTAATGCTTTTGGATGTGTTGATTCCGCTGCGGTTCAGGCTACAATTCATGCGCAGCCTTTGTTGCAGTTGAACAGTGCGCAGCCTCCCGTAATTTGTATGGGCGACAGTGTGAAGCTTGTTGCCGTTTATGCTGCCGGTGAGGGAAATGTTTCCGGACATGCCTGGTACCATGATGGAGCTTTGATGACCGGTCTTACAGATTCAGTCATTTTCGTTCATTTGGCCGGAAGTTATGTTTTCAATGTGGTGAATAATTTTGGATGCAGTATTGCCGATACCATAAATGTGACCGTAAATGCCTTGCCAACTGGCGATTTGCAGGCACCATCCACCACCAACATCTGCGAGGGAGGACAACTAACTTTAACGGCTAGTGGCGGAACCTATTACCAGTGGTTTTTAAATGGTCAGCCCATTGCCGGGGCGAATGCGGCGGTGTATCAGGCAACAACGGCCGGTTTATATGCAGTGGACATATTCAATCAGTCGGGTTGTCACATCAGATCGGCCCATCCTGTGCAACTGAACATGATCTATCCTCCTCAAGCCGCTTTTGCTTTGAGTGCTACCTGTGTCAATGTGCCTTTGATTTTTCAAAATCAGTCGGTGGTCAATCTTTCAGGAACAGTGGGTTACCAATGGTCGGTTCCCGGATTGTTCAGCAGTCAGCTTGTCAATCCTTCTTATCATTTTACGGCTCCGGGCGATTATCAGATTCAGCTTGTGGTGGCCTCACAAACTTGTCCAAATTTAACCGACACCCTCCGGCAAACGATTACCATTTTTGCCAACCCGGGCGGCATCAGGTATCCACCGGTGGATGTGGTGAAATACAGAAACCAGCAGCTGAACGCAAGGGATCTGGGCTCATCTTTTCAATGGTCTCCGGGGAATGGTTTGAATGCCACCAACAGAAAGGATCCTATTTTCAACTACAACAGAGATGTGGAATACCTCATTCGACTGATGGACTTGCATGGTTGCCCTGTAGTGGATACGCAGCTGGTGAGGGTTTTTGGCAAAGGTGATATTTATGTGCCCAATGCCTTCACACCCGACAGAAGCGGTAACGCTAACGATTACATGTACCCGATTTTAGTGGGAATGATTGAACTGAAATATTTCCGGATTTTTGACCGATGGGGACGACTGATGTTTGAAACCTCCAAACCCAGGCCCGGATGGAATGGTATCTTCAACAACAAGCCACAGCCGATGGATACTTATACCTGGACGGTTGAGGCTGTTGACATCGATGGCAGGGTGATTACCCGGAGTGGCAATTGTGTTTTGATCAGGTAAAAGATGATAGGTTAAAAAATTAAAAAATACCCCTTGAGAAAATTGTTGTTCCTGTTTTTTGTATTGCTGCATACAAATCGTCTGATGGCGCAGGATCCTCATTTTTCTCAGTTTTACGCAGCGCCCTTGTTCATGAGCCCTGCACAAACCTTGAATACCGATGCAGATATGCGTTTCATGTCGGCGGTACGTTCGCAGTGGATCAATCCGGCAGCTCCCTACATCACAGGCATGGTCTCCATGGAAGGCAGGTTGTTGAAAAAGAAAATCGAAAAAAATGTACTGGCCTATGGACTTTCTTTCCTGCATGATTACACCTTCGATGGTATTTTGAAAAGCAATTACGCCCAAGCCAATTTGGCTTATCATGTTTACTTGGATAAAGACAATCACAATAAGATCTCATTGGGCTATGGCGCCATGTACGGAAAAAAATATCTTGATTTTTCAAGACTGATTTTTGCCGAACAATTTACCAGTGGTGGATTCAATACCAGCCTGCCGAGCGGAGAGCTGCTCAGTAATATGAAACCCTTCTTATCCATGTCTACAGGGCTTGCTTTTAGCCGTGCTGTTGACAATGCTCGTTTTGATATCGGCGGTTCTTTATTTCATTTCAACGGTCCCAAACAGACATTTCTGAAAGATGAATCTCAGTTGATTCCCCGCAGGTGGGTGGCCAATGCCAGTCTCGATCTGCTTCGCGCCAATGACGATATCGTCAACTTCTGCGCTGTATTTCAGCAGCAAGCCAATTTGAATTATTGGCTGACCGGCGTCAATTATGGATTTAGTTTGTCTTCAGCGGGCAAAAGTGGTTATGGACAAACCGGGGCCAATCTTACTTACCTGAATATAGGCGCTTTTTACAGATTGCATGATGCCATCGTTCCTTACATCAGTTTGTATCATAACGATTTTCAATTTGGATTCAGTTACGATCAAACGCTTTCAAAGCTTGCCTTAGCCAGGCCCAGGGCCAAAACATTTGAGTTTACGATGTCTTACAGATTTAAAAGAGACGACGACGACGCAAGCAACAGCGTTCAGTGTCCTTTCAGCCCCTGGAGATAGAGGCGGCTTCTGCCTATTGTCGGGAACAAAAGTTGAATTTCTTTCATTAACTTTCCCCGCAATTTTACACCATGATTTTTTCTTTAAACAAGTCGGCACGCAACATTTTATTCATTTTCTTGATGCTCTATTGCTTTTATCCTTCGGATGCAAGAGCACAGCGAATAGCCCCTCGCAGTAAACGGCAAACAGATTCGATTGTTCCTGTTGGCATCATTCCCAAACTATCAGATACGGCATTGTTAGAGACGGTACAGCGTCAAACCTTTCGTTATTTCTGGCATTACGCACACCCGTTGAGTGGCCTGGCCAGAGAAAGAGATGGTGAAGTGAAAGCAGAATATTACTGGGATTTCATCAACGAGGCCTGGGATGAACCCAACCTCAGCAAGCACAGCTTCGGGCCGGAAGCCTGCGCTATTGGTGGTACCGGCATGGGGATTCTCTCTACAATTGTAGCCGTGAACAGAGGCTGGATTGGCAGAGATACTGCCGTAAAAAGAATCAACAAGATTTGCGATTTTCTGCTGAAAGCCGATGCTTACCACGGCATCTATCCACATTTCATGGATGGCACCACAGGTAAAACCATTCCATTCGACAGGCTGGATGATGGTGCCGATATTGTGGAAACCTCTTACCTGATGATGGGACTGCTTTGCGCCAGAGAATATTTCAACAGTGAGTTGGTGGAAGAAAGATACCTGCGCAAACGTGTGGACCAGATGTGGAATGCAGCCAATTGGAGATGGCATACCAACAACAGCAACAATCGTCTTTTCTGGCATTGGAGTCCACGTAATGATTTCGACATGAACTTTCCTGTATGGGGTTGGGATGAATGCCTGATCACTTATGTACTGGCGGCGTCTTCGCCCTATCATTCCATTCCTCGCAGTGTATACGACTCCACATGGGTGGGCAGCGCCGGCTGGAAAAACGGGAAGAAATATTACGACATCGAACTGCCGTTGGGGAACTATGAGAAAGGAGGTCCCTTGTTTTTTGAACAGTACACATTCATGGGCCTCAATCCCAATGGACTTAGGGACGATAACGGCATCGATTATGCGCAGCAAACCCGAAACCACACGTTGATCAACAGGGCATATTGTATCGATAATCCGAAGCATTACAAAGGTTATGGCGTCAATTGCTGGGGACTTACGGCCGGTGACAGTTACAAAGGCTATGTGGCGCATGCGCCAGATGTGGATCTGGGAGTTATCCAGCCCACGGCAGCCTTATCTTCCATGCCTTTCACGCCCGAATACAGCATGGAGGTGCTTCGTCATCTGTATTACGATTTGGGTGACAAAATCTGGGGGCCTTATGGATTTGCAGATGGTTTTTCTGAAAGCAGAAACTGGTATGCCAAAACGCATCTTGCCATCGACCAGGGGCCTATTGTGGTGATGATAGAAAATTACAGAACCGGACTGATCTGGAACCTGATGATGAAGATTCCTGATGTTCAAAGCGGATTGAAAAATCTGGGTTTCACATCTCAAACTAAATAAAATGAAAAATCGAAACTCAGGTGCATTGATGTTCATATCTTTCTTCTTATTTTTTTTGTGCAACATATGCGGCCATGCGCAGGTAAACAATGTGGGCAAAGTCATGAGCTGGCATCGTGAAAAAGGGGGCGTCAAAGGCAAAGCAGAAAGAGCAAATTTTGAAGTAATCGCTTTTTCTCCCAACATCATCCGTGTCAGGGTTTCAAAAAATGCCACTTTTCGCAATTTTTCTTATACTTTGGAGATGGATTCGATTCATCCCTTTGCGGAGGTGAAGGTAACCGAATCGAAAAATCTCATTACCCTGAATACACCTGCCATTATCGCCGAAATCACAACGTCGCCCGCATTGGCAGTGACTTTTAAAAACTTAGCAGGTGCCATCATCAACCAGGATGTGCAAGGAAACGGATTCGGAACCACCTTCATCGGTGATAAAGTGAGTATCTATAAAAAACTGCAAGAAGGCGAGCGGTTTGTGGGGTTGGGGGAAGTGCTCGGAAATCTCGATAAACGTGGGATGGGTTTTGCCCTGAACAATACTGATACTTACAAATATGGCGATGCGCGTTTGCCCATGTACGGTAGTTTTCCATTTTACATCGGCTTGCATCACCAACAGGTGTATGGATTATTTTTCAACAATACCTACAAAACCTATTTCAATTTCGGCCAGTCCACGCCCAACTTCGCTTCTGTAAATATGGATGGGGGCGACCTGGACTATTTCTATTTCTATGACCATTCGATAGCGGGCTTGTTGAAACATTATTCCACCATCACCGGAAAAATGCCACTGCCTCCGTTATGGAGCCTGGGTTATCATCAAAGCCGTTGCAGTTACTACCCCGAATACAAAGTGATGGATGTGGCCAGAAGTCTGAGGGCCAGAAAATTTCCTGCCGACTGCATCGTCATCGATGCGGATTATCTCAAAGAATATGAACCCTTCCGGATCAATACTGATCGGTTTCCGGATATGAAAGGCATGGTAAAAAAATTAAAAGAAATGAATTTTGAAGTGACCGCTTCTGTGAACCCGGGCATCAAAATTGATTCCACCTATGAGGCTCATGCCGATGGTTTGAAAAACGATGTGTATGTCAAATTCAGCGACGGAAGCAACTATGTGGCCGATATCGCACCGAGCACCAATCATTATGTGGATTTCACCAATCCCCAATCAAGAAACTGGTGGATTGATCATATGAAATTCCTGCCCGACAATGGCATTCATGGCTACTGGAATGACATGAACGAGCCGGCGGTAGGAGGCAGTTACCTGCCGGATAATCTGTTGTTTGATTTCGATGGCCATAAGGCAAATGCGCTCGAGGCGAAAAATGTATATGGCATGCAAATGGCCAGAAGCAGTTATCTGTCGGGCTTGAAATATGGGGAAGGCAGAAGGCCATTTATCCTTACTCGCTCCGGCTTTTCGGGTGTGCAAAGATATTCAGCCATGTGGAGCGGCGACAATACGAACAGTGATGAAGGATTGCTCACAAGCGTTTTACTCAACAGTCAGCTTGGTCTTTCGGGTATGCCTTTCTGTGGGTTTGATGTAGGCGGATTCATAGGAGATGGCAATAGAAATCTATTTGCCCGTTGGATGGAAGTGGGCGCGTTTTCGCCATTTTGCCGCAACCACCGTGGTTTCTTTTTTCAGGCCAATGAGCCCTGGGCTTATGGTGAAGAAGTGGAAGCAATCGCCAAATCCTATATCGGTTTTCGTTATCGGCTGATGCCTTATCTCTATGGTGCCTTTCATGAAGCTTCAGTTACAGGAATGCCGGTGGCGAGAAGTCTTTGCATCGAACACCCTTTTGATGCCAGTGTCTACGACAATAATTTTCAGTATCAGTTTTTATTTGGCGATGCCATACTTGTGGCTCCTGTAACCACACAGGAAACCACAAAAAAAGTGTATCTCCCTAAAGGTGATTGGTACAATTTGTATACGGATCAATTGTATCATGGTGACTCCATATTGGTAAAAGATTTTCCATTGCATCAACTGCCTTTGTATGTGAAAGCGTCTGCTCTTATTCCCACACAGCGTGATGTTCAATCAACTCGTGAAAATTCAGGAGACACACTGCAGTTCCATGTTTACAAGGGTTTGCAACAGAATGCCTATGATTATTATGAGGATGCCGGTGATGGTTTTGCCTATCGACAGAACCATGAATTTTACAGCAGAAGAATTGATTTTATTCCTGCAGAAAGAAAACTGCAGTTCAATCCTGTAACAGGTAATTATCCTACCCATTTCAAATTCATCAAAATTATCTTTCATGGTTTCGACCATCATGTGGTAGATGTCAAATCAAACAATAATCTCCTTGCCACCGGTACTCAGCTCGATAAAGAATCAAAAGCTTTATTTGATCCCTTGGAGGGATTGGCCGATTATTATGACGCCGGATATTTCTCATCACTTCGTGCTGCAGAAAACAAAGTGGTGTCTCAAAGCATCGTACTTCCTTTCAATGACAATAATTTTTCTTTAAGCTGGTAATAAATTTCATTTCATGAAAAAAGCTACATCAACTTCCTGTCGTTTCCTTTTGCTGGGCATTTTATGCATCACCGGCACATGGGTATTGGCCCAACAGGAAACAGGAACGTATTGTAATCCGATCAATATTGATTACGGATACGCGCCGATTCCCAATTTCTCGGAAGCCGGAAGACATCGGGCCACAGCCGATCCAGTCATTGTCAATTATAAAGGTGATTATTACCTTTTCAGCACCAACCAGTGGGGCTATTGGTGGAGTTCCGACATGCTGCATTGGAATTTCAATGCCAAAAAATTCCTACGTCCCTGGAATCAGGCCTTTGATGAACTCTGTGCTCCTGCAGTGGGAATCATTGGCGATACCATGATTGTGATGGGATCTACTTATAACAGCAACTTTACCATTTGGATGAGTACTGATCCAAAAAACAATGTTTGGAAACCATTGGTCGACTCTTTTGCCATCGGAGGCTGGGACCCCGCTTTCTTTACAGATGACGACGGCCGACTCTACATGTACAATGGCAGCAGCAATCGCTATCCCATGTATGGCATTGAATTGAACAGAAAAACATTGCAACCCATCGGCACCAGAAAGGAAACCTATTTGCTCGAAAGCTGGCGATTTGGCTGGCAGCGTTTCGGTGAATATATGGATGATACATTTCTCGACGGATTCATTGAAGGCTCCTGGATGACGAAACATAACGGTAAGTATTACCTGCAATATGGTGCCCCAGGCACTGAGATGAGCGGCTATGCCGATGGAGTTACCGTAAGTAAAGAGCCATTGGGTTATTTCGAAAACTGTAGTGATCCACTCAGTATGAAGTTAGGTGGCTTCGCCAGAGGTGCCGGTCATGGCGCCACTTTTCAGGATAATTGGAAAAACTACTGGCATGTGTCTACCATTTCAATTTCTGTAAAAAATAATTTTGAAAGAAGGATTGGGATCTGGCCCGCCGGATTCGACAAAGATGATGTGATGTATTGCAACACCGCTTTCGGTGATTATCCGCATTATCTGCCTTCCGACAATGCTGTCATCAACAGTCATCCAAACGGCAATGGCGGATTCACAGGATGGATGCTGCTCAATTACAAGAAGCCGGTTGCCGTATCTTCTACCTATGGTAATTACAGCGCCAATCATGCAGTGGATGAGAGCATCAAGACTTACTGGTCTGCCGCCTCCGCCAACAAAGGCGAATGGATTCAAACGGATTTGGGAAAGCTGTCCACAGTCAATGCCATACAAATCAATTATGCCGACCAGGATGTCAATTGGGATGACCAGGACAAGCAGGCAGGTTCATTCATCGGAAAGTCTGTTGGGGTTTTTCATCAGTACAAAATATATGAATCGAAAGATGGTGTGAATTGGAATCTGCTGGTGGATAAAAGTCAAAATAAAACAGATGTGCCACATGATTACATTCAACTGGATAAGCCTGTTCAGTCCCGTTTCATCAAAATCGAAAACATTCACATGCCTACAGGAAAATTCGCCATCAGCGGACTGAGGATTTTTGGAAATGCAAATGGTGAAAAGCCTTCGGTTGTCAAGAACTTTGTGGTATTGCGTACGGAAAAGGATAAACGAAGCGCATGGTTGAAATGGTTTCCCAATGATGATTGTTACGCCTATAATATCTACTTCGGAACCGCTCCTGATAAACTTTACAACTGCATCATGGTGCATGATGCCAATGAATATTATTACAAGGGTATGGATAAAACAAAAACGTATTATTATTGCATAGAAGCGGTAAATGAAACCGGTGTCTCAGAACGTTCCAAAGTTTTAAAGGTGGACTGATATGATTAAAAGATATGTCTTTCAACTGCTTTTGTTTTTCCTTGTGTTCTTTATAGCCAATTATGCCCAATCGCAGCGCTTTAGCGAAGATGTGCAGTCCATGCTGCTGAATGAAAAATCATCAGATACCGCCAATTGTCCCATATTATTTGTTGGAAGTTCTTCTTTCACCAAATGGCATGATGTGAATGATTATTTCCCTGAAACCCATATCCTCAACAGAGGCTTTGGCGGTTCTACGCTTTTGGATCAGATGGAATATGCTACCAAACTTATTTTCAGTTGTCATCCTCGTCAAATCGTCATCTATTGCGGAGAAAATGACCTGGCTGAAAATGAGCGTCTTTCAGGCGCCGCTGTATACAAGAGATTCAAGCATTTTTACAGGATGATCAAAAAGCAATTTCCAGATATGCCTGTCGCCTTCATCTCGTTGAAACCAAGTCAGAGCAGATGGAATTTACAGGCAAAAATGCAGAAGGCCAATCGTAAGATCAAGCGCTTTTTGCAATGCCATCATCGGGGTGAATTCATTGATGTATATTCATTGATGCTTGGTGAAGATGGAAAACCTATTCCGCAAATTTTCATAGAAGATAATCTCCACATGAATAAGCAAGGTTATATGATATGGAAAAAAGCCATTGATCCGGTTTTGATACCGATGAACAAATGACATCCTTCCATAATTACATTGGATATTTTCATTACCTTGACGCCTTTAATTTCAACAATATGAAAAAAATATTTTTGTTGCTGAGCTTTGCGTGCACTTCTGCAATTTTTGCGCAGACTTCACCTACTGTAGATTCCCAAATGAAGCCTTTTATCGACGGCCTCATGAAGAAGATGACACTTGATGAAAAAATCGGCCAGCTTAATCTGCCTGGCTCCGGCGACTTTGTTACCGGGCAGGCTTCCAATTCCGATATTGGCATTAAAATCAAAAAAGGATTGGTTGGCGGACTCTTCAATATTAAAGGAGTCGAAAAGATTCGTGCTGTACAGAAAGTAGCGGTTGAAGAAACTAGATTGAAGATTCCCATGATTTTTGGGATGGATGTGATCCATGGTTACCAAACAGAGTTTCCCATTCCTTTGGCCATGTCTTGCAGCTGGGATATGAATCTCATTGAACAGTCGGCTCGAGTAGCAGCTAAAGAAGCCAGTGCGGATGGCATCTGCTGGACTTTCAGTCCGATGGTGGATGTGGCCCGCGATGCCCGTTGGGGAAGAATCGCAGAAGGTAACGGTGAAGATCCTTTTCTGGGTTCTGCCATCGCCAAAGCGATGGTGAGAGGTTACCAAGGTAACGACCTGGCCAAAAATAACACCATTATGTCGTGTGTGAAACATTATGCCTTATATGGTGCCGCAGAGTCGGGAAGAGATTACAATACCACCGACATGAGCCATCAGCGAATGTATAATGATTATCTGCCTCCTTACAAAGCCGCTGTTGACGCAGGTGTTGGCAGCGTGATGGCTTCTTTCAATGAAGTGGATGGTGTACCGGCTACGGGTAGCCGATTTTTAATGACGGATGTGCTGCGTAAACAATGGGGCTTTAAAGGATTTGTTGTCACCGATTATACAGGTATCAATGAAATGACCTTCCATGGTATGGGCGACCTCAAGCAGGTATCGGCTCTCGCTTTACATGCAGGCATCAACATGGACATGGTAGGAGAGGGTTTTCTTACTACCCTGAAATCCTCTTTGCAGGAAGGCAAGGTAACACTGAAAGAAATTGATGAGGCTTGCCGTGTCGTTTTGGAGGCAAAGTACAAACTTGGATTGTTCAGTGATCCTTACAAATATTGCGATGCCTCCCGGTTAAAAACTGATATCTATACTGCCGAACATATCAGCCTGGCGCGTAAAATGGCCGGAGAGAGTTTTGTGTTGTTGAAAAATGAGAACCAATTGTTGCCCTTGAAAAAGTCAGGAACCATCGCTTTGATCGGTCCTTTGGCTGATTCGAAAGCCAATATGCCTGGAACTTGGAGTGTGGCTACCGATTTTAATTTGGCTGTGACTGTTAAAGAAGGCTTACAAAAAGCCTTGGGTAACCAGGCGGGTTTACTATATGCTAAAGGTTCAAATCTGATGTATGATGCCAAGTATGAAGAGCGTGCCACCATGTTCGACCGTTCTCTGAGTCGTGACGGTCGTACAGATAAGGAACTGCTGGATGAAGCGTTGGCGGTAGCGGCCAAATCGGATGTGATTGTGGCTGCTTTGGGTGAAGCTTCCGAAATGTCGGGGGAATGTTCCAGTCGCTCCGAACTCAATATCCCGGATGCGCAACGCGACCTGCTGGCCGCTTTGTTGAAGACGGGAAAACCTGTGGTGCTTGTGTTGTTCACCGGTCGTCCTTTGGCCATCAAATGGGAAAAGGAAAATGTTCCTGCCATTCTCAATGTTTGGTTTGGTGGGTCTGAAGCCGGCAATGCCATTGCTGATGTGCTGCTGGGCGATGTCAATCCTTCCGGTAAACTGACCACCACTTTTCCGCAAAATGTAGGACAGGTGCCTATTTACTATGCCCGTAAAAATACAGGCCGTCCGCTGGAAGAAGGGAAATGGTTCGAGAAATTCCGCTCCAATTATCTTGATGTGTCCAACGACCCTCTGTATCCTTTTGGTTATGGATTGAGTTATACTCAATTCACCTACGGAGACATACAGCTAAGTGCGAAATCACTGAAAGGAAACAAACCACTAACGGCAAGCGTTATACTAACCAATTCGGGAAGCAGAACAGGTAAAGAAGTGGTGCAACTTTATGTCAGAGATCTTGTAGGTTCAGTGACAAGGCCTGTGAAGGAACTCAAAGGTTTTCAAAAGATGGAATTGAAAGCAGGAGATTCAAAAGAGGTCACTTTTACCATCACTCCTGATGATCTTAAGTTTTACAATGCCGACTTGAAATACGACTGGGAATCTGGTGATTTTGATATTTTTATCGGCACCAATTCAACCGACTGTAAAAAAGTCACCATTCACTGGGAAAAATAAATAAAAACAGATCAATGAAATTATTAAGCATTTCAAAAATTTGCTTAAAGGTCACTTCGGTGACCTTTTTCTGCTTTTGTGCTTTTATTGTTGAAGCACAGCAAAAGTCAATTCAGCAGAAAGTGGATTCCGTACTGAAATTGATGACGTTGGATGAAAAAATCGGACAGCTCAATCAATATAGTGGAGATTGGGATTTTACCGGTCCAATTACAGCCGATGGCGACAAGCAGCAACAGATCATGGATGGGTTGGTGGGGTCTATGCTTAATGTGACCGGAGTGGAACATACCCGCATGTTGCAATCATTGGCCATGAAGTCTCGATTGAGAATTCCTCTTTTATTTGGACAAGATGTGATTCATGGTTTCAGAACAACATTTCCCATTCCACTTGCACAGTCGGCTTCCTGGAATCCCGAACTGATAGAGAAAGCAGAGCGTGTAGCCGGCACTGAAGCTTCTGCTTATGGTGTTCACTGGACATTTTCGCCGATGGTTGACATTGCCCGCGATCCCAGATGGGGAAGGGTGATGGAAGGCGCAGGTGAAGATACCTATCTTGGTTCGCTCATCGCAGCAGCCAGAGTAAAAGGCTTTCAGGGAAAAGGATACGGTGATACGGCTGCGGTGATGGCCTGTGTGAAACATTTCGCCGGTTACGGGGCAGCCATTGGCGGAAGGGATTACAACAGTGTGGATATGAGCTTGCATAACTTATGGGAATTCTATCTTCCTCCGTTTAAGGCTGCTGTTGACGCCGGTGTGGGATCGGTCATGAATTCTTTCAACGATCTGAATGGAATTCCGGCTACTGGTAACCGTTATCTGATGCGAGAGGTGTTGAAAGGAAAATGGAATTTCAAAGGAATCGTGGTGAGCGATTGGGGATCGGTAGGCGAAATGGTCAATCATGGTTATGCGGCCAATCAGCGCGATGCGGCGAAAATCGCCATCAACGCCGGCTGCGATATGGATATGGAAAGCCGTTGCTATAAGAACCACCTCAAGGACCTGCTTCGCACGGGTGAGGTAAAGCTTTCAACCATAGATGCTGCCGTAAAGACAGTTTTGAAAACAAAATTTGAACTAGGACTGTTCGACGATCCCTTCAGATTCTGCAAAGCATCGCGACAAGATAACCAGACGCATCATCCTGAAAATAGAAAAGTGGCTTTTGAAATGGCGGAAAAAAGTATCGTCCTGCTGAAAAATGAAAATCAAGTATTGCCATTCAACAAGAAGATGAAAAAAATCGCTTTCATTGGTCCTTTTGTAAAGTCGGTAAGAGACCATCTCGGATTCTGGAGCATGGAATGGCCCGATGATACCGCCACCATCGTAACACTATGGGATGGTTTGAAAAACGCACTAGGCAAAGATGTTGAATTGAAATATGCCAAAGGGTGCAATGTCAACGATCAGGACAGTTCAGGTTTTGCCGAGGCGCTGCAAATAGCAGCTGATGCCGATCTGGTGTTGCTGAGCATGGGCGAGGCGAGGGACATGAGTGGGGAAGCTAAAAGCAGAAGCCAGCTTCATCTGCCGGGTGTACAGGAGTCTTTGATCCATGCAATGCATCAACTGGGTAAGCCAGTGGTGTTGTTGATTCATGCCGGGCGACCGCTGATTTTTGACCAACCCGCATCGCAGGTCGAAGCCATACTCTATGCCTGGTGGCTGGGCTCGGAAGCAGGCAATGCCTTAGCGGCTGTACTAACGGGAAAGTATAACCCTTCGGGTAAACTGACCATGAGCTTCCCTCGAACAGAAGGACAAATTCCCATCTATTATAATCATCTCAATACTGGAAGGCCGGCTTCGTCCGCCACAGATGTCAACTATGTATCTGCATATACCGATCTGCTCAATACACCCCGCTATCCTTTTGGCTTTGGGTTGAGTTATACTGATTTTTCATACGGTGATATCCTATTGGATAAAACATCTTTCCATTCAGGCGAAACTATCAAAGCTTCCATAACCATCACCAATACCGGCGACTATGATGGAGAGGAAACTGTGCAATTGTATTTAAGAGATATCACCGCTTCTTTGGCCAGGCCTGTAAAAGAGCTGAAAGATTTTAAAAAGATTTTTTTGAAAAAAGGTGAATCTCGCACGTTGGTTTTTAACCTCAATGTAGAGAAGTTGAAATTCTATAACGAAAGGCTCGAGTATAAAGCAGAGCCCGGTGCATTTGAATTGATGATTGGGCCAGACAGCGAAACGCTTAAAAAGGTGAATATTCAATACAATTAATTCCTGCTTTATTAGTCCTTTAAAAAAAATGCTAATTGAGCTCGCTGTGATACTTGATTAATTTTATTTTAACAGTGTGGTTTTTGTCACTTGCTTATTTTCATGGCTGTTCTTTAATTATGATTTAAACGGCAACAAGTTTTTTACCGATACCGAAAAGACTGTATTTGAGGAATTGGGAAAAAATCTTATGCTTGCCGATCAATCATTTCAATAACATATTGTTCACCTAAATTGTTTCATATGAATAAGCCAATGACACTTTTTATCACCTTGCTGTTTTTTATTGCCCAATTTGCTAAGGCAAATGTTGTTGATACACTGAACAATCCTTTCGTCAAATATTCACCGCTTTGGAATCAGACAAAATATAAACATTGCAACACAGCCGCAGCTGTTTCTTATCTAACCGATGAAGAAAAGAAAATCATCTGGGCACTCAATATGATCCGTCTCTCTCCTCAGTTGTATTGCAAAACTATTCTTTTGAATCCCAAATCTCCTTTCTACCTCAAACCCGCACAGCGCGACTACTATTTCAATTCACTGATCAACGACCTCAATAAAAGTACACCCAACAATAACTTCTTACAGCCAGATTCTATGGCTTTCATCAGTGCCCAATGCCATGCTTACTATTCGGGTATCAAAGGTTATGTTGGTCATGAAAGAAGCGTGACACTTTGCAAAGGGGACTTCTATGGTGAATGTTGCGATTATGGATACAATGATGCAGTTTCCATACTTACACATTTGCTGATCGACAAGAATATTTCCGACCTTGGACACCGAAACATATGCCTATCGAAAAGTTATTCTTTATTAGGTACTTCCATACAGCCACATCGAGATTATTACATGAATACTGTGTTGGATTTTAAATGATCAAAATGTCCGGAATTAAACCGGATATTTTTTTATTGAGTCAATGTGATGATTTTTTCTGCAGTGATAGGCTTTGATACAAAGCCTTTGATAATTAGATGTTGATTGATTCGTTCGATATCCCTGGGATGGTCGGCAGCAGAAGTCATGTAAATATGTATGTTTTTGAAAACTTCCTTATTCATTTTTTCCAGTGATTCAATCACATCCCATCCGTTGATGGCCGGCATATTGATGTCCATAAAGACCAACGTATTTTCATTGTGGTGATGGGTAATCAGTTCCTTGATACGTAACATACCCTGGTCGCCATTTCGGGCGGTGATGATGTGATTGGTGACGCCCGATTCCTCTGCCATCATCTGATGGTAGAATAAAGTGGCCTCGTCATCATCCACAAACAGTATGTGGTCTACTTGCATTGCACAATGTATTAGATTCAGCAGCCAAGTAATTCTTTTCTTAGCCACGCTAAGAAAAGACAGATTCAATTCTTCTTCAAAAAAAATAGTATGATAGATATAATCCTCACAGGTGATGAAAATCATGAGTCACTATGACTTTTGGTAATAATTTCATTTTTCAACAATGATTAAAAAGTTGTTGCCATTTGGGTTTTTCATCACTTTCTTATTTCACCAAAACTAACTTCATCTATGCTTCATTTTTTTTCTTCCAGTGCTCGTATTGTCAATACGCGTCGCGCGGTTATGGAATGTATGGAGGTTGCCTTGGGCAACGATTACTCGGATGTTGATTTGCTCATTTTTCATGCTTCGGTGGGACACGATTTCAAGGAAATGCTGGCCCAGGCGCATGAGATGGCTCCTCAGGCTAAATTGGTAGCTGCTTCCTGCTGCGGGGTTGTGGGCAGGGAAGGTGTCAGTGAATCCATGAAGGACATGGCCTTGATGGCCGTGAAAGGTAAGGAACTGGCAGTTAGCTATTGCAACGAAATTTATGGCCATAATACCTACGAAAAGATGCTGGTCATGGCGAATGAATTGAAAGCTGCTCAACCCGGTATCAGCATGGTGTATACGCTTTCCTCCGGAATAGACATCGACAATGATGCCACAATCAGGGCTATTGAAAAAGTATTTGGTTCGGAGGTTACCATCTTTGGTGCCACATCTTCCGATAACATGAAAGGTGTAGTAAGTTATCAGGGTATTGATTCACAGGTTTTTCAACATGGTGCTTATCTGGTTGGCTTTGCTGATCCTAGCCTGAAGATTGAAACGCAAGCCACACATGGATTTTTGGCCATAGGAGAGCCAATGGTTGTTACAAGTTCAACAGATCACATCATCCATGAACTTAATGGACGACCGGCTTGGGAGGAATTTACCCAACGGTTAGGGTTAAATGCATCAGCTACTTGCGGTGATTCTATTCCCATTGGTGCGCTGGGTCAAAAGCTTGAGCCTGAAGTTGCTAAAGAATACGGCAATTCTCACATTCTCAGGGTAGTGACCCACCGCGATGGAAATGATATGTATTATGCAACAAATTGCCCTGTGGGTACTCAACTTTGGTTGACCACTAGAGCGGAAGAGCTGATATTCAGTGAAATGGACCGTTTGGTGTCTGTGGTGAAAGAAAGAATGCAAGGACATGAGACCGTGGCTGTTTTTCACGCTGATTGTTTGGCGAGAGGCAGATTCCTTTTCAACCGGGTGATCAAAGATGAATTGGTAAGCAGGATGCAATATCCTTTTTATCGTCAAGGCGAATGCCCGCCATGGTTGGGTATGTATGGCTTTGGTGAATTTGCCCGTTTGGGCGGAAAGAACAGATACCATAATTATACGACAGCCTTGGCTGTGATTTATCGCTGATCATCAATGTAGAAATGATAGAAGAACTCACCCATAGTGAATTGGTCAAGGCCTACAGAGAACTTCAGCTGAGGGTCACCCGCTTCTCTGCTACCGAACAGGAACTGATCAATGCCCGTGATTTACTCGATCAGGAACTGGAATCCTATAAAAGACTTCAGCACTACAGTGGATTGTCATTGGAGACCAAAGATGAAGTGGCATTGCTTCAATTGATGACTGAGGCTATCATTGATATTCTCGATATTGAAAGTGCAGTGATATTTTTCAAATGCCTGGAAGATGAATCCCGTTCAAAAATCTTCACCGAAGGGGTCGCATCCTATCATTCCACTCAACTATTTTGTGAAGAAATACAGTCTTTCACCGAAATAGCAATGCTTGAAAAAACTCATCATTTGCAGGCTAGTGACTTTTCGGATTCCACTTTTTTTTCCTTGTTTTCCAGCGCGGTTTTCAACCGATTCAAAGAAATAGAATTGAATTATCAGTTATACATCGTTGCTGCCATCACCTTGAATAACGAAAAGCTATATTCGCCTTTTCAGCAAAGAAAAATTCACTTGTTCAATCTGCTTTGCAACCAGATGCATTCGGTGCTGGCCAAAATCATGAGCAGCCGTAAAATTGAAGAGCAATTTGAAACCATATCTAAATCAGCCAATGAACTCAGGAAATTGTCATTAATTGCCACTAAGACAAAAAGTGGTGTGATTATTACAGACACCTACGGTAAGGTGGAATGGGTCAATGAGGCCTTTACAAAAATATCAGGCTATACTTTACAAGACACATTGGGACGCAAACCCAAAGAATTTTTACAAGGACCTGACACAACAGAAGAAAACAAAACGAAACTGTCGGAAGCACTGGCCCGAAAAGAGGATATTGAAATGGTAGTGATCAATTATACAAAAGATGGCAAACCTTATTTCAACCAACTGGAAATCGTTTCTGTTTTTGATGAAGAGGGGCAGCACATCAATTTCATCGCCATCCAAAAAGACATCACCACTGAAATCAACTATCAGCAAGAGATGTTGAAGATGAATTCTCGTTTCAAGATGATTTCAGCATCCACGCGTATCGGCATCTGGGAACTGGATGTTGAATCTGGCCATTTCTCTGCCAACGACATCATGGCCGATATTTTAGGGCTAGAACAATTCAATGGCAACTATGATCATCTTTTTGAACTGTGGAAAAAAGCCATCAACCCCGAAGACCTGTCTTCATTTGACGTCAATTTTCAGCTATTGCTTAGCGGTAGTCACAATAGCCTTACTCAGCAATACAGATTGAAGCGTCTGGACAAAGATGAAGTGGTTTATGTGAAATCTGTTACAGTAGTGCAACGCGACAATGATGGAAAAGTAATTCGATTGATTGGCGGCATCCAGGATATCAGCGCAGAGATGATGATGCAACTGAAACTGGAAAAAGCTTTACAGGAGAGAGATACCACGCTTGGCCATATCAATGTCATCAAGAATTTCTACGAGAATATCCTCAAGTATTCTCCTTCCGAAATCATGGTATTTGACAAGCAATTGAAACTGCAATTTTCCAATAGCAATTCTCGTTCTAGTAATAGTCCCTGGAATATTCCTATTGACAGTTCTTACAAAGATTTAAGTTTATCAGATTTGCAAAGTAATGTGGCCGACATCTTGTACAACATTCAGGAAGCCATCTGCGAAAACAAATTGATACAGGTGGAAGATTTTTTCAAAAACAATCAACACGATGTTTATTATCTGCGTAGCATCATGCCAACTCACAATAGAAATGGCGATATTGAAAATGTGATTGTAACAGGAGTTGATATTACAGAGCTTAAAAATATTCAACAGGATGTACTGAAGAAAAATGAAGAACTGAGTAAAATCAACATGGAGCTGGATCATTTTGTGTACAGCATTTCTCACGACCTTCGCTCACCGTTATTGTCTATCAAAGGGCTCATTTCTTTGGTGATGCAAACTGAAGAAATCACAGAAAAAAATCAAAAATTTCTACAGCTGACATTGAATTCAGCTACAAGGCTGGACAACACCATTCAGGAGATACTTGAGTATTCCAGAAACTCGAGGCTGGACCTTGCGGTTGTTGACTTTGACCTTGTCGAGGTGGTTGGCCATGTGATTGATGACTTACGCTATGTGGATGATGTTCCCTCTGTTTTCAATATTACAACCAATACGCAAGATGGAAAGGTGATGCTCAGGTCCGACAAAATGCGTTTGGGTGTGGTGTTGAAAAATATCATTGGCAACAGCATCAAATATCGCAGACAGGATGTGGTGTCCCGCGTTGATGTCAATATCGCGCTGGATGTAAAAACATGTTTTGTGGAAATTTCTGATAATGGAGAAGGTATTGCGCCTCGTCATCTTGAAAAAGTGTTTGACATGTTTTATCGGGGAACCACCACCAGTGTTGGAACGGGATTGGGGTTATATATCTGCAGAGAGATTGTGACAAAAATTGGGGGTAAGATCAATATCTCTTCACAGCTCGGCTCCGGTACACAGGTGTTTATTGAAATTCCAAACTTAAAATAACAACTATGGAAATTTTCTTAGTGGATGATGATGATGTATTCAACTGCATGAACATTGCCGTGATAGAATGGGTGATGAAAGAAGCGGAGGTCAAGGTTTTCAAATCGGGCATGGAAGTGATTGCGTATTTAAATCGGGAAAAACAAATAGGTCCTGCAAAAGGCTTGATGTTGCTCGATATCAGGATGCCAGACATGGACGGATTTGAAATGCTGGCGAATATTGAGAAGATGGAAAAAAATCCGTTGCCCAATACCATCATCTATATGCTTTCCTCCACGTTGGATGAACGCGATTTGCAAAGGGCGAAAGAAAAGAAAATGGTCAAAGGGTTTTTGAGCAAGCCGCTGACGGTTGAAAAATTCAGGGAATTATTATGGGAGAACGCCTTGGTAGAAAAATAAATCATTACAATGGTATCGTCACACAAAGCAAGCAACCTTTGCCGGGTGATGATTCTATCTCCATGATGCCGCCAAAAAGCTCGGCTCTTCTTTTGATATTGGCGAGCCCAATTCCTTTTTTCACAAGATCATAATCAAAACCCACACCATCATCGTGAATGCAGAGCACCAGATTTTGCTGGTCGGCACTGATGTCCACTTTTATATGCTGAGCCTGGGCATATTTTGAAATGTTTCTCAATTGTTCCTGCAGAATACGATATAAATTCAGCTGCAGGTCGCTATTCAACTTTTCTATCACGGAAGAAAGATCGAAGTTGAAACTGACCTCAAGCTTTTTTTCAATGTTGAAATTATCGACCAACTCTTTGAATGTATCTTCTATTGTAGTGTAGTCAAAAAATGATGGAGCCAAACGATGGGAAATGTTTCGAATCTCTTCCAGGGCCAGATTGATGAATTGCTTCGACTTAAGATGCCATTGTATGGATTCAGGAGGTAGCTTGTCTTTAAGCATATCAAGGCTGAGCAAACTGCTGGCTAAAATCTGGCAAACATTGTCATGAAGCTCTGTGCCGATTTCGAACCGCTCGTCTTCCTGAGTTTTAATGATCGCTTTTGTGATGCGATGCTCCATCCTAATTTTTTCTGTAACATCAATGGCGATAGCAGATTCGTATTGCCTATCATTGATGGTAATCAAAGTGCTGTAGATGTCAACCTCAATCTGTTCTCCTGATTTCTTAAGGTGCTGGAAACGGCCTTTGTAAATCTTGTTGCTGTTGATGACCCAGTTTAGTTTCTGCATCAACTCCTCAGGGCTTAATTCTTCATTGATCAGGTCTTTGATGGTGAGTCGCAGAAACTCATCCTCATGATAACCATAATGCGCTAAGGCGGCATGGTTGACCTGCACAAATTGAAAATTCTGGATGTCCATGATCCACATGGGCTGAGGACTCAACTGAAACAGGTTGCTGTATCTTTTTTCCGACTCTTCGAGCTGCAGGTTGGTTTTTTTGCGCTCAATATTGTACATGATGCTTTTGTACAGCGAAGTGGAGTTGATATCGTCTTTCAGCAGATAATCTGAAACTTTTAGCGATAAAGAACGAACGCTGAAATCAAGATCGGCATAGCCGGTAAGAATAATCACAGGTACATCGGGGCGAAAGGCAATTACTTCCCTTATCAGTTCTTCACCTGTTTTATCGGGAAGGGTAAGGTCCAGTAAAATAACATCAAATGAAATGTCATGATTGGATAGCAAGGGAATCGCTTCGTTGTATTTTTTGGCGTGTATCACTTCCGGCATCAACATCTGCTCTTCGAGGTAATCTTTAATGAGCAGAAAATCGCCCATGTTGTCTTCTATAACCAGTATCTGAAGTTTTTTGCTCTCCTTCATGATGGTTATTTTTTGTGTGATGGGATAGTGGCGATGGAAAACCAGAACTCTTCCACTTTGGCGATGGTTTCCATGAATTCGGTAACATCCACAGGCTTTGTGATATAGCAGTTGGCATGGTGCTGGTAGGAAACCTGTATGTCTCTTTCCGATGAAGAAGTAGTAAGCACCACTACGGGTACATGTTTTAATCCTTCGTGGCTCTTGATGTGTTGCAGCACTTCCTGGCCATTCATCTTGGGCAGGTTGATGTCAAGGAAAATGATGTCCGGGAGTTTTTTCTTTTGATGGTGAAGAATGCTTTCGAGGTGTTCGATGGCAGCGCTGCCATTTTTCACCACATCTATTTCACGAACAAACTGCTGATTGTCCAGTGCTTCTTTGGTCAACAGAATGTCTCCTTCATTGTCTTCAATGAGTAAGATGCTACGATGTTTCATGTACAAGTATTAGTTGAGTGTTCCTAGATAAAGATATTATTTATTAGGCTAAAAACCATTTTTTACTGCAGTACCAGTTGTTGGGCTTAAAGGTATCATGAAATGAAATCTTGATCCTTGATTCTCAGGAACACTGACCCAAATTTTGCCGCCCATTCTTTCAATGATTTTTCGTGTGATGGCCAGGCCGATACCCGTGCCGGAATATTCATCTTTATTGTGCAAACGCTGAAAGATTTCAAAAATCTTATTGAAGTATTGAGGCTCGATGCCAATACCGTTGTCGGTGATGATGAACTCCCACATGTTGGCTTGTAGCGTGCATTGGATGCTGATTTTTGGAGGGATGCCGGTTTGATGGTATTTCAAACTGTTGCCGATCAGGTTTTGAAACACCTGACGCATCGGTGTTTTATGCGCTTTCAATACAGGCAGTGTGTCATGAACGATGGTGGCATTCAGGTCTTTGATTTGCTGCCCCAGCAGGATTTTGATTTCTTCCACCAACGCATCGATGTCTATTTCTCCGGGTTCGTCATCCCATTTGCCCGCCCTCGAAAATTCAAGCAGGTCGAGAATGATCTGACGCATCCTTTTGGCGCCATCGACAGCATAGTGAATATATTCTTTCGCTTTATCGTCCAGCGCACTGGCATATTTTTTCTCAAGCTGAGTCAAAAAGCTGGTCACCATGCGCAGCGGCTCCTGTAAATCATGAGAGGCCACGTAGGCAAACTGTTCCAGCTCGCTGTTGGTTTTCTTGATGGAGTCGATGGCCTCATTCAGTTTTATTTCTATCACTTTTCTTTCGGTGATGTCGATACCATAACCGATGACAAATTTCAGTTTGTTGTTTTCAAAATAAGGGTAGAAGTTCCGCATCACATAATTCATACCGCCATCAGCGTTGCGATGTTCGTCAATCCAGTTGACTTTGGCTTTCTTTTCCACCGCTTCTTCAAAGATCTCCCATCTGCGTCTTGCCATCGTGTCATCGATGTTTTTCATTCTGGCGTAGTCGAAATCGTTTTTATTGATGATCCATTCTCTGATCTCCTTGTTCTTGATGCCAAAAGGATTGACAAAAATATAGTTGTGGTCGGGATCAAACACGGCAATGTCGGTGGGGATATTATTCAGTACATCCTCTGTGAACTTTTTCTGTTTGATGATTTCTTCATTGGCTTTGATCAGTTCTGTAGCGTCTTTTTGAACGGATATCCAATGGGTGATTTCCTGTTTATTATTGAAAACCGGACTGATGGAAAAATTGATCCAATAGGCCTCGCCATTTTTTTTATAATTGATGGTAGTGATTTCAGCAGGTTGTCCTTGTTTTATGGCCTCTGCCAGTTTTCTAATTTCATTTTGATCGGACTGCGGGCCCTGAAATATTTTAGGGTTTTTCCCTTTCACGTCTTCAAGTGTGTAGCCGGTTATCTTCGTGAATGCGTCATTGACATATATGATAGGATGCCCAGCGCTGGCCTTAGTAATCAATACGCTGTCTTTGGTGTGCGTGATGACGGACTCCAGTAGCTTGAGTCTTGTTTCTTCCTGTTTCTGCGTTGTGATGTCTTGCATGGATCCCAGCATTCGGATGGCCTTACCATGGTTGTTTCTTACCACAAATCCTTTGTCTGAAACAAATGCATAATGCTCATCGGCACAGAGATACCTGTATTCATCCGACCAGTTGTCATTGGTTGAATAGATGACATTATTGATGTTTTGCGTGATTCTATCGAGGTCTTCGGGGTGGATTCGGCTTTCCCACATGTTCAGTTGCTGGGGTTCTTTTTTTGTTTCGTATCCGAAAAGTTTGAAAAAACCATCGCCATAATAAACCTCGCCGGTTAGGATGTTCCAGTCCCATATAGCTTCAGAAGTGGCTTTGTTTACATACTCGTATCTGGTTTTGCTTTCTTCGAGTGAAGTGGTGACTTGCTTGATTTTATCGTAAGTGATTTCAAGCTCTGTCTTTTGGTTGTTGATTTTTCGCAACAATTCCTTCAGCTCCCGATTGCTGATTTCTGCGGTGTGCAGGAGTTGCAGAAATTCCATGGTAGGGTTGTGGGGAGCAAAATCATTGATTTTAAGACCCGAGTCTGTCAGTTCATGGGTATTGCTGAACCAAGGAGCTCCCAGAAAAATTATCTTGTCTTCATTGGACAGGTATTCAAATTGTCCTCTGAATTTGATGAACTGCCTGTTCAGCATCACCACACGATTGCATAAGGATTGCAGTTCTGCAAAATCGCTCACCGCGATGCTCGGTCTTTCGAAGTTGAAATAAGTGTTGATTGGCTGGTATTGCAGTTCTGGAAACAATTTGCCTATAGACCTTCCATGTACTTCAATTTTCATCTCACGATCGATGATCATGAAGAACGGAAATATCCTGTTGAAATTTTCGTAACTGAAGTGGACTTCTTTTGTTTGCATGAATTACCAGCTGACTTTAAATGTCTCGTGAGTTTCGGCTTCCTGTTGGCCTGGTATCCATTCTATCACTGCGTCGGTTTTATAAGATTTAGCCAAGCCTGATAAGAGTCCATGGACAAAGACCTTCAATCCTTTTCTTTTAGAGTGATAATGAATACAAATGCTTTTCTCTTCAACATCGCTGATGGCGAATTCGGGAGGCGTTATTTGGGGATACATCATCATCACCCGTTGGTGAAAATTAGGCAAGTTGATGAGAAATTGCATAAAGTTGTCACCACCGGATTGTAGCATGCCACTGTATTTTTCAGTCACAGTTTTCAATATCCACCATTCTCCAAACACAAATAACACCTCGTCGACAGAAATGTTTAATTCTGCGGCAATGGCGCCGGCGAGTTGATAGGTAATGGCGTCGTCATACACTTCGGTGCTGATAAAAAAGTCGATAGGCAAGTTGCAACGCTGCTTCACGGCCTGCCATCGGCTTTCACCAAACTGTTCGGTAACCAGTTCTTCAATTGATTTATTAATGATGCCGTACATAAGCAGTAATCTGAATATTTGATAATTAAACCAATTTCATGAAATGTTCAATAGCATGAGTGGTGAAAATTTCAAAGGTTATTTTCAAATTAGTGAATTTATTTTAAATGAATTCAATTTTTTAAGAAAAAGGAACCTGAATGATTGTTATTCTGATTCAATTTCAATAATTTTCCAATGCTTATGTTTTATTCTTTTACCATCAACCTGCGCTCCATATATGGAAGATCAACCCGAAAGGGTTAATTATCTTTCAACTCATCCCATATCACGCATTCAGGTTATTTTTTCTCAATTAATTTTAATGACATGAAGGTTTTGAAATTTGGAGGCACTTCTGTGGCTCAGTCGGAAAATATCAAAAAGGTTATTCGTATCGTATCTGCTCAGCAGCAGGCGGTTGTTGTAGTCGTATCGGCGTTGGGTGGTGTTACGGACCTCTTGTTGGATGCGGCACAGATGGCAGCCTCCGGCGATCAGCAATACGTTGATAAAATCAATCTGGTCCATCACCGTCATCAGCAATGCATCGATGAACTGCTGAGTGATGAATTGAAAAAAGATATGTGTGAGATACTGGCTGATGCCATGACTGAAATCGGTGATATCTGTAAAGGCTTATCCATGCTGGGCGAGCTTACCCCAAGAATCAAAGACCGTATAGCCGGGTTTGGTGAATGGCTTTCTTCACAAATCATCACTGCCGCTTTCCAGTCGCAGGGGCATGCCGGTATTTGGGTAGACGCTACCAAATTGATTGTCACCAATTCCAATTATTCATCAGCCAGTGTCAATTTCGACATTACGAACAACAATATTGCAGGCTACTTTCATAACAATAAAAACACGCTCTTCATCACGCCGGGTTTTATCGCTGCAGATGGCATGGGCATTCCCACTACCCTGGGCAGAGGCGGCTCCGATTATACAGCGGCCATTTATGCGGCGGCGCTGGATGCAGAATGTCTGGAGATATGGACGGATGTAAGCGGCATGATGACTGCGGATCCCAGGTTATGTCAGCACGTGAAAATCATTCCGCATATTTCTTATCAGGAAGCGATGGAGCTCTCTCATTTTGGTGCCAAAGTGATATATCCGCCCACCATCCAGCCGGTAATGATCAAGGAGATTCCTGTTTGGATCAAAAACACATTTGCGCCAGAGGATTACGGCACCTGCATCGCTTCTTCAAAACGTACAGGATTACACGAAAACAATATCATCACAGGTATCTCCAGCATGAGCAATATCACGCTGGTGACACTTGAAGGCAGTGGTATGGTGGGTATTCCCGGATTCTCAAAAAGATTGTTCGAGGCCTTGAGCAATGAAAAAATCAACGTCATTCTGATCACCCAAAGTTCTTCGGAACATTCCATCACGGTGGCCATCAATGCCGCCGATGCTCAAAAGGCCAATCAGGCGGTACATCTTGCTTTCCAGAATGAAATGGCTTTGCATGTTGTAGATCCCTTGATTGTGGAAAATGGACTCTCGATAGTGGCGCTGGTAGGAGAGAACATGCAACGTCATACCGGCGTAAGTGGTCGCATGTTCAGCGCCATGGGCCGAAACGGTATCAATATCAGGGCGATTGCACAGGGCTCTTCAGAGAAAAACATTTCGGCTGTGATTGGCACTCCAGATGTGCGCAAAACCATCAACGTGCTCCATGAAGAGTTTTTTCAAACCAGTTACAAGCAAGTGAATGTTTTCATTGCAGGTACAGGTAATGTGGCCGGAAAGTTATTGTCGCAGCTGGCCCAACAGCAATCTTTTTTACAAGACAAGATGAGGTTGCAGTTACGCGTTGCCGGTATCATCAACAGCCGCAAAATGCTGATTGATGAGTCGGGGGTGGACCTGGATGCATGGTCCGAATTGCTCAATAAGGGCACGAGCGCTTCTTTGCCCGATTTTATCGATCGCATCAACAGCATGAATCTGCGCAACAGCATTTTTGTTGATGTTACCGCTCATGAACCGGTGGCCGCCTCATACGACAGGTTGCTGGAGAAAAGCATTGCCGTGGTGGCTTGTAATAAGATTGCCGCATCTTCTGCCTATCAAAATTATCAACGCCTGAAAGGGCTGGCCCGTGAATACAATGCTCAGTTTCTATTTGAAACCAATGTGGGTGCTGGTTTGCCAATCATTGGCACCATCAACGACCTGATTCACAGTGGCGATACGATTCACCGAATTGAAGCTGTACTGAGCGGAACACTCAATTTTGTGTTCAATCATTACGATGGTTCCAGAAAATTTGCAGCCGTGGTTCGGCAGGCACAGGAGGAAGGCTATACGGAACCCGATCCGCGTCTTGATTTGGGCGGAACAGATGTGATGCGTAAAATCATGATCCTGGCCCGTGAGGCTGGTCAGGTGATGGAGATGGAAGACATCGCCAATCAAACTTTCATGCCAGCGGCTTGTATGCGTGGTACAGTAGATGATTTTTATGTGGCCATGGAAAATCACGAAGACCATTTCAGGCAATTGTTTGAGTCAGCTCATTCACAAGGAAAGAAATTGAAATTTGTAGCCACTTATCACGAGGGCAAAGCATCCGTCGGATTGCAGCCTATTCATCCACAGCATGATTTGTTTCATCTCTATGGAAAAGATAATGTGGTGTTATTCTACACCGATCGCTACCGCGACCAGCCGCTTGTGGTCAAAGGAGCCGGCGCAGGTGCGGAAGTGACGGCCAGTGGCGTTTTTGCCGACATCATCAGGGCTTCAAAAGTATAAAACATGCGCTCAGTTACAGTAAAATCACCGGCTACATTGTCTAATCTCTGTTGCGGTTTCGATATTCTCGGGATGGCCTTGGAGGCGCCCTACGACCTCATCACCATTAGCGAGTCAGCGCAATCGGGTATCCGTATCCGTCATCTGGATGCTTATGGTTTGCCTGAAGACCCGCTGCTCAATATTTCGGGCGTGGCACTTCAATCTTTCATCAATGCTTTAGGTAGCCAACAGGGATTTGATGTGGTTGTGGAAAAGAAAATAAAACCGGGCAGTGGTATCGGTTCCAGCGCGGCCAGTGCGGCCGGCGTAGTGGTGGCGGCCAATGAATTGATGGGCAGACCTTTCAACAACAATCAATTGCTTTCATTCGCCATGGACGGAGAAGTGCTGGCCAGTGGTTCTCGTCATGCCGACAATCTGGCCCCATGCATATACGGCGGTTTGGTGCTGATCAGGGATACACCTTCGTTGGATATCATTCCCTTGTCCCTGCCTCCGTTGTATGTGACCATCGTGCATCCACAGATAGAAATCAAGACATCTTACGCAAGAGAAATTTTGCCCAAGGAAATTCCACTGAAGCTCGCGGTCAACCAATGGGCCAATGTGGCCGGACTTGTGGCAGGTTTTCAACAAGGAGATTATGAGCTGATAGGCAGATCCTTAGAGGATGTGATTGTAGAGCCTGTGCGCAGTAAATTGATTCCCGGATTTGATGAAGTGAAGCAGAAGTCGCTGGCAGCTGGCGCATTGGGTGGAGGGATTTCTGGCAGTGGTCCTTCTTTGTTCATGTTGTCCAAAGAAAAAAATTTAGCGGAAAAGGTTGCTGTTGAAATGAGCGGTGTTTTCGAAAGGCTCAACATTGAATACAAAACCTATGTTACCACTGTGGCAGCCCATGGAGTAGAGGTGCTGCATACTTGATTATTTTATTCGCTTATTTACTTGCATTTGCATCAGCTACGCTCATTGCAGTAAACATCAAATCCTCAGAAAAAATGAACTTTTACAGCTTAAATAGACAGTCACCTGCGGTCGATTTCAAAACAGCCACCATCAATGGTCAGGCGCCCGATAAAGGGCTTTATTTTCCGGAACAGATTCCTCAATTTGGGAAGGATTTTTTCAACAACACTCACCATCATTCTCCTGTAGAGTTGGCGTTTCAAATGATGCAGCCTTATGTTGGAGAGTCGATGGCAGAGGATAAGCTATACAGCATCGTTGAACAAACACTTAACTTTCCGATCCCTCTGGTCAATGTTTCTCAAGGCATATCATCATTAGAGATGTATCATGGCAACACGTTGGCCTTCAAAGATATTGGCGCTCGTTTCATGAGCAGATGTCTGGGACATTTTGTGGCGGAGGAAAACAGAAAAGTGACCGTGCTTGTTGCCACATCTGGTGATACCGGTGGGGCGGTGGCGGATGGATTTTATGGCGTGGATGGCGTGGAGGTGGTGATCTTGTTTCCTTCCGGAAAAGTAAGCAGTGTACAGAAAAAGCAACTTACCACATTCGGAGGCAACATTCGGGCTTTGGAAGTGAAGGGTAATTTCGATGATTGCCAGCAGATGGTAAAACAGGCATTCGCAGATCAAGACATTCAATCATCTTTATTTCTCACTTCTGCCAATTCCATCAACGCGGCACGCTGGTTGCCACAGCAGTTTTTTTATCTGATGGCTTGTCTGCAATGGCCCGACAAGGAACATCCTCCTGTGATCAGTGTTCCTTCGGGTAATTTTGGCAACATATGTGCCGGACTTCTGGCCATGTGTTCGGGATTGCCGGTGCAACATTTCATTGCGGCTTGCAATGCCAATGACACGGTGCCGCAGTTCATGCATAGCGGTGTATATGAGCCCCGACAGGCCATCCCCACCATATCGAATGCGATGGATGTGGGACATCCCAGCAATTTTGTAAGAATACTGGAGTTGTTCGCACAAGACCGAGCCCGTCTTTCATCTCATTTTTCTGCTGTTAGTTATTCGGATGAAGCTACCCGCCAAGCCATCTCCATGGTAAATGCGCAACATGATTACCTGATGGATCCCCATGGTGCGGTGGCTTATCTCGCCATGAAAGATTATCAACTTCAACATCCTCAGTCAGCCGGCCTGTTTGCTGAAACTGCCCATCCTGTTAAATTCTATGATGTGGTAGAGCCTGTGGTAGGGAAAAAAATTCCCTTGCCGCCTGCCATAGAAAAAATTATGGATAAGCCTGAAATCGCACAAGTCATTGACCCTTCATTTGATACGCTGAAAGAATATCTTTTGTGTGTTTAACGCTGACCATCAAATAAGCAATATCAATCTCGATAATTCGTTATTTCACCCGAAATACCTTGGGTAAAGGATTTTTTATTGGAATAATCTTAACAGCACAATTCTCGTTCTTGTGTTTATTCGGGATAGTTTTGCGACGCCTTAATGCCTTAACCCTATTGTAAAATCCGTATGAACTATGAAATGCCTTGGCGTTACATCAATCTGATTGAATAACGTTTTAAATGGGATTTCATGTGACTAAAATGACTTATCATATGAAAACTACGCCAAAAAATTACAGGTCTTTTTTACTTTTTGTCCTCCTCTTTCTCATTTTGGAACTGCCGATTGGGTTCGGAAAATCCTCCCTTCGAAATTTAGCCGAAAAAAAATCGGATAATTTGATGCATGCAACCCTTTATCATGAGCTCTCGCTCGATAGCATGGGACTTTCGCAACAAGCGTTTATGGCCGCTTTCAATGGATTTGAAAAGCTCAGGCAGCAAGGGAAATTGGTGCAGGATAATATACTGACCATCATTGATTTTACGCGATCTTCAACCGACAAACGTCTGTTTACCATTGACCTGCTCAGTGGCAAAGTGTTGTTCAATACGTATGTAGCCCATGGGGTAAATTCGGGAAAGGAATTTGCGGAGAAATTTTCCAACATCCCTTCTAGCCTGCAAAGCAGTTTGGGGTTCTATGAAACCACTACCACTTATAATGGAAAACATGGTTATTCTTTGCAGTTGAAAGGATTGGAAAAAGGAGTGAACGACAATGCCGATAAAAGAGCCATTGTAGTGCATGGTGCCGCTTATGTGTCGGAAGGATTTATTCGTGCGCAAGGATTCCTCGGCAGAAGCTGGGGCTGTCCTGCTTTGCCTGAAAAAGAAACCAAGCCTATCATCGACAAAATCAAAAATGGTACTTGCCTTTTCATCTATGCCAATGATAAGCATTATCTGAGCCATTCCGAATGGTTGAAAAGTTGATTTGTATTTACCGCTTTCCCCGATTCTGCGTTTTGCCCTATCTTCACGCCTCGTTGTGAGTGGAATTCTTTTTTGATTCATCACAGCCATATAAAACTTAACGCACATGAATCAGCTGATAGGAACGGGTGTGGCAATCGTTACACCATTTGATCAACAGAAAAACATTGATTTCAACGCGCTGGCAAAGCTTATCGATTACATCATCGATGGTGGAGTGAATTACCTCGTAACCTTGGGAACTACAGGAGAAACGCCGGTGTTGTCTACAGAAGAAAGAGAAGAAATTGTGCAATTCACATTTGAGCATGTGGCGGGTAGACTGCCCGTGGTAGTAGGCATAGGAGGTAATGATACTAGACATATTCTTCACGAATTGGAAAGATTTCCATTAGATCAGGCGGCGGCTATTTTAAGTGCCAGTCCTTATTACAACAAGCCTTCGCAGGAAGGATTGTTTCAGCATTACAAAACCATTGCGGCGCATTCGCCTCATCCCATCATTGTATATAATGTACCAGGTAGAACCGGAAGAAATATTGAAGCTTCTACTTCACTCCGTATCGCTCACGAGGTGGAAAATGTGATTGGTATTAAAGAAGCCAGCGGCAATTTGGAGCAGTGCATGCAAATTCTTAAAAAACGCCCGGCTGGATTTATGGTGATGAGTGGCGACGATAATCTGGCTTTGCCCCAGATGGCTTGTGGTATGGACGGCATCATCAGCGTAGCCGCCAATGCTTTTCCACGTGAATTCTCCAATATGATCGACCTCTGTATTCAAAACCGATACAGCGAAGCCAGAAACATCAACGACCAGTTGATGGAAGCTTACGATTTGATGTTTGCAGAAAACAATCCGGCAGGCATCAAGGCATTTTTACACGAAATGGGACTGATAGAAAATGAGCTCCGTTTGCCCCTGGTTCCACTCAGCGAAAGTATCCGACAGAAGGTCAGCGACTATTTGATGAAATAATCTTCTCTTTTGATCTCCAATAAAAATCATCCGATTTTTACACAAGAGCCTTCAATGGCCAGTATCGTATTGTCGAAAACTTCACGGGCTTCCTCCAGAAAGGGCTGTACGGATTCGTATTTGGAAGAGAAATGCCCAATCATCAACTTTTTCACGCCGGCTTCCAGCGCAATTGTGGCTGCCTGATGGGTTGTACTGTGATAACGCAGCAACGCCTTGTCTTCATGGTCTTTGAGGTAAGTGGTTTCATGATAAAGCAAGTCCACACCCTTTATTTTGTCAATGATTTTTCTATCGAAAAGTGTATCAGCACAGAAGGCATAGCATCTGGGAGCAGAACCAGGTAAAGTCAGTTCTTCGTTGGCAACGATAGTGCCTTTGGGATGTATATAATCTTCTCCGTTTTGAAGATTATTGTAAAAGGATGAAGGCACACCGAATGACATGGCTTTGGCGATGTCTATGCTTCTTTTTTTCTTTTTCTCCTTGAACAGAAAGCCCCAGCATTCGATTTTATGGTTGACCTTGAAACAGGATACTTCAATGTTTTCGGTTTGAAGAATGATATCTTCTTGTTCAAGTGGGTGAAAATGAAGCGTGAAATTGAGACTGCTTTCCGAAACTTGAAGTTGAAGTTGAATGATGTCCATCAGTGCTTTGGGGCCATAAAGATGGAGGTCGGGAATTCTACCCAATAAGCTCATGCTGGTGAGCAAGCCAATCAATCCAAAATAATGGTCGCCATGCAAATGAGAAATGAAAATATGGGTAATCTTGCCGGGCTTGACTTTGAACCGGTTCAATTGATTTTGAGTGCCTTCACCACAGTCGATCAGCATGCCCAGCTGACCAGCCTGCAAAAATTGCGAAGTAGGATTTCGTCCATAAGCCTGTACGGCAGAATTGTTACCTAATATAGTGATGTTGAACACGTGTGAGAGTTAGTTTGGTGTAGGAAAATTTTAGGGTTCAAAATCACGCATCAGTTCTCTTTCAATTTCTTCCATTTGAACAATATCCCAGGCTTCACTTTCAGAAGGGGTGATGTTCATCCCATCAATAAGGTCTTGTTTTTCCAGCAGCTGTATGATGGAGGGACGAAGTTCGCAAATGACAAATGAATGATTGTCGTTATAAAACTCCTGTTGAATTTGCACAAGTGCAATCAACACATTTTCTTCTATCTTCTCAATATGTTTTGTATTCAATATGACATGAGGGATGTTTTTTTTCATGAAAGAACGCAGCAATTGGCTGAGCTCTTCTGCCATATTAGCAGATAATATGGGGTCTTCGGGTGTTAAGACCGTGAATTTTTCTTTGGTATCTAATTTGACATTCATAATTGTGTTGATGATGTACCGGCCTCAAGATAAATAATATTTGTAAGCGGTAAAAAGGAATTGCCTCATGAACAGAAAAATATTTCTTTTCACTTTTTGAATGATTGATTTTGAATTACTTGGCCTTACTTTTCAACATATCAACATTTGTGAAAGTCGTAAACTAAATGCAAGTAAATAATCGTTATCATTGTAACGCATAAATCTAAACCGTATGGATAATAATTTTTCAACACAGGTACGTGAAATCATTTCGTACAGCCGCGAAGAAGCACTTCGTTTGGGCAATGATTTCATCGGCACCGAACATCTCGTTCTTGGTTTGATCCGGGAAGGAGAAAACACCGCAGTGAAAATCCTCAAAACACTTCATATCGACCTCTACGAATTGCGCAAAGAGATTGAAACCGCAGTAAAGGACAAGTCCGGCAAAAACATCGCCAACATTAATTCCTTACCGCTGACCAAACAAGCCGAAAAGGTGATACGTATCACTTATCTCGAAGCGAAGTCAATGAAAAGTCAACAGGTGGAAACAGAACACCTGATGATGTCGATCCTTAAGAACAAGGAAAATGTGGCTACGCAAATCCTGAATCAGTTTGAGGTGGATTATGACGCTTTTAAAAATGAGGTAGGTTTCGTAACCAGCAATCCACCCAAGGCGGAATTTAATGAAGAAGATGACTTTGATGAAGAGAGGAAGCAATTTGGTGGTCAATCACCCAAATCTTCCAAACCCGGTGGTGCACCACAGGTAAAAACAAAAACCCCCGTGTTGGATAACTTCGGCAGAGATATCACCCGCCTGGCCGAAAACGGATCACTGGATCCTATTGTGGGAAGAGAAAATGAAATTGAAAGGGTGTCTCAGATTCTATCCAGAAGAAAAAAGAACAATCCGATTTTAATAGGCGAACCCGGTGTGGGTAAAACCGCTATTGTGGAGGGACTTGCATTACGCATCGTACAACGTAAAGTATCGCGTGTGCTTTTCGATAAAAGAGTGGTCAGTCTCGACTTGGCCGCTTTGGTGGCTGGCACCAAATACCGTGGTCAGTTTGAAGAAAGAATGAAGGCGATCATGAACGAATTGGAGAAGAATCGCGATGTCATTTTGTTCATCGACGAAATTCATACGATCGTAGGTGCCGGTGGCGCCAGCGGATCATTGGATGCCTCCAATATTTTCAAGCCTGCCTTGGCTCGTGGCGAACTGCAATGCATCGGCGCTTCCACATTGGATGAGTATCGCATGCACATCGAAAAAGACGGAGCCTTGGACAGAAGATTTCAAAAGGTAATTGTTGAACAACCTTCTGTTGAAGAGGCCATCGAAATATTAACCAACATCAAAAACAAATACGAAGATTATCATAACGTAAGCTACAGTCGCGAAGCCATTGAAGCTTGTGTGAAGATGAGCGACCGCTATATGACTGACAAGCTGTTACCCGACAAAGCCATCGATGTATTGGATGAGGTGGGTGCACGCAAACACATCAAAAACATCAACGTTCCAGAGAATATCCTGGAGCTGGAGAAAAAGATTGAAGATATCAAACTAGAAAAGAACAAAGTAGTGAAGAGCCAGAAGTTTGAAGAAGCGGCTTCACTCAGGGATACGGAAAAACGCTTGCAGGAAGAACTTGAAAAAGCAAAGAATGATTGGGAGGAAGAGAGTAAGCATAAACGTTACCCTATTGAAGAGGAGGATATTGCAGAAGTGGTTTCCATGATGACAGGCATTCCCGTGAAGAGAATGGTTCAGGCTGAAACTGATAAATTGCGCAGAATGGGTGATGACCTGAAAGGAGCAGTGATTGGTCAGGATGAAGCCATTGTAAAAGTGGTGAAAGCCATCCAGCGTAATCGCATCGGACTTAAAGATCCCAAAAAACCTATCGGCACATTTATTTTCCTAGGTCCTACAGGTGTAGGTAAAACGGAATTGGCCCGTTCACTAGCCAAGCAGATGTTCGACAGCGAAGATTCGCTCATCAGAATAGATATGAGTGAATACATGGAGAAATTCACCGTCAGCCGTTTGATTGGTGCGCCTCCCGGCTATGTTGGCTATGAAGAAGGCGGTCAACTTACGGAAAGGGTAAGACGTAAGCCATATTGCGTGATCTTGTTGGATGAAATTGAAAAAGCACATCCTGATATTTACAACATCCTTTTACAGGTACTCGATGATGGTCAGCTTACGGATGGTTTGGGGCGAAAAGTAGATTTTAAAAACACCCTCATCATCATGACCTCCAATATTGGTGTTCGTCAACTTAAGGATTTTGGAGATGGTGTAGGATTTGCCACCCAATCGCGTCAGCAAAATCAGGATGAAAACAACAAAGCGATCATTGAAAAAGCGTTGAAGCGTACTTTCAGTCCGGAATTCCTCAACCGTATTGATGATGTGGTCATCTTCAATTCACTGACCAAAGAAAATATTTTCCAGATTATCGACATCTTGATGTTGGGTGTGATGAAGCGACTTTCGAATCTGGGCTTTACTTTGGAGCTCGCCGAAGATGCCAAGGACTTCATTGCCGACAAAGGCTACGATAGTCAGTTTGGTGCGCGTCCATTGCATCGTGCGATTCAGAAATATCTTGAAGATCCGCTGGCGGAAGAGATACTGAACATGACCATAAAAGCAGGAGATACCATGGTGGCTGAACTGGATAAAGAAGCCGGTAAAATTCTTTTCAGATTGAAAGAAGAACCGAAGAAAAAAGAGAAGAAATCACAAGCCTGATAACCCCTAAAAGGTCAGTAGCGCCCCGTATTACGGGGCGTTGCTGTTTATACAGGTCATAAAACAATTCATCGATTGAAGAGAATTCGTTTATTTTGCTCTTCTTATTCACCATCGGCATGAAGAAAATCATCATCACCATAGACGGGTGGTCCTCTTGTGGCAAAAGTACTGTTGCCAAGCAACTGGCCCGTGCTTTGGGGTATGTGTATATCGACAGCGGAGCCATGTACAGGGCCATCACCCTGTATTTTTTAAGGAACCATATAGACTGGACCGATGAAAAGGAAACTTTAGAGGCATTGCAAAATATAGATCTTCAGTTTATAGCCAATCCTCTCACCCAACAATCTGAAATGCATCTCAATCAAGAAAATGTGGAATACCTGATTCGTGATCTGGTGGTTGCCGAAAAAGTAAGTGACGTGGCGACCATTGCTTCTGTCAGAACATTTGCGGTGGCACAGCAACAAAAAATGGGGGAGCAGAAAGGAATCGTGATGGACGGCCGAGACATTGGTACCACCGTGTTTCCCAATGCTGAGCTAAAGATTTTCATGACGGCTGATATACAAACCAGGGTAGAACGTCGCTACAAGGAAATGCACGATAAGAATCCCAATATCACCATGGATGAAGTGAAGAAAAATCTGGAAACCCGAGATTACATTGATTCCCATCGTGAGGTGAGCCCACTGCGTCAAGCAGAAGATGCCATCCTGCTCGACAACTCTTTGCTCACCATGGAAGAACAGCTCGACATCGCCTTGAAATGGGTGGCAAAAAAATTGGCTTCACATTAAAGCGAGGCCACTACAGCTTCATAGGCTTCCGCCGAAATAAAATAACTGCACAATTTCTGTATCACATTTTCTACCAGAGCATCAGGACAGCTGGCTCCACTGCTCATGGCAATGGTCAGTGGTTGATGCGAGGCCAAATAATCTTGTGTGATTTTTTCTAATTTATGATGGAAGTCGAAATGATGGATGGTGTGGGCATCAATGATCCTATCGGGATGGTCGATGTAGTAAGTGGGTAGCTTCGCTTCACAGAGCTCAACCAGATGGGAAGTATTGCTGCTGTTGTATCCACCCACCACAATGGCCATGTCGGCTTCTGCTTCCAGCAAGCCATAAATCGCCGATTGATTGTCATTGGTAGCATAACATAATGTATCGCGGGTGTCGGCAAATCTTTCTTGAACATTGTCAGCAGGCAGTTGGTATTTCTCCATCATGGTCTGCTTCAGGAAATCGGCAATGGCTTGAGTATCGCTGGCCAGCATGGTGGTTTGATTCACCACACCGATTCTTTCCAGGTCTTTTTCAGGGTCAAACCCCTCCGAACATCTTCCTTCAAAAAGCTGGTCGAATGCAGAACGGCTTAATTTGCCGAGCATATAAGCCGCCAGTTTTTTGGTTTCGTCCATATCGTTTACCACTAAAGTTGGCGTATTGACAGCAGCGTGTGAGAAAGTGGCACGGGTTTCTTCATGACTGGGTTTGCCGTGTACGATTACCGTGTATTTTTTTTGAGCGATCTGCTCGCTCCGGTTCCATACTTTTTCTACAAATGGACAGGTGGTATTGTATTTTTCAATGGCGATGCCAAGCGCTTTCAATTTGTTTTCGATAGCTACTGTAGTGCCAAAAGCGGGAATGATCACCACATCTTGGCTATTGAGCGATTCGAAAGGAATAAGCGGCTGGCCATGATTGTCCTGAAGAAATTGAACGCCTCTGGATTTCAAATCTTTGTTGACCGATGGATTGTGAATCATTTCACTCAACAGAAAGATTCGCTTGTCGGGGTTTTCGTCAATGGTGCGAAAGGCGATTTCAATGGCATTCTCAACACCATAACAAAAACCGAAGTGACGAGCCAGCAAGAAACGAACCGGACCAAAATCCAGCAGCGTGGGCGTAAAATCTTTTTTCATCTTATCGCTTAGCCTTCTTTTTTCTTTGATTTTACTGATCAGTTGGCTGCGATATGTGAATGGAATAGTAAATTGCTTCATGATAGGAATAGGCTCAAAGATACGATTTGACAATCACTGGATGCATCTTTGACCATCTTGTTGATAAAACAAACTCGCTTTCATTATGTTCGATAATCAGGATATTATTCAGGAATTGAAAAGATCAACCATCTACGAAGTCAACCTCCGACAATATACTCCCGAAGGCACCATTGCGGCTTTCATGCCACATTTGGTTCGTCTTAAAGAGATGGGGATCGACATACTTTGGTTCATGCCCATTCACCCCATTGGCATAAAAAACAGGAAAGGCAGCTTAGGCAGTTACTATTGCAGTCGTGATTTTACCGAACTGAATCCTGAATATGGCAGCAAAGCTGAATTGAAAGCCCTGATTGATCAGGCGCACGCGCTGGGCATGAAAGTCATTTTGGATTGGGTGGCCAATCATGCTGCCTGGGATAATGTATGGACCATCGATCATCCCGAATATTTTCAAAGAGATGAGCAGGGGAATTTTTTATCGCCATACGATTGGACGGATGTGATTCAGATTGATCATCAAAATGAAGCGGCTCATGATGCTTTGCGTGAAGCCATGTGTTACTGGATCAGGGAATTCGATATCGATGGATTCAGGGCGGATTTGGCGCATTTGACACCTTTGCATTTTTGGATCAAAGCCCGCCATCAGACAGAAGCGATAAAACCAGGCTTGATCTGGCTTGCCGAAACAGAAACTCCTGCATATTACCAGGCCTTTGATATTTTTTACGCCTGGAAATGGATGCATGCAACAGAACATTTTTGTAAAAACGACCACGCCGTACATGACTTGAAACATGCACTGCATGAATTGAAAAACGGATGTCCGCAACAGGCTTTACAACTTTTTTTTACTTCCAACCACGACGAAAATACCTGGAACGGCACTGAATTTGAAAAATATGGCATTTTTGCCAAAGCCTTATCGGTGTTCAGTTTCTATTATCCGCATGCGGTGCCTTTGATTTATTCTGGACAAGAGATTCCCAATACACAACGGTTACAGTTCTTTGATAAAGATGAGCTGGACTGGTCGCATGTTGCTGCATACGCCGGTTTCTATTCCATACTTTGTAAGCACAGAAAAAAAATAAACCTTTCCGATGACCTTGAATTCATCGATGGTCATCACCGTTTGCTGGCTTTTAGAAGGGGAGAAGGCGACAATGTGGTATGGGTGTTCTTGAATTTCAGCCATCATCCAATCCATCATCAACTGCATGTAAGCAGAGGGAACTATCGCCATGTTTTTAGCCATGAGCAACATGATAATACAGACAGCCTTTCCATTCATCTTGATCCAGGCGGATTTGTGGTGATTGAAAAGTGGAGTTAGCCCTTTGCAAATGTTCTTAAAACAAACGCCCCGCAGATAAGCGGGGCGTTTTCCAAAAAGATGAAATAAGATTAATTATTAGGTTCCAATGTGATCGGATATTCATAAAGTCCATCATATCCGGGATAGAAACCACTGATGGTGATTGACTTTTCATTGCCTACGGCTTTTCTCAACTCATCCAGATTTTTTACGTCTTTATCATTTACCCGAAGGATGACAAATCCGTCTTTCATTCGGGTTTGGTCGTACAACGCTCCGCTATTGATTTTCTTCACAATCACACCGCCATTCACACCATATTCTTTGGCTTTTTTAAGTTCTAATGGAGCGAAGTCGGCGCCCAACAAATCGAGCTGAGATTCATTTTTAACGATGTCGTAGTTGCCCGATTTGTTTTTCAAGGTAACGGTGAGCAATAGCGGCTTTTCGTTGCGGAGTATGCTTACACTTATTTTATCTCCGGGTTTGTAACGGCTCACTTGTTCTTGCAGTTCACCACCACTGCTGATTTCCACCCCATTGATTTTTTGGATTCGGTCGCCCTTTCTGATGCCGGCTGCATAAGCAGCACCATCGGTAGGAACGTCGGTAGCGTAAATGCCATCGTAGTTTTTATCGCTGAGACCGATTTTTGTTTTTTGGTCGTCGGTCATATCGGCGGCATTGCCAAACATGATACCCAAGTAGCCTCTCTGCACGGTGCCAAATTTGATCAGGTCGTCAACCACTTTTTTGGCAATGTTTACCGGAATAGCGTAAGAATATCCTGAGTAATAACCGGTTGGAGATGCAATGGCGGAATTAACACCAATCAGTTTGCCTTCGCCATTGATAAGGGCTCCGCCACTGTTTCCCATGTTCACAGCGGCATCAGTTTGTATGAAGGATTCCACGCCACCGCCAGAGTTGCCCGTTTTATCTTTATTCAATCCCAGGCTTCTGGCTTTTGCACTCACAATGCCTGCAGTTACTGTTGTTTCCAGGTTCAACGGATAGCCGATGGCCAACACCCATTGTCCGATTTTCACTTCGTCGGAATTGCCATACAATAAATAGGGAAGTCCCTTGGCATCAATTTTAATCACGGCCAGATCGTAAGAAGGATCGGCACCGATTACCTTGGCGGTAAATGTTTTCTTATTGTTGAGTGTCACTGTTATCTCATCTGCATTTTCAATCACATGGTTGTTGGTGACAATGAAACCATCATCGCTGATGATCACACCCGATCCGGATGCTTTTTGCTCAGGAATGATATTCATCCGTCCACCACCGAAAAACTGGTTGAACATGTCGTCATCGAAAAAATCACTGAAAGGATTTTGTTTGAGTCTGGGTAGATTGTTGGTGACTTGCTTTGCGTTGGTTTTGGTTTTAATGTGCACTACAGCCGGAATCGCGGCCGTGGCAGGTATCGTGAAGTCTACTGCTCCCGGAGGAGTGGCACCTTCTGTAAGTCCGGCCAGCTTGTAATTAGAGGGAATTTTCCCATCTTCTTGTCCGGCATAAGCAGCATTGCTTTTTGCAAAATGCTCGTAACCCATTACCACCCCCAAGGTGGTCAGGGCGCTGATGGCAACAGTTGCCAATACTTGTTTCATTTTCATTATTCAGGGTTTTTTAAGTGAGATATAAAGCGGAACATCCAAAACAATTTTTGTGCCCGGTGTGCAAGTTAAACACTCACTGACATTTTGATAATTGTAAACTGCCATCTTTAACAAATGTTTTATGAAGGTCTTCGTAGATGGTCAAAGCGTCAGTAAAAACTGCAAGGTATCAACACCATCGGCATAAGCAAACAAATCGGGTTGCTGGGCTTGTCCAAAAGGAATACCATTTTCAGCCACGATGCATTGAACATCATTGTTGGTTTGCAGGTCAGCCATCACATTCTCTACAAACTGATAATGTTCATAATGTAGCACGCTGATGGGGGAAAACAAAGATGGATTTTCGGAAAGCAGGGTAGTGCCGTTGGTCATATACTGAATGCCATTAATAAGCAGTATCGACAATTGGTAATCGTAATTGTTCATGTACCGGTGATTTTCCGATAAAAACTTAAAATTGTCGAAAGCCTTCAGTAAAGGAATGAAATCATATTCAGTTGGTACATAAATTTTGGTGACATTTCTACATCCCAATCCAAAATAATAATGGATGTCTTTGGCCAGTTCTCCCAGTTCTTCGTTTGTTTCTTTTCCGGTGAGGATGGCCACTGAGGTTTTATTTTTTCTGATGATGTTAGGATATTTTCCAAAATATTGTTCAAAATGCAAAGCGGTATTGTTGCTTCCTGTGGCAATGTAAGCATCACAATCTTTCAGGTTGTCGGCGATGGACACAAATTCAGCAACTGCAGCATTCCATTCAATCAGTTTATAGATGAAGTGTTTCAGCAGTACGTCGTCTTTGGAGGAAAGTTTTATTTTTTGATGATGGCCACTGATGAAAACGGCAAGGAAGTCGTGGAACCCAACCAACGGAATATTGCCGGCCATGACGATGCCTACTGTTTTGGGGCTGATGTTATTGTCGAGATGATAATGCTGTGCCCATTTTTCTAATTCCACTTCATCCAAAAAAACATTTGCGATGTTTTCAGCAGCCAGGTCGATAAAATCTGGGATGAACCAGGGGTTGACATAAGCGGCCTTGTTTTTAATCGACACCCACTCTTCACTGTTTTGTTTAAGATAATCTCCCAGCTTGGCCAGCATTGCAATACGATTTTGTAAATTCATCAGGTTGATATTACTTTACACCAAAATTACAACTATGGCAATTAAGATAACCGACGAATGTATCAATTGTGGCGCCTGTGAGCCCGAGTGTCCCAACAATGCAATTTATGAAGGTGGTGTGGAATGGGCGATAGCCGACGGTACCAGTGTGAAAGGAGATTTTATATTGATGGATGGCAGCGCTACCGATAGTAGCCAGCGTCATGCACCCATCAGCAACGATACTTATTACATTTCTCCCAACAAATGCACCGAATGTCAGGGATTTCACGAAGAGCCTCAATGTGCTGCGGTTTGCCCTGTGGACTGCTGTGTTCCCGATGAACTGTATCGCGAAACTGTAGAAGAGCTGATGGGCAAAAAAGAAAAACTTCATTTATAAGCATACCTTCCAAAATTTTTTATAAGGCAACTGTATTTCATCATCAGCCATGCAGTTGCCTTTGTTTTTTTATTAACTTTCGTTTTCGAACCATTATTTTTTCTCGAATGATCTCTTTCAAAAACGCAGTTTATTCAACTTTATTTTTTTGTCTTTTATTATCATCATCTTGTTTGGAGAAATCGGAGGAGAATCAAAATGAACTCGCCGAACAAAAACTGGAATTGATGGCTGTGGACAGGGCTTTTTCTGCTATGAGTTTGAAAGAAGGGATGAAAGCCGCTTTTGTCGACTATCTCGACAGTAATGGTGTATTGCTGCGCCCGGCCAATCTCCCCATCATCGGCGCCAATGCGATCGATTACCTTATTCAGCAAAACGACGCCACTTATACTTTGACCTGGAATCCTGTACACGCAGAAGTTTCTGCTTCAGGCGAACTGGGGTATACCTATGGTGAATATGCCATGCAGTTTAAAAGTGAAAACAATCCGACTTTTTACGACACTGTGATTTATGGTACTTACACCAGCGTTTGGAAAAAACAGCAGGATAAAAAATGGAAGCTCATGCTGCATACGGCAAACGAGGGTTTGGGAGAATAAAATCATTGAACAATAATATCAATCAAGATGAAAAAAAATATTGCTTTGGTCACCGGTGGATATTCCGGAGAATCGGTCATCTCCTACAAAAGCGCACAAAGTGTGTTGGCGCATATCGACACCGATAAATGGAATTGTTACTACATCGACATTTGTAAAGAAGGCTGGTTTTATGTAGCTGAAGATCAGCAAAGAACACCAGTGGATAAAAATGATTTTTCTATCATCGACAAGGGTGAAAAACTCACTTTCGATGCGGCGTTGATCATTTTACATGGCACACCCGGAGAGGATGGTAAACTACAAGGTTATTTCGATTGTATCGGATTGCCTTATACATCATGTAATGCCGCGAGTTCGGCCTTGACCTTTAATAAAAGATACACAGTTGCAGTGGCTGCCTTTGCAGGCATCGCGGTTGCACGTTCATTACATCTGTTTCGCAACAGTCAGCCTTCAACCGAAGAGATTTTACAGGAACTGAATTTGCCCGTTTTCGTAAAGCCCAACAATGGAGGCAGCAGTTTGGGCATGAGCAAAGTAAACGATCCGCAGGATTTGCCTGCCGCTCTCGAAAAAGCTTTCCAGGAGGATGAGCAGGTGCTGGTGGAAGAATTTATCCAGGGCAGAGAACTGACCATCGGTGTTTTTCGATCTCAGGGGAAAATCATTCCGCTGCCCATCACAGAAATCATCACACAAAATGAATTCTTCGATTATAAAGCCAAATATGAAGGAGCCAGTCAGGAAATAACACCTGCCCAGGTAGATGAAGCCATTGCCGAAAAAATAAGGGCCGCAGCCGTCAAAGCGTATCATGTTTTCAATTGTAACGGAGTGATCAGAATCGATTTCATTTATCACCAAAATGAAGGAAGGCCTTATATGCTCGAGATCAATACGGTTCCTGGTCAAAGTGCCGCCAGTATTGTGCCTCAGCAGGTAAGAGCCATGGGATGGACGCTCAAAGAATTTTACACGGCGCTGCTCGAGTCTTGTTTTTAAATATTAATTGTAAGTTTGAAGCTGAAATAAAAATCAAGAATACCCTTGTTTAAATTTATTACCGATAAACCTTTCTGGGTCAACCTCACAGTGGTGGTGGTATTGACGTTTACCCTCATCTTTGTTTTTTTACAATTGCTTGGTGTCATCACACATCATGGTCAATACCTGAGCGTACCGAGTGTGGTAGGCAAGAAAACCGATGAGGCCATCAAGTATCTCGAAAGCAAAGGTTTTGATGTGGTGATACAAGATTCGGTGTATACAGATACGGCTTCAATGGGTACGGTGCTTCGGCAGATTCCGGATCCCAACAGCACCGTAAAAATCAACCGAACCGTTCAATTGACGGTCAACAGGGTCACATTACCGATGATCGACATGCCTGCGCTGGAAGGCAAATCTTTCAATTATGCCATTGATATTTTAAGAAGAAGTCACCTTCGTTTGGGCGATACCATCTACCGTCCCGATTTCATGCGCGGTTCTGTGATTGAACAGGTATATCATGGCAACAAAGTGTTGCCTGGTAAAAAAATACCCTGGGGAAGTGCCATCGATCTGATCATTGGCAGCGGCCTGAACCAAGAGGCAGTGCTGGTACCGGATCTGGTGGGATTGACCTATGACGAAGCCAAAATCATTATGCAGGAAAACGGCATTTTGATGGGCGCCCTTATCGCAGATCCCGGTATTACAGATACCGCCAATGCATACATATGGCGTCAAAGTCCTCCCAAATTGAACGAACATCACGAGCCCGTTTATATTCAGCCTGGACAGTTGATGGACCTCTGGATTTCATCCGAAATGAAAATGCAACCCGACAGTGCTGTTCAATAAAAAATAATTTATGCAGATCATTCAAGCAACAACGTTAAAGCAGCGTTTGGACAATGGAGAAACCATACATTTAATCGATGTAAGACAGCCCGAAGAGCATGCCGAATTCAATATCGGCGGACTTTTGCTTCCTTTGGGTAATATCATGGCCATGCAAACAGAAGAAATTGAGGACTGGAAAGAGGAGGAAGTGATTTGCTATTGCCGCAGTGGAGCCAGAAGTATGCAGGCCGCCATGATGCTTGAAAGTATGGGATTTAAAAACGTGCACAACCTTGCCGGTGGTATGATGGGATGGCAGGCTACTTTCGGATAAAGGTCAACGTTATCAACGTGATATTAAAAAGCGTCTCCAAAAGAAGACGCTTTTTTGTTGGGGAAGATGATTTTTTTTGAGATCAGTTTATTTTTTACCGATTTCAATGTTGATGCCGCACATGATATTGATGGTGGCCATCGGGTAATAATAATTTTCGGTTGTGAAATTCCCGCCAGACAGATAACTGAATGTATAGCCGTTGGCTACATATTTCTTGGAAAAAATATTGTTCGCCTGTACGAAAAACGTGGCATCGGTTTTAGACTTCAAAGAGGTAACGTAGCTCAGTTTCGCATCTTGGGTGAAGTAGTCTTTCAGTTTTCTGTTTTCATTGGAGGTGTTGTCGAGGTATTGTTTGCCGATATACTTGCCCGTCAGTTCAATTGTCCATCCTTTTGCAGGAACGATTTTTACCAAACCGGCTCCAATCACACTGGGAGAAAATGACAGGTCGGTTGATGAATATTTTTTGATTTGCTGTCCTCCCAAATCATAATCATCTATGTATTCGGTGAAGTATTTCACCTTGTTGCTGCTGATGGTCAAATTTCCACCCACGCTCAGCCATTGGTTGAAAAGATATTGCCCATCCATTTCAAGACCCAATCGATAACTCGATGGGATGTTGGTTCTGGTGTAGGCATACACCTGATTGACTTTTCCTGTCAACACCAGCTGGTCTTTGTAGCCCATGTAATATAGGTTCAGTCCCCAGCTGTAGTTGTTGCTTTTCTTTTCCAGTCCGGTTTCAAAATCGTTGAGGATTTCCGGGCGTGGCGTTTCGTTGATGCCGGCTTCAAAATCGTCGCGATTGGGTTCTTTAACGGCTCGGGCATACGAAAGGTAATATTTGAAATGCTTGTTTTCGTAGGTCAGTCCCGCTTTGGGATTGAAGAAAGTATATTTCTTGTCGACAGTGATGGTGGGATTATCTTTGAAACCATTGATGCGGTATTGTACATTTCTCAGTTGCATGTCGATATAAGTATACCAATGCTTGGCGATTTTCGCATTCCATTTTACATAACCCGAAATTTCTTTTTTATGCGCATCATGTCGGTACCATTCATAATTGGTAGGGATGGATCCGGCAAATGCCGCACTGATGATTTTGCCATAATGAAGTCCGTCATATTGGTTCCAGTTCAATCCCGTGATCACTTCGTTTCTGCCTTGCTGATAGTGAAGTGAAAACAGGCCGCCATAGAAATAATTGTCAAGCCAGAGCTGACGGATCAGGTCGGTTTGGTAGGTAGTGTCGTTTCCAAGGATGTAGGGCGATAGGCCATAGGCCGACAAATCCTGTAAAGATTTGTATTGTTCGAAATAACCTTTGCCACGCGTCATGAAGCCGGTGATGTTCAATTTCAGCTTGTTGTTGATTTTTCGATTGTAAAAAGCCTGGTAATGGGTTTGCCAGTAATTGTCCGATTCGTTATCGTAAGGGCTTCCGGATTTTTCGGTACCCGCGGGGTTGTATCTCCGGTTAGTATCCAGCGTGTTGGCATCAATGCCAAACCAGGCGGCATACGTCTTTTCTTTACCTGAGAAAACATTGACTCTGAAGGATTCTTTTTGATTGACCCATACGGCGCTCGTGAAAAAAGAACGAAGCTTGCTTTGGGCTCTTTCCACATATCCATCACTGCCTATCTGGCTTACTCTTCCGGTGAGGATAAGATGATGATGTAACAATCCGGAATTGTAGCTGATGGCTTCGCGGTGCGAACGGAAACTGCCATACGACAGTGCGGCATTGAGTTGTTTTACGGTATCGATGTCGTTGGTGTTGATATTGACAGACCCGCCAAAAGCGCCGGTGCCATTGGCCGATGTGCCAACACCTCTTTGAATCTGAATGGAGTTGGCCGATGTGGCGATATCCGGCAGATTGACCCAGTAAGTACCCTGACTTTCGGCATCATTGTATGGAATGCCGTTCAATGTTATATTCACACGAGTGGCATCTGTACCTCTGATTCTAATGCCCGTGTAACCGATGCCGTTACCGGCATCCGAGTTCACCTGTACAGAAGGCGTGAGGTTTAGAATGAACGGCATGTCGTAACCGCTGTTTCGCTCTTTGATGGTCTTGCTCGTTACCAGTGTTTGCGAAACAGGCGCATGGGCAGAAGCTCTCACAGCATTGATTTCAATGTTTTGCAGGAGGGTAGTGTCATTTTGTTTTTGGGTTTGTTGGCCAACCGAGGCATACGCCATAAGCAGCCCCGTTGACAACAGGATAGTGTGTAATCGCATAAAAAAAATTTAATGAAGTTCCGAGGACAAGAAAAAACCTAAGGCCCCTAGGTATGGGCTTCTCCCTTCGCAGGCATTATCCTGAGCAGGTTAACGGGTATGATCTCAGCCTTCCTATGGAAAGCACCCCGGAAATTCAAGTGTTGAAAAGAACTTTACAAGGCAAAAATAAAAATAAAATTCATTTTCTTACAAATTGATTTGTTCGTAACGATTAAAGCGCTACTTTTGTGGTGCGAAGTAGAGCAGCGGTAGCTCGTCGGGCTCATAACCCGAAGGTCAGAAGTTCGATCCTTCTCTTCGCAACTAACGGGCCTGAAAATTCAGGCCTTTTTTATTTAATAGCCTATCCATAACCTAAAGGCTTTAAGGTGCCTAAAAATTTGTTTTTCCTTATTTTTGTTGAAATTTTACACACATGAAAAAATTATTTTCTTTAGCTGCATTATCAATTGTCATGTTTTCATCTTGTAAAAAAGATACTCCGGCCGCCACTTGTAATCTTGATAACAACGGCATACTTGGAGATTATAAAATCACATCAATTCTCTATAAAGCAGATGCTGCTACTCCTGAGATGGATGTTTTTACAACGTATAGTGCCTGCGAAAAAGACGATATTTATACATTCTCTCCCAATGGGATTTATGTAGTAACTGAAGGTGTTACTTCATGTACACCAACGAACGCTACTAGTGGAACATGGTCTCTTAGTGGCACAACACTTACCCTCGATGGTAGTGATGTTTCTACTGTAACTAATTTCAGTTGCGGTGGATTTGTGATTAATCAGTCGAATGTGACAACAGGAGAATCTACCAAAGTCACCATGGTCAAGCAATAATTATCGGATAAAAAATCATTCGCCGGACAATTGCTCCGGCTTTTTTTCATTATGAAGGTAGGATTCGTCAATATTTTTGGTAAGCCCAATGCGGGAAAAAGTACGTTGCTCAATGCGATCATGGGCGAAAAAATGGCCATTGTATCGCACAAGGTACAAACCACACGTCACCGGATCAAAGCCATTATGTCTGAGCCTGGTTATCAGATTATTTTTTCCGATACACCCGGTATTATCGAGCCCAAATATAAGCTGCACGAAAAAATGATGCAAGCGGTTAAGGGTAGCTTGGAAGATGCCGACCTTGCCTTGTTGATGTTTGATGCCGCCGATAACAAAGAAGAAGCTGATGCTGTTTTTAGCGCATTACGATTGAAGGTGCCTGCGTTGGTCATCATCAACAAAATTGATGCGGTGAAAGACGCTGAACAACTGAAAACTGTTCAGGATTTTTTTCAATCGAAACCATATGCCAAAGCCGTTTATGCCATTTCGGCCCTGAAGAAAAAAGGGGTTGACGACCTGATGAAGGAGGTGGTGGCTTTGTTGCCCGAAGGAGAACCCTTTTTTGATACGGATGATATCAGCGATCTGCCTACCAAGTTTTTTGTAAGTGAACTGATTCGTGAAAAGATTTTTGAATTGTATCACGAAGAGCTTCCTTACCACAGCACCGTGCTGATCAGGGAGTTCAAGGAAAAATCAACACTGGTTAAAATAACTGCAGACATCATTGTGCAGCGAGAATCACAGAAAGGTATCATTATTGGCGACAGGGGCAGCATGATTAAGAAGCTGGGTAGCTCAGCCAGAATAGATATTGAAGCCTTTATCGGACAAAAAGTTTTCTTGGAACTGTTTGTCAAGGTAAGGCCGAAGTGGAGAGATACAGAGATTTATTTGAAGGAATATGGGTATTGAGAAATGCTGAATGTAAAACTTGCCCGACTCAAAGAGGCGGGTGCAGGTTGCATAGTTTTCACTTTTTAATTTTTACTTATTAATATGAGTTTTACAGTTGCAATAGCCGGAAGGCCCAATGTAGGAAAGAGCACTTTTTTCAACCGATTGCTCGAACAGCGCAAGGCGATAGTGGATGACCAGAGTGGTGTAACGCGCGACAGACAATATGGTGTGGCCGAATGGGCCGGAAAATCTTTCAATCTGATTGATACAGGAGGCTTTGTGCCCAACAGCGATGACGTGTTTGAGCGTGAAATCGCCAAGCAGGTGAACATCGCCATTGAGGAAGCCAACGTTATTATTTTCATGGTGGATGTATCTACAGGCATCACCCATCTCGATGAAAACATGGCAAATATGCTAAGGCGTAGCCAAAAGCCTGTATACCTAGCCGTCAACAAAGTTGACAATCACGAACGTATGCTCGAAGCCACTGAGTTTTACAGCCTGGGTTTCGAAGAAATATTTTTTCTTTCTTCCATCAGTGGAAGTGGAACAGGAGAACTTTTGGATGCGGTGATCTCCACCATGAAAGATGAAGATCAGCCACTGGAAGAATCGGACGGCATTCCCAAATTCGCCATCATTGGTCAGCCCAATGTGGGCAAGTCATCTTTATTGAATGCGCTTGTGGGCAAAGAAAGAACGATAGTCAGCGATATTGCCGGCACAACCAGAGATACCATTCATACCCATTACAATCTTTTCAACAAGGAATTCATGCTCATCGATACCGCGGGTATCAGAAGAAAAACGAAAGTGCATGAAGACCTGGAATTCTATTCTGTGATCAGGGCTATCAAAGCCATGGATGAAGCCGATGTTTGCCTGCTTTTGCTGGATGCCGGAAAAGGGATTACGGCCCAAGATCTGGCCATATATTCACTGGCCGTGAAAAAAGGAAAAGGCATTGTTGTATTGGTCAACAAATGGGACCTGATTGAGAAGGAGACCAATACGGCAAGAGATTACGAGAAAGAACTTAAACAAAGATTGGCACCGTTCAATGATGTGCCTATCATTTTTATTTCTGTTCATGAGAAACAAAGAATTTTCAAAAGTATAGAAGCCGGATTGGAAGTGTATGAAAACAGAAGTCGCCGCATTGCCACATCAGCTTTAAATGATGTGATGTTGAAAGCGGTGGAGCAATATCATCCTCCGGTGGTAAGAGGCAATGCCATCAAGATCAAATACGTGACACAATTGCCCACTCATTCTCCCAGCTTCGCCTTTTTCAGCAATTATCCCGATGATATCAAAGCGCCTTATCGCAATTATCTGGAAAATCAGCTGCGTGAAAAATTCGACTTCAAAGGAGTGCCCATCAGAATATTTTTCAGAAAGAAATAGGATGTTAACACCCGTAAATGAAGAGTTGACTCTTCTTACATTTTTCTGATGATAAAGTAGGCCATGATAGCCAGTAGGATAATCAGTCCCAGTGCCACATAAAAAACAAACTGTGAGGTAAAAGGGTTGACTCTTTTCTTTCTCTTCTTTTTTTGCAGCTGCTGCTTTAATCTGGCATCAAGCTCTTTTTTAAGGTCTTCAATACGACTGCCGGATATTTCGCTCAATCCCTCCATAGCATCATTGGCAAAAGGATCGGTGAGTTGTTCTGACTCAAAAGCATGACGCTCGGACTCCGACATCTCTCTATTGAGATAATGCATTATTTTTTGATCATCGTTGTGGGATGGCTTTTGTTTCATCGTTTTTTATTTTCGAGGATCAGTTTAAGATTTCGTTTGCCATTCTGTATGTGGCTTTTGACCTGTTTCATGGAGAAGCCAGTGGTGGCTGCGATGGTGTCGTAACTCATTTTCTTCAGGTAAAAAAGCGAGATGCAGGAACTTTGTTCATCATTGAGCTGGGTCAAGGCTTCCATCAGTAGAGACAATGTTTTTTCTTTTTCCAACAACAAGCTGATGGTATCCAAGTCTTCTCCCGGTATATGTTCTTCCTCCAAATCGGCCAGATGGTGCTTCCGCTTGCGCAACTCCATCAGGCAATGGTTTCTGGTTACACTGTACAACCAGGTTTTGAAATATTCCACTTTGTATTTATGCAACTCGCCAATCACTTTCATAAAAATCTGCTGCACGGCGTCTTTGGCATCATCTTCATTTTTCAGGTATTTCATGCAGGTGCCCAATAACAGTAAGGTGTACCTGCTCAATAGTATACCCAGCCACTCATTGTCACGGTCTTTGTAAAAAAGATCGAGCAGTTCCTGGTCTGTCTTTTGTTCATGTGTAGACAATGTTGAATAGATTGATGTTAGGGATGTCCTTTTGTTTGGGCTACAGCAATGGCTTTTTCATGTGGCTTAGGGGCTACTTTATTTTTCTTGCCATCAAAAAATAGCATTTTTATCCCCACGAATAGCAAGAGGCAGGCGAATATTTTTTTTACTGTTTCCTGTGGGATACTCATAGCCAGCTTGCTGCCAAAAAAGCTGCCTACCACAAAAGCGGCTGCCAAAATAAATACCACAGAGAAGTCAATATGGCCTTGTTTGTAATACTGTATCACGCCAAGTACACCCACCGGAAGCATCAGTAAGGCAAGAGAAGTGCCTTGTGCCTGGTATTGTGTGAAGCCCAGTAAATAAATCAGCGCAGGCACAATGATGATACCTCCGCCAATGCCTACCATGCCGCCCAAGATGCCCGAAACCAGGCCGATGGCCAGCAGAATGATGATGATATTGAAATCCATTTTATGTTTTTTATTGCTTGTCATATGAAATTTGAGACTTGTATTTTTCAATGGCAAAATTGATGATTTCGTAAGCAGTGGCTTTATCTTGAAACTGGTCAATCTCCACTTTTTTATTTTCGAGCACTTTGTAATTCTCGAAATAATTTTTGAGCATGGCCATGAAATGAGCAGGCAATTCGCTGATGTCGCTGTAATGATTGACACCGGGATCATGCGTGGCTACTGCTATGATCTTGTCGTCTTTTTGTCCACTGTCGATCATCTGCATATTGCCAATAATGGTGGCTTCAACTAAACAAAGCGCCTGAATGCTTTCGCTGCACAACACCAGAATATCCAGTGGATCGCCATCTTCCCCTAAAGTTTGCGGAATGAAACCGTAATTGACAGGATAATGAAAAGAGGAGTGGATGACCCTGTCGAGCTTCAAAAGGCCTGTATGTTTGTCTATCTCGTATTTACATCTGCTGCCCTGCGGAATTTCTATCAAGGCATTGACTTGCGTAGGTACTTTGTTGCCAAAATGAGCGCCATGCCAGGGATGTAAGGTGTACATAAGCGTTGATTTATGCGGTCAGTTTGTATCCGGCCCATGCACCAGCTAAACCCACGATGATGCTGACCAGTATATAAAGGGTGGAGCTGATGAATTTTCCTTGTTGAATAAGTTCTATATTTTCCATACTGAAAGCGGAAAATGTGGTGAATCCGCCACAAATTCCGGTAGCCAGAAACAACCGCCATTGCTTTTCAAAAGCTGGATCACGCTGACAGATGCCGATGATGCATCCGATGACAAGGCTCCCCAGGATGTTGATGAACAGGGTGGTGACAAATCCGTTTTTAAAGAGCTGATAACAGCCAAACCTCAGCATCGATCCCAAGGCTCCGCCTAATCCTACCAGTAAGAAATTTCGGATCATGGTTTTGATTTGAGACTGTCTGTTGTGGATGAAATGAATTTGAAATCAATAAACCATTGTTCTTCTTTTTTGATCACCCTCAGGTTCATAGGCTGGTGCATGTAATCATTAGAATAATTGACAATCACCGTACTGTCGTTGACCTCGTCGAAACTGTTGATTTTGTATTCTGCCGCTTCGTATTTTTTCTTGGTTTGTTCGGGCAGCTTGCGGTGATAGTCCTTGAACATGTTGAACAGTTGGATGTTCTCCGTGTCTTTCAACAGGAGAGATTCTGCGGTGGTGATATCGCCGTCCAAACTGGCGGAAATGAATGTTCTTGCCGTGTCCATCGCCGTAGTCGGTCTTTTTTTCTCTTCTTTACAGGCCGTCATGAAAATGATACAGGTGAAAGTGAACAATAGTACAGAACTTATTTTATTCATGTTGATCATTTGAGTAAGTGTAAGATTATTTTTTGTGATGACGAATTTCATGTTTTACCGAATCGAGTTTGTGCTTGCTTTGGTCTAATTCATTTTTCACGCTGTTCATGTCTATCTGCTGTAAGTCATTCAAGGTTTCATCCAGGTCCCTGGCTTTGGCAGCCCCTTTTTTGTTCAGCTTATGCAACATGATGCGAAATAAGCTGCTGATTTCAAAATTAACTTTCCATTCCTCTTCTTGTTTCACCAATTCAATATCAAAATCCTCTTGATTGTTTTTATTGATCATCTTAACGGTAGCCTCATTGCCGTTTATAGTTGCAGGCTTGTATTCGAAATCATCGGTAAGCACGGGCAACCAGATGGCGTTGCTGCTGTCTGTATTCAGGCCTTTTTCTATGATAGATAGGGTGGAGGCACTTCCTGCAGTGGCCATCGTTCGTGCTGTTTTGAAATCTTTTTTCTTGAGCGCCTCACTGAAACGCATCAGGGTTAAACGAGGATCGTTGTTGTCTTGTTGGCAAGAGGATAATAAGATTGCAAAGACCAGGAAAAATGAAAAAAAACTCAGGGTATTTTTAGCCATTGTTCAAATTTATTATGGGCTGATAATTTGGATGTACAAGATAATACAAAGGAATCGATAAAAAAAAGCGGCAGGAAGCCGCTTAATATGGGGAGGACAAAAAAAATCAGCATCACGATTTTTTCTCCAGCTCTTTTTTGTCGTCATCTTTTTGATAAGCCTTGATGATGGCTTTTACCAGACGGTGTCTGACCACATCTTCTTCATCGAGCTCAATGTGCGCAATGCCATCGATGTTCCGAAGCAGGCGTGTGGCTTTAAACAAACCGCTTTGTTGGTTGCGGGGCAAATCTATTTGTGTAGGGTCGCCGGTGATGATGGCTTTGGCATTGGGACCGATACGGGTCAGGAACATCTTAATCTGAAGGTCATTGGTATTTTGTGCTTCATCTAAAATAATGAAGGCATTGTCTAAGGTCCTTCCACGCATATAAGCCAGTGGCGCGATTTCAATGGTACGTGTGCTCATGTAATAGCCTAGCTTGTCGGCGGGTATCATGTCGTCGAGCGCATCATAAAGCGGACGTAAGTAGGGGTCGATTTTCTCTTTCAAATCGCCAGGCAGAAAGCCAAGACTTTCACCTGCTTCAACAGCCGGACGTGTAAGGATGATTTTCTTTACCAATTTGTTTTTCAAAGCTCTTACCGCAAGAGCTACAGCGGTATAGGTTTTTCCGGTACCTGCAGGGCCAATGGCAAAAAGGATGTCATTTTTGTCGCAAGCCTGTACCATCATTTTTTGATTGGCGGTGCGGGCTCTTACTGTTTTTCCGTTAGGCCCGAAAACCAACACGTCATTCGGGTTTCTTTCGGTGAAATTGTCGATGGCTTTTTCGTCATCGCCGCCCAAAATTTGTTCGAGGTAATTGTCGCTCATGTTGCCATTGCGCTCGAGATACTGTATGAGCAATCCGATTTTTTCCTTGGCCAAATCAATCTGATCGGGTGCGCCGCTGAGTTTGATTTGTGTACCTCTGCTCAATATTTTAAGAAGAGGGAATTTTTTTTTGAGGATATCCAGTTTGCCGTTGTTGACGCCGAAGAATTCAATGGGGTTTACACTTTCCAGGTTGATGATGGTTTCTGTCAAGGGTTTTGATTTTGATTGCCTGATAAATGCTGAGGCAAAGGTTTTATTGATGTTGTTTCTTGCCAAACGTTGGTACCAAATTTAACGAATTGACACCAGTGTTTTCCAAAAATAATTATTCACAATGTTAAATATGCAGGTGGAAAACCTGGCCATGCAACTCAATTGAAAGCTGCTGAAAATAAAACAAAATGGGAGCATAAAGGTTTAAAAACGGGCGATCAGCTTGAGGTTCAGCATCCTTGGCGTAAGCTTGTTGGGGATGGCATAAGTGGTGTTGGTGAAGTCTTTGATCAGCTGATAGGAGATGGTGTTGTCTTTGTTGATGATGTTGAAGATTTCCAGACTTAGCCAGATGTTTTCGATGTCGCGGAATGGGTTATGCGCTCTTCTCTTGTTTTTTTCACTGAGCAATAAAGCGCTGAAGCCCAGGTCGATCCGGATGTAGGGATCGATGATGAGTCCGTTTCGATAACGGCTACTGTTGGGAATATTGTAAGGCATGTTGCTGCCATAGATCATATTGATGTGCGCCTTGAAGTTTTTATTGGTGGCGAGATAATCTTGTAGAAAAAGTCCTGCGGTGATCAGCCGGTCCGAAGGCCTGCGCAGATAGCCGATGGATTGATAGAGGCTGTCGGTGGGTGTCTGGTCCTGGCTGTTGGGGCCTATGATTTCGCCTGCCGCATTTTTATAAATGTAATAATGGTCGTTGCTGATGTTTTCACGTGTACGCATAAACGAAAGGCTGAACCAGCTTTCTGCATCTTTGACCAGTTCGCTGAACAATCGCAGCTCAAGGCCGGAGGCGTATGCACGGGCGTTGTTTTCGCCAAAATAGCGGATGCGCACATTGTCGATGTCGTAGGGAATCACATCGTGCATTGATTTGTAATAGGCCTCAGCGCTGAATCTGAAGGGTCTGTCGCCGATGCCGATGAACTGGTAATCCATGCCGGCAACCGCTTGTATGCTTTTCTGCGAAAGCAGTGAGGTGTTCAAGGTTCCGTCTGCTCTTCTGTATTCTCGGTAGAAAGGGGGCTGGTTGTAAATGCCTCCGGAGAGTTTGAACACGATGTCTTTTTTCCACAAGGGTTTCAAGGATACCTGTGCACGCGGGCTGACGATACATTCCCTGCTTAGGCTATTGTAATTGAAACGGACGCCATATTGGAAATTAAAATCAGCACCTTTTCTTGTCCAATGCAGATTGTCCTGCATGAAGCCGCTGTATTTTTCAATTTCGAGGGAAGACATTGAAAGGGTATGACTGTACAAGGCAAGCTGGCCGGGATGATTGGGGAGAGAATACCCCGCAGAATCCTGATACTCGAATTGATTCAACCGGTCGTTGATGGTGGTTTTTTCTATTTGTGTGCCCCACTGAAAAAAATGGTTCTTCCATTCCCAAGTGCCGCGATGCCCGGCATTGATTACGGATATGTTCAGCAGGTTTCTGGCGTATTGTTGATAATATCCTGCACCCAGCGGATTGACGATTTCGCCGAAAGTGCTGCTGGTGTTGTCAAAGTCCCTGTCGCCAAAAAGATATGTGCCGGCAATATCATAATTCTCTTTTTCCTTGTCGCTGAAATAGGAAGCCATCCATTTCAGTTTTATTTTTTTTGTAGGTGCATGTACAAGGGAACCTCCGATCAATGCGGTACGATAACTGTCTTTTTCTTGTCCTTCAAAATAGGTGTCGAGCCCAAGATTGGACGTGAAAAATGGTGAAAAGACAGAAGACGTTTTCTTGACAGATTCGGGGTAGAAGGTGAAATTGGACCTGGAGAAAATGGACAATAATTCCAACTGCCATTTTTCGGAGAGTTTATAAGTGAAAAGGGATTGCCAGTCGGCAGCCGAAGGAATGTAAGAGCCGGTGGTAGGCTGGCTGCTGAGAACATTGGCATTGGTCTTGTTACGAATGCCCATTAAAACAGTCGCCCTGTCATGGTGAAAGGCACTATTGAAGCTCAGGCCTTGCTCTAGCGGACTTATGTAGGCAGAGCCCGACAATCGGCTAGGTTTTTTGTATTGGATATCAAGCACGCTGCTCATCTTGTCGCCGTATTTGGCCTGAAAGCCACCGGTATAGAAGCTGATGTTTTTCACCAGTTCGGGATTGATGAAACTCAACCCTTCCTGTTGACCGTTGCTCACCAGATATGGACGAAATACTTCAAAATCGTTGATGTATACCAGGTTTTCGTCGTAGTTGCCACCTCTTACGGAGTATTGGGAGGTCAGTTCGTTGTTGCTGCCTACAATGGTTTTGATCAGGGCTTCCACACCGCCTGTGGTGCTCGGCAACAGCAAGGCGTTCTTCGGATTGATTTTGATAAGTCCGGATTCTTTTCTCACTTTGTCGTCCGTCATCAGAACTGTCTCCATGGTGTTTTCTCTTCGGCTCATCCTTACCGTTATGAATTCATTTTCATTTTTGCTCAGTAAAAAGTTGCGTTGCACCTGTTGAAAGCCCGTATGGGTGAAAATCAGCGCCAGGGCTTTCTCCGGTGTTACGCGCAGGGTGAATTTACCGGAGTCGTTGGAAGAAATTCCTTTTTGTTGGCCTAAGATGATGATACTGACCTGTGAAAGGGGGTGTTCATTTTCGTCGGTGATCAATCCACTGATCGTCGCGGTGCGCTGTTGTGAAAAAGCAGTGGTGAATACCAAAAAACTGAATACGATCAGAAATGATTTCATGATGGAAGACGGTGTAAATGTTTATAGCGCTTTCAGTTGTTGAATGATAGCCTTTGGATCCGGGGATCTGAAAACCGTATTGCCGGCTACCAGTACATCAGCTCCGGCATCGATAATCAGTTTTGCATTTTCCAAGGTGACACCTCCGTCGATTTCAATTTTCACATTGAGCAGTTGCTCATTGATCATTTCTTTGAGCTGTTTTATTTTATAGATGGTTTGACCAATGAAAGATTGGCCGCCAAATCCCGGATTCACACTCATCAGGCAAACCAGGTCGATGTCTTTCAGAATATCTCTCAGCGTATCCACGGGAGTATGTGGGTTGATGGCCACGCCGGCTTGCATTCCAAGTGATTTGATCTGTTGTATGTTGCGATGCAGATGTTTGCAGGCTTCCAGGTGAACGGTGAGGTTGTCGGCGCCGGCTTTTTTGAAGGCTTCCGCATATTTTTCCGGCTCTTCAATCATCAGGTGAACATCACAGTATTTGGTGGTGGCCTTTCTGATAAAATCAATGATCATCGGTCCGAAGCTGATGTTAGGGACAAATCTTCCATCCATCACATCCAGGTGAAACCAATCGGCTTCGCTGGCGTTCAGCATGTCGCAATCGCGTTGAAGATGTAAAAAGTCTGCAGAAAGTAAAGAAGGGGCGATGAGGGCCATTGTTTTTTTATTTGCAAGTTAAATTATTTTGGACAGCAATCACAAGCCGTTTGAATCATCTTCATTGTGTAAAAAATCAATGATGTAGCAGAGCTGTTGTCCATTAATCTTCGGTCACCCTTTCGAGTCCTTCCAGCGCCTCTTCATTCTCTGGTTCATACAACAGATTTCGACGATAAGCTTCTGCGGCCGACTTGTTGTTTTTCTGATGTTCGTAGCATTGTGCCAGCAGCAAGTAGCCTTCTGCAAAATTATTTCTGATGGTTACCGCTTTTTTTAAAGTGACAATCGCATCATTCCATTTGTCTATTTCGCATTGTGATTTGGCTTTTTCCAGATAAACTTCAGTTTGTGTATAATCAAGTTTCAAACATTCCTCGAAGGCTTCTATGGCTTTCGCATATTCGTGTCGGTTTTCAAAAAATAAACCTCTGATGAAATAAGCCTGTAAGGCATTTTCGGGAAGCCGGCTCGCCATCAAGGTGTCTGCGATGATCATACTTTGAGGATTGCCTTTTAATGCGTGCAGTTTTCCGGCTAATATCAACTCTTGAGGATCAGGAATGATTTGGTAAGATTGTTCGAAAGCATGAATGGCCTGCAGGGTGTCGCCGTTTTCGAAATACAAAAACCCCAGCATGTGAAACAAACGAGGATTGATACTGTCTTGATGGAGAAATGAACGGGTTTGTTCAATGGCAGCTTTATAATTTCCACTGTCTCTTAAAAGTTGAATAAGATTTTCCTTCAATAAAAATGAATCTGGATAGGCTTTGATCTGTTGACGGATGCCAGTGATTGATAAAGTGCTGCTGTCACGCGATGAGGTATCATTGGTTTTATCTTCCATTGAAGATCCGCAGGAAAATAAAAGTACCGTAAACAGAAGGTTGAGAATATTTTTTTTCATTGCTGATAATGGCCAGGTAATCACTTGAAAGCAGTTCAACTTTTAGAAGTTGTAAAATTAGCGGTTAGTTCATTCACGGGTTACAAAAAAATGACAAAATAATGCAGGTAGGGTCATTACCTTTGCATCGATTAAAATTAAAATATTTAACGCTGAAATTAAGGGTTTTGTCTATCGATGAACCCTGTATCATCTTCAAAAAATCTATACAATGAAAAGGTCACTGTTATGCAGCATCGCTTTTATATTTCTCTTGCTCAATGCCCATGCACAGCAATCATCTGCTTCACATGATACCATACATTTTCCAGGTGAGTCTCATTTTGCCAATGTCCGTCAATTGACTTTTGGCGGCGACAATGCAGAAGCTTATTTTAGTTTTGATGGTAAATACCTGATCTTCCAACGTACAGACCCCAAGGCCGGCATCGCCTGCGATCAGATATGGATGGGCAAATTGCCCACGTCTCCACAAGAGCCATTTTTACCCAAACTAGTAAGTACAGGTACAGGCCGCACCACATGTTCTTTCTTCATGCCTGATGGGAAACACATTCTTTACGGCTCCACCCATTTAGGCGGAACCGAATGTCCTCCCACACCCGACAGAAGCAAACATGGCAACAAATACATATGGCCGATTTATGAGAGCTTCGACATTTTTGTAGCGGATACCAACAGACACATCACCAAACAACTCACCAAAACGAAAGGTTACGATGCCGAAGCCACCCTTTCCCCTAAAGGAGACAAGATCTTGTTTACGTCTATGCGTGATGGTGATCTCGACCTCTATACGATGGACCTTGACGGAAAACATGTGAAAAGAATCACCAATACACTGGGGTATGACGGCGGTGCATGGTTCAGTCCGGATGGAAATAAAATCATCTGGAGAGCTTCTCGCCCCAGAACAGAAGCGGAAATTGCAGAATATAAATCATTGTTGTCCGAAAATCTGGTGGCACCTACCAACATGCAGGTTTGGATAGCCAATGCCGATGGAAGTGATGCTCACGCCATCACTGATCTGCCGCAGGCCAACTGGGCACCCAATTTCACGCCCGATGGTAAAAAAGTGATTTTTTGCAGTAACCACGAATACAAACGTGGCTTTCCTTTCAATATGTATTTGATGAATTTGGATGGAACAGGTTTGGAAAAGATTTCAAGAGACAAAGGATTTGATGCTTTTCCTATGTTCAGCAGGGATGGCAAGAAATTCGTATTCTGCAGCAACCGCAACAATGGTGGAACACATGATACCAATATTTTTATAGCAGACTGGGTGGAGTAGGCGTTTGATGTTTGGTCGCTTCGCTCGTTTGGTGTTTATTGTTTAGTTCAGCATTCTTCAACCAACATACAGCATCCTTTATCTAGTATCAAGCATCTTTTATCTAGTATCAAGCATCCTTTATCAAGTATCAAGCATCCTTTATCAAGTATCAAGCATCCTTTATCAAGTATCAAGCATCCTTTATCAAGTATCAAGCATCCTTTATCTAGTATCAAGCATCCTTTATCAAGTATCAAGCATCCTTTATCAAGTATCAAGCATCCTTTATCTAGTATCAAGCATCTTTTATCAAGTATCAAGCATCCTTTATCAAGTATCAAGCATCTTTTATCAAGCATCCTTTATCTAGTATCAAGCATCTTTTATCTAGTATCAAGCATCCTTTATCAAGTATCAAGCATCCTTTATCTAGTATCAAGCATCCTTTATCAAGTATCAAGCATCCTTTATCTAGTATCAAGCATCCTTCTATATTCCACATTTTACCCCGAAGTATCGGGACAGGTATTCTACGTTCCCAACTCCACCACTTCACAGTTCTTGATTTCACTACCATCAATCACAAACCTGACAAGGGTTTTCACTTTATGCCAGCCTTGCTGACCGGCTGCGCCAGGATTCATGTGCAAGCAACCCAACTTGTCGTCGTACATGATTTTTAAAATGTGTGAGTGGCCACTGATGAACAGTTTTAGTTTATTTTGGGCCAGAAAACTTTTTACTCCAGGTGCATACTTTCCGGGGTAGCCTCCAATGTGTTGCATCATCACCTTTACATCTTCGCAGGTGAAAAATAATCTTTCAGGAAATACAGCACGGATGTCTTTTCCATCGATATTGCCATACACGCCTCTGATGAGCGGATTTTTACCCATCGCAGCCAGTTGATCCTGCAAATCGTTTACCCATTTGATTTGTCCGAAGTCGCCACCGTGCCAGATTTCATCACAATGTTGCAGCAAACCGGCCACGTCGGGATGCAGATAGGAGTGCGTGTCGGAAATCAGGCCTATGGTGGTCATAACACTGCAAACCTACTTATCTTTTCGAGGATATTCCGTTCCAATTTTCATTTGTCATCATCAAAAATCTGTACATTCGGTTTGAAAATAGCCCATGCCATATTTTAGAAACTTCACCTATCCCATCGATAAGCGCTTCTGGAAATATTATTTCCTGATGATGGCCTTGACAAAAGGTTTCAGTTACTGCACAGTTTGAAAAAGTTTAATAGGGTTCTAACGATTATTATGTTCTAAATAGCCATTGAACAAATTGAACCTGTAAACCCTTTTACTTGTAAACATTAATCACGCTTAAACTTGTTCCCATGCCCCATTATATCAAAAGAGGAGAAATTCCTCCCAAAAGACATACACAATTCAGAAAGCCAAATGGAGAATTGTACTCCGAACAGTTGTTTTCTACGGAAGGCTTTTCCACCGAGTATACCAATCTTTACCACACCTATCCGCCCACATTGATTGTGAAATGTGATGATCCTGTGGATGTGTCACCCCGCGTGGCCGAAGAAAAAATGCTGAAGCATAGAAGCTTTGAGGGATTCAGGATCAAGCCAGAAAAAGATTATCTGAAAAGCAGGAAACCGGTCCTGGTGAATGACGATTGCCATATCGTATTGGCGGCGCCAGAAGAGAGTATGCAAGATTACTTCTATAAAAACGCGGATGCCGACGAGATGATTTTCGTGCATGAGGGCAGCGGAGTGATGCATTCCTGCTATGGTGAATTGAAATTTGTTCCCGGCGACTATGTGATGGTGCCCAGAGGAACGATTTATCAGCTGCATTTCAACGATGCGCAAAACAGGTTATTCATTGTAGAGTCGTTTACACCTATACGTTATCCTAAAAAATATTTGACACGTTTCGGTCAGCTGATGGAGCATGCACCTTATTGCGAACGTGATGTGCGTGTGCCGGAGAATTTGCAGGCCCGCGACGAAAAAGGCGACTTCGTTATCCATACCAAGAAGAAAGGGATGCTTTATGGCATTCATTATGGCACACACCCATTTGATGTGGTAGGGTGGGACGGATGTTGTTATCCTTATGTCATGAGCATACACGATTTTGAGCCCATAACCGGAAGGATACATCAGCCACCACCTGTACACCAGCATTTCGAAACTGATGCCTTTGTAGTTTGTTCCTTTGTGCCCAGGTTGTACGATTATCATCCGTTGGGTATTCCCGTACCTTACAATCACAGCAATATCGACAGCGACGAGGTGTTGTATTATGTGGAAGGGCAGTTCATGAGCAGAAAGCATGTTACGCGTGGAATGATATCCTTGCATCCTGCCGGCATACCGCATGGACCTCATCCGGGCACTGTAGAAAAGAGTTTGGGTAAAACGGGAACAGAAGAGCTGGCAGTAATGGTGGATACGTTCAGGCCGCTTAAAATCACTTGTGAAGCCCTTGAAATTGAAAATCCAGATTATGTAATGTCCTGGGCAGAATAGTCAGTTAATCTGAAATTTCATTTCCCAATAAGCTCAGCGTATAAACAAAAAACCTCCGAAAATTCGGAGGTTTTTTTATGCTTGTGTAATGACGATTACTCAGCTTTTGGTTCTTCAGCAGCAGCGTCACCACCGTCCATTTTGGCTTTCAGATTGGCCAAAACACCCAAATCACCCAAAGTAGCTTTTTCAACTTTACTTTGAATGTTTTTCACGGCTTTCTTGGTTTGCTCAGCTTCAGCGTGTCTTTCTTTCATTTCCGCTTGTTTCTCTTCTTCTTTCACTTGTTCCCAAAGGCGGGTATGACTTAAAAGAATACGCTTGTCGTTTCTGTCGAACTCGATGACCATGAACTGGGCAGTTTCATCCGCGCCAATCATTTTCTCATCTTGCTTCATCAAATGACGGGCAGGAGCGTAGCCTTCAAGGCCGTAAGGCAATTGAACCACAGCACCTTTATCGTCTTTCTTGATTACAGTACCTTCATGGATAGATCCGATAGTGAATACTGTTTCCAGTGAATTCCAGGGATCTTCTTCGATTTGTTTGTGACCCAATTGAAGTTTGCGTCCTTCTTTATCGATGCTGAGGATGATCACTTCGATTTCCTTGCCAACTTTAGTGTATTCGTTGGGGTTATTGAAGCGTTTCAGCCAGCTGAGGTCGCTGATGTGGATCATACCGCCGATGCCGGTAGACAATTCCACAAACACGCCATAAGGAGTGATGTTTTTTACAACACCCATGTGCTTGCTGCCTTCAGGGAATTTATTTTCAATGGTGCTCCATGGATCTTCAGTCATTTGTTTGATAGAAAGACTCATTTTGCGGGTATCCTTGTCGAGCGTTACCACTTTGGCAGAATGCTCATCTCCCAATTTGAAGAATTCTTTGGCATTGATTGGCGTATTGGCCCAAGTGATTTCACTAACGTGAACCAGCCCTTCCACACCCGGCATGATTTCGAGGAAAGCACCGTAGTCTTCGATGTTCACTACTTTACCTTTTACGATTTCACCTTCTTTCAGGTTCTCTGCCAAAGTATCCCAAGGATGAGGCGTCAATTGTTTCAGACCAAGGCTGATACGTTTTTTATCATCATCGAAATCCAATACTACCACATTCAACTTCTGGTCGAGTTTCAACACTTCTGAAGGATGGTTGATTCTGCCCCATGAAATATCTGTGATATACAGCAAACCATCGAGTCCACCCAAGTCCAGAAACGCACCGAAATCGGTGATGTTTTTGATCGTACCTTCCAGTACCTGTCCTTTTTCGAGTTTTCCGATGATTTCTGCTCTTTGTGCTTCGATATCGCTTTCAATAAGTGCTTTGTGAGATACCACAGCGTTTTTGATCGTTTCGTTGATTTTAACCACTTTGAACTCCATGGTTTTACCCACAAACTGATCGTAATCGGTAACAGGTTTAACGTCGATTTGAGATCCTGGCAAGAAGGTTTCCATGCCGAACACATCCACGATAAGACCACCTTTGGTTTTGCTGGTTACCAGACCGGTAACGATTTCTCCGGTTTTGTTAACCTCAACAATTCTTTCCCATGCTCTGGTGATTCTTGCAGATTTACGGCTCAAGTGCAGGTTACCGTCTCTGTCTTCTTTTTCAACCACCATTACTTCAATCACTTCACCCACTTTAACACCACCCGGCAGGTCTCTGAATTCATTCAATGAAATCAGACCATCGCTTTTGAAGCCGATGTTCACCACCGCATCAGTTTTGGTCAATGATACCACTGTTGCCTGGATCATTTCACCATCGTTGATTTGTTTGAAGGTGTTGTCGTAAACGCTGTCGTACTTGGCTTTTTCTGCCTCAGTGTAAGAAACTACGTTACGTTTGTCGCGGCTCCAATCGAAATCGTCGTGGGCCGTCTGAACAGGTACATTTGTTGTCGCAGCAGCGGGCTCGCTTGAAGCCATTGGCTCCTGTTCATCTGCGTTTAGTTGTTTGTTAATAAATAATGACATAAAATAAAACCCCGTGGTTTTTAACGGGGAGGCAAAGGTAAAACATTATTTCAGCACCGCAACCCCCAAATCAGGATTTTTCGCAGGAATGAGCTAAAAATAAAAGAGCCGCCCAAGGGCAGCTCTTTTAAAGAAAATGTAAGGATCGATTATTGTACAACCACTCTTTCAGCAGCCAAACGAGTTCCAGCTGCGTCGTTGAGATCGATAAAGTAAACGCCTTTTCCGAATCGGGTCAGATCAACATCCATTCTGCCAAAAGGAACAGAACCGGTGTTGAATGATTTTCTGTATACTCTGGCGCCTTTGGCATCGTAGATAGACAGAATTTTCGGATTGTTAGGACCTTGATTCTTATCAAAATATCTCACCTGGAAGGTACCGTGGTTAGGATTAGGATAGATGAACAAGGTAGTGTTGAGCGAATCGATGATGTCTACACTGTTGCTTGACAAACCTTCGCAGCCGAATTGATCGGTAACTTTCACTGAGTAATTACCCAATCCGTCGATATTTACTGGAATAGAGGCACTTGTTTGTCCTGCTACTACAGCGCCATTGAGGTACCACTCATAGGTGTTACCTGCGGCATTGTTGCTGGAAACAACAGCTGTTTGCAAGCCTGGGAAGATACTTGTATAGGGTGAAGCAGATACAGTTGTTGTAGGGTTGGCATGAACAGTTAATGTAACACCGTTTGTAGTGGCTGAACTGCTGCAAGCGGCCACGTTCATCACCAAATGATATTTGTTTCCGTTCATCGATACTGTAGCACCGGTGATGTTCAGGGTAGCAGTGGTGGCTCCGCTGTAAACACCTCCATCGGTAACATTGGCAAAAGTAGTACCGCCGTCGGTGCTTACCTGCCATTGGTAGGAGATAGGACCACCGTTGGCACTGCTGGTAAAGCTAAGGTTTCCGTTTTCGCAAACTTCAGCGCTTTGAGGTTGTACCACGTTGCTGATAGGTCTAGATACTGTGATAGGCACTGCCAATGGAGAAGAAGTACAACTTGGTGTTTGTACAACTACAGTGTAAGAAGTGCTGTTTGAAGGCGCTGCATAAACAGTGTTGATTTGACCACCTGTGTAAGGAGTTGTCAAACCTGCATCAGTAAACAATGAGGTGGTTGGTGTAAATGTACCAGTAGCAAATACAGGTGAAGTATAGGTAACGCTGACTGACCAGTCAACCAAAGTACCTTCGTCGCCACCGGCGAAATCGGCGATGGCCAATTTCCAGTCGCCATTCATTTGTGTAAACATAGCAGGCCAGTCGGTAGCAGTTTGTTCGTTACCGGTAGGTCCGTAACCAGCGCGTTTTTCAGCGGCAAAAGTACCTGTACGAGGTGCTGCTGCGCCACTGATAGCGTTGGTGCTGGTTGAGCTGATGACAGTATTAGTGAAGTTGTCGGTGCCATTGCTACCTGCGCCGTTGTTAAGTGATCCCACCAAGTTAAGGTTTTGACCATTCGGTGCAATCAGGTTGATATCGATATCACCCACCCAAGTGTGGTTGATGTTCAGTTTCACACTCACATCCTGAATGATGGCATTAGCAGGAATACCAGCCAAGAGAATTGGATCAGACATGATTCCAGCAGGATCTGCATCAGTGATCACCTGATTCAAGGCAGGTGAAGCTACTGTGATGGTATTGCTGGCAGAAGCTGCATTCAATATTTGAATGGATTGTGAACTGCCATTACAGATATTGGCTGAAGTAGGCGTTACCTGAGCCGCGATAGGGTTAACCGTAAGTGTGGCAATGTTGCTGAAATCTGTAGCAGTACAAGATCCGGTGAACACTGCACGATATTGATAACCATTCATGGCGCTGGTAGCACCGGTGATGGTAAGAATATTGGTGGTGGCGCCAGAGAAGATACCACCATTGGTAACAAAAGTCCAAGGTGCGGTAGCACTGGTTCTTTGTTCCCAAGTGTAAGCAGGATTGTCGCCTGTAGCAGCTACAGAGAAACTTACTGTACCGCCACATGATGCAGCAGCACTGGTAGGTTGAGCAGAAAGCGCAACTGGAACACATTGACGGATGGTAACCAGATAATCTTCTGTTTCACCCCAAGTGTAAGTACCACAAGCATTGATGTTTCCGGGAGTACCGGTTTCAACGGTAACCACTCTCATCAGGGTAGTTCCCAATACTGCATTGGCAGGGATGAAAGCGTTTCCATTTTCTATGTGAGGGCCTTGAGTACCGGCCGCAGACACATAAACTTTTTCAGCAGCACTGAATTGACCATCTAAATTGTAATCAATCCATACGGCAGTGCTATTGGTATAGTTACCACCGCAAGTACCTACCTGAACTGTAATCGGATTGGTACCTCCCGCGATGATAACGCCCGGAGCAGGAGCGCCCGGTCCGGAAGTATAATTTGAATATTTATTTTGAACTGATCCAAAACCCGGACCTGTTGATGTACAAGTTGAGCTGTTATCCAATGTTCCGATTTTAACCCTGAAAATATCTTCATCAGCAGTGCTGGTTGAAGAAGAAGTGCAATAACAACCAGAAGCTGGTGTTTGAGATACCAAAACAGGAACTGAATAACCAACCAGTCCCGAACCTGCACAAGTTACAGCCAAGCGATACCAGGTGCTGGCGATGAGGCTGGTAGAAAAACTGTTGTTGGTAGCACCGGTGATATTGGTATAAGTTACGTTGTCGCTGGAAGATTGCCATTGATAAGTGATACCAGATCCATTAACAGAGTTGGTCACTCCAAGATTGAAAGGAGAGCCAGGACAAGCTGTGGTTACTGATGCTGTTGTGGTGCCTGGGTCAGGAGTGCCTGTACAGGCCGAAGTGGAATAGTTAACCAGGAAATGGAAATCCTGGAAGTTGTTGGGGTCTGTAGTTCCGTCTACAACTGAGGTCCAGGTGCCAGCGGCAATATCGTGTTGTTTACCATTGTTTCCGGTTTGTGTTTGTGTACCTACAACTGTGCTGGGAGGCGTGAAGTTGCTGGTAAGACCGGTAGTAACGCCGGTTTGCCATTCTACCCAATAGGTTCCTGCAGGCAATACTACATTCACGTTAGCTTCTAGTTTCCAGATTTCTCTGGTAGTTCCGGGCGCGCCGTTGAAAATACGGTACATGCCGGCAGAAGTTGACTGGGTTAAAACGTTAGTTGTCAAATCACCAAATATCGGTGTAGGCGTACCTACAGAAGGATCGGTATTGAAGATTTGCAAATGAAGTTCGTTGAAAGGAGATGTAGCACCGGTATAACCTGTTGAGTAAGCAAAGAAAGTCAGCTTGCTTACAGACCAGGTGCCGAATGCAATGGTGAAATCATCTGCCAAAGAAAGGTTGTTGGCAGTTGAAGCACTGAAACCGGCATTTACATTACCTGTTTGAACTTCACTCCAGGTATAGCCTGCGGGAGCTGCAGTGCCATCGCTGGAAGTAGCGCCGGTAGACAGGTTACCATTCACATAAACCTGTGCCAAAAGCGAACTACTCAAAAAACAAGTGAAACCGAGGATCATCAGGCTCGTCAAAAAGAACCTTCCCATCCTGCTGAGTGTAGTTTTGGATTGCATAATAAAATTTTAGAGTGACAAATAAAATCAAAACGCCTGAGGGCAATTTTAATCGGGCGTAAATTAATGCATATTATATATGCTGCAAAGTAAATTTTTATGACATCCGTTCCGATAGCCAGAGCCCGTAATAAACTTCATCTGTAACTTATCGTTTATTTGGTTAAATTTGACCGAATTGTTGAAAATATTTTATTTAAATGGCTAAAATTCAAGATGTTGTCAAGAAGGTCAAGCATTCTTCCTTTTCAAAATGGCTGCTTTATGTGGTAGTTGGATGGCTGACTTATCCGGGAATTTGTTTGATCAATCGCTTGAAGATTCGCGGGATGGAAAAGCTCCCTCGACTGCCTAAAAACAACGTGCTGTTTGTGTGCAACCATCACACCTATTTTGCAGATGTGATTACACTGATTCATATTTTTTGCGCGGCAAAAAACGGCAGAACCAAAAAACTGGGTTTGCCCTTCTACCTTTTCAACCCTTTTTTAAATTTGAAATATGTGGCCGCCGCCACTACCATGAGTAAGACATGGCTGGCCAGGATTTTCACAGTGGCTGGCGCCATTACAGTCAAACGAACCTGGAATGCCGAATCGGGAGAAGTGAGAAAAGGGCTTGACATCGGAGACACCCGAACCATTGCCAGAGCACTGGAAGACAATTGGGTGATCAACTTTCCTCAGGGCACAACCACTCCCTTCGCACCCGGCAGAAGAGGAAGCGCATTCATCATCAAACAATGCAAACCGATTGTAATTCCGGTGGTCTTTGAAGGATTCTCCGATACTTTCAATAAAACGGGTTTGCGGATGAGGAAATTTCGTTCAACCCTCACCGTCAATTTCAAAGATCCGCTGAACATCAATTATGAAGACAGTCCCGAGCAGATTTTGTCGCAGATCATGGATGCCATAGAACAGTCGGAAAAGTATAGGAAACCGTAATTACAATAGTTATTGGGATGTTGGTTTGTAGGCTTCCAGGTTTGCAGGTTTCCAAGTATACAAGTATACAAGTTTCCAAGTTGATCTTTTTATGATTTTTTACTTCATCAGGTAAATTCTTCCCCAATCCCAAACCCCCAATCCCCAATCCCAAACCCCAAAACCCAATCCCAATCCCAAACCCCAAACCCCAAACCCCAAACCCCAAACCCCAAACCCCAAATCCCAAATCCCAAATCCCAAACCCCAAACCCCAAACCCCAAACCCCAAACCCCAAATCCCAAATCCCAAATCCCAAACCACAAACCACAAACCCCAAACCCCAAACCACAAACCCCAAACCACAAACCCCAAACCACAAACCACAAACCCCAAACCACAAACCACAAACCCCAAACCACAAACCACAAACCACAAACCACAAACCATAAACCACAAACCACAAATCCCAAATAACAAACCACAAACCACAAACCACAAATCCCCAATCCCCAATCCCCGCCTTATCTTTGCTTAAAATTTCTCAAATGGAAAAAAAAGCTTCCGCTTCATTGGTGGTGATGACCGAACTGGTATTGCCCAATGACACGAACACTTTCGGCAATTTGATGGGAGGGCGATTGATGTATTGGATGGATATCGCAGCCGCCTTATCGGCGATGAAACATTGCGGTGCTCCCGTGGTAACGGCTTCGGTTGACAATATCTCTTTTGAAAATCCCATCAAGTTGGGAAACGTGGTGCACATTGAGGCCAAGGTAACCAGGTCGTTTAAGAGCAGTATGGAGGTACATCTGAAAGTGTGGGGTGAGGATGCCATTCATCAATATAAATATAAAAGCAACGAAGCTTATCTAACTTTCGTAGCGTTGGATCCCAATGGCAAACCCCGGGCGGTCAGTGCTGTGGTGCCGGAATCGGAAGAAGAAAAAAAGCTTTTTGACGGTGCATTGAGAAGAAGACAGCTTCGACTCATTTTGGGTGGCAAGCTTACACCTGATGAAGCACCCGAACTCAAGGCTTTGTTTGTCAAATAACCACATCGTTTTTTGCGATGAATATGTTTTATTATTGCAAGATCATTTTACGCCAGGTAACTTTATCATATGTCTTACACTTCTCCACATAAAGTATCTTTTGAAGATACGGAAGCCGCTTTTGCCTACAAGTCGGACAGCGAACTTCGTAAAGCCAGATTCCTTTTCGGTGCGATGGGAAGCACCGCTATCCTGAAAATTGGTTTGGCACTTACCCCCTGGGCCATCAAATTTAAAATACCATTTACGCACGCTGTGCTGAGGAACACCTTGTTCAAACAATTTGTGGGCGGAGAAACTTTGGAGCAGACCGCCTCGGTGGCTGGCAAGCTGAATGCCTACAAGGTTGATGTGATTCTTGATTATGGGGTAGAAGGAGGCAGCAGCGAATCGTCGTTTGAGGCCTCCACGCATGAGTTCATCAAAGTGATTGATTATGCCGCTACTGTTTCCAATATTCCTTTCATGAGTATCAAAGTGACGGGCATCGCCCGTTTTGGTTTGCTGGAAAAAATCAACACCGCCATGCACGATATGAATGCCGATACCTTGATGAAAAATTATACGGCTTCACTGCAAACACTAACGGAAGAAGAACAGGAAGAGTGGCGAAAAGTGGTACAGCGCTTTCACCGGATTTGTGATGCGGCCGAAAGAAAAAATGTAGGAGTTTTGGTGGATGCCGAAGAAAGCTGGATACAAGCACCCGTGGATGCCATCACCATTTTGATGATGGAAGGTTTCAATAAAAACAAATGCGTTGTTTACAATACCATTCAATTATACAGGCACGACCGTTTAGATTTTCTGAAAAAAAGTCATGTAGCCGCCACCGAAAGGAATTTCATCATGGGAGCCAAACTGGTTCGCGGTGCCTATATGGAAAAAGAAAGAGCGCGTGCTGCAACAATGGGTTATCCTTCGCCCATACAGCCCGATAAGGAGTCGACAGATCGGGATTATGATCTGGCTGTTGGTTATTGTTTGCAGCATCTTGATCGCGTAGGATTGATTGTGGCTTCACACAATGAGCACAGCAATGCATTGGCCACTTCCTCCATGCTCGAAAAAGGATATCCATCGCATCATCCGCACATGCACTTCTCTCAATTGTATGGCATGAGCGATAATATCACTTTCAATCTGGCTGCCCATGGATTTGGTGTCAGCAAGTACTTGCCATTTGGCCCCATCAGCGATGTGGTGCCTTATTTGATGAGAAGGGCGCAAGAGAATAGCTCAGTGGCCGGTCAAACAGGAAGAGAATTACTGCTCATTGAAAAAGAATTGAAGAGAAGGAAGTGATGGGCTTATTTGAAGATTTGGTAATTTGATGATAATGGGGTAAAATGCCAGTGTGTTATTGTTTTGATATGCAAAATGGTGGAGATGGGGTGATTCAGTGATAACGTGGTAATGTGCTGGTGTGATGATCTTGTTTGATGATAGAGGGTGGATTGATTAATTTGGAGATTCAAGCCAGCGTCTTATTCTTATTGATTTTCCGACTACATTTAGACCAAAATCCGCAGATACATATATTATATAACAAACCCCGTAGGGGTGACATAATTCTAAACCTAAACCAACAAACCCCGTAGGGGTGAAACTATTCTAAACCTAAACCAACAAACCCCGTAGGGGTGAAACTATTCTACCATGACAAACGAACAACAACCCTTCGACCCCTTCATGATGCCCAAGGGGCCTTCTTCTTTTTTGAATGCTTTGACCATCCTATCCATCATCGGCAGCATTTTCGGTTTGCTGTCGGCGCCTTATTCCTTCTTTACTGCCGAGAAAAACTACAATAACATCAAGCAGGTGATCAGCTCCGGAAGTCTGGATGGTGCTCCTGCATTTGTAAAAGGCATGGTCAATGAAAAAACGCTGGAAATGTCGCGACTGATGTTGGAAAACAAATGGCCGATGATGATCATCACGATTTTGGGATCATTGCTTTGTTTGTATGGTGCTTTAGAAATGAGGAAGCTGAAATCGCAAGGTTATTTTCTTTGGCTCACAGGCGAGTTGATTCCCATTGCAGGCTTGTTGTTTTTTATCGGCTCCACTCCGTTCTCCGGCTTCTCCGCATTGGGATATTTATTTCCATTGGCCTTCATTATTTTTTATACCCTCCATCGCAAAGAGCTGAACAATGGATAAAAAATGAGAGAGAAGAAACGACAAATTTGTCCGGCTCAATGATACAGATAAGGAATACGAAATCATCAATGGAGAATGATAAATCAAGAAAAAAAATCACACGCAAACAGGCATGAGAAATGAGGGATTGAAATTGAAAAAACAAACAAGAAATCAATCCTCTCTTTTTTATAAAGGCCAAAAAATGATAGATAAAAGAGGAGAGTGTATTTTATTTTCAATGGCATATAGGTACTAAAAAAAGAACTTGTATTTCCTGGAAAAATAAATTGAAACGGATTGGATCTTACAAAGAAAGTAAACTTGTTTTTTCTGATTTGATTTAAATCCACGCATAGACGAAATTAAAAAAAAGAGAATGCCATTGCGTTCTCTTTTTTTGTAAACAGCATAAAAAAAATACTGAAATAAAACCCAGAGAATCTTCTTTCACTTTCATCCAAAAAATACAAACAAAAAAAAGATTTCTATGAAAGCTTTTTTGAAAAATAGAATAAGCAATTGATTTTTTTGGGTAAAAAAATAACTTGTAAAAACAATAAAAAAAACATGTCAAATCATGTTGGTTTTCGATGGCAGATTTCTCTTGATTATTTTCATGTTAGCCATCTCATCTCCATCATAAAAAAACAATTATTTTATAGCTGGTCTTTTTCTTTTTTCATTAAAGTTGTTGTTAAAATAATTTCTTTTTCAATGTCCAAAATTGAAGGTTGGGTATTAAAAATCTGAGGGTGGGGAAGGGTTCAATTTGTTAAAAAACAGGATAAAAACAGTCGAAATCGCCTTGATACGGGGATAAAAATGATGCATTTGTTTAATTTGTAGCGATCCTTCAAAAATCAATACAGTATTGTGTTCCGGCATTTTATGCGCCCGTTATTCATGTTGAAATCAAAAAAAAACGCAAAAAATTTATTGTTAATTCAGAATTAACTTTAAATTCACACATACAAATCCTTCATCCCTTTTCAAAACCACGTTTTTCCCCCTGAGAAGTACTGTTTTTATTTTTATCCATTAACGATCACCGTTAGTGTCTTATTTTTTTATTTTGAATGTAAAAAATTTTATGAAGGAAAACAACTACACACTCGCTCATTCAGACAGACAAAAAATGTCGGGAAATTTAATGCCACCAGCTGGCGATTTGCGAAAGCGAAAATGTGAGTTGCTTCAACACTCCATCGTAACGAATCAGAATACAACCATAAAAAACCAATTGCAATTCATGCAAACGTTCACAACCAAAACAACCAGTTTCAGTCATTCAAAAAATGAGATCATGAAAACAAGCACCAACAATTTCAGTCGCTGGATGGGCGGACTGATGATTCTGCTGACCGTTATGTTGCTTTCCGTTAGCAGCAACGTAAACGCACAAACGTATTTCACCGAAAGTTTCGAGGGCGACTGGTACCTCGGCGGTAACCCGCTTACTGCGGCTACCAATGCCGGTATCAATGCACCGAGTGGCTGGAATCAAAAGAGATTCTCAAATGACGCTGCTCCAGTTGCTTGTACTGGTGGTGCGCACGATTGGGGCCAGATGACATATGCATCTTCTGCATGGCTATCTTCCAGTTCTTATCCAACAGGCTGTACTCCTTATGGTGGGTCTCCAACTACACCAACATTTGGTTCTCCTGCTATCCCTGTTCCGGATGGTAATAAGTGTTTGTGGTTCTATGATGGTAATACCAACGGTACTTCCAACCGTTTGATATATTCTCCAGCAGTAAATCTTTCTACAGCAT
>CANGIT010000009.1 GCA_947454155.1 Chitinophagaceae bacterium
CAATGCCAATGGATGTGATAGCATAGCCACTTTACATCTCACCATCAACCAACCTACTTCATCAGAAACATCTGCAACTGCTTGTGGCACTTACAACTGGAATGGTATTGTTTACATAACTTCTGGTGATTATACTTTCACTGCTACCAATGCCAATGGATGTGATAGCATAGCCACTTTACATCTCACCATTCATCAACCTACCTCTTCTGAAACTTCTGCTACAACATGCGGCAGTTTCAATTGGAATGGGATTGATTACACCTCTTCTGGTGATTACACTTTCACCTCGACCAACGCCAATGGTTGCGATAGTGTAGCCACTTTACATCTCACCATCAACCAACCTACTTCATCAGAAACTTCAGCGACTGCATGTGGTACTTACATTTGGAATGGTATTGTTTACACCTACTCTGGTGATTACACTTTCACCACGACCAATGCCAATGGATGCGATAGCGTAGCGACTTTACATCTCACTATTCATCAACCTACCTCTTCTGAAACTTCTGCTACAACATGCGGCAGTTTCAATTGGAATGGGATTGATTACACCTCTTCTGGTGATTACACTTTCACCACGACCAACGCCAATGGATGCGATAGCTTAGCTACATTACATCTCACCATACTTCATGTGCCTGTTCAGCCGGGTCCTATATCAGGTCCTGTTACCAATCTCTGTGGCATGACGGCAACTTATTCCATTGACCCAGTTGCTTACGCAAGCTCATATCAGTGGACCTTACCTAATGGTGTTACATTAATAGCAGGGCAGGGCACTAATACAATCACTGTTGCTTTCAGCAATATTCGTCCTAGATCTAATTGCAATAACAATACAAGCAACAGCATTTGTGTAAAATCAATCAATCAATGTGGTGCTTCCTCTACAAGTTGCATTTCAGTTTCTTGGCAACTTACCGGTCATGTAAGCATCAATGGACCATCTGCTGTCAATTGTTCGCAAACTGTAACTTATGCTTCTACGCTTTTAATGGGTGCCACTCGTTATCAATGGACGGTGCCAACCGGCTGGACGATTTTGACGGGGCAGGGTACAACTACCATTATTGTTAAAGCAGGCCGTGGTTCAGGCATTATTTCGGTGACACCTATGGGCAATTGCGGCAATGCTTCTACTGCAAGTATCTGTGTAAGATCATTCGGCAATTGTGGATGCCAGGATAATGGCGGACAACAGCACCATGATGAAGGTGAACATCATGACGATGATCGTATTGCCAACAATACACAGCAAGATCTCGACTTCATCACTTATCCCAATCCTGCGGTAAATGTGCTGAATGTGAAAAGTGATAATGCGGTGATTAATTGGGTGGAAATCATAGATGCCAAAGGAAAGAAAATGTTGAGCACCAGCCATTGCAATAATATTGGCGTGGCCGCTCTACCTTCGGGACAATACTTCATCAAAATATTTACCAGCAAGGGAACAAGAACAAAAGGCTTGCTGATCATGAGATAAATCATCATTCAAAATATGTCAAAGGGAGTTTCGGCTCCCTTTGTTTTTTTTATTTAAGCAGTACGCTTAATTTGCACCCATTGTAAAAATAATTTCTATGGATTTAGCATTCAATAAAAACGAAGACGCTTTGAAAATGGCCTGGAGTCAAGTGCGACAAAAACTTGAAATCATTGAGCAAGGCGGTGGTCTTAAAGCGGCAGCCAAACAAAAAGAAAGAAACAAGCTCACCGCACGCGAACGTTTGGACTATCTTTTGGATGAAGGCAAGCCATTCATAGAAATTGGGGCTTTTGCCGGCTATGAAATGTATCCCGAACATGGCGGATGTCCGGCTGGTGGTACTGTCAGCGGCATTGGATACATCAGTGGAAGACAATGCGTAATTGTTGCCAACGACCAAACCGTAAAAGCTGGCGCCTGGTTTCCGATCACAGGCAAGAAAAACTTGCGCATGCAGGAAATCGCCATGGAAAACAATCTGCCAATCATTTATCTGGTAGACAGTGCAGGCGTGTTCCTACCCATGCAGGATGAGATTTTTCCAGACAAAGAAAACTTCGGACGTATCTTCAGAAACAACGCCAAAATGAGTGCGATGGGCATAACACAGATTGCGGTGGTTACGGGTGCCTGTGTGGCCGGAGGCGCTTATCTGCCTATCATGAGTGATGAGACCATCATGGTGGAAAATGCAGGATCCATTTTTTTAGCCGGACCTTATCTGGTGAAAGCGGCTATTGGTGAAGATGTGGATGCTGAAACTTTGGGAGGAGCGGTTACCCATACCGAACTCTCAGGCATCGCCGATTATAAATTCAAAACCGAGCAAGAATGTCTTGATAAGGTAAAACACATTATGGCCAAACTTGGCCCTGCACAACTGGCCGGTTTTAATCAGGTTCAAACATTGCCGCCTGCAAAAAATGAAACCGACATCTGGGGTATCCTCAGCGAAAACAACAGCAAGCCGTACGACATGTTGCAGCTGATTGACTGTATTGTTGATGCCTACAGTTTTGATGAATTTAAAAAAGATTATGGGAAGACTATCGTATGCGGATATGCGCGTGTGGAAGGATGGGCTGTGGGCATTGTGGCTAACCAAAGACTGATCATCAAAAATAAAAAAGGAGAAATGCAACTGGGTGGTGTTATTTATAATGACAGTGCCGACAAAGCCGCCCGTTTTATCATGAATTGCAATCAAAAAAAGATTCCATTGGTTTTTCTGCAAGATGTAACCGGATTCATGGTGGGAAGCAGAAGCGAGCATTCCGGCATTATCAAGGACGGCGCCAAGCTTGTTAATGCTGTTGCCAATTCTGTGGTGCCTAAAATCACCATCATCGTCGGCAATTCATATGGCGCCGGTAATTATGCCATGTGCGGAAAGGCCTATGATCCGCGACTGATTTATGCCTGGCCTTCAGCTAAAATTGCTGTAATGGGTGGCGAACAGGCCGCCAAAACCATGTTGCAAATTCAGGTGGCCGCCATGAAAGCCAAAGGAAAAGAAGTGACTGCAGAAGAGGAAAATGAATTGCTGACCAAGATAACGGACAACTATACCCACCAAACCACGCCGTTTTATGCGGCTGCCCGTTTATGGGTGGATGCTATCATTCGTCCTTCCGACACCAGGATGATCATTGCTGAAGCCATTCATGCCGCCAATCATAACCCTGAAATACCGACTTTCAAAACCGGAGTTTTTCAAGTGTAAGTAAAAATTTACCCATCTAATAATCCATCATCATTGTCGCACATCACTATTTATACAGACGGATCGGCACGTGGCAACCCGGGCAGAGGAGGCTATGGGGTAATCATGATGTTTGCTGGCGTTGCTAAAGAATTATCGGCAGGCTACAGACTTACCACCAACAACCGAATGGAGTTGCTGGCAGTGATTACAGCCTTGAAAGCACTGAAAAAACATGAACTGCCTGTGCATATTTACTCCGACAGTCAATATGTGGTTAAAGCCATTGAAGAAGGCTGGCTGCACAATTGGATCAAGACCGGATTCAAAGGCGGTAAGAAAAACAGGGATCTTTGGGAAGAATATTACCGTCTGTCCAAAATGGTGAAAGTTAAAATGATATGGGTGAAAGGTCATGCTACCAATCCTTTCAACAATCGATGCGATGAGCTGGCTACTGCTGCCGCTGATGGCGGCCATCTGCTGGTGGACGAAGGTTACGAAAAAGAGAATCCATTTCAATAAAAAAGACCCGCATGGGGTCTTTTTGTTATCGTTTCAAACTATAGAATTTGTTGTTTAAGAACGCACAGCAGCCAATGATTTGTATTTTGTCATTACAAAAGCATAACCGCCGAACAAAATCACATTAAAGCAAAGGTCATTCAGCAAGCTGTTTTTGATGAAAGGAATACCAGCCACCATGCAATTGAACCAGCCATTCAAATCTTTAGTGTATGTAAGCATGGTATCAAAAAGGAATACATTGGTATTGCTCAATACATAAAAAAGAAGCGATGTCAGCAGAGAAAATCCTACCACATTCAACCAGTTGATTTTTTTCATGCCGAAACCTAAGCAGGTGACCAGCAGTAGTGATGCATAGTTGCCCAGCTGCGACATGCCGTAAAATCCTTGGGCCACACCTGTTATTTCCAGCATCAAGTCAGAAGCCAACATAGCGAATAAAGGCATGGCTAATGCCCATCTTTTATCTTTGACGACTACACCGCTGAACAGCGAGATGGCGATAATCGGATTGATGCTGTGAGGAAAAGTAACCACTTTGAGCAATGCAGCAATGGAGATCAGCACAGATCCCAAAATAATATTTGACTTTTTTTGATTCATTAGTAACCGGTTTTGGACAAAAGTAAGGAATTCAAACCTTGTTTTTTCATTCCTTTTCAACGCTTTTTTCCTCATGGTGTTAATATCGGCCGCTTTTACATTTGAAGATGGCTACACATAACTTAACAGGTCAAAAAGGAGAGCAACTGGCTGTGGATTATTTCCAATCAAACGGCTATCGATTGTTGCACAGTAATTGGAGAACAAGTCATTGGGAAATCGATATTATAGCTACAAAAAACGGCATCCTGCATTTTATTGAAGTCAAAACAAAAACATCCAATTATCATGGCTTTCCGGAAGATGAAGTATCCGTCAAAAAATTCAAATGGCTGGTGCAGGCCGCAGAAGCTTATCTCTACCTACATCCGCAATGGCAAAGAATTCAATACGACATTTTAGCCATCACCTTACAACCTAAATTGAGTTTCTTTCTGATTGAAGATGTGTATTTGTAAGGGAAGGTTTTGCAAGTTTGGATATTGCAATAATTATTAAAGAAAAATTGAGTTAAACACTTACTTTTTCCATCATTTTTTCTACCAAACGAAATGTGGCCGGACAATAATCAATATTCTGTTTATGGATATAAGCATATTCTTCCCACTTTCTTTTGGTTAGATGTGGAAAGCCTGAGCAATCTTCCGGACGAATGGCATAGATGGAACATTTGTTGTCTTCGAGATTAAGAAACTGGCAGGGTTGGGTTTTATTCACCAGATCCTTGTTGCTGTCTTTTTTCAACCATTGCTTTTTGAATTCTTCCGGTGTTTGCTTGAAATGAGCAGAGATGCGTTTCAGGTCTTTTTCCGTGAAAGTGGGTGTCATTTTCTTGCAGCAATTCGCGCAACTCAAACAATCTACTTCCGCCCATACTTCTTTGGCCAAAACAGGCGTCAACTGGTCGATTCCTTTGGGTGTGTTCTTTTCTGTTTTGTTGAGGAACTGACGAAATGATTTTCTGTGATGAGCGAGTTTGCTGCGGAAAGATCTGAAATTTACGGGCTGCATGAATTGATTTATGTTGATGAAAATGCGGAACGAAAATAATGTTTAATTAAATTGTATGCTCAATCATCATTCAAAACATTTCAAATAATGTGGGAACCTTATAAAAAAGGATTCAAGGCCTGGTTGCAGCTGGAGAAGTCTTTATCGGACAATTCCGTTGAGGCTTACCTGCACGATATCAGTTTGCTTACCCAGTTTTTAATGATGCGGAATGACACCCAAACGCCTTCCGATATTACCCTTGCCGACCTTGAGCATTTTCTGAAATGGATCCACGAACTGGGAATGACGGCCACATCACAGGCCAGAATCATCTCCGGCTTAAGAAGTTTTTACAAATATTGTCTGCTCGAACAAATTGCTACTGTCGACCCTACAGTATTGCTGGAGTCTCCCAAGCTGAAAAGATTATTGCCTGATACTTTGTCTTATGAAGAAATAGAGAAAATCATCGGGGCCATAGATTTAAGTACGCCCGAAGGCGAACGGAACAAAGCCATCTTCGAAACCATGTATAGTTGTGGATTGCGTGTAAGCGAGGTGGTGAATTTAAGAATCAGTTCTTTGTATCTAGATGTGGGATTCATCAAAGTGATTGGGAAGGGGGATAAGCAAAGATTGGTTCCTATAGGTTCAGATGCCATCAAGCATATCAACATCTACAGAAATGCTGTTCGCAATCAGATGAGTGTGGTGAAAGGCTTTGAAGACATCCTCTTTCTCAATAGAAGAGGAAAATCGCTGACCCGTGTGATGATATTTTTAATATTGAAGGCTTTGGTGAAAAAAGCAGGCATCCATAAAAACATCTCTCCGCATACTTTCCGTCATTCATTTGCCACACATCTGGTAGAAGGTGGTGCCGACCTGAGGGCCGTACAGGAAATGCTGGGCCACGAAAGCATCACCACAACAGAAATATACACCCATCTCGACAGAGATTTCCTGCGGTCTACTTTACAGCAATATCATCCCGCGTTTAAATAATGTAGTAATGATGGAGAGAAAAATACCGAGCGATGTGTTGATTTGTCATCAACGGCTCATGTTCTTTTTGTAATCTGCCTGTAGGCTATATTTTCTGAGTTTGAGTACGCCCAATACGCCTTCTTTGATGATGCCTTTATTCATTTTACTGGCGCCCAGTTTTCTGTCGATGAAGGTGATAGGCACTTCCTGAATGGTAAACCCGAGTTTCCAGGCGGTGAATTTCATTTCTATCTGAAACGCATAACCGATGAAATGAATGTTGTCGAGATTGATTTTTTCGAGTACTTCTCTGCGATAGCAAACAAATCCTGCCGTGGGATCCATCACAGGCATGCCGGTGATGATGCGGGTATAAAGCGATGCCCCTTTGGATAATAAAATTCTGTCGGCGGGCCAGTTTTCAACGGCTCCTTGTTTGATGTAGCGCGAACCCACCGACACACCGGCTCCGGATGCGCAAGCTTCATACAATCTGATCAGGTCTTTCGGATTATGAGAAAAATCGGCATCCATCTCAAAAATAAATTGGTAACCTCTGCTGAGGCACCATTTGAATCCGTGGATATAGGCAGTGCCTAAACCCAATTTGCCTTTTCTTTCTTCTAAAAACAATCGACCCGGGTATTTGGGGAAAAGTGAACGAACGATATTGGCTGTTCCATCTGGAGAACCATCATCAATGATCAACACATGGAATTGATGTTCCTGGCTCAAAACGGCATCAATGATAGAAACAATATTCTCTTTCTCGTTGTAAGTGGGTATGATGACTACTTTTTCCAAATCCTTCAACCTTTGTTGTTAATACAGAAATAAGGGGCGACTAATTGTTTTTCAAATAAACCCTGTTCATGATTTCGGTGAGCTTCATTTTGGTATGCAAGGGGAAATCGCCGCGCATCATCCAATCGTAATATTGCGGTTCCGACTTCAACACCTCACTCACCGAACGGCCTTTGTATTTGCCGAAATTGAAAACTTCCACGCCACGGTCATCGTAAGAAAACCTTCTGGCATAATCCACAATTTTTTCTTCGCCTATTACCCCAAGAATGGAACTTACGGAATTGCCCAGCTGAGCATATCTTTCCACCTGAGCTTCCAGCACATCGATGGTGGCACTCACATCGGCTTCTGCACTATGTGCATTTTCCAGTTCTTTGGCACAATAATATTTATACGCAGCAGAAAGTGTACGGGGTTCCATGGTATAGAAAATATGCTGCACGTCTATCATCTTTCTGTTACTCAGGTCTACATCCATCTCGGCACGAAGAAATTCTTCCATCAACATGGGGATGTCGAATCGGTTGCTGTTGTAACCGCCCAGATCGCAGTTGTCGAGAAATTGTTTGATTTCATTGGCTGCTTGTTTGAAAGTAGGAGCATCCTTCACCATTTCATCGGTGATGCCATGAATATCGCTGGAGGCCTTGGGTATACTCATTTCGGGATTGATGAGCTTTCGCTTCACCTGACGTGTTTGATCGGGATTGAGTTTGATGATGGCGATTTCAACAATACGGTCGGAGGAAAGGCTGATACCAGTGGTTTCCAGGTCAATAAAGGCCAGGGGCCGGGTTAATTCAAGCATTTTGATCTTATATAAGTATATCTGAAATTGGAAAGGTGATTAAAGGTATCGGATTATTTTAATCTTTTCGGCTTCAAAAGTAATATTTTGAAATGTTATTCGTTTATTAATTTGTCGCTAACTTTGTTCAACCCAAAAAAAACTGAAAAATCATGAAAAAATCAATCCTGGCTTTACTCTTTATCGCTTTAGCGGCTGCAACACTTACCAGTTGTGGCACTAGTCGCAGATCAGGCTGTCCCGCACAGGCCATGCTTAACAGAGGATAAAAACCAAACCAACATGAATTGGATCGATTTGCAGTCTGCATCTCAATTGACGGACATCCAAAATCAATCAAAAGAAAAATATCAACTGATTTTCAAACATAGCACAAGGTGCTCAATCAGTGTAATGATTAAAAATAGACTTGAAAAGTCTGCCACTCCAAACGGAGTGGATTTTTATTATCTTGACCTTCTCCAATACAGAAATATTTCTGCTTCCATTGCAGACATGTTTCATGTGTACCATGAGTCGCCACAGGTTTTACTGATAAAAAATGGCGAATGTATTTACGATGAAAGTCACAATGCCATCAGCATGGATGAAATCTCGTCCATGATTACAGCTTAAATCTTATTTGCGCCTTCCATGTCATCAACATCCGTACATAACAAGTCTGCATTGTTCGGTGCGGTGGCCGTTGTTTTCTCCTTACTCATCTGGACTTTACTTTTTTTAAACGATCCACATTTAAAAGATGCCTTGTGGCAAATGCATGGCATTTATCTTTCCACCTTGTTTGCATTTTTAATAATAAGGTTGACAATGAATGAGTTTTATCTCGATTTGCTGAAAGTGTTCATCCGAACCTTATTTAGGGTATGGCTTTTGATTTTTATCACAATGGCCATTATGCAAACAATGAGCAGGGGGGGCATGATTTTATCCATCACATTTATCTTCGGTTATTTCGAAGGGCTGCTGGATATCGATAAATGGTTGAAGCAAGAACACATCATGCAGAAATTACCTGCTTTCAGTTTAGGCCAAAACAAATTTAATTACGCGTTGGCTACTATTTTTTTCATGAGCCTTGTGCATATTTTTTGCGCACTGGTGATCAAGGGATTTGAGTTCTTTTATTTAGGATGAGATATCCAATGGATTCACAAATCAAGAAAAGCAAGCTATCAGCAGTGGCAGGCAAAGACAAATCAGAAGAATCAACACAAATAAAAATATCGAATATGGATTGGCGAAATTTACTGTCCAACCCATGGCAGGTATCTTTTTGGGTGGTAACAATCTTTTATCTTCCTTGTTATAATAGAAAAAACCCATTTTCCAATTTTTAGGATCCCGACTCCATTTCTCCAAAGTTTCTCTGTCTGGTTTTTGTTGCATTTTCTAACTTATTTTATGATACATCATCCTGTCAAGTGGGTTTTATCTCAAATAAACTTCACTAAAATTAGTAAAGTTTGATTTACGTTTATTATACATGATTGATAAGAGATAATATAAACATAGGTCAACGCCATCTTCTTCTTTTACTCAAGTACAAAGTATCATCCTTACCCCTTAATTTCGTTTCGAAAATTTCTGCACATGCCAAAACGATTGAATTATATTTCATGGGATGAATATTTTATGGGCGTAGCCTTGTTGTCGGCCAGAAGAAGCAAAGATCCCAACACACAGGTGGGCGCTTGCATTGTCAACAGCAAGAATAAAATAGTTGGAGCCGGATATAACGGTCTTCCCGCAGGATGCGACGATGATCATTTTCCCTGGGAAAAACAAGGCGATTTTTTGCAAACCAAATATCCTTTCGTTTGCCATGCCGAATTGAATGCCATATTGAACAACATTGGCATGGACCTAAGTGGATGTAAAATATATACGGCATTATTCCCTTGTCACGAATGCACAAAAGCGATCATACAGTCCGGCATAACAGAGGTGATATATCTATCCGACAAATACGAAGAATCAGATTCAGCAAAAGCATCAAGACTGATGCTCGAAAATGCAGGCGTAAGCTGCAGGAAAGTAAATACTCAACTGGATCAGCTGTTGTTGTCTTATAAAGAGGAAGATGTTTGAGAATGTTTGTGTTTGTTGTTTGCATGAATTGATCAATAACCTAAAAATAAAAGAATGACTAATTGCCTCCAACTACATTTTTATTTTTGAGTTATCAAAAGGAGATAAAAAATATAGTCATTACTTATAAAACATTTGAAACTGTTAAACAATTAAACTTTAAACACAAAAATCGAGAATAATTTCGGCTTTTGTAGTGGCCCTAAAGAGGTTGGTTTCAAACTTTTGGGAAGATGTGTAGCGTTGGGTAAATCTTTAGTCATCGCACACCCAATACCCCGCAATATTTACCCCGGCACATATTGTCAGTTATAAAAATGTGTTATGTTTGAGTTGGACAAGTGAGATGTATATCGCAGATAAGCGAGTTGGCAGTAGTAATAAATAAAAATAGCTAAACACTAAATTGAAAAAATGAAAATAATAATAATCTTACTTGTAGTAATCCTAATAGCGTTTACATTAGTCCAGCTTTATTTTATAAATGCACAAAGAAAGATTGAAAGATACCCTTATGTCGTCAAAAAAAAATACAAGCGATTTGAAGTAAGAAATTATGAGGCTACTTTATTTTCCTCAGTCAAACTCTCCACAAAAGGGTATAAAAATTCTTCAAGTAAAGGTTTCTCTATTTTAGCCGGATATATTTTTGGAAATAATGAAAGGAATGAAAAAATAGCTATGACTTCCCCGGTTTCAATGTCATTAGAGGATTCCATGACTATGATGTTTATGGTTCCTAAGAAATATAATAAGGACTTGCTTCCTAAGCCTAATCAATCAGGTATAGAATTTAAGGAAGAGCCTGCAAAAACCATGGCTGCGATAAGGTTTAGCGGTTGGGCTAATGATGCCAAAATAGAAGAGTATAAACAGAATTTAAAAGCGGCTTTAGATGCTGAAGATATAAAGTATTCTAATCGATTTTATTTTTTGGGCTATAATGCGCCCTATGAAATCTTTAATCGAAAAAATGAGATAATAGTTGAATTGTGATAAAATACGCTAATCAAATAATAACCAAGGCAAGAAAATCTATTGCAATCTTTGGTATTATCACAAATGATGGCGATAAAGGAAATAAATCGACTGCCAACATAGGCTTGGCAATATTTGGAATGAAGTACTTTTGATCCAACTTGATGGGATTTTATATAAAAAGGAAAATAACACCCTTCGAAATCCAAAGGTCAATAATCTATTCACTGCAATCTCTTGTCTGTCTTACATTTCAGCGGAAAATAAAATGGCCAACCTATACAGATTGACCAAAATTCTCGCTGGGTGGAGCTGCAGGGAATCGAACCCTGGTCCAAACAAATTCTCCATAAGTCTTCTACATGTTTATTTTCTCATTGATTGTCGGGAAATGGCAGGGGCGAAACGAACCAAACATTTCCTTAGAAGAATCATCTTAAGCAGCCGTCACTTCATTCGGCCACAGCAACCTGTGTTTTTTTTGAGTCGGCGGCGGGGCTTGGTAACAGATCAACCTGCCCGGCGGCCCGAATGGATGCTAATCTATCGATTATGCAGCCATGGCATACGAAGTATTGCCATTTAAAGGTTTGAATATTCAGATTAAAGTGCTAATTATCCAACGCACTACATGCTTACACTTACAAAGAGCTCTGCTGTCAAAACCGGTCAGCCCCGAGGTTTTTAGCTAGTGCAAAGGTAGAGTATATAAACGTTAATATTGTTCCAATGGTTGAATATGTTCAAAAAGTTCTTTATGCTCGTTTAACCTTTTGAACCAACCGAACCTTTTGAACATCTTAAACCTCTTGAACTTTGATTATCTTTGCCCTCGAATTATGAAGTACATCAACGAAATCAACAGACGCAAGACCTTTGCCATCATATCTCACCCGGATGCGGGTAAAACCACACTCACTGAAAAGTTTTTGCTTTTTGGCGGCGCCATTCAAACTGCCGGTGCCGTAAAAAGTAACAAAATCAAGAAACATGCAACCTCCGATTTTATGGAGATTGAAAGACAGAGAGGAATCAGTGTGGCTACTTCGGTGATGACTTTCGAGTACAAAGATTACCTGATCAACCTGCTGGATACTCCCGGTCACAAGGATTTTGCCGAAGATACCTATCGTACACTCACGGCAGTAGACAGTGTGGTACTGGTAGTGGATAGTGTAAACGGGGTGGAAGACCAAACCAGAAGACTGATGGAAGTAATTGCCATGCGCAAAACTCCGGTAATCGTTTTCATCAACAAGATGGATCGTGATGGAAAAAACAGATTCGACCTTTTGGAAGAAATAGAAAAAGAACTGAAGATTCAGTTGCACCCGATGACCATTCCCATAAATAGCGGCAAAGACTTTAAAGGTGTATATGATCTTCACGAAAAAAGTCTGGTATTATTCACCGCCGGCACCAAAGCCAATGATGAGGATGTGTTGAAAATTAGTGATTTAAGTGAAGCTATATTAGATGCTACAATAGGAGTGAAGGACGCCAATGTTTTGCGTGAAGATGTGGAATTGATTGATGGCGTGTATGGCGAGTTGAACCTGGAGGATTATTTGTCGGGCCATACTGCGCCCGTGTTTTTTGGATCAGCTGTAAATAATTTTGGCGTAAAAGAGATGCTGGATACTTTTATCCGCATTGCGCCCACGCCAAGACCTCGCCATACAACTGTGAGAGACGTAAAACCGGAAGAAGACAAATTCAGTGGTTTCATCTTTAAAATACACGCCAACCTCGACCCTAAGCATCGCGACAGAATCGCTTTTTTACGCGTCTGCAGCGGAAAGTTTGCCCGTAACACTTTTTACAATCACGTTCGACTGGAGAAAGAAGTGCGCTTCAGTAATCCCTACAGTTTCTTGGCCCGTCAGAAAGATGTAATCGAGGAAGCTTATCCAGGTGATGTGGTCGGTTTATTTGACACCGGAAACTTTAAAATCGGAGATACATTGACCGAAAAAGAGAAATTTTACTTTACCGGCATCCCCAGTTTTTCCCCTGAAATATTTAAAGAGGTTGTCAATAAAGATCCAATGAAAACCAAACAGTTGGAGAAAGGTTTATTACAACTTACCGACGAAGGCGTAGCGCAATTGTTTACACAATTTGGCGGCAACAAAAAAATCATCGGCTGTGTTGGAGAGCTTCAGTTTGAAGTAATCCAATACCGTTTGTTGCAGGAATATGGCGCATCAGTGCAGATGAATTCTCTGCCGTTTTACAAGGCTTGCTGGATCAGCAGCAAAGACCCTAAAAAACTCGACGACTTCACCAAATACAAGCAAGCCAACATTGCCGAGGATAAAGATGGACTTTTGGTTTATCTGGCCCAAAGCGAATGGTTTCTAAATACTGAAAAAACAAACAATCCGGACATTGAATTCAGTTTCACCAGCGAAGTGAACAAGGACATTTGATGATTTGGTGATTTGAAAATGAGTTAATGTGATCACATTTTGAAAGATGACCTGTTAATCTATGAATCATCCAAAATAACAGCATCGATTTTCCAAATTATCGCATCAGCCATTCATGAAATTAATAAACCAGCATTTTATCAGATTAGTACATTACTTCATTATCCTAACAGCACCTCATCATAGCATCAAATTAAACATAGCAACATGCATACTCACACTTTAACTGCAATCTCGCCCATCGATGGCCGTTATGCCGCTGCGGTGCAGCAATTGAGCGATTACTTCTCGGAATATGCCCTCATCAGATTCAGGGTGCATGTTGAAGTAGAATACTTCATTTTGCTATCAGAAAAACGTTTCTTTAAGCTGGACAAGAAAAAAGCAAATGCACTTCGCTCGATAGTGGTCGACTTCAATCTTGCGATGGCAGAGGAAATAAAAGCCACAGAAAAAATCACCAATCACGATGTGAAAGCGGTAGAATATTTCCTGAAAAAACAGCTCGACCTACTTGAAATCGGACACTTGAAAGAGTGGGTTCATTTTGGCCTCACCTCACAAGACATCAACAATACCGCCATTCCCATCGCCTGGAAAGAAGCCATGGAATTTGAATACCTTCCCGCGATTTTGAATCTGGAACAACACTTGTCTGCGTTGGCAAACACTTGGAAGCAAGTGTCCATGCTGGCCCGAACACATGGACAACCGGCTTCCCCCACACGTTTGGGTAAAGAATTGATGGTGTTTGTAGAACGAATTGAAAACCAGATCCAGTTGTTCAGTTATATTCCTTTCAGCGGAAAATTTGGAGGTGCCACCGGCAATTTCAATGCGCATCATGTGGCTTTCCCCAAAACTGATTGGGTGAAATTTGCCAATGAATTGCTGGAAGACAAACTCGGTTTACAGCGACAACAATACACCACACAAATTGAACACTACGACCTGCTGGCGGCACATTTCGATGCCATCAAAAGAATCAACAACATTTTGATTGACTTATGTCGCGACATTTGGACCTATGTGAGCATGGATTATTTCAAGCAAAAATTGAAAAAAGGCGAAGTGGGCAGCAGCGCCATGCCGCATAAGGTGAATCCGATAGACTTTGAAAATGCAGAAGGTAATCTGGGATTGGCCAATGCCCAGCTGGAGCATCTCTCGTCGAAGTTGCCCATCTCTCGTTTGCAACGCGATTTGACCGACAGTACTGTGCTGAGAAACATGGGGGTGCCCATTGCCCACACTTTGATTGCAATTGCATCCATTGAAAAAGGATTGAATAAACTGATCTTACATGAGGCCAAATTAAAAGCTGATCTGGACAACAACTGGGCTGTAGTGGCCGAAGCCATTCAAACCATTTTGCGCAGAGAAGGATATCCCAAGCCTTATGAAGCATTGAAAGAATTGACCCGTGGACAGGTGATGAACAAGCAAACAGTCCATCAATTCATTTCGAAACTGAAGATCTCTGCAGTTTTGAAAGCGGAGTTGAAAAAAATCACACCTCACAATTATACAGGTTTAAACTTTTGAGATAAAATGAAAAGTACAACACTGCTCACCTTAGGAATATTATTTTGCATTTGTGTTTTTTCACAAGATAAATTGGTTGCAGATACCTCAAAAACTTTTTCCTACACTGAAAAAATGGCCAGTTTTCCCGGCGGACAAGAAGGATGGAGACGTTATCTGATGCACAACCTCAATGCTGAAACGCCTGTCAATCATGGCGCTCCCGCCGGTAAATATACCGTCATTGTACAGTTTAAAGTGTGTACCGATGGATCACTGTGCGACATCGAAGCCAAAAACAATCCCGGTTTTGGCTTATCGGAAGAAGCCATCAGGGTAATACAAAAGTCCGGAATTTGGGTACCTGCCGAACAGAATGGCAGAAAGGTGAAATCCATCTACCGTCAACCTATCAGCTTCATGGTAGAAGAAACCAAAGAAGATTCACCAGGCAATAAACGTAACAACTGATATTTGATTCCTTGATGATTCGAAAGCCATCATTCTTCAATCCCAATGCAAACGCAAAACCTCTAACTCATTACCATCATGCATTCCAAGATTCGCGTTGTTGCGGTAAGTTATTTGAACACCAAGCCCATGACATATGCTTTTGAGCAGGGAGCCATGACCGATCGGATGCAACTGGAATTCAAATATCCTTCTCTGCTGGCTGACGAATTGATTTCCGGCAGAGCCAATATTGGCCTTGTGCCTGTAGCCATGATCCCTTCGATACCCAATGCTAGGGTGTTATCAGATTATTGCATCGCTACAGAAGGAGAGGTGGCCAGTGTATGTATTTTTTCTGAGGTACCGATGAATGAAATCGAAGAAATTGTGCTGGATTACCAAAGTCGTAGTTCCGTGGCACTTACAAAAATTTTACTGCAGCATCATTGGAAACATCATCCCCAACTTTCTGCTGCGCAACCAGGATATGAAGATGAAGTGGGCGGTAACAAGGCCGCTTTGATCATTGGCGACCGTGCATTGATGTACCGTAGCCGATATAAATACATTTACGATCTGGGACTGACTTGGAAAGAGATGACAGGGCTGCCTTTTGTATTTGCCGCATGGGTGGCGAATATTGATTTGGATGAATACTTCATCACTGCATTCAACCAAAGCATAAAAGACAGTCTGATTGATTTAGAGGCCATCATCAAACTGCATCCTTTTCCCCAGTATGATTTGAATACTTATTACAAGAAGAACATCAGTTATGTACTGAATGAAGATAAAAGAAGAGCAATCGCTTTGTTTTTGAAGTTAATCAAAGAGATTATCTGATTAACAACACAGCCCCTTTTTGGGTTTTCAATATGCCGTTTTCCAAGTAACTGCATGTATAAATGTAGGTTCCAATCGGTTGATTTTCGTTTTTAAATTTACCATCCCATCCTTTATTGCTGTTTGTAGATTCAAAAATTTTCTCCCCCCATCGGTTATATATAGTCAAGATAAACGAAGTAATATTTGCTGGAATTATTGGTCTGAACTCGTCGTTCAAGCCATCGCCATTAGGTGAAAATGCATTGGGAATTTGAATTGTATTGATTAGGTTGACCTTAATAAAGACACTGTCTTCGTCTTTGCATCCATTGGCATCGGTAACAGTAAGTATAAACCAAGTGTCACGCTGCGGATGAACGGTTGGTGTTTGTGAAATAGGATTGTCAGTTAAACTGGCTGGACTCCATAAATATTGATTACCACCTGTACCTTGAAGTGTTGTTGTTTCGTAATAAAAAATGGTTTGATCAGCACCTGCATCGGCAATCGGATTGGGTAGAACCGAAAACGCTAGCTTGATAATAGAGTCGCATCCATTGATATTACTCAACGTATCGTTATAATTACCGGAGCTGAGCAAGGACAGACCATGCCATAAATAAGGAAGGTCAATGAGACACTTTTTCACAGTGTCTGATTGGATGACTGAATGATGAACAGTTAAATGAAGAGTATCAACAGAGATACAACCTACATTATTGGTGTATTCATATAAATAAATCCCTGAGGTATAATAATGAGAATTATTCCACATGAGGCTATCGCAAACTTGTTCAGAAAATTGATGATGAGAACTTGAATTGATCGTCAAATGAAGCGTATCAGTTACAGCACAACCTTGGGTAAAATTATGTGTGTATAAAAAAGTACCTGAATTAAGATAATGGAGGCCATGCCATTGAATACTGTCGCATGCCGTTATATTTTCCGAACTTGGAGTAGGTGATATAAAATAAACATGTAAGTTAATTGTGCTATCGCAGCCGTTGACTGTATAATATGTGTGAGACACTGTGACGTCGGTTTGGGTTGAACCACCCCACGGAAAATGATAAACAGCACCTGCGCAAGTGGTGTCAAATACATCAATGTTGTAATTTGGATTTGCAATAAGACTTATTGACAAGATACTGTCACAACCTGAAGCAGTATAATAATTATGAGCATAAGTACCTGTCGTATTAACAACGTCGCCCCAAGGTAAAGTGAAATTATTTCCCTCACATAAGTTTGCCGTTTGCATCAAATTGTAAGATGGATTTACAACAAGATTTATGGTTACCATACTATCGCAACCATAAATGCTATAATATTGATGACTGTAAAACCCAGGTATACTTGTAGAGCCACCCCATGGGAAAGAAAAAATATCATTCTGACAAATAATTGCATTGATTGTATCATTAAAAGTAGGTAACACGGTTAATCTAACATTCACAATACTATCGCAACCACCAACCGTAGAATAAGTATGTGAAAAAAGTCCTGGGGTATTAACATTAATTCCCCATGGCAATGAGAATGACGAACCGGCACAAATGGTATCGATTGAATTAACCAAAAAAGATGGGTTATCATTTACAACTTCTGTTACAACAGAGTCAATACAACCATTGATTGTTGTTGCATAAAAAACTACTTGGTAATTGCCAGAAGATGCGTACTGATGATTGGCATTTTGTGAAGAGGCCATATTGCCATCACCAAAATCCCAAGACCACTGTACAATATTTGTGTTGGCTGGATAGACCAAACCATTAAATTGAAAAGCCTGACAACTTTGATGCGTATAAGAAGCCGATACGGAATCTAATTCAGCTGCAAATTGGCTTTGATCGATGTTGAAACTTATATTTGGAACTATGATTCCGGGGTTACCAGGCGTCGCCCCCCAATTGTCATTGGCGTAATTAACGCAGGTTCCAGATAGGCCACCTTCAATGTTCGTTATTGTATTTATGGGCGGGATAGGTGTTGAAAATAATATTGCACCTCCGCCACCTCCGCCACCAGGACCAAGAAGTCCATTGATACCATCAATCATGCTTGCGCCTTTCCCTCCCCAATTATTAATTGTTGTTGCTGTTGAAAAATGTTGTACATCTAACAAAGTAGTACCTCCTGCACCGCCGCCGCCCATTCCTTCATGACATCCTGAACCGGAAAGATTACATGACAATCCTTCAGCGCCATTATTCAAAATTTCATTGCCATTACTGATTAAAACATTGGAATGTAAAAAAATCAAACCGCCTCCATTACCTCCATCACCTGTAAAACCATCTGGATTATTAGTATGTCCTGCACCACCACCGCCACCCATAAATACTTTAGGTGAGGGGGTATTGTAGTTATAAAAAAGACCTCCAATTCCACCATTATCAAAAGAAGAACCGGTACAAGCTTGAAGTTGATAGCCACCCTTACCTCCATTTCCACCATTTGCCCCACCGCCCCCGCCAGCATTGTGAGAGTTTCCACCACCACCACCATTAGCCATTTTTCCCCTGCCGGAACTTTTTGAAATTAACAAATGTGAAATGCCTTCGCCTTTTCGATTGGCTAATTCTCCTGTAGAAGCATCATAAAAATAATTTGCTTCAGAACAGTTGTAATTACCTGGGATTGTATTTATTCCTGCGGCTCCTCTAAATCCATTTCCACTTACATCTATATTAGCATTCAACTTTAAAGTATCTTGAACATTAAAGGCTAAAACACCTCCTTTATGTCCATTCCATGGCATACAAGTTAAGGTGTTACTAACTGAAGCATTGATAAAATAGGGCACTCTAACCAGTTGTACATCTGCAAGGCCTATATTGTATTGATGCGTTTGTTGATTTAATAATGTGACGGTATTTCCATTGATATTGCTGATGTAATTGAATTCATAATTTCCTGCGTTATGATAGTTAGTTACATCTCCAAAAGTTGAAATATTATTACTGTCAATTTCTGCACCGTTCATTTGAATCATTAACACGGTGTCTCCAACATGAAAACCAGATGCATCGTCTAATGTAAGCTCATTATTACAAGTATTTATATTATTTACAGACGCATATTGATTGATAATTCCACCAATGATAGACGTAGGATTTACCAAACAAGAGTCAGTACTGACTGAACAAACGGGGTTGGTATTGTTTATCGTGGCATTGTTCAAAATATTGCCATTCCAATTACTATTGCCTTGTAAATTGGCAGGAGAATTAAATTGATAATAGGCCACCAAACCCAGCTGAGTAGTGGGATTGGGCAAAGAGCTGTTCATAAAACTTCTTAATTGAGATTGAGTTCTGGCCACGTTCCAGATTCTTACTTCATTGATGAATCCTTTAAAATTTGTACCCACAGAATTAATATACACAGACCAATCTCCAATAGTAGTCAAAAAATCATTTTGATATAAATTGCCAGATGCATAAGTTTGGCTCATCAGATATCCGTTTCTGTAGAACTTCAATAGCGTGCCATCATAAACCATTGCTATATGGTAAGTCTTATTCAATTCAATATCGCAAACCTCTGGAGTAGCATAATAACCATTATATGTAGTGATTTCCGCATCATTTGGCCTAAGTAAATAATTAACATTTGCAGGATCGGCGTGCTTTGAAACTATATCACCAGCATAAAGATAATTTCCTGCATATGGCGCTATCCTGTTGATAGTAGCTTCTACAGTCAATTGATCACCACTAATATCTACGTCTCCAATTTTTACACAATCACCCGGATTTGTGGTTTTAAGCCAACTGTTACAATCCAAAGCGCTGATATTTTGACCTCTGACTTGATTAAAAGAATATCTTTTGTTTTTGGATAGAGTAAAAGATGAACTGTTATTTTTAGAAACTTGAGAAAAAACAGAATTGCAAATGAAAATAAAGAATAGAATATAAGCCAGTTTGCAATATGACGAATTAAAAGAAATAGGCATTCCCAAACGAATTAGTATTAAAACAACTAGTTAATACTACAAGTTAATATAAATTAAATTACTAAATTAAACTTTAAATACCCTTGAAATGAAATTTTTCACCACTGGTTTCAAATCAGGTGATATATCTCTCTTGTAAACACAAAACAAATAAGTTATACCAAAAAGCAAAAGATTTCCTATAATAGCCCACAATCCCGTAAGTCTGTAAAACGCATAATAAGTAATGAAATATGCCGCCACAGCGATGATAAGAACTTCAAGCGTTTTTTTACTGAAAGGTTGTAAATTAAATTTCTTCCAAAGAAATAGGTATCGAATGGTATTGTAAACTGTAAATGAAATCAGATTCGCAAAAGCAGGTCCAATGATTCCGTAATTTGTGGTAAGTATATAACTCAATGGTATGATCAGCAAAGTAAGTAGCAGAGAAGTCCAAAGTTCAAATCGCCAGAATGTAGAGGTACCAATGATCTGCCCGTTAACACCAGTTCCCATCTCAATAATGGTTACGATTCCTAGCAGAAAAAAAACAGATTTACCTTCTAGATAATCCGGATTGATATTGAAAAAATGAATGCCGTTTTCAAAATTCAGCCAGATACAGAAGAAAACGAACAAGGAAAACGTAAGCATGTTTATGGAACTGCGTTTATATATCCGTTGGATTTCGGTGGTGTTCTTATCTTTCCAGGCTCGCGACAACAAGGGTATGGTAATGGCAATCAAACTTCTATACGGGGCTTGCAAAATAGACACCATATATGAAGCCAATCCGAAGATACCCACTTTGCCCAGGTTTTGTTTGGCAGCCAGCACCAAACCATCGATGCTTTGACGCAAAACGCCCACCACTATCACCACGAAGGTGAGCATCATTATGGAGATGATTTTCTTTTTGAACTTTCTTGTCACCCGACTGATGCTAAAGCTGATCCAAAGCTGGTTGTTTTTGTACAAATGAAATGCCAACAACAAAACGATAATGGCATACTGCAAACTGAACAAACCTACAAATACCTGAAAGTTAATCAGTCCCAGTATTTTTAGAGTGATGATGCAAAATGTATAAAATCTGAGCATAGTTTCCTTGAGAAAACTGGTCACAACGCCTTTGCCAAAACCATAAGAGTAAGATTCCAGCAAATTATACAACAGCACAAAAAAGCCCATCGGGATTGTCCAATAGAAATATTGCACAAACAGCATCGAATTGGCGCTGAACTTTCGTTCGATAACCGGTTGTAGAAAGAAAATGCCCATACACGTGAGCGCAAAGCCAAACAATGAAATCAGAAAAGCCAGTGAAAGCAGATCGTTTTTCTTATGCTCCAGGTTATCTTCATAATAGGGGAAGAACTTAAAAATGAAAGAAGTGGTACCCAGACAGGAAAATGCAAAAATAAGCTGACTGGTCTCGATCATCGCTCTTGTCAGGCCATTTTGATTGGTGGAGAACCATCCCTTGTGAGTTAAAAAATAAGTATTAATGGCACCTATCAGGAATCCTACATAAATCCATATGGTGGCTTTAATACTTTTTTTTCTGATTTGGGACATATTTCAATAATGGTAATGAAAAAGAAAATGGACTATTTTTGCGAAAATATTGATTATCACGATAAGATACTGAATTTCTGTTCTTCATAAGAGATTCTTAAATGGCTTTCGTTATCTTTATTTGTTTTTTATAACTCATTATAATTTTTCTCATCTTGTAATTTCAATAAATAAGATTTAATGAAAGTAGTCATTTTTGCAGGAGGTTTGGGCACCAGAATTTCTGAAGAGACAGACGTTAGACCCAAACCTATGGTTGAGATTGGGGGAAAACCAATTTTATGGCATATCATGAAATCATATAGCTATTATGGTTTTAATGATTTCATTATTTGTTTAGGATACAAGGGGTATGTCATTAAAGAATATTTTATGAACTACTTTCTCCATAATTCTGATATTTCCATAGACTTAGGCAATAATAAAATGGAAATTCTCGGCACCAAATCTGATAACTTCAAAGTTACCCTTGTTGATACCGGTCTAAATACAAAAACAGCAGGAAGACTTCAGCAAGTAAAGAAATACATCGGAAACGAATCATTTATGCTGACTTATGGTGATGGTGTTTGCGATGTCGACATTTTAAAATTGCTTGATTTTCATACCTCTCATAAAAAAACAGCAACTGTTACAGCCATTCAATTGGATGCCAGGTTTGGAGGTATGGATCTTTCGGAAAATGCTGATGTGATATCTTTCAAAGAAAAAGCAAAAGATGAAGGCAAATGGATTAATGGAGGGTTTTTCATATTAAATCCAACTATTTTCAATTTTCTTGAAGGAGATATGAACAATATGATGTGGGAAGATGAGCCTTTGGAAAAAATTACCGCAGCCGGAGAATTAAAAGCATTTAAACATGTTGGTTTCTGGAAATGCATGGATGCTTTGCGCGATAAAATTGAATTGGAAGAACTCTGGCAATCAGGCCAGGCAAAATGGAAAAAGTGGTAGACCTAAAACAATTAAAAAATCATTACTACGGAAAAAAAGTTTTTTTAACCGGACACACAGGTTTTAAAGGAGCTTGGTTGACTGCATGGTTAAAATTACTGGGAGCTGAGGTGAAAGGCTATGCTTTGGAGCCTGAAAGTAAAAATGGATTATATTCCTATCTTCAATTCGAAAGTCATTCTCATTCTGTCATCGCCGACATCAGAGATAAAAAAACGCTCACCCATGAATTAATTTCGTTTGAACCTGATTATGTTTTCCACCTGGCGGCTCAACCTCTTGTCAGAAGAAGTTATAAGATCCCTTCCGAAACTTTCGAGGTAAATGTTGTCGGCACATCAAATTTACTAGAAGCGTTACAGCTGCTCAAGAAAAAATGTACAGTAATCGTAGTCACTACGGATAAAGTATACGAAAATAAAGAACAGCATATTCTATACAACGAAAACGATACGTTGGGTGGATATGATCCTTACAGTGCAAGCAAGGCTTGTACGGAAATAGTTGTGAGTTCTTTCCGAAATTCTTTTTTTAACATTGATAAACTCAATCAACATCATATTGGCATTGCCAGTGCTCGCGCAGGCAATGTAATTGGAGGAGGAGATTTCAGTGACGATAGAATTATTCCTGATATAGTACGAGCTTTGAAACATAATAAAAGCATTGAAGTCAGAAATCCCTCGTCTGTGAGGCCATGGCAACATGTACTTGAGCCATTAGGAGGCTATCTGACACTTGGGGCATTAATGAACAATGATCCTTTGGAATATTCAGGAGCATATAATTTTGGCCCATCCCCTGATGACCATTTAACTGTTAAAGAACTGGTTGAACTTTCCATTCATACATGGGGAAGTGGTTGCTGGCATGACACTTCTTCTCCTGATCAGCCTCATGAGGCAGGATTGCTGAAACTAGATATCAATAAAGCAAAATCAATACTCAACTGGTCGCCAAAACTTAATGCAGCATCTGCAATAGATTGGACAATCAACTGGTATAAAAAAGAAGATAACATCGCTGATTTTACTTTCCAGCAAATACATAATTTCATGGAATTATGATATTCGAAGAAACATCATTAAAAGGTAGCTATATCATCACTCCTGAACCCAAAGGAGACGAAAGAGGTTGGTTTGCCAGGACATTTTGTAAAAAAGAATTTGAACAGATTGGTCATTATAAAGATTGGGTACAAATGAACCATTCTTTTTCTGCTGAATCTGGCACAGTAAGAGGACTTCACTTTCAGCTGCCTCCATTTGGCGAAATCAAAATGGTACGTTGTATTTCAGGCTCCGTTTTTGATGTGATTGTAGACATCAGAAAAGGATCGCCTACTTTTTTACAATGGATAGGTGTTGAATTGTCAGCCATAAATAAAAAAATGATGTACATACCGGAAGGATTCGCTCATGGCTTTCAAACCATCGCTGAAAATACAGAGTTGATTTATCATCATTCAGCTTTTTATGAACCTCAGGCCGAAAGTGGATTGAACATGGCTGACACCTTATTAAACATCTCTTGGCCAAAAGCTATAACTGCAATATCCGACCGAGATAAGCATCATCAAATAATAACTGAACATTTTAAAGGAATATAATCAATGAATTGTCGTCACTGTAAACAAGAACTTCGCCATGTGTTTTGCGATTTGCAAACATGTCCACCATCTAATGCCATGGTCAAGCCCGAAATGGTCAACTTTCCTGAAACGTATTTCCCTTTAAAAGTTTACGTCTGTGAAAAATGCTGGCTGGTTCAGGTTGATGAGTTAGAAAAAGCAGATGCTATTTTCAATGCTGAATACACCTACTTTTCTTCTTATTCCACCAGCTGGTTAAATCATGCTAAATCATATACAGATTATATGACAGAGCGGTTTGGATTGAACAGTAATAGTCTAGTTGTCGAAATCGCTTCCAATGATGGGTATTTGCTCCAATACTTCAAAGAAAAAAACATTCCTGTTCTTGGTGTAGAACCTACTGCCAACACAGCCAGCGTGGCCATCGAGAAAGGAATTGACAATATTGTAGATTTTTTCGGAAGTAAATTGGCCGCAGAACAACTTATGTCTAAAGCCGACCTCGTTCTTGGTAATAATGTACTTGCACATGTGCCCGACATTAACGATTTTGTGAAAGGGGTAAAACTTGCTTTGAAGCCAAATGGCATTAATACTTTTGAATTCCCTCATTTACTGCAATTGGTAAAACACAACCAATTCGACACTATTTACCACGAACATTTCTCTTACTTGTCACTTACAAATTTAGTAAGCGTGTTCAATAGCCAAGGTCTTGAAATTTTTGACGTACAAGAATTACCAACACATGGTGGCTCTCTCAGGATTTTCACAAAACATAAGGAAGATAATTCAAAACAGGTTGAAGAAAATGTTCAGGCTATGCTCAAAAAAGAGTCTGATGCTGGCCTCAGCACATTATCTTATTATCAAGACTTTCAACATAAAGTAGAAAAAATAAAATATGATTTTTTAGATTTTCTCATCAATCAAAAAAGAAATGGAAAGAAAATGATTGCCTACGGTGCAGCAGCCAAAGGCAATACTTTATTGAATTATTGCGGTATAAAAGGGAACGATCTAATATCATTTGTAGTTGATGCTTCTCCTTACAAACAAAATAAATTATTACCCGGATCAAGAATCCCTGTTTATGGGCAAGAAAAAATATTGGAATATAAACCTGACTTCATTATCATTTTTCCTTGGAATCTAAAAGAAGAAATAATGAATCAACTTTCTTACACCCAAGCTTGGGGCGCTCAATTCGTAATAGCCATACCGGCATTAACTGTCATGTAAATGAAAAAAGTGCTGGTTACCGGAGCAACAGGTTTTTTAGGAAACCATATAATTGCAGCATTACTGATGCATGATTGCCAAATTGTGGCTACTTCATCCAATATTGAAAAAGCACAAACAAAAAACTGGTACTCAAAAGTTTCTTGTGTTGAATTTGATCTGCATTCAAATTTTGACCACCTCAACTTATTTGAATACTTTGGCAAGCCGGATTTGTTGATTCATTTGGCATGGGAAGGGTTACCAAATTACCTAGACCAATTTCATGTTGAAAATAATTTGCCTCGTCATCAACGCTTTTTATACAATCTTATCAGCAATGGATTGAATGATTTGACAGTTTCAGGCACTTGCTTGGAATATGGAATGATGAATGGTTGCCTGAATGAATCTTTGGTTGTCGATCCGTCTAATCCTTATGCCATTGCGAAAAATTCGCTGCGGTTATATCTCGAATCGTTATTTTTAGACTTCGATTTTTGTATGAAATGGGTTAGACTGTTTTATATGTATGGAGAAGGTCAAAGTCCAAAATCTTTGATCTCTCTACTTGACAAGGCAATACAGGATAAACAGGAATCATTCAATATGAGTGGGGGTTTGCAAATACGTGATTTTTTGCCAGTAAATAAAGTGTCAGCATATTTTGTAGCAATAGCTTTGCAAAATAAGATAACAGGAATCATTAATTGTTGCAGTGGGGTTCCTGTTACCGTAAAAGATTTTGTTGAAAACTATTTGTCTGTAAGAAATCAAACAATTCATCTCAATCTGGGATTCTATGAATATGCTACATACGAGCCCATGGAATTCTGGGGAGATAACACGAAATTAAAATCAATAATAAAAGAATGAGCAATCCAGTTCAAAATTTCATCGAAGAAAGAAAACAAAGAGTAAACAGTAATGCCTCTAACGAGGAATTAAAAAAAGCTGCAGGTGCTTTTAATCTGGCTTCAAACAAGGCGCAGTACTCATACAATTTTTCCTGGATGGGAAGACCAATCATACAATACCCTCAGGATATGATTGCGATGCAAGAAATCATTTGGGATTTAAAACCCGATTTGATTATTGAAACTGGCATCGCTCATGGCGGTTCTCTAATTTTTTATGCCTCATTGCTCGAATTAATCGGAAATGGTGAAGTGCTGGGAATTGATATTGATATCAGAGAGCATAATAAAATTGAAATTGAAAATCATCCAATGTTCAAAAGAATCAAGATGATTCAAGGATCATCAGTGTCTCAAGAAACAGTGGATAAAGTGGCCGAAGTAGCTAAAGATAAAAATAAAGTCTTGGTTTTACTCGATTCCAACCATACGCATGAACATGTTTTGCAAGAATTGAAACTGTATTCCCCTTTTGTAACCAAAGGATCATACTTGGTTTGCTTCGATACCATCGTTGAAGACCTACCTAATGACTATCTTCCTGGCAGGGCATGGGGCCAGGGCGACAATCCTAAAACGGCAGTTTGGGCGTTCTTGGAATCTAACCCCGATTTTGAAATTGATTCTAATATTGATAACAAGTTATTAATTAGTGTAGGGCCGCAAGGTTATCTCAAAAGAAAATAAATGACAATGCCTCTCATCAGTTTTTGTATCAGCACATTTAAGCGTGGTATTGTTTTGAAGGAAACATTGGAAACCATCAAAAGGCAAACTTATTCATCTTTTGAAGTAATTATTGCCGATAACGATCATGAAGAAAGCGCACGCCCTTTTGTAGAATCATTAAACGACAATAGATTTTGCTACTATCCAAATGGAGCCAATCTGGGCATGAAAGCCAGTTTCAACAGAAGCCTTAGTTTTGCTAAAGGTGAATATGTAGTGATGATAGCAGACGATGACCCTATTTATCCTGACATGTTGGAAACTTTGGTTAAACTTTCGGAGGATTATCCTGGATATGGTCTTTATATGGGTGGTTGCGACTGGTTTTGCAAGGATAAAGATGTGGCACCTTTATACAGATTGAATGTAGGAACAAACTCCTGTCTCAACGATGACTTCAATATAAATGATATAAGGGTTTTTTCAACAGCAGAGTTTTTGAGTCAATTCTATACTTTTAAAATTTTCAAACATTTTTTATGGTCTACCTGTATCGTCAAAAATGATCTATTGAAAAGAATGGGCGGCATACCCGATTATGGAAGTCCTTTTCTAGGTGATTACGCCTACATGAGCATCGCTGCTACTGAAAAGGGCTGTGTTGTAATTAATAAATCTCTCGGTTGTCAGACAATTCACCGAGAAAATTTTGGCAGGAGTCAGAATGATCAGCTACCTGTCGTTGCAGTGAAATTCCCTGAATATCTCAACAATAAATTAAGCGGATTGAATGAATGGCCTAATATCAAACCCTTGATGATGAGATTTGTTTCTTTGTGGTTGGTAGAACATCTGTCTTTCCTCTATCATTTCAAAGATAAAGGTTCAATTGATATTGTTAGTTTGACAAAAGCTGAAAGAGAAGTTTTTGAATTGCCATTCATGAAGACTTACAAATTTAAATTTTATCTTAAAAAAAATCACCAGACTTTTCACGATTGGCTGGTGAAAATAAAAAAGACATTTGTTAAGTAGCATGTCAATTTTTAGTATCATATTACCGGTGAGGAATGGTGGAGAGTTTGTAAAAGAATGTGTTGACAGCATATTAAATCAAACTTTTCAAGATTTTGATTTACTGATTCTGGACAACAACAGTAACGATGGAACCAAAGAATGGCTATCCAACTTAAAAAACACTCGTGTGAAAATTTTTCACTCGGAAAAAGACTTGACAATTGAGGAAAATTGGGCTAGAGCAATCGACATCCCCAAAAATGAATTCATGACAATGATTGGTCATGATGATTTGCTTCATCCTGATTACTTGAATGTCATAAATCATCTAATCAGAGAAAATCCAGATGCTTCACTTTATCAAACCCATTTCAATTATATAGATGCCAATGGAAGATTAATAAGGCCTTGCGTTCCTATGCCTAAATTGATGAATGATGCATTTTTTTTAAAAATGATGTTGGATGCCAAGATTGATATCAATGGTACTGGTTTCATGATGCGATCAAAAGATTATGAAAAATTGGGAGGAATTCCCCCTTTTGCCAATTTATTATTTGCCGATTTTGCCCTTTGGCATAAATTAACCGAACTCTCTTCTTTGGTGGTGTCGCCGAAATATTGCTTTTCATATCGATTACATAATAGCATGACAACAGTTTCGAGTAACCAAAGTTTTAAAATTGGATTTGAGCAGTTGATTGATTATTTGTTGAAAGTTAAAGCCAGTAATGAAATCAATTATTCAATCATAGAAAATCATGCAGGCGCATTCCTGAGCAGATATTGTCGATCTATATCACATAGAATGTTACGCAGTACTTTGGCTGACAGAAAAGGTTTTACGGTGTCGTCGTGGGTTGGGTATTGTCAGCAATTCAGCGATAAGCTGCTGGGGAAAAACAAACTGAAAATGGAAAAGACAAAAGGGTTAAAATTGGCTCTATTTATCGACAACAATGCGTTACTGAGAAGCCTGTTTTTATTTTGGAAAAAACTGTATAAAAAACCTTTTTATAAATAGAAGATCACGCCAACTTTACTTTCTCTCTTTCTATATCTTCTTTCATCATCTCATCAATCAGCATATCCAAGTTGTATTTTGGCATCCAGCCCAGTTTTTTCTTGGCTTTGGTGGCATCGCCAATCAACAAGTCTACTTCAGCAGGACGGAAATATTTGGCACTGATGCCTACAACCTGTTTACCTACAGGAATCTGGTATTCGGACAAATTGCAAGATTTTACAAATGCTTTTTCATTTACACCTTCGCCGGTGAACTCCAGTTCAATCCCAACTTTTTGGAATGACATGATGACAAAATCTCTTACAGAGGTAGTTACATTCGTTGCCAATACATAATCCTCCGGTTCATCTTGCTGCATCATCAACCACATGCCTTCAATATAATCCTTGGCATGTCCCCAATCCCTTTTGGCATCGAGATTGCCCAATTTCAAAATCTCATCTTGACCCAAAGCGATTCTGGCAACACCAATCGTAATTTTTCGGGTTACAAAGTTCTCAGCTCTGAGCGGACTTTCATGGTTGAATAAAATTCCGTTTACAGCATATAGATTGTAGGCTTCCCTGTAATTAACAGTGATCCAATAACCATATAATTTGGCTACGCCGTATGGAGAGCGAGGGTAGAAGGGCGTATTTTCAGTTTGAGGAATCTCTTGTACTTTACCATACATCTCGGAAGTGGAGGCCTGGTAAAAACGGGTCTTTTTTTCGAGTCCCAAAATGCGGATGGCTTCCAAAATCCTCAAAACGCCCATGGCGTCTGAGTTGGCCGTATATTCGGGCGTTTCGAAACTTACCTGCACATGACTTTGTGCGGCGAGATTATATATTTCGTCAGGTTGTGTCTGTTGGATAATTCTAATTAGGTTACTGGAATCCGTGAGGTCTCCATAATGCAAATGGAATCGCTCGGCAATGTCTTTATTAAATACAAAATGATCAATACGTTCACTTCTTATCAAAGAAGTTCTTCTTTTGATGCCATGAACATTATATCCTTTGTTAAGCAGAAATTCCGCCAAATAAGCCCCATCTTGCCCTGTAATTCCGGTAATTAATGCAGTCTTCATATCTAATCTTGAATAAAGTGATCAAAAATACGTTTTAATATTTAAGTTTGGCTTTTTTATTCAAGTTTTGGAACTCATGATTCAGCAGGACTTTTCCATAAGACTTTCTGTGATAATTGTAAATTATAAAGCCCCAGCTTTGCTGGAGGATTGCCTCAATTCTATTTTCAAATTTGATACCGAACAGCTTGAAATCATCGTGGTGGATAATCAATCGGATGATGGATGCGAAAAGATGCTTGCCGACAAATTTCCAACAGTGAAGTTTATACAGATGGGTTACAACGCCGGTTTTGCCAGAGCCAATAATGCAGCTATAAGAATAGCTACTGGGGAAGCAATTTTACTGCTCAATTCGGATACCATCGTTTTAGATAATGCACTGAATAAAAGTGCAGACCATTTTTTATCAACCCCACATGTGGCTTGTGGTGTACAGTTGTTGAATGCAGACCACAGTTTTCAATTTTCCGGAAGCAGTGTTGTTGCAGGAGGCTTGAATTATCTGCTGCCTTTGCCTTATGTCAACAATCTCATCAAAGTCGTCTCAAAAATTTTCAATATCAACAAACCCAGCATTGAAAAGCCATCATCTGCCGATAAAGTCGACTGGATTAATGGAGCGTTTTTAATGGTGAAAAGATATGCGATTGAAAAAGCAGGCATGATGGACGAAGATTTTTTTCTGTATGCCGAAGAAGCGGAATGGTGCAGCAGAATCAGAAAAATTGGAGAACTTTTTCTTTATGGTGATTATCATGTTGTACACCTGCAAGGCGTTTCTGCAGGAGAAGCTTTTGGAACAAGTGAAAAAGGATATTTCAATCTACTCGATAAGAAAGGACTACAAATTCTGGTGAGCAATTTTCTGCGATTCAAAAAGGAATTTGGAATCTTTTGGTTTCTCTTCCATGTACTCGCATTTTACTTTGAAATCTTCTGGATGTTTTTAGGGGTAATGCTGGAGAGCTTATTGTTTTTCAGAAAAAAAACCTGGACCTGGGGCCAGTGGTGGAAATATCTGATGAATATGATCAAGCTATGGCCTTATCTTTTAAAAATCATGAGAGGAAAACCTTATTTCTATAAAGTGCTTTGACGCTGATTTATAATTTGCCGATAACGTTTGAAGCTTTTTCTGCAATCTTGTCCCAATAAAAATGATCAAAATAGGCTGAAGTGATCTGGCATGCATTGGGTTGAGCCTTTACAATGGCCGATGCAAATGCAGTCCAGTTATGTTCATGAATGATTTGCAGTTTTCCATTGGTGATGTTTTCCGGAACGCCAATGGCGCCTTCATGCGTGCTGATACATTGCAAGTTAAAGCCCAAAGCCTCTACCAGTTTGGTTTTGATACCACCACCATCAACAACGGGATTGATGAAAATATCGACGCCATTGAAATAGGTGTTGATATCACTCACAAAGCCTGCATAGATGATATTTTTATCTGCGTATGCTTTCAGCTGATCTAAAGAAGATGGTAGATTTTTTCCACAGATGATAATCTTATATTTAAAATCGGGATGTTGCAGTAACATCGGGTTGATTTCGTTCAGGATGATTTGTACAGCATCTAAATTGGGTTTGTAGTCTAATGTGCCGTTGAAGAAAAGCAAGGTATCGCCACTGGGAAGTCCCAGCTCTTTTTCAATCAAAGTCCTGGCTTGTTTTTTTTCTTGAGATGAAGGCGGTTCGGCGCGCTCAAAACCGTAAGTGATGGTTTGACACAATTCGGGTTTTAAACCGAAATTTTCTATGGCATAAGCACGGTCTTCGTCCGAAATCCAAAAGCTGAAATCAGCCAACCTGTGCACTCTTTTTTCATATTGCCATAACAAACGCCACCACCATTTATGGACCGATTTAAACCTCAAGGCTTCGATGTTGTGCGAATGGACAATCAGCTTTGTCCCCAGTAACCATTTCACTAAAATACCCAGCCAACCCAGGTAGGGATGCTCAAGTATCAAATGGGTGGCCTTGCGCTCAAGTAAAACTTTCCTCAACTTGAAAAAGAAAAATGGATTGAAATACCTCGATGCCTTATCACTCATGATAGGAAGAAATTCTCCTTTGAAACCTTCCGGCTCACCATTGTTCACGGTCGATATCAATGTTACCGGTAATTTACCGGAAAAATAGGCATAGAAAGAGGCGATGCCTTTTTGCCCTCCCATCTTTGCAGGAAAAATAGGATAGGAAGCTATGCTGACAATATGGATTGGTTTAGAAGAGATAAGCAAATGATTTTATGCTATATTTTCTTTTTTCTTCATGCCCAATAAGATCCAGACAAAACTGACGATGGCAATGATAATCACCAGCCATGAAGAAATAGACGCAATTTTGTTGCCTGTTTTGTAAACCGCAGGCTCAAAACGGAATTCAATGGTATGGTTTCCTGCAGGCACTATCATTCCGCGCAATACATAATTGGCTTTGAAAATTGGCGCAGACTTGCCGTCGATATAGGCATTCCAGTCTTTATAATAAATTTCACTGAAAATGGCCATTTGTGCTTTATTGGCCGTGCTACTATACACCAATGTATCATTATCAAAATGTTTCAGTGTGATGGAAGAAAGACTGTCAGCGGGTTCAAAGCAGCAAGCGATTCTTGCAAACTGCTTATCGATCACTGCACTATCGGCCGGGTTAAGGCTGTTGAGTGCTTTCATTTCTGCAACAGGCCCAACCACAAACTTCGCACCTTTTACAAACCAGGCATGCCCCAATGCCATTGGATTTTGTTTGGCAAATTTACCTTGCTCAGTTTGCTGAATGAAATATTTGGTGTTCAGCATGTTGATCACATTCATGTTGGGAGAACCGGATAACTGATATGCCATCAGGTCGTCGTAAATTCCCAACTTGGCAGGATGATAACCGCCAATTGATTTGTGATAATATGAAGTACGCGACTCATCCAGTCCAGCCGTATTCATCACTCTGAAATCGGGGTCTTTATCAGCCGCAATCTGATTATCGGCTTCAGAAAGAGGAAACTCCTGCGTTTCATAGTTGTCTTTAGCGGTGTAGCTGAAACGGTTCATGTATTGGGATCCAAATTGCAACAAATCGATAGCCGTCAACAACATTATACCGATCACCATCGCTAAAGCATTTATTTTCTTTTTCAGGAACAAGGCGATGACTACTGCGGCTATCAACACAAATAAGAAAGAACGTAAAATATCCGACATGAATAAAGATGCACGGTCTTGACGCAAGGCCGAAACAAATGCTTTAGCAGATTTTGTGGCTTCAGCACCTTGGGATTGCGACAGATTTTGTGCCATGCCTTCCAGGATCTGATTATCGATTTCAGGCTTGAATTTCTCATTGAATGCCGTAAACTTTTCTTGACCAGCACCTGATGGATCATTAACCAATGCATTGAACGCTGAAGTTCTTTGGCGATTTTCCTTACTGTAATCAAAGCTTATATAGCAGGCAAATGCGATAACAAATACAATGGCTGTGGCCAATCCGGCCTTAACAAATTTTTTCCATTGCCCGGCATTATCATCACTCATCAACTGATTTAATGTAAGTGCCGCAACAGCAGGGAAGATCAACTGCGGTATCACCAATGCCATAGTAGGCACCCTGAACTTATTGTAAAAAGGAAAATGATCAAACATGAAATAATTGAAAAAAGGAAAGTGACTACCCCAAGCCAACAAAATACCCAGCACACTGGCCGCCAGCATCCACCATTTGTGTTTTCCATCTAAAATAAAAAGTCCGGTAATAAAAAGGAAACAAATGACCGCACCCAAGTAAACTGGTCCGTTGGTAAAGGGCTGATCTCCCCAATATAAAGCACCGTTCATTTGTCCGGCTAATTGATCTGCAGGCAACTGAGGCAGGTTTTCCTGCATGTACTTCACCAAATGAGAATTCTCTTCAATTTTAGGGAACACATACACATCACCATCTCTTTCGGCCTGATGCGAGCCATAGCCCATCACACCAGGAAAAATCAAACTCCAGGTTTCAGCTTTACCATAACTCCATTGAAATGCATAATCTTTTGACAAACCAACTGTTTTACCATCTTTCACAGCATCCTTGCTTCCCGCCGTTTGATCCATTACCAATTGACCGCCTCTTTTTGATTCTTTGGCATAATCATACGAGGTCATCAGTAACAAGGCATTACAGGCTACCCCTAAAATTCCGGCGATTACAGCCAAGCCAATACTTTTTATATATTGAGGCAATTCATTTTCCTTAATGGCATATATCAAATAAGAAATTGACATGATACCGATAATCAGGAAAAGATAATAACTGATCTGTTGGTGTCCCTGAGCAATTTGTAAAGCTGTAAGCAGAGCAGTTAATGAAAATCCGATAAGGTATTTTTTTCTGAATAAAAGTATGATGGCACCCAACACAGCAGGAGTGTAGGCGAGCGCATACATCTGTGTATTGTGACCTGCAGTAATGATGATGGGAGAGAAGCTGCAATAAGCAAAGCCCAATGCACCGGCTATAGCGGCATAAGGTCTTACACCAATGCAAATACAAAGAAAATAGAATGAAATACAGGCCAGAAAGAAGAAACTCATAGGTTGAGGTAAATCTAATTGAATGATGTTATTGACCACTGACAATGGAGACCAGTCGCCTTCCATAGCCACCTGATAGGCAGGCATACCACCAAACATATTGCTCAGCCAAAGAGGAAAATGACCATGAATTTCCTTATAAAGCATTGCCTGGTGGCTCATCCCTTGCCACCCGGTTACATCACCTTGTTTCAAAATCACTCCGGATTCAAGTGCGGGTCTACAAAAAATAACAGCTACAAGCAAAAAAACAATCACAGCAATTAAATGGGGCAAAGCCGACTTTACATTCAAAGACTTCATTTTATACTTTTTATAACGGCAAAGTAAAACTAAATTCATTTAAATTGCACACAATCCTAATAATGACTCCGCTTATTATTCAGATTCTCCAGAAACTTCAACTACAACACCTTTTTCAGTTATACCTAATAATCTGAAACTGGTATTTCCCTTTTCTATTAGCATAGTCTATTTGATGGCATTGAGTTTTCAATAGCATTCAAATGAAATTGCACCTGCAATTTGACACGTTTACATTTGATTGCGACACACTTATTAAATCAAATATCTATGTATGTAAAAAAAATCGTTGATTGCCAATTCAACCTAATAAAACTAATCTGTCAAGACATGATTTGTATTCAGCATTGAATCATTATGTCAACGAAGATTGAACTGTCAGTTATACAAAAAACAATGAAAACTTATGTTCAGAGCCGTTATTGTTGAAGATGAAATCCAGTATATCCGGTCATTAAAAAAATTACTGAAGGAAAATTGTCCGCAGATTGAAGTGGTGGGAGAGGCTAAAGACATTCGTTCAGCACATAAGATGATTAATGAACTCAATCCCGACCTCGTTTTTATGGATATCGTACTTAATCAGAGCAACGCTTTTGATTTGCTGGATAAGATGTTGCCCTTGAATTTTGAAATCATTTTCATTACTAAACATGAATCTTACACGTTAAAGGCTATCAAATACAACGCTTTGGATTATCTGATTAAACCGGTAGATCCATTAGAACTTCAACAAGCCGGGAGAAAAGCCATCCAAAAAATCACTACCAAATACCTGAATCAACAGCTGGACTTACTGATGTCCAACATCAGAGATACCCAACAGGGAAATTCAAGAAAAATTGCCATTCCGACAGTTGAGGGTTTTGTTTTCATCAACATGTTCGATATTATCCGATGCGAGGCCAATGGAGCATACACTTTGATTTTTACCAATAAAAAGGAAAAAATTACCGCTTCACGAAACATCAAAGAATATGAAGATGTTCTGCCCAAATCTCAATTCTTCAGAATACACAATTCCCATCTGGTTAATATCAACAGGATATTGCGCTATAACAAAGGCCGAGGCGGCACCGTTACCATGGAAGACGGCACTCAGATAGAGGTGGCCAGCAGAAGAAGAAATGAGTTCATCAATATGTTTCAATGATTTTTTTCATTTTTAATTTTTTTCAAAATCATTTTTGGTCGAGAACAGTTTTTCTCTATTTTTGCATCCCTACACAAATGGTGGTTGTAGCTCAGTTGGTTAGAGCATCAGATTGTGATTCTGAGGGTCGTGGGTTCGAGCCCCATCATCCACCCCAAATCCCGCTAAATGCGGGATTTTTTATTTTTATTTCACGGATACTTTGATTATTTTTTTCATCTTCAAAATAAAATTCCCTTTAACAAAACATTATTCAGAATCCATCGTTTATGACCAAAGGAAAAGTGCATTTTCCTTTATTTTTACAATATGCACAAAATTGCAAAATTTATTATGAGCAGAAATTTTATTCCGGTAATCATAGTCCTAACTGGTTTAGGACTATTTTTCAGCTACCAAAGCCAGGGCAGAAATGACAACGATGACCCCAAAACCAGACACCAGAAAATTCTACATAAAGTCGGCATCCTCCTAGAAGATGGGCACTACAGTCCCAAAAAAATCGATGATCAGTTCAGCAAGAGTGTAATAAAAAAATTCACTCAAAATCTTGATGATGAGAAATCCATCTTCCTTCGTTCTGATATCGAAAAGTTCAAAAAATTTGATACCAAAGTAGATGATGAGATTCATGATGCTCCATTGGAATCCTTTTACGCCATTAATGAAGTGTATATAAAAAGGAGAGATGAGGTAGCCGTTTTATTTAAAGTTTTATTGGAAAAACCATTTGATTTTACAACTGACGAGAAAATCCAGATGGATCCCGAAAAATATGATTACCCTAAAAATGAAAATGAGAGAACTGACCAATGGAGAAGAAGATTAAAGTATGCGGTTTTAGCGAGATTTGTTGACATGCAAGATGACCGTGAGAAAAACAAGGATAAAAAAGATTTTGTACTCAAAGCTGACAGTACTCTGGAACGTGAAGCCAGAGACCAGGTCCGCAAACAAATGGACAGGTATTTCTCAACCAAGAAAACACGTGAAACAGAAGAAGAAGATTTTAGTGTATTTATAAATACCATCACAGGATTGATGGATCCCCATTCCAATTATTTTCCACCCATCGATTATCGATCTTTCAATGAAACCATGAGTGGTCGTTTTTTTGGTATTGGAGCTCAACTGAAAGAAGATGACGGCAAAATCAAAATTTCAAGTCTGGTAAGTGGAGGCCCTGCCTGGAAAAGTCATGAGCTTGGCGAAAACGATGAAATCATCAAAGTGGCACAGGGCAATCAGGAGCCTGTAGATGTTACTGGTTATGCTGTTTCAGACGCCGTTAAACTGATTCGTGGAGCTGAAAAGGGTAGTGAAGTCCGACTTACCGTAAGAAAACCTGATGGTTCAATTAAAGTAATCAGTCTGATCAGAGACGATATCAAATTGGAAGATACTTTTGCAAAATCAGCAGTCATCAATGGAAAAAATAAAATAGGATACATTTATCTGCCAGAATTCTACGCCGATTTCGAAAGACCCAATGGCGCCCGCTGTGCAGTGGATGTGGCCAAAGAACTCGAAAAACTAAAAGCGGAAAAAGTTGACGGCATCATTCTGGATTTACGTGGAAATGGTGGCGGTTCTTTATATGATGTTGTTCAAATGGTAGGACTGTTCATCCCAAATGGCCCGGTTTGTCAGGTAAAAGGAAGAGATGAAAAACCAAGTATCTTGAGAGACCGAGATGACAGAGTACAATATGATGGCCCATTGGCAGTAATGGTAGATGCGGCTTCTGCATCGGCTTCTGAGATTTTCGCTGCAGCTATTCAGGATTACAAAAGAGGTATCATCATAGGCAGTTCATCAACCTATGGAAAAGGAACTGTTCAGCGTAGCATTCCCTTGAGCATGCAGAATGAGATTTTACAGTTGTCCAATAATAAGAATGAAGAAGACCTGGGTAATGTAAAACTTACACTACAGAAATTCTACCGCATCAATGGAGGAGCTACACAATTGAGAGGCGTTAAACCCGACATTATACTCCCTGACCGTTATGATTATATGAAATTCAGAGAAAGAGACAACAACGCCGCTTTACCTTGGGATGAAATTGCAGTAGCCGATTATCAAATCTGGAAGAACGATTTTCCGTTTCAAAACATCACATCTGTAGTAAACGAAGAAGCCCAGAAAAACAGTGTTTTTAGCAGCCTCAAAACAAACATTGAGTGGCTAGAAAAATACATGAATAAAGACTATTCATTGAATATCACCAAATACAGGGATGATCAGACGCAATTGAAAGCCATCTCTAAAAGAATGGAAGAATTGAACAAGTTGCCACAAGCCATGAATTTCGTCATCCCTTCTGCAGATACAGCAAATGTTAACAGTGCTGAAGACAAAATTGAAAAAAACAGACAATGGATCAAATTCAGAAGTAGTGATGTGTATATTGATGAAACGGTAAAAACACTGGAGAAAGTCATACTTCAAAACAACCTTGTCAGGTCAGATGTAAAGAACCCTGAGTAAAGATTTCAAACAAAAATAAATCTAAAGCAGCTTTTTCGGCTGCTTTTTTTGTCTGAACCACAATTGAAGGACTGATGAACTTTGTGGTTCCCTTGTGTTCTTTGTGTTAAGAATTTAAACACAAAGAACACGAAGTTTTACACTAAGAACACAATAAATTGCTTGATGAACTTTGTGGTTACTTTGTGTTCTTTGTGTTAAGAATTTAAACACAAAGAACACGAAGTTTATCACTAAGAACACGAATAATTGACTGGTGACCTTTGTGGTTGCTTAGTGGCCTTTGTGGTGAAAATGCACAAAGCACACAAAGTTTATCACCAAGAACACAATAATTGACTGAAGACCTTTGTGGTAAACAAAAAACCGCAGCTTTTGCTGCGGTTCAACTCGAATTAGTTTTTTTTAATTCTATTTCTTTACGGCTGTTTTCACTTTGGTTTTAGACAATTCATCCGCCAGCTTTACAGCTTCATAAGCATTAACAAAACCACCGGTCTTTGAGATATCACTTAATTGAACTTTTTCATCGGTGCCTGGCTTTTTTACTTCTTCTTTGGCTACCAATGCAGATTTTTCAATAATTGATTTTACTTGAGTAGCAGTTAAGCTGGGATAATATTCCATGATCAATGCGGCGATACCTGCAACCACAGGACAAGCCATGCTTGTTCCATTGGCATTCCCGTAAGTATTTCCTCCGGGAATCGTAGAATAAATACCAACGCCTGGCGCAAATACATCTACTTCTTTTTTACCATAGTTGCTAAAAGATGCCGTAAGTCCTCCATTTTTCCAATCACCGCTGGCGCCCACTGTAATCACATTATTAGCTCTGCCGGTTCCGTTTTCAAAAACAGGATTGGGGAAATTATCTGCCGTATCGATATTCTTTGCATCATTTCCTGCGGCATGAACCAGCAGAACACCTTTATTTTCAGCGTATTTGAAAGCCTCATCCACCCATCTTTTTTCCGGAGAAAAATCCTTACCGAAACTCATGCTGATTACTTTGGCGCCGTTGTCAACTGCATAACGGATAGCATTGGCAATATCTTTATCGTGCTCATCACCATCGGGTACCGCACGAACCATCATGATATTTACATTATCGGCCACACCATCAATTCCCACACCATTTTTTCTTGCCGCACCGATGATACCCGAACAATGCGTACCATGAAATGGGGTAGAGGCCATCACGTCATTATTGCCATAATTGCGGTCATTCAAATTCGACTCATCATCTTTCACCACATCTTGTCTGTAAGTGGGAGGCGGAACTTTTGCTGCATCAGCTTTACGCAATTGAGCACCGATTTCATCAAGCAATTGCTGATTGGAAATTTCATCACTGCCATTGGCTTTGCTGATTTGCAAAATCAATCCACGCGCCATTTTGGCTTTTCTATCAGTAATATCGGTTGAGGTAATCTTATTCAGATCATTGGCATTGTATTCCTCTTTTCCGATTATTTTTCTCAAGATAGAATCTCCTGCAGAAAAATCGGGGAACATACCTTTCAAAAAGGAGATTTCTTCCATATTAACTTCTCCAACTACTTTGTCTTTGGCCTTCACATACATTTCGTATGATTTTTTATCTGCACCTTTCAAAGTATCGGCATTCACTTCTTTATCGCCCCACTTGGCCCTCAAAGCATGATAAACACGTGCTCCTTCATAGCTGTCTTCCTTCACATTCTTTCCGTCTTTTCCACCCAGAAAGTTCCAGCCATGGATATCATCAATAAATCCATTATGGTCATCGTCTTTGCCATTGCCGGCGATTTCTTTAGGATTTACCCACAGAACAGGTTTAAGATCTTCATGAAGCGTATCAATTCCGCTATCGATGACGGCTACCAGCACTTTCTTGCTTTTCAGGTTTTTACTTTTGAGGAAACTGTAAGCTTTTTCTACGCTGATGCCATTATAGCCGGAATCAACTTTATCCATAAGATGCCAGCCATTAGGTGATCTTTTTTCGGATGTAGCCTCCGTGCTTTGTGCAAATACTCCCGAACAAACCATGAAGGCTGAAAGTAGCAATGTGTACCTTTTATTCATACTGTATATTTTTAGAACGTTGAAATTATCCGATTGCAGTTGAAATCAATCCACCGGAATTTATTTTATAAAAAAATTAAAGATCGAATTTGATTCCCTGAGCCAGCGGGAGCTTGTCGGAATAATTGATGGTATTGGTTTGGCGGCGCATATACACTTTCCAGGCATCGCTTCCACTTTCGCGTCCACCGCCTGTTTCTTTTTCACCACCGAAGGCGCCTCCGATTTCCGCACCTGAGGTTCCGATATTCACATTGGCGATACCACAATCACTACCCGCATGAGAAAGGAATCTTTCGGCTTCTTTAAGATTATTGGTGATCACTGCAGAAGACAAGCCTTGTGGCACCCCATTTTGAAGCGCAATGGCTTCTTCCATGGTTTTGTATTTCATGATGTAGAGGATGGGAGCAAAAGTTTCGTGTTGTACGATCTCGTAGGAGTTCTTAGCCTCTGCAATGCAAGGTTTCACATAGCATCCACTTTCAAATCCTTTGCCTTTTAGCACACCACCTTCAACGATGAATTTTCCGCCTTCGACTTTGCATTTTTCAATGGCCGCCAGATAATTGTTTACCGCATCTTTATCGATCAACGGACCCACATGATTTTTTTCATTGAGCGGATTGCCTATTTTCAGTTGCGCATAGGCGTTCACCAGTTTTTCCTTGAATTTGTTGTATATTTTTTCATGGATGATGAGACGGCGTGTGGTGGTACAACGCTGACCAGCGGTGCCCACAGCCCCAAACGTTGCTGCAGTGATGGCAATCGCCAGATCGGCATCTTTGGAAATAATGATGGCGTTGTTGCCACCTAATTCCAATAAAGAGCGACCTAAACGTTGACCAACAGCTGCTGCTACGGCTTTGCCCATTCTCGTACTGCCGGTGGCCGAAACCAAAGGCACACGTGTATCATTGCTCATCCATTCACCCACTTCACGTCCACCATTGATTAAGCAACTGACACCTTCGGGAACATTATTTTTCTTGAAAACCGTTTGAATGATTTTCTGACAAGCAACACCACATAAAGGAGTTTTTTCACTGGGCTTCCAGATGCAAACATCTCCGCATACCCAAGCCAGCATGCTATTCCAGCTCCACACCGCAACTGGAAAATTGAAGGCGGAGATAACGCCTACAATTCCCAAAGGATGATATTGTTCGTACATTCTATGCCCTGGTCGTTCGCTGTGCATGGTCAAACCGTGCAACTGTCGAGAAAGACCAACCGCAAAATCGCAGATATCAATCATTTCCTGCACTTCACCCAAACCTTCCTGCAGGCTTTTACCCATTTCATAGCTCACCAATTTTCCCAGAGCATCTTTATGCTTACGCAATTCTTCGCCAATCTGACGAACGATTTCTCCTCTTTTTGGAGCAGGCCATAAACGCCAGGTTTCAAAAGCTTGCTGAGCAGTGGCCACCACATCATCATAAGCTTTTCTGTCGGCAGATAATACAGCGCCAATTAGTTGGCCATCTACAGGTGAGTAAGATTCGAGTTTTGCCGATTTGGTTTTCATCCAATTGGCGCCGGTTGAAACACCGTTATTCAGTGATTGTAACTGTAATGATTTGAGAAAGTCCATGTGTAAAATTTTTGAGCCACGAAGTTACAAACTTATGCTCCCAAAAATCAAACATGTTGGATAAAAAGCGATCAGGTTAATACTGTTCAGATGTATTGGGAAAATCGCCCGACTTCACATCTGAAATGTATTGAGTTACTGCATTATGAATTTGTTCGCTGAGGTTGAGATACTTTCTGAGAAAACGGGGCTTGAACTCTGTGTTGATGCCCAGCATGTCATGCATCACCAAAACCTGTCCATCGCAATGATTACCTGCGCCAATGCCTATGGTGGGAATGTGCAAGCTTTCTGAAACTTCTTTGGCTAAAGCGGCTGGGATTTTTTCGAGGACGATAGCAAAACAACCGGCTTCCTGCAGCAACAACGCATCTCTTTTCAATTTGGCAGCTTCATGTTCTTCTTTGGCTCTAACAGTGTAGGTGCCAAATTTATAAATACTTTGTGGAGTAAGACCAAGATGACCCATCACCGGAATTCCGGTACCCACAATTCTTTTGATTGACTCTACAATTTCTTCGCCACCTTCCAGCTTCACTGAATGTCCACCGGTTTCTTTCATAATTCTAATGGCTGAGTTCAGCGCTTCTTTAGAGTTGCCTTGATAAGAACCAAAGGGCATGTCCACTACTACCAGACAACGCTCAATGCCACGCACCACACTTTGTGCGTGATAGATCATCTGATCCAAAGTGATGGGCAAAGTGGTTTCATGACCTGCCATCACATTACTGGCGCTGTCGCCCACTAAAATGACATCAATGGAAGATTTATCAAAGAGTTGAGCGAAGGAGAAATCGTAAGCCGTAATCATGGCGATTTTTTCGCCGTTGTCCTTCATTTTCTGAAGGGTATTGGTAGTAATTTTTTTCACTTCTTTTTGAACCGACATGATTATGATTTTAATGATGAAGGCGAAAAAGGAGTTGGCTCTGCATTAGAATAAAACAAGTCCGGAGCATTCGCGAAGGCGTAAAAATAGGGAATTTGAGGAACAGATAGGTGGTTGACGCTAAAATTAGAAAACTAACAAAAAGGACACCTTAACGTGTCATCAACTTCTCATTTTTTCAATGGTTCTGGTAGTGGAAACACCATCGATGATTTGCGCCAGCACTACTTTGCCTCCATTGGCAATCACTTCTTTGGCGCCTGCAATCTGCTCAATTGTATAATCGCCGCCTTTGACCAGCACATCGGGCATGATGCTGACGATGAGTTCGAGGGGAGTGTCCTGATCAAAAACAACCACGGCATCAACTACCATTAGATTAGCCAAAATTTGCGCACGGGTGGTTTCATCATTCACCGGACGTGCAGAGCCTTTAAGCCTTTTGACAGAGCTATCGGCATTCAATCCCACAATCAGAAAAAGACCATGCGATGCCGCTTCCTGTAAAGAGGCCAAATGTCCCTGATGTAAAAGATCAAAAACACCATTGGTGAATACTATGGTTTTGCTTTTCAGCCTTTGACGGGCCACTTCTTTGACAATCTCATCTGTACTGAAAATCTTATGATGGATGTGCTGTGTTGCTTTCATTTATTTTATTATTGATGTAAGGTAATATCAAAAGACAGATGACACCGAAGAAAATGATGAATCCGGTGGAAACGCCCCACATCAACCAGCCAAAAGCTTTACCCAGCGGCTCGTGAATTTGATAAAGGGTGAGTGTTTCCATTACAAAAATAGGGAAGGAGCCGATGCCACCCGGAGTAATGATGATCGACAAAGAGGCCAGCGTAAGTACAGAAACCGCAGCCTGTAAACCCAGATGGTGCGTGCCCTCCATACTCTTGAAACCAACATAAATCTGCCCCAGATACATGGCCCAGATAAAAACAGTATGCAATAAGAATTGCTTCCTTTTCTTCAGTTGTCGAATAGAAGTAAATCCGGTTTTTACGCCTGAAAAGAAACTATTGACCTTATGGATAAAGGGAACATGATTTAATCTTCTGAATAATTTTCTGATAAGTAAGAATAATAGCAAAAGGAGCACTAAAAAAACAAGGGGCTTTACCCAAAATGGAACTGCCATTGTATTATTAGGTAAATGGATGTGCTCTTTAATGTAGGTGTCTACTTTGTCGAATTGAAGAATAACTGTAATAAAAACTAAAAAGATATAACAGATCACATCAAAGCTCCTTTCTACAATGATGGTACCCACCAGCTTATCTACCTTCAGTTTTTCGTAACGACCCAGCAGTGTACATTTCAATATCTCACCCAACCTTGGGATGGCCGAGTTGGCCAGATAACCAACCATGGTTACACCAAAAGCATTCATTAGACTTGGCTTGTACCCCAAAGGCTCCATCAACAATTTCCAGCGCATCGAACGGCTGATATGGCTGAGCAAACTCATCACTGCCACAGGAATCAACAACCTGAAGTTGGCATGAGACAACGAAAAGGTGAATTCGGCTTTTTCGGCAGGAGTCATTGATTTCAATTGCCACCATACAAGAAAAATTCCGCCACCCAGAAAAATGAAATATTGCAGGAAACGAAGAATCCTTTTACCCATAACAGTTACAATATAAGCAGTTTTTTAAAACAGCAGCTGTACTGTTTGAATTAATCGATGGTCATGTTATCAATCAATCGCACCTGATTAATTGTAGCGGCAATGAGTACCACAACAGCATCTGCTCCATTCCAAACTTGAATATCGTGAAGCGTACGATCCGTAAGCGCTATATAATCAATTTGAAATCCATGACGCGCTAACCGCTCAGTCGCATCTTGAATTAATTTATCAATAACCTCAGAATGTAACTGATTTTTAATAATTTGCATTGATTCAAATATCACAAGCGCATTAGTTTTTTCAGCTTCCGACAACCTGCGATTTCTGCTGCTCATCGCCAATCCGTTTGCTTCTCTTACCGTTGGGCATATCACCAGCTGAACATCCAATCCGGTAAGCTGAATCATTTTTTCAATCACCATACATTGCTGATAATCTTTTTGCCCAAGGTATAAAATATGGCAGGGAATGGAACGCAATAGTATTTCAACCACCATACAAACGCCTTGAAAATGTCCGGGCCTGTATTTACCTTCTAATTTGGTTTCGAGATCACCCAAATCATAATGTGGCTGAACGAAATCTTTGGGGTAGATCTCTTCAACGGAAGGAATGTATACAATATCACAACCTGCCGCTTCCAGCATATCTATATCGTTTTCTATGGTGCTCGGGTATTTGTTGAAATCTTCGGGATTATTGAATTGAGTAGGATTAACAAAGATGCTGCAAACAGTGATGTCATTAGATTTTATAGCTTGCTCAATCAATGAGATATGCCCTTCATGCAAGGCACCCATAGTTGGAACAAAGCCAATCTTCATTCCATTTTTTCGGAAGTTCATTACTTTATCCTGGATAGCAGATGCAGTTTTTAGAATGATCATATGGGTTTGTTTAAAGGACGAATGGTTAAACGACACACATTTTTCGGCAAAATATCAGTATTTTTGCCACCCCAACACAAAATTGCGCATTTAACCCAGTAAAATGTCAACAAAGAAAAGAATATTATTTATAGCCAACGAGATCTCTCCGTATTTGGAACTTACAGAATTTGCAGAGGTGGTCAACAAGCTGGCTGTATTGTCTAACGAGAATAATTTTGAGGTAAGATGTATCATGCCAAGGTTTGGTGTCATCAACGAACGTAGACATCGTCTACACGAAGTGGTTCGCCTCTCCGGTATCAATGTAACCATTGACAACGACGATTATCCGCTGGTGATTAAAGTTGCTTCTTTGCCCAATGCAAGATTGCAAGTTTACTTTCTCGACAATGAAGATTTCTTTAAAAGAAAATCCATATTCACCGATGAAAAAGACAAATGGTTTGATGACAATGGCTTGAGAACTGTGTTGTTTTGCAAAGGCGCATTGGAAACGGTGAAGAAATTCGGTTGGCCACCCGACATCATCCATTGTAGTGGCTGGATGACTGGCTTGATTCCTATGTTCATCCGTTCGGCTTATAAAAAAGAGCCTGTTTTCAGCAACAGTAAAGTTGTTTTTACCATCGGCAACAATACTTTCAAAGAAAAGCTTGGTGCTGACTTTTTGAAGCTGGCCACCATTAACGATTATGTAACCAAAAAGGAACTGGAATATTTTAAAGACGTAAACAACACCGCCATGTTCCGCGGAGGTGCACAATACTCCGATGCTATCACTTTTGGTTCGGAAGATGTAGAGAAAAAACTGGCCGATGAATTTTCAAAAGTAAAAGGTAAAAAAGTGCTGAAATTTGATGCCGAATCTGATTTAACAGACTATTTACAATTGTATACCGATCTTGCCAAATAGTTGACCCTAAGGCATTTCAATATATTTTCAATGCCTGCAAATGTTACACGCAACAATTTTCAATTTACAAAATCCATCATAGTGATTAAAAGATTTCTAAGGTTTCCTTTCTTGTCCATTTTCTTTTTTTCATTACTTCTATGGGGCTGTACCAAGCTCGATACCACAACGCTCGGCGACGATTTGCTTCCTGAAGTCGATAACGTGAATACTTTTGCCGATACGCTGGATGTCATCACCACTCAAGGTGCTTTTACCGGCGCATTCCAAGACACCACCAAATTGACTAAAAGTGAAGAGTATGTGGTGGGCCGCGTCAATGATCCTTTGATGGGAGCTACCACCGCTAAATTGTTCCTTCAGTTCAAACCACCGTACTATCCCTATTTCATCGGGCAGATCCCCAAAGACACCATCGTTCAACCCGACTCTGTGGTACTTTGTTTAAGCTATAAAACTTTTTGGGGCGACAGCACCCAGCCACTGCAATTGCAGGTATATGAAGTATCGCCCACCAACCACGGTGAGTGGGATTCAGTTCAATATAACCGCACCATCAACTACGAGCCTTTGGTGAGTCGTGCTTTAAGCGATCCTAAAACTATTGACATCAGAAGAATGGGCACCTATACAAAAGTGGGCTTACATGATTCGGTGACCAATCAGATCCGCATCAAACTATATAATTCATTCCGTGATTCTTTGTTTACCCGCGACACTTCTACAAATAAAGCCCTTTCTACCGATTCATTGTTCAGGGTTTTCAACAACGGCTTTGCAGTGGTTTGCAACTCGGGCAATGCGTTGATGTATGTGAATCTGGTAGACCAGCAAACCAGACTTGAATTTCATTATAAAAAGAAAAACGGCGGTCCTGTCGACTCTGTTTATTCTAATTTCTATTTCAATTCTGGACTTAATGGAGAGGTGGTTCGTGTATCGTCTGTGGCCAATAAAATCAGTCGCTTCAGAAATGCATTACCCAGTGGCGACCAGGAACTTTACTTACAAACCACACCGGGCACATTTGCCAATCTGGAAATTCCGGGCTTGACCAATTATCCCAACCGCATCATCCATCGTGCAGAATTGCAGATTTCTGCCATACCTGACCCCATCAACAATTCCATTTACAAAGAATGCAACAGCATGTATCTCGATTTGATTGATTCAGGCCTCAACAAATGGAAACCGATTTACTTCGATTTAAATCCAACACTCAGTTACGATCCCGATTATAAAACCGCAGGTGTTCCTTACTTCCCTTACAATGGCGAAGTAAATACCAATTACTTTGGCGGCATCATCAAGCAGCGGGTTACACCAATGGGCAATCAATCTTATTACAACATCAACATGACCAGGTATGTGCAGCAAATTGCCACCAAACATACCACCAGCTATAGAATGCGATTGTTCCCGGCGCAAAGCTTTTCTTATCCTCAATATGTAACGAATGAAGTGATCCCTTACCTCAATGCCATTGCTTATGGCAGTGTGAAAGTGGGAGGAGGTGCCAATACCAATCCCGCCTACCGTATGCGTTTACGTATTATATATTCAAAGATCAAATAATTGAACCCACGATAAAATTATCATCCTGTGCTGCTTGGCAGTTTAGTATGTCTATCCTTATCTTTGCCATCTCAAAAAATTAACCATGCCATATTTATTTACTTCCGAATCAGTTAGTGAAGGACATCCCGACAAGGTGGCCGACCAGATCAGTGATGCACTGATTGATAACTTTCTTGCCTTTGACCCTACCAGTAAAGTAGCCTGTGAAACGTTGGTAACAACTGGACAGGTGGTACTTGCAGGAGAAGTTAAAAGCAAGGCCTATCTTGATGTACAGGAAATTGCCCGCGGCGTGATCCGTAAAATCGGATACACCAAAAGCGAATACATGTTTGAAGCCAACTCCTGTGGAATCCTTTCGGCTATTCACGAACAATCAGGAGATATCAACCAGGGTGTTGAAAGAAAAAAGAAAGAAGAACAAGGGGCTGGTGACCAAGGCATGATGTTTGGTTATGCCACCAATGAAACGGATGACTATATGCCACTGGCTTTGGATCTGGCGCACAAACTGTTGCTCGAACTAGCTGCCCTGAGAAGAGAAAACAAACAAATCAAATATCTCCGTCCTGATGCGAAAAGTCAGGTTACATTGGAATATGACGACAACAACAGACCGGTACGTATTGATGCAATTGTAGTATCTACACAACACGACGATTTTGGTAAAGATGATTCCATGCTGGCCAAAATCAAAAAAGACATCATCAATATTCTGATTCCAAGAGTGAAAGCGAAATATCCCAAATACGCTCATCTCTTCAACAACAAAATCAAATACCATATCAATCCCACCGGAAAGTTTGTGATTGGTGGTCCGCATGGCGATACAGGACTTACCGGCCGCAAAATCATCGTGGATACTTATGGTGGTAAAGGTGCACATGGTGGTGGTGCCTTCAGCGGAAAAGATCCAAGCAAAGTTGACCGTTCGGCTGCATACGCCACACGTCACATTGCTAAAAATCTGGTGGCTGCCGGATTGTGCGATGAGGTGCTTGTACAAGTATCTTATGCTATCGGTGTTGCACAACCTACCAGTATCAATGTAAATACATATGGTACTGCTAAAGTAGCGCTGACAGATGGACAAATCGCCGACATGATCATGAAGATGAAATGTTTCGACATGCGTCCATATTTCATCGAACAAAGATTGAAACTGCGTACGCCTATGTACAGCGAAACAGCTGCTTACGGACACATGGGCCGCAAAAATGAAGTGGTGGAAAAAACATTCATTGCTCCCGATGGAAAAAAAGTTACCAAGAAGGTTGAACTCTTCACCTGGGAAAAACTGGATGCCGTTAAAGAAGTAAAAAAAGCATTCCGCTTAAAATAAAGCAATCAAAACAAACCCAACCAAACAGCCCTGTCATCTTCGACGGGGCTGTTCTTTTATAATTACATCTAAAAAATCATTTTAGAGCCACATAAAGAGTAAATTTGACCCGTGAAAAATTTCAGACATCAACATCAGCGTCCCAAGAAAAACACTTTGATCGTAGGACGTGAAGCTGTCATCAATGCCTTGAAGGAAAACAGACAGCTCGAAAAAATCTATCTACAATCTAATGTGCATGGGCCTGTGATTGATGAATTGCGTGCATTGGCACAGGAAAAACTGGTTCCCATCAATAAGGTTCCCGTTGAGAAACTCAATGGATTCAATGTCTTCAATCACGAAGGATGTGTGGCGCAGATTGCCCGTGTTCAATACCAGGATTTGCAGCAAGTAATTTCATTTGTAGTGGAACAAGGCCAATCACCTTTGTTCATCATTTTGGATGGCGTAACGGATATCAGAAACATCGGGGCCATTGCCAGAAGTGCTTATTGTTTTGGGGTGAATGCCATCATCATTCCGGAAAAAGGAGTGGGCAGTTTGAATGAAGATGCTGTACTGACATCCGCAGGAGCCCTGGATAAAATTGCCGTTTGCCGCGTAAGTTCATTGATGAAAGCTGTGGATGAACTGCACCTCAATGGCATCAAGGTGTATGCCAGCGAAATGACTGCGAAAAAAGAAATAGCTACAGTAGACTTTACCGAACCTTGTGCTATTGTGATGGGTGGAGAAGAAAATGGCATTTATCCGGCTTTGATGAAAATTTGCGACGAGCAATTTTCCATTCCCATGCCCGGCGATTTTGAATCGCTGAATGTATCTGTAGCCACCGGTGTGATCTTGTATGAAGTGTCGAGGCAGCGTCAATAAATAAGTTTTGGAGGTTTTGGAGGTTTTGGAGGTTTTGGAGGTTTTGGAGGTTTTGGAGGTTTTGGAGGTTTTGGAGGTTTTGGAGGTTTTGGAGGTTTTGGAGGTTTTGAAAGTTATGTAGGATGAACCTACCAAATTTACCCAACTTACCAGACTTATTAATTCTACTATATTAAACTTAAAAGCTTTATGCAAAAGTTTATCAAACTCATCGAATGTCCGCGTGACGCGATGCAAGGCTGGCCGCATTTGATTCCTACAGCAAAAAAGATAGCTTACCTCAACCAGTTGCTTAAAGTTGGATTCGACACCATTGATTTCGGTAGCTTTGTATCACCCAAAGCCATCCCTCAGATGGCTGACACCAAAGAAGTTTTAAAAGGATTGGATCTAAGCCATACTCAAAGTAAATTACTGGCGATTGTAGCCAATACAAGAGGAGCGGAAGAAGCTGTGCATTATGAACAGATCAGTTATCTTGGGTTTCCTTTCTCCATTTCAGCAACATTTCAGCAACGCAATACAAATTCCTCCATTGAAGCCGCTTTCAAAACCGTGGAAGAAATGCAAACGTTGTGTAACAAGCACCAAAAGCAACTGATAGTATATATTTCCATGGGGTTTGGCAATCCTTATGGCGATCCTTACAGCGAAGAGATCGTTTTCGATTGGGCCAATAAATTAAACGGTATTGGTGTCACTACATTATCGCTGGCAGATACGGTTGGCGTCGCTACTGCCGACCAAATCAGTACCATCACTTCATATATCATTCCGTCCTTGCCACAGGTTGAAATCGGTGTTCATCTTCATTCTTCTTTCCATCATCGCGAAGAAAAAACAAAAGCCGCTTTGCAATCGGGTTGCCTTCGTTTTGATGGCGCCATCAAAGGAATTGGTGGCTGTCCGATGGCAGGTGATAATCTGGTGGGCAATATGGATACCGTTTGGATGACTGATTATTTCAGTTCTTTGGACTTGATGCCTCAAATGGATAAAAATGCATTTGATGAAACAGTACTCATGGCCGCCGACATTTTCATTTAAAAGTTTTGAAGCGTATGCACTTTCATCTTGAATTCACACCAAAACCTTTCGAAAAGAAGATCAGTCTTCAAGAAAAGATATTTCTGATCGGCTCCTGTTTTACCGAACAAATGGGGCATAAATTATCAGCGCATAAATTCAATATCATTGACAATCCTCATGGCATATTATTCAATCCGCTGAGCATCGCTAAATCCATCGACAGTTATCTGCAACCATATTTATATACACATGATGATTTATTTTTTCACCAGGAGATTTGGGGCAGTTGGGATCATCATACTCGTTTTTCTTCCGTTGACAAGACCTTGTCATTAGAAAAAATAAATGCCTCACAACAACTTGCGCATCGCTTTTTAAAAGAGTCCGGATGGCTGATCATCACACTCGGCTCATCATTTGTATACGAATTGGCTGATGGTTCATTTGTAGCCAATTGCCATAAAGTACCTACCGACAAATTCACCAAGCGAATGATTCCCACAGAGGAAACTGTTTCGGTTTTTTCAAAGATGATTGATTCACTAAAACAGTTCAACCCTCAATTGCACCTCATTTTCACGATTAGTCCGGTGAGGCATTTGCGGGATGGCTTTATTGAAAACAACAGGAGCAAGGCCCGATTGATTTCGGCCGTTGAGCAGCTCACAGCGCAATACACCCATTGCCATTATTTTCCAGCCTATGAACTGATCATCGACGATCTGCGCGACCACAGGTTTTACGCCGACGATCTGGTGCATCCCAACTACGCCGCCACCAATTATGTCTGGGAAAAATTCCAGCCCACCTGTATTGAAGAGTCATCGAGAGTGCTGATGAAAGAGCTTTCCTTCTTACATTCGGCCCGAAACCACAAGGCGTTCAATCCCACGTCGACTCAACATCGTCATTTCCTTTCAGTCCATCTCGAAAAAGCCAAACAATTGCAACAAGATCATCCATTCCTGAACTTACAAGATGAAATTGTTTTTTTTGAAAAGGCATTGTTGGGTTGATGTTGGAATTTATTTTAACTTTAGAGACTTCAAATTGCTGTAGAGTTTTCAAATGAAAATTTGTGATCAGTGATTTTAGATTTCGAGGGTTCAAAACAAAGTTTTTATTTTTTATTTTATCGACATCATGAAAAAAATAATCATTACTGCGCTGGCCATTGCCATCACCACTTTCTCTTATGCACAACGCATCACCAAACTTATTTTCACCAACCAATGCAGTTCCATGACCATCAGCGTATTGCTGAATGAAAATGTAACCTTGAAAATTTCTCCGGATGGCGCTATCGCAGAATGGGGTGTGGATTTATATGCCGACAGAGGACAAAACAATTATATCGAGCATCCGCTGAAACCCTACGAAGGAAGGGTAGAGCAATATGGCCAATACGACAATGAAGCCTTCAGAGGCAAATTGAAATACATCGGCAACAATCAGATCACTTATTATGGGAGTTACGAAGACAAATCGCTGGTGGGTAAAATCAAAAGCATCGGTGGCTTGAAGTTCAGTTATTATACCGTTTATGATGATGCGTTGATGGCCGGTAAAATCAAATCCGCCGGTGACCTCAATTTCTCTTTCTACAATCAGTTCGACAATGATGCCTATAAAGGAAAAATCAAGTCGACCGGTGCCGCCAACTTTACTTATTACAGCTCTTTTGACGATAAAGCTTTCGCCGGAAAAATCAAAAGCCTGAACGGACAACCTTTCGTTTATTATTCTTCAGTGGAACAACAGCAATTCCGAGGTGCATTGAAATCGGGCAACATGCTGCAGATCATTGGAGGCATTACTTATTGGATCAGATAAACATTTCGCAACGCATCAATGAATTCTGTCGCCGCGAACTTCGGTGCTGTCCATTAATTCTTTTTCATACGCCAGCCATTCTTTCCAGCGGTCACGTACTGTTTTCTTCTCTACGTAATGCTCGGCCAGCGTGATGAACAAAGTATAATGCCCGGCTTCGCTTTCCATGAACTTTCTGTAAAACCTGCGCATGTAAGCATCATCCATGCCTTCGCTGAGTCGTTTGAATCTTTCGCAGCTTCTGGCTTCAATCAATGCCATGATGAGCATCTGATCCAGAAATCTTTCCATGGGACTTCCGCCTTTTTTTTGAAAATCAATCAGCTTGTTCACATACACATCTTTTCTTTGACGGCCCAGCGGGAGATCGCGTTTTTTCAATTCGGCCAACACCATTCTGAAATGGCCCCATTCCTCGGTTACGATGGGACTGAGTTTTTCGACCATCAACGTTTTTTCCGGATTTTTTTGAATCAGCGAAATGCAAGTGGTAGCGGCCTTCTGCTCGCAATAGGCATGATCGGTGAGAATATCGGCCAGGCTGATTTCGGCCAGATTGACCCAGCGAGGATCGGTAGGCAGTTGCAATCCCAGAATATTGCGGGTATGTTCGCTCAGATTTTTTTCCATGCGACAAAGGTAAAAAAGCAAACCAAAATAATGAACGTTGATATGGCGCAGCCTTGCTGAAATTGATTTAATTTACACGATATTCATCTTATATGAGATTCATTTATCTGTTCATCACTTCGGCCATCACCATCTTCCTTTGCGTAACCTTGAATACCCATCTTATCTTACCTGCTCCATTGGGTAAGTTGCTGTCTCCTCAGGAAGGCATTTGGCAAAACGCAGAAGCCACCGACATGGACTATTCTGCCGATCTTCATTTCAACGCGCTACAAGGCCAAGCGGAAGTCTATTTCGACAAGAGGCTGGTACCACACGTGTTTGCCGAAAAGGAAACGGATGCTTATTTCATACAGGGTTATCTGCATGCCCGCTTCAGGCTTTGGCAGATGGAACTGCAAACCCTTTATGCTGCGGGTAGAATCAGCGAATGGGTAGGAGATATTGCCGTTGACCATGACCGTGAGTTTCGCAGACTGGGAATGGTTTATGCAGCAGAACAATCACTCAAAGAAATGGAAGCTGATCCCCTCACCAAATCGGCCTGCGATGCTTATACCGCAGGTGTCAATGCCTACATAGGCACATTGAACCAAAGCAATTTACCACTCGAATATAAACTGCTGGGCGTTCAGCCAGAGAAATGGAACAACCTGAAATCGGCCCTGTTTCTCAAATACATGACATTTGACCTTTGCGGCCATGATAACGATTTTGGCATGACCAATGCCATGAACTTTTTCAATAAAAAAGATTTCGACCTCTTATTCCCTGCTGTGCAAGATTCGTTGGATCCCATCATCCCCAAAGGCACGGTATACGCCACACCGCAGGTGCACCCTCATGCCCCTGCCATGCTGGATTCTCTTTATTATCATTTCAAAAAAGACAGTGTTACCGTTACAGAAGTGGAGAAACCCAATCCAGAAAACGGCAGCAACAACTGGGCGGTGGCAGGGTCCAAAACCAAAAGCGGCGCGCCTATTTTGTGCAACGACCCGCATTTGGGACTCAACCTTCCTTCTGTGTGGTACGAAATGCAAATTTCAACACCCGAGCACAACACCTACGGTGTGAGCTTTCCGGGTGCTCCTGGCATCATCATCGGTTACAATGATTATTGCGCTTTCGGATTCACCAATGGAGGAAGAGATGTGAGGGATTATTACGAAATCAATTTCAAAGACCCTTCACGTGATGCCTACTGGTTCGACAGTGCCTGGGTAAAAACAGAAAGAAGAATAGAACATATCAAGATAAAAGACAAACCCGAAATACTGGACACCGTAGCTTATACCATTTTCGGACCCGTAATGTATGATGGATCTTTTGCCGGAAAAACTCACATGAACCCGGGAAAGAATTATGCGGTAAAATGGGCCGGTCACCAAAACAGCAATGAGTTCAAACTATTTTATCTGCTCGACAGAGCTAAAAATTACAACGATTATCTCGAGGCTTCACATTATCTATTTTCACCCGGACAAAACATTGTCTTTGCCAGCAAAAATGGCGACATCGCCTTACGGACACAAGGTCGTTTTCCGGCCAAGTGGGAAGGGCAAGGCGACTTCATCATGCCCGGCACCGACAGCAGTTATCTGTGGCAGGATTTTATTCCTGAAAATGAAACACCATTTCAATACAACCCGGAAAGAGGTTTTGTAAGCAGCGCCAACCAGCGCCCGACAGATACCGCCTATCATTATTACCTCGGCAGAGAATATCCCATGCCGCGTGGCATCATCATCAACAGAAAGCTGAATGCCTTACAAGACATCACGGTGAGAGACATGATGGATTTGCAAAACAACAATTACAATGTGCTGGCCGAAATGTCGGTGCCCATCATCTTGAAAAACATCGATCCCATCGACCTGAATCCCACTGCACGTCAGTATCTGAATGAATTGTCGCAATGGAAATATACCTACTCCGCCAACGACATCAGACCGACGATTTACGAACTGACCTGGAAAGCATTGTATGATACGGTTTACCAAGACGAATACCAGCATGCACCGGTCAATACATTGCAGCCATATACCTCTACGTTGATAGAAGCCCTGCTGAAAGATTCCTCCTATCATTTTGTTGATGACATCACTACCGGCGAAGTGGAAACACTTCCTGTGATGATGACCAAAGCTTTTAAAAAAGCGGTAGCCACAGCCGAAAAACTTAAATCCGAAAATAAGTTATCATGGGGTGTTTACCAGGATGCGCATATCGATCATTTGTTGAAAATCCCTTCCTTAAGCACACAACATCTGCAAGTCAATGGAGGCGCCAATACTCCCAATGCCAATACTTCCAATCATGGTCCAAGCTGGCGCATGATTGTACATTTGCTGTCAGAAACAGAGGCTTATGGCATTTATCCCGGAGGACAAAACGGCAATCCCGGCAGCAGATTTTACGATGATGGCATTGCCAAATGGACAGAAGGCAAATATTATCCCTTGTGGATGATGAGAATAGAGCAGTCGAAAGACCAAAGAGTGAAATGGAAAATGAGATTCTCTCGCAGCTAAAATTCAATCCAGATAAATATTAATCACCTAAAATGAAATGTTCGATGAAAACTATGTTATCCATATTGTTGATGGCCCTTTTGTCGTTTGCGCTTTGTATTTACCTGCCGTGGTGGAGTATTGCCATGGCATGCTATATCGTATCCGCGCTCATCCGTCAGAAAAGAGGGTGGGCATTTCTTTCAGGTTTTGTTGCGATGTTTCTGCTCTGGGGAGGCATGAGCTGGTGGATCAGTTATAAAAACGATCATCTGCTGGCCCATAAAATATCTTTACTGATACTGAAAACTGACAGCCCAATTGAATTGATTTTACTCACCGGATGCATCGGTGCGGTCATTGGTGGCTTTGCCGCCTGGTCGGGATCGTTTGTTCGTCCTGCTGCAAAATAAGTGAACATTCCTTTCAAGCTACATGGAAGACAAACCGTATCAATTTCATAAAATCAGCTACTCATGAAGCATTTACCGCTTTTAATTCTTTCTTTAATCCTTACACCCATTTGTTTCGCACAAAAAATCAGCGGGTTCATACAAGATGAAAACGGCATGGCATTGCCATATTCCTCAGTTACTTTAAGAGGCACTTCAAAAGGGGTATCGGCCAACAATAAAGCGATGTACAGCTTTAGTCTGAAACCCGGCAAATACATATTGGTTTGTCAGCATATCGGCTATACTACAGTTGAAAAGGAGATAGAATTAAACGATGACATCCAAGTGGACTTTATTTTGAAACGTCAGCAACTGGATATGGGCGAAGTGGTCATCAAATCGGGCGATAATCCTGCCAATGCAGTGATTCGAGAGGCTATCAAAAGAAGAACATATTACAATGAACAAGTGAAAGGTTTCACCTGCGACCTTTATGAAAAAGACATCATCCGTTTGCGCAATTTACCCGACAAGATATTTGGACAAAAAGTACCCGATGAAGATAAAAAAGTGATGGGGCTCGACACCACAGGCAGCGGCATCATCTATCTTACGGAATCCGTATCGAAAGTATATTCCCAACAACCCGACAAATTCAAACTGGAAGTAAAAAGCAGCCGGCTCAGTGGCAGCAACAGTTTTGGCTTCAGCTTTCCCACTTTCATCAGTTTGTATACCAACAATGTATCTGTATTTAAAAATGGATTTTCATCCAGGGGTTACATTTCGCCGATAGCGGATGGCGCTTTGCATTACTACAAATTCAAGATGCTGGGCACTTTCGAAGAAAACGGCAAGATGGTCAATTCGATACGCGTTACACCCAAAAGAAAATACGAACCATTGTTCAGCGGCATCATCAACATCACCGATGGCGACTGGCGCATTCACAGCTTCGACCTTACATTGACCAAAGAATCGCAGCTGGAAGTGATTGACACTTTACGCATCACACAGTTGCATGTGCCTGTAGGTGATGATATCTGGCGTTCCAAAAACCAGTTGCTGCATTTCAATGTAAAAATGTTTTCCATCGATGCGGGCGGTGATTTTCTTTCCGTGTATTCCGACTATGAAATCAACCCGGCTTTCGACAAAAAAATATTCGATAAGGTGGTGATCAAATATGACACAGCGGTGAATAAGAAAAAGCTGGAATACTGGGATACGATTCGTCCGGTTCCCTTAGAGAAAGACGAGGCCAATGATTATCGCATCAAAGACAGTTTATTCAAAATAAGACAAGATTCTTCCTATTGGGCCAACAATATAGATTCCTTAAAAAAACGTCAGGGAAAACTGAAACCCTATGAAGTGATTTACAGTGGTATCAACCGAACCCATTACAGCAAAACAAACCCATATAGCTGGGGCGTGGGCGCTTTGATATACAATACCGGCTATAATCTGGCGGAAGGATTGGTTGTGGAGATGGTAGGCAACTACGACAGAAAATTTAATCACAATAAAATCAAACTGACACTGAATCCTAACCTAAGATATGGATTCAGCAATACCCACCTCAATGCCTGGGCCGATGCTGAAATCAGGTTTTCCAAAAATTCCAACGACCAGCTCAACAGAGATGTATGGAGGGTTTCAGGAGGGAAGGCCGTCATGCAGTACAACAGCGACAATCCTGTGAGTCCGCTGGTCAACTCCATCACCACGCTGATGTATGGCCGAAATGAGATGAAGACCTACGAAAAGGAATATCTGACACTGTATTACTCGAAGAAATACGAATCGGGCATAAAATTTTCGTTACGGGCCGAATACGCCAACAGAATGCCTTTGTTCAACACTTCACATTTCACTTTCAGAAAAAAAGACAGTGTGAACATCACCGAAAACTATCCGGTGGAAAAAGTTACAGTAAACGACATACAACAGAACCAGGCATTTCAACTGGGCTTCCGCATGAGCGTGAAACCCGGACAACGGTTCATACAATTTCCTAATCAAAAAGTGGCCATCGGATCCAATTATCCCACTTTCACTTTCACCTACATCAAAGCGATTCCGGGATTTCTGGGCAGCGATGCCGATTTCGACAAATGGAGCCTGGAAATCAATGACGACCGCAATTTGAAGCTGGCCGGTTTGCTGAAGTACAACTTCACCTTGGGCGGATTTTTAAACAACCGAAGGGTTTTCATTCAAGACTACAAGCATTTCAACAGTAATGCCGTCAGGGCCACTTCATCCTACGTGAATGGCTACCAGCTGCTGAATTCCTATGCCTATTCAAACACGGCAAAGCTCGTGTGTGAAGTCCATCTCGAACATCACTTCAATGGCATGATCACCAACAAAATCCCTTTCCTGAAACAATGGAAATGGAACCTGGTTGTAGGTACCAACAGTTATTACATCAGAAAAAAGGAAAACTATGTGGAGTATTTTGTGGGATTGGAAAATATTCTAAAAATATTCCGTTTCGATTTTGTGTCGGGGTATATGAATGGAAAATACCACAACTCTTCCTTGGTACTGGGTACTGGCGGTTTGCTGGGCGACAGCATCAACAAGACTTCAGCCGGAGGCAAATCCATTAGTCTGACCTTTTAAAAATCAAGCATACATTTCTTTTATACACCCCCCAAAAAAAGATTCCTTATTTTTGCCTTGTTATTTGGTTTGCCCTGCAAGCATCCAATCTTTTCACAAGATTTCCTGACATCAGGATCAAATAGAAATTTATGGCAGTACTACACAACCGGGTTTCCCAGGCGGAGCTGAAGCAGCGCCTGATGGAAGAAACCGAACATCGTATCACCATCTCTTTTTACCATTATTTCCCTATCGCCAATCCGCAAGAATTCCGAGATGAATTTTACAAAGGGTTACATGCTTTGAAAGTTTTCGGGCGCATTTATGTGGCTTCCGAAGGCATCAATGCGCAAATCAGTGTGCCCGAAAGCAATTTTGAAGCTTTCCACCAATATCTCTACAGCCATGAACCGCTGAATGGACTACGTTTGAACATTGCCGTAGACGACGATGGCAAATCGTTCTGGGTATTGAAAGTGAAACTGCGCGAAAAGATTGTTGCCGATGGCATCAATGATCCGGAATTCAGCATGGAACGAAAAGGAAAATATGTGAATGCTGAAGAATTCAACCAACTTTCATCAGATCCTGAAACGGTGATAGTGGATATGCGTAATCACTATGAATATGAAGTAGGTCATTTTGAAAACGCCATAGAAGTTCCCAGTGATACCTTTCGTGAGCAATTGCCGATGGCCGCGGAGATGCTTTCCGATAAAAAAGAAAAAAACATCATCATGTACTGTACAGGAGGCATCCGTTGCGAAAAAGCCAGTGCATACATGCTACATCAGGGTTTCAAGAATGTTTTCCATTTGGAAGGCGGCATCATCCATTATGCCAATAATGTGAAACAGAAAAACCTGCAAAATAAATTCCACGGCAAAAACTTCGTATTCGACGACAGGCTGGGAGAGCGCATTTCGGATGAGATCATTGCCAAATGCCATCAGTGCGGACAACCGGCAGACACCCACACCAATTGTAAAAATGAAGGCTGTCACTTGCTGTTCATACAATGCGAGGCATGTGCAAAACAATACGCAGGCTGTTGCAGTGAAAAATGTCACGACATCATTCAACTGCCGGAAGAAGAGCAAAAGCAATTACGCAAGGGGATTGACAAAGGGATGATGGTGTTTAACAAATCGAGGAGAAGGAAGAAGGAAGATTTGAAATAAAAAATAAGGAATATGGAATAAGAAATAGCGAATGTAAGATGTATTATTTTTTGGTTCCTTACTATAGTAAATGTTTAGTATGTTTCGCGGGTTTCGAAGGTTAATAAAAATAATCTTCCAAACTTACAAAACCTACCAAACCCTAAACAAAAAACACCAAAAGAGCGCAGCGACAAAACCACCAACACGCGAAGCGTTACACATTAAACCTGAAGTGCATCACATCACCATCCTGCACCAGATATTCCTTTCCTTCAATTCTTAATTTACCATTATCGCGGCATGCGGCTTCGGAGCCGTAATGAACAAAATCGTTGTAGGCGATTACTTCGGCCTTGATGAATCCTTTTTCAAAATCGGTATGAATAACACTGGCGGCCTGAGGGGCTTTCCAGCCTTTATGGATGGTCCAGGCGCGTACTTCCTGCACACCGGCAGTGAAATAAGTGGAGAGGTTGAGTAACTTGTAAGTAGAGTGAATCAAACGGTCGAGAGCGGGTTCCACCATTTTGTATTCTTCCATGAACATCTGCTTGTCTTCCGGACTGTCGAACTCGGCAATTTGTGCTTCGATGGCGTTGGTCATCACGATGGTTTCATTGCCTTCGTTTTTCACTGCTTCGATCAGTGCCGCGGAAAATTTATTACCGGTATGCATAGAAGCCTCGTCTACATTGGCCACATAAAGTATCGGTTTGTTGGTCAGAAGAAACAAATCGGCGATGGCCGGTAATTCTTCTTTGGTCAATCCCAACGACAAGATGTTCTTTCCTTTATTCAAATGCTCCTGGCATCTTTTTAAAATTTCATATTCCTCTTTGATTTTGGGATCGCTGCCTTGTTTGGCGATTTTTTCGGAACGCTGCATTTTCTTCTCTACGCTTTCCAGGTCTTTCAGCTGCAATTCGGTCTCAATGATTTCTTTGTCGCCAACCGGATTGATGGGGCCTTCATCCCTTAAAATATTCTCATCTTCAAAACAACGAATTACATGAATGATAGCATCCACCTCACGGATATTGGCCAGGAATTTATTACCCAAACCTTCTCCCTTGCTGGCTCCTCTCACGAGTCCGGCGATATCCACGATTTCAATTTGTGTAGGCACTACTCGATCGGGCTTTACCAGCTCTTCCAGTTTATTCAACCTGGGATCGGGTACATTCACCAAACCGGTATTGGGCTCGATGGTGCAAAAACGATAATTGCTGGCCTGCGCTTTGGCGCTGCTGCTCACCGCGTTGAAAAGGGTTGATTTGCCTACATTGGGTAATCCTACGATACCTGCCTTTAATGCCATTTTACTTGATTTTTAGAAGGCGCAAAGGTAGGGGAATAAGGGTAAAGTTTAAAGGGGTTTAAGGGTTAACTGGTTTACAGGTTTGCTCAAAGCGATGTCGGCAAGAAGGGTATTAGGTTTACATCTATGAAACTCGAAAACATGACAACATAAAAAGTTGGAAACGCGGAAACTCGAAAACTTGCAAACTGATATACACGAAAACCTATTTATCTTTTAACCCGTTGATATACTGTTCTGCCGTCATTACAATGATATTTGCATTTTTATAGTCCTTCAGATTTCGGGTAATGAGTTTTTTAACTTGATGTTCGGTGGCGGTATGATATTGCAAACCGTCTTCAAAATCCTTGAATTTTGAAACCAAAGCAAGTTCAATTATTTTTTCAGTCAAAGGGAGAATGGTTACAAGTGATTTGAATGCACTCATTGCTTTTCTTGCCTGTTCATGACTTAATTGTCTAGTGATAATATAATTTAGATTGGCAAATGTGAGGGCCGAAACAAATATTTTTATTTTACCTTGATCGGCTAGCGAAAACAATCTTGCCGCATGAGGGTAAAAAGGCTCACGCATGGCCACCAGATCAATAATGATATCGGTGTCTGTAAAAATCTTTTCCACTATTTATATTTTTGGGATAAATAATCAGCATAAGATTTTTTAAACTCAAAATCGTTGGGGAGTGAAATGATTCCTGATAAACTTTTCACAACGGGACTGATGGTAGAGGACTGCTTTTTCATGCTTTGATCTGTAATTGAGTGTAAATAATTTTCTATCAATCGCGAAAGACTGGTGTTCTGTTCTTTAGCGAAGGACTTTGCTTTCATGATCACGTGCTTATTCAATTTAAGGGTGAGCTTGGTATCCATGACAGTTGCTTTTATACGTACTAAATTACGTTTTTAATACGTAAAATAAACTAACTGCTTTATTTTTTTACAAAGAAAATCCAATTGAAAATCTTTTCAATTGTTGTTTTCACGCCAAATGAATGTTTTTTTGACGAAATGATGGGAAAGCCGTTTTTCTACATTTAATTTAAAAAGAGTATTCAGTTTTCTCTTTAGATAAAAAACAAATAAGCCAGTGCAATGGAAGTAAGTATGCCCACCAAATCGGCGAGGAGCATGGCACCAACGGCATAACGTGTATTCTTTATAGAAACGGCTCCAAAATAAACAGCAATCACATAGAATGTGGTATCCGAAGAACCTTGAAGTACGCAAGACAATTTACCGGCAAAGGAATCGGCTCCGTAACTTTTCATCGTATCCACCATCATGCCTCTTGCCGCACCACCACTGATTGGTTTGACCAAGGCGGTTGGCAATCCGTCCACGAAACGGGTATCGGTTCCGATCCAGTGAAAAAACAGTTTCACCTGATCGATGATCAGGTCGAAGAAACCAGAGGTACGTAGCATGCTGATGGCCACGAGCATACCTACCAAATAGGGGATGATTCTGATGGCCGTTTCAAAACCGCCTCTGGCGCCAGTAACAAAGGCGTCAAAGACATCAATTTTTTTGTACAGTCCTCCCAGGATGATAAGCAGAAATATCAGTAAGATCATTCCGCTGCTGAGGTTGCCCGAAAAAGTTTGTACGGCAGCGATGGGCAAGCTGTGGATATAAGCCACAAGGGCATAGATGACTGCCGACAAGCCCAACACCCAAAGTAAAATGACCGGTTGAAAAAGATTGATTTTTTGCTTGATGCTCACGATTGTCAAAGCGGCTATCGTGGCAACAAAAGTAGCGATCATACAGGGCACAAAAATATCCATGGGATTGGCTGCCTTGGCCGCTGCGCGCAGAGCGATGATGCTTACGGGAATGAGCGTAAGGCCTGATGCATGCAAACAAAGAAACATGATTTGGGCATTGGAGGCCTTGTCTTTTTCCGGATTGAGTTCTTGCAGCGACTCCATGGCCTTGATGCCAAATGGAGTGGCGGCATTGTCGAGGCCCAGAAGATTGGCGGAAAAATTCATCATCATATGTCCCATGGCCGGATGCCCTGCAGGCACCTCCGGAAATATTTTGTTGAAAAAAGGACCAATAATGCGGGAAAGAAACCTGATGCCACCTGCTTTTTCTGCAATGGCCAACATGCCCATGAACAAAGCCAAAAAACCAATCAGCTTCAAACAAAGTGTAACAGCCGTTTGGCATGTTTCCACAATGCCGTCTGCGGACTGAATTTTATAGACCAACTGATGGTTTTCATCGGTGGGCAGGGTTTTAACATTGGATGATGACAAAGCGGCACCGGCATTCATCATACTGTCGGCAGCAGTTTTTACAACAGGTTTGATGCTGATTCTCAGCGTATCCCCGGTTTTTCCGGTAACCATCGAGGAAAGCATGTTGTTGTTCTCTGTGGTGAACATCATGCTTAAAATAGCGGTAAGAATGGCAATAATGATGAAAGAAGACCAGATTCTGCTGAGTGCCATACAATTTTATTTAAGGTTTAAATCGCTGCGCTGGTTTGGTTCTTATTTGTGATTAGAAGTTTGTGATTTAGGATTAAAAAATCACTAATTAATAATCACTAATTTCCCTACTCTTCTCCTTCACTTTCACCGATATGGGCATTGAACAACGTCATCAGGTCGCGCGCCCTGTAGATATTGCGATTGTATCGGTTGCCCAGCAAAATGATGGTAGCGTCTTCTTTGATCATGCGGATGAAAACGGCATTGTTGCCATGCCACCAGCCATTGTGATAAATGATTTGATACCCATCCGGAAACTTATACATGCGCCAGCCCAATCCATAATTTCTGATGCCTGCTTTTTCGTTGCTGTAGGGTTTATAGGCTTCTTCGAGTATATGCGGTTTTAAAAACTGATCGGTTGAAAGCAGACGATCCCATTTGTACAAATCTTCCACAGTGGAAAAAATATTCTTATCACCATAAACCTTGTCCTGATAAGTGAATGCTTGCTCAACTCCACGCCAATCGTAGCTGGGCGTCGTTCTGGAAGAATCCGCAGAGGTGAACACAAAACTGTTTTTCATCTGCATCGGTTCGAAAATATTTTTCTTCAGGTATTCGGGATAGGGGAGATGCGATACTTTTTCTATCAACAACGCCAGCAAGGCATAATTGGTGTTGCAATAGGTAAAGTGACTGTTGGGCTTTTCGATGTTTTTGATGTCGGACTTTCTTTGTACGAGTGTGTTCAGCACATCCTGGTTGGTGATGAATTTGTGTGTATCCCAGCCCAGGTCTTCCATGAAATACACATAATTAGGCAATCCCGAGCGATGATTTAGCAAACTGCGAATGGTGATACCCGGATAATTGAACTCGGGGAAATATTTCACAAACAGGTCATCCAGATTGATGAGCTGATCTTGCCAAAGTTTCAGTACCGACATGGCCGTAAATGTTTTGCTCACTGAGGCGATGTGAAAAGGGGTATTGATATTGACCGTATCTTTCCGATTCAAATGACCAAAACCGGAATAAGCTTCAAATATCACATTGCCACCTTTGGCGACGAGCATGCCGCCATTAAACCCGGAACGTAACAAATTATTATCAAACCAGTTTCTGCACTGCGTACTCCATTGGATGGCACTGTTAGAATTGATGCTGGCTGCGGCAGGCATGGCAAATAGCTTACTGATTGCGGCATCCTGCATCTCTTCGTGATGTGTAGCCAGTCCACATCCGTTAAGTAAAGACAACAACAACATGCCACCAAGCAGATAAATTCTGCTTTTTCTTATATATTGAATCATTGAAAATAATCGGGTTAGAATATCTTTGCGCAAAATAAGAATTTTCGCTCATGGCCATCCAAAAAAATACCAGCTATCCCAAAGAAAAAATCAAAGTCCTTTTTCTGGAAAACATCAGTGATACAGCTGTTGAAATTTTTCATAAAGCAGGATATACAAACGTCAAAAAAATAAGCGGAGCCCTTAGCGAAGCCGCATTAATCAAAGAAATTGCCGATGTTCATATTTTAGGCATCCGCAGTAAAACACAGATTACGGCCAAAGTGCTGAAAGCCGCAGAGAAGCTGCAATCCATCGGTTGTTTCTGTATCGGCGTGAACCAGGTAGACCTCAAAGCCGCCACCAAAGCAGGGGTAGCCGTTTTCAACGCGCCTTACAGCAACACCAGAAGTGTAGCCGAATTGGTGATTGGCGTTTCCATTGTGTTGGTAAGAAGAATCCTCGACAAGAATAAAGCGGCCCATGAGGGCGTATGGCTGAAAGATGCCAAAGGCAGTCATGAACTGCGCGGCAAAACACTGGGCATCATCGGCTATGGCAATATCGGTTCTCAGGTGAGTGTACTGGCTGAAGCCATGGGCATGAAAGTCTGTTTTTTTGATGTGGAAACCAAGTTGCCATTGGGCAATGCCGTCCCTTGCAAAAATCTCAAAGACTTGCTGCAGCAAAGCGATGTGGTGACGCTTCATGTTCCGGAAATAGATACTACCAAGAATTTGATCAACAAATCCAACATCAAATATTTCAAAGCCGGTGCCATACTGATCAATTATGCCAGAGGTGAAGTGGTTGATTTGCAAGTGCTGAAACAGGCTTTAGAATCGAATCAGTTATCAGGTGCGGCCATTGATGTGTTTCCGGTGGAACCCGAGAAGAACGGTGATGTTTTTGCGTCTCCTTTACAAGGACTTTCAAACGTGATGCTTACACCACATATCGGCGGCAGCACGCAAGAAGCGCAACATAACATTGGCGTTGACGTGAGCACCAAAATGCTGAGTTATCTCGAAAAAGGCACCAGCACCGGTTCTCATACGATTCCCACCATCGCCTTACCTCCACATGAAGGCGCACATCGCATTTTGCACATTCACGCCAACGTGCCGGGCGTGATGAGTCAGATCAATGCCACATTAAGCAAGAACAAAGTGAATATCCTGGGGCAGTACCTCAAAACGAACGACAACATTGGTTATGTGGTGCTGGATATCGATAAGGACATCAGTAAAAATGCTTTGGAACTGTTGAAAAAAGTGAAGCACACTATCAAGGTCAGATTGCTGTATTGATCACTTCGCGCCATATTTCACATACAACTCATTAAGCGAAGTGATGACAAGGTTACTTAAATAAGACTCACTGATTTGAGCTTGGTTGAAAATAATTTCTTTGGGTTGCCCTTTTTTCAAGTGAAAATAATTGTCGGATAACTCAACACGATAACCGCCCGGATAGCTGATGCTCACAAAATAAGCATCGCGGTCGCTAGTGAATGAAATACTGTGCGTTCCGGTTATTTTCATTTTGATTTTTGGTTGGCCGGCGGCCATACATTTCTTTTTACTGAATTCATCTGTTTCCAATTTTACAGTATCGTCATAAGCACGCTTTACTGCGAACCAAGCGGCTTTCGGGTGTTCAAAAAAATCAATGATGCTCCAACTGGTCACGGGCCAGCAATCGTTGAGTTGCCAAAGTAATGTGCCACTGTTTTGAGGCTGACTTCTATGGGTGATGATGCTGTTGTACAACACATAGGCTTGCATGCACTGAGTGAGGTAAGCATAATCGGCCACATTTATTTTTTTCAGCAAAGCAGAATCGGCCATATAACGAAGGAGATAATGGTTCAGTTTTTTAAATCCTTCGCCGGCACGCTGGTGCGCTGCCATGGTTGGCGAATTCATGTTCAATTCCGACTTGGGCGTGTACTGGCGGATGGTAGCATAATTGCTCATCGACTGCATACCATATTCGCTGACAAAGCGCCCGGTTTTTTCTTTAAAAACTTCCCAGTCTTCCAATCCCCACCAAAGCCCCCAATAATGGCTGTCGCCTTCTGTAAAACTTTCTTTATGCCCCCAACCGTTTTGGGGTGAAGTGGAAACATAAGGACGAGTGTCATCAAATTCGTTTACCCATTTACGCAAAGAATCTTGAAACAATGTTTGATAATCTTGCCAAACCTTCATCGAATCTTTGCCATGCAAACGGAACTGATCTTGCCAGCCCCAGTTTTTCCAGCCTTCTTCCGATTCGTTGTTGCCACACCAAAGCACAATGCAAGGGTGATGCCGCAATCTTTTCACTTGATATTCCACTTCATTTTTCACATTATCCATAAATGAGCTGTCGCCGGGATACATGGCACAGGCAAACATGAAATCCTGCCAAACATAGATCCCCAGTGAATCACAGAGACTGTAGAACTCATCATCTTCATAATAACCGCCGCCCCAAACCCTCAGCATGTTCAAGTTGGCCTCTTTGGCTTTGTACAACCATCGGGTATATTGTTCTTTTTTCATCAACCCCGGAAAAACCGTTCCCGGTATCCAGTTGGCGCCTTTCATGTAAACAGGCGTTCCCGATTTTTCGAAACAGAAACTTGTTCCATACTCATCTTTCTTTTGAACCAGTTTCATGTCGTTCGGCAAGCGCTTGAACAGTTCATCTTTTACTTTTTGTTGCTTCATTACATTCGACATATCGGCATAAGCATCGATCCAAACATTTTTCCAAATGCCACCGCCAACAAGAACAGGCCCCCAGTCCCAGCCAAACTGATATTGCGCCTTGCGGGCAAACACACGATTGTTGTCGGGATAATGTAAAGGCAAATACGTTTGAGCCAAACTGTCTGTATATTTTTTTGCCGAATGAATGACCACCTGAAGTTGATTGTTTCCTGGTTGCAGTCTTTTTTTGACCGGAAAAATCCATTGCCTGAACATATTGTTGGTACTGCCCAACAAACGATGATTGAGAAAAATATCGGCATAGGTATCAATGCCATCAAATACCAGATCGATATTATTTTGCAAGAGCAAGGAATCACTTACAAAGAAGCTGGTTTGGTACGTCCAGTACAAAGAATCAATCCAGCCCAGTTTCAGATGATGGTCGGCATAAAAAGGATGAGCCATCAATTTATTGAAATAAAGATCCATGTAGATCGAACCTGGAACGTTGGCGGTTACCGGAACAGGACTTTTTAATGAATGCCAGTGAAAAGGAGTTGCATTTTCAAGTGTCCAACTTTTGTTGAGCAACATCGGTGGCATCTGTGCGAACAGCATTACATTCATCAACAGCAATAAAATCGTCGATACCGTTTTCTTTCTCAAAAGATTTTTATTGATAAGTGAATATTATGGGTTGAGTAAGCGAACTAGTCTTACCACTTCAGCCTCATCCAATATTACCGTGCTCATTGTTTCTTGCATCGAAGGTGATGTGTAAGACATGGAAGAGGGAAGGGTGGTTCGGGCTGAGCTGTGAAATTCCATGGCACCGGTTTGTGATTTTAAACCTTCGATATTTCCCGACCTCACACCCGATCCGGGCATGATGATAATGCGGTCTTCGGCTTTATCCACGAGCTGCTTCAACATGTGGGCACCTTCGGTTACAGTTGGCCGTTGACCGCTGGTAAGTATCCTCTCGCATCCGCAAGCAATGATGTCTTCCATGGCCTCAAACGGATTGGCTGTACGATCGAAAGCACGGTGAAAGGTAACGCTCATAGGATAAGCCAATTGCACCAATGCTGCTGTCCTTTCTTTATCTACGGTGCCATCAGCCTTCAACAATCCAATCACCACACCATCGCAACCGAGTTGTTTGCATAGCAAAACATCATCTTTCATGATCTCGAATTCCTCATCACTGTATAAAAAATCGCCGCCTCTTGGCCGAATAATTGGAAACAATTGAATATTCACCGCTGCCCTTGCAGCTTTAATAAATCCGAAAGAAGGAGTGGTACCGCCTTCACCGGGATTATCGCAGAGTTCAATTCTGTCTGCACCTGCCCGCTGGGCGATATGGCAACTTTCGATATTGAAAGCAATGACTTCTAAAACGCAAGATGACATCAGATTAAGAATTTCGATTTGTGGATTTGATTTTCGGTTTCGCTTTTCACACTGAAAACAAAGCCATCCTGAATGGCATAAGCGCCATATTGGCCAAATTTGTTCAAGGCCAGAAATCCTACCTGCAAAGACTTTGCTTTTTCGGGATCACGATTCACAATGCGATCGCAGGCTTTTTTGCAGGCGGCTTCAGGAGAATAGCCATGACGCATATATTCCACCACGGTATGTGTACCACAAATCCTGATTACCTCTTCCCCCAAACCACTGCTGGTAGCGGCACCCACTTCATTGTCAACAAACAAACCTGCACCGATGATCGGAGAATCTCCTACACGACCATGAACTTTATACGCCATTCCACTGGTGGTTACCGCCCCCGACAAATCGCCGTGGCCATCCAATGCCACCAGTCCCATCGTATCATGATTCAAAGTACCATCATCAAAAAAATGAGGAGCAAAAGGGCCATGATTTTGTTTCAATTCGATATTCACCTCAGGTTTATATTGCGACTTCTTCAGCCATTGTTGATAAGCTTCTTTGGCCTCCGCCGACAGTTCGGTGGATTCCAAAGGAAATCCGTTTTGCAAAGCAAATTGTTGAGCGCCTTGTCCCACCAAGATCACATGAGGTGTATTTTCCATTACTTTTCTGGCCACGGAAATGGGATGCTTGATTCTTTCCAAACCTGCAACAGCGCCACAATTGGCTTTCTCATCCATGATACAGGCGTCCAATGTTACGATGCCGTCGCGATCGGGATATCCGCCCAATCCCACACAACAGTTGATGGTATTTTCAATATGAATGGCGCCTGCCTCTACGGCATCCAGCGACTTCCCCTTCGTAGATAAAATCTTCCAGGCTTCCGCGTTTACAGGCATACCACTATCCCAGGTAGACACCACAACGGGTCTTTGCATGGTGGGAGAAAAGCGGGGCAGTTTCAGTGCGGCAAGACCCATGGAACTTAACCGCAGAAAGTTTTTTCTGTTCATTTATTTCGAAAACAATTGGGTGGAAAGTAAATATAGGATAAAAATGCGGCTGACAACCTGGGTTGATTCCAATGATTTGGATAATCCTGTGAGATGATATCTTAAATCGAGAAACGAATACCCGATAGTTTCTGTATTTTGCAGTATATTGAAAAATCCAATCCTGTAAAAACATTCAACCAAAAGAAAGTATGACGCAAAAGAAAAACGCAAAATCAAAAAAATCATCACAGACACAGCTACTCAAAGGCCGACTCGAAATCAGCCGAAGCGGAATGGGTTTTGTGATTGTAGAAGACCAAGAAAAAGATGTGCTGGTGAAACCCAATAATTTCGGTAAAGCCTTTCATGGCGATCTGGTGAGGGTGCAGGTAGAAAAGGGTGGTGCGGCCAGCAAAAGATCGGAAGGCATCATTGTAGATGTGGCCGAAAGAAAACAGACCATATTCATTGGCAGCATAATCATCAACAAAAACATAGCATTTTTTGAAGTGGCCGGAGAAAAACCACTCCCTGATTTTTATATTCCAACCGACAAGTTGAATGGGGCAGTTGACGGCGACAGGGTTGTGGCCAAATTTGTAAAATGGGACAAAGACGACCGCAAGCCACAAGCTGAAGTGATATCCATCATTTCGGCAAAAGACGAATCGGACCTGGCCATGAAATCAATCATCATTGATGCAGGTTTCCCCATCGGCTTTGAAGAAGCTTTGATGAAAGAAGTGGAACAGCTATCCGGCAAAATCACCCGTGAAGAAATGGCCAAGAGAAAAGATTTCAGAGATATCCTCACTTTCACCATTGACCCGGTAGATGCCAAAGATTTTGATGATGCCATATCCATCCGCAATTTAGACAATGGCAATTACGAGATAGGCGTTCACATCGCCGACGTTTCACATTTTGTGAAGCCCGGAACTTTACTGGATAAAGAAGCCTATAGTCGCGCCACCAGTGTTTACCTGCCCGACCGCGTGAATCCGATGCTGCCCGAAAAAATATCCAATGAACTTTGCTCGTTAAGGCCTAACGAAGACAAATACACGTTTTCTGTTGTATTTCAAATCACCAACCGTGCCGAAATCAAACACAAATGGATAGGCCGTACCATCATCCACAGCAACCATCGCTTCACCTATGAAGAAGTACAGCAAACCATTGAAACAAAAGAAGGACTTCACTTCAAACCCATTCTTTTGCTCAATGACCTGGCCAAACAATTCAGGAAGAAAAGATTTGAAGATGGCGCGATCAATTTCTCCTCAACCGAAGTTCGCTTTCAGTTGGATGAAACAGGAAAACCTATTGGTATCATTGTCAAAGAAAGTAAAGATGCCCATAAACTGATTGAAGAATTCATGCTCTTGGCCAACCGTGCGGTAGCCGAATATGTTTCCAAAATCAAGATCAACAAAGAAGCCATACCTTTTCCTTATCGCATTCACGATACGCCGGATGATGAAAAGCTGAAACCTTTTGCGGCCTTCGCCAGAAAATTCGGTTATAAATTCGATTTACACAACGAGAAAGAGGTAGCTTCTTCATTCAATAACCTGCTCAGTGAAGTTCAAGGCAAACCCGAACAGCATGTGCTCGAACAGTTGGGTATTCGCACCATGGCCAAAGCGGTTTACACCGCCGAAAACATCGGTCACTATGGATTGGGCTTTGAACATTATTGTCATTTCACTTCTCCCATACGTCGATATCCCGATGTGATGGTGCATCGCATCATGCAGGAATGCATCGATAAAAATGTGAAGCCCGAAAAGAAAATGGAGCAATGGAGCAAACATTGCAGCGACCGTGAACGCTCTGCCATGGAAGCCGAAAGAGCTGCCAACAAATACAAGCAAGTGGAATTCATGAAGCAGTTTCTTGGCGATGAATTCGATGGCGTCATCAGTGGTGTGGCCGCTTTCGGATTCTGGGTGGAAACCGTTGACCACAAATGCGAAGGACTGATCAGCATCCGCGACCTGAGTGATTACGACGATTTCAGACACGATGATGCCGATTACTCACTCGTAGGCATCAACACCAAAAAGAAATTCCGCATGGGCGACAAAATCCGCATCCGTGTGGTAGCCGCCAACCTCGACAAACGCCAGCTCGATTACGAATGGGTGATACCCGGAGGCGAATCAATTGGAGGGGTGAAGAAGAAAAAGAAGAAGTAGAAGATGGATGACCTGGATACTGGATACTAGATGATCTGGATACTGGATACTGGATACTGGATACTGGATACTGGATACTGGATACTGGATGATCTGGATACTGGATGATCTGGATACTGGAATTTGTAAGTTGAAACTGGAATTTAGATGAAGTAGTAGGAATTAAATATCAAGTACCATGTATCAATAATCAAGTATCATAAGAAACCAGCATCAAGAATCAAGTATCAAGAATCAAGCATCAAGAATCAAGTATCAAGAATCAAGCATCAAGAATCAAGTATCAAGAATCAAGTATCAAGAATCAAGCATCAAGAATCAAGTATCAAGAATCAAGTATCAAGAATCAAGTATCAAGAATCAAGTATCAAGAATCCAGCATCAAGAATCCAGCATCAAGAATCAAGAATCAAGTATCAAGAATCCAGCATCAAGAATCAAGTATCAAGAATCAAGAATCAAGTATCAAGAATCAAGCATCAAGAATATAGTATCAAAATATTATGCACTCATTTCCACAACTCGCTGCTTCGTTCGAACAGCATTTTCAAAACCGACATTTTCCATTACAGCCATCTACGCTTTATGATGCGGCACAGTATATTCTTCAGATTGGTGGTAAACGAGTAAGACCGGTTGCCGTAATGATGGGCAACGAATTATTCGGCAACATACAACCTGATGCCTACGAGATGGCCACAGCCATTGAGCTCTTTCATAATTTCAGTCTGATACACGATGATATCATGGACAACGCACCCTTGCGAAGAGGATGGGAAACTGTTCATGTGAAATACGGTTCTTCAACCGCTTTGCTATCGGGCGACGTGATGCTGGTGGTGGCCTACGAATACATCAATAAAACCAATGCCGCCGTCTTACCCCAATTGCTGCAATTATTCAGCAGAACGGCCAAGGAAGTATGTGAAGGCCAACAGCTCGATATGGATTTTGAAAAAATGGATACCGTTTCTCTGGATGAATACATCAACATGATCACCCTGAAAACCTCGGTATTATTGGCGGCCAGTTTACAATCGGGTGCCATCATTGGTGGAGCGAGTGAAGATGATCAACAACATCTCTATGCTTTTGGCAAGCATCTGGGTATTGCCTTTCAGGTGCAGGACGATTATCTGGATTGCTTTGGTGATCCCGAAAAATTCGGCAAGCAGGTAGGCGGTGACATTCTGGCCAATAAAAAAACCTTTTTGATGATTCATGCTTTGTCGGCCTCTAATGCCGAAAACAAAGCGAAGCTGATGGAGCAATTGTCCTGTAATGATCCCGATAAAGTGCAAAAAGTGCTGGACATCTACAAGGCCTGCCAGGCAGACCAATGGGCCGAATCCCTGAAAGAAAAATATTATTTGGAAGCCATGTCACATCTAGAAAAAATAAATGTGGATGCTTCACGAAAAGTTGAATTGCAAAAGCTGGCCATGTATCTTTTACAAAGAGAAGCTTAAGTTCGACAATGCAATTTTATTTATCTTCCCGCAATAAATATCCCATATGAGCAATTCCTTGTTTCGCACCAAATCTGTTGATAAAATTGTTGCCGAAGGCAGTGATGATAGTCATGGAGGAGGCGGATTAAAAAGAGTGTTAACCACCAAAGACCTTACATTTTTTGGCATCGCCGCCATTCTGGGAGCGGGCAGCTTCAGCAGTTTGGGCGGTGCGGTTTACAACGGCGGTCCGGGTGTGGTGATCTTGTTTGTCATTACAGCCATCGCCTGTGCCTTTACAGCATTTTGCTATTCCGATTTTGCCAGTCGCATTCCCGTGGCCGGTAGCGCTTATACCTATGCTTATGCAAGCTTTGGCGAATTGTTCGCCTGGATCATTGGCTGGGCACTGATCATGGAATATTCGATTGGAAACATTTATGTGGCCTACAGCTGGAGCGATTATTTCACTTCTTTTTTAAACAAGATCAGTGATGTTACCGGAGCGCACTGGCTGCAAATCCCTGCGTATCTGTCGTCCAGTTATATGGAAGTGAAACATGCCATCGAAGCAGGCACCAGCAATCAGGAAATGCTGAATGCCTGGAACCAGGCACCCGTCATCGCCGGTATTCGTTGCATAGTGGATATTCCCGCACTCATCATCAACCTGCTCATCACCGGACTGGTGTACATCGGCATCAAAGAAAGCAGAAATTTCAGCAACGTGATGGTATTGCTCAAGCTCGCCGTTGTATTGCTTATCATTGGTGTAGGTGGTTATTTGGTGATACATGGCGACATGACGCATAACTGGCTGCCTTTGAATCCCGAAGGCGTTCACAGCTTCATGCCCAAAGGATTTGGCGGTGTGATGATGGCAGTATCAGGGGTGTTCTTCGCTTACATCGGCTTCGATGCCGTGAGTGTGCTGGCAGAAGAAAGCAAAGACCCGCAACGCGATTTACCCAAAGGCATGATTTATTCATTGGTGATCTGTACCGTCATCTATATTTTACTTACGTTGGTATTGACAGGTGCAGTGAGCTACGAAAAATTCGAAAACATCGGCGATCCTCTGTCGTTCATTTTTGAACCTCAGAACCTGAATGTAGGATGGATGCAGTTTGTAGTTTCAGGCATTGCCGTTATTGCTATGACCAGCGTTTTACTCGTTTTCCAGATGGGACAACCCCGTATTTGGATGAGCATGAGCCGCGACGGGCTAATGCCGCCTGTGTTTCAGAAGATTCACCCCAGATTCAAAACACCATCCTTCTCCACCATCATCACCGGACTGGTCGTTGGTGTGCCAATCCTTTTCACCGACAAAACCTTTGTGCTCGACTTCACCAGCATCGCCACGTTGTTTGCATTCGTATTGGTATGTGGCGGCGTATTGCTATTGCCCAGAAAAGAAAAAACACAGGGCCGTTTTCATTTGCCTTATTTTTCTGCTGCCATTTTCTTCCCGCTTATCATTGGCTTGCTGGTCATCAGCATACTGCTGGGTTGGATACCCATGATCTCCATTCATCAGTATTTTCATCATCTGGGTAATCTGGATGGAGATACCGCTTCGGTTACTTATAATGTCTCTACCATTATTTTCTGGGTGGTCACTTTCATCATCATTGCCCTTTCCATCCGAAAAAAATGGTCAACCATCCCCGTTATGGGATTGCTCACCTGCTTGTATCTTTTAACAGGCATGACACTGATGAACTGGGAATGGTTTGGCAGCTGGCTGTTGATTGGACTGGTCGTGTATTTCCTCTATGGATACAAGAAGAGTAAGCTGGCTGATTAATAGGCTAGTTGATGATTATGCTAAAATTTTTTTTGATCACATTAGCATCTTAGCACTTTAATTAGCAAATCAACTTTAAAACTATGAAATACCAAATAGGCGATAAGATCATTGTGCTTCACTCCGATGAAGAAGGAAAGGTATTGGAAATCATCAATGAGAAAATGGTGCTGATAGAAGTGCGTGGCGTAAAATTTCCGGCCTATATGGACCAAATTGATTTTCCGTATTTCAAGATGTTCACGCAGAAAAAAATCGTTCCCAAAAAACAGATTTTTGTCGACAATGTGAAGAAGGAGAAATCCAATCCCCGTAAGAAGGTGGCGGATGGTGTTTTTCTTAATTTCCTGCCAGTTTTCGATAAAGATGTTTTTGAAGATGATGTGGTGGAAAAGCTGAAAGTTTACCTGATCAATTACAACGAAGAAGCGTATCATTTCAAATATGAACTTTTGTTTGGCGGCGATCCGCAGTTTGAGCTCAACAGTTCGGTGCAGGGCCTCAGTGATTTTTACCTGAATGACATCAACTTCGAGGATATCAGTGATAATCCGGTTTTCAATTTCGAATTTTCGCTGATGAAGGAAGACAAGAAAAAAGCCGCTTTTTACGAACGATCGCTGAAAGTGAAAGGAAAGCAGATTTTTAAACGGATAGAGGAGATGCAAGCCAAAAATGAACCTTCCCTCTCATATGAATTGTTCTTGCATTATCCCGAACGGGTAGCCGAATCCAAAATGGATCTCTCCAAATTAACAAAAGCCGGATTCAAGATTTATGATGTCAAAGAAGCCAAAGAACATCTTCCTCCGGCGCGTTCTGTCGTGGATCTTCACATCGAAAAACTGACCGACAATCCCGAATACTTATCGAATGCAGAAATTTTGGACTTACAAATGAACACGTTCGAAAAGTATCTCGAACTGGCCACTTTACATCATCTGAAATCCATCTTCTTCATACATGGCATAGGAGAAGGCATCCTGAAACAGGAAATTCATGAACGATTGAAATTACATGCCGGTGTAAAATCATTCGTCAATCAATACCATCATTTGTATGGTTATGGCGCCACGGAAGTGTTGTTGAAATAACCTTACAGACGCCATAGAACATCAAACTTTATCAATCGACATCTCAGGCTTTTCATTCTGCGATATTTCTTTGTTGCGAAATACTGCTAGCATGTAATTGATCCCCAGTACTGCCGCCAATAAAGACGCGGCGATGATGGCAATTTTTCCATTGGACCTGTGCAACTGATCCTCGAAAGCCAGCAAGGTGATGAAAATGCTCATGGTAAATCCAATACCTGCCAGCAAACCCGCACCCAGCAGATATTTCCAGGATATGCCATTGGGAAGCTGACAAACTTTGAGGGCTACCGCCAGCCTGCTTAAAAGATAAATACCAATCGGTTTGCCAATGCTGAGTCCCAGCAAAATGCCCATACCTTCCGCACTCCATAAAGCGGCAGTCCAATCAGTACTGAGCATTATGGCAGTATTGGCCAAAGCAAAAAGAGGAAGAATAAAAAAAGCGACGGGTTGATGTAATACATGCTGCAATCGATAAGACAAAGTCTTTTTACCACCATTACCAAAAGGGATAGCGAAGGCCAGCAAAACGCCTGCTATCGTAGCATGTACACCCGATCTGAACATGAAAAACCACATCAGGATTCCACCCAGGAGATAAGGCAAACTATGATGAACTTTGAAACGGTTCAGGATCAGTAAAAGGGCAAACACCAATAAAGACAAAAAAAGCCAGGTGAAAGAAATTGTAGCCGTATAAAAAATGGCAATCACCAAAATAGCAAAGAGATCGTCGATAACTGCCAATGCCGTGAGAAATACTCTCAGTGCGACAGGAACTCTTTTTCCCATTAGGCTCAGGATGCCAACAGCAAATGCGATATCTGTAGCCATGGGTATACCTGTGCCACTCACGGTGCGGGTACCACGATTAAACATAAAATAAATCAAAGCCGGAAAAATAACGCCGCCTAAAGCACTGACGGCAGGCAACATCGCCTTTTTTATTGTGGAAAGTTCTCCAATGTAAATTTCTCTTTCCAGTTCCAATCCGATGAGCAGAAAAAATACTGCCATCAATGCATCATTGATCCATTCCGTCAAAGTGTGATGCAGGCATTGGGTATTCCAAAATTGCTGATAGCCATCGCTAAGGGGTGAATTGGCCAATCCAATGGATAGAATAGTACATCCTATCAGCAATAAACCTCCAGCTTTCTCACTCTTGAAAAATTCGCGAAATAATCGGGTGGTGGCCATTGGCAAAAATTAATGTTTGAGTCTTCTTTTTTTGATCATTCCTCCCTTCATATCGGTAACACTGCTCATGAATACAAAAGCGTTGGGGTCAATTTTCTGAATTTCAAGTTTTAATTTGCTCACTTCCAAACGGGTGACGATGGTGTATACAATCTTCATGTCGTAAAGTTTTTCGCCGCTGTTGCCAAAGCCTCTTTCGCCATTGTATACCGTGAAACCGCGTCCCATTTTCTGCGTGATCATTTGTCTGATTTTTTCATCCTTCAAAGAGATGATGGTGACGCCCATGTATTCCTCAATGCCTTCAATGATAAAATCAACTGTTTTGGAGGCTGATAAATAGGTGAGCATTGCATAGAGTGCAGTTTCGATACTCAGCAATTTGGCTGCCAATGAAAAAATCACCACGTTGATGATCAAAATAACATCGCCCATGGTCAATCCTGTTTTCTTGCTGATGGCGATGGCCAGTACTTCTGTACCATCAATAACGGAACCACCTCTAACGGCGAGCCCAATGCCGGTACCTAAGAAAAAACCACCAAAGACAGCTACCAGCAGCTTATCGTTTGTAATGTGCGGATAGGGAAAAAATGCCACCAGCAAGGCCAACGTTACAATGGCCACACCGGTTTTAATGGCAAAATTTTTTCCAATCAAATTGGCGCCAACCAGAATGAATGGAATATTGATGAACAACAACAACAACGACAAATTGAATCCTGTTGTTTCCGATAATAGCAGTGAAAGTCCGGTAGAACCACCATCAATAAATTTATTGGGCATCAGAAATCCTTTCAGACCAAACCCAGCAGCGAAAACACCACAAGCAATCAGTAAAAAATCAAATAGGAATTTCTTTCTTTCGATTCTGCGCTCCACGATTTTACGAGCCTTAAGTAGCCCCATATTGGGCATTTTATTATGGCGGCCGTTAAAAATATTCATACGTGTTGATTTGAAATTTACTACGCGTAATCAATACACAAACTTAATCATCACGATTGAAAAGTGGCATAAAAAATTACTGATGAGGGTTCGGTGGTAAACGACTAATTTTGAATGTCTATCAGTCGATCATCGCTCCATGCAAATGGTGAGGAAAGTCCGGACAGCAAAGGGCAGCACACCGGCTAACGGCCGGCTTTCCCTGCAAGGGGAAAAGAGAGAGTGCCACAGAAAATAACAGCCCTGTTTCGATGGGGTAATGGTGAAAATGTGAGGTAAGAGCTCACGGCCTTGTTCAGTAATGGATAAAGCGGGTAAACCTTGTGCGTTGTAATGCCACGTAGTTCAGCGGTTGAGGGCGGCCCGTCCGATTCCGAAAGGAAACGCTGAAGGGTAGGCAGCCAGACTGCAGCAGTAATGTTGCAGCCAGATAAATGATGATCGCCGTTGCTTGTCAGCGGTTACAGAATCCGGCTTATGGCTGATAGATTTTTTCAGGGTCGATTTGCTTCAACATATTGGCAGCGATCTTGTCGATGGGCAAGGTCATCACATCTGCAGAAAAATCTTCCCACTTCACAAAACGGAAAGATTCCACCTGCTGGTTGATATTGTAAATCTCCATCTGTGCGGCATCAAAATGAAATGGAGTGTTTCGTAATGGCACTTTGATGTCTTCCATGGCCTTTACCCTATAATAAATAGAGATGATCTGGTGCTGAGGATTAAAGGCACTTTTTTGAAAAAAATCGGTGGTGTATACATGTTCAATCACTTCCACATCTAAATCCATCTCTTCTTTGAATTCTCTTTTGAGGCAATTGACGGTTCCTTCGCCAAACTCCAGTCCACCCCCACAAAACTTGGTGTATTTGTTGCCTTTGATGAGCTCATCACTAACCAGCACTTCTTTCCGGTCGTTGATGAGTAGTCCGTATACTCTGATATTGAAGACCATTATCTTTTCAATCTTTTAAGGTAGTTATACAATGCGAAACCAAGTATCATGATGCAGATCTGAACAGGAATCCAGAATGCATAATGCGAATGTTGAAAGGGCAGCGGCACATTCATGCCGTAAATGCTGGCAATAAGTACGGGAATGCTCAGCAGCAAAGTAAGTGTGGTCAGGCGTTTCAGCACTTCATTCTGGTTATTGCTGATGATGCTGGCAAAAGCGTCTAGCGTGCTGCTGAGGATGTTGGTATACGTTTGGGCGGTTTCCAATGCCTGCGATGTTTCAATGATCAGATCTTCGAGATAATCTTTTTCTTCTTCATTCAACCCCAGGAAGTCGGTGCGTACCAGTTTCATCATGAGCAATTCGTTGCTGCGTAAAGCGGTAACAAAATACACCAGACTTTTTTGAATCCGCATCAGCTGCAAGAGTTCCTCATTTCTATTGGCATCATACAACTTTTGTTCCAAGGCGTTTCTGCGCTGGTTAATTTCTTTGAGGTACTCCTGAAAATTGGTGGTGATCTTTTCAAATATTTTCAGCACCATCATGTTTTTCTTATCAGGATGACGGTTTTGGAAACTGTTCAGAAATTTTTTGATGGCCTCGTTTTCAAAAGAATTGACTGTAACGATTTGTCCGGTGGTTAAAATGATACATATGGGAATGGTGATGTAAAACGCATCGCTTTCGTTGAAGGAATTGTTTTCGGTGGGTGTTTTGATGACGATCAGTTTCACATTGTCATCGGTTTCGTAGCGACTGCGTTCATCAATATCCAATGAGTCTTTCAGGAAGTCGATGGGTATTTGCAACGAGCGGCTGAGTTCGGAAAACTCTTCCTGTTTAAGCGGTGGCAACACATTCACCCACGATCCTGCAATCGGTTTGTCTACGGCAATGGTTTGCTGATCTACAATTTTAAAATACTGGACCAATGGATAAAAACTTTATTTGAATAAATAATGGTTTATGAAGCGATGTCAAATGTCAATTTCACCGTTAAATGCTCTTGTTGCCGGACCGCAGAGCCAGATATTTTGAAACTGATGGTCGCTCATTTTTTCAAACTCTACGCTTAGTCTTCCTCCCGGAGTTTTCACTTCTATGCGGTTGAATCCTCTTTCGTGATGAGCCGATATCAGCGATGCGGCAGTGACGCCGGTGCCGCAACTTAAGGTTTCATCTTCAACGCCCCGCTCATAAGTTCTCACAAAAATAGTATCGTCATCCAAAGCTTCCACAAAATTCACATTGATCCCTTTTTCTACAAACTCCTTGCTGTTGCGGATGTGCCTGCCGGTTTCCACCACATCAACATTTTCAATATCGTGTACTCTTTTCACCAGGTGAGGAGATCCGGTATCCAGCACCGCATGTCCATTTTCATAGATAACGGTATTCACCTCTTTCATTTTCAATTTAATCCAGCCTTGTTCATCGATTTCTGCAAGATGTTCACCGTCCACCGCCATAAAGCGGTAAGTGTAGGCATTGATGCCCATGTCGCCGGCAAATTTCACCATACATCTTCCGCCATTGCCGCACATCGAACCTGGAAATCCATCCGCATTGAAATAAAGCATTTCAAAATCATACCCTTCCAAATGATTCATGATCATCAGTCCATCTGCACCTATACCGAATTTTCGGTTGCATATTTTTTTCACCTGTTCATGATGCAAGGGTTTCATGTCTCCCTTTCGGTTATCGATGATCACAAAATCGTTACCCGTGCCCTGGTATTTGTAGAAATGTAGTTTCATGGATGCAAGAAGGTTTAAAAGGCAGACCCGGAGATGGTTTCAAGTGTTTTCACAATCAGTTTTTGCACGGCGGCATTGCCATCCGCACTGAACTCTTTGGTAATTCTGTTGGCCACGATGGCATTGAGCGAAAGGCAATGGTGACCCAAAATTTTACCCATGCCATAGATGGCAGAGGTTTCCATTTCGAAATTGGTGATCCGATGATTTCCATATTGAAAACCGGTAAGCTGGTCAATCAGCTGAGGATGCGAGAGTCCCATTCTCAATATTCTGCCTTGAGGCCCATAAAAGCCCGGACAGGTTACCGTGATGCCATGATGGAAATCGGAAACAAATTCCTTCATCAGTTTGGCACTGGCGGCATTGATGTAAGGAGCAGAAATACTGTTGCCGATTTGGGTATGTTGAATGAAGGCATTAAGAATCTGAGCCTCTTCTGCGTTGCAGGTATGCGTGTAAAAATTGAGTAGGTTGTCCAGCCCCAATCCATGTGTGCTGGCCACAAAGCTGTCTACAGGAATTTCACGTTGCAAAGATCCACTGGTACCTACTCTGATGATGTTTAAAGCCGTAAGATCAGATTTCACCATCCTGGTTTCCAGATCGATGTTCACCAGCGCATCCAGCTCGTTGATGACAATATCGATATTATCAGGACCAATGCCTGTACTGATGACTGATATTCTTTTGTTGCCCACCCAGCCTGTATGGGTGATGAATTCGCGGTGCTGATTGGTGAATTCGATACGGTCGAAATGTTTGCTTACTTCCTTCACTCTGTCGGGGTCGCCAACCGTGATGATGGTGGAGGCAATTTCTTCGGGACGACAGTTTACATGGTACAATGCGCCTCTGGCATTGATGATGAGTTCGGATGATTCTATTATTCTCATATTTGATTCTAAAAAACTGTAAATAAGGATTTTAAATTGTCATTAAAAATACCTTATTTTGTGACACCAATTCAAACTATACCGAATTGTTGAAAAAATGGTCCTGTGGCCGAGTGGCTAGGCAGAGCTCTGCAAAAGCTCGTACAGCGGTTCGAATCCGCTCGGGACCTCCAAAAGCCCGATGAGTCTGAAAACTCTCGGGTTTTTTTATTTAAAAGTAACAAGTAGAAAAAATTGAGGATAACGGAAACAATAGCAACGTCTGAAACCTCAAACCTATGAAAACTATTAAGCTTATTAATTTTTAATTTTTGTATTAATATACACACCATGAAACATTCCAAGTGGATTGCACTGGCTATTTATTTGGGCATCATCACAGTATGCTTTATGCCCTGGACCTATTATCCCGATTTGCATAAATCTTTCAATGGTTTTTATAGCGAAAACAATGTTTATGGTAAACCAGGGAAATTTTTTGTAGCCCTGTCGTTGATTTGTATTTCCACCTTGTTCGTGAACAAGGTTTGGGCCCGTTTCACACAATTGTTTTTTGCAGGATTGATGCTGGCTTACACATTTTATGTCTATCGCCTGTTTACCGCTAGCTATAATGTGGTGATGGTGCCTCAAAAGCTCGCAGGTATTTATCTTCTACTAAGCTTATCGGTGCTCAGTTTTTTAATTGCAATGTTTCCGGAAATGAAAGTAGGGAAGAAGGAGTGATTTGGTGATTTGGTGATTTGGTGATTTGGTGATTTGGGATTTGGTGATTTGGGATTTGATAATTTGGGATTTGATGATTTGGGATATGTGGTATAGTAGATTTGATACGAGGAAAGAATAAATAAATACAAGCGTATCATTACTGACAAGAATCAGATATCCAGTATCCAGTATCCAGCATCCAGCATCCAGTATCCAGCATCCAGTATCCAGTATCCAGCATCCAGTATCCAGTATCCAGCATCCAGCATCCAGTATCCAGCATCCAGTATCCAGTATCCAGTATCCAGCATCCAGTATCCAGTATCCAGCATCCAGCATCCAGTATCCAGCATCCAGCATCCAGCATCACAAATTCATATCCTTAAGCCTTCATCTCCTTACTCCAGGTATCCTTCAGCGTTACTGTTCTGTTGAATATCAGATGGTTTGAAGTAGCATCTTTGTCTAAGCAGAAATATCCTTTTCTGATAAATTGATAGCGGTCCTGTAAAGTAGCCGACACCAGAGAAGGCTCAACGTAAGCATTATGGATCACTACCAATGATTCGGGATTGATGTAGTCTTTGAAATCGCCTTCTTCGCTGGCCGGATTTTCAACTCTAAAAAGCCTGTCGTACAACCTGACTTCTGCTTTCACCGCATGAGGAACGCTTACCCAATGCATGGTGCCTTTCACAGCAATACCACTGGTGTCTTGTCCGCTTTTACTTTCCGGGAAATAAGTGCAATGGATGGCGGTGATTTCACCTTTTTCATCTTTTTCGAAAGATGTGCATTTCACAATATAGGCGCTCTTCATACGCACCATGGCTCCGGGTGCCAAACGGAACCATTTTTTGGCAGGCTCTTCCATGAAATCTTCTCTCTCTATCCAAAGCTCTTTGCCAAATGGAATTTCACGATGACCAAGGGTATCATCGGGGCCGTTTTCACTTTTCAAATATTCTGTTTTTCCGTCTTCGTAGTTATCGATGATCAGCTTTACCGGATCCAATACAGCCATGGCTCTTTTGGCGGTAAGGTTGAGGTCTTCCCTTAAACAAAACTCCAGCAGGCTCAGGTCGATCAGGTTCTCTCTTTTGGCCACACCGATGCGTTCGCAGAAGTTGCGGATGCTAGCAGGAGTGAACCCTTTTCTTCTGAAGCCGCTGATGGTGGGCATTCGGGGATCATCCCAACCATTGACAAAACCTTCATTCACCAATTGCAGTAATTTTCGTTTGCTCATCACCGTGTAGGTCATGTTTAAGCGGGCAAACTCGTACTGGTGTGAAGGGAAAATATTGAGCTGACTGATGAACCAGTCGTATAATTCGCGATGTGGAATGAACTCCAACGTACAGATGGAGTGGGTGATATTTTCGATGCTGTCGCTTTGGCCATGTGCGAAATCATACATCGGATAGATGCACCATTTGTCGCCGGTGCGATGATGATGGGCATGTTTGATGCGATAGATGATGGGATCGCGCATCAGCATATTGGTATGGGCCATGTCTATTTTGGCTCTCAACACTTTCTCTCCGTCTTTATATTTTCCTTCCTTCATCTCTTGAAACAACTGCAGATTCTCTTCAATTGTCCTGCTGCGGTTTACAGAGTCTTTGCCGGGCTCGGTTGGCGTTCCTTTCAATGCTGCAATTTCTTCCGAAGTACTGTCATCCACATAAGCCAGTCCTTTGTTGATCAATTGCAAGGCGAAGGCATACAATTGATCGAAATAATCGGAAGCATAAAATTCATTAGACCATTGAAAGCCCAGCCATTGTATATCTTCTTTGATGCTTTCCACATATTCGGTGTCTTCGGTAACCGGATTGGTATCATCGAAACGCAGGTTGGTGCTGCCGCCATATTTGGCTGCCAAGCCAAAATTCAAACAAATGCTTTTGGAATGACCAATATGCAGATAGCCGTTGGGCTCGGGAGGGAAACGGGTAATGATCGAACTGTATTTACCGGCGTTCAAATCTGTTTCTACAATCTCTTCCAGGAAGTTCAGGCTTTTTTCTTCGCTCATGATGTTAATTTGAATAGCTGCAAAAATAAGTTTTCGTGCTTAAAAAGCAGGAGTTATAGAGGTGATCTTTCCTTGCGACCTCTCTTTGCAGGGAAAGAGTTTAGGCTGCAATCGGGTATATGCCCATCCTGCCAGTCGGGCAGAGCAGAAACCGATGGCGGCACCTGCTACTACATCGCTGAGCCAGTGCTTGTTGTTGTACATTCTCAAGAACCCTGTGGTACCGGCCATGGCATAACCTGCCACCGCAAGCCAGGGATATTTTTTGCCATACTGCATCCGCATGAACTCTGCATTGGCAAAGGCCTCTGTGGTATGACCGGAGGGAAATGACGTATAGGCCGAACTGTCGGGGCGCAACCGATGGGCGTAATGTTTTACAGGCACCACAGCGGCATTGAGTATGATATTGGTTAAGGCATACGTGATGGCTGCGTCGCGGAGATTTTGATTGCCTTTTACACCGGCAGCAGTCATGCCTAGCGTTATGACACCCGGAGCGAATTGCAGGTAATTGTCGATGGGCAATTTTCTTGTTCTGTCATGGGGTACAACAGCATTTTTGATATCTCGATCGAATTGATTCAATCTATTTTTCTGTTGCGCCATCACACCATATCCTATGGCCAAGGCAGGCATGTAAAAAGTGCTGGGTTTTAATTTGCCATACGTTGAAACATAATATGGAATTTGAACACATCCTTGTTTTTTAGTCAAAAGAGCCGACAATGCTGAATCCTGAGCCTTAGTATAAAAAGAAAACAATAGTATGAACAGCAAAAGCAGATGATATTTCAGAAAGTCTTTCATCACAAATCAGTTAATTGGCTTGGCGTTTGGCAACAGGCGTATCTTGCTTCAAGCTTTTCCGTCCTACCATGTATAGCCATCTTATTAGGATTGACGCGACCCCATATTATTTATCCTTCATCACTACATGGCCATTGAAAACTTAAGCTATGCCCATCTTTTTAAGATGCTGGATATGGGAGATCATGGCATCTCGGGTTCTGGTGAACTCGATGTATTTGATGTCAAATTCCTCGCAGGTTTTTTTGATGATTTTGCTGATGGCAGGGTAATGCACGTGAGATATCTTGGGAAAAAGATGATGTTCGATCTGGAAGTTCAATCCACCCACCAGCCAGCACACGATTTTATTGTCGGTGGCAAAGTTGGCGGTGGTTTCCACCTGATGAATCGCCCATTCGTTTTCGATGTTGTTGGGCGACACAGGCAAAGGAAATGCAGTTTCTTCCACGGTATGTGCCAGTTGAAATACCATACTCAGTACCAATCCGGCCACCATGCTTACTACCAGAAATCCGATCATCCAATCGAGAAAGCCAACTTTCCAAATGGGCACAAAAACCATAATGAAGTAATAAAAAACCTTGGCGGCCCAAAAGGTAACATGCTCCATCGCACTGAATTTTTTAATGGGAATTGTACCGATTTTCTTTTTGAAATATTTTACATAATCAAAAGCAAACACCCATAAAATAAGCAACAAGCAATATAAGAACCAAAAATAGAAATGCTGAAAACGATGAAGCTTGTATTTCTTTTGTGTGAGCGTCATTCTCATGAATGGCTTGATTTCGATATCATCATCCACGCCATCAATGTTAGTATATGTATGATGAATGATGTTGTGCTTGTTCATCCACATCAGCATACTGGCACCCAGTCCGTTTACTGAAAATGCGGCGATGTAATTCCAAAATTTGCTGCTGCTGAAACTACCATGTCCACCATCATGCATCACATTGAATCCGATGGCGGCGGTAATACCGCCCATCAAAACGCATTCGGCAATAGCTACCCATACAGGGGGCATCAAGAAGATGAGATGAAAATAAATGGCGATATAGAGGAACCATAACAAGCCGGCTTTGAAAAAAAGAGAGAAATTTCCGGTGGGCTGAATTTGGTTGTCTGCAAAGTATTGCTGAACTCTGCTTTTCAGCTCCTGATGAAAAGTAGAACCTTTTATGTTTTTGAATTTGGGTGTACTGGTGGTTGACATGAGATATTACGTATTGTGTTGAATGACTGCATCCAGATTCTGAATGCCGATAATTTTTTTAGTGATGAATCCCTCTGCATAAGCAACGCCGATGCGTTTACCTAAAAGCTTGTTTCTTCCGTTGATGCTTTCCAAAAATTCAGGTTTTGAAATATAGGTTTCAGGCCCTTCCTGGCTGGGATTGAAAAACTGAGTAGAGTAGCTTTTGATCGCCTCCATTTTGGCTTCAAAAAAAGGAGAGATATCATAAAGAAAATCAGGTTCAATAAAACGATCCTGAATGTAGTGCATTACATATTTCGGACGCCAGTGGGCTTGTTCTCCATGTTCATCTGTGGTGACGATTTTTAGCAAGCCGGATAAAAAACATGCGTCAGCCACCAGTTGAGCAGCGCGGCCGTGGTCGGGATGACGATCTTCGGGGGCATTGCAAAAAACAATTTCGGGCCTGTATTTTCTGATGACACGAACAACTTTCATCTGCGTATCGATATCGGACTGAAAAAAGCCATCTTTCAATTGAAGATTTTCACGAACCGTCAAGCCCAGGATTTGAGCGGCTTTAGCAGATTCCAGATAACGGGTTTCCACACTGCCTCTGGACCCCAATTCACCCTCAGTAAGATCGATGATACCAGTATTTTTTCCATGTGCTTTCTCTGCCAGCAACATGCCGGCGCAACTTAATTCTACATCATCGGGATGAGCACCAAATGCGAGGATATCTAATTTCACAAGTGTATTATTATGTTACACTATCGCCTTCTAAAATCTAGAATAAAAATAGTGTGCACAAGTTAAGGCAAATCATCCATTTTTTGAGATTTGTGGAAGGAATGTGGAGTATTTAAAGAGGATCTTTATCAAAGATTTCTCATCTTGGAAATCTCGTTGAACCCATACATGTGCTGAACCTCTTGCACGAAATTTTCAATGGCACGGTCTTCATCGCTGGGTTCATAAGGTTGCTTCAAACTGGTACTGAAGAAAAAGGCCACCGTTTGATAGACCCTGGTGGTTAATCCGCCTTTATATTCTTTAATGATGTCGTAACAGTTATTGCCTGTTTCTCTATTGATCAGCTTCATCAAGACCTTACCCTGATAAATGGAAAGGTTGGTAAGTGGGGTGGTGAACTCGTTTTTAAGTTCTTTTTCCCTGGAATTGATATAGCGCCTTCGGGCTGCCGATTCGTTGATGCCGGCAAGATGCGCATTGATATCATTGAGTACGATACCCGCTTTACGCGCATATGGATAAGTGACATAAACCGCATTCCGGAGCCTGTTATATTTGGCAATTCGCTCACGTTGGGCTGCAGTCAGATGATTGTATACATAAACATTTTGCAACACCGACATTGGCATCGTGTCGCCAGCGAATACAATGGCCTGCATGCGCAGCGTATCCTTGGCCCAATTAGTTTGGGCAAATGAATTTGTTGTAAATAAAATGAACCCAATAATGAACAGGAAGCGGGGCCTCATGCATGGATAATTTAGGCGGATGTAAATGTAAAAAAAACAGACGAGAATTTATACTGACATTGTGAAAATGGTAACCCCTGCCGACCGCCGGATCAAACCCATAAAAATGTTAAAGGACAAATTAAAATAGGTTCATCAGGAAGCAATCAGAAACATGTAAAACAATGCAGCACCGCTCAGCAAAAGCGTGAGAACAATCGTCATCTTGCTGGCATTCCATCTTTTCAGCATAGACAAAAGGGTACCCAATGCCAAAATCACCAATCCGACCCATACGAGGTTGATATAAGGAAAAAGGTAGGTTTTAACGGTAATGTAATCCATCGGACTGCTGGAGCGCTTCACACCGATTCTCACCTTACGGGTTTCTGTATCCACACCTTCAAATTGCACAATCATATTTTGTGCATAAAGCGTATCGTTGATGCGGATGATGTTGTTGTCTTTCACTTGAATCACCGGCTTCGACATCACATGCATGCTGTCGGGCAGCGTTATAGTAATTCTTGCCATCAATGCGTTATCCGACTTGTTGGTATATGTCACCCTTTGATCTTCTGGATTGACATTCACCGAGTCCACTTTCACATACCCGAAAGAGAACATCGTATTTTCTTTCAACGCCAGTTCTTTCACCTCAAATGTGGCCGTGTCCTCAACTTTTGTTTTATCAATGGCATTGGTGATGTAAGTAAATACATCTTCCGTCAGAAAGGTTTTGGAATCGGGATTGGGACTGATGTTGCTGTTCTTCATCATGTAGAGGTCGGGCATGATGTTGAAGTCTTCTTTTGCTCCTTTGCCTGTTTTGCTAAAATGTATCTTGTAAAAAATACGACCACTTTCTTTGAGTGAAGAGGAGTCGGCCAGATAGGTGACGTCGTAATCGCCCATCTTGGCAGGGATCGACCTCAGCAGCGTCAGATTTTCCAGTTGATTGTCTTGTTTGCGCGTCATGGGATCGGTTCCGGCAGGAATCACCAAACCATTGGCGTTGCTGTTACTCAGCACTTTTTTGTTGGCACTGGAAATCAATACCCCCACAATCATCAATCCAAAACCAAAGTGAGCGATGGAAGCACCGGCAAACTTGAGGTTCCCTTTCAGCACAGTGAAGATATACATCGCATTGGCCACCACAGCGTAAACCATGGCAAAAAAGGCGATATAGATGGCGACAAGAAAGCCGGGTCCATGTTTTTCGTAAGTAAGCGGTCCAAAAATAGCAACCAATAGTGTTATCAAGGCGGCCACCATTGTAGGCCATAAGATTTTGGCCAGAAAATATTTTGTGTCGGTGTGCTTGTATTTGAAATATTGTGAGATGGCCGTCAAAATACCCAGAATGATGGCCACCAAAACCATCACCTTGTTGTAAAGGAATTCAGGATCTTCGGGCAAAGCCAAAGGTCCGCCATGGAGTTTTAGAATCAAATCTTTCAGCAGAGGGGTTTTGCCATAAACCGGTATGGAGGTGACCAAAATGACAAACAAAGCAGAAAGAAAAATAACCAAAGACCCGATGAACATCCAAAATTCACGCGAGCTGGTATCTTCCTCTTGTAGCACAGAAGCGAAATGTTTTTTATTTCGAAAATACAAACCCAGCATGGGCAAGGTGAACGACAACACAAAAATACCAATCATGATATTGATGGCTTGCCCCGATTCGGTGAAAGCATGCACGGATGTGTCGCCGAGAATGCCTGTACGCGTGAGAAAGGTTGAATACAAGACAAAGACAAAACTAAGTATCATAAAAAGATACGAAGAGGAAAGTGATTGCTTAGTTGAGTTGTAAATCAGCAGGGTATGAAGTCCAGCCACCATGATCAGCCAGGGAACAAGAGAAGCATTTTCTACCGGATCCCAGGCCCAGTAACCGCCGAAGCTCAAAGATTCATAAGCCCATTTGCCGCCCATCATGATGCCCACACCCAGTACTGCCACACTGAACAAAGTCCAGGGAATCACCAATTTCACCCATTCTCCGAATCTTTTTGTTTGGATACCGGCATAAGCAAAGGCAAAGGGAATGATGGTGGAGGCAAAACCAAGGAACAACACCGGAGGATGAATCACCATCCAGTAATTGCGCAGCAAAACATTCAACCCCATGCCGTCTTTGATAAAATTCAGATAGTCGGGGCGCGAAAAAATTGGAGCAGGGATTTCATTACGCGTAAGCGTGAAAGGACTATTCCCGATTCGTACACCAAAAAAATAAATCCCCAGTATCATCAACATCAAAAAAAACTGCGCCAAAGCCACCACGCCCATCACCGGCGACAACCATTGTTTGCGTTCTTCTTTCTTTTTCGCATACATCATAAAACAACTTCCCAGCACCACATGCCAAATCGCCCAGAGTAGGAAACTTCCTTCTTGTCCTTCCCAAATGCAGGCCAGCAGGTATTTGTATTCCAGCTCTTTAGAGGCATGCTTGTAGGCATACATGTATTCGTAGTAATGATTGAAACAAAGAAAAAATATGACAGAAAAAATAGCCATGACACTAATGGCATGAATCCCAAAACTATATCGTGCAATTTTCTCCCAACTGGCTCCGCTTGCAAGATCTTTGCTGTATGCCGAACTGAAAAACGAAATGGTGGATAGCAGAGCCGAAACCATGGCCAGTATCACAAAAAAGTGGCCCAGTTGCCCCGGAAGTAAATGCTCGCCTTGAAATTGTATCATCTTGTTGATTAAGCCTTTATTAATTGCCTGTTTGTTCTTTCAGATTACGCTCCAGGTTATTTTTGTTGTCTTTGTATTTGCTGGGACATTTCAACAAAATATCGGAGCATTCAAAATGTCCGTTTTCCATTTTGCCTTTCAACACCAGCCGATCGCTTTTTTCCATGTCGGTGGGCTTGCTGTTGTGGTAAATCACCTGGGTTGTTCCGCCCAAAGAATCTACGGCATAAAAAGAAAGGTAATTGGGATTGTTGATTGGATCGTATTGTATAGGCTGGGTTTTGTCTAGACTGGCGATGATATGTACAAATTTTCCTGGTGATTTTTGGGCAGAAGTGATGGTAGAATAGGTAGAAAAATCAACGCCGTAAACCAAAATTCCAACAATCAGCGACGCAATGCCGATCAGTATGATGATACTTGATTTTTTCATATAGCAATTAAGAAGTTAGGCTGGAAATGTTATCAATCCGTCATCAAAACAGGATAACCACTCCCTTGTTGACATTTAATGAACTTTCCGCGATTATTGAGTAAATGTAATTCGCTGGCAAAGGTAATTCAAAACAGCGGCAAAAGAGGGCACTGATTTATTATGAACAAAAATTTTCTTCAGCTATCTTTGCGCCGAAATAATTCACTCAACATGGCTGATCTCTCCAATTTCGACCCCAACTCGGTGGGCAATCCTAACAACAATATTTTTGGCTTACCCTTTACCGAACAGGATGCCCGGCTAGTCATTCTGCCTATCCCTTGGGAAGTTACTGTAAGTTATAATGCCGGAACATCCAGAGCTCCCGACCATGTATTTACCGCCAGTTTGCAAGTAGACCTATTCGACCCCGAATATACCGATGCCTGGAAGCAAGGATTTTTCATGCGTAACCCGGATAAGAAAATCCTGATGAAAAGCGACTATCTGCGCAAAGAGGCCGAGCTCTACATCAATTTCATCGCTCAGGGCGAATCAGTGGCGAGCAACAAGTTCATGACCAAAACACTGAAAGAAATCAACGAAGGCAGTTTGTTTCTCAACGAATGGGTGTACCAACAAACGTCCGAACTTTTGAAAAAAGGGAAATTGGTGGCTTTGCTGGGCGGCGACCATAGCACTCCTTTTGGTTTCTTCAAAGCCATGGGTGACAGTTATCCCGAATTCGGCATTCTTCAAATTGATGCCCATTGCGATTTGAGAGATGCTTATGAAGGATTTAATTTTTCACATGCTTCTATCATGTTCAATGCTTTAAAACATATTCCCGCCATCAAAAAACTGGTACAGGTGGGCATCCGCGATTATTGTGAAGAAGAACTGGATGTGATCAACAACAGCGAAGGCCGCATCAAAACCTTCTTCGACCGCGACATCAAGCATCGTCAGTATGAAGGTGAAAGCTGGAAGCAGATTGTTGATGACATTGTCAATCATTTACCTCAACATGTTTTTATCAGTTTTGATATCGATGGCCTCGACCCCAAACTTTGTCCGCATACCGGCACGCCCGTGCAAGGCGGATTTGAAGCCGAACAGATTTTTTACCTGCTGAAAAAAGTATATGATGCCGGAAAGAAAATCATCGGTTTCGATCTCAATGAAGTTGGGGTAAGCCATAATGAATGGGATGAGAATGTGGGTGCACGCGTACTCTACAAACTTTGTAATCTGCTCACCGCCAGCAATACCCAACATGGATAAAGCTGTCATCATACTGACCAACGACAAAATCAAAACCTATCGGGTGATTATCGTCTTGTTGACCATCATCAATTGTGTTTTACTCACTTTAATCAGAATGAGAACCACGGAAGATTCACTTGGTGGACTTTTTGCGATTGGCACCATCGGCTCTTCCATGGGCGCTTTCACTATGTCCGTATTTTCCAAAAAAAGTAAAGAGATTTACTTTCGAAGCATGGCGGCTTCCACCTTGCTTTCCAGTTTCGCCTGGTTCTTTATGGGTTATGGGGTGGCAGGTTTGACATTGATATTTCTTTCTGTGATGGCTTTGAAAACACTTAAACAACTGATTATAATTTTCGATAAAACCGGAATCGACTATCCATCATTTCCGAGAAAAAAAATCAGCTGGGCTGAAACAGAAAACGTTCAACTGAAAGACAACATCCTTACCATCGATCTGAAAAACAACAAACTCATGCAATTCACCCTCAATGAAAAAGTCAATCCTGATTTGAATGAAGATGACTTCAACAGTTTTGTAAAGGGGTGTATTTGATTTGTGATACTTGATACTTGATACTTGATACTTGATACTTGATACTTGATACTTGATACTTGATACTTGATACTTGATACTTGATACTTGATACTTGATTCTTGATACTTGATACTTGATACTTGATATGTGATTCTTGATACTTGATATGTGATTCTTGATACGTAAATTCAGCAGCTATTGCTCATAACAAATCATCAATTAGTAATTACTAATCATCAAATACTAATCACAAATTATTAAATATTAATTATTATTAAAAACAACCACCATACCATGCTCCACACCTCTCCCTACATCATGTACTCCGACGGAAAAGGGAATATTTTTGAAGACACTTCCCTTTACGTTACCGGACGTTGCGGTTGGGAAGCCTATCCCATTCCCGTAGAAGATTGGATTGAGCTCCCGGATGGTGGCCAATTGTATGAATTACCCGGTAGAAGAGGGATTGGCATTGACGTCACTACAGGAGAAATGCGTCTATGTGAAAAAGGCTGGGCAGTAGCGGCGTTTATTCCACCCGCGCACACGGGGTTGTTCATGGCCGCTTACGAAACCTTGCCCGATGCGCCAACATTGCCTTTGTTTTGCTATTCGGCGGCAGGATGGCAAGATGATAAATTATATGTTACTGCTGTCCGAATTGAAAAAGATATCAGACAAGAATGCGCAGGGTACGATGATACCAAAATCCAGGAGGGTTATGATCATCTCGTCAACGCCTACCCGCACAACAGACTGGTGAAGCATCTGATGGATAATTGTTGTATGACTTATACTTGTCCTGCAGCCCGCAATTTCGCCATGGGACGCTGGGAATGTCCTGTGCCTGTGTCACCCGCCTGCAATGCCAATTGCATTGGATGCATCTCATTTCAACCCGAAGAGGAAACCATTGTGAGTACACAAGACCGCCTTACGTTCAAACCTTCGGCTGAAGAGATTGTAGAGTTCACGGTTCCTCATTTGGAAACAGCACCTTTTCCTATCGTCAGTTTTGGTCAGGGTTGCGAAGGAGAGCCACTGCTGATGTGGGAAACCATTCGCCAATCCATCATCGAAATCAGAAAACATACAAATAAAGGTAGCCTCAACATCAACACCAACGGCAGCAAACCCGATGCCGTAAAAGCACTTTGCGAAGTGGGGCTCAACAGCATTCGTGTGAGCATGAATTCTGCCCGAAAAGATATTTACACTGCTTATTACAAGCCCAACAATTATCAGTTTGAAGACATTGTGGAAAGCCTGAAAGTGATGACAGCACATGGCGGTTGGACCAGCATCAACTATTTTGTGTTTCCGGGCATGACAGATAGTGTGGAGGAATATGAAGCTTTACGTAAACTGATCAAAGAAACCGGATTGAAAATGATTCAGTGGCGCAACTTCAACATCGACCCCGATTGGTACCTCGAAAAAATAGAAGTAGGCGACACAGGCGAATGCATGGGCGTAAAACAAATGATGGAATTAATCCGCGAAGAATTTCCCGATTTGAAATTCGGCTATTTCAATCCCTCCATCGAAAGGATCAAAGGAAACTATGAAGAGGATTTTGCGCATTGATTAAATTACAGGTTGATTGTAAAAATCAATTATGACGATGGTTTCATGTGGGTAAGATTCATTGGCACTCATGCACAATACGATAAAATTGATGCAAATAAAATTTAATCATCATGAACATCAAACCTATAAAAACAAAAAACGACTATCTAGCTGCTATCAATAGACTTGAATTCATTTTTGATGCAAAGGCCGGTACAAAAGAGGGAGATGAGCTAGAACTATTGGGTATTTTAATTGAAAAGTATGAGAGTGACCATTTTCCTATTGAATACCCCGATCCTATAGAAGCCATCAAATTCAGAATGGAACAAATGGGTTTCAACCAAAATGATCTGGCCAAAGTATTAGGCTTAAAAAGCAGAGCCAGTGAAATCTTGAATCGTAAAAGAAAATTAACCCTTGAAATGATCAGGCAGATACATCTTGCCATGGGTATTCCAACGCAAGTATTAATACAATCGTATTGATTCATCTTTATATAAAAAAACGAACAGCATTTACTGTTCGTTTTTTGTTTGTAGCTATCTCAATGTCTCTTCCAGCCATTTGTAAAATTCCCGCTGCCAAACCATGGCTGTTTGCGCATGCAATACCCAGTGATTTTCATCGGGCATATAGACCAGCTTGCTTTTGATGCCTCTTAACTGAGCGGCCTGAAATGCCTGCAGTCCCTGATTCAATGGCACACGATAATCTTTTCCGCCATGATAAATCAAGATGGGCGTGTTCCAGTTACCCACCAGTTCGCTGGGATTGAATGCCGCCAAGGCTTTTTGTGCATCGGGGTTGTTTTTGTCCCAATAACGGCCACCCATATCCCAGTCGGTAAACCAGATTTCTTCTGTAGTGCCTAGCATGCTTTTCAAATCAAAAACGCCATCGTGAGAGATGAAAGATTTGAATCTGTTTTGATGAATGCCGGCGAGGTAATACACTGAATATCCGCCATAACTGGCACCGATACAACCTCTACGGGCCGTGTCTACATAGGGCTCTTTGCTGATGTCGTCAATCGCACTCAGGTAATCTTTCATCACTTGTCCGCCCCAGTCTTTGCTGATGCTTTCGTTCCATTGCGTTCCATGCCCCGGCATGCCTCTGCGGTTGGGGGCAATGACAATATATCCATTGGCTGCCATCAACTGAAAGTTCCAGCGGAAAGAATAAAACTGGGTGAGGGGAGACTGAGGTCCACCCTGGCAATACAATAATGTTGGGTACTTTTTAGCAGGATTGAAATTGGGAGGATATATCACCCAGGCCAACATTTCTTTGTCATCGGTCGTTTTTATCATCCTGCGTTCTGTCTTGCTCAGGGCGATGCCGGCATAAGCTGCATCATTCACGTGTGTCAATGGTTTCATTTCACCAGATACGATATCAACAGTGAACAATTCAGCAGCGTGGTTCATATCCGCACGACTTACCACCAAGGTGTTTCCTACTTGCCCTGTGATGCCATTGACATCAAAATCGCCATGGGTGATTTGTCGAATCACCGGCATCATTTTGGTCAATCCCGGATAGCTCACTTCAAACAGTTGCAGGGTTCCATCGATAGGTGCATAGAAAAATAGCTTCGTACCATCTTCACTCCATTTGTAACCTTCCACATGAATGCGGTCGTCATGAGCTGTCAGATTCATTTTTGAAAAACCATTCCATACCATGATATCTTGCTTATCGGCCTCATAGCCGTCTCTCTTCATGCTCAGCCAGGCCATTTCATTTTTACTGTTGAATGAAGGATTCAGATCATAGCCCATCAGTCCTTCAGTAAGATTGGTTGTTTTTCCGGAAGCCACATCATAGGCATAAAGATCAGTATTGGTACTGGTGGCATAGGCGGTTCCGTATTTTTTCTTGGTGACATATACCACCATTTTGCCATCTGCACTCCACACATAATCTTCGGCACCGCCAAAAGGTTTTGTAGGACAATCATAAGGATCACCTTCAAGCAAATCTTTTTTATTTTTTGGATTTTTTATTTCAGTAAGAAACACGTGATCAAAATAGCCATCTTCCCAGGTATCCCAATGACGATTATTCAGGTTGTCGAATATATAAGCATTAGACTTGGGCAAGTCGGCATATAAATTAGATGCGATAATCTTCTTCATCAGCACCGCCTCATCTCCAAGTTTGTACTTTCCATCAGGAGAAACAGAAGCATCACTCAACAGACTGTCGATATTGTTCAAAGGCATTACTTTACCTGTTTCCAGCGACACGAAATATTTACGTGAATTGGTTTTATTCGCCGCGATGTCGGGAGTGCCCACATTGTACACCACATATTTTTTATCTTTTGAAATGCCCAATGCACTCACGCGCCCCAGTTTCCATAACAGTTCAGGCGTCATATTTTGCTGTGCATAAGAAAACGCGGTCAATACGGTTAAGAAAACGGAGAAGATTGTTTTTTTCATAATGATGTTATTTTTCAGAGCAGTAGTTTGACGTACAGTTGTTTATTACTTATTCTACATTCACATTTTACAATCAAATTTTACATTTTACATTCTACATTTTCATCTATACTCCCCAAATACCTTTCTCAATACATCGGCTATTTCTCCCAGTGTACAATAATTCTCCACGGCATCCAAAACCGAAGGCATGATATTTTCTGTTGATTGAGCTACTGATTCCAATTTTTGCAGGCAAGCACTTACTTTCTCAGCATCTCTTCTGGCTTTTAGATCATTCAACTTGTCGCATTGGTTTTTACGGATGCTGTCATCAATCTTGAAACCTGGAATCTTGTCGTCATTTTGTGTTTGAAACTTGTTGACGCCAACAATAATTTTTTGTCCTCCTTCAATCTGTTGTTGATATTCGTAGGCGCTCTGTGCAATCTGATCTTGGACAAATCCGTTTTCAATGGCGGCCACACTTCCTCCCATGGCATCGATGGCGGCCATCATGTCCCAGGCACGCTGTTCTACTTCTTTTGTCAATGTCTCCACATAATAGCTACCGGCCAGCGGATCAACAGTATCTGCGGCACCGCTTTCAAAGGCAACAATCTGCTGGGTGCGCAAGGCGATGCGGGCGGCTTCTTCGGTAGGCAAACTTAGCGCCTCGTCGTATCCGTTTGTATGCAGCGATTGGGTTCCTCCCAATACGGCTGCCAGTGTTTGCAGGGTCACTCGGCTGATGTTGTTCAGGGGTTGCTGTGCGGTGAGCGTGCTGCCTCCGGTTTGGGTATGAAACCGCAGCATCATGGCTTTTTCGTCTGTGGCGCCAAGTTCTTTCATAATATGCGCCCACATGGTTCTGGCTGCCCTGAATTTGGCCACCTCTTCAAACAAGTTGTTGTGGGCATTAAAAAAGAAGGAGAGGCGTTTGCCGAAAACATTGATATCAAGTCCTTTTTCCAATGCCGCTTTCACATAGGCTTTGCCGTTGCTTAAGGTGAAAGCCACTTCCTGCACCGCCGTACTGCCGGCTTCTCTGATATGATAACCGGAAATGGAAATGGTATTCCATTTGGGTACATGTTTACTGCACCATTCAAAGATATCGGTGATGATGCGCATGGAGGGATGTGGGGGATAGATGTAAGTGCCTCGCGCCGCATACTCTTTTAAAATATCGTTTTGAATGGTTCCCGAAATATTATTCAAATCTGCGCCTTGTCGTTTTGCCAAAGCCACATAAAAAGCAAGCAAGATGAAACCCGTGGCATTGATGGTCATTGAAGTGGAAACCTGTTCTAATGGAATGCCTTCAAACAATTTTTCCATGTCCTCGATGCTGTCGATGGCCACACCCACTTTCCCCACTTCTCCTTCCGACAACTCATGGTCGCTGTCGTAACCAATCTGTGTGGGCAAATCAAAAGCCACACTCAATCCGCTTACGCCTTGTTGTAATAAATAATGATATCTTTTATTGCTTTCTTCGGCAGTGGAGAATCCAGCATATTGGCGCATGGTCCAAAGCTTGCCTCTATACATGGAAGATTGCACGCCTCTGGTAAAGGGAAATTGTCCGGCATTGGCAGCAGGTACATTTACCGCATCTTGGGCGGTGTAGCTTTCTTTTATTTCAATCCCAGAATCGGTGGTGATTTTTTTATCTGACATAAGCTTGATTAACTGAGTATTTTTTTAGCCTCAAACTGCAAGGCATCCAACACCAACAGATGCATTTCGGCATTGGGCGTCATGGTGTATTCAATAATAAGTTTACTGAGATCTCCGGCTGATGCGTTGTGATGAAGATTGGCCGTGATATGATGAATCACATAGATGTTCTGGTCTTTCAAACGGGTGATGGCATTCCACACTTCAGGACTAACATAAATCTGCTGACTCATGTTGTATTCAAATTCCGAACGTAATGTATCCGTAAGCAGTTCGTGAAATTCTGATGCCGACATGCCAGGTGCAGCCAAACGCGTAACAAGATTCTTTAATCCGGATCTTTCGGCATAAAGTGTCAATCGCTCCAATGCCTGTAATTGCAGTCTTTTGCTGTCGTCGTTACCTGATGTAGGCATTGATTTGATGTGAAGAATCAGTTTTTTAATATTGTCGAAAAGCAAGGCAATAAGTGCCAAGGATACAATTGAAAGTAAAAACTGTACATAAACAAGAAAGCTCTCCATTTTTTAAATTTTTACAAATGTAATCAAGAACTTCAACTATTTCCCATTTCGCAAACTAAGCCTTCGGGCGAAGATTTTTTAGCTGTAATTTTGTAAAAAAGTAATCAGCATGGAAACAATTTTAACGATGCCTGTCTCATTTTCAGATAATGCCATACAGGAGATTTTGCGATTGCAACAGGAAGCAGATTTCGACAACAACAAATCACTTCGCGTTGGTGTAAAAGGTGGAGGATGCAGTGGCATGACCTATGTGCTGGAATTTGATGAAATCAAGAACAATGACCAACTATACGATAATGGCCAATTCAAATTCATCATGGATAAATCGCATGGCATCTATCTTTTGGGTATGGAAGTAAATTGGGAAGGCGGCTTGAACTCACGCGGATTTACTTTTAACAACCCCAACGCCAGCAGCACCTGTGGCTGCGGCACTAGTTTTGCCGTTTAAGAAAATTAATATCTCTTATTTATAATTATCAGCAGATTTTTTCAAAAACAAAAGAGGCTATTTCAATTGAATGAGATAGCCTCTTTTTATTTTATCTGTGTTTGTGATGCTTAGAGTTCAGGAGCTTGTTCTTTTACTCTTTCTTCTTTAGCGGCACCCAGTGGTTTGTCTTTGGCAAAGTCAACCAAGATAGGAGCACCTACGAAGATAGAAGAATAAGTACCGGTAATTACACCAATCAACATTGCGAAGGCGAAACCTCTTGTTACTTCACCACCAAAGATGAAGAGAATAAGAATGGTAAGGAACACAGTAAGTGAAGTCATAATAGTACGGCTCAAGGTGTCATTGATCGCCTTGTTGATGATTTCAGTTTTGCTGGCCCCTTTCATATCGCGGCTGTATTCACGAATTCTGTCGAATACGATTACGGTATCGTTCATCGAGAAACCAATCACGGTAAGAATCGCAGCGATAAAATGCTGATCGATTTCAAGCGGGAATGGAACGATATTTTTAAAGAATGAAAATACGGCCAAAGTTACCAATACGTCATGCAGCAAAGTAAGGATGGTACCTGCAGAGTATCTCCAATCGCGGAAACGCATGAAGATGTACAGGAAGATCATCAGCATCGCGATACCGGTAGCCCATTGTGCACCGCTTTTCAGGTCGTCGGAAATGCTGGGCTGCACAGTAGTGGAACTCTGTATGTTTTTGGTCGCAAATTGTTCGTAAGTGGTTCCTGCAGGCAAGATGGATTTCAATCCCACCATGATTCTGGATTGAACCATACTATCGGCGTTTTCCTGACCTTTCAGGTAAGATGTGGTTACATTCAGCTGACGACCGTTTTCACCTACAGTTTTAAGGGTGATGTTGTCGCCATCCAATGCTTTTTTCAATTCATCTCTCAACTGATCGGTGGCACCCACTTTTTGTTCGAAAGCGATAGTGTAACTGCGACCTCCTTTGAATTCAACACCCTGATTGAAACCATTGAAGAAAGCAGCGATACCGGCCAACAATACAAAAGCAGAAATAACGTAAGCCACTTTTCTGTATTCAATGAATTTGAAGCTGGAATGCTTGAAGATTCTTTTTGAAATACCGGTAAAATAGTTGAGATGTTTTTGTTTGCTGGTCATCAATTCCGTGATCAATCTTGAAACAAGAATTCCACAGAACAATGATAAAATGATACCGATGATTTGTGTAGTGGCAAAACCAAGTACGGGGCCCAAACCAAAGATGGCGAGAATGATCGCAGTCAACAATGAGGTAACGTGCGCATCGATAACAGGAGCCAGTGAACGCTGGTAACCATCTGTAACCGCTTGCTGATATGATTTACCTTTTGTAAGTTCTTCCTTGATTCTTTCAAATATAATTACGTTGGTATCTACCGCCATACCGATGGTCAATACCAAGCCGGCAATACCTGCAGCAGTCAACGTAAATCCAAGAGAGATCAGCACACCCACAGTAAACAGCAGGTTCAAAATCAAAGCGATGATGGCTACTGTACCGCCTGTGTTATAATATACCAGCATCAACAATACAATAACAACAAATGAAATCAGGAAAGCCATTTGACCACCATGAACCGCATCTTTACCCAAAGACGGACCAACCACTTGTTCTGCAACAATTTTAGCAGGTGCATCAAGTTTACCTGATTTCAACACACTGGCCAGATCTTGCGCTTCTTCCACGGTGAAAGAACCGGTAATTTGTGAGTTACCGCCTTCAATTGGACTGATGATATTGGGAGCACTGTAGATGATATCATCCAAGGCGATGGCAATAGGTCTGCCAACATTTTTTGTAGTCAGTTTAGCCCAGATCTTGCTGCCGTTGGGCTTCATGGTCATGTTGATCGAAGGTTTTCCCTTCTCATCGAAATCTTGTTTGGAATCTTCAATTGCATCACCTTCCAAAGGTGCTCTGTCGGAACCGGGTAAGGTTTTAACAGCATAAACAGGTAAATAACGAATATTGCCTTTTGCCGTTTTTTCTTCTTTCCCAAAGATGAATTTCACATTGGTAGGCATGGCAGATCTAAACACATCGTTGGAAAGATAATTGAGGAAAAGTCCGGTATCTTTCAATTGTACGTTACCGATGGCAGCAAAATAATAAGGTTTACCGCTTTGATCCACTTGAGGATTCAAAGGCTCCATCACACGGAACAAAGGATTGGCGTTCAATTTAGCTTTTGAAGTATCAGCTTTCCCGGTTGAATCCACACCATTCAGATAATTCTGAAGATTCTGATCGGCCATTTTTAAGGCTTCGCCGATTTCATCGATACGGTATACTTCCCAGAATTGAAGATTGGCTGATGACTGCAGATATTTACGAACCCTTGCAGGATCTTTAACACCGGCCAGTTCTACATTGATCACACCCTTGTTTTCGTCGGGGTTGATGTTAGGCTGGGCCACACCAAATTTATCGATACGTTTTTTAAGAATTTCGAAAGTTTGCTTGATGGCACCTTTGGAAACTTCACGGATGTTTTTGATCACCGCATCATCGTTGTCGGTGATTTTGATATCTTTTCCGGGACCGGCGAACAAAGTAGAAAGTTTGCCGCTGCCGTTTTGCTTAACAAAGGCGTCGCCGAAGAGCGTAATGTAATCAGCATCGCTGTTGGCTTTTGAAGCGGTGGCCGCTTTTAGTGCATTGGTAAGTTGCGGATCACGAGGGTTGTTGCTTAATGAACGAATCAGCCCTTCCAGACTAACGTCCATGGTTACACTCATACCACCTTGCAAATCAAGACCGAGGTTGAGCTCGCTCTCTTTACATTTTTGGTAAGAGGTACCAAGATAAATTTCCTTATCTCTGGTGCTGTCAAGGATCTGCTGCACTTTGGCGTTGACAAGCGCTTCCTTTTCATCGGCTGATAAACCGGAAGCATTTTTCTTTACAATCTGTTCTGCTTTCGCTCTTACGGTATCCTCATAGCTTTTTACAGCCCAGGTGTAAGAAAGTTCCCAAACGGAAATGATGATCAGCGCTACGGCGAAAAACCATACTAAACCTTTCAGTTTCATGTGATAATGTTCTTTAAAATGACCCTTGGTCGTTAATAAAATTAAGTGTGCAAAGATAGGGGAAAATGAATATGTTCAAACTGAAGCAAAGATTTATGCCATAATCACCCCTTACTTTATTCAATTAGCTGATAAACAGGGCGCTAAATTGTAAAAATTATTTTGTTGCTGCAATTTTTAGGCAGGTTTTTTAAATTTTTATTTCCTGAAGCACAATTTTGATGAATTCATTTCAACGATATATCTATTCTGCTGAAACAATGAACTGCCGGCTTAACCTGCAGATAGTTTATTCTGATTAGATTTGTCCACTTTAAATAAATGTTTATGAATTTATCTGCTTTGCTAAACAGGTTCAATGAGCCCGAAACGTTGAAAATGGCGAAGATGGGAAGAGAGCTCAGGGCTCAGGGAATTGACATCACCGACCTCAGTTTGGGCGAACCCGATTTCAATACCCCGGACCATATCAAGGAAGCTGCAAAAAAAGCCATAGACGACAATTTCAGTCATTATACCCCTGTAGCCGGCATTCTGGAACTCCGCAAAGCCATCTGTCAAAAATTACTGGACGACAATAAACTGCATTTTACTCCCGAACAGATTGTAGTGAGTACAGGCGCCAAGCAATGTATTGCCAATGCGGTTTTATCCATTGTTGATGTGGGCGACGAGGTCATCATCCCAACCCCTTATTGGGTTACCTACAGCGAAATTGTAAAACTTGCCGGCGGCATTCCGGTTTTAGTGAAGACAAAATTTGAAAACGGTTATAAAATTACGCCTCAGGAACTGGAAGAAAATATCAGCCCAAAAACAAAGCTGTTCATGTTTTCATCTCCTTGCAATCCCACAGGGGCTGTTTATTCACTGGAAGAGCTCACCGCTTTAAAAATTGTTTTTGAAAAGCATGAATCCATTATCATCCTTAGTGATGAAATCTATGAGTTCATCAATTATAATGGCCAACATGAAAGTATTGCCCAATTCGAATCATTGGCCAACAGGGTAGTAGTAATCAATGGCCTTAGTAAAGGCTATGCCATGACAGGATGGAGAGTGGGTTATCTGGCGGCACCTTTACAAATTGCCAAAGCCTGTGAAAAAATTCAAGGACAATTCACTTCTGCCACCAACTCTATTGCCCAAAAAGCAGCGGTGGCCGCATTATCAGGCAACAAACAACCCGCATTGGACATGGTAGCTGCTTTTAAAGTCAGGCGCTCGCGTGTGATGGAACTGATCAATGAAATTCCCGGTATTATTTGCCATGAACCACCCGGCGCATTTTATATTTTCCCACAAATCAGTGCCTATTTTGGTAAGAGAACACCTGATGGCGATGTTATTGAAAAAGCCGAGGACCTGTCAATGTATCTACTGCATAAAGCTCACGTGTCAACAGTGTCTGGCAATGCGTTCGGCGAACCGAACTGCATCAGAATTTCATTTGCCAATAGTATGGAGAATATCGAAATAGGGTTTGAAAAACTGAAAAAAGCCTTAAGCAATTTGCATTGATTCCTTATGATGAGTAGGCTATGGCCATCAATTGCGCATGGATGTCCAACACTTGCGGTATCAGCAATTGCAGTTCGTCATTGTGGATTACAAACTTACATTGTTTGATTTTTTCCTGTTCGTTTAACTGACTTTTCAACCTTGCATTGAATTCATTTTCAGTGATGCGGTCTCGTTTCATCACACGGGCACATCTCAGCTTTTCCGGAGCTGCAACGCCAATCACTGCATCCAGCTCTGCTTCACTTTTACTTTCAAATATCAAAGCAGCTTCTTTGATGGCATAGGGAGATGTCTGCTGCATAAACCAGCGATGGGCGTCGGCAATGGTGGCAGGATGTACAATGCCGTTGAGTCGCATTCTCAAATCGGGTTGTTGAAAAATTGTTTGGGCAAGGAATTCACGGTTGAGTTTCCTATTTTGATAGGCATCAGCTCCAAATAAATCCACGATAGCCGTAACGATGCCAGTATCGCTTTCCATTAATTGACGGGCTGCTGAATCGGCATAATACACAGGGATTCCCAATACTTCGAATATTGCAGCCACTGTGGATTTACCACTGCCTATACCTCCGGTCAAACCGATTTTAAGCATGCCTTGTGTTTAAATGAAAAATGTGATGAAGAGATCTGCAACTGAATGATTGTTACAATTTCCCCTCATCACACTTCGATGTAAAAATATTATTTCTTCTCTGCTGCTGCAGCTTTGTTTACATTTTCGGTCCATTCCATACTGATGGCAGACTTTTCAATTTTGATATAACTGCCCGGACTTGTTTCAAGATCAATGGTATTGCCATCATCGTTGATTTTGTAAATTTTTCCGTGGATGCCAGCGATAGTCACAAGCTTATCTCCCTTCTGCATCTCATTGATAAACTTCTTTTGCAGCTTTGCCTTTTTAGCTTGTGGTCTAATCATGAAAAGCCAGAATACCAATACCATCATACCCAATAAAATCGGTGTTTCCCAGCCACTGCCTGGGGCCTGTAATAAGACTGTGATCAAACTCATTGTTGTTTATTTTTAATTAATGATTTTCAGATTTTTCTTTTTCTTCCTCGGTCTTTCCAATAACAGTGCCTTTTAAAAACAACACCGGAAATTCCGGGTTGGCATTTGATGATATAGAAATCGACTTATGGGCTTCACCCGGCTTTCTGTCGCTGTTGAATTTCACTTTTAGAAAACCGATTTCACCTGGCTTTACAGGATGTTCCGGTTTTTCGGGCACTGTACATCCACAGCTGGCAGTGGCTTCAAAAATGATCAAGGGTTTGTTGCCTGTATTTTTGAATCGGAAATTGTATTCCACAATATCGCCTTCTTTCACCGAACCAAAATCGTATACAGAGTCAATGATCTGAACACTGGTGGTATCGGTATAAGAAGTTCGTGATAGGGCAGGGACATTGATTTTCTTGTCGTGTTTACGTACATCGCAACTGGCCAGAAAAAGCAATAGCGCCAAAGAAGGTATAATAAACTTTTTCATATTATTGAATTAAGACGTTGAAATTACAAGGTGCTGTTTTTGTATGTCTTTTTGTGGATCTTTTGTTGTTGTGTCAATTCTTTATTCAGATTATCCAGCAGACCATTGATGAACTGTCCGCTTTGTGGCGTGCTGTAAGCTTTGGCGATGTCGATGTATTCGTTGATGGTCACTTTCGTGGGGATGGTTTCGAAATACAAGAATTCGCAAACACCCATTTGCAGAATGATCAAGTCGAGAGAAGCGATCCTGTCGGCATCCCAGTTTTTCAACTTGGGTTTGATGAGATCGAGCGTATGTTCTTTTTTATCCAATACTGTTTGCAGCAAACCTTTGGCATAATCCCATTTTTCGCCACTGAGAATTTCTCCAAAAACCTGAGGCTGAGGTTTGGATAGATAATTGAGCACCAAAGTTTCCATCAATTCGGCATCGTCATCCCAATTGATAAAATGTTCTTCGAGGTGAGCGATAAAATCGGCATTGGGCAGCATCAGCTCTGAAAAAACAAACTCTAGGATTTTTCGTTCCGCTTTCTTTTCGCGTGATGGCGTTTCTATATATTCTTTATAGAGAGAAGAAGCGGTGAGTTCGAGGTAAGTTTTTTTCAACAGATCCTGATCGATCAGCGCTGCCGATTTGCCATCATGAGTGGCGTTTACAAATGCAGCACTCTCAAAGGTCTTCCACAAAATCTCATTGCCGGCAATTTTGGTATTCACGTTCAAATCCTCTTGTGTTGGCAGATGCTTGCTGGAACGGTTGCGGGCATCAGTTTCGGCATAACGTGCCACTTCGGTAAGGAAATAAACCAGATAAGTGAACAGATGACGGCTTTGTTCCACCTTGGATTTGAGTATTCTTTCGGGTTCTCCGGGCTTGAGGATAGACTCCATGCTGTCCAGCGTGTAGAGCGACTGCATCACTTTTACCCTGATATTTCTTCTGCTGATCATGAGGTCTTTTAATTAAGGGGGCAAATTTAAGGGATTAATCATGAAGATGGGAGAACAGCACCATTTTACTTTTTTGAAATGCCGATGTGAAAAAATGTCTTGAATTGATGTAATTGCTGTCAATCCTGTCACAACTTTATGTCAACAATTCCTTTTCGTTCGATTGGTACAATATTCGCCTACCTTTGCCTGCCCTAAAAAAGGGCATTATTCTTAAATCAAAACAAAAACATAACCATGGCTAAAAAGTTAAACATTACTCCATTACACGACAGAGTGATCGTAAAACCTGCAGCTGCCGAAGAGAAAACAGCCGGCGGTATCATTATTCCTGATACGGCAAAAGAAAAACCGCAAAGAGGTATCGTTTTGGCGGCGGGTCCCGGTAAGAAAGATGAACCTGTAACCGTTAATGCCGGAGACACCGTATTGTACGGCAAATACGCAGGAACAGAAATCAGCATCGAAGGTTCAGACTACCTGATCATGCGTGAAAGTGATATTTTGGCGATTGTCTAATTAAATATTCGTCTGCCCCGAAGGTTCGGAGTAGAACAAATCGCTTTTTATTTAAATCATTAATCTCTAAAAATAAAAATAAAGACCATGTCTAAAATGATATACTTCGATATCGAAGCCCGTAACAGAATGAAGAAAGGTGTTGACACACTGGCCAACGCCGTTAAAGTAACATTAGGCCCCAAAGGCCGCAATGTGGTCATCGACAAAAAATTTGGTGCGCCTCAAGTAACCAAAGACGGTGTTACTGTTGCTAAAGAAATTGAATTGGAAGATCCCATTGAAAACATGGGTGCACAAATGGTGAAAGAAGTAGCTTCCAAAACCGCAGACATTGCCGGTGATGGTACCACTACTGCAACCGTGCTGGCTCAGGCCATCATTGGCGAAGGATTGAAAATGGTGGCTGCAGGCGCAAATCCGATGGATTTGAAACGTGGCATCGACAAAGCAGTTTCACTGATTGTAGAAAACCTCAAACAGCAGTCACAAACCGTAGGCAACGACAGCAAAAAAATTCAGCAAGTGGCCACCATTTCTGCTAACAACGACGAAACCATCGGCAAACTGATTGCTGAAGCTTTTGCCCGTGTAGGAAAAGAAGGGGTGATTACTGTTGAAGAAGCCAAAGGAACCGACACTACAGTGGAAGTGGTGGAAGGTATGCAATTCGACCGCGGATATGTGTCTCCTTATTTCGTTACCAACAGCGAAAAAATGGAAGCTGAATTGCAGAATCCTTATATCCTGATTTACGATAAGAAAGTGTCTGCCATGAAAGACATTCTTCATATCCTGGAAAAAGTAGCACAAAGCGGACGTCCATTGCTGATCATCGCAGAAGATCTGGAAGGTGAAGCACTGGCAACACTGGTGGTGAACAAATTACGTGGCACCATCAAAGTGGCGGCTGTAAAAGCGCCAGGCTTTGGCGACAGAAGAAAAGAAATGTTGCAAGATATCGCCATCCTTACTGCGGGTATCGTGGTGAGCGAAGAGCAAGGTTACAAACTCGAAAACGCCGACCTCACTTATTTGGGTCAGGCGGCTTCAGTTACCATCGACAAAGACAACACAACGATTGTTGGCGGTAAAGGCAAGAAAGCAGATATCACAGCAAGAGTGAATCAAATTAAAGCTCAAGTAGAAAATACCACTTCTGATTACGATCGCGAAAAATTGCAAGAGCGTTTGGCCAAACTCGCCGGCGGTGTGGCCGTGCTTTACGTAGGTGCAGCAACCGAAGTGGAAATGAAAGAGAAAAAAGACAGAGTGGATGACGCACTTCATGCTACACGTGCTGCTGTTGAAGAAGGAATTGTTCCCGGTGGCGGTGTAGCTTACCTGAGAGCGCTCAGCAGCCTGGAAGCCAAAGTAAAAGGACAAATTGCCGATGAACAAACCGGTATGCAAATCGTTCGTCGTGCTTTGGAAGAACCCATGCGCACGCTGACAGCCAACGCGGGTATCGATGGATCCATCGTAGTACAAAAAATCAAAGAAGGTAAAGGCGATTTCGGATTCAACGCCAGAACAGAAACCTACGAAAATCTTTTCAAGGCCGGTGTAATCGACCCTACCAAAGTTAGCCGTGTGGCATTGGAAAATGCCGCTTCTATCGCTGGTATGTTGCTCACTACGGAGTGTGTAATTGCCGACAAACCTAAAAAAGAAGAACCTCACATGCATGGCGGAGCGCCTGACATGGGCGGAATGGGCGGATATTAATCTCCACTAAAATAACATCAGCGGTCATCTCATTCACTGGAGATGGCCGCTTTTTTTTGACATAAAAAACCCTTCTGATTAATGATGATTGACATCAATCAACAGAAGGGAAATTAGAACAAACTATTTTCTGATTTCTACAAATGGCTGCTTGCCAAAAATCAATTTCAGGGAGTCTCTAACTTTTGCCGAATCCAGTAAAGAAGCCTTAATGGGCATGGCAATCTTGTAAATCAAGGAATCGGCCGTATACAAAATCAATCCCTTACCCGAAGGTGTAGCCGACAAATTGGCCAGCCATTTTTGGGCAATGGCCTTATCATTGTAAACCCTGATTACCACATTGAACAAAGAGTCGGGCTTTGCCTGAATTGTACTGTCTTGCAAATGCGAGGTATCTGCAGTACGGAGCGTATCTGTGGCCTTAGGTACAGGAACAGATGCTACAGGCACCAATGTATCTTCATTGGCATCAACTTGGCTATCCTTATCTGACTCCGAATTGAATTTCAAGAAAACAACAGCCAAAATGACGATGAATAAAACTATCAGACTAACGGGGAGCCATAGCTTCTTTTTTTCGGGCGTTTTTTTCTGCGATGAGAAATCTATTTCCGCCTCCGACTTTTCTTTTTCCACAATGATGGTTTCCGTTGATTCAATTTTGGAAGGCTGGGTTTGTCCTTGTGAAAACTCATATTGATGGAGCTGGTTCTTCAGCAACACGCCGAGGTCTTTGATGACAAAAGGCTTTCCGATATTGAGAAACTGCTTGCCCAGCATGGTGTAAGATTCAAGATCGGAAGTGGCCAATGGCTTTATTTTTCTTGTTTTTTCAACGATGAAATTGACCAATCCTTCATCTGCCGGTGCCTTCAAATCAAAATGAAAACTGACCGCATTCTCAGGCATCACCCATTTGTCATCTTCCCCCATCACTACACCATCAGACAGATAAAAAGTGCCAATCTCCTGTAAACTGACTTTTTTATTGAGGAATAAATACTGCGCAATCAGGTGTTCGACTTTCATGTAAAATTGTGTTTAAATAATTCAAGCTATCAGTATACAATTACTTTGATTTTGTATGATTCATTCAACCCCAAAAAAGATAGACGAATAAATAGAAAAGAATGATTAAGCTTTCCTGCAATATATTCATTAATCAGATAAGTTATATCGCCTTTTGATATATTTTTGCAACATGCTCACTGAAAAAGAAAGGGAATTTATGGCTTACTGGGATTCTGTTCGATTAACCTATAGTCGTTTCAGCAGCAAGTTGATGAGAGGACTTCCTATGGCCATTGTTTTTACCTTACCTATTCTGATTTCAATTGTGGGCGTGGAGCTTTTTTCGCCGGATTGGTTTACTAAAATTTCAAACAAAGCCATGAGTTCCACTTGGCCTATTTTGATCAGCCTCATCATCATCATTTTTTTTTTCGCAGTAGCCCGCATGCATTTCAAATGGGAAATGAATGAGCAGGCCTATCAAGAACTCAAAAAAAAATCATCTTCTACTGAATCAAAAATCTAAAATCAATACACTATCATGACAAGAAATTTGCGTTTACTGTTTTTACTCGTTGCCGTTGTTTTATCTGCTGTATCCTGCATCAAAGGAACCAATAACTGCACCATTGCCGAATCAGCCAAAGTGGCTACAGCCGCAGAAACCAGCTTCTTCCAAAATTATTTCTCCACCATTGGCGACTCTAGTTTTACGCAACATCCTTGTGGTGTTTACTATAAAATCACCAACCCCGGAACGGGCTACAATCCCAATCTTTGCAGTACCGTGCTGGTCAAATACAATGCTTACAGGGTAGGGTACACCACCACCTTCGACAGTAACCAATCTGCATCTGGCGTTCCATTTACTTTAGGCTCCTTGATTGTAGGCGTGCAAAAAATTCTCCCATTGGTCAAAGCCGGTGGATCTGTTACCATGTACATTCCACCTTCTTTGGGCTATGGCAGTCAGGATATCAGAGACCCCAATGGCAATACCATCCTGCCAGCCAATTCATATCTTAAATTCGATTTCGATCTGCTTTCTGTACAATAATTCAATTCATCATTCAAACTTATCATCGTGCCCCACGAAGCCATATCCGTTTTCGACATGTTCAAGATAGGCGTGGGCCCCAGCAGCAGTCACACCTTAGGTCCGTGGCGTGCAGCACAAGCTTTCGTGCAGTCACTGAAGGATGAAAATCAGTTGGCATCGGTAAGGTCTCTAGAAATATTACTATACGGATCTCTAGCCAAAACTGGCTTAGGCCATGGCACCGACATTGCGGTGCAACTAGGTCTTTGTGGTGAAGATCCGGTGACTTTTGATGTGGAGGGAATAGATGATAAGATTTCCTGGATAGGCATTTCCAAAAAAATAATGCTGGATGGCGACTATGCCGTACCGTTTGATCCGGTTTTTCAGATCAAATTCTTATTTCAGGAGTCACTGGCTTTCCATCCCAATGGGATGTCTTTTGTCGCAAGGCTTGAGGATGACAGCGACTTCATTGAAACTTACTTCTCCATTGGCGGTGGTTTTATTGTAAAAGAAAATGACAACCAGCATAAGACATCCGCCGTTGAACTTCCTTTTCCCATCAATACTGCCGACGACCTATTGCATTGGTGCAGAAAAACCGGCATGTCAATTCATGAAGTTGTAGCCGAAAATGAAAACGTCTGGAGGAGTGAAGAAGTTACGAGAAAAGGTGTGATGGACATCTGGAAAGTGATGAAAGCGTGTATGTACAAAGGATGCCATACCAAAGGTAAATTGCCGGGAGGCTTAAACGTCAGCAGAAGAGCTTTTGACCTCAACAGAAAACTGCTGGCAGGAAAACCCTACGATAATTTTGAAGAGTGGTTACAACAAATAGCTTCAGGAGGCCAGCAGTTCAATTATATACTTGATTGGGTCAGTTGTTTTGCATTGGCCGTCAATGAAGAAAATGCCTCATTTGGCAGGGTAGTGACGGCACCTACAAATGGTGCAGCCGGTGTGATTCCTGCCGTACTGATGTATTTCGTTACTTTTTGTGATGGCAATGAAGAAAGCAAGATTCTGCAATTTTTACTTACCGCTTCCGAAATAGGCTCCATCTTCAAAAAAGGAGCCACCATATCTGCAGCCATGGGGGGGTGCCAGGCCGAAATTGGCGTCAGTAGCGCCATGGCCGCAGCAGCACTGACCGAGTCATTGGGCGGCTCTCAACGACAAGCCTTGATGGCCGCAGAAATTGCTATGGAGCATCACCTGGGCTTAACCTGTGACCCTATTAAAGGTTTGGTACAAATTCCCTGCATCGAGCGCAACACCATGGGCGCCATCAAAGCCATCACCGCCAGTCAGCTGGCTTTGCAAAGCACACCGGATTTTGCCAAAGTGAGTTTGGATGGCGTCATCAAAACCATGTGGAATACCGCGTTGGACATGAACAGCAAATACAAGGAAACTTCAGATGGCGGCTTGGCCGTAAACATCCCTTTAGGACTCAGCGAGTGTTAGTGAGGTGAAAGGAAAATAGAATGTAAAATATAGAATGATTACGCAGATACTTCGGGGTAAAGTTTACACAAGTTGAACAGGATGTATAGCATCTGATAGTATGTCTTTATTATGCAATAGCCTCTTTTTACTTTTTTATCCTCTTCAATTCCCTGTCCGATTCTCGTTCTTTAATTGTATTACGTTTATCGTACAATTTCTTTCCTTTACCCAGGCCAATTTCCATTTTTGCCAATCCTTTTTCATTAAAGAAGATACGTATCGGAATGATGCTGTAACCTTTCTCTTTGATCTTGGTTTCGAGGCGATGCAGCTCACGTTTTGTAAGTAAAAGTTTTCTTTCCTGTAAAGGCTGATGATTGGTGATGGTGCCAAATGCATATTCGGAGATGTGCAAACTTTTTACAAACAATTCACCATCATGAAAAAAACAATAACTGTCGTTGAAACTTATTTTTCCGGCACGAAGTGATTTTACTTCGGTACCAGTTAAAACAATTCCTGCGATATATCTGGCTTCAAAAAAATATTCAAACCCTGCTTTTCTGTTGAGAAATTCCAAAGCGCTCATGTGGGCAAAGATAAAAAATGAAAAAGAAGAAGAAGAAGAAATTAGAATGGTAGTTGTTATAAAAAATAAAACCAGGGTAGAAACCCCGGTTCGTTTTTAATCCGTACCCTATGAAAACTGTCGTAAAACTAAAGGGATTTTTCCAAATTCGAACAAAACAGTTAAAATATTTTTAAAAAAAATGAGAAATATCAACGTCAAGAGAAACTACTGTCATCAGAAAATTGATTAAATCTTCAGAAATGATTCACAAAAAAAGCTTAAACAATTAAAAATCCTCTGTAAAAGAGGATTTTTAAAGGAAAATAATAAATTTTTATTACGACTTAAAAATAACCAGTAAGTCGCCAATTTTTTGCTTCAATTCCTTTCTGTGTACGATAAAATCGAGAAATCCATGCTCAAGCAAGAATTCGCTGCGTTGGAAACCAGGCGGCAAATCTCTTTTGATGGTTTCTTTAATGACCCTTGGTCCGGCAAAACCGATCAAGGCATCTGGTTCTCCACAAATGATATCGCCGAGCATGGCAAAAGAAGCTGTTGTTCCGCCGAAGGTTGGGTCTGTACACAATGAAATATATGGAATCCCGGCATCGCTTAACTGTGTCAGCTTTCCGGAAGTCTTAGCCAGCTGCATCAATGAAAATGCGCTTTCCATCATACGGGCGCCGCCACTTTTGTTGATGATCATGAACGGAACTTTGTGGGCGATGCAGTAATCGCAGGCCCTGGAAATCTTTTCGCCCATCACGCTACCCAAACTGCCTCCAATAAACTCAAAATCCATACAAGCTACCACCAGATTATTTCCCTTCACTTTTCCATGCCCCACGGTGATGGAATCGTGGATGTCGGTTTTGGCGTATGTTTCCTCCAGTCTTTTATTGTAAGGTTTTAAATCCACAAAACCGAGTAAATCCTTAGACACCACATTGGCAAAAAGCTCGGTGTATTCATTATTATCGAAAAGAATTTCAAAATACTCTTCGCTGCCTATTCTATGATGATGACCACATTGGGGGCAAACGAATTTATTCTCTCTCAAATCGGTGACAGTGCAGATATAAATACAGGAAGGACATTTGGCCCACAAACCCTCAGGCGCATCTTTCTTATCTTTTGTAGAAGTAAGAATACCTTTTTTCATCCGTTTGTACCAACTGCTTTTTTCCGCTTCTATGGAAGTATCTTCCCCCGACAGTTCATAGTCGAATTCTTCTATTTTCAGCGTTATTGGTGTTTTATTAGAATCCATAAGAGACAAATTATGCGATAGTGATAGAATCATCCAGATATACATCCTGGATGGCGTTTAATAATTCAACACCTTCGTTGAGCGGGCGTTGAAATGCCTTACGTCCCAGAATCAATCCCATACCGCCGGCTCTCTTGTTGATCACTGCGGTAGCTACAGATTCTGCCATATCGCTGGCGCCTTTACTTTCGCCGCCACTGTTGATCAAACCTACACGGCCCATGTAGCAATTAGCCACTTGATAACGACAAAGGTCGATCGGATGATCGCTGGTCAATTGACTATACACCAATGGTGACGTTTTGCCATGTTTGGTGGCCAGATAACCGCCGTTGTTGGTAGCCAGTTTTTGTTTGATGATATCAGCCTGAATGGTAACGCCCAAATGATTGGCTTGACCGGTTAAATCGGCTGAAGTATGATAATCGATGCCATCAACTTTAAATCCGTTGTTACGGGTATAGCACCAAAGTACAGTAGCCATGCCCAGTTCATGGGCCATCTCAAAAGCGGTGGCCACTTCCTGCAGCTGGCGGGTTGAATTATCACTTCCCCAGTAAATAGTAGCACCAACGGATGTGGCACCCATGTTCCAGGCCGATTTGATTTGACCGAACATCACCTGATCGTAACGGTTGGGATAGCTTAAAAATTCGTTGTGGTTGATTTTAACCATCATGGGTATTTTGTGAGCATACTTGCGGCTGATGATACCTAAAACACCGAAAGTGGAAGCCACTCCATTGCAACCGCCTTCGATGGCCAGTTTCACAATATTTTCAGGATCGAAATAAATGGGGTTGGGGGCAAATGAAGCACCGGCACTGTGTTCAATTCCCTGATCGACAGGAAGAATAGAAAGATATCCAGAACCTGCCAGGCGACCATTGTTCAATAGTCCCTGAATACTGTTCAATGTTTGATTGCTGCGGTTGCTGTTCACCCAAATATCTTCCACATGGCTGGGCGATGGTAAATGAATCTGTTCTTTACGGATGGTTGTACACTCGTGGTTGAGCAGGTATTCTGCATCTTTACCCAATAACTCTTTGATGTTTGCTGCCATATGATAATTATTTTTTGCAAAAATAAGGAACTCAAATAAGTTAATCGGGGTTTTTAGACCGAAAGTTTAAGGAACCAGACCATCAATTGGATATGATGATAGGACTGTATACTTTTTCAATTTCAAACCTATTTACCCAGATAATTCCATCTCAAAGATTTGAAATAGGCGGGAGCATGCAGCATTCTGCTGCCATACCAGCTGAACATTTCTCCATCTAACAGTATTATTTTCTGATAAGGCAATTTTTGTTGTAAAGCAGCCATATGTTTTTCCTTAAATGGATAAGGTTCACTTGAAAGTAAAATCCATTCAGCACCAGCATTTCGTATTGCATCAACTGTGATTTCGGGATATCTTTTCAGATTGGCAAACACATTTTCAAAACCAGCCCACAGAAGCATGTCGTTGATAAAAGTATCTCCGCCAACTGTCATCATTGGCTCATTCCAAATCAGGTAGGCTACTTTAATTTGGGGCAGCCCTTTATTTTTAAATGCCTCAAACTCAAATCTGATCTTTTCAACCAAATTTAAGGCTAAGGATAATCTATTGGTCAATTGCCCAAGCTCTACTATCATTTGTAATGATTCCTTCACGGTATTCACATCTGTAACCCAAACTGGAAATTCCGCCGCCAGCATTTCCACTTGCTCTTTGATATTTTCTTCTTTATTGGCAATGATCAGATCGGGTTGAAGTGCCCTGATTTTTTGGATATCCAATGTTTTGGTTCCTCCAATCCTTGTCTTTATTTGAAACCATTCCGTAGGATGAATGCAGAATTTAGTGAGACCAACCACCTCATCATGCAATGAAAAATAATGCAGCAGTTCAGTTTGAGAGGGCACTAAAGAGACGATCCTTTGGGGAGCATTGGGCAGCGACTGTTCATGCGTAAGAAACATAAAGGTAAAAATAACATGAAGCAGCGAATTATGAAAAAGGATATGTTGGATTCAAGCGGGAAAAACAGAAAAAGAAGTTGACTGATATTGGACCTGATTTTTACGTTGGATATTGGATTGAACTTTTTTAGTTCTTTTGGATTGGATAGATAATTTATTTGTTAGCTATCAATCAACTTCTGACACAAAGATCATACAGTTGCGGTTGCCCGACAAGAGCAGAATTGCCCTTTTTTGAAAGGAGAGTAATTACGGAGGATGCCGTTGAATTACGTTGCAGAATAATCGTAATTATACGTGACGGGGCAGAATGACTGATGCCGATACACGGAGTCCTTGCCATGGCTATTTATCACCAAATGCTTGTAGACACTGAATTTTAAAGCAAGATCACGGCTTCATGTCAAACAAGCGTTTGGCCAGCCAGCTGTTTTGCAGCGGAATCATCCAGTTGTCCTCAAAGTCTTTTTTGGTAAGCACCGTATTATTGAAATAGGTGGTATCGGGAGAAATATAGCCGTTGTTGATGGCGTAATTCAGCTGGCTTAAAGGTATCACCTGTATTTTTTCTTTCATGTAAAAAGCAAGATGCTGACGATCGAAAAGATCCACCTTGAATTTCTTTTCGATCTCCTTCACGAGTCTGACGGAAGCATCTGTACTGCAGCCGCTGACGCCGGTCTGGCGCTCATCTGCGATAAATACGACAAACATGCCCAAAAACAAGTTGGCATACCCTTTTACTTTTTTACCATGAGACTCCCAGCTCATAACAAACTGCTCAAGCATTTCCTCAATTTCCAGCGCTTCGCTGATAAAAAAAAGTCTGCTGCTTTGATATATCCATACTCTGGAATCATCGCTAAAATCTTCGGGAAGTAAGTGTTTGAATTCGGGGAGCATGAGAGGGGATAGAGGTTTAAAGGTTTGGGGTATAAATCGTTAATTGGTTTAAAGACAAAATGGTTCAAAATGTTTGGTAGGTTCAATAGGTTTGGTAGGTTCAAGGTTTGGTAGTTTCAATAGGTTCAACTCGATAACAAAAAATAACGCATTGAAATGATTGAACGCATTGAACACAGCCGCATTAAACGCATTGAACGCATTGAACGCATTTAACATATTGAACACATTGAACGCATGTCAACTTAAATCATCCTCATCTCAACACTTACCCCAACGACATCGCTACAATTTCTGCAATATCCAGCACCGCCACTTCATTTTCTTTTTCTCTGTTTTTAACGCCGTCGGTGAGCATGGTATTGCAAAAAGGACAGGCAGCGGCGATGATGGAAGCACCTGTTTCAATGGCTTCGTCGGATCTTTCTATATTGATTCTGGTTGTTCCTTTTTCTTCTTCCTTGAACATCTGGGCACCACCGGCGCCACAACAGAGTCCATTGCTTCTGCACTTTTTCATTTCCACCAAAGCCGCATCCATGGCTTCCAACACCTTACGCGGGGCTTCGTAGATATCATTGGCACGACCCAAATAACAACTGTCGTGGTAAGTAATTTTCTTCCCCTTGAACTCAACGCCATCTTTCATTTTTATCTTTCCTTCATCAATCAGCTGCTGTAAAAAAGTGGCATGATGAATCACTTCGTAACTTCCGCCCAAAGCGGGATATTCATTTTTCAAAGTATTGAAACAATGTGGACAGGCGGTAACAATCTTTTTAATTTCATATCCGTTCAAAATTTGAATGTTCTGATAGGCCATCATTTGAAACATGAACTCATTGCCGGCTCTTCTGGCTGGATCTCCGGTGCACATTTCCTCTTTTCCCAAAATGGCATACTTCACGCCAACTTTATCCAATATGGTTACAAATGCTTTGGTGATCTTTTGCGCACGCTGATCGAAACTGCCGGCACATCCCACCCAAAACAACACTTCTGGCGTTTCTCCTGCAGCCATCATATTGGCCATTGTAGGTACATTCATCTTAGAAAATTAAGGTGACAAAAATAAGTAACTTTTATACAGGTTGATAGGGTTTACAAGTTTACAGGGATTAATTGGTTCAACAGGTTCAATGAAATCTACAATCATAAATATCCAATCACAAATAACCCATCACAAATCAAAAATAACTTATCGCAAATCATCAACCTTTTTCTTCATCAACCTTATCACCAACAGCAACGCTGTGATAAAAAAAACGATGCCTATCGCCCCATTCACATAGTTCATATGATGGGCTATTTTACTAGCTACGCTGTTACCTCCCCACACAAAAAGCAGCAATCCTGTAAAAGTACCTAACCCAATGCCTGCGATATAAATAAAATAATTGTTGCGGCTGTTGATCAGAATGCCTTTTTCGGAAAGCACCGTACTCCATCCCAACCAAAACGGAATTTGAACAGGATTGATTGCACTCATGAATGCACCCAGTAAAAAACGATTGGCATGTTGACTCAACAGCACATTGCCCGAACTCGCAGAAGGATGAAAAGCAGACCAAAAGCTTCCAGCCGCCAAAAGTGCAATCATCAAAACTGATATCCATTGCAAAATATTCAGCAGCGCTTGTCTTCTTTGAATCCAGTCCATGCCTGCCAAAGAAACACGCACATAAATCATCTCTATCAAAAATACCCCAGTAGCGAATTGTAGTCCCCGATTAAACCCTTCCTGCATACTGATTTGCAAGGCGGTCATATTCAAAGTACCCAATGGCAGTGTGCCGATGAAACTGATCAGTAACCCCCAAATAGCCAGTCTCAATTTTGTTATCATGTGGTGTAGATATTGGCTGTTTTTTTGAAGAAGTACTGATTTGAGATTTGGGATTTGGGATTTGATATTTGGGATTTGGGATTTAGGATTGTTGAATTCATTGAACCTCCTAAACTTACTGAACCTCCTGAACTTATTAAACCCTAAACTCTTAAAAGAGCTACCCCTCCCTCGTCCAGGCATCTCTGTCATCCGGACTCAGTTTCCAGGGTGCAAAATTATTTTCGATATTGCTGAACATGGCGTTCCATTCCTGGGGCGCGTTACTGTCTTCCATAATCAGGCTGCGGCGAAGTTCTACAATGATATCCAGCGGACTGATGCTTACCGGACATTCCTGCACACAGGCATTGCAGGTAGTACACGCGCGCAACTCTTCCACACTCACATAATCATTGATCAGCTGCTTGCCGTCTTCGATAAAACTTCCATTCTTTTCGATGTTTTTACCCACTTCCTCCAATCTGTCGCGGGTATCCATCATGATTTTTCTGGGGCTGAGCAGTTTGCCGGTTTGGTGGGCAGGACAAGCGGCAGAACATCTTCCGCACTCTGTACAGCTGTATGCATCCATGAGGTTTTTCCAACTGAGGTCCATCACATCTTTGGCACCAAACTTCATCGGTGCCGATTCGCCGGTTGGCGCCAGTTCGGGCTGCATCATGTATTTCACTTCCTGTTGCACCTGTTCCATATTGTGCATTTCTCCCACGGGTTTCAAACGGGCATAATACGCGTTGGGAAATGCAAGCAGAATATGCAAATGTTTACTGTAAGGAAGATAATTGAGGAAGGCGTAGATGCCCAGGATATGCAGCCACCAGCAGGTTTTTTCGATCCACACCAATTGTACATCGCTGAACATATGCTGATAAATGGGAACAATATATCCCGATACGAGATAAGACTCACCATGATACGAACTCATCGCCGTTTCGGCGGCATTCATTTTCAAAAACAAACCCATCAAAATGATTTCGGTAATCAAAATATAGTTGGCATCGGAGCGAGGCCATCCATCCAGATCGTGACTGATGAAGCGTTTCAATTTCAACACATTTCTTCTGATGAGAAACACCACACAAACCAACAAAACCAAAAGGGCAAGTACTTCAAAAGCATTGATCAATAGGGGATATAATTTCCCCAGCGGCTTTTCAAACAGGCGATGTGTACCTAAAATACCATCCAGCATAATTTCCAGCATCTCGATATTGATGATGATGAAACCGGCATACACCACCAAATGCAAAACTGCCACTGTTGGATTGCGGAACATCTTTTTCTGTCCCAAGGCCAGCAAAAGCATGTTTTTCCAGCGTTTTCCGGGCTGATCGTTCAGCGCTTCCGGCTTACCCAACAAGATGTTTTTTCTGATGCGTAAGATATTTTTTGAAAACAGCCAGATGGCGTATCCCGACACCAGCAAAAACAGCAATTGCAACAGGTAATGCATGAGATAAAAATTAGTAAGCGGCTAAGTTAAGTATTTGAAGATAATTTTGAGAAATTTCGGAACTTGAGCCCCAATTAAAAACTACGAGATGATTCTTGACAAAGCTACCGCCGACAGAAAATTAAGAAGAATCGCCATGGAAATCGCCGAAAGGAATCACGACAAAGCTGAGCTGATTTTAATCGGCATCAAAGAAAACGGCATTTTCATCGCACAAAAGATAGCCGCTTATCTCAATGGTGTATTTCCCGGCAAGACAACTATTGTAGCCCTTTCCATGAACAAGAAACAGCCCGACGTGATAACGCTTGACCGTGAAGTGGATGTAGATGGCCAATGTGTTTTGCTGGTGGATGATGTGGCCAACAGCGGCAGCACCATGCTTTATGCACTGAAACCTTTCCTCAACGCTCACCCCGAACAAATTGAAACCGTAGTGCTGGTGGAAAGAACCTATAAAAAATTCCCCATTGATATCAATTATGTAGGCTTATCGGTAGCCACCACAAAAGATGAAAACATCATTGTGGAAGTTGAAAACGGAGAAGTGATGGGAGCGGTGATGGAATTAAAAATCAATTGACCGGTTAAAAAGCCAGCCACTTCATTTTCATTTTACCATTATACAACTCCAGTGCAGGTGCAGGAAACTTGAGAGAATTGGCCACAAACAGCAATACTTTCACGGCTTTGTGCCTTGTTTTGATTTTGGTAAAATCCACATCGGGAGCCAGGTACCATTGACGCTGTCTGCCAATGTCTCTTCTGTCAAAAATCACCTGACCGTTTTTATTTTTTGCATAATTCTCTCTGGCGCCAAACATACCTTCTGCGCCTGTACCCACCGCCACATTAAGCCAGGCGGGAATCTTGGATTGAGGGAAAAAGGAGTGGAGATTGGCGCTCAGCCAATAGGTTTGTCCGTTGTAATCTTTCAAAGCCCTTTCAACACTGCTGCGTCCAAATAAGACAGTGCTTCTGGCATTCAACTCGGCTTCAGCATACATCTTACGGTGAAAAGAAGTTTTAAACTGAATCCGCTGTTGATCCCAGGCCAATTCCTGTGCAATGAGCAATCCGCTTCCGGCAGCATTGGCGGTAAAATCGCCCCAGCTCCAGCCCCATTCGGCACTGAACCCATCCAACACTTCAATGACGGTTTGATAAGCGGCGCCACTCAATCCGCCTACCCAAATTCTTTTTTTACGGCTGAGGTTTGTCGCTTTCCAAATCTCCATGCTGTAACGACCGATGGTATACGCACTATAAGCATGGCCGATCTTGTCCAGCTGCAACCATTCATCATTATCATTGAACGTGTGAAAACCCGACTGCGGATAATTGCTGTACCAGGCAAAATACAATGCAGCAATGCTGCCGCCATAAATCGCAGAATTCACCCAAACAGCTTTCCTGGTACTGATAGGAGATTTTTCGACACATATTACCGGAAACCCGAAGATTGAATCTGCGCGGTTAATATCTGTTTGTGCCGAAGAATCCATCGCAAGCGACATCATCACCAGCAGGCAAACAAAAGCTGCACTAATTTTTATGAATAAAATCTTTACCAAGAAAATCTAATGATGTAATGATCAAACAAAAATAGCGGTAAACATGCGGAATCAAAGCGGATTAATTTATTTTTGGAACCAATAAAAAAAGCAGCACATGCAAAACAGCATTCAGGAAAAAGTGAATATCTGGCTGGCGGGTAATTACGACGAAGCCACGAAAGAAGGAATCAGAGAAATGCAAGCGCATCAGCCCGAAGAATTGGCCGACGCCTTTTACAAGAATCTCGAATTTGGAACCGGTGGATTGCGTGGCATCATGGGCATCGGCACCAACCGTATGAACAAATACACGGTAGGTATGGCTACCCAGGGTTATGCCAACTACCTGAAACAATCTTTCGAAGGTGAAATATCGGTGGCCATCGCGCACGACTGCAGAAACAACAGCCGCAGCTTTGCCGAAATCACCGCCAATGTTTTTGCCGCCAACGGCATCAAAGTACATCTGTTTGAAAGTCTTCGTCCCACGCCCGAACTCAGTTTCACCATCCGTCACCTCAACTGCAAAGGCGGCGTGGTATGTACCGCCTCTCATAATCCAAAAGAATACAACGGCTACAAAGCTTATTGGGACGATGGAGCCCAGCTGGTACCTCCACATGATAAGAATGTAATTAAAGAGGTGGAAAAAATAGCGAGTGTGGATGAAGTAAAATGGAGCGGTGGCGAACACAACATTCACATCATTGGTAAAGAAGTGGATGCCGCTTATCTGGATATGGTGAAATCTTTGAGTGTGTACCCTGAGATTTGTGCGCAGCAACACGACCTGAAAATTGTGTACACCCCAATACACGGTTCGGGCATCATGCTGGTACCAGATGCGCTGAAAAAATACGGATTCGACAATGTTCATGTGGTAGAGGCACAAAGCACACCTGATGGTAATTTTCCCACAGTCATCTATCCCAATCCCGAAGAACGCGAGACTATGAGCATCGGCCTGGCCAAAGCCAAAGAACTGGATGCGGATATCCTGCTCGGCACCGATCCGGATGCTGATCGTGTAGGCATCGGCGTTAAAAACAATAAGGGCGAATGGATCCTGATGAACGGCAATCAAACGGCGCTGCTGGCTTTCAACTACATGATCGAAGCCCGCAAAGCCAAAGGCATTGCACAACCTAACGACATGGTGATCAAAACCATCGTCACCACCGACATGATTGATGTGATAGCCCAAGCCAATGATGTGGCTTGTTACAATGTACTTACCGGTTTCAAATGGATTGCCTCGCTCATCAAACAAAAAGAAGGCAAAGAAAATTATATCGTTGGGGGAGAAGAGAGTTTCGGACTGATGATAGGACAGGGCATCAGAGACAAAGATGCGGTAAGTGCGGTGACCATCCTCTGCGAGATGGCGGCTTATGAAAAAAGCAAAGGCCGCAGTCTGTTCGATAAACTGATTGACCTCTACGTACAATATGGTTTTTACAAGGAAGACCTCGTAAGCATCACCAAAAAAGGCATGAACGGCGCCGCCGAAATTTCGGCCATGATGGAAGGTTTCAGAAACAACCCGCCAAAAATGATTGATGGCGTAGACGTTGCACAATTGCTCGACTATGAATGGCAAACCGGCAAAGACCTCACGAACGGCAGTACCTGGACGATTGATTTGCCCAAAAGCAATGTTTTGCAATTTGTATTGGCAGACGGCTCCAAAATATCTGCCCGTCCCAGCGGTACGGAACCCAAAATCAAATTTTATTTCAGCGTGAATACCAAAATCAATAACGCCAGTGAATTTGAAGCAGCCGAAAAACAACTCGACGCCAAAATAGCCCGCATCATCAAGGAGATGTCATTGTAATTCAGTTTCACCCTATAAAACAATAGCATTCATTTCAATAACAGCAAGCCATGCGCGGAGAGAAAAGAGAGGATACCCATAAACACAAAGGTCAGCGGAAAGAACTGATAGATTCACTCAGAAAAAAAGGAATCACCGATGAAAATGTATTGACCGCCATGATGGAGGTGCCCCGTCATTTCTTTTTCGACAAAGACCTGGAGCATATTGCATACGAAGACCGTGCCTTTCCAATTGCGGCCGATCAAACCATTTCACAACCTTATACGGTGGCCTTTCAAACGCAACTGCTGAAAATAAAACCCAAAGACAAAGTACTGGAAATCGGCACCGGCAGCACCTATCAGGCCTCCGTGCTGGCGGCCATGGGCACCAGAGTATTCACTATTGAAAGACAGAAAGAATTATTTGACCTTACCCTGAATTACCCTTTGAAGGACAAATACCCTCGTTCTGTACTCACTTTTATTTTCGGCGACGGTTTTGAAGGTATGCCCGGACAAGCCCCCTTCGATAAAATCATCATCACCTGCGGCGCACCATTCATTCCGCCCAAATTGCTCGACCAGCTGAAACCCGGCGGCCTGATGGTGATACCGGTGGAAATGGATGAACATCATAAAATGCTGCGCATCACCAAAAATGCCGATGGCACCTACGAAGAAGAGGCATTCAGCGATTTTTCATTTGTGCCGATGCTTCCCGGCACCAACCGTTAAATCAATACCGTGAAATTCTTTTCCAAATTCGCTCTCGTCTGTAACCTTTGTTTTTTGGCAACTGTGGTGTTGCGTTATCTTGAAATTCGACAAGCTGCTGCAGAACAAACTTCGGATGCAATAGGATTTCAACCTCTTGCCAGCACGATCATCATTTTGGGCTACGGCTCCATATTGGTCAGCATCTTGTTTCTTATTTCGTTGCTGTTGCGTTTGATGCGTAAGAAAGAAATAAACGTGGCACCGTGGCTGATTGTCGTCAATCTTGTTTTTCTGCTGGTTCAGGTCATTTATTTTGTGTGGTGATTTCCATGCAACTTATTGTTATTTCCCCAATTCGATTCTATCCTTGCCCAAAGGTTGTTAACTTCGCCGTCTAATTCGAAAACAATGCTCAATACCATAGCATCGGCACTGGAAGATATCAAGAACGGCAAAATGATTATCGTTGTTGACGATGAAGATCGTGAAAACGAAGGCGATTTCATTGCAGCCGCCGACAAGGTGACTCCCGAAATGATCAACTTCATGAGCATCCATGGAAGAGGATTGATTTGCGCCTCTATCACCGAGGAAAGATGCGCCGAACTTGATCTTCAGCCCATGGTGAGTTCCAATACCTCTTTGCATGAAACCGCATTTATGGTGAGCGTGGATTTGATTGGCCATGGCTGCACTACAGGCATTTCGGCACAAGACCGTGCCAAAACCATTCAGGCGTTAGTCAACCCCGATACAAAGCCCGAAGACCTTGGCCGCCCCGGGCATATTTTTCCTTTGAGAGCCAAAAGAGGTGGCGTACTTCGCAGAGCCGGACATACAGAAGCTACTGTAGACTTGGCCCGCATGGCCGGACTTTCACCTGCCGGCGTGTTGGTGGAAATCATGAATGAAGACGGCTCCATGGCACGACTGCCTGAATTGCTGCAAATCGCAGAGAAACACCACCTGAAAATCATCTCCATCAAAGACCTGATTGCTTTCCGTTTGCAGGCCGAAACCCTGATCAAAGAAGAGGTGAGAGTAAGTATGCCCACCCGTTACGGGCATTTCGAACTGGTGGCTTTTACACAGCTCAACACAGGCGAAACCCATCTCGCTTTAAAGAAAGGCGAATGGACCACCGATGAACCGGTAATGGTGAGGGTGCACAGCAGCTGCATGACCGGCGACATACTCGGCTCTTTACGCTGCGACTGTGGCGAACAATTGCACCACGCCCTGGAAATGATAGACAAAGCTGGAAAAGGCTTATTATTATATATGAATCAGGAAGGACGAGGCATTGGTCTCGTCAATAAACTGAAAGCCTATCAACTGCAGGAAAAAGGATTGGACACCGTAGAAGCCAACCTTAAATTGGGCTTTGGCATGGATGAAAGAGACTACGGTATTGGCGCCCAGATTCTTCGTCACATGGGCATCAGCAAAATGAACCTCATCACCAATAACCCCAGAAAAAGAGCCGGCATGCTGGGCTACGGACTGGAAGTAGTGGGTACTGTGGCGATTGAAATGAAACCCAATCCTCACAACCAAAAATATCTGTTTACAAAAAGAGACAAACTGGGACACGATATTCTCAGCGGACTTTAATTAGCACTGCCTGATTTTTTAGGCTAAGGGACAATCACTTTAATATCATCTACAGGAGCCTTTTTGGATTTTTTGAAAAGGTCGGAGAACTTATTGAAATCTTTCCGGTACGAAAGCTGCAAACCCGATCGGTTGCGCTGATTCTGGGTAAGGTCGATACTGCTTTTATTGAATCCCACCACACGCAAGGTTCCGTCTTTATTAATCAGCCATTCCACGGTAATATCTGGTGTAATCAAACCTTTTTTATCCAGCTGCTGGGTGTAAGAAGTGTTGTTGTAATCTAAATTTCCGCCCACCAGCGCCACCAAACGATTGCTGAGCAAAATCTTCAAACCCGCTCTCACATTGGCTTGCAACTGCGATGCGCTTTTTTGCAAATCAAGGGTAGGGTTGATGTCGATATAAGTGGAGAGAATGCCTTTGGTTGCTTTTTCCAGCTCGCGGTTGAAAAAGTTGGTCAGCAGATTACTCACCACACCACCGATGGTATTGGTGATGAGTGTACTGGCGTTGCCTTGCGACAAAAAGTTCTGATTTCCAATGATGAAAGTATTAAACAGCAGCAGACTGGCTACTTGCTTGTTCATCTCATTATCGTCATTTTTAAAATCGGCCAGCCGTTTTACAATGATCTCATCTCTTCGGGCATCGCTTTTTTCGGGCAATACAAAATCAAATTTCACACTGGGATTTTGAAGAATACCGTTGATGTGAGATACTATGGTGATATCTTCTTTTTGCTTGAATCCGCTACTGTTAGAAAGGTTGCTGATGTCCACATTTTTTGCCACATAATTGGCATCAATATCAATCATCGCCTGAAAGGGATCGCCATTCCAGGTAATGGTACCGCCACTGTTGAGCGAAAATGGTTTTTTTAAAAAGGTCTGAAAATTGAAAGTATAATCACCTTTGGTCAGTTTGTAAGTTCCGCGCATGCTCAATGGTTCGATATTACCCACCCTGATGTTGATAGCTCCGGTACCCTGACCATGAATAACGTCACCGGTTTCTTCATCCAAAATCACATCCACTTTACAAGAAGGGCGCGCATTGATTTTCAGGTTGAGAATGATGTTGGTATTGTCGCCGGTTCTGCTTTCTTCCATCTGCGTTCCCAGCTGTTCGAAATTGATGTAATCAATCAGGTTGCTTTCTTTGCTTTCGGTGGTGGAAAGATAAATCTGGCTGGTATCAATGTCATTGGGCGTTCCCGTGATGTCCATCTGCAAATTGCTCAAGGGGCCATTCATGTTCATCCGTGCATTGCCGATGATGTTGCCATAAAAAACAGGATTGTCTTTCTTTTTGGTGTTCAGCAAAGACAATTTGGAAGTCTCCATCCGAAGATTGTCAAACACAAAACCATCAAAAAACTGATGCAGGATCGCCCCATTCAATACCGCATTATTGTTGAGTGAATCGGTTATTTTCACGTAATTCAACCCAATCTGGTCTTTGGAAAAATTGATGACCTGGTTGTTGATGAAATAGCGGCATTGCGTAAAACCAACGCAAAATGAACCATTGTTGACTTTTACGTTTCCGGTGATATATTTATGATCGGGTGAACCAAAAATCTGAAGGTCGGTTTGGGCCACACCATCTATGTCGCTGAAAACGGAATTAAGGTAAGGCTCCAGCAAGGATAGTTTCACTTTCTCTCCGCTGATTTTTGTAAGCAACGAATTGTTGGTGGAGTCAAGGTAATTGTATTTCCCGGTAATCTTAAAGATGTTGCCGGTATCTGTACTGCTGCCTTCAAAATCAACATGACCAGTTTGTGTATTGGCGTAGCCTGCGATGTCGATTCGGCCATAATTCTCACCATCGATATTCACCTTATCAGTATGTCCTTTGAAATCTATTTTTGGATGACCAAATAAATCGGAAACGGTGGCCACGCCGGTGAGCTTACCGTTGATGACCGGATCGGTAAAAAGATAAGGAATGAAATCATTGAGGTCTACCAACTTGATTTCTGCCACAATATCCGTTTGATCATTCACCTCGTTGATGCTTGTGGAAATATTCACCTGCTCATCGTCATGCGACAACCGAAGACCGGATATGTCTAAAAAATTCTTTTTCACAAACACTTCGCCGTCTTTCTGCAAATCCCATTTCTCTTCTTTTAAAATGAATGAGGAAGGATAGAGATGAATTTTCACCCCATCGGTAAGGGTTTGCAATCGCGCGTTGATATCAGTGTTGTTGATGGTGGACGCATCTCCAGTGTTGATATGAACATCGGTAATATCGTTATAGGAAGTGAACTGCAATCTTGTATCGGGGAAACGCAGACTGTCATCTACATAAATTTCACCGATGGAAATTCCTGATGCAAGCGTATCGCTGTTTCCTTTGGCATTGAGCACAATCCGGTTGAACATTTTCTTATCATAGCCAAACTGAGGCACATCACCCTGTACATTCAATTCATTTTTATTGATATTCAGATTGCCGGAAAGAATCAAATCGTTACCGCCCGAAATATTTTTATCGAACACTTTGAGGTAATCTTCAAATTGTTTTGTTTTGATGAAAAAGGAAAAATCTTGATTGCTGACAGGATAGGAAGGCTTTTGGATATAGGCCGGATAGTACTTACTGAGGAAGCCTTTGAACGCATTGGGTAACTCAAGAATTTTAAAATCTCCACTGATCTCGCCCTGAATCTCATCCGAATTGATCATTAAAGATTTGTGGCCATCTTCTTTTCTGGAGTTGATGGTAAGATAGTTGAACGAAAGCTTACGGGCTTCATTATCCAAACAGGCATCTGTAATTCGGGCTTCTCCCAAGAAGTTATCGATGTTGTTTCCGGTAAAATCAAGATTGAATATTCCTGATAAATTGAGTGACTGCTGGGTGAGATTGATTTTTTTCAGATTGGCATGTTTCACATCGGCTTTCAGATGGAAGGCGATGTCTTTTTTAGATAAAGTAAGTTTACCTTCCAATCCCTTAATGGTAAGGTTGGAATCATTCATGTCGAGATGACCATTGAACTGATTCTTTTCGAAATTACCATTCACCCTGATCTGTTTGAAATTGTATCCATTCCACTCAAACTGAGGAACATAACCGTTGAAGCGGGCGTTGAGGTCTTTGAGTTCAAATCCTTTTCCTTCTACTTTCCCATCTACGGAAACCCTGCCCAGCTGGGCATTGTCGGTAAATTGTCCCAGCTGAAATCCGGAAGTCACCAGCTTACCTTTATATACCGCCGGCTTGTTGTCGGGCAACTGAATGTTGATATCGGAAGTGATGGTACCCAGTTGGGTATTGATAAAACCTGAAGCCACAAAATTGCTGAGGAAACCGGTGAACCTGCCTTTGAAATAAACATCGCCCAACTTATCTAAACGAGGTTTTGTGATGGATTTGAGATCGGGGATGATACTGCTTACATCGGCATAATTGGTGGTGGAACCTTCGGAATTAAACAGGATGAACGTATGGTCGATATCGGGAAGGCCCTTCATTTCCAAATCGCCATTGATGAAGGTATGACCGCTGCTGATGGCGGAATTGTTCACCACAAAATCGTCGACGGTTCCTTTTGCCTTTCCTTTTTCGATGCGGATCACTTTATGCCATGATTGCAGCTCCGGCGCAAAAAATGCGATATCATCACTATGGATGACACTGTTGCTGAAATCACCTTCAATTTTTACATTGGTGATGAATTCGTTCATGTCGTCCTTGAAATTATTATAACGCATCGCGTAATAATGTCCCAGCTGACTTTTATTGGTGCGGGCATTCAATTGGTCGAACTCCATAAGGTGTTCGGTCATTTTCATTTTGGCGCTGAGTCGTTTCACTTCAAATCCACTTCTTTCTTTTGCTGAAACATCCAGTCTGGCGGCAATAACCGCATACTGAATGCGCAATGTATCTATGGTGGCATTGATGTTGCTGAAAATGAAATGGGTTTCGTCGAAATGGCCCAAAGGATAAATGGCGCGGTCGCGTAACTGGTCGCTGATGAATTTGCCATTGCGGATGCGAATGGCATTGACAGTCACGTTCACTGAAGAATCCACAAATCCTCCTTTGGCGGTATCCAATTCGGGTGGACGGAAACCATCGTAATTATTGAGACCAAAAACAGGTTCATCTGCATCCAGTTTGTTTACCACAAAAACGCCATTGGCCGCATCGACTTTATCCATCAATACCGTCGCATCTTTGAAGGCGACAATCATATCTTCACCTTTCCAGCGATCGAATGTGTTGTAGCTGAAATGATGCAGTTTTATTTTTTTCAGCTCCAGGGCAATGTCTTTACCAGCGGAAGTATCTTTTGAAGAAGAGGAAGTACCAGAAAGTCCATCGATAATGAACTGATAATTCCATTCTTCTGTTTTTCTTTTGCAATTGATCACTGCGTCGTCAAGTTCAATATTGCTGACAATGATCTTGTCTTTGGTAAAAAACCAATCGTTCACATCTACGCGCAGTGCACCAGCATACAACAGTGTATCGTGGGCACGGTCTTCCACCATCAAACCCTTGAGCTGAAGTTTGTAAAAAAAGGCGAGGTCAACCGACTGGATACTGATGCGTGTTTTTAATTTTTTGGAGAGCGATTGAGTAGCTTGTCTTACCAGCCAGGTTTGAACAGAGGGCAAGTGAATAAGTCCGTACAAAGAGACGAGCAGCAACAGAATAACCAGCAGGATGCCGGAAGATATTTTGACGACTTTTTTCAGCTTTTTAAATTATTTGTAAAAATAACCAATCATACGGTTCTTTTGGCCGGAAAACATAAGATTTTCAAGCTTTTCATGATAAAAAAACCGCTTTATCCAGTTAACAAATATCATTCCGATTCGTGGTAAAAAAAATGATTGAACCACAAGCTGCTGCGAAATTGGCCTCAGGCTGAAAATTAGCGTAGACGAAAGGAACGGGATTTTAAGATGAGAAGTCATCATTCTTCCACAACATTAAATCTCAGAAGCGACAAACTTATCAGCAATTGCCTAATTTTATCCTTTCTCAGCCATTATCAAATACAACCTCATGAAGTTATTATTTTCCGCATGTTTGAGTCTATTCATGCTGTCTTCAATCTCACAACAGATTTCCAGTCCCGATAGTTTTTTAGGTTACCCAATAGGTTCCCATTACACGCCACACCATAAGGTAGTGGCTTATTTCAAAAAACTTTCCGAACAGGCTCCTCAACGCATGAAGCTTGAAACTTATGGATTCACAAACGAAGGCAGAGAATTATTGATAGCCATCGTTTCCTCTCCCGAAAACATGCAAAGGATTGAAGAGATTCGTAAAAATAATCTTCGATTGGCTGGTCAGCTTACCGATAAGGCACCAGAAACCAACATGCCTGCCGTAATCTGGCTGAGCTACAATGTACATGGCAATGAAACCAGTTCTACGGAAGTAGCGATTAAATTGACATATGACCTGGTTTCAGGCAACAATGAATCACTGAACCTTCTGCTCAAAAATACAGTTGTCATCATCGACCCCTGTTTGAATCCTGATGGCCGCGACCGTTATGTGAATTGGTTCAACAGCATCAGCGGCAAAAATCCCGATATCGACCCTATTGCCAGAGAGCACGACGAACCCTGGCCAGGAGGCAGAAGCAACCATTACAATTTCGATCTCAACCGCGACTGGTGCTGGCAAACGCAGGTGGAAACCTATCAGCGTATTCGCCAATACCAGCAATGGATGCCGGTCATCCACAGCGATTACCATGAGCAAGGGGTAAGTGCACCTTATTATTTTGCACCTGCTGCTGAACCTTTCCATGAGGTGATTACGCCCTGGCAAAGAACCGCACAGCAAATGATTGGTAAAAACAATGCAACCTATTTCGATAAAAATGGATGGCTGTATTTCACCAAAGAGATTTTCGACCTTTTCTATCCTTCTTACGGCGATACCTGGCCGATTTACAATGGATCGGTGGGTATGACTTTTGAGCAAGCCGGCCATTCCAGTGCAGGCATCAGCATTGCGGTGGATGATGACACCCTCACCTTAAACGACCGCATCGCCCATCATTATACCACTTCCCTGGGCACCCTTGAAATCGCTTCATCCCAGCATACAAAACTCAACGAAGAATTCAAGAAATATTTTGACGATGCACACAACAATGGAGCAGGTACATACAAATCTTTTGTGTTATCGGGAGCCAACTTGCAAAAAATGGAAGCCCTGAAACAAATATTAAAGAACAACCAGATCAGTTACAGTTACCTAAAAACAGGTACTGCCATCAAAGGCTTACACTACCAAAGCGGGAAAGAAGAAACTTATATTACGCAGTCAAATGACATGCTGGTATCTACTTACCAGAGCAGTGGCCATATGGTGAAAGTACTTTTTGAACCACAGTCAAAATTGAATGACAGTGTCACATACGACATCACTGCCTGGGCTTTGCCTTATGCATTTGGTGTAGATGGCTATGCGGTGAAAGAGAAAATTCAGGAAGAAAAAATAGGTGCACCCATCGACGAAAGCAGAATGTTGCCCAATCAATATGCTTATCTGATCCCATACCAGTCGTTTGCAGATGGAAAAACTTTGGCGGCATTGTTGAAAAATAACTTCAAAGTTCATTATGCCGAAAAAGATTTTTCGATTGATAAGATGAAGTACAAAAAAGGAACGCTGATTGTGTTGGCACATGAGAACAATGGAAAGATGAACTTATTGGAGAAATTGGCCATGCGCAGCGATATCCAATCGGTCAATTCCGGCTTTATGGACATTGGCTTCGACTTCGGGTCGGAAAAAGTTCATGCGGTTCATGCACCCAAAGTGGCGCTTATGGCCGGTGAAGGAAATTCGAGCACGGCAGCAGGAGAGATCTGGCATCTTTTTGAACAACAGCTCGATTATCCGTTGACTTTACTCAACGCGCAAAACATCAATGTCAGCGATTTGAAAAAAGTGAATGTGATCATAATACCGGATGGCTATTTGAAAATGATGAACGACAAAGACAACCCACTTAAAAACTGGGTAAGAGAAGGCGGAAAAATCATCGCCCTCGAAAATGCCGCTGTTCAACTCGCCAATGCAGAGTGGGGACCCAAATTGAAAAAATCGGATGATAACAATTCCAGCCCCGGCTATCAAGACCTGAAAAAATATGAAGACAGAGAGCGAGAAAGTGTCAGCTACGGTACACCCGGCTCTATCTATAAAATCAGCCTCGACAACAGCCATCCGCTGGCCTTCGGCTACGGCGACACTTATTTCACTTTGAAGATGAACACCAACTGTTTTGAATTTATGAAAGACGGCTGGAATGTAGGTTACATCAAACAAGATCCAGCAGTGGCAGGTTATGTGGGAAGCAATGCCCAAGAAAAAATCAAAGACGGCACTTTAATCGGTGTACAAGAAATGGGTAAAGGACAACTGATCTTTTTTGCCGACAACCCAATTTTCAGAAGCTTTTGGGAAAATGGAAAACTGATGTTTACCAATGCTGTGTTTTTAGTGGGGCAGTAGATTATAGTTGGTGATACTTGATACTTGATACTTGATACTTGATACTTGATACTTGATACTTGATACTTGATACTTGATACTTGATACTTGATACTTGATACTTGATTCTTGATACTTGATTCTTGACACTTGATACTTGATTCTTGATACTTGATTCTTGATACTTGATTCTTGATACTTGATTCTTGATACTTGATTCTTGATACTTGATTCTTGATACTTGATTCTTGATACTTGATTCTTGATACTTGATTCTTGACACTTGATTCTTGATACTTGATTTGAACCATTGAACCTTTAAACCTTTTAACCCTATAAACCAGTAAACCCATAAACTCGTAAACTCGAATTTTTACACACTTGAAACTTTATAAACTCCTTCTCCTCGCCATAATTTGCATGTTGATGGTTATACGACCTGCGACAGCACAAACGCCAAGATCCTACAATTCTTCAACCATTCTACTACAGCTAAAAAAACTGAAAGTACTGGGCTCGGTTTTGTACATTGCCGCCCATCCGGATGACGAAAACACCAAACTCCTGGCTTGGCTTTCCAATGAAAAATTAGTTCGCACGGGGTATTTGAGTCTGACGCGTGGCGATGGCGGACAAAACCTGATTGGTGACGAACAAGGCATTGAACTGGGACTGATTAGAACACAGGAATTGCTCGCGGCCAGAAGGATAGACGGCGCAGAACAGTTTTTCAGTCGCGCTTATGATTTTGGCTACAGCAAAAGTCCAGATGAAGCCTTACGTATATGGAACCACGATAAGATGCTATATGATGTGGTGTGGATGATCCGCCAATTCAGACCGGATGTGATCATCTGTCGGTTTCCCACAACCGGAGAAGGAGGGCACGGACATCACACCGCTTCTGCGATATTGGCGCAGGAAGCATTTGATGCCGCCGCTGACTCAACTAAATTTCCCGAGCAATTGAGCAACGGCATCACGGTATGGCAAGCACGAAGATTATTTTGGAACACCTTTAATTTTGGTGGCACCAATACACAAAAAGAAGATCAACTTAAAATTGATGTTGGAACATACAATCCATTGCTGGGCGAGAGTTATGGCGAAATCGCCGCTAGAAGCAGAAGCCAGCACAAAAGCCAGGGATTTGGCGTACCCACACAAAGGGGCAGCAGTATCGAGTATTTTAAAACCCTGAAAGGTACCATCCAGGAAAAAGATTTGCTGGAAAATATCAACACCGGATGGAGCAGGCTTGGACTTGCTGATATCGACATCCAGATCGACAAGCTCATCGCTTCTTTTCAACCCGAACATCCCGAAAACAGCTGGGATCAACTCTTGGCATTGCAAGATTCCCTGCAAAGCCTGAACAGCAATAATTTCTGGATCGTTCAAAAAGAAAAAGACATCCATCAGCTGCTGGTTGCATGCAGCGGCCTCTATCTCGAAGCCACATCATCCAATGCCAACCTGGTTGTATCCGACAGTTTCCATATCAATTACACCCTCAACAGCAGGCTGAATTTTCAATGGGACTCTGCAACAATCAGTGGATTTGAAAAAAACATCTCCCTTCATCACATCAAACCCAACATCAACTCCACCTACTTACAGCAAGGTGTAGTTGCCGCAACCACCCCCATCTCAAACCCTTACTGGCTGAACATTATGAAAGAAAATGGCAGCTTCAATGTGGCCTCTCCCTTACAAATCGGCATGGCCGAAAACCCACCACTGAAGGTCCTTTTCACACTTTATAAAAACGGCCAGGCGTTTCCATTCGAACAGCCTGTTGTATACAAATTTACCGATCCGGTCAAAGGCGAAATCTGGCAGCCGGTATTTGTAGTGCCCCCCGTGAACATCATACCCGATCAGCATTTAGTGATCCATCGCGACAACAAAACAAATGTCATTTCATTTACGGTAACAGCAGGCCGAGATATCAACATCAACCAAATATCAAACAGAGATTACGACATCATCGCCTTTCAAAAAGACACACTCCTTCAACTGAAAAAAGGAGAGAAGGCTCAATTGAAAATACCTGCACATGTGGGTAAAAACGTTTTGGGTTTGAGTGACGGCAACCATTATTATTATCAAGAGCAGATTGCCATACATTACGACCACATTCCCGCTATTCAGTACATTAAACCTGCCGAAGTCAATGTTCAGCATCTTCAAGTGAAAACCGGAAAAGGGAAAATAGGTTATATCGAAGGAGCTGGCGACAAGGTGATGGAAAGTCTGCAGCAAATGGGTTACGACATCACCATCTTGCATAAAGAGGATGTACTCAACGGCCACCTGAACAGATTCAAAACCATCATCACCGGCGTGAGAGCTTACAATACCAACGAATGGCTCAATGATGCCTACGATACCCTGATGAGATTCATGAAAGAGGGAGGCACATTGCTTGTACAATATAATACCAGTAATAGCATTGGTCCTTTGAAAGCCCGAATAGGCCCATATCCGTTTAACATTTCGAGAAACAGAATCACCGATGAAAATGCAACTGTGAAATTTACAGATTCCTCATGTTCCTTACTAAATCGCCCGAATAAACTAAGCGCTTCCGATTTTAAAAACTGGATTCAAGAAAGAAGCATCTATCATGCCGCTGATTGGGATGCCCATTACAAAACATTGTTTTCCATGCACGATCCCGGAGAAGCGGAAGATGCGGGCAGTTTGATTTATTGCCATTTTGGAAAAGGAAAATTCATTTACACCGGGCTTGTTTTTTACAGAGAATTGCCCGCAGGAGTGGAAGGCGCTTATAAACTGATGGCGAATTTGATGGAGTAGATTATCGTTTGTTGTTTGTTGTTTGTTGTTGTTGTTGTATGGTGATTGGGGATTATCTGTTTCATTTCCTCATCTTTTAGCCTGATGATTCCTTATTTCAAAACTCCAGTTCAAGTTCTACTTTTTGCTGACTTCCACCTGTCCAATGAGGGCCGGAGAGAAGCAGTCGTTTTAGCTCCTTATCGCATTCTTTGCTTAGCCCTTTAGATTTGATGCGGTAGGGGACGCCTTGTTTATCAAAATTGAAACTGACTGTGAATTTACCTGCGAATACCTTTCCGTTATTTTGGCAAGCTTGATGATTGTTCTTGATATAAACCCTGAAATTATCAATACCGTTTTCGGGTACTGCATTTATTTCCTGATTGTTCTTGAACTTTTCTTTCGCATTGGAGGCTTGTATTTGAGCAACAGAAACAGGTGTGTAATCTACCGCCAGTTTCTTTTCTCTTTTTTTGTTATAACCGGTCACCACCACCTCATTCATTGAAACATCATTGCGATCTGACACATTGTTATTAAAAGCATTTCCTGTTGCCACGTTCGCTGCTGCGGGAAGAGGCATCTTCCGGGTATCATGGACCATGGCATATACCGGAAGTGAGTCCTGAAGCTTTACCTCGTCTTTAGCCAGACTGCCATCATGATCTTTTGTTTCAACATCCGATAGTTTTTCTGAAGCTATGGCCATTGGTTTGGCACTAACCAACACATCATCTGTACCAGCGATGGACGAAGTGGATTGAACTCTTACAGCTTCTATTTTCTTGTCTTGCTTTTTTACGCCTGTGATAATATTATCAGAAACTATAGTTCCTTTTGTTTTTTGCTGGTCCGATTTTAATACCGCGGCAAGCTCTTCGGCATGTTTTGCCGAAAAGGAGCCCATATTGTCGGTACCTGGCTGATTGGCAACAACAGATGTGCTGTCGGTTGCAGGTGAAATAAGATCGGGAGAAGCAGTGGCCACTGGATTCGTGTCGATAGTTGCCGTGTCTTTCTTAAAAGCGAAATATCCGATTGTCAATAATAAAAGAAGCGATGCGGCCACGCTGAGCGGAGCGAACCATTTTTTCATAGGCCTGATGGCAGCACCCGGATGTTGAGGAGAAGATACAGATGTAGGGAGTTTGATGGTGGCAGGATTTGTTTTTTCATCGGCATAAGCATAACCCTCCAGCGCATCGGATAGAAAAGGATCTTCGAGAGCGGCACGCTCGAGCTGATGCATTTCTGCAACCCGCATTTCACCCCGGTGGTACCGAAGCAGATCCTCTGCAGTATAACTACGACCTGAGCTGTTCATATCAGTTTTTTTTCACTTTTTGATCCATGCAAATCTTCAAATTGCGACGGCCATTTTGTATGTGACTTTTCACGATTCCGAGCTCCATACCCGAGATGGTAGCAATTTCTTTGTAGCATTTCTCCTGTAAATAAAACAATTCGATGGCTTTTTTCTGGTGATCAACCAAGGTATCGATACAATATTGCATGATTTGCAACTGCACCTCTTTTTCATGGGCGTCGCCCAGATGCAATGAGTCGGCCAATTGCACAAATTCTTCATCGGCTGGAATAAAATTTATTTTCTTCTTGCGAAGGGCCATCAAACAATGGTTTTTTGCCAGCTGATACAACCAGGGCCTGAAAAACTCCACCTCATGCTTCTTGACTTTAGGTATCAGCTCTTCAAAAATATTGATGACTGCGTCTTTGGCATCATCACTGTTTTTAAAATATTTGAGGCAAACCCCGTAAATGAGGTCCATGTAACGTTGATAGATATCAGAGAGGAATGTAAGATCGCCGGTTCGCTTGTATAAGGCAACCAGTTCGCTGTCTGCTTGTGTAGATGTTATATTCGTGAGTAGCGTCAAGAACCGCAAGATACTACAAAATCAAAAGCTGATATTTAAGTGGAAATGAAATTAATCCCTGTGATTTCCAAAATCACTTACGATAAAACTTATAAATCTCGATAGCAAAATAAAGTGCTGAAATGATTGTACCAATGGCCACAATGCCAGTGAAAATCATCAAGCCCATGGAATATCGCCTCAATTCATTCTCCACTGATTTGATCCTGAGCATTTCCGATTTTTCGGCCTTGTCTTTTTCGGTATAACCGCCATTCTCTCTGAACACCAATCCTTCAAAAGAAATGTTCAGAGGTTCTATACTGATAATATGCTTGTCGATCAGCAGGTGATGGTAAAGCACGTTGATTTCCCACTCTTTCAAATTGAATTGTTCGGCTACTTTAAGATTCACTTTTTCCTTCATCGTCTGAGGCGCATCTCCGGAATAGAAATTCACCCCTTCATTCACACCTTCATATTCCTTGATCAGTTGTTCCAAAATAAAATCCAGCGCATGATTATAATCTTTTTGCATGGGGGGGATGGGTATAGGTTTAACAATAAAATGAACTCCATTCAAAAGACTTGTACTTAATGGCTGATATCCGGAAGCTGAACGCCATCGCCATCAATACTATTCATCAAATTTTTGACAGCATTTGTATCGGCAATATCTTTCAGTACAATTCCCTGATTTGAAATGAACAATCTTTTCTTCACTTTGGAATGTGCCATTCCTCTCGACTTCATCAAAAAGACATCTGTCACTCTTTCCTTTTGCAAGGGATGATCATCCAAATTGATCCAGGTATCCACCATGGAAGAAATGCCTTCATCACTCGGATTTCTTTCGATAGAGCCGATGGTGATGGCTGCCGAAAACATGACCGTCATGTTTTTGAATTTCAAATAATCTACAAAACGGGTGAGCATGCTCCTCACATCGCTGTTGGGTCCTTCTGTCATCAGGTTGGTGATGGGATCAAGAATAATAACTTCCTTCGGTTGTTTTTCGATGATGTCGCGAATTGACATGAAATGCAACTCAAGGTTTTGAAGTGTCGGGCGGGCATAATAATATTGCAACAGCGCTGCGGATACATGCGCTTCAAGGTCTATACCGATGGACAGCATGTTTCTATTGATTTGCAATGGCGATTCTTCAAATGCACAAAAAAGACATTGGGCCCCTTTATTACACATCTCATGAACAAATGAAGCCACGATGCTCGTTTTACCCGTACCTGCTGTACCCGATACCAATATGCTACTGCCTTTAAAAAAACCTTTCCCTGCCATCATCTCATCCAACGAAACAATACCCGATGAAATCCATTCTTTGCTGCTGGGCTGCATTAATCCTTGACTGATGATAGGAAAAACGGTCATCCTGTTTTCATCAATCACAAAAGGATATTCGTTGTGGGCATGATCTGACCCTCTGTATTTCAAAATCCGTAACCTGCGGGTGGCAATTTGATTGGTAACGCGGTTGTTCAATTCTATGACACAATCAGCCACCAGTTCTTCCAGTCCCAGGCGCGTGATGAATTCATTGCCGGCTTCTGCAGTAACGATAGCGGTGACTTCTTTTTCTTTCAGCCAGTGAAACAATCTTTTAAACTCGGAGCGGAGATTTTGTATATCCAAATCGGCAAACAAAGTATCCAGAGAATCGAGCACCACACGTTTCGCATTAACCATTTGAATGGCTTCTTCAAGTTTATGAAAAAGCCCATCGATTTTATAAGCCCCAGCTTCACGAATCACATGATGATGAATTTCGAGATGCTCGAGATACAATTGTTTGTTTGCAATCAGGTCAATGATGGGATAATTAAGATTGGCCACATTTTCCAAAAGTTCTTCTCTCTTCTCTTCGAAGGTCATGAACACCCCATTTTCCTTGAAAAGCGTGATGCCATTGACCACATATTCCATGGCCATAAAAGTTTTACCACAACCGATATCGCCAACAATCAAGGAAGGGCGTCCTTTGGGCAAACCTCCATGAGCAATTTCATCGAAGCCTTTAATGCCAGTGGGGGATTTCAGCAAAACAGGAATATGGGCAGAGGAGGATGCAGCAAGTTCCGATGGATCAGTTTTCATGTTCAACGGTTGTTGTTATTATAGCTAAAATGAAATGCTTGGGATCAACATCAGGACAATGAAGAAAAAATTGCAGAGCAATTCAAACTTAAAAAACACTTGAACAAACTCTTGATAATGAAAGCAAAATAAACATGCGCAGTTTAGCATAACATGAGTTTAGACAATCGGCAGCAGAACCGCTATCATGAAAGGAACTTTCCGTAAAATCAATTAACGATGCGAGGGGAGGAGCAAGCGTTCTTCGGGGATGATGATATGGTCGGCCAGGGTTTTATTGGGATAAATGAAAGCCACTTCGTAGATATTGGTTTTTTCGTTGAAGTTGCGGATGATGGCGTTGCCGGCGGGTTTAAATTCTGTGTTCAGTACAATGACTTCCTGACCGTTTTCAAATTTCATAGATACAGCTTGACTATTGGGGGGTATTTTTTATAAAAATGACAGATTAATCATTGGACAAATTTTATGCCATGCATTACCAAAAGCTGAAATAGTTTATCCACTGTGAATAAATCAGATAGGAAAGATTTTTTTGGAAAAAAAATGAGTTTTTTTTGTTCTTAAAATAATGAACCCTTACTTTTGCCGCGGAGAGATGGCAGAGCGGTCGAATGCGGCGGTCTTGAAAACCGTTGACTGTCACAGGTCCGGGGGTTCGAATCCCTCTCTCTCCGCATCATTTCTAACAAGAAATAAGCTAAAACCCTGATTATCAATGATAATCGGGGTTTTTTTATGGAAAAATATGGCTCTGAAAACGACTTAAAACGCCATAAAACGACACATTTATTTTGCAACTTGTGACGTAATCCAAAAAAACACCAATTACGTCACAGTATGTCGCTCAATGTCGCGTCCTGTCTCGTTTTGACGTTTTGCAACTCGAGATTTTGTCATCAAATTTGTACTCAAAATGGGGGGCCATTTGATAAAATTATTATGTCGTCAAAAACAACTTTCAGATTGATGTTTTACATCAACAGATCCCGTCCTACAAAAAACGGAGATTGCCCCATTAACATGCGAATTACCATCAACGGTCAATCGCTCGCCATGTTCACAAAAAGATATGTTCAACCCGAAGTTTGGGATGGCAAACTTGGAATGTGCAAAGGAAAAACTTCAGAAGCTTTAGAAGTGAATCGTTACATGGAAGCGTTCAAAGCAAATGCGTATAACAAGTACGCAGACCTTAACGCCCTCTATGACCAGGCTACTCCTGAACTTTTACGCGATGCCATTTTGTGTGTGAACACTAGTAAGTCAAAA
>CANGIT010000010.1 GCA_947454155.1 Chitinophagaceae bacterium
ATGGTTTGATAAGTATGATTGTAGTTGCCACTGACAGTCACTGTTTGTCCCCATGGCAAAGTCAATGTATTACAAGCCGTATCATTGAAAGATGAGGTCGTTGAATAATAGATTGTGATATGAGCCGTCACCACTGAATCACAACCATGAATGGTTTGATAAGTATGGTTGTAGTTGCCGCTAGTCGTAACAGTTTGTCCCCATGGCAAGGTCAATGTATTACAAGCCGTATCATTGAAAGATGACGTGGTTGAATAATTGATCACGATGTGCGCCGTCACCACTGAATCACAACCGCGGATGGTTTGATAAGTGTGGTTGTAATTTCCTGATGCAGTCACCGTTTGCCCCCATGGCAAAGTCAATGTATTACAAGCCGTATCGTTGAAAGATGACGTGGTTGAATAATTGATCACGATGTGAGCCGTCACCACTGAATCACAACCGCGGATGGTTTGATAAGTGTGGTTGTAATTTCCTGATGCAGTCACCGTTTGTCCCCAAGGTAAAGTCAATGTATTACATGCCGTGTCGCTAAAGGATGATGTAGTTGAATAATTAATAATGACATGAGCCGTCACTACAGAATCACAACCATGAATGGTTTGATAAGTGTGGTTGTAATTTCCTGATGCAGTCACCGTTTGCACCCATGGTAAAGTCAATGAATTACAAGCCGTATCGTTGAAAGATGACGTGGTTGAATAATTGATCACGATGTGCGCCGTTACTACAGAATCACAACCGTGGATGGTTTGATAAGTATGGTTGTAGTTGCCGCTAGTCGTAACAGTTTGCCCCCATGGCAAAGTCAAGGTATTACATGCCGTATCTCTGAATGATGACGTGGTTGAATAATGAATGATGATATGAGCTGTCACTACAGAATCACAACCATGAATGGTTTGATAAGTATGGTTGTAGTTGCCGCTAGTCGTAACAGTTTGTCCCCATGGCAAAGTCAATGTATTACAAGCGGTGTCGTTGAAAGATGACGTGGTTGAATAATTGATAATGATATGCGCCGTTACTACAGAATCACAACCGGCTGCATTTATACCTACCCAAGTTGCACTATTGGTAGATGCTACATAAGTGGAATCATGCCAAACAAGAGAGTCACAGGCAGTAAAATTAACTGTACTTGAACTAGGCTGTAAAATAACAGTATTAACAGTATTGGACCCAACACATCCATTATCATCTGTGGCCGTAAGTGTTATTGCGGTGGCTGTATTTACAGTGATGGCATCTGCAGTAGAACCGGTAGACCAGCTGTAAGTCAAAGGGTATGTATACCTTATATCATCAATTCCAATATAATCTCCATTACTTCCACTTGGACCTCCATTTTCAACAAAATATCGGAAAGCAAAACGTCCAGCTACCACACCGTTGATACCGGAAAGCTGTAGTGTGTATTTTGTCCATTCTGTAGGATAGTCACTGTTATTCAAAGTAGGATTGATATCCAGCAACAAAGTAGTAAAGTCACCTACTGTGGTAGAATCGTTACCCACATTGGTGCTGTTGCCGCTTACACTTAATCTTACCTGTAATCTGTCGGGGTATAATGAAGTAGGATCCTTTTTGGTCCAGAAGCTGAATTCATTTCCATTTTGCAAAATCATCACAGGCGTAATCATCCAGTTGCTGATATTGTTGGCGCCATCCACACTTCTGTAATCGGCCGAAATGTATCCCAAACCACTGTGAGCCGTAAACTTGGCCGTATCCCCTGCTGTAAAATCGGGAATACTTCCCAATGGAGATGAGTTATTCTGTTGAACCCATCCTGCCGGAAAACCGTTTTCAAAACTTTCAGACAATGGCACCGCTACGCTGTCAGGCACAGAAAGTGTATTGACATTCCCGGCACAAATTCCAGTTTGTCCGACTATGACTGGATTGGGCAGAGGAATAATGGCAAGACTAAGCGAATCAATAATCGGGCAACCATTGCCATTCAGATACTCATATGTATAGTCACCACTTGCTGTGTAACTCGTTCCATGCCAGGTATAACTACCACAAGAAGAAGCCGCAATTTTGGTGGTACTGCCCGCACTTACCTCTGTGGCAATTGAAGAAGTTTCTACAGGAGCAGTACAGCCCGTGGAATTGGTATAATTCACTTTCACCACTTTCGAGCCTGATGTAAGCCAACGTAAAGAAAATGTGTTACTGTTGGATGCCGTGCTTCCTGAAGTGATGATATAATCTTCATTGATATTACCCGGTACAGTCCAAACATAATTAGATTGACCAGATTGTGTAGCATATGTAACTTCGGCATTGCCACAGGCAACGGATCCTGGCTGTGTAGTAAATGTAACAACAGGAAAGGAATTGGAGACTATTAATGTAGACACATTCGACCTTGCCACAAATCTGTTGTTGGAAGCCAGACAATAATAATAGAATGTTCCTGCTGTTGAGGTGGGAGGCGTGTAAGTTTGTCCGCTAGCCCCACTGATGGCCGAACCGCCCGAATTTGAAGCAACATTGTTACTGTACCATTGATATGAAGTGGCATTGGATGCAGTAACAGACAATGTAGTAGGTGTTGAACCCATACACAAGGTTTGCGATGCCAAAGGCTGTTGGGTCATTGCAGGAAAAACAGTACTGATAGAAGATGGTACTGCGTTGTATACATTCACATCATCCACAAAAATATTAGCCACGTTGGAGGTACTGTTATATCCCATGAAAGTCGTAGCGTTGATCGATGAGTTGGCCGTCATTTGGCCTTCCGACAATTCATCACCGATCTTCACACCATTGAGGTATAAGTCAAATTTTTGTACAGCTACAGTCTGGCTTATCCCGGCATAAGTATAACTGATGGTTCCCGAAGATTTATTATTACCCACTATTTCTATCAGATATGGAGTGCCGGAACTCAATGTAGTAGTGGTCAAACGCGTATTGATCCAAGAAGCAGCTCCTCTGTAGGTTAAAGCTATATTTCCAGAAGCGCCGAAAGTGAATTGCAATCCCAAAAACACCTGATTACTGGTAAGAGAATTCACATCGGAATACATGGCACCTGCACCTTGAAAAAATTGCCATACGCCAGATGTTGCCGTGTTGCGTTGATTGGCATCGCCAAACAATACCTTGAATGAGGTATAGAATTCTGTACCTCCCGTATAACCCACGGCAGGAGAAAATTTTGTTACAGAAGTTGAAGAAGAGGCTACACCCCTGACGAAGGCGCCGGAAGAATTAAAAGGGTTACTTGTTGTCTGTAAGATGACAGGCGCATTGGGCTCAACTGCCCCTGCCCTGCTCCATGTCGTACCTGAGCTTGGATTGGGATAGAATGAAGTGCTGCCCGTTTGGCTGCTATTCGTTCCTGTTACTGTACCAAAATCCTGATAAGAGGTTTGAGCAAAGGAATTAAAGCCCAACAATAAAAAAGATAAAATCAAAACGATACTGCTTAAGTAATTGGAAGAATTACATGAGAAATTTGCAAAACGAAGTTTCATAAAGATGTAGTCAGTTGTTTTAAAAAATAACTATTTCAAATAAATACGGATTCAACTGTCTTGTGTTGGAACTATCCAGACAGCTGAATTTTTCGTGTTCTTCAAATAAAAACAAGAAAAAATAATTGATTTTCTAAGGGAGAGAAAGATCGAAATGGGAGGCAAAGTAAATCAGAAGTGACTATAATATATGTAAACATTCTACCAAATGCAGAAATTCATCTACAAACGGAGGAAATTTTTATTAAAAAATGGTTTGGAAAAATCAACTTTTTAACAGTGGCACCATGAATAGAACAGAGAGAATAATTCATCCTTTAATAAATTGAATTTACAATAGACAGTTGAAATAAATCAAATTCAAATTAATACTTCTGAATAAAGTCACAAACAATAACTTTGAATTTAATTGAAACATACACAGAATGAACCGTATTTTCCAAATCAACTTTTTCGGCAATGAAAAAAAATAAATTATCATTAGTCTTTGACGAATTGGTTTATATCATTTTACTAAGCACTATGCTCATCACTTTGATGATGATCTGGAGCTTCAATCACCTGACTTCTATTTTTCCGATTCTCTTTTATTTTGTTTTGATTTCTTCAGTCGTCTTTTCATTAAAAAAAAATGTGGATACACATTATAGAAACAACAAGAGGAAATGGAAAAGAAATCAGCTATTTATTTTTCTTTTTTTCATTACAATAAGAAGTGTCATTGAAATAAAAGTGTTGAACCTGGAGCTTTGGCCACCGATAAAAGAGCTGATCAACTCCAATCAAAAGTTGGCGATGGCCATTTTTCTATTCACCCTGCAAAATTCCGTTTTCATTCTGCTTGTCACTTATTATTTGTTATCACGCAGAAAGGTTTCGATTGAGATTGAATTCAACAAGTTGAAAATCGAAAACTATGAAAACCGAATGGTGATGCTCAACAATCAACTCAGTCCGCATTTCCTTTTCAACAGCCTGAATGACATTTACGCAGCGGCTGTCCTCAAAAACGAGTCAACACCCGAAATGATTCTCAAACTTAGCGACATCATGCGTTTTATTGTTTATGAAACACAAAAAGACGAGATCATACTTCAAGAAGAAATCAAGCAAATCCAAAGCTACATCAGCCTACATCAAATCAACAACCCATCAGCGAAAAACATTAAACTGACTGTAGATACAACATCTGAAGAAACAAAAGTACTTCCGCTCATTTTAATACCCTTGCTAGAAAACGCCATCAAACATGGCAACACTAACGACATCAACAGCAATGCCTTTATCTCTATCGATATTGCAAAGAAAGAAAATCAGTTAATTGTAATTTTCAAAAACACATTCAAACATGCCGTGAACCACGTCAACAAAGTTGGCATAGGCATGAAAAACTACATCAGCCGTCTTAATCTGAAATACCCTGAACAATTCATTTTTACAGAGACTATCAGTGGTGATATTTACGAATCAAAATTAATTTTGAATTTAGATGAAACACGAAAAGGATAAATTGAATTGCCTGATTATCGACGACAAAACACTGGCATTGGATTTACTGGAAACATTTGCCAGCAAATCGAATAAATTCAATACGATATTCAAAGCCAACCAGCCCGAAAATGGTTTGAATATTTTAAACAACAATAAAATCGACATTCTCTTTCTCGATATACAAATGCCACAGATGACCGGTATTGAACTGGTAATAGCATTGCCTTATCAACCAGCGATTATTTTTACTACCGCCTATGCCAACTATGGCAACCTGGCTTTTGACCTGGACGCATCCGACTATCTGCTAAAACCTTTTTCTTACGAGCGTTTTTTAAAATCCATAGAAAAAGCACAATTGCAAATCAAGGTCAATCAATTGAAAGAACCGGATTACATCACCATCAAATCCGACGGCCTTTTCCACAAACTCATTTTAAATGACATCATTTTCATCGAAGGGAAAAAAGACTATGTGAAATTTCACTGCAAAAACGAAACCACTTATACCACCTTGCACAACCTCAGCACATTGGAGAAAACACTGATGCCTTACTCCTTTATCAGGATTCACAAATCTTATATTATTTCTGTGGGTCACATTGCAAAATACAACAACAACGAAGTGATCATGAACAATAGCAAGATTCTTCCGATTTCAAGATTGAAAAAAATGGAGGTAATCAATTCGTTGAAACAATAGAAGCTGTATAAAATAAAAAAGCTTCTGTTTTTCAACAGAAGCTTTTTTGTGCCCAGGACTGGATTCGAACCAGCACACCTCGCGGCGCCGCCACCTGAAGACGGTGCGTCTACCAATTTCGCCACCTGGGCATTATAATAAACAAACAAATGAAATTCGTTTGCAGTAAGAACTTTTTTTCGCACCTCGTCCCGAGTGCTCGGGACCACCTGAAGACGGTGCGTCTACCAATTTCGCCACCTGGGCATTATCATGAGCAAACAAATGTAATTCGTTTGCAGTAAGAACTTTTTTTTTCGCACCTCGTCCCGAGGACTCGGGACCACCTGAAGACGGTGCGTCTACCAATTTCGCCACCTGGGCATTATCATGAGCAAACAAATGTAATTCGTTTGCAGTAAGAACTTTTTTTTCGCACCTCGTCCCGAGTTCATCTAAAATTTAAAAACCAACCTGATTCACAAATCGTCAATCGGGTTGCAATATTAAGCGATAATTACAATACAGCAAAGAAATCAGTGAATAATAATCGAGCTAAGATAGGTTTCAACCCATTGATGTTACAAACCAAACTTGAATAAAAAAGCTTCTGAATCATCAGAAGCTTTCTGTGCACTTTTCTTCCGTGAGTGCGGAAGACTTGAAAGTTCTTTATGATTTACCTTATTTGTAATCCAAACAGAATAAGTTAATTTCGGGTATGAGTAATTTCAAACTAGACAGAACAGCATTCAAGCCACAAACTATGGCTGAAGCAGCAAACCACGCCGATTTTTATAGAAAATTGACCTGGCAAGAGCGTTTGGCTATCACTGCTTTTTTGAATAGCGTCGCTTTCCGCTTCGACCCCAACCACCCTCCTAGAATGAATCGAAGCACTTTTTCTGTAAAATCCATACTTCCAAATGGCTAATATTTTCCATGAGGATTTCAGAGATTTTCTAACTGCTTTAAATAAAGCAGAAGTAAGATATATCTTAGTTGGAGGATATTCAGTGGTTTTACACGGATATTCCAGAACAACCGGAGATATGGACATATGGGTAGAAAGAACATCTGAAAATTACCTTCATATAAAAAAGGCTTTTGAAACATTTGGGATGCCGGTATTTGATATGACAGAAGAAAACTTCTTATCCCATCCAATCTGGGATGTATTCACTTTTGGCACCCCTCCAGTAGCCATCGACATCATGATCAAATTGAAAGGATTGAATTTTGATGAGGTTTACAATAGATCTATTTATTTCGAAGATGATGATTTAAAAATAAGAACAATCAACAGAGCAGATTTAATATTAGCCAAAAAAAATGCGGGCAGAGCAAAAGATATTAATGACCTAGAGAATTTGGGTTAGTTTTCCTTTATTAATTAGTATGGGTAAAATAAAAAAGCCGCTGAAATTTTCAGCGGCTTTGTGTTATTTCTAAAAATAACATCGTGCACTTTACTTCCGTGAGTGCGGAAGAATTACGCAAAGATTTTTATAGAACTCTTGATGTTAGAAAAACAGTACTTGATAAATTATTCAGGCTTTATGTGAATGATTTTACCATCACGTAGAACGACGACTACGCTGTTTTTTTGCTTTTTGAATTCAAGCATTTTTCTATACGAACTTTCAAGCCCGTTTAATATTTTTTGTCTTCTATCAAATTTACTTTCTGTTTTCATATTGCTCTTTTAATTTTGAAAATAACTCCTCATTGTTTATAGTCAATAAGGATTCCCTTTGAGATTTTTCAGCAATTAGTATAGGAAGCCCCTCTGAATTATCAAGCACCATTGCTTCGTCTGATAAAGGTAAAAATAATTCAAATAAATTTACAATTCCTCTATTATACCTTCTTTCAATAACCAATTCTTCTACATTGTGTCCACCTTCCAACACCCTGGTCTTTACCCTTTCCTTTGCCAAATCAACACTTCGTAACCAAAAAAATAACAATACTACATGATAACCGATTGCTTGAGCTACTTCAACACGATCTTTGTGACTTTTTGTGGCTAAAGTTGTTTCAAAAGCGAAATTTTTACCTTCTTTCATTAATTCGCTTATTCTATTGAGCATGATTCTTCCTGCCTCAAAAGATACAGACTCAGGTTGAAATGGAGATAATCCCCTGGCAATTTCATCGGCATTTACAAATTCACGGCAGTCTAAGATATCAGGCAATATTGTAAATGAAGCAGTTGTTTTACCTGCACCGTTACAACCTGCAATGATATAAATGGTCTTTTCTTTCACAAGAACAATTTACAAATAAATAGCGACTTTACTGTAAATGCAGGCCATGGAGTAAAAGTGCAGTATCAAAGTCATAAAAAAACCGCTGAAACAATTCAGCGGCTATTTGTTATTTCTAAAAATAACATCGTGCCCAGGACTGGAATCGAACCAGCACATCCTTGCGAATGGCAGATTTTGAGTCTGCTGCGTCTACCAATTCCGCCACCTGGGCAATTTAACGCTCATCTTAGCAATGAACTTTGAAATTGGGAGTGCAATAATACATCAATCCATTATTCTGTCCAACAATCGATTCAAATATTTTTTCTTGAAGTAATATTCCGAAAGTAGAGCCAAGTCTTCTTGTGTCAAAACTTCTTTTTCGCCGGATAAAAAAGGCAACACGCCACTTTCTATATCTTCAGCAAAAACAGCTATCCTTTTTCTGTAGGCCTCTACCCCCTCTTCTTCCAGTACTTCGTTGATATTCATCATTTCCATCAAGAAATCATTCGGCAGTTTATATTTTTCATCATCATGTATCACACCTTTGGTGATTAAAAAATATTCCAGCGTCTTATGCTCGTCTTTAAAAATGGCATAAGCCTTATTGATCTCAGCAGAAAGCATACTCTTGTCTGCCAATTCCCATTCGTTGCTGCCCGCATGCTTGTCGGGATGAGCATTTCGCTGCAATGCGATGAAATTCTTTGTCAGCCTGGCCTTATCTGCATAAGGCCTTTCTTCCAGGCCCATCAATTCGAAATAATTCATGTTATTCATTTTTTGTGTTACTGCAAACAAGTGGTAAGCGCCCATAAGCAGTTACTGATTTGTTTGCGCGAATGCTCAATTGCTTTTTTTAGGTCAATTGCTCTTTAACTGCGATCTGCTCAATACCGGTCAGGTCGGCAAATTTACCTTAGTCAAACTGATTTTAAAATGTAAATTGCCAAAAATTAAGAACCATCATGCTCAAGTTTGGCCTGATCAGAGAAGGCAAAAACCCTCCTGATAACCGGGTAGCACTTACACCTGCCCAATGCAAATTCATCAATAAGACGCAAAAGGATCTTGTCGTGTTCGTTCAGTCGAGCCCCAACCGTTGTTATTCCGATCAGGAATATATCCAAGCGGGCATCGAAGTAAGAGAAGATATCAGCGATTGCGATGTTTTATTGGGCATCAAAGAAGTGCCTGTGGATATGCTGATTGCCAATAAAACCTACCTTTTTTTCTCCCATACTAAAAAAATGCAGCCCTACAACCAGAAGCTGTTGCATGCCATCATCGAAAAAAACATCACATTGATCGATTATGAATGTCTCGAACACGAAGACGGCAAACGCATTATCGGATTCGGCTTTTTCGCCGGTGTAGTGGGTGCGCACAATGGCATCATGGCGTATGGCAAAAAAACAGGCGCTTTTGACCTCGACAGAGTGAACTCAAGATCATTTAACGAACTTATCCATACTTACTTCGGACTTCACATTCCTCCGGTAAAAATAGCTGTAACCGGCAGCGGAAGAGTGGCCCATGGCGTACTGGAAATCATGAACCTGCTGGGCATTCATGAAGTGGAACCCGATGAGTATCTGGAAAAGAAATTCTCCTACCCCGTTTATGTTCACTTGAAAGGCAGGGATCTTTATTTACACAAAGAACAACTGACCTATCATAGAAATGATTTTCATGAAAATCCTTCCGCCTACAAATGCATTTTTGATCAATACATTCCGCATACCGACATCCTGATGAATGGCATTTACTGGGATCATGATATCCCTCGCCTATTCGAAAAAGAAGCATTGTCTCGTCCAGATTTCAACATCAAAACCATTGCGGATATCACCGACGACATGTATGGCTCTGTTCCCTGCAATCTGGGTGACTCCACCATCGACGACCCTGTTTATGGCGTCAACAAACAATCATTCGAAAAAACAGCTCCTTATCTTCCCGATACCGTCGACATGATGACAGTAGGCAATCTTCCCAACGAACTCCCACGCGATGCTTCACGTTATTTCGGCCAGCAGTTGATTAAATTCATTTTGAAAGACATTGTTGACGGAGGAAGCCCCATCATCGAAAAGGCCACTATTGTAAAAAATGGAAACCTGGGCAGCAACTTCCAATATATGAAAGCATATGCAGGTTTGGCGATTTGATGATTTGGTAATTTGATGATTTGGTGATTGGGTGATTTGATGATTGGATGAAGAGATGATTTAGAGATGAGGTAATCATAGTCAAATCAGCCAGAAAAAAATCACTGGCATTTTGCACGCTATCTCTACATGCAACTATACACACGATGTTACAAATGGAGGTAAAAAGTTTTCAATAATGCAGTAAACGAATCGGTATACTGATTATCTTCTTTCTTTATGGCCATGCACAAATCCTCATCATAACTTTTTTGTTCTCTTGAAAAAAGAATCATTGATCGGAAGTAAGTATGACTCACCGACTGTTTGACATGCATCAGCTCATTCACAAACAATCCCTGTTTAGTAAAGATTTCTTTACAATCAATGAAGCGATGATAAGGAATCAATATAGCTACTTTACCACTTTCGGCTAAATTTTCATGAATATAAGTAGCCAATGCTGCAAGTGTCAACGACTCATCATGCTTGGCCCTATTTTTTCCCTGGCTATCCGACCTTAAATCGTTTTCATAAAATGGTGGGTTTGAGAAGATGAGATCGTATTTTTTATCCGCATGAAATGTTTGCAATGAAGAATGATGCAATTGAATTTGATGACAAAATGATGATGCCATAACATTTTCACTCGCCTGCTCGAAAGCGGACTGATCAATTTCCACCGCATCAAACCTCAATTTTTCATGCCCCTGTGCCATCATCAAACTCAGCAACCCTGTTCCTGCACCAATGTCCAATGCGTTCGTTCCTGGTAAATCATTTTTCAAAATAACATCACTTAGCCAGGCACCGAACAAACAAGCATCTGTACAAACCTTCATGGCACATCGCTCCTGATGAACCGTAAATTGCTTGAATTGAAAATAGGTATTAGACATGACTTGGAATAATCAAAGAGATATGAGGAATGTAAAATGTAGAATGTAAAAGAATAAGAAATTCACAAGTTTATCCAGCATCCAGCATCCAGTATCCAGTATCCAGTATCCAGTATCCAGTATCCAGTACCCAGCATCCAGCATCCAGCATCCAGCACCCAGCCTTCCCCTACCATGCTGCTCTTGCAGAAGATGTGGTATCTAAAGATGCAAACTGCCCATCCAGATATTTATAATACGCGGCAATGGCTATCATTCCAGCATTGTCGGTACAATATTCAAATTTAGGAATGAAAGTTGTCCAGCCCATTTTTTCTCCCATTTCGGCAAGTGCTTTTCGCAATCCACTGTTGGCACTGACTCCACCTGCAATACATACCCGCTTGATGCCTGTTTCTTTTGCCGCTTTTTTAACCTTGTTGAGTAAAATACTGATGATGCGATGTTGTACTGAGGCACAGATATCATGGATATTTTCGCTGATGAATTGCGCCTTGGCTTCTGCCGTAGCGGTCAATTCTTCTTTGTAAACATTGGCTGCACCTGCATTGTTTAAAAAATACAAGATGGATGTTTTTAATCCCGAAAAACTGAAGTCCAATCCCTGCAATTGCGGTTCCGGAAAAGCAAATCGGTGGGGATCTCCCTGAGCAGCATATTTATCAATCAATGGACCGCCGGGATAAGGCAAGCCCAGTAATTTAGCCGTTTTATCAAAAGCTTCACCTGCGGCATCATCGATCGTTTGCCCTATCACTTCCATTTCCAATGGAGAAGTACATTTTACAATTTGCGTGTGTCCACCACTGACTGTAAGGCAAAGGAAAGGAAACTCAGGTTGATTATCGTCAATCAAATTGGCCAACACATGCGCCTGCATATGATGTACCGCAATCAAAGGTTTGTTAAGCGCAAGAGAAAGCGACTTAGCGAATTGTCCACCAACCAGCAATGCGCCTATAAGTCCGGGTGCTTGTGTAAATGCAATGGCATCAAGATCCTGAAGTGAGACGCTCGCTTTTTTAATGGCAGCATCCACTACAGGCACTATATTTTGCATGTGCGCTCTGCTGGCCAATTCGGGCACCACCCCTCCAAATTGCTCATGAATTTTCTGTGAAGCAATGACATTCGATAAAATTTTTCCGTCTGCACACATTGCTGCAGAAGTTTCATCGCAAGAAGACTCTATGGCAAGGATGATGGGCAATGGTTTATTGTTTGTGGTTTGTGGTTTGTGGTTTGCATTCTACATTTACACTTCCATCAACTTCTGATGGCTTTTACCGGATCCATCTTGGCCGCTCTTGAAGCCGGAATGATACCGGCGATAATGCCCACAGCCAAACAAATGATCACGGTGATGATAATCATTGGCAATGAGAGGAATACAGGAAATTCGAGAGGCCCCGACAAAATCAAGGTCATAATGTATACCAGCAATAAGCCGATGGCTCCACCCAATATACACAAGATGGCGGCTTCCAGTAAAAACTCAAATAAGATGGTGACCTTTTTGGCACCGATGGCTTTTTTCAAGCCGATGACGGGCGTTCGTTCCTTGACGGTAACAAACATGATATTGGCGATACCAAACATGCCCACGATCAAACTGATGCCCCCAATGATCGACCCTACAATATTGATGGTGACAAATGAATCGGAAATGGCTTTACTGAAGGCTTCCACGCTGTTCAAGGAGAAATTATCTTCCTGCAAAGGGCTCAATCTTCTTATCTGTCTCATCACCCCACGCAAATCCTGACTCAAAGCATCGGTTGTGATATTGGGTTTTCCTTTGGCAATCAATATCGGGTTGGATTTCTCGGGATCGAACAACTGACGGGCAAACTGATTGGTGATCATCACACATTTATCGTAATTCCAGCCAATGAAACTTTTGCCTTCTTTTTTAATAATACCAATGATGGTTATTTTCTTGCCATTCAAATCAATCTGCTTACCCAGCGCCCTGTCTGCAGCACCAAACAAATCTTCGGCATTGGTGTAACCGATGATGCAACTCGGCGCTCCGCTCGAAAACTCAGTGGAGGAAAAATACCTGCCGGCCTCAAATTGAATGGGCTGGATGGCAATCTGTGATTCATTGATGCCATAGACGGTAGCATTTTCTATCACATCGTCTTTGTGCGAAATATTGGAAATGGTTTGTAAAAGATAGGTCACCACTCCGGTGAGCTGCGATCGCTGTTTGATTAATAAGGCTTCTTCGAGCTTCATGACAGGCCTTGCCCTCATTTTCCACATGGGTTTATCGGGTCCGCCGCTGTAATCCCATTTATCAATATAGATGGTATTGCTACCCAGACTTTTTACTTCGTTTTGAATGTTTTGCTCTAAACTGCCTACCGTTGTGAGCACGCCAATGATACAGAAAATCCCAAAAGCCACACCGGTAAGGCTCAATGCCGTGCGCATTTTATTCACCTTCAACTCCTGAAAAGTAAGTCGGATAGAATTTTGTAATATGGAGAGAGATGGGAGCAAGGAGGAAATGGTTATTTAGGTTTGGTAGGTTATGTAGGTTATGTAGGTTATGTAGGTTTGGTAGGTTATGTAGGTTTGATAGGTTATATAGGTTTGGTGGGCTTGGTGGGCTTGGTGGGTTTGGAATGGTTGATTAATACATAAGATTAATTACGTTCATACTTCACTTTAAAAAACCTACCAAACATACCATAGCATTGCCGACAGGCATGCATCAAACAATTCCCCTATTTCCCCCAACCAAACCAATCGTTACCATTGGCATAGAGCATCAATCCCAACAACAACACCATCCCTACAATCTGGGCGTACTCTAAAAACTTTTCACTGGGTTTGCGACCGGTGATCATTTCAATCAGTGTAAACAACACATGACCTCCATCCAAAGCCGGTATGGGCAAAAGATTCATAAAGGCCAATACAATGGAAAAGAATGCGGTGATGGTCCAAAAATGCTCCCAATCCCAGCCATTTCCTGGAAAAACAGAAGCCATCGATTTGAAACCGCCTACCCCTTTGATGGCACCGGTTGACGGATGCAATATCTTATTGAACTGCTCTACATAAAACGCCAGCTCATCACCCGCCCTGCTGATACCTGCGGGTATCGAAGCCAAGAAAGAATACTTTTTCACCTGATAATCAAACACACCCAGACTGTCGAATTGTTGTTCTAAAACCGGAGACTTGAAGCCTACACGGCCATCTTCGAAAATCAAAGATGAAATGGACAAAGCGCTGTCGCCTCTTTTTACTGTAAGCTGCACGGGGTCTCCTTTTTTCTTTTTCTCCATTATTTTTTCAAACTGGTCTCTGAAATCACAGGCTTGCCCATCTACTGTCAATATGCGGTCGCCCAGTTTTAGTCCTGCCTGGGTAACGGGAGCACTAGCCTCCAGCCCCAACACTACCACCGGAACTCTTGGAGAAATGATGGGCGTTTCTGATTTTTTTCTTTTCTCTATCAATTTACCAATCAGGTTTACCGGCATTGGCAATACGGTTTCTTTTCCATCTCTGATGACCGTTACATTCTTGTCTACTACCAGCACTTTCTTTAGTACATCATAATAATTATCGATTTTTTGACCATCCACTGCCACGATATTGTCTCCGTTTTTGAAACCCAGATCATAAAAAAGAGGGTCGTTGAAGGCGATACCATTTTTCATGGAATCGGTTTTGATTTCTTTTTCGCCCCAAACAAACATGATCATCGCATAGATGATGAAGGCCAGCAAAACGTTTACCGCCACACCGCCAATCATGATGATGAGTCTTTGCCAGGCGGGTTTGCTTCTGAATTCCCAGGGCTGAGCAGGCTGTTTCATCTGTTCCGTATCCATGCTTTCATCCACCATCCCCGAAATTTTCACGTAGCCACCCAAAGGCAGCCAGCCGATACCATATTCGGTGTCTCCCACTTTTTTCTTGAAAATTGAAAACCAGGGATCGAAAAACAGATAGAATTTCTCCACGCGGCATTTAAAAATTCGGGCTGTGATAAAGTGTCCGAATTCGTGTAAAATTACCAATATGGAAAGGGACAATAAAAGCTGGGCAATTTTGAGTCCAACGCTGGACCAGTCGATGGTTAAAAGGGTCATGTGTTTTATTTTCGGCGATCAGCTATGATACGGAAATCACAATTTGATCAGTGTTGCGGCAAAGTTACGGGCCTCGGCATCGCTGTCAAAATATTCCTGTAATGATGGCCTTGCAATATATTTGATGGCAGCCATGGTTTTTTCCACCACTGCGGTGATGTCGAGGAAGCCAATTCTGTTTTTAAGGAAAGCCCAAACGGCAATTTCGTTGGCGGCATTCAATACGCAGGCTTTGTTGCCACCGGCTTGTAAGGCTTCGATGGCCAATCCTAAGTTTCTGAATGTTTTGTAATCGGGCTCTTCAAAACTGAGATTGGGGTATTTTCTGAAATTGAATCTGGGGAAATCATTTTTCAATCGCTCGGGGAATCCAAGCGCATACTGTATGGGCAATTTCATATCGGGATAACCCATTTGCGCTTTGATACTGCCATCCTCAAACTGCACCATGCTGTGAATCACACTCTGCGGGTGGATGATGACTTCAATTTGCTCGGGCCTGAGATTGAACAACCATTTGGCTTCAATCATTTCCAGCCCTTTGTTCATCAGCGTGGCAGAATCAACGGTAATCTTAGCACCCATGCTCCAGTTAGGATGTTGTAAAGCATGGTCTCTCTTCACGTTCACCAGAAAGTTGGGCTTCTTACCCAGAAATGGTCCACCGCTGGCGGTGAGGATGATTCTTTCAACAGGATTGCGCGACTCTCCTACCAGACACTGGAAAATGGCGGAGTGCTCGCTGTCTACAGGAATGATGGGGGCTTTGTGCTCCAGGGCCTTTTGCATCACGATGTCACCGGCCACCACAAGCGTTTCCTTATTGGCCAAGGCAATCACCTTGCCTTTTTGAACAGCCTTGAGAGTAGGTTTCAAGCCGGCAAACCCCACAATAGCCGCAATCATGATGTCGTAGGTGTCAAAATCCGCCACTTCTTCCAAAGCCGCTTCTCCGGCAAACACCTTGATGTCGGTGGAAGCCAATGCCGATTTCACTTTGGTATATTTTGATTCATCAACAATCACTACGGCATTAGGACTGAATTCTAAAGCCTGAGCCACCAGCAGTTCGTCGTTGGTGTGGGCTGTAAGTACTTCCACTTCAAACAACGAGCGGTTAACACGTATAACATCCAGCGCCTGTGTACCGATTGATCCGGTAGATCCAAATATGGCAACTCGTTTCATTCAGAATTATTTATGATATATGATTAATGATTTGGGATTTGGGATTTGGGATTTGGGATTTGTGATTGTCAATAACCTACGAAACCTACCAAACCTTTTAAACCTTCAAAAACTACTAAACTATTAACTCCTTAAACCCTTCCAACCCCTCCGCAATATTTCGATCATTCGATAAACGAGGTACTTTGTTTTGTCCTCCGAGCTTGCCTATGCTTTTCATATATCCGACAAACCCGCCTTTTTTGATTGGGGTTATTTTCAGGCGATCCAGAATATTTCCCGTAATCAAATCATCGTAATATACATTTTTCTTTCTGAGGCTGTCATCTAACTTGATACGAAATGCTTCCATATCTGCAGGCAAAGTCTCGAATTCAATCAGCCACTCGTGATAACTTTTTCCTTGATCGGCACTTACATATGGAGCAACGGTAAATTCTACCAACTGCACATGCATGGCTTTGGATACTTCCAAAATGGCCGATTCCACTTCTTCACCGATTACGTGTTCGCCGAAGGCGGAAATAAAATGTTTGATGCGACCGCTGACCACCAAACGGTAGGGATCAACCGAAACAAACTTAACCGTATCGCCGATGCTGTATCCCCACAATCCGGCATTGCTGTTGATGATCAGTGCATAGTTGACACCGATTTGCACATCTTTTAGATAAAGCCTGACCGGATTTTCTTTGCCCATCTCTTCCACTGGAATAAATTCATAAAAAATACCGCTGTTGGTATTCAGCAGCATCCCATTTGCCTGTTGCGAATCCTGAAAGGCGAAAAATCCTTCACTGGCCGGAAACAATTCGATGGTATCAATCGACCGACCAATGCTTTCCATCAACTTGGCTTTATAGGGCTCAAAATTGACACCTCCCTGCACCATCACACTGAAGTTGGGAAACAGCTCACCGATTTTCTTACCCGACTTTTCCATCAGGCGATCGAAATACATCTGCACCCAAGGCGGAATACCGCTAATCAATGTCATGTTCTGATAAATGGTCTCCTCAACAATTTTATCCAGCTTCACTTCCCATTCTTCAATACAATTGGTTTCATAAGTGGGCATCTGATTAGAACGCAGATATTTAGGCACATGATGATTGACAATGCCGCTCAACCTTCCGGTGGGAATATCGGCGATACGCTCCAGCTCGGGTGATCCGCTGAGAAAAATCAGTTTACCATCGGCGAATGCGGTATTGCCGGTTTCGGCCATGTAGCAAAGCAAGGCATTGCGGGCCGTATTGATATGGTTGGGGATGGAATCTTTGGTGATCGGAATATATTTGACACCACTGGTGGTGCCGCTGGTTTTGGCAAAATAAATGGGTTGACCTTTCCAAAGCACATTGTGTTTTCCGGATTTTATCTTTTCGATATAGGGCTTGAAAGCCTCATAATCGCGGATGGGCACTTTTTGTACGAAATCCTCATGCGAGGCGATGGCCTCAAATCCGTGATCTTTACCAAAATCGGTATGGGTGGCAGATTTGATCAACTGCTTGAAAATAGCCTGTTGGTCGGCAACGGCATTTTGCATGTCTTTTTTAATCTGCTTATGTATGTAAGTGGCAAATGGTTTTGCCAGCAATGATTTAATCTTCATGTAGCGAATGATTTCCGGGGCAGGACTAAAATCAAAAATCAAAAATAGCCAATAAAATCTAATTTTTAAGAGATATAATAAGTTCCCATTACAGCCATCAGCTTGCGAATTAACTTAAAAAAAAAGGTTTCAACAGTAAAAAAAACTGCTGAAACCTAGGCTTGTAAAAAATAATTAACGGGTCTTGTAAATAATCACCAGCATTTAAAACAATACATATTCCACTGATTTTATTTTCCTTTGGGCACCAGTAACCATATTTTTAATAATGATGTCTTTGAATTCAACCTTATCGCCACTTTTTAATTTTTCTATGATTGCGCCTACATCATAGGAAGGTGCTTTCCTGGCAATTTCTATTTCCTTATTCAAGTCTTCTTTAAACTCAACATCATTGGTCATATTACCCAATGAATCGAAATGGGGAACATCTTTTTCTACCAATAGATTTCTAAGATTGATGACTCTATTGCCTAAGGTTTTTCCTTTTTCAATTATTTCCTTTTTATTCTTGTCGTATAAATGAAACACTATATTAGCACTTTCCACCTCATACGTAGAATCCGGGGATTCAACCCTGCAAAATTTTTGAATTTGAAATTCAATAAGTGCTAAGCGCGGTTTACCGCTGGCAAATTTAAAAACGGGCTCAACTGTTTTTTGGGCCTTCCCAACCATCAAGATGAAGGAGGATAATATAGCGACAACTGTTTTTTGCATTTTCATTATTTTTTTAGAGTAGCATTACAATTTCAAGATTAATATTTTACAACCCTAACTGTTTTTGATTTATTTCCCTGCGTCACTTCAACAAAATAAACGCCTGCAGGTAAGCCATTTCCAATTTTCACAAATTGATGGGGATTGATATTCATCAACTTGATTGAACGACCTTGCACATCTTGAATTTTGACTTTCACTTCCCCTATATCAGTAGTCTTTGCTTTCAAATTAAAATAACAATTTGATGGATTAGGGAATACTTCAACTCCCCACTGACTTTCAGTATCATCATTCAAAACATATTTTGTTGGCGCCGGACATCCGGTATGCGTCAAAGTTTGCGACTTGGCTGTCCCTTGTGCACCACAAATGGTTTGTCCCTTTGCGGTGATACTGCCACCTGTATAACCGGTATTAAATTGTAAGGTAATGGAAGAGCTGTCTGCAGCGGCACTGAGGATGGATGTATTGTTAGGCTTTGTCCACCTATACACTACCGCCGCTCGTTGCGCAGCAGTTGGAGCAGGCACAACCACTGTATATATAATAGGCGTTCCAATGCAGGCATTATACAACCCGGTACTTGAAGTTATACTGCTGGGCGTTGGTGGCAAATACTGCAATGTGACCGATTTTGCAGAGCTCTGCACACCACATCCTGTTTGGGCTTTTACAGTTATCGCACCACCTGCAAAACCAACATTATAACTCAACACAATTGAAGAGCTGTCGGCCGTGGCGCTGACAATGCTTGTATTAGTGGGTTTTGTCCATCTGTAAACAACTACAGGCATTTGTGTGGAAGATGGCGTAAGCGCTTGTGCCGTATAGGTTACTGTATTGCCGATACAAGGTGTAAAATCTCCAGTGGAAGATACCAAGGTACTGATGGCTGGCGACTGATATTTTAAAGCGAGTGAAGCCGCTGCTCCGGCAATGCCACAGGCCGATTGCCCTTTGACCGTAATTGTTCCACCCGTAAAACCTGTGAGGTAAGACAAGTTGATATTGGAGCTGTCGGCACTGGCACTGATGATGGCTGTAAATGTAGGGATGGTCCATCTGTAAACAGCAACAGCTGATTGTGTGGCAGACGGTAAAGCTGCGGCTGCATAATAAGAAATCACATTGCCAATACAAGGCGTATTACTTCCGGAAATAGGTGAAGGCGTAGGCGGTAAACTTACAGCAGAAATAATCGTTTCTTTTACAGCACTGGTGGAACATGCAGTCAAGGCCTGAACCTGAAGTGTATCAATCGTGAAGCCAGAAAGGAAATTAACAATCACCGCCGTGTCATTGATGCCCGATGGACTTACATTGGTAAGCAGTGTTTTGGCACCTGATTTCATTCTCCAGAGATAGGTAGTGGCATAAGTTACTTTGCGAATCCTGTAGGTTGCTGAACTCAAACCACAAACTGAAGTTTTAGCAGCCACCAACACAGCGGTACCAGAAAATTCTTCTGCCACTGTTGAAGGCGCCGCCGCTACCCTTTTATAAACAGTGAGCGATTTGGCAGTACTGTTGCCACAAGGGCTGATAGATTGACAAGTAATATTTCCAGAAACAAATGAAGATGCAAACACCAGATTCACAGAGGTTGTACCCTGACCTGATACCAGCGTGACTCCGGCAGGCACTGTCCACAAATAGGAAGCTGCATTATTGACAGCTGCGACGCTGTAGGCGACGGTGGCACTTTGCGTTCCGGAACCGATGGCACTGCACACATCAGTGAGACCGGTGATGGCGGCAGGTGCTGCAGGGGCAGTGACGTTGAGGGTTAATGATTTGGCGGCACTGTTACCACATCCCGAAACAGCCAGCACGGAAAGCGTAAGCGTGGTTGGTGTTGTTGGATATTTTATGGTTATGCTGCTCGAATCGGCCGCATTGACACTCACCAATTGCGATCCTGTTGGCAACGTCCAGCGGTATGCAATTACCGAAGCTGCATTGGTAACAGGCGGAGTTGCTACATAAGTAACATTGGCACCTCCGATGTAAGGACAGATATAATTAATTGCTGCGGCACCTCCAGAACCGGTGATACCTGCCGGTGTACCCGGAACAGTTTTACTGAGCGCCAATGATTTCACAATCACAGTGCCATCACAACCTGTAACAGTAACAGTCAAGGTGCCAGTAGTAAACGTGGATGCCATTTTCACTTTTACGGAGCTGCCATTTCTAATAGGGCTCATGCCCATTGTAGTGGCATTGGAAACCGACCATGCATAACTGCTTGCATTGACAGCGCTGATAGAGAACACCGCACTGTCTCCCACGCCCATATTGGCGCATACGTTGGCATTACCTGTAATGGCAGTAGCTACAGAGAAATTACAAACAACTTGTGTCACCGTAATTGAAGTAGTAGCCGTGTTGCTACAACCTGTAGCCGGATTGGTATAAGAATATGTAATGGTAAATGTTCCGGCTCCTGAAATCGCCGGATTAAAAGTATTCGCAAATACGCCAGTGCCACTGAACACACCTCCTGCTGGCGAGCCTACCAAGGCCACTGCAGCACTTACCGTAGTTGTTGCGGGATAAGTACCTGCGTTGACAGTTGGCAATGTGTTGACAGTTAAAATGAGCGTCGCTAATGAATCACAGCCAGAGGCATTGGTTGTAGTATAAGTATATGTACCAGCAGTTTGATAGTTGCTTCCATTCCAGGAATAAGGCAACTGATTGGCACAAACCGAAACTGAAGTAATGCTGCTTGAAGATGCACCAATGGCAATATTGGCGCCATTGTCGGTTCCGATGGTGGATGGATTGGTAGCGATGACTCGGATGCGGTATCTGCTTCCTGCGACAGTATTTACAGGAATGGTCGCATTGATATTGCCACTACCCGTAGCCGTAACCGAACCGATATTTAACGGATTGGAGAAAGTACCCAAAGCGTCGCTCAATTGGGCTGTGAAAATATTACCGGAGGTGAAAGAACTGCATGCTACTGTGTAAGGCACGTTAACTGAAGATCCCTGACACAATAATGTATTGACAGAACCTGTAGACACACTCTGCAATGAGGTGGATGCAAATTCCCAAAAGTCATTCATTGCACCTGGTCCACTATTTGTTCCAGCACCTATAAAACCCTTACTGCCAATACTAAAGCCTACAGCCCTAGCCCTTACAAATCCTCCAACATTAGTTTTTTGTGCCCAAGTATTGGTACTAGGATCATACTCCCAAAAATCATTTTTATAATTGTTACCACTTATCCCTGTTCCCAAATACCCCTTGCTACCAATACTGAATCCTATAGCTCCACTACGAGTTGTTCCTGCGAAATTTGCTTTCTGTGTCCACACATTCGAAGATGGATCGTACTCCCAAAAATCATTACTAAATGTAAAATTACTTAGCAAAATTCCTGTACCTAAATACCCCTTATTACCTATACAAAACCCAACAGCTTCATATCTTGCTGCACCTCCAAAATTTGCTTTCTGTGTCCAAGTATTTGTAACAGGATCATATTCCCAAAAATCATTGGCATTATTACTACCTGTTCCTATATACCCCTTGTTCCCAATACAAAAGCCTACAGCACTTCGACGTGCTGCACCTCCAAAATTTGCCTTTTGTGTCCAAGTATTCAACACAGGATTATACTCCCAAAAATCATTGGTAACACTACCATCACTTAGTTGCCCTGTTCCAAAATAACCCTTGCTACCAATACTAAATCCTACAGCGCCCTCCTTTCCCGATCCTCCAATGTCAGCCTTTTGCGTCCATGTATTATTCTGTGAATTATATTCCCAAAAGTCTACTTTATTAACATTAGTGGTGCCATTTGTACCACCTCCAACATATCCTTTTGAATCAATTGAAAAACCAACTGCACTATATCTCGGATATGCTCCTATATTTGATTTCTTTGACCATGTGTTGCTAATTGCGTCAAATTCCCAAAGATCTTGCTCCGTATCATAGATAGAACCAGTACCTGCATATGCTTTATTTCCAATTGAAAAAGCAATTGCATCATATCTTGTACCACCAGCAAAACTTGCTTTCTGCGTCCAAATGTTACTGGAAGGATCGTATTCCCAAAAATCACTAGGTCCAGGTCCAAAACCATTATCTCCTGCTCCTACATATCCTTTATTACCCATACTAAAACAAAATGCACTTGCTCTTCCACCACCACCAATACTTGCCTTTTGTGTCCATTGATTTCTTGCAGGATCAAATTCCCAAAAATTATCAACAAATGAACCTTCAACTCCTCCTCCAACATAACCTTTATTTCCAATGCTAAAACCAATTGCATTGACTCTTCCATACCCAAGACTTACTAAACTTGCTTTTTGTAGCCATGTATCGTTGATTGGGTCATACTCCCAAAAATCAGTCTTATCAATATCATCTTGTCCCATTCCAATATATCCTTTACTCCCTATGCTAAATCCCACAGCTTTCCATCTTGCACCACCAGCAAAATCAGCCTTTCTTGTCCAGATGTTTGTTGAAGGATCATATTCCCAAAAATCATTCACCCTTGAACTATTAGAATTTCCTGTACCAACATAACCTTTATTACCTATTGAGAAACCAACGGCCTCATATCTTATTCCTCCTCCAATATTTGCTCTTTGCGTCCATGTATTTTTAGATGGGTCGTATTCCCAAAAATCCTTGAGCACTTCATTATTTCCATATCCACTGCCTATATAGCCTTTGTTTCCTATATTAAAAGCTACAGCTGCAGACCTTTTACTTGGGCCATTGGCTTGTGTGAAACCAATGTCAGCTTTTTGTGTCCATGAATTTGCCATTTCAGTATTTAGATAAATAACGTTACTCCATAATGCTGATGGCAAAGAGCATGAGGTATTAGTTGCCATTAGGCAAACAATAGTATCATTACTTCCCCATGCAGCATTTGTGTAAGTGATACTGTTAGTCCCCACAGTAACACCATTCTTCTTCCAGGTATAAACAGGTGCAGTTCCACCATTGGTGGGTGTGGCTGTAAATGTGATTGAGGTACTGCTGCAAATATTTACAGTAGACTGACTGGAATTGATGCTTACATTCGGATAGGTTACCGCATTGATCGTAAGTGCTGTTGCATTTTGCGATCCTGTGATTACTGGCAAAATACTCACCACTCTGATTCTGTAGGCCGTGCCAGCAACCGTTGATTGCGGAATCATGGCATTGATCGTTCCTGAAGCAACACCTGTTGCAGAACCAATGTTGACAGGGCTTGCAAATGAACCTGAGGCATCACTCAATTGAGCCGTGAAGATGTTGCCTGATGTGAAGGTTCCTGTGACTGTAAAAGGAACGCTCACAGTTGCTCCTGCACAATTAGGCGTAGTAATTGTACCTGTTGTGATGGTTTGTGCCTGATTGATCAATACCATCAAGAGTAAAGCGACGAAAAGACTGATTTGTTTTTTCATAAACTTGTTTTAGTATGATGTTTTTAAAGTGCTCCAACTTTTTTCATTTCTTCCATGCTCACCGATGGCGGCATCTCTCCTTTCTTAATTTTCTCAATGACCAGCTCCGCCACTTTGATGGCCTTGGCTTTGGTTTTGAATCCTTCATTGCCGGGTAGTCCCGGAGCCGAAGGCTGATGGATCATCATGCGCCCTTCTGCCAGAATATCGTAACACCAGGTATGGTTGGCAGCCGGAATGATTTTATAACTCAGCTTGGCAGTTTTAAATTGATCACCGCTGGGAAAGGATGGTGTTTGTTTTGTTTGATCGGGAGCTGCACTACCCTGCATCTGTGGGTTGGCATACTGTGCGAATGATGTCAAATGCATACCAACAAGCATGCATAACGCCATTACGAAGGTTCTTTTCATCAGTCAGTTTTTTTTAAGAAAAAATAAAATGAAGCAATTGAATTTTGATTTCAGAATCTTTCAAAGGGTAAGAAAAAATAATGATTCAAAAAATGAGTTCACGAATGTAAGCGCCACATTATCGATAGGCAATACCAACAGGTTGGTATTTTTAAAGGGATCTTCAAGTTATTGGAACAACATTATTTCGTTGAATTTCTCAAACCAACATGCAAAAATCCAATCAATACTTCACCACCCTAACTGCCTTCTTTTTTCCTTCAAATTCATACTGCATAAAATAAACCCCAGGCAACAACTCCTCTCCAAATTGAATTTTACAATTTGTAATTGTTGTGATTTTTTTCAGACTTCTACCCTGTATGTCAAAGATCCTGATTTGCACACTCGATGCCTTTGAAGAATTTACAATAAAATTGAAACCGGTATTTGAAGGATTGGGATAAACATCGGCTTCATTTTTTTCAGCAGTGATGACTTCAATAGAATCATTGGTTCCTTTGACTGTTGTTTTACAACCGGCCTTCAACAAGTTGGTTAGCTTTTGTCCTTTTACTGCACTCGTACCACAAGCCGATGTATAATTCAAGTACATGCTGTCTCCAGCAATCGCGGCTCTGTTATTGGTATAACGCACTACAATCACTTTGCTGTTCAAAGTACCTGAGTCGAGAATAGCACCGATATCTGTAACGGGCAAGGTCCATAAATATCCTGTAGCTGCAGCATAAACAGATGTTGCCGCAGGAAGTGATGGTGCTGTATATCGGTATTTTCTGCCACCACAAACTGATGTGTCAACAATAGCGATGGTGATACTGGCAGGCTTGGCTGGTGCTGCATTTCCTGTGGCTGTATTGGTAAGTGCCGTTACTTTGTAAGGGCTATAACCACAAGCTGATGAATACATGCATCTGATGGAATCGCCTGCAACTTTTACATTGCCATTTAAATACCTGATCACAATTTTTTGTGAAGTCAATGAACCGGAATCAATAATCGCGTTGGGGCCAAACTGCCACTGCCCTAATAAACTCCAATTGTATCCTGTTGCCGCTCCTGCTGTGGTAGTGGCAACGGGTAATGTGGGTGCAACATATCTGTATCTCGGCTGACCACATGTACTTGCGCCTAATGAGGTGATGGTGATGGATGTCGGCGCTGCAGGCTGATTGAGAACTGTATTGCTTAGCTTGGAAGATTTTGTCAAACTGTTGCCGCAGGCGGATGTGTAATACAATCTCACACTATCACCTGCAACAGCTGCTGCGTTTGATGGAAATGTAATCACAAGTTTTTGACTATTTAGCGAACCTGAGTCGATACTAAAGCCTTCGAATGATAAATTGCCAATAAAACTCCAAACATATCCCGTAGCCGCTGTTGCAGATGTAGTTGCTATTGGTAATGCCGGTGCAGTATATCTGTATTTTCTGGCTCCGCAAACATTGGTTTGCAATGCGGTAATGGTTATTGAAGATGGCGTGGCAGGAACAGACAATTTTGTATTGCTGAGCTTGGCTGCTCTAACTGCACTTTGTCCACAACCCGAAAAAGCTTTTACCCTTATGGTATCGCCGGCAATCGATGCTTCATTGGAAGCATATCTAATCTTGATAATTCTGGAATAATTGATATTACCCGAGTCGATACTTACACCTGAAACCCCTCCTACTGATGTTGGTAACGTCCATGCATAACCGGAAGTCGTGGTAATGGAGCTTGCCGTATAACGATAAACTCTCGCTCCGCAAACATTACTCACTAATGTCTGAGTAATTGTTGGACTGGTAGGAATGGCTGTGCCAACAAACAACTGTATGGTGTCTACCTTGCTACATCCGTTGGCGGTGGTGATGGTTTGTGTATATACTCCAGATGTTGCATAAACAGTACCGTTCCAATTATAGTTATTGCAAGAATAGATGGTGTCTCTTCTGCCTGTGTTGTCGCAGATGCGTAGTCTGAAAATCTTATTCTTTGGAGTGTTGTTATATCCCGAAAAATATCCTCCTAAAACAATATTATTATCCGACTGCAAACACACCGTTTCGATTTTTTGTCCGCTTGGGTAAATGCCATTGCCAAAATTTAATGAATTATCAAATGTGCCATTTTCATTTAGTTGAATTATACCTTTGGGAAGTGTTGTAGAACCTATTATTGCATCATAACCCACCAGAATTTTTCCCTGAGGGGTTCTACACAAATCATAAATAATATTAAAAGATACTGCAGTAGAGAAACTGGTATCTCTCGTTCCATCAGTATTAAGCCTGACCAAACTATGCACTAAACCATTATATTGAGAAAATCCACCTCCTACGAGATATTTACCATCAGGCAATACCAAAATCTTATTGATAAAGTTGTTTGTATTGGCATCGCTAAATGTAGGATCATAACTTCCGTCTGCATTTAACCTAACAATATTATGTGCGGGATGTCCATCAAAAGTAGAAAATGTACCTCCTACCAATATTTTCCCATTTGGAAGCGCTACAACACTTACCGCATTTTCATAGTTTCCGGTGAAGGCAACTCCAGGGTTAAAAGAATTATCTCTGGTGCCATCTGCATTCAATCGGATAATATTATGCGGTATCGAACTGATGTTTGGTACTTGTGTATTATTGAAAAAATTAGAGAAAGTTCCACACATTAAAATCTTACCATCATTTTGTACAGCAATGCTGTTAACACTGCCTGAAACACCTCCAGCGGAATTGAAGCTTCTGTTTATTTTGCCATCATTATTTATACAAACAGAGTGAACCAGAAAATTAAGATTATGAATGGGTGTAAAAGGGGTGTCTACTAAATAATAAACACCTGCTAATAAAATTCTTCCATCAGGTAATTGACGAGCACATTTATAACCTGGATTATTTTGAAGAATCGTATCCAGCATAAAACTATTATCTAATGTTCCATCTGTGTTTAATCGCACAAAAGGCCTTACCGCAACACCATTATAGGTTGTAAAATTCCCCCCTACCAATATTTTTCCATCTTGCAACTGAACGATTGTGCTTACCGTATTATTAAAACCCTGCCCAGCCAAACCCTGGTCGGCAACATTGAATGTTGGATCAAGTGGAACAATTTGAGCGTAGGAAAATTTATTGCCAATAAATAAAAAGCATGTAAGTAAAATTAGCAGAAAAGATGTTTTTTCAGACAATGAATAGCTATACTTCATAGTGTTATTTTTAAGTTCCACAAAGTATTAAAACCCATAATCTCCGACAATACCAACCAGTTTGTATTTTTTATTTCCATAATCAAACCCAATACTCATTCTACAAAATCACATACCAACTACTTGGTATTTTTTTTCCTGTTAATACAAACTATCTTAATTTAGGTTAAGCTATAATATGCGCAACGTAACAGCATTATTAATCTTATTGTCATTTCTATTTTGGAATGCGCCACTTTGCATTGGTCAGCAAGCCATTTCGCTTTTTACAATAATTAATAAAGGAAAAATAAACATCAGCAAGCAGGTTGATATTTACGCAACTTCCAAGAACGAAAGCATTCAAGAAATAATACATCAGCCTTTACAAAATTGGAAACTAAATAGTAATTCCAACACCATCAATCTCAAAATAAGCGACAGTATTTATTGGTTCAAATTCAAGTTTGTGAATAACAACATAGCCAATAAATATTATCTCAAAATCACCAACAAAGGCATCAATCATCTGGATTTATATGCCCTCATGCATGATTCCATAAAACATCTTGGCATCACCGGCGATTATCATCCTTTTGATCAAAGGCCCTACAATTCGAATCATTTTATTTATCCGTTAGAAATAAAGCAAGGTGATTCCGCAGTATTTTATTTGCATTGCGACAAGAAAAACGAGAACCTCAACACCGCGTTAATTATTTATACAGAAGTCGCACTCAAAAAAGCGGAAAACAAAACATCGGTTTACATGGGGGTGATTATTGGCATCCTCTTGTTGGCCTTCATCATCAATCTGTTTCTCGTTTTTATTTTCAGAGACAAACTCACACTTTGGTACAGTATATATATTCTTGCCGTCATCAACATGATTCTGAGTTTTGAAGGTTATGATTTCGAATTCATTTACCCCAACCATCCCTTCTACGCCTCTGTTTCCAGATTCATATCCAGTCTATCCACCTTGGCACTGATGATACATGTGATGAAATTATTTGTGAAACAAAAACAAGACAACAGCAAATTTCATCGCGCCGCTATTGCAATAAAATGGTTCAACCTATTGATGATTCCTCTTACCCTCATCATCTACTTTCGCTATCCGCTGTTGACTTTAAAAAGATGGCACTTTTATTCATTTATCGCCATTCAAATCACCGGCATTCTCATCGTTTTGTTTTCAACTTTGGAGAAAATAATTCAAAAATACAAGCCGGCCATCTTCTATTTAATCGCTACCGTGATGTTACTTTTCACTGGCGTGATGTCATCCCTTGTTGAAACGGGCGTGGTCAATCACAGCATAGACAACATCAATCCCTTGCAATGGTGCTTCGTGGCAGAAATCATCCTCATCTCCATCGGCATCTTGTACCGGTATCAGTTGTTGCGTAAAGAAAATCAGCAATTATTTGACCAGCTGTCGATGGAGAAAATCAACAACCTCAAAGAAATTGTGGAAACACAAAAAATCGAACAAAAAAGAATCGCCGAAGATTTACACGATTTGCTTGGGGGACAACTGGCTGCTTTGAAACTGAAAATCGCTTCGCTATCCGGCGCTCAAAAAGAGCAAGCTGAACATCTTATCGACGACATTTCCGAGAACACCAGAAACATTGCTCACAACATGAACCTGGTGGAATTGAATGAGAACATGCTGTCCAACATTTTCGCCAATCACTTGTTTCAACTAAGCAAAGACCATCCAACACAGTTCAGTTTTTCTCAAACCGGCAACGCCTATAATTTCAACAAAGAGACAGAGCTCCACCTCTATCTTGTGCTCACTGAAATCATCCACAACATCCTCAAACATGCAAAAGCCAAGGAGGCATTGGTGCAGTTTTTTTTCAAAGAAGACAATTTCGAAATCATCATCGAAGACAACGGCATAGGTTTTTCCGCCAATGACAAACCGGGAATGGGAATCAAAAACATCAAAAAAAGAATTCAAAAATTAAATGGCCATATCAACATAGACTCTTCGCCTGGCAACACCACCATCATCATCAATATCCCTGTTCAGCATGAAGCATAATCCGATTCACATACTCATCGTTGACGACCATCAACTTTTTGCAGAGGGATTGATGGCCTTGCTAAAACAACATCATGATGATTATTTCTTCACTCATATTCACAGAGGAGACCTGCTGATCAAATCAATTGGCAACCTGACACCACACTTGATATTGCTCGACATCAAAATGCCCGGACTCGACGGCATCAAAGCGCTTGAGCTCCTCAAAAAAGAAAACAGCCACATCAAAATCATCATGATTTCCACATTTTCAGATGCAGAAACCATCAATAAATGTTTAAGCAAGGGAGCAGATGCCTTCCTGCTTAAAAATGTTGGCATCACAGAATTGAGAAACACAATTGATAAAGTGCTGCATCAAAACTCAGGAAATAAATATGCCGATTTCTTCGACAAAGACAAGCAATATGAATGGGTTTCTACAATTTATAAAATCACCAAAAGGGAATGGGAAATCATGCAGTACATCAAAATAGGTGAAACGAACCAGCAAATCAGCAACCGCCTCAATCTCAGCATTTATACCACCGAAACACATCGGAAAAACATCATGCAAAAACTTAAACTAAAAAACCCTACGGAGCTGATCAAATTCCTGCTGGAAAATCAATTGTAAGCCTACCTTTTTATTTTGGAATAAAGCGTGAGTTTTCTCTCACTAACAACCTGCTGTTCTCAGTGGGTTTCTTTTTATACAGCCTCCAATATCTGATTGGTTATTTTTATAAACAGCTGCCCCTCACTGCCCTTTTCTTTTTTCTTGAAATTAACGCAGTTTGCCTATTTTGCAAATCTTAAAACGATTTTATGCAATCCTCTTCTTCTGGCCAGAAACCCAAAATGGGCTTTTGGCAAATCTGGAACATGTGTTTCGGTTTTTTTGGCATTCAGTTTGGCTGGGATTTGCAGCGGGCCAACATGGGACCCATTTTTGAACACCTACATGGAAAACCCGAACAGATTCCCGTATTGTTTCTTGCGGCACCACTTACCGGGCTCTTGGTACAACCTATCGTGGGCTACCTGAGCGATCGCACCTGGCATCCTGTTCTTGGAAGAAGGAGGCCTTACTTTTTAATCGGGGCGATACTGAGTTCGCTGGCCCTTATTCTCATGCCACACAGTGCCACATTATGGATGGCCGCCGGCTTGCTTTGGGTTTTGGATGTCTTCGGCAATGTGGCTATGGAACCCTTCCGGGCTTTTGTGGCCGACAATCTAGATGAAAAGCAGATTAACAGAGGTTTCATCATGCAAAGCCTGATGATAGGCATGGGCGGAAGCATCGCCTCGGCACTGCCATGGATCATGACCAACGTTTTCAATTTCAGTGAAGTGGCCGCTTCGGGCCATATTCCCGAAAATGTAAAATGGAGCTTTTACTTAGGCGCTTTTTTCTTTTTTACCGCTGTGCTTTATACGGTGATCAGTTCCAAAGAATATCCCACTCCGCAAACCATCTCAGAAAATGAAAACATCCAGTCGAAGAATGGTTTGTTGGCCGGCATCGCAGAAATATTACATCTCATTACAAACATGCCTAAAAGAATGAAAGTATTGGCTATGGTTCAGTTCTTCACCTGGCCGGGATTATTTCTGATGTGGTTTTACTACAACACCGCTGTGGCCCGTAATATCTTTCACGCTACCAGCGAAACCGATCCACTTTATGGCGCAGGCACCAATTTTGGCGGACTCACGCTGGCTTTTTACAACGTGGTCACTTTTCTGTTCGCTTTCATTTTACCTGCCATTGCCGACAAACTCGGCCGAAAACTCACACATACCATTTGCCTTTTTTTTGGAGCCGCCGGCCTGATCAGCGTGGCGTTTGTAACCGACAAAAACATGCTGTTCCTCTGCATGACAGGCGTGGGCATCGCCTGGGCAAGTATACTTTCGCTCCCCTATGCCATGCTCGGGGGCGTGTTGCCCAAATCGAGAATCGGCGTATATATGGGCATTTTCAATTTCTTCATCGTGCTGCCCGAAATCATCGCCTCTTTGGGATTTGGCTGGCTAATGGAAAATGTACTGCACAACAACAGACTGCTGGCCGTGGAAATTGGCGGTATGCTGATGATACTGGCAGGACTGATCTGTTACTTTTTTGTTGATGAAAGTAAACATTAAGCCACGCTTATTTATTAAGATCAATGAGAAGAATTATTCCTTTTTTATTTTTCATGCTGATTACTGCAAGCATCAGCGCGCAAAAGGTTGAAGTCTATCCACCTAATTGGTGGGTGGGGATGAAAAACAATCATGTGCAACTCATGGTGCATGGAGATGACATTGGCAAGATCAACAATTTAATCACTTTCAATCCAGGCATAAGCATCGATAAAATTCATCATGCAGAAAACAAAAACTATCTCTTTCTCGACATCACAATCAGTGCTCATACACATCCCGGCAAGATAACTTTTCATCGTGCCGGCAAATCAATCCACAAAAGAAATACGGCAGAGAGCCATCCATTCTTTTCGCTCGAACTCAAAAACAGAAGAAAAGGAAAAAATGTTTCCTATGCGCAAGGGATTACATCCAAAGATTTCATCTACCTCATTCTCCCCGATCGTTTCAGCAACGGCGATACCAGCAACGATCGTATAATCGGCATGAGAGACCAATCGCTGAACAGAGACACAGTCTTCAACCGCCATGGCGGCGACCTCAAAGGCATACAAAATCATCTGGACTATATAAAAGACCTTGGCGCAACTACACTTTGGCTGAATCCGGTTTGGGAAAACGACATGCCCGAAAGAACCGAACATGGTTATGCCTTCACCAATCAATACAAAGTAGATCCGAGATTGGGCGGCAATAATGCCTATCATGAACTTGTAGACGATGCACATGCGCAAGGACTGAAAATCATTCAGGACGCCGTATACAATCACGTAGGGAGCTATCATTTCACCGTGCTCGACCCGCCCATGAAAGACTGGTTGCATCAATGGCCGACATACACCAATACTATCTACAAAGATCAAACTCTTTTTGACCCTTATGCAGCTGACAGCGAGAAAAAGAAAATGGAAGAAGGATGGTTCACACCAATGATGCCCGACCTTAATCAGCAAAATCCATTTGTAGCGAACTTCCTCATTCAGCATGCCCTTTGGACTGTTGAAGAATTCGGCATTGACGGCTGGCGCATCGACACCTACCCTTACAATGACCTTACTTTCATGAACCGCTGCAACAAAGCGCTTTACGACGAGTATCCCAACATCACGCTGTTTGGAGAAACCTGGGTGCATGGCGTTCCCAACCAGAGTTATTTCTGTCAGAACAAGTACGACATCCCTTTCAAAAGCAACCTGCAGGCCACTACCGATTTCCAATGTCTCTGGGGTATTACTGCCGCCATGAACGAAGATTTTGAATGGGACAATGGCGTCAACAAACTATACACCACCCTTGCGCAGGATTTTGTTTATCAAGATCCGAGCCGACAAGTGGTGTTTCTCGACAATCATGATCTATCCAGATATTATTCTGTCGTGAATGAAAATATTGACAAATACCTTTCCTCCATCTGCTGGCTGATGACCACCAGAGGCATCCCTCAACTGTATTATGCATCGGAGTTGGCCACCACAGGCACTACCAGTCCCAATGACGGATACGTGCGATTGGATTTTCCGGGCGGCTGGAAGAACGACAGTCTCAACAAATTCAACAGCAACGAACGCAATGTAAATGACAACAAGATTTTCAATACCTGGAAAACACTGGCCGATTTCAGAAAGCATTCCTCGGCCATCACCCAAGGCCAACTCACGCAATTTCTTCCGGAAGATGGCGTCTATTGCTATTTCAGATACAATGAAAAACAGACCGTGATGGTAGTGATAAACACCGCGAAAGAAGAAAAAAACATTAGCTTTAATCGATACAGCGAACGCATCGCGGGATTTTCAAAATACATTGATGTGCTCACCGGAAAAGAAAAACCGATCGGCGATTTCAAACTGGGGGCTTATCAAACAGTGGTGCTGGAGTTGAAGTAAATTAAAGTTTAAGAAGTTTAAATGGTTTCATAGGTTCAAATTATTAATTACAAATAAAAATCCCAAAATGAAAAATAAAATCATATTGTTCACATTATTTTCTTTGACATTTTTTTTCTCCCATGCACAGCAAACAGAAAAATCACTTTTCCCTCACCCCGCTTGGTCGCTGCAATCCAACATTTACGAAGTGAATGTGCGTCAGTATACCAAAGAAGGAACATTCATCGCTTTCGCCGAAGCGTTACCTCGTTTGCGCAAAATGGGGATAGAAATTCTTTGGTTTATGCCCATCACCCCTATCAGTTTGAAAGGCCGCAAAATGAATGAATCAGAATTGGGCAGTTATTACGCCGTGCAAGATTACAAAGGCATCAACCCCGAGTTTGGCAATATGGCCGAGTTTGTGGCTTTAGTAAAGAAAGCACATGAACTGGGTTTTAAAGTGATCACCGACTGGGTGCCCAACCACACCGGCCTCGACAATGGCTGGACCGTTCGTCATCCGGACTTTTACACAAAAGATGATAAGGGAAATCTGATTTCTCCATTCGACTGGACAGACGTTTACAAGCTCAATTACGACAACCGTGAATTGCGCGACAGCATGATTGATGCCATGAAATACTGGATCCAGCAAGCCGATATAGACGGCTTTCGCTGCGATGTAGCCGAGCCCGTTCCAGCCGATTTCTGGAAAGAATGCATTGGCGAACTGAAAAAAATCAAAAATGTTTTCATGCTGGCCGAAGGCAATACGGGCTGGCTGCATGAATGCGGATTCGATGCCACGTACAACTGGAGCGCCATGGAATACACCAAGAACCTTTATCAGGGAAAAATTTCAGCTTCAGCCTTCATCGATTCATTGAACGCTAACTACCTGCGTTACCCGAAAGATGCCATGCGCATGAACTTCACCACCAACCACGATGAGAACAGCTGGAATGGTACCGAGTTTGAAAAATATGGCGATGCCTACAAATTATTCAGCGTATTCTCCATGACCTACAATCAAACCATTCCCCTGATTTACAGCGGACAAGAAATCCCTAACAAAAAAAGATTGAAGTTCTTTGTAAAGGACCCCATCGACTGGACGGGATATGATATGGCTAATTTCTATGCCATATTGCTGGAATTAAGAAAGAACAATCCTGCCTTAGCTTCTGATGCGTCGTACGCTAGAATCAAAACATCTGCCGATGAAAATGTGTTATGCTATCAGAGAGAAAAAAACAATCGCAAAGTATTGGTAATGCTTAACCTTTCATCAAAACCTCAAACCTTTATCATTCAGGATAAAAACTTTTCATCTTTTTCTGCATTAGAATTATTCACCGGAAAAAAATGGTCAACAATTAAACCCGGACAACAATTTAAATTATCGCCATGGAGTTATATAATTTATAGTAATGCGGAAATACAAACGAAGTAAAATCAAGCTTTGATGATTTCTACAAAATCATCCCTTGAAATCATCTCTGCGCCCAAACTGATCATATGTTGGGTCTCCTGCTGACAATCAATCAGTCGGAGACCTTTATTTTTTAGCGCTTCCACCAAATTGATGAATGCGAATTTACTGGCGTTAGACATGGAGGAAAACATGCTCTCCCCATAGAATATGCCATTCATCCAAACCCCATAACAACCGCCTACCAGCTTTCCATCGTGCCAGCATTCGCCACTGATGGCCCTGCCACTTTCATGCAGTTGTGTATAGGCCTCCACAAAATCATCACTGATCCAGGTACCACTGTCCAATTTCCTTTCCACCAACTGGCAATTTTTCATCACCTCTTTAAAACAACGATTCATGGTAAATCTAAATTGTCCGTTTCGCAACACCTGCTGCATACTTTTAGTCACTTTCAATTTTTCGGGCAATATCACACACCGAGGATCGGTCGAATACCAGTAAAAAAAGCCTTGCTCATCTTTATACCACGGAAAGATGCCATTTGCATAAGCTGTCACGATCATATCAACAGAAAAGCTGCTGCTGATGGCCAGCAAACCATCTTCATCAGCCAGCGACACCGGTGGAAAAGCAAGATTATCTAAAAGAAAAAGCATCTCTATTGAGCCATAAAATGATAAATAACAAATATCCAAATCTACAAATCATCCAATCTTCAAATCACAGCACTACTCCCCCTCCTCAACACCCCACTGCTCTCTCAGCTGTATCAAATCAGCATTTAATTCATTAGCTGATGCATAATGGCCGGCCAGATTTTTTTGACGAAAGGCTTCATATACAGTGACAGCGCAGGCCACCGAAATATTCAGCGACTTGATGATACCTATCTGTGGAATGATGAAATTGCCATCCGCCAAGGCATTCAATTGCTCACTGACTCCGCTGTGTTCGTTGCCAAAAATCAAGGCCACTTTCTGGGTTAGATCCATGGCATAAAGATCTACTGAATCTTTGCTGAGATGGGTGGTGAAAATCTTATCGTATTTTTTCCGAAGCGCATCAACACACAACTGCACATCATCGAATTGATGAACAGTGAGCCACTTGGCCGCACTTGAGCTGCTTTTGGCGCCCCATTTCTTATGACGCGGAATCACCGTATTCAAAATGTAAATCTCCTGAATGCCCACCGCATCACAGGTACGCATCACCGCAGATATGTTGTGCGGATCGGCCACATTTTCCAAAACAACAGTCAGGTTGAACTGACGTTTCTGCAAAACAGTATTGAGTCTATCGAATCTTTCGGGCGTCATGGCAAAAAATTGTGCCCAAAGATAATCATAGTACGTGGATATTATTTTTTTCAGGAGCCTCATGGTTTCAGTACTTTTATCCCTAAACATTTATTTTATGTCATACAGATTCCTGGTGGCTTTGTCCACTGTTTTATTCTTTTCCTGCGGTGATCACAAAGAGCAATCCAATAAGCCCGACGTGGTGGCAGCCAACATCGACACCACTGTCGATCCCACTCAAGACTTCTTTGAATTCGCCAATGGCGGATGGATCAAAGCGAATCCGATTCCCGAAGAACAATCGAGCTGGGGCATTGGTAACTTGGTGATAGAAGAAAACATAAAACGTCTCCGTGAAATCAGTGAAAAGGCTGCTGCATCTAATGCCAAAGCCGGCTCGGCCGACCAAATGATCGGAGATTTCTGGGCCACAGGAATGGACTCTGTAAAAAGAGAAAAAGAAGGACTGGACGCTTTGAAACCTTTTCTAGATAAAATCAACAGCATCTCCGACATCAATTCATTGGTCACTACCGTTGCCGAATTGAAGAAGATTGGATCCTCTACACTTTTCAGTGATTATGTAGGGCAAGATGCCAAAAACAGTGAGATGATGTCGTACCAGTTGAATCAGGGAGGATTGGGCTTGCCGGAAAGAGAATACTACTTCAAAAACGACAGTGCCACCATGGCTATCAGAGAAGCTTATAAACAATACATAAGCACAACGCTCAACATGGTTTGCAAAGAATCGGGAAAACCCTGCGACTCCAATCAATGTACGAAAGCAGCGGAAGAAATCCTGAAAATGGAAACCACACTCGCCAAATCGCACCGCAAAATGGAAGACTTACGCGATCCTTACAAGAACTATAATAAGATGTCCGTAGATCAACTTTCTATCCAATCGGCCAACATCGACTGGAAAAATTATCTCACCGTCATGGGATTGAAAACTTCCGATTCATTGATTGTAGGACAACCCGAATTCTTCACGGCATTGAGCAAGCAACTGAAGGAAACACCGCTTGGTGTCTGGAAGAACTATGTCACCTACAATCTGGTGAGTGATATGGCCGGTGTATTGCCCGACGCTTATGGTGTGGCCAATTTCAATTTCAATAAATTGCTCAACGGCGCCAAAGTGCGTCGTCCACGCTGGAAAAGAGTGATTCAAGTGGAAGAAGGTGCCATGGGCGAAATGCTGGGTCAGCTCTATGTGAAAGAATTCTTCAATGAAAAAGCAAAACAACGGTATACCGTAATGGTTGGCGCCATCAAAGATGCATTGAAAGACCGCATCAGCAAACTGAGCTGGATGAGCGACACCACTAAACAAAAGGCCTACACGAAACTGGCCGCCATCAAAAGTAAAGTGGGCTACCCCGACAAATGGAAAGATTTTTCGGGTATGAAAATCGGCAGAGAAAGTTATGTGCTGAATTATATCAATTCCAGAATCTGGTGGCATAATTACGAGTTCAATAAGATGGGTAAACCTGTAGATCGCGATGAGTGGGACATGTACCCTCAAACCTACAACGCCTATTACAATCCCAGCAACAACGAAATCGTTTTGCCTGCAGGCATCTTCACCATTCCTGGATACAGAGATGAAGAAGTGGATGATGCGGTTGTTTACGGCTATGGCGGCGCCAGTACCATCGGCCACGAAATTACACATGGCTTTGATGACGAAGGCCGTCAGTTTGATGAAAAAGGAAACCTGGTGAGCTGGTGGACCAAAACGGATGAGGAGTTATTCAACAAAAAAGCAGATGTGATGATCAGGCAATTTGATGCCTATGAACCGGTAAAAGGCTATCACATCAATGGCAAAGCCACCTTAGGCGAAAATATCGCCGATCTGGGCGGCATCCTTCTGGGGATCGAGGCTTTCAAGAAAACTGCTCAGTACAAAGAGAACAAAAAAATTGCCGGCTATACGCCCATGCAACGCTATTTCCTCGGCTATGCGTTAGGTTGGCTGGGTCATACAAGAGAAGAAGCTGAAAAAAACAGATTGATGACCGATGTTCACTCCCCTGCCAAATACAGGGTGAATGGACCTTTTGCGGATGTGGATGAGTTTTATTCCACTTTCAATATCAAGGCCGGAAGTCCTATGTTTAGAGCAGACAGCTCACGCGTTCGTATCTGGTAAAGAAATTCAGTCTAAAATACAATGCCTTTAATTGGGATTGACTACATTGAGAAACCAGTCAATCCCAATCCGGGTTGTTGGCTATAGATCATTTTCCCATAGTCAAATTTCACGCCATCACCCGTTTGTTGGGATTGCAACAGCGTTCCATCATTATCGATATGATCGGCTAACGGAGCCAGTTGTGCGATAGCACAAGACCCCACGGTTGACTCGTTCATACAGCCAATCATCACTTTCAACCCCAGTTCACGGGCTTTGGTGATCATTCGTCTTGCAGGCGTAATTCCACTGCATTTGGTCAGCTTGATGTTGATGCCATGAAAATATCCGACACATTTCTCTACATCGGATTCAAACACGCATGACTCATCGGCAAACAAAGGCAGCTCAGATTTTTCAAATAATTCTTTCATGCCTTTGAGATTATCTTTTGCCAGCGGTTGTTCTACCAGTTCAACACCCAGCGCTTTCAGTTGAGGTATTTTTTCGAGCGCCTCTTCCAGTGTCCAGGCCGCATTCGCATCCACACGAAACACGGCATCCGTATGCTTTCGCAATTCCGATACCGTATCCACATCATTTTCAAATCCCACTTTGATTTTATAAATCGGCCATGGATGCCTTTTCATCTTCTCTACCATTTTATCGATGCTGTCTATGCCGATGGTGAAGTCGGTGGGAGGTGCCTGACTGATATCCAATCCCCATAATTGATGCAGCTGTTTCTTTTTGATTTTTCCATACAGATCCCATCCGGCCATGTCCAGCGCGCAAACAAGAAATGGATTATTGGGAAACAAATGATGCAAATAATGCCAATAACGCTCCGGGTCGGAGAAGGCGAACTTTTCAACAAACTGTCTTTTTCGCTCCAGGTCTTCCGCCATCTTTTCTACTGTGATGTTGTAGTAAGAGATGGCAGGCGCCTCGCCATAACCTTTAAACCCAAAATGATCCAGCTCCACAACGAGAGTGGGCTGATGTATTTTAGTTCCTTTTGAAATGGTAAACGCATCTTGAAAAGGAAGTTGAAATATTTTGTAGGAGAATTTCAATTTGATGTTTGGGGTTTAGGGTTCGATGATTGGTGTTCGATCTTTGGGTTTTGGCAATTTTACAAGTTTCAATAAGTACATTAACTATACAACCATTATGAACTAAGTAATTATCAGCGTAAAAAATGAATCTAAATCTCAGCTTGGCTACCAGCATCCAGCATCCAGTATCCAGTATCCAGTATCCAGCATCCAGTATCCAGCATCCAGTATCGTGTATCCTGCATCCAGCATCCAGTATCCAGCATCCAGCATCCAGCTTCCAGCATCCCTATCTCCCCCTGCCCGATTCTTCGATCATCGCTTTTACTTCTTTGTTGAACCCATCGGCTTTCAGCAGTTCTTCAAGGGTGAAGTGCATGCGATAATTCCAATAATGATTGGGGTCGGCAGGAATATTGATGCGCTCTCCATCCGGCTCTGCTTTTCTTACATCTGCGTTCATCGCCATGATGTCTTGCATCAAAAAAACACACCACATGGCCGGACTTTGCAGATGCTGCTTCACCATCCATCTGGCCACTTCGGGTTCACAATGTGCAGGTGCTTTCCCTGCTTGATGCAATACAGTGTTGAAAAAATCTTGTGTCACGGCCCGATCTTCTTCCCACCATTGACGGATGGTACTCATGTCGTGGGTTGAAGGCGTCACCACAGAAAGGTAAGGCGCATTAGACGGCAAGGAGAATTTTTCATGTGATTTCTTGGGCATGCGCTGCACTTGCAAAGCCAGCATTTCACGCGATTTCAGCACATCTTCCACCATATCGGGCACCATACCCAGATCTTCGGCACAAATGAGCATATCGGAGCTTTGTTGAACCGCATTCAATTTCTGTTGAGCCACCTGATACCACAATTCATTTTGTTTTCTGTAGAAATAATCTACATAAAGGTCATTCAGTATTCGCTGTTCATGCGGCGGCAAGTGTTTGAAAGATGTGGTGTGCTGCATGTCAATCCTAAAATGAAATGCACCAGGATTGTTTTCCTCTCGAAGCAGTATTACATTAGCCAGCCAGTCGAACAGCCGATTCTTGACTTCCATTGGAAATGGATTTTTTTTCCAGAAATCTTCCAGCTTTTGCTGGGTATTGAATTCCTCCTTGAAACGCCCTTTCACCAATATGTGATCTCGCACCCAGTCGGCATGAACAGAAAATTCCTTTTGCAACAACTCATCTGTAATAAACGGATCGCAAAAACGGGATTCATCAAAATACAAACCACGTTGCTGAAAGTCTGCAGCAGACAAGGCCAAAGCCGGAGAAAAATACCCGAAAATGCCGTCAATGGCATGCAAAGGGATGCTCCATATCCTGAAAAATCCAAGCACATGATCTACCCTGGTGGCATCGAAATAATTGCTCATATGCTGTAAACGTTGGCGCCACCACAAATAACCATCATGCTTCATGGCCTCCCAGTTGTAGGTGGGAAAGCTCCAGTTTTGCCCCTTTACTGCAAAAGCATCCGGTGGGGCTCCGGCTTGTTGGTCCATATGAAATAAACCCGGATTCATCCATGTTTCCACACTGTATCGACCCACACCGATAGGCAAATCGCCTTTGATAATGATGCCGGATTGATGAGCATAAGCCACAGCCGCCGACAATTGCAGATGCAGATGATATTGCAGGAAACAATACAGTTGAACAGCTTCAAAAACATCACTACCCTTTTCGGCTAAAAGTTTCACTTCTTGCTCGTTGTAACGACTGCCTGTTGACCATTGCTGATAATCAGCCGTACCCATTTTATCTCTCAAGGCACTAAAAACAGCGTAAGGCAGCAACCACGCGACATGCTCGCTGTAAAAAACTTTATACTCATTTTCCTTCTGAAAAACTTTGGCTGCTTTATTGAAAATCAACACCAATGCCTTTTGCTTCAAAGCCACAACCGCTTCATAATCGAGGGCAGGCAAAGCATTCAGTTGCCTGGCCTCTTGCAGCAATGCTTCCGGCAATTTAACCTTGTATTTTTTCAACAACGGTTGCAGGTCAAGAAAAACAGGATGCTGTGCAAAAGCAGATACCGCAGAGTAAGGATAAGAATCTTTACGTGTACGGGTTGCCGTGGTATCGTTGATGGGCAGCAACTGAATCATTTTCACACCTGTGCGTTTGGCCCAATCGGTAAGCATGTTCAAATCGGAGAAATCGCCCACACCCCAGCTTGCATCGGTTTTAAGCGAAGAGAGTTGAATATTCACCCCTGTACCCTTCCAAGCCTCCAGATGAAAATCTACAAAATGATGCAACAGCAAATTGCTATTGTTGGATGAGGCTAATTGCAGTTTTCGATTTTCGGACGCCTCATATTTTTCAACCCTGCCAGCATGTGTATCGTATATCGCATATTTGAATTCCAAAGGCATCTGTTCTTTTTTCAAATCCACTTCCACTTGCCAAACCTCATTTACATTCCTCATCAGCAATGGAGAAGTCTCCGACCAGTTGTTGAATGCTTTGCCACTTCCCAATATGCACAATACCCTCCCCGGCTTCAGTTGGGTGGTATGCACCGTAAAAACATGTGTGCCTTTTTTAAAGGAAGATTTAAATGCGGCAGCCTGATGAGGTGTCAATACTTTGGTAAAGGCCCTCGATTCAAATACTTTTTTCTCAATCAAAATATCTTGCCAGTCGTCGTAAACTTCCACATCCGAAGAAAACGCTTTCACGTCAATCAATCTGTTTTTCCATGAATCAGTTTTTATAGCGATCCCGTTTTCGTAAAGCGAATAATAGTATTGAATCTCACCACCTGATTGCAAGGCTTTTTCGTCCAATGCCATCGTCCAAAATTGCTCGTTCAGGTAACTCATCGGTATTGCGCTAATTCCTCCTTTATCATCCAGCAAATTCAAACACAGCGACTGCCCGTAAAAGGTTTTATATTTCAGATAAAATCTATAAGCCATCAAAAAATATTTAGGTAGCAAAATAACCAATAAAAACAAAAGAAATTACCGAAAGGGATACAAATCGAATGAATGATAAGTGAATGCAGCTTGCTGTTCATCTGATGCAAACAACGATGCAAAAAATTTTCGGGAGAAAGATATTCTACATTATATTTGCACAAACAATCAAACAATGGAACAAAAGAAAAGACCTACAGTACTTTATTGGTTATTATTTTTTGCATCAGTTGCCGCTTTTTTCGGCGTATACAAAGTTGGCGGCGGTTACTGCTCCATGGTACTTCCGTTCAATGTCACTTTCTTTGCCATGGCTATGGACCTCATGTAATATATCTTTTTCTACAATAGTAAAAGCTCCCCTTTGTGGAGCTTTTTTTTATTTGCTGGAAATCAAGTATTTCATTCTGTTGATCCAATAAAAAACCGCTTCTATAGAGAAGCGGTTGGGTTGTAGGGTTGTAGTCATTTAAAAACGAACCAGGTTTATTTCACCTCTTCAAATTCGGCATCGGTAACATTTTCCGAGCCTGCGCCATTGGCACCTTGCTGAGCTGATGCGCCATCCGGTTCGGGTTGTGCACCATCTGCCTGAGTGGCTTTGTATATTTCTTCACTGGCGGCTGTCCATGCCGTATTCATTTCATTCATGGCGGTGTCAATCTGAGCCAGATCTTGTGCCTTGTGGGCTTCTTTCAGTTTTTCAAGAGCGGCTTCAATTGGCACTTTCTTATCGGCAGGAATCTTATCGCCGTATTCTTTCAATTGTTTTTCTGTTTGGAAAATCAAGCTGTCGGCCTGGTTGATTTTATCCACCATGTCGCGCTGCGCTTTATCTGCAGCCTCATTGGCCTTGGCTTCGTTTTTCATCTTTTCAATTTCTTCCTTACTCAAACCACTACCGGCTTCAATGCGGATTTTCTGTTCTTTGCCGGTGCCTTTGTCTTTTGCGCTCACGTGCAAAATACCGTTGGCATCAATATCAAAAGTTACTTCAATTTGAGGAACGCCTCTTGGGGCCGGTGGAATACCATCAAGATTGAACATACCCAATGATTTATTTTGATTGGCCATTGGACGTTCTCCCTGAATAACATGAATCTGTACTCCCGGCTGATTGTCGCTGGCTGTGCTGAACACCTCCGATTTACGTGTGGGAATAGTGGTGTTGCTGTCGATCAAACGTGTCATCACGCCACCCATGGTTTCGATACCCAAACTCAATGGCGTAACATCCAACAATAAAACATCTTTCACTTCACCGGTAAGCACCGCGCCTTGAATACCTGCACCTATGGCCACCACTTCATCAGGATTCACCCCTCTGTTGGGCTTTTTGCCAAAGAACTTTTCTACAATATCCTGCACTTTTGGAATACGGCTACTACCTCCTACCAAAATCACTTCATCAATCTGAGAAGTGCTGATACCGGCATCCTTCAATGCCGCTTCGCATGGCTTCAAACATCTTGCAAAAAGATTATCGGCCAACGCTTCGAACTTGGCACGGGAAAGTTTTTTCACCAGATGCTTGGGAACACCATCCACCGCAGTGATATAAGGCAAATTAATTTCAGTTTCTGTTGAAGACGACAACTCTACTTTGGATTTTTCAGCAGCTTCTTTCAAACGTTGCAGCGCCATAGGATCTTTTCTGAGGTCGATGGCTTCTTCATTTTTGAATTCATCGGCCAGCCAGTCCATGATCACTTTATCAAAATCATCACCCCCCAAATGGGTATCGCCATTGGTAGATTTTACTTCAAATACGCCGTCTCCCAGCTCCAGTACAGAGATATCGAAAGTACCGCCGCCCAAATCGAATACGGCAATTTTCTGGTCTTTTCCTTTCTTATCGAGACCATAAGCCAAAGCAGCAGCAGTAGGCTCGTTTACAATTCTTTTTACAGTAAGACCAGCAATTTCTCCGGCTTCTTTTGTAGCCTGACGTTGCGCGTCATTGAAATAAGCCGGAACGGTAATCACCGCTTCAGTTACTTCATGACCGAGGTAATCTTCAGCGGTTTTTTTCATTTTTTGCAGCACCATGGCGCTGATTTCCTGAGGCGTGTACAATCTGCCATCAATGTCGATTCTGACAGTGTTGTTATCGCCTTTTACCACTTTATAACTCCAATGAGAACTTTCTTCGGTCACCTCATCAAAACGTCTACCCATAAAACGCTTTACGCTGGAAATTGTGTTCTGAGGGTTGGTGATGGCCTGTCTTTTTGCAGGATCTCCTACTTTTCTTTCGCCACTTTTAAGAAAAGCCACTACAGAAGGCGTGGTTCTTCTACCCTCTTCGTTGGCTATCACTACGGGTTCATTTCCTTCCATTACCGACACACAACTATTGGTGGTGCCGAGGTCGATGCCTATGATCTTTGCCATAAAATTTGTTTTAGATTATTTCCCTCTTACTTGTCAATCATTATGCCAAGGGGAAAATGATGTAAAATTGTCAGTTGGCTTTGCCGAAATGCAACTATTTGACTTTAAAACTGAAGTATTTCTGACTGATGAAACTAGCCGTTACTACTAATGTGGTGGTGAGTACCTGACTGAGAAAAGGATCCCATCTCATTTTTTTTACCAACAATACCAGCATGAAATAATTGAGAAGAATATTGAAGATGAACGAGAGAAAATAGCGAAACAATTGAATACGTCCTTTAAGATTGGAATCCGTAAAGACGATAAATTTATTGACGATAAAGCCGAAACTGAAAGAAAAGAGACTGGATATCACCAAGGCCAGTGTATAAGGCTCGAAAGTGTAAAAGCCCAGGTCGACCACCATCTTATTGAATACAAAATGAAAACAGGTGTACCATACCGCCAAACCCAGCAAGGTATTGATTCCGCCGAAAGCCGCATAGCGATAGGTCTGCAGGGGCATGACCCTTTGAAACAAAGGATGAAAAAAGTCGATAAATTTTAAAACCGATTGCCTCATGTGATTAGTTGCAGAATGATTGACATTTTTACCGATTTCGACACATCAAACTGACATTTTTTTACCTGCTTATCTAAAATGCATTATAGAATTACATAACGAACCGACAAGCCACCATAACCGCCAACGAATCCGGGAGAGGTCCCAAACTCAATTGAAGGCTGCCAGTCGAGCGAAAGATTCAAGGGCACGGAAGGAATTTTATAATCCAACCCCAACACACCATCTATTCCTATGTAATTTCTGCCGGCATAGTTCTCATTGATGTCAGGACTATACATCGAAGTATGCAAACCAGGCCCAACATACCAGCGCAATCCATCCACCCCAGCAATATCATAATGCAACTCGTACAAACCTGTAATGCGAATGCCCTTCCAGAAATATCCATTAACCTCCAGACATTTCGATTTATTGAGTGCCTGTTTAAAGGTAACACCACCCGGATAAAATTTGAATCCGATGGCCGTATTATATTGACTGTGTTTTGATGACTGAGCTTCAGCTACATTAAGCTTGCCCAAGATGAAGAATAAGAAAAGAAAAAAAAATTTATTCATTTGAAACAGATTGAATTTTCAGGGTTTCGGGTTTCAGGTTTATTGTATACCTTATTTAATGCATGCATTAACATGTTAGTCCATAAAAAAAAGCATATTAACTCATTAGCACACTATATTAACTATAAAGCTCCTCGCGCTGGGCTTTCACTCTGTCGTCCTGAAGGTATTCATCGTAAGTCATCAATTTATCAATCATTCCTTTGGGCGTAATTTCAATGATACGATTGGCTACCGACTGCATGAACTGATGATCGTGCGTAGTAAAAAGTACAACACCCGGAAAAGCGATCATACTGTCGTTGAAGGAAATGATACTTTCAAGATCGAGGTGATTGGTAGGTTCATCCAGAATCAGCACATTGGGATTTTGCAGCATCATCTTACTGAGCATACATCTCACTTTTTCACCACCGCTTAACACCGAAGTCTTCTTCATGATTTCATCGCCACTGAACAACATCTTACCTAAAAATCCGCGTAAAAAATCCTCATCCACATCCTTTACAGTAGGCGGCACAAACTGACGGAGCCAGTCCATCAGGTTGTCGTTGTTTCCGGCGAAATATTCGGAATTGTCATTAGGCAGATAAGCATTGGTGATGGTAGTTCCCCATTCCACCGAACCATGATCGGCTATCAATTTGCTATTGATCACTTCAAAAAAAGTGGTTAATGCCATGGGATCGCGACTGAGGAAGGCTACTTTTTGACCTTTCTGGATATCGAAATTCAATTTGCTGAATAGCATCTTGCCATCGATGGATTTGGAAAGATTTTCCACCTTAAGAATCTCGTTGCCCACTTCTCTGTCTTGTTTGAAGATGATACCGGGATATTTACGATTGGAGGGCTGGATGTCTTCGATAACCAATTTTTCCAAAGCCTTCTTACGACTGGTGGCCTGCTTACTTTTAGACGCATTGGCACTGAATCGGGCAATAAAGTCGAGCAAGTCTTTCCTTTTCTCTTCAATTTTTTTGTTCTTGTCGGTCATCTGACGGGCTGCCAGCTGCGAACTTTCGTACCAGAAACTATAGTTACCGGTGTACACTTTGATCTTGCTTCTGTCCACATCGGCCACGTGCGTACAAACCGCATCCAGGAAGTGACGATCGTGACTCACCACCAATACAATATTTTGGTAATCGGCCAGAAAGTTTTCGAGCCAGCCGATGGTTTCCACATCAAGGTTGTTGGTAGGCTCATCCAGCAACAAGATATCCGGATTGCCAAACAGGGCCTGTGCCAGCAAAACACGCACTTTGAGGTTGGCGCTCACGTCTTTCATCAGCTGTTGGTGCAGCTCATCCTTCACGCCAAGTTCGCTCAGCAAAGTAGCGGCATCACTTTCGCACGTGTATCCACCCATTTCTCCAAATTCATGCTCAAGTTCACCGGCTTTGATACCGTCTGCTTCACTGAAATCCTCTTTAGAATAGATGGCATCGCGCTCATGCATCACCTGCCATAGTTTCTTGTGCCCCATCAAAACGGTGTTCAGCACCGTCTGATCGTCGAAAGCAAACTGGTTCTGATTCAAAACCGCCATCCTTTCGCCGGGTGTAATGTCGACTGTACCTTTATTAGGCTCTATATCGCCACTTAAGATTTTCATAAAGGTGGACTTGCCGGCACCGTTGGCACCGATAATCCCATAACAATTTCCTTTGGTGAAATTGATGTTCACCTCATCAAAAAGCACCCGCTTACCATAAGCCAGGGTTATATTATTTACTGTAATCATAATTATTAAAAAGTGCGCAAAGATAAAGGTTAATACGCTGACGAACGAATTTGAAAGAAAGTATTATCTGAACAAAAGCTCAAAGCGGGGCACTGTGTTTTTTTTACCACAAAGCTGAAGTTTTACCACGAAGCGCACGAAGGAAACACAGAGTGCACAAGAATTCCATTTGCGTGCTTTGTGTTTTTCCACCACAAGGGGCACGAAGGATACACAAAGCATCTATTGTGTTCTTTGTGAAACCTTTGTGTGCTTAGTGTTTCATTTCCACCACAAAGGGCACGAAGGATACACAAAGCATCTATTGTATTCTTTGTGAAACCTTTGTGTGCTTAGTGTTTCATTTCCACCACAAAGGACACGAAGGATACACAAAGCATATATTGTGTTCTTTGTGAAACCTTTGTGTGCTTAGTGTTTCATTTCCACCACAAAGGGCACGAAGGATACACAAAGCATATATTGTGTTCTTTGTGAAACCTTTGTGTGCTTAGTGTTTCATTTCCACCACAAAGGGCACGAAGGATACACAAAGCATATATTGTGTTCTTTATAAAACCTTTCTGCGCTTTGTGTTTTTACCACAAAGAGCAGAAAGATCACACTAAGTTCATAAGGCATTAAGCAGAATTAGAAGACTTATTCACGTATGTCAATTGTCCCAAATAAACGATAAACAATGCTTATTTTTGCGACATGAGTATCGTGCATAAAATTCAAACTTGCGTAGTTGCATCTCTTCAATCACTTTACGGACAGAATTTCTCGGAAAAAGACTTCCAGATCAATCAAACCAAACCTGAGTTTGAAGGAGATTACACTGTAGTGATTTTCTCATTGGTAAAACCCTTGAAGAAATCACCAGATGTATTAGGACAAGAGCTTGGCACAGTCTTGACTACCCAACATGGTGATTTGTTCACCGGTTTCAATTTCATCAAAGGCTTTCTGAATCTCTCCATAGCCGATAGTTACTGGCTTGATTTATTGCAACATCACCATAACGACATTTGTTTTGGCAAACAGGCCATGAATGGCCAGAAAGTGATGATTGAATATTCTTCTCCCAATACCAACAAACCGCTTCACCTGGGCCACTTGCGCAACAACTTCCTGGGCTGGAGTGTGGCCGAAATCCTAAAGGCCAATGGCTATGAAGTGTTTAAAAGCTGCATTGTCAACGACAGAGGAATACATATCTGCAAAAGCATGATTGCCTGGCAACTCTTTGCCAATGGGGCTACACCTGAATCTACCGGCATCAAAGGCGATCACCTGGTGGGCGATTATTATGTGAAATTCAATGACGAATATAAAAAGCAAGTGGCAACACTTGTAGCCAATGGCATGAGCGAGGCCGATGCCGAAAAAAACGCACCTATCATGCTGCAAACCCAGCAAATGCTGCTCGATTGGGAATCGGGTAATCCCGAAGTGATGACGCTTTGGAAAACCATGAACGGATGGGTCTATGAAGGATTCGACGTCACCTACAAAGCCATCGGCAGCGATTTTGACAAAACCTACTACGAAAGCAATACTTACCTGCTGGGTAAAGACATTGTGCAGCAGGGACTATCCAAAAATGTATTTCAAAAAAAACCGGATGGCAGTGTTTGGATTGACCTGACACCCGATGGATTAGATGAAAAACTGGTTTTAAGAAAAGATGGAACGTCCGTCTACATCACACAAGATATAGGTCTGGCACAGTTAAAGCATGACGAATTCGGCATCGACCAAAGCATCTACGTAATTGGCGACGAACAAAACTATCACATGAAAGTTTTGAAACTGATTGCGCAAAAACTCGGACTACCATACGCCGATCATATCTATCACCTCAGCTATGGCATGGTGGAACTGCCCACAGGAAAAATGAAAAGCCGCGAAGGCACTGTTGTTGACGCCGATGATCTTGTACAGGAAATGATTGACACCGCCCGCAGACATACAGAAGAACTGGGCAAAGTCAAAGACTTCAACCCCGAAGAATTGAATACCCTTTTTCATACCATTGGCTTGGGCGCCATGAAGTTTTACCTGCTTCGTGTTGATCCCAAAAAGAAAATGATTTTCAATCCGGAAGAGTCCATCGACTTCCATGGCTTCACAGGGCCGTTCATTCAATATACGCATGCCCGCATCAAAAGTATCCTTCGCAAAGAGCCTCTTACTTCCTTCGACAATTCAACCGAATTGTTTTTGCCACTGGAAAAACAGGTATTATACACTCTCGAGCAATTTCCTGCAGCCATTGCTGATGCCGCCAAAGAACTGAACCCCTCTGTGCTGGCCAATTATCTGTTTCACCTGGCCAAACAATTCAATTCTTTTTACACCGAGCATTCCATTGGCAATGCCGAAACATCAAACAAAAAGCAATTGCGCTTACAAATGGCTAACATGACCGCCCATGTATTGAAAAGCGGCATGCAGATGCTGGGGATAGCCGTACCAGAAAGGATGTAACATGAACATAAAGTAGTGTTTAAATGAGATTATGTATTTTTACACGGTTTGAAAACTAAAATTCAACAAAAGCAATGAGCAGAAAAGTCAATAAGATCGGGGTTTTAACTAGTGGAGGCGATAGTCCGGGCATGAATGCAGCCATCCGTGCCGTTGTGAGAACAGGAATTTTTCATGGTCTCGAAATGTATGGCATCATGCATGGTTACAGTGGCATGCTGAATGATGAGATTTTTCAAATGGAAGGTAAAAGTGTCGCCAACATTATTCAACGTGGCGGTACAATTTTAAAAACGGCCAGATGTATGGAGTTTATGGAATACGAAGGCCGTAAAAAAGCATATGCCAACCTGGAAAAAAGAGGCATTGACGGCCTGGTGATCATTGGCGGAGATGGCAGTTTCAGAGGCGCACAGGTGTTCAGCAGCGAATTCGACATCCCCTGCATTGGATTACCGGGCACCATCGACAAGGACATTGCCGGAACAGATTTCACCATTGGGTTCGATACTGCCGTTAATACAGCTGTAGAGGCCATAGATAAAGTAAGAGATACCGCAGATGCACACGATCGTCTTTTTATCATCGAGGTGATGGGCCGTGATGCCGGCTATATCGCGCTGCACAGCGGTATCGCCACAGGTGCTGAAAACATCCTGATTCCTGAAAAGAAAACAGACATCAACGAAATCGTTGAATCTCTCGCGGAAAAAGAAAAAAGAAAGAAACTGGTTAATCTAATCATCGTTGCCGAAGGCGATGAATTCGGTGGCGCCAACGAAGTGTCTGCCTATATTAAAGAAAAGCTTCCTAAACTTGAAACACGTGTTTGTATTCTTGGCCATATCCAACGTGGCGGTTCTCCATCCTGCATGGATCGTGTGATTGCCAGCAGAATGGGATACCATGCTGTTGAAAGTTTGATAGAAGGTAGACATAATGTTTTTGTAGGTATCCTGAACAACAAGATGAACTACACCCCCTTGAATGAAGCTGTGAAAAAGAAACAACGCATCAATGAAGAATGGATGAAAATCGTAAAGATCCTGGCTTCTTAGCCACAGATTTTCACGAATTACTTTTTAATATTTAATAACCACCCCATATAACATGTCAAAAAACATAGACAAGTATTTACACAGCGAAATGGATAATGCCGCCGGTATTGTGCATTCACAGAAAAGAACAAAAATCGTAGCCACTGTTGGTCCGGCTTGCGACACCTACGAAGGTTTGCTGAATCTGGTGAAAGCTGGTGTGAATGTGTTTCGCTTGAACTTCTCGCATGGCAGTCATGAAGACAAGAAAAAAATCATCGAGCACATCCGCAATATCATTAAAAACGAGCCCTACAACATTGCCATACTCGCCGATCTGCAAGGCCCTAAATTAAGAGTGGGAGAATTGCAGGATGGACGAATCGAACTCAAATCGGGCGATCATTTTATTTTCACCATTGAAAAAATGGTGGGCACACCCGAAAAGATTTATGTCTCCTACCCCAACCTTGCTACTGATGTAAAACTCAATGAAAGAATATTTTTGGATGACGGAAAAATGGAAGTGCGAGTGGTGGAAATCCTTAACGACAAAGAAGTAAAAGTACAGGTAAATCTCGGTGGAATTCTACTGCCTAAAAAAGGAGTCAACCTTCCGGATACAGAATTGAGCATGCCTTCCATGACTGAGAAAGACTACACCGACCTGGCCTTTATCCTGGAAGAAAAACTCGATTGGGTGGCGCTTTCTTTTGTCAGAAAGCCCAATGAGATCATAGAATTGAAAAGACTCATCAAGGAAAAGGATTGCATGACCAAGGTGATTGCCAAAATTGAAATGCCTGAGGCATTAAAAAACCTGCGTGAAATCATTCGCGAAAGCGATGGCGTGATGGTGGCCCGTGGCGATTTGGGTGTTGAAGTCCCCATCGAACAAGTACCGGTCATTCAAAAGGATATCATTCGCAAATGTATGCACCGCGCCAAACCAGTGATTGTGGCCACTCAAATGATGGAAAGTATGATTGATCGCACCAAACCCAATAGAAGCGAGGTGAGCGATGTGGCCAATGCCGTATTGGAAGGTGCCGATGCTGTGATGCTGAGTGGGGAAACCGCCACAGGCAACTACCCTACACTGGTAGTAGAAACCATGAGCAAAATCATTCTGGGTGTTGAAAGTTCTGTTTACGATTTCAATCGCGACGATATTCTGACTCCACAACCACACTCCCCTTCTTATTTGAGTGATGCGATTTGCTATAGCGCCTGCAAACTGGCTAATGACGCACAAGCCGATGCTATCATCGGCATGACACAAAGTGGATATACCGCGTTTATGCTTAGCAGTTACAGACCTCGCTCCCCTTTGTATATTTTCAGTAAAGAGAAAACCCTGATCAACCAACTGAGTCTCAGCTGGGGTGTTCGACCTTTTTACTATGCTGAAGAAGAAAGCCTGGATGATATCATCTTTGACCAAATCAAAATCCTGAAAAACAGAGGATTCATCAATTCAGGAGATGTGGTCATCAACACCGGCAGTACACCGGTTGAAGATCATCTTCCTACCAACATCATCAAGATCACAAAAGTTGATTGATAAAAAAAAAGGGTTGACAACACATCAGTTTCAACCCTTTTTTCTTACTTTCCGATGAGTTGCCTCCTGATTTTATTTTTCACCGCTTGCTGGTAAAATCTGTTCCATCCCAATAATTTGCCGCTGAGGCCAAAGCATTGTGTACACCAGTCGTGCACACTGAAAGCATCGCTATGTTCGGGAATCCGTCCATCGATGACCCTGATATGCGCTTTCATTTTTTGCACAACCGGTTTATTGCGTTTGCCAAAATGCCAGCTGACCACATAAGCCGCTGTATAATAACCATCCCCAAAATCAGTGATTTCGCCAACCTCAAAACCAAACTCAGCTTCGGTGCCGTATCTCAATTTCCACATATGAATCACTTCTTCATTTTTCAAATAGCCGAACAAGGGATCGAAGTACTGGATATCGTTTGTGTATAGGCGAGCCATGGTTTCAAAATCTCTATCTCCAAAAGCCGTCATGAAATCGCGAATTACCTGTAATGACATTATCGATGGTTTAATGATTTGTTTTGCAATGCATCCACGTTACCATTCAGTCAACAACGCATCAGCATTGTCAAACCGTGGCAGGTCAACATTATTCACGCTCAATGTTAGTTATTTTTTCGCAGCCGCCCTTATTAAATAACTAAATTGTCCGCTGATTTTTAATGTATGTCACAAAATGAGATCAATCTCTACAAGACTCTCTTTAAATCATAGCACAATGACCAAGAAACAATGTTTCATTCGAATTTTAAGCGCTTTGCTTTTGTTGTTCTTTTTTCATGATGGCTTTGCACAACAAACTACTCATGAAGTAAAAATGAATTACAATAAAAAAGACACTGCCATCACCATGAAAGATGGCGTGAAATTATACACCGTCATTTACAGTCCAAAAGACACCACCATCAACTATCCCATCATTCTTGAAAGAACGCCCTACTCTTGCGCTCCTTATGGCGATACCAGTTACGCCCGTTACATCGGGCCCAATCCGGGTCTGATGAAGGAGAAATATATTTTTGTCTATCAGGATGTAAGAGGAAGATACATGAGCGAGGGCATCAATACTGAAATGTCACCCTACTTGCCACTGAAGAAAAAATCGGGCAGCGATGAAACTACAGACACCTATGAAACCGTGGACTGGCTGGTCAAAAACATCAAACACAACAATGGCAAGGTGGGCATTACCGGTGTTTCCTACCCCGGATTTTTTGCTGCCATGTCCATGATCAATCCTCATCCGGCCATCAAAGCGGTGAGCCCGCAAGCACCGATGACTGATGAATTTGCCGGTGATGACGCCTTTCATAACGGCGCATTTTTTCTGATGGACAACTTTGGCTTTATCAACTATTACGGCAAGGAAAGAAACGGACCTACAAAAGATTATGGCAATGGCGTTTTCAATTTCAACCCCAAGGATGCCTACCGTTTTTTTCAATCCATGGGACCGTTAAGCAACACCAATAATAGTCAGTTCTTTGGCAATAAATGTGAATTGTGGAATGAAATGCTGAAACACAATACCTATGACGATTACTGGCAGACACGTTATACCGGCCAATATTTTAAAAAGATAAAACTGCCAGTATTGGTAGTAGGCGGTTGGTTTGATGCGGAAGACCTTTATGGTGCCTTGCATACCTATCAGTGCATAGAAAAAGGTGAAGCCGACAACCAATGCAAACTGGTGATGGGGCCATGGACACATGGCAGCTGGAAGTCGGGCGAATGGAAATTTTACGCTTCGCACGATTTCAATCAAAATACCAGCAAGGTCTACCAAGACTCCATAGAAACAAGATTTTTCAACTATTACTTAAAAGAAAAGGACAGCTTCAACATCGATGAAGCCAGTATTTTTGAAACGGGCTCCAATAAATGGACACATTACAATTCCTGGCCTCCGGCGAATTGCGTGCCGGTGACATTTTACCTCAACAGCCATGAAAAGCTGAGTCTGGAAGCAGACAAAGACAGCAATGCTTTCGAAGAATATGTAAGCGATCCTAAAAAACCCGTACCCTATACACCTGGCATTTATGGCGCACGCAACAACGACTTCATGGCCGAAGACCAGCGATTTGCCACTACCCGACCCGACGTGCTCGTTTTTGAAACACCGCCGCTTTCCAAAGATGTTACGGCAACAGGCGCCATCAAGGTAAAATTACAGGTAAGCCTTACCGGTAGCGACGCCGACTTCATCATCAAACTGATTGATGTATTGCCCGACAACGAACCTAATTTTAAAAACGCACCCAAAGGGTTTCAAATGGCCGGCTACCAAAGGCTTGTTCGTGCCGATGTGATGCGCGGAAAATTCAGGAACAGCTTGAGTAAGCCCGAGCCTTTTGAACCCGGGAAAATAACACCTGTAGACTTGGTATTGAATGATGTGGCCCATGACTTCAAAAAAGGTCATCGGATCATGATACAGATCCAAAGCAGCTGGTTTCCGCTAATCGACATGAATCCTCAGCAATTCATGAACATCAGCGAAGCACGCGAAAAAGATTTCATCAAAAACAATATTAAAATCTGGCACGACGCGTCGCATCAAAGCCAAATCATCTTACCAATACTCGCTCCATAAAACAGCAGATCAATAGATTTTATGGCCATCAATTTATCTAATTCAGGAAAAAATCAAATCATGAAAAAACTCTGCTTGCTGGCAACCATCATTATCTCTTTTTTTTCAGGGCAATCCCAAACCTACAACATCGTACCTCAACCGGTATCAATTACTTCCCAAAAAGGGAATTTCATCATCAACAACAACACGAAAATCCATCCTTCAACTGCTTCATTTCATGCGATGGAGTTTCTTCAGCAGCATCTTCAAAAGCATTATGACATTCATTTAAATACAACAGAGAAGAGTCTGCCACATAGCATTTTTTTTATCACAGACAGCAGCCTGCCCAAAGAAGGCTATCAACTGAACATCAATGCTAACAAGATGACCATCAGAGGTACTGAAGCCGGATTTTTTTATGCTGTACAAACCATCATTCAACTTCTTCCCATTACCCATGAAAAAAAAGTAACACAGCTATACTTGCCTTGCATGAAAATTGAAGATAGTCCGAGGTTTCCATACAGAGGGCTGCATCTCGACGTTGGCCGTCATTTTTTTCCTGCCGACTACATCAAAAAATACATCGATTACCTGGCCTTGCACAAACTCAACACTTTCCATTGGCATCTCACTGAAGATCAGGGATGGCGCATAGAAATCAAAAAATATCCCTTACTTACGGAAACGGGCAGTTGCAGAAAACAAACGTTGATAGGGAATTATGGCAGTGGCCGATATGACAACACACCTTATTGCGGATTTTACACACAGCAAGAGATCAGAGACATTGTAGCTTATGCTTCCAAACGAAACATCACCATCATTCCAGAAATTGAAATGCCAGGACATTCGCTGGCCGCCATCGCTTCTTATCCATTTCTCAGTTGTACTAAAGCTACATTCGATGTCATGCAAACCTGGGGTGTTAGTCCTGAAGTGCTTTGTGCCGGCAACGACAGTACGTATGAATTTATGGAGAATGTCCTGGATGAAGTCTTGTTACTTTTTCCTTCCAAATACATTCACATTGGCGGAGATGAATGTCCCAAGGAAAGATGGCATCAATGTGCTGTATGTCAGCAAAAGATCAAAAATGAACATTTGAAAGACGAACATGAGTTGCAGAGTTATTTCATCAGAAGAATCGAACAATACCTGAACAGCAAGGGAAGAAACATCATTGGATGGGACGAGATTCTCGAAGGTGGCTTAGCCCCCAACGCAACTGTGATGAGCTGGCGAGGAACAGATGGAGGCGTAGCCGCTGCCCAACAGCATCACCAGGCTATCATGACACCAGGACAGCTTATGTATTTTGATCATGCACAAAGTGCTTACGAGGATTCCGTTACACAAGGCGGATTGATTTCATTGAAAGACGTTTACGATTACGAACCGATACCTGCCGGCCTCAATGACAATGAAAAGCAATATATCATTGGTGCACAAGCCAACATGTGGACGGAATACATGAATAACACACGAAAAGTGGAGTACATGCTTTTTCCACGCATGGCTGCCTTGTCGGAAACCTTATGGTCGGCTCCTGAACAAAAAAACTGGGAACGATTTACCACTGGGTTGCCCTCTTTATTTTCAAAATACCAAAAATGGGGCATCAATTACAGTAAAGCATTTTATGATATCGAATGCAGCGTCATTCCCCGTTACTACCGAACAGACCAATCCGCTTCTCAACCCATAGGCATATCCTGGAAATTGCAATGCAAAGACAGTTCCATGAAGATTTTTGTCACGCGTCCGTATTTTGAAGCAGAAGACAGCTATCAAAATGAAGTAACGGTACCCATCATTCAAAATGGACCTTATTCCGCTTTGCTGATCAACCCAAAAGGGGAAGTCATCAGCAACACATTAACGCAAAATTTTTACACCAACAGAGCGACCGGAAAAAAAGCCGAATTAAAAACACCACCAAGCAACGCTTATGCTTCAGCGGGCGTCTTTACGCTGGTGGATGGCATCCATAATGGCAGTGGCATGTCCAAACCCAAAGAATTTCTTGGATTTTGGGGGAATGACCTGGACATGACGATTGATTTAGGAAGTATGATGCCCATTGAAACCATCATTTTGCATGTATTTGAACAGGAAGCCAGTTGGATATATCCGCCCTCGGCCGTCACCTTTTGGAGCAGTGAAGATGGAAAAGATTTCTCCATTTTTGATGCGGTGAATTCGGTTGACGGGAAAGGAAATTTTCCCATTATTGGCATCAAGAAAACCCAGGCCCGGTTTGTGAGAATTTTGGCCAAAAATCATGGGTTAATTCCTTTGGGAAATCCAGGTGGAGGCAATAAATCCTGGCTATTCGCAGATGAAGTCGAAATTTTTTAACCAATCATGGCCCGATATGCTAAAAAAAAGCAAAAAATAAAGCCATTTTGTTATCTTTATACCTTGTCATCATAAGCCATCTTTAAACAATAAAAAGACCGTGAAAAGATCATTACCCCTCCTGCTTGTTTCGATATTATTTCTGCTGTCCAACAAAAGTTTTGCCCAGCCATCCAACGACGAACCTTGCAATGCTATTTTCATAGCGCCAACCAATACTTGTACTTACGCAACCTTCACTAATGCTGCAGCTACAGCCACTGCGGGAGTACCCACTCCTACCTGCTCCAATTATGCAGGTGGTGACGTATGGTTTAAAACGGTTGTGCCTTGTACAGGCACTGTGAAGATGGATTCTCAAACTGGCGTAGTGACCGACGGAGGTGCTGCATTTTATTCCGGCACTTGTGGCAGTTTAACCCAGATCGCCTGTGATGATGATGCTAGCCCGAACGGCTTGATGCCCATGATCAGCCAAACCGGCTTGAATCCTGGCGACACTATCTACATTAGATTTTGGGAATATGGCAATGATAATCCCGGCACTTTTGGCATCTGCATTTCTATTCCACCACCCGCAGGTCCCGGTGCCAACTGTTCAACCGCATCACCTTTTTGTACGGGCACTGTATATAACTTCCCCAATAATACTAATATTCCATCTTTGGGCAGTGGTGGTATCTATGGCTGTCTTTTCAGTACACCTAACCCTGTTTTCTATTATTTTCAGATTCAAAACTCCGGTCCACTGGATATTCATATCGTTCAAACCGGCGCAACCGGCAACGCCCTTGACGTAGATTTTGCCTGTTGGGGTCCTTTCCCTGATTTAGCTTCCAGCTGTGGTGGTTTACAATCTACAAACATTGTTGATTGCAGCTACTCTACTTCCAATGATGAAACCTGTAATATTCCCATGGCCAATGCAGGTGAATATTATGTACTGCTGCTGACCAACTATTCCAACCAAGTCGGCTCTATCAACTTCCAGCAAAATGGCGGTACTGCTTCTACCAACTGTAACGTAATTTGTAACATTAATGCCACCAATACCGGACCGGTTTGTCCGGGTCAAACTTTTAACCTGAACAGCACCTTAGGTGGCGCCATTTACTCTTGGATTGGACCTGATTGTTTTACCTCTACGGTTCAAAATCCAACAGGCGTTACGGCTCCTACTACACCAGGAACTTATACGTATACTGTATTTGCTTCAACTCCTGCCGGCGAAAACTGTGTCGCCACTACTACATTAACTGTTGGCGGCTTGCCCGATGGTTTGGCCACACCAGTAAACACGATGTGTCCTGAAGTAAATAATGGTTCCATTACCGTTACGCCTTCTTCTCCGGATACCTACACCTATACCTTGAATCCAGGCAACATCACACAGAACAATAATCCTGTGTTCACCGGGTTGGCTCCCGGATTATACACTATCACTTTCACTAATCCGATTGGGTGCTCTGGATCTGCAGATACCACAGTGGTTGCAGGACCAAGACCAACCATTACCACAACCACGATAAATACAACTTGTCCTAACGTTTTTGACGGCAGCATCACTGTCAACCCTCCGGCAACAGGAAGTCCATTCTCCTATACGCTAACGCCAGGCAATATCACTCAAAACGGAAACCCTGTTTTTGGCGGTTTAGCGCCAGGACTTTATACCATTACCATGACGGATGGTTTGGGTTGCGTGAGCAATCCTGTAGGTGCTAACATCATTGAAGGATTACCGGCCATTGCTACTGCCAGCACTACTCCTACATCATGTGTAACGGTAAGTGATGGTACTATTGCGGTGAATCCTCCCACATCCGGCGGTCCTTTTGTTTATACGTTGAATCCTGGAAATGTGGTACAAAACAACAATCCTCTTTTCACTGGGCTCGCTGCTGGTACTTATAATGTCACTTTCACCTCCTCCCTTGGTTGTGGAGGAAGAGTTAACCCTGACCCTATAGTAGCTGCTGGCCCACAATTGACATCCACCACCAACCTGACTGATCCACCTTGTTCCAACATCAATGATGGTGTGATTACCGTAATACCCAGCGCAGCCGGCACTTACACCTATGTTTTAAATCCCGGAGGCCCTGGCGAAGTAACACAAGTAAACAATCCCACATTCACCGGTTTGGCTCCTGGTACATATAACTACAGCTTCACCAATCCTGTTGGATGTTCTGGCACGGGTACCATAACTCTGACTACACATGCTCCTATCAACACAACTGTGAGTTTGACCATGCCACTTTGTAATGGAGGAAATGACGGTATCGTTTCATTGGTACCTTCAGGTGGTGTTTCTCCTTACGAAGTTTCAATTGACGGTGGCGCCAACTGGCAAAGCAGCACATTGCCTTTCAATGTGAGTGCAGGTACTTATACCATCACCATCAAAGACAATGTTGGTTGTACAAAAGACACCATCATCACCATGCTGGAACCTACATTGTTAACCGCTGCTGCCACCAGCACACCCGGAACTTGCAATGGCAATGACGGACACATTCAGGTAACAGGAATTGATGGAACACCTGGATATACTTATTCCATCGACAATGGCGCTACCTATCAACCCAGTCCCGACTTTACCGTATCTGGAGGCAACTTCCCCGACATTCTTGTACAGGATGCCAATGGTTGTATAGCCCATACTTCGGTAACTGTAATTTTGATTGACAACATGGTGGTGAATCCAGTGAACGATACTTTCGTTTGTGTGGGAAGCACCATTCGTTTGGTTCCCAATTTCAGTACAGAAGCTGCTATTTTCAACTGGAGCACCATACCTGATGCCTCATTGATTTCAACTTTGAATAACGCTAATATTCAAACCCCAGATGCTACACCTCCATATGTGACCCCTGGTACAAATCCATACACAGAAGGTCCTCGCTATATCGACTACGTGGTTCATGCGGTTTGGGGTGTTTGTAGCAGAGAAGATACGATTCGATTGAATATCCTGCATAAACCTACGCCTTATGCAGGTGTAGACATGACGGTATGTAATTACAAAAGAGATACAATTTTGGTAGGTTCTGCTATTGATTCATCGGGTCCGTTGCAATACAACTGGACACCAGCCAATTCATGCTCATCACCCAACCAGTCTACTACAATTGCTACCCCCGACAGTACGCAAATCTATACATTGACAGTTACTGATACCTATGGCTGTAACTTCTCTGTTACCGATCAGGTGAAAGTATTTGTACAGCCTCCGGTTCCTGCATTTGCAGGTAATGATACCATCGTCGTAAGAGGTGTGCCTCAACAATTACATGCATCCGGTGGTGTAAATTATGCCTGGTGGCCTACAGCACCTGTTGATGATGCCACCACCTCAGGCAGTCTGGCCTTCAATTCGCCTTACATTTACAATCCTTATGTTTCCCTCAGCGATGACCAGCAATTCATTTGCGTTGTCACTGATGCGGAAGGATGCCTTGGCGTAGATACTGTTTTTGTAAGAGTTTATGATGGTCCATGCTACAGAGTGCCTAATGCTTTCACGCCTAATGGAGATGGTATTAATGATGTATTCAGAGCTGTGCCGGTAGGTATCATCTACACCGACTGGTTTAAAATCTACAACAGATCTGGACAACTTATGTTCCAAACCAACCAATGGTTAAAAGGTTGGGATGGCACTTACAAAGGCGTCAAACAACCTTCCGGAACTTACGTTTGGATGGTGAAAGGAAAAGCCTATAAAGATCCGGCACACCCCAATAATCCGGCCAACAAAGAAACCGAAGATGTGATGTTGCAAGGCACGGTGATATTGATCAATAATTAATCATCTTATTGACCTCATAAAAAAGCTCCGATATTACTCGGAGCTTTTTTATTTAAGTAAGTTACCTATTTATCGGTTCAGCAACAACAAATCCGTAAGTGCGATGGCGGCTACCGCTTCAAGCACCACGGGTACACGCAAGGCAATACACAGATCGTGACGGCCTTTTACTTGAAATTCTTCCGACTTTCCCGAAGTGAAATTATAAGATGTTTGCTGTTGAGGAGTAGATGAAGTAGGCTTTACAGCAATTCTAAAAACAATTTCGTTACCATTGCTGATGCCTCCATTGATACCGCCAGCATGATTGGTTTCGGTGATGCCATTGGCATTCATTAATGCATCATTGTGTTCACTTCCTTTCATTTTGGCAGCGGCAAATCCGGCACCAAACTCAATGGCTTTAACAGCCGGAATGGAAAACACCAGATGACTGACCACTGATTCGAACGAATCAAAAAAGGGCTCACCCAAACCGATAGGCACATGTTGCAATCTGCATTGGATGACACCACCAATACTGTCTTGATTTTTGATAGCGAGTGCTATAGCTTCTTCTGCATTTTCATTGCCTCCTAAGGAAAGTATTTTAGAGCTGATAAGCAGCTGAGGATGATGATGTCCAATCATTTTCTTTGCCACAACACCCGCAGCCACCAGCAAAGCTGTCAACCGACCGCTAAAATGTCCGCTACCTCTATAGTCCTGAAAGCCTTTGAATTTCATTGCTGCAGTAAAATCGGCGTGACCTGGACGAGGTATGTTTTTTTGCAATTCGTAATCCTTGCTTTTCGTATCTGTATTTTCAAATGCGATGGTCAGCGGAGCACCGGTGGTTTTTCCATTGAATACGCCCGACAAAAAGTTAGGAACATCCGGTTCTTGTCTAGACGTGGTGCCAGGCTGAACGCCACCTCTCCTGCGTTGTAAATCTTCTGAAAAATCATCAGCACTGATCGTCAACCCGGGCATCACGCCATCCATCACCACACCAATCATCGGCCCGTGCGACTCACCAAAAACACTGAGCCTGAAAATCCTTCCAAAACTATTCATGAGAAAATGATTTAGGATAAATACAATACCTGTTTTATTAATTTGAACACCACGATGTCAGTACATTTCAATCTTCCAACAAATTTACATCAGCCTTTAGGTCTTTCAACACTTCAAAAAAAGCAGGGAAAGATTTTTTTACAGATTCGGCTCCAGCAACAATCGTTTCTCCTTTAGCCGACAATCCTGCCACAGCCATAGCCATGGCTATTCGGTGATCATGATGAGCATCCACTTCGGCGCCAGTCACCGCCCCCCTTCCTACAATATGCATACAATCATTTTCAATCCGAATATCCACACCCATCTTTTTCAATTCAGTAAACAAAGCAAAGCCTCGGTCACTTTCTTTTTCACGCAGCCGATAAACACCTTTAATGCTTGATAGCCCATGAGCATAAGCCGCCAGCACGGCGAGAGGAGGAAAAAGATCCGGACAGTCGGTGGCATCAAAAGAAAAAGGATGAATTTTTTCTGTTCTATAAACAGTCAACAGACCATTTTCATGATTCAGTTTGACACCGGCAGAAGCAATTGCTTCCATGATCTGCCTGTCGGCCTGTACGCTATCCAAATCCAATCCAGAAAGACTCACTTCTCCTGCAATACAAGCCGCCACGAGTAAGAATGAAGCACTGCTCCAATCGCTTTCTACGGCTATACTTAGATCTCTTTTTATTTTGACAAAAGGATGAATGATGATTTGCTGATAGTTATGGTGCGTGATATCGTATCCGAAATATCTCAACAAATTGATGCTTAAATCCACATAACGTTTACTGACCAAATGCTCGACTTCTATGATTACTGATTCTTGAGTGCCATGACAAAAAGCGAATAACAAACCCGTAAGATTTTGTGAGCTCTGACTTCCATTTACAACCAGTGATTTAACCTGCATTGGGCCGCTGACTGCAAGAGGCAACTTTGCACCTGTGGATTTTACTTCTACCCCCAATGTGCCGAGTATGCTCTCCAAAACAGTAAGTGGGCGATTCATCAAACTACCCATGCCGTTGACAACAAATTGCTGATGCGATAATGCCAATAGTGGTGTAAACATTCTTACCGACAACCCGCTTTCGCCTACCTGAATTTGATTGGGCACTCGAATTATCCCATCACTTTCAATCAATAAATGACCACCCATCTTTTTCACTAATGCACCACAATCTGCAATAATTTTCAATGCAGTCAAATCGTCGTTGCTATAACCTGGATTAATGATTTCAACCGTCCCTTTATTCATCAAGGCCAGAGCGCAGATCCTTTGCATCATGCTTTTTCCTGGAGGAACGAGAACATTCCCTGAAATTACAGATGGAGATATACGGGCTCTCATGAGATGATGGCCTTTAAAAGGTTATGCAACAATGAAAGTTGAATAGCAGTAACAACAGGCTTGCCCGGATTTTGCAACAAGATAAAATTCATAGTATCTCCCTCTCTCTTTTTATCCTGCAATAAATTATCAAATAAAGCGTCAATATCAACATTGAAATCCACAGGCAATTGATACTTTTTCAAAAGACTTATCATCCTGTTCACTTGCTGAAAAGGCAAACCCGTATGCAGATGAGAAAGCTTGGCTGCAATGACCATTCCAATACTTACAGCATGTCCGTGAGGGATATTCATTTGTTTTTCTATGGCATGCCCGATGGTATGTCCGAAATTGAGCCATCTCCGCTGTTTTTTATCAAGCGGGTCCTGAATGACAATATCCATTTTGATTTTCACATTGCGCTTGATGATATCATACAAAAATGAAGTCTCGTTTCTAAAAAAGTCAATGTCATGTTTTTCAAGAAGGGCTAACAAATCCTCGTCTGCTATCCAAGCGTGCTTGATGATTTCGGCACAGCCATTGATCCATTCAGCAACAGGAAGCGACGATAACAATTGAGGGTCGAACCATACTTCTTTTGGTTGGTAAACCGTACCCAGCATATTTTTATACCGGCCTACATTGATCCCGTTCTTGCCGCCTAAGGCAGCATCTACTATAGCCAATACCGAGGTGGGAGCAAGTATCAAAGGCATCCCTCTTTTGAAAATTGAAGCTACAAATCCTGCTATATCGGTCACCACACCTCCACCTACGCCTACTAAAACATGTTGGCTGGTCATCTGATGATCCAATAATTTTTGAATGACATCATCTACAGTTTTCTGTATTTTATTTTCCTCACCGGGAGCAATTACGACATAGAAAAAGCCATCAAAAATGGAAGTGTGGGCCTTGTAAACATTTTCATCTGTTATCAAAACACATTTTTCTTTATTCAAAGCTTCAAGCCTCGCATGTAAATCGACACCGAAAAAAAAAGCAGTGGCACTTTGCCCTATTTGATAATGCAGTGTTTCCATTAAGATTGAGTATCGTTTTGATACATGACCCGATTCTGATGATTAATACTTTCGAGATGTACAGCTTCAAAATATCTTTTGATGAACTCTTCGCTCAAACCAAGGTCAGAAGCCTTTTTCATCAGTCTATCCAAAATGCCATTCCATCGTTCTGTTTGCAGAATGGTAATATTATTATCTTTTTTATAAGTTCCTATCTGATCGGAAAGCTTCATTCTTTGCGCCAATAAGGTGATCAGTTCATCATCTGTGTGATCTATCTGCTCTCTAATTTTATGTATAGTAGAAAAGCCATCTTCGTGATCATCGAGATGAGTACGCCATTTCAGTTCATTCAATAACATGCTCAGCTGTAAAGGTGTAATTTGTTGCTGAGCATCGCTCCAAGCCGTATCGGGCTCGGGGTGAGACTCTATCATGATACCGGAAAAATCGAGGTCGATGCTTTTCTGCGCGATTTCGGCAAGTAAGGTTCTGTTGCCACAAATATGAGAAGGGTCGCAAATCAAAGGAATTTCAGGAAACCTTCTGCGCATTTCGATAGGAATTTGCCACATAGGTGGGTTTCTGAAAGAAGTATGAGCAAAAGATGAAAATCCTCTGTGTATTAATCCTATTTCATTTATCCCTGACTTTTCGATTCTCTCCAAAGCTCCAATCCAAAGTTGAATATCAGGGTTGATGGGATTTTTTATCAGCACAGGAACGTTTATACCTTGCAAAGCATCGGCAATTTGCTGTACAGAAAAAGGGTTGGAGGTTGTTCTGGCACCTATCCAAAGTACATCTATTTCATATTTAAGCGCAAGTTCTACATGTTGTGGTGTAGCTACCTCAACCGTAACCGGGATGCCATAAGCTTTTTTGGCTTTTTTCAGCCATTCTAGTCCAATTTCGCCTACACCCTCAAACATCCCTGGCTTTGTACGTGGCTTCCAGATTCCTGAGCGGAACAGAGATATATTGCCCAATAGAGAAAGCTGCTCCGCCATGTACATTACCTGTGCTTCCGTTTCAGCACTGCATGGCCCACTGATCAAGAGCGGCTTGGTAGCTAAAAGTGATTTTGATGCCAATAAATTGAAAGGCTGTTTTTCCACGGGGCAAAATTAACCCAAATGTGGGGTTTGCATTTCAAAAATGGGAAATAATATTAAAAGAGAAAGCCACCCCGAAGGATGGCTTTCTTATAATTTGCCAAGTTTTTGTAATTGTCAGATATGATCGGCAAAAATCATAATCTTTTACTGAGCTAAAATTATTTTTTAGCAGCAGAATCAGCTTTAGGAGCTGTAGAATCAGCAGCTGGAGCTACAGTTGAATCAGCAGCTGGAGCAGCTGGAGTTTCAGTAGCTGGAGCTACAGTTGAATCTGCAGCAGGAGTTTCTTCAGTTTTGTCACCACCACCACAAGCGGTCAGTGAAGCAGCGATCATAGCAATTGCTAAAAACTTTTTCATTGTTGTTTTTTTTTGGTTTAAAATTATAATTTGCAGTTAATACCGCAAATATAATAAAGTAACCCAAAAAAAATTATTTTTTTTCAGGGTTACTAAAATCCCACAATTGTATAAAGAATACGCCGTGAATCAATTTGAACCTGACAAGCAATTACTGAGGGGTTTGGCCGATCAGGACCGTGATTCCATCGAAAAAATCTACCGACTCAATTATCCGATGATTCAGCATATGATCATCAATAACAGTGGAAGTGCTGATGACGCGGCGGACATTTTTCAGGAAACGATGATTGTTCTCTTTGAAAAAGCCACAGACCCTCAATTTGAACTGAACTGTTTGCTAAAGACCTACATTTATTCAGTTGCCCGCAGAATCTGGCTGAAAAAGATTCAGCAGCAACAAAGAATGCTGACCCAAGAGCAGGATTTTGAACAAGTGGTTCTTGTAGATGATGATTTAGAGATCCATGAGCAAAAGCAAAACCAGTTCAACATCATGGAAAGTGCCATGGCAAAAATCGGCGAACCTTGCAAAAGCTTGCTGGAAGCGTTTTATGTGAATAAGAAACCGATGCAGTTGATTGCCGAAGAATTCAAATATACCAATGCCGACAACGCGAAAACGCAGAAATACAAATGCCTGATGAGACTTAAAAAGTTGTTTTTCGCCGAGTACAACAAAAAAAACTGATGGACATGGAAGATATTTTATTGACAGACGCTATAGAACGTTACCATAAAAATGAGATGTCGCCCGAAGAGCGTGCTTATTTCGAGGACCTGCGTAAAAACAATGCTGACATCGACCAGCTCACCGTCGAGCAATTATATCTACTGAATCAACTGGAAAATTATAGCGCTCAAAAGAAATTCAAATCCGTACTCAAGGAAACCCATCAAAAACTTTCACAAGAAGGAATCATCTCCCCACCTACAGCCACACAGGGTCGCATTTACCAAATCTGGAACAGATACAAAAGAACGGTTGCCGTAGCTGCATCCATTGCCCTTATCGTATCCGTACTTACCGGCTTATTGGTTTCCGTTTTGAATCCTGCCAAACAAAACAACATCAAGCCGCTGGTTGAAAAGCTCAAAGAGCAAGACAACAAATACAAGAAACTCGAAAAGCAATTGGGCGATTTACACAATGCCAATGAACAGCAGGAGGAAAAACCCAGAGTGGAAAGTAAATTCAGGGCCACAGGATTCATGATTGATGTCAACCACAACATCATTGTCACCAACGCCCATGTTCTTTCTGAAGCGAAAAACTTGCTGATTGTTGAAAATGACAAAGGCGAACAATTTCAGGCTGAGTCCATTTACGTGAATGCAGACAATGATCTCGCCATTCTAAAAATTACTGATCCAGAATTTAAAAAACTGGCACCAATTCCTTTCAGCGTAAAGAAAAATAGTGCGGATTTGGCCGAACAAATCTTTATGCTGGGCTATCCCAAACAAGAGATCGTATACGGCGAGGGATATATCAGTGCCCAAAACGGCTATCAAATGGACACCCTTTATTATCAGCTGAGTACATTGGCCAATGAAGGAAACAGTGGATCTCCGGTTCTGAATAAAAACGGAGAGTTAATCGGTATCATCTCTAGCAAAGAAGCTAATGCAGAAGGTGTGGTTTATGCGGTGAAGTCCACCAGCATTTATGATGCCATCAAAGAGATGAAAAAAGTAAAGGAAAACGAAGATATACGCATCACTTGCAATCCTATCTTAAGAAAAACAGACCGCGTCACTCAGATCAAAAAACTGAAGGATTACGTATTTATGATCAAGGGTAATTAATTCCCTTTTTTGAAATCCCTTAATCATTACCCCCACAAAGAAGCAGGATATACTTTATCTGCAATCAACTGATCTATATTGGCCTTAACCCCAGGGGCGTCCTCCTTATATGTAACCCCAAACCACTGCGCGGATGTAGGAATGACGCTGATTTTATTTTGCTGATGACTGATAAATTCATCTGCAATAATCGGTATGAAGAATTCAGATTTCAACTCCCCTGCATTTTTAGCAAGAAACTCCTGAAATAATTCAGCGGTTTTTTTGAATAATTGTGGATGAAAACACCAGAAATTCATGGATACACTGGAGCTGCCGGCCACTTCAAACTGCTGCCCCTCTTCTTCAAAAACCACTTTGTCTTCAGTTTTAAAAATCTTTGTTCTTTCTTTAATGGAGACGAGATGATTGTCTTCATCCACCACACAAACACCTCTACTCACTGTTCCATGCTCACTCAGCGTTTTCTCTAACCGATAGCCAATAATGGCATATTTATTTTCATTACAACCGGATTTCAGAAAGTTCGCAGCTTGCACAAAAGCATCACTGCCATAATAATCATCTGCATTGATCACCGCAAAAGGCTCATTAATAGCGTTCATAGCACACAAAACAGCATGCCCTGTGCCCCAGGGTTTAGTACGGCCTTCCGGAATTAGTGAAGCATCAACAAAAGCGTCCATTTCCTGATATACATAATCCACAGCGATTTTACCATCCAGTTTTGCCCCAAACCTTTCTTTGAATGCATCAGCAAAATCCTTACGTATAATAAAAACGACCTTATCAAAACCCGCTTGTATGGCATCATAAATGGAATAATCCATAATGGTTTCTCCCGAAGGACCAAAGCCCTCGGTTTGTTTCATACTGCCATATCTGCTCGCCATTCCTGCGGCAAGTATTAAAAGAGTCGGTTGCATAACTAGAATTTGAAAATTTGGACGTAATGTTACAAAAAGAAAGCTCAATATCAAAGATTAACTTTAAAAATTTGTTATCCAAAGGCGTAAATATCAACGTTGAAAAGCTGAAAGGAAGCCAATTTGACAATATCGACAGTGATTTTCATGTCGCCAGATTCGATCATTTACACCCTGTCGTATCAGGCAACAAATTTTATAAGCTTCATGAGTTCATTGAGCAGGCGAAAAAAGAAAAAATCAATATAATTGTTACCGCCGGAGGCGCATTCTCCAACCATTTGGTGGCCACGGCCTATCTTACCAAGCAACTTGGGATCAAAAGCTTCGGCTTGGTTAGAGGTGAATGGAAAGCTACAAACATTTCACCTACGCTTTCCTTTTGCGCATCGCATCAAATGACTTTAATCCCTGTGAAAAGGGACGATTACGCAAAGCTCGACGAACACTTGATTTCTCAATTCACGCAACTGCCGGCCAACAGTTTTTTATTCATTCCAGAAGGCGGTTTTCATCCTTTAGGGGCTGAAGGTGCCACTTGGATGATGCGCGCCATTGAGCAGCACAACCCTACACACATCATACTGGCAACGGGCACTTGCACTACAATTGCGGGCATGATGAAAGCCGCAACACCTCAAACAACCATCATTGGCATTCCGGTTTTGAAAGGCATTGAAGACGAATTGACCAGAATAAACCAGCTGATCGGCGAAACATGGCAACACCCTCCTGTTTTCTTCAAAGACTACCATTGGGGCGGGTATGCCAGATTCAATTCCTCACTTCTGGATTTCATGAACAGTTTCTATGATCAAACCAGCATTCCTACCGATTTTGTATATACAGCCAAAATGTTTTATGCTTTACAGGATCTGGCGCAAAAAAAATATTTTCCAACCGGAAGTAATGTAATCGCCATTCATACCGGTGGTTTACAGGGGAATTTTTCACTGCCAAAAGGAAGGCTAAATTTTTAATTCCATTGCCATCAGATTATATTTGCCCTTCTTATTTCTTAACTGGAATGCTTAGCAACAAGAAAATCATATTCAACTTATCGAGCCTTTTAGGGCTTTGCCTTTTTGTGAATGTGGCTTTTGCTCAGGAAACACTGCCAAAAATAACTGTCAAAAACCTGAATGGAAAAATTGTTCTCAGCTGGTTGAATGTTTATAAGAAACCCATTCAAAATATTCTTATCCAAAGGTCTTACGACAGTTTAAGGAATTTTTCTACTATCGGCACAGTATTAAATCCACTAAATACCGAAAATGGCTTTCCGGATGTAAGTCCCCCTTACAATAAAATGTACTATCGTTTGAATATCATTTTTGAAGGCGGTCAATATGAAATCGGCCCCTCAGCCCGTCCGGCAAAAGAAGTAGTTCCTTTGGAAGATTTTGACATCACCTATATTCCTGAAACTTCTATTCCGAAAGCTCTTATTACAGCGCCTCCTTCAATTAAAAATACGACGTCAGACCTCACGCCTTCACTTCCCAAAAAAGAAGTGAATGTGAAAACAGAAATAAAGCCGGTAAAAAAAGACAAATCATCTTCATTAGACAGCCTCACTGTTGCATCGCCAAAAAAAATTAATGAAACGGTATATCCCAGCAACAGAATTTTTGTCAGCAGATACAATACGGTTGTAATACAAATCGGTGAAACTGCTATAAAAAAATACACAGTGAAAATATTCGACGAAGCAGAGAAGCTGGTATTGGAATTAAAAAAGATTCCTGAAGATTATCTGATTTTAGAAAAGTCTAATTTCCTTCATTCGGGATGGTACCGATTTGAGATTTACGAAGAGGGCATCATTTACGAAAAAAACAAGTTCTATATCGGCAAAGACAAAGCTCGATAAACTTGCCCCTATACCATTTCGCAATTGAATATTTCGGCGAAGCCAGTGACAATTTTTTCTTTTACTTCTTCCAGGGGAATCATTCTTCCAAGTTCTTGTTGCAGTGAGGTCACTAGTTTATCCTGAATGCCACAGGGAATGATGTTTCCAAAATAACCCAGATCCGTATTGATATTGATGGCGAACCCATGCATGGTCACCCATCTGCTACATCTTACGCCTATAGCGCATATTTTTCGTTCACGGCCTTTGATGCCGGCATCTATCCATACGCCTGTTTCGCCGACGCTTCTTTCGCCTTTGATACCATACGCTGCAATCGTTCTGATGATCACTTCTTCCACATTTCTGAGGTACAAACCAATATCTGTTTTAAATTTCTCAAGATCCAAAATCGGATAACCAACAATTTGACCTGGTCCATGAAAAGTGATATCTCCTCCCCTGTTGGTATGAAAAAATGCAATACCTTTTTCCGCCAACTGCTCATCAGACAATAATACATTTGAGATATCACCGCTTTTACCTAAAGTATACACCGGCGGATGCTCACAAAACACCAAATGATTTTCAGTGGGCAACATCAATGGCTCATGATCTATCCCCTCCTGCCTGGCTTTGGTCTTAATGGCAACATTGGCGTTCAACAATTCTTCCTGCCTGTCCCAAGCAGTACGATAATCAACAATTCCCCAGTCTTTTACTTGCACCTGTTGCTTCACAATATTTATTTTGCCCAAAATTACAGATTAATGAATCGATGCAGCAGGGTTTTGTAAATTTGCCGACGGTCAATATGGTTTGACCTCATTAACGCTAAAGTCAAACATGTTGAGCAATACAATCCCCGATAACGAATTTCAGGAACAAGAAGAGCTGTTTGAACGACTGGCCCTGGTGATAGACAAGGGCCAGGAGCCACTTCGAATCGACAAGTTTCTGATGGCAAGAATAGAAGGCGCTACCCGCAACAAAATTCAGCAGTCAATTGAAAACGATCAGGTACTGGTCAATGAAAAGCCGGTAAAAAGCAATTACAAAATAAAGGCCGGAGATAAAGTGGTGGTATACGATACCTATGATCCTGAGACTTCCGACATCGAGCCACAGGACATCCCCTTGGATATCATTTATGAAGATGACGATTTGTTTGTGATCAACAAACCGGTGGGTATGGTCGTTCATCCCGGCAGCGGCAATCCAGACCGCACCTTACTGAATGCCGCGGCCTTTCATTTGAAAAAACAATATCCAGATCTCGATGACAGTGTACTGCCCCGTTATGGTTTGGTGCATCGCATTGATAAGAATACCAGCGGACTGATGGTGATGGCCAAAACACAAAAAGCCATGAGCGATCTGGCCAAGCAGTTTTTCGACCACAGTGTCCACCGTAGATACGTGGCTGTGGTTTGGGGAAATTTTGAAGAAGAAAGCGGAACCATTATCGCTCACGTGGGCCGTCATCAAAGATTCAGGAAATTATTCACGGCCTATCCCGATGGTGAATTTGGGAAGGATGCCATCACGCACTATAAAGTATTGGAAAAATTCAACTATGTCACCCTGGTGGAATGTCGTTTGGAAACCGGCAGAACGCATCAGATTCGTGTGCACATGCAGTATATCGGCCACCCTTTGTTCAATGATGATTTTTACGGTGGCGACAGAATTGTAAAAGGTACTGTGTATACCAAATACAAACAATTTGTAGACAACTGCTTCAACATCTGCCCACGTCAAGCCTTACACGCCCGAGAACTGGGCTTTGTCCATCCCACCACAAAAGAGAAAATGCTGTTCAGCAGTGAATTGCCCGAAGACATGAGTACATTGGTGGAAAAATGGCGTAAATACAGCCAGTTCAGAAATGCGGAAGATTAATGATCTCCTGTGTTGAAGTTGAATAAAGTGGCGGTAAAAACGCCTCGTTCCCTTTTCTTAAACATCACTTTCCAGTCGCCTACATAACGAATAAGTGAAGGCACAAGCCATCCATTGGCATGCGTCATCTCCACTTCCATCCGCACATTGAAATCGTATAGACCAGCTTCGTAGCTTAGTGAATAATTTCTTGCGAGCACTTCATTGGAAGTAGCGTCAAACCAGGTTTTCATTTCATCTATCACCACTTCATCTTTAAAGGCAGGATTTACTTTTTGGTAAAAAACCAGGCATTCTTTTCCCTGAAATATTTCCTGGTCAATAACAAGGTCATATTTATCCAAAAGACGATCTTCGAAAATAGCGGTCTTTCCGCTGATCATGGGCAATCCTTCAATTCTTTGTCCGGGATTGAAAAATAGTTTCTTCAATTGAATCTTGTGCTTATCAATTCCGGAAAGACCATCTGCCGTAAAGCCCTCATTGGTCACGATATTATTTTCGTTGCATACTTTTCCTGAAGTAAAGAACAAAGAAGCATACATGGCAGCGGTGTAATAATTAAATCTGCCTTTGTCATCATAAATATCACCCCCATGCTGTTCCTCTATCACCTCCATTGTTCTGCAATGTTGTTGGCGGTGTTGCATGGTTTTGCTGTGAAGAAATCCTTTGTTGCCTCCTTTTTTATCCAGCATACGAATATCATTGATAGCGGTATAACCCAATATCCTCAGATTTTTAAAAGCCTTGTAAAAACTGGAGTCGTTTTGAATTTTCTGAATAAAAGCGGAAGCATCTACTTTAGCACCAACCACCACCGGAGTCATGGTGACATAATGTTTGTTCCATTGTACCGTATCTTTCTGGGCAAAGAGTTTGAGGTTTGTAAAAATAAAAAACATCAATATCCCAGTTCCTCTAACCATAGTCATTATTTTGGAAATGACATGCGGTAATCTACCCTAATTTTTCCTTTGCTGATATCCTCCAATTTTCTTTTCATCAACGTACGTTTCAATGCAGAAATATGGTCGATAAACAATTTACCGTCAATGTGATCATATTCGTGCAAAATTACGCGGGCAGTGATACCATTGAATGTTTTGCGATGGGCATTGAAATTTTCGTCCATAAAATCCAAGGTCACTTCCTGGTGACGAAGGATATCCTCACGAATTTTGGGTATGCTCAAACAGCCTTCGTTATAACTCCATTTTTCGCCACTTAATTCTACGATATGCGCATTGATGAAAACACCTTTATAGCCGGGCTCATCGGGATAAACGTCCGCTTCATCATCATCCAGATTTTCGAAAATCTGCTGACTGTCCATCACAAACAAGCGAATACTTTTGTTGATTTGAGGAGCTGCCAAGCCAACACCATTGCTCTGGTACATGGTTTCCCACATGTTGGCGATGAGTTTATCTAGATCGGGATATTGCGCATCGATATCCTGCGCCACCTGCCTTAACACCGGCGAACCATAAGCTACGATCGGAAGAAACATATTGAAAATTTAGAGTTGTAAAGGTAATGTTTGTTCTGCCTTTGTTGTTTATTGTTTATTGTTTATTGTTTGTTGTTTGTTGTTTGTTGTTTGTTTGGCGTTCGGCTTAAAAATTATTTGGTGCTAAGAATTAAATATTAGTAACACCCATCAAATTTCATTATCAATTCAGCATTTTAGCATATTAACATAATTCAAAATTTTCAAATCACCAGATCATCAAATCGTCAAATCAGTTCCTTCCCATATATTCCTGCAACATGATGGTGGCGGCAATTTCATCCACAAGCTTTTTATCTCTTCGTTCTTTTTTCTTTAGTCCCATTTCAAGCATGGCGGCTTTAGCCATTTTAGATGTAAATCTTTCATCAACTTCTTTCAAAGGCATGTGGGGAAATTCTTTTTGAATGGCAGCAATGGCCTTTCTTACCAACGGTGTACCATGCGTATCCGACTCATCCCAATTGACTGGCATTCCAATAATGATCAATTCCACAGGCTCTGCAGAAAAATACTTTTTTAAAAAAGGAATCAACTCCTTCGATTCGATCGTAGTGAGACCTGTGGCAATGATCTGCAAAGGATCGGTAACAGCGATGCCAGTCCTTTTACCTCCATAATCTATTGCCATTATTCTTGCCATTATTGCAGATGATTAACATGTAAAATAATATCACTGATCACAAATACTGCGAATACAACAGAAGCAATGCCATTGGCTGTCATAAAAGCTATGTTTACTTTACTCAAGTCATCTGATTTCACCAATGTATGCTGATAAAAAAGCATGCTGCAGAACAACACAGCGCCTATCCAATACCAAACACCGAAACCGGCCTGCCAGCCTGCCAATAAAACCAATAATCCACAGACGATATGCAATAACACAGATAAACGCAAGGCATTTTTTTTACCTAAGAAAACAGGAATAGAATGCAATTGCAACGAACGGTCGAAGGTTTCGTCTTGCATGGCATAGATGATATCAAATCCACTCACCCAAAACATGACGACAACAGCAAAAAGTAACGGCAGCCAATGAAAGACTCCGGTGACCGCCAGAAATGCTCCTATCGGCGCCAAACTCAATCCTAATCCCAGCACCAAATGACAAAGGGCTGTAAACCTTTTTGTATAGCTATAAAACAAAACAACAAAAAGCGCCACAAAACTCAGGTAAAAACAAAGCTTGTTGATCAAAAGTGTACAGGCTACAAATAAAGCAGACATGATAACAGTGAACAATAAAGCATGATTGGCTTTGATAATACCCGAAGGAATTTCCCTGATAGCTGTTCTGTTGTTTTGCGCATCGAAATGACGATCGAGGTAACGATTAAACGCCATTGCCGCGCTTCTGGCAAATACCATGCACAATACCACCAGCAAAAAAAGTATCCACATGCTTTCCGACTCCGGCATCGAATTCGCAACTCCTGACAATTGTTTGATATTATACACCCAGCCTAAAAAGAAACCAATCATAGCGAAGGGCATAGCAAAAATGGTATGTGAGAATTTGATTAAAGAAAGATATTTTTTTACAACGGACATTGGGAGTTTTGGAAGTTTACTGGTTTACAGGTTTAAGGGTTTATTTATTCTGATTTTACATTCTACACCCGCCTCTTTGAGTCGAGAAAATTTTACCCCGAAGTATCGGGGCAGGCATTTTACATTCTACATTTTATATTCTACATTCTATCCCCCATTCTTCATCCTTGTTCTGATGATTTCCCACAGCACCACGCCCGCGGCTGTAGCCACGTTGAGCGAATGCTTCATGCCCAACTGAGGAATTTCAATGCAACCATCACAAAGCTGAATCGTTTCTTGCTCAACACCGGTGACTTCATTTCCAAAGAGCACCGCTATTTTTTCATGAGCATCAAAATGAGCTTGTTCCAAAAACAGACTACCTTTTACCTGTTCAACAGCAAGTACTTTATAGCCATTGGATTTCAGTTGTTCGATAGCAAGACGGGCATTGGAAAAATGTTGCCAGGCAACCGTATCTTCAGCACCTAAAGCCGTTTTACGAATTTCTTTATGTGGTGGGAAAGGTGAATAACCGGTGATATAGATAGCTTCGAGCAAGAAAGCATCGGCTGTACGAAAAACGCTGCCCACGTTGTAAGCACTGCGAATATTTTCGAGCACAGCAACAACCGGCGTTTTCTCAGATCTTCTGAATTCCTCGGGCGACAAGCGATTCAGCTCATCCATGCTTAATTTCTGCATGGGGCAAAATTAACGAAAATGACAGGAACCTGAAGCCTAATTTCAAGCTGTAACTCCGGCTTCACCTTGTACCATTTGTTTGGATGTAGCAAATACTTTTGCTGCTGATACAAAATTCACAAAAATGGGATGTGGGTTTTCGACCGTGCTTTTCAATTCGGGATGATACTGAACGCCAATAAAAAAAGGATGATTTTTCAGTTCAACGATTTCTACCAACCCGTTTGCAGGATTCTTTCCGCTGGCCACCATTCCCGCCTGCGTGAATTGATCGAGATAATTACTGTTGAACTCCCAGCGATGACGATGCCTTTCGCTGATCATGGAAGCATGATAAATATCGTGAGCCAAAGTCCCCTCTTCGATGCTGCAATCATAGGCACCCAAACGCATGGTACCGCCCATATTCTTCACGTCTTTTTGTTCATCCATCAAAGCAATGACGGGATGCTCGGTAGCTTTATTCATTTCTGTGGAATGCGCATCTTTCCAACCTAATACATTTCTGGCAAATTCAATCACGGCCATTTGCATGCCCAGACAAATACCAAAGAATGGCAATTTGTGTTCGCGGGCATAACGAACAGCTTCAATTTTTCCTTCCACACCACGAGAGCCAAAGCCAGGCGCCACCAAAATACCATCTAATCCTTTGAGCTGTTGTGCAATATTACTTTCATCCAGATGTTCGCTGTGCACATCCTCAATTCTTACTTTACAATTGTTCATGGCGCCGGCATGAATGAAAGCTTCCAAAATTGACTTGTAGGCATCCTGCAGTTCAACATATTTTCCAACAAGACCGATGGTAACTGTTTGTTTGGGATGACCAAGCTTATTAAGAAAACTGTTCCATTTGGAAAGTTCCGGAGCGGCATAACCATTGATGTGCAGTTTTTTCAAAACAATCACATCCAATCCTTCTTCTAACATTTTCAAAGGCACCTCATATATGGTGCTGGCATCCATGGCTTCAATCACAGCCTCTGGTTTCACATTGCAAAACAATGCGATTTTACGCTTGATATCATCATTCAAAGGGTGCTCCGTTCTGCAAACGATCACATTGGGATGAACCCCTTCCTGACTAAGCATTCTTACACTATGTTGCGTAGGCTTGGTTTTGAGTTCTTTGGCCGCGCTGAGGTATGGAATCAATGTCAAATGAACCACCACGCAATCTTCCTCAGGCAGCTCCCATTGAATTTGACGCACTGCTTCCACAAATGGCAAGCTTTCAATATCGCCAACTGTACCACCCAGTTCGGTAATCACAATATCATAATTACCCGAATTGCCCAGGAGCATCATTCTTCGTTTAATCTCATCTGTTATATGCGGCACCACCTGAACCGTTTTACCCAGATAAGCCCCTTCACGCTCTTTATTGATGACGGTTTGGTATATGCGACCAGTGGTGACATTATTGGCCTGGGAAGTAGGCGTATTGAGAAAACGCTCATAATGACCGAGATCAAGATCCGTTTCGGCGCCATCATCGGTAACATAACACTCCCCGTGCTCATAAGGATTCAAGGTGCCGGGATCTACATTGATGTAGGGATCAAATTTCTGAATGGTTACTTTCAAACCTCTGCTTTGTAAAAGTTTAGCGAGTGAAGCGGCAATGATTCCTTTGCCTAAAGATGAGGTAACACCACCGGTAACGAAAATGTACTTGGCCATAAAGAAGTTTAACGTTTATTGTTTACCTATTGAAATCTGAAAGCTGACGTTAACACTATCTGCGTTATCCAATACATAGCATTACAATGAAGCATTGTATTGAAAAAAATACGCCGACCAATATCAGTCGTGCCCAGCAATCAAACAAAAAAGGTGAAAATTAATGACCGAAGAATGTAAAAAATCCTAGAGGTCGTGTAAAGATAGGATGAATTTCCGGCCTCCAAAAAAAAGAGACCGGAAATTCAAAAAAAAATTAGGCATTTTATTTAGACATCAAATTAGAGATGACGTTTTCGTAAATCTGTTTCCATTCCTCAACAGCTCCCCATCCTTCTCCATTCACATTCACCTCTTTACTCGTAACATTACCCAACTGGGCAAAAGGAACATGCTGTTGTTCCAAGAAACTGCTGAACAGACCTGCATTTCCGGCGTCAACACTCACCACAATTCTACCTTGTCCCTCACCAAACCAATAAGCATCGGGACGAATATGAAGATCAGTTTGACTTACCTCAAAACCAAGACCGGCAACAAAAGCACTTTCCAGCAGGGTCACGATCAATCCACCCTCACTTACATCATGAGCCGACTTGATCATTTTGCCGTCTATCAATTGCAAGACCAGTTGCTGCACTTGAAATTCCTCTTCAAGATTGAAATAGGGCGCTGAAGAAAATTCCTCTCCTATTATTTTATGAATATATTCAGAGGAGCCGATATCGTCCGTCATTTTACCCAAAACAAAAATCAGATCTCCCTCCGATTTGAAATGCAAGGTCATTTTTTGTTCGACACTATCCAGCAAACCCACCATACCGATGGTGGGTGTAGGATAAACGGGACCATCGGGCGATTGGTTATAAAAACTGACATTGCCGCCGGTAACCGGTGTATCAAATTTGATACAAGCCGCTCCCATTCCTTTGATGGCTTCGGAAAACTGGTAATAAACTTCGGGATCGTAAGGGTTGCCAAAATTCAGACAATTGGTAACGCCTAAAGGCCTTCCGCCACTGCAAACGATATTTCTGGCCGCTTCAGCCACGGCGATCATGGCGCCTTGATACGGATCCGCAAAAACGTAACGACTGTTGCAATCGGTGGTCAGTGCCAGCGCTTTTTGGGTTGGCTTGGCCACCACCACTGCGGCATCGCTGGGCTGGTTGGTATTGGAATTTCCTGTACCCACCATGCTGTCGTATTGATTATAGATCCACTGTTTGCTGGCGATATTGGGAATAGCGATGAGCTGACGAGCGATGGCCTTCAAATCGGAAGGCACGGGAATGGAAGCCGGCTGAAAAGCCGCAATCTTATCGAGATAAGCAGGCTTTTTCACTTCACGTGTATACTGAGGAGCACCGCCACCCAATACCAGTTCGGCTGCGGGAATTGAAGCCTCTAATGTACCATTCATATAAAAATCAAGCATTCCATCAGAAGTAACATCTCCGATATGACTGCAAGGAAGATCCCATTTTTCAAAGACATCCATCACCGGCTGCTCCATGCCTTTTTTCACCACCAGCAACATCCTCTCCTGGCTTTCACTCAACAATAGCTCCCATGTTTTCATGCCCTGCTGACGGGTAGGCACTTTGTCGAGATGGATCCTCATGCCCGAATTTCCTTTGGCACTCATTTCCGCAGTAGAACAGATGATACCGGCTGCACCCATATCCTGCATCCCCACCACAGCCCCGGTTTTGATCACTTCCAAACAGGCTTCCAGCAATTTCTTTTCCTGAAATGGATCACCCACCTGCACCGCAGGAAGCTCTTCCGCACTGTCTTTTGTAATTTCTGCACTGGCAAAAGACGCCCCACCAATTCCATCCTTTCCGGTAGCACTACCCACAAAAAAAACAGGATTGCCCTCACCCTCAGCAGTAGCCGAAACCGTATTGCCACTTTTCAAAATACCAACACTCATGGCATTCACTAACGGATTGGAATGATAGCAAGATTCAAAATAAATTTCTCCGCCTACTGTAGGCACACCAAAGCAGTTGCCATAATGACCGATACCATGCACCACACCGCCCAAAAGATGCTGCGTCTTACCTTCTGTCAGCGAACCAAAACGCAACGAGTTCAACGAAGCGATGGGACGTGCACCCATGGTGAAAATATCGCGATTAATACCACCCACCCCTGTAGCGGCTCCTTGAAAAGGTTCAATGGCTGAAGGATGATTATGTGATTCAATTTTAAATACCACGCCATAACCATCTCCAATATCCATCAATCCTGCATTTTCCTCACCGGCTTTCACCAGCATCTTACTGCCTTCGCGTGGCAAGGTTTTCAACCACTTGATTGAATTTTTATAGCTACAATGTTCGCTCCACATGCCGCTGAAAGCACAGAGCTCATTGAAGTTGGGCGTGCGCCCGAGTTTTACTTTGATTAATTCGAATTCTTCAGCAGTAAGTCGCAGCTGTGCTGCAGTTTGAACAGTAATTTCCATGTATTGAAAAGAGATGATAATTAAATGAAGGCAAAATTATTGAAATGCAAGAAGGATTGAGATGGGTGTACAGTAAATATTTTAACTAACTTCCCACATTCAAATGAGCATGTTGCATATTTCATTGTGGCTGATTTATTTTTTCATCGCACTGGCTTTGATGCGAAAATCCAAACGCATGGCCAACAGCGGACTTTCAATAAATGAGGTTACTGTATTATTTACAGTGCAGATTTTGATGGGACTTGCCGTTGGGCTTGTCACCTACCGCCTTCATGCAAGTAAAGACTATTGGGCATTACACCAGGAAGGCCTTGCGGAATATCGGCTTTTAATTACAAATCCCGGAGCATTCTGCAAAAGCATCTTATATTCCCCCTACCAAGATTCCTATGGCAACTATTTCAATGCCGTAGGCTCTTACTGGAACGATCTTAGAAACAACCTGCTAACCAAAACACTGGCCATTTGCAACATTTTCAGTCGTGGTGATTATTACATCAACAGCCTGTTTTTCAACTGCCTTGGCTTTTGGGGTCACTGGGCTTTTTTTTCACTGTTCCGGCAAGTTTACCCCGGCAAGAAATACACTTTAATATTCACCTGCTTTCTTATCCCCTCTTTGCTTTTTTACACCTCCGGGATCCATAAAGACCTTGTTGTATTTTCTTGTCTTGGATTTTTTGTGAAGGCGATGTACGATTTAGCGCATTCAAGCAGTTTTCGCTACAAACATCTCCTTCAAATAACGATCAGTTTTATCGTGCTCTTACTCATTAGGAATTTTCTGGCCATGTTGTTGATTCCCTTAACCGCCTCATATTATTGGACAGAAAAAAGGAAATGGAATCCACTCATCAGTTTTTCGGGCATTTTAATCATCCTGCTGATTTATACTTTTTTCGCCGATCAATTTCAAATCGGCATTTCTCCGGTGAGCATCATTGCTCAGCGCCAATACGATTTCATGCAGCTGAGAGTGGCCCATTCCAGTCTGCATCTCACACCCTTATCCCCAGGTTTCGCTGGAATTGTAGCCAATTTCCCTGAAGCCATCAATCATGCCTTTCTCAGACCATACCCCTGGGAAGCCTCCTCAGTCTTTGCCCTGCTACTATCCATCGAACTATGGAGCTTTCTGATTTTACTTCTCATTGGCATGATCAAAAAAATAACACTCTTTGGTCGTCCCAGACCAATTATCATTTATGGCCTGCTGATTGCGGTTTTGATGTTTATCATCACAGGATATATCATCCCCAACTCCAACTCCATCATCCGGTACAAATCCTTGTACCTCCCACTGTTCATCACCCCTTTTTTATCCCAATTGAACTTCAAACTAATTCGTATTAATTTATAAAATATATTTACTTTTAAGCAACTTAGTATTAATTTTTAAAGATTATTCGAAAAATAATTGCAGAATTGGGGGCAATAATTTTACTTTGCGGCATAAAATCTACAAATAATGGAATCTTTACGATTTACAGCCATCAAAAACATAGGAAGCAACTCCGTTTCTTATGAAGTAAAATCTTCAGAAAAAGTGACCACCATTTTCAATGAGAATGTATTTACATTGAAAACAGCACGTCATTACCTGACCGACGAGGCGTATAAAAGTCTGACAGCCTCAGTTAAAGGCGGCAAGAAAATTGACCGCGCCATGGGCTCCAACATCGCCAATGGCCTGAAAGCCTGGGCAGAAGAAAAAGGTGTTACCCATTTCACCCATTGGTTTCAACCGCTCACCGGATTATCTGCTGAAAAACACGATTCATTCTTTACTTTAAAAGGTGATGGCACCCCCATACAGGAATTTGAAGGTGCTGCGCTGATACAACAAGAGCCTGACGCCTCATCATTTCCAAGTGGAGGACTGAGAGCTACTTTTGAAGCGCGTGGTTACACCGCCTGGGACCCTTCCTCTCCTGCCTTTATTATGGAAATCGGCGAAGGGAGAACCTTGTGCATCCCTACCATTTTCGTTTCTTACACCGGCGAATCATTGGATACCAAAACACCTTTGCTGAAAGCTTGCGTAGCGCTGGATAAAGCAGCCGTTGACGTTTGTCAGTATTTTGATAAAAATGTCACTAAAGTCAATGCCACTTTGGGTTGGGAGCAAGAATATTTTGTCATCGATGCCGGCTTGGCCAAAGCGCGTCCGGATTTGGTACTGACCGGCAGAACTGTTTTTGGACATGCGCCTGCCAAGGGACAACAATTGGAAGACCATTATTTTGGCGCTATCCCTGAACGCGTATATGCCTATATGAGAGATCTGGAAGGCGAATGCTACAAACTGGGTATTCCTTTACGTACGCGTCACAATGAAGTTGCGCCTGCACAGTTTGAGTGCGCTCCGATTTTTGAAGAAATGAATCTGGCTGTAGACCACAATACTTTGCTGATGGATGTGATGACCCGTGTAGCCAAACGCCACAACTTAGTGGTATTGTTGCATGAGAAACCATTTGCCGGCATCAATGGTAGCGGCAAGCACAACAACTGGAGCATGAGTACCGACACAGGCGTTAACCTGCTGGCTCCCGGCAAAACGCCCAAAACCAATCTCATGTTCCTGACTTTCTTTGTAAATACCATCAAAGCGGTTCATGACTACTCCGAATTGATTCGCGCCTCCATTGCCAGCGCCAGCAACGACCATCGTTTGGGCGCCAATGAAGCACCTCCTGCCATCATTTCTATCTTCACCGGAAAATTTCTAACCGATGTGCTGAACCAAATTGAATCACGCGTAGGCGACAGCTTCGACGAAACAGACGAGGCTATGCTGAAATTGGATATCCATAAGAGCATTCCTGAATTGATGCTGGATAACACCGACCGCAACCGTACTTCTCCCTTCGCTTTCACCGGCAACAAATTCGAATTCCGTGCAGTAGGTTCATCCGCCAATTGCGCTGGACCTATGACCGTTTTGAATACCGTAATGGCCGAAACCTTAAAGAAATTCAAAGCAGAAGTAGATGCGCTGATTGAAAAAGGCGATAAAAAAGAAGTGGCCATTTTACATGTCATCCAAAAGTATATTGTTGAAAGTAAAAAAGTATTATTTGAAGGCGATGGTTACAGCGACGAGTGGGAAAAAGAAGCCGAAAAAAGAGGGTTGCCCAATGTAAAAACCACGCCGGTTTCTTTGGATGCCTATGCTGCCGATAAAGCCAAAAAACTTTTTGAAGATAATAACATCTACAACCATCTCGAGTTGGAAGCCAGACATGAAATCATGCTGGAAGAGTACATCAAAAAAGTGCAGATTGAAGCCAGAGTGATGGGCGAAATTGCCTCCACACAAATTCTGCCTGCCGCCCTGAAATTTCAAAATACACTGATCGAAAACATCAGAGGACTTAAAGAAGCAGGCTTAAGCGAAGCTGCTTACCACAGTCAGAAAAAAACGCTGGAAAGCATCAGCACTCACATCAATGCCATCGCATCCAATGTGGAAGCGATGATAGAAGCCCGCAAAAAAGCAAATGACCTAAGCGACACTCGCGCCAAAGCCATTGCTTATTGCGATGAGATAAAAGCCAAATATTTCGACGTTATCCGTTATCATGCCGACAAACTCGAACTGATGATTGATGATACATTATGGCCTTTACCAAAATACCGTGAGTTGTTGTTCCTGAGATAATCAGGTGCGAAAAGATTAATTCCAAGAGGCTGTCTCCAATCAACGAGACAGCCTCTTTTTTTGGATGAAGAAAAAAATGAAAATGATTGCCCATCAACCCCTACCCGGCAGCTTCATTCAGCAACAACATCAATATGTTTTCCTATCTTAGATAAGCAAATCAAGCATTCGACATGAAAAAAATACTCACATTAGCGCTCTTCACCACGATAGGATATTCCGCCATTGGCCAACAGCCTCAATCTTCAAAAGACAATACAACATCCCAATAATTAATCCTGACAGAAATACAAAGGCTCCGGATTATAGAAACCAACATTTACAACAGGATGGCCAAAAAGAAAATAGACACTGATTCATTGCTGACAGCACAGCAAAACCAGAAAAAAATTGCAGACCTGCAAAAAGCTCAAGCAGAAAAAATGAAACTTATTCTTACGCCAGAGCAATATGAATTAATGGAATCAAGAAACAGGAAACAATCACCAGGCATTATCCTTAATAAGAAACACTAGAACTATGAAAACAATGCGAATTACTGCCATCACCTTACTTTTTTTACTTTCTCATTTCATCACATCAGCGCAGCTTGATTATGCAACAATAGACAATGCCGTTTTGAAATTAGGCGGATTGGAGAAATTTAATCTGGCCACCATAACCGATACCGTCACCTCACCATGGAATAGTAAAGATGAAAAAGTCAGAGCCATATTCACCTGGATCGCCAACAATATCGCTTTGGATGCCAAAGCCATCAAAGGCGCGGACAACCGTGATGTAGAACCCGAAAAGACAATACAAAAACGAAAAAGTACTTCCCTTGGCTTCTCCCTTTTATTTCAAGAAATGTGCAGCCAGGCCAATATTCGTTGTCTTTCTGTAGATGGTTATTTGAAAATATCCACAGAAGACATTGATGATATGCCAGATGCAGCTTCTTCCTCATGGAATGTGGTACAGTTAGGCACAAGTCCCAACGAGTGGTATTACATCGACGCCGCTCAAGCCAGTGGTTACCTCGACAGCAAAAAGACAGTTTTTACCCGCAGCTTTTCACCTCAATATTTTTTTGCCGACAAAACCGCCTTCAACCTCGAACATTACCCCGATAATAAAGCCTGGTTGCTGGGCGAAGGCTATCCATCCATAAAAACCTTTTACGCATTACCCCTCATCAAACCTGCGGCATATGACTATCGCCTATTTTATCCGGAGCCTTTGGCTGGAAAAATAAAAACGAAACCGGGAGCACCCTTTCACTTCAGCTTCAAGTTGAAAAACAGTCCCGATAATCCCCAGGTGACTGTGGTATTGGGCGAAGGACTTAAAATTCAAAAACCTTTGAGGGTAAATATCAAGCAAACCGGCAATGAAATCAGTTTTGATTTCACTTTCAAGAAAGAAGACACCTACCCTGTTACCATATTAATCAACGACAAGCCTTTGCTGGTATATCTGGTTGAAATTTCGGAGTAACAAAAACGATTATCCTGACACATTTAACCATCATAAGATACCGCAGGCGGCTGGCCTTTGCCGGTTTTCTGTCCATGGCCTTGTTTCGTCTGCCGCTGTCATTCAATAAAAATATCAGCTTTTTCAAATTGATGGGCTGTGGTAAAAATGGCACTTTCGATAAAGTTCCCGACCTCACCCAATGGGCCATATTGACTCAACATCGAAATGGGAAACTGAATCAAACCTCTTTGCAACACCTTTATGGTATGTGGATAGCCCGATGGATCAAATGGTTTGCCCTTGAAACCCTGACTTTTCAGTTGGAGCCTATTGGAGGACATGGCACCTGGGACGGCAAGCAAGTGTTTGGACAAATCTCTACAACACAGCACGAAGGACCGATAGCCACACTAACAAGAGCCACCATCCGCATTTCCAAAATGAAATATTTTTGGCAAAACGTAGCGCCGGTGGCCGCCAATATGCTCACTGCACCAGGTTTTGAATTTTCAGTAGGCATTGGCGAAATACCCTGGATCAAGCAGGCCACTTTCAGTATCTGGACCACGGAAACGCACATGAAAAACTTTGCCTACGGCATGAAAACGCATAGTGAGGTGATCAAAAAAACCAGAAAAGAAAAATGGTACAGCGAAGACATGTTTGTACGTTTTAAAATCCTTCACACCGAAGGCCAACTGAGAAACTACCCTCCTGTGAAAAGAAACCCCTATTTTTGAAAAAATGGGATAAGGACATATATCCCAAAAATCAGCTTGAAACATGAAGAATATCAAAATCATTGAAGTGCCCTCCGAAATTGGCGCCGGCACACGTGGAGCCAGCTTAGGCATTGATGCGATTAAAATCGCAGGACTGGATTTCATGAGCAATTTTTTTGTTCACTTCCCCTCCGAAAAAATAGAACCTGAAAACAGACTGTTATTCGAGCCCATACAATCGCCCTATGCCAAAAGAATCAATGGTATACACGATATGTATGAAAAGGTGAGTCAATCCGTTTGCAACACCATCAAAAACAATTTCTTTCCGGTAGTGCTCAGCGGCGACCACAGCAATGCGGGCGGCACCATTGCCGGCATAAAAATGGCAAAGCCCAAAAGCAAATTAGGTGTGATCTGGATAGATGCCCATGCCGATTTACATACCCCTTTCACTACTCCTTCCGGCAACATGCATGGTATGCCACTGGCCACCGCCATTGGCGAAGACAATGAAGAATTTAAAACCCATGAGCTTGACCCCAACACCATCAAAATGTGGAATCAACTCAAGAACATTGGAAAAATCTGCCCCAAGATCTTACCCGAAGACATCGTATTCATCTCACTGCGTGATTTTGAAAAAGAAGAAAAAGCCTTGATTGAAAAATACGGCATCAAAGTGATTCCCACGAGTGAGGTAAGAAGGAACGGCCCCGAAAACGTGAGCCGGAAAATATTACGATACCTGAGCGATTGTACTGACATTTATGTAAGCTTCGACGTGGACAGCCTGGATTCATCTATTTCCAGAGGTACCGGAACGCCGGTGAGCAACGGACTCAAAGAAAGAGAAGCAGAAGATCTGATCAGCAAGTTCATGCAAAACCGTAAGGTCTGCTGTTTTGAAATCACGGAAGTAAACCCCACACTCGATAAAGAAAATCTGATGGCAGAAATCGCCTTCAACATTTTACAAAGAAGCGTAAATATTTTGATGATGAATTGATGGGTGTCGTTTTTTGGTTTGTAGTTTATGGTTTTTCTTGTTTTCGAATAATTGATTTTTGATATCAAGAAGCCAAATTCAAGAAACCAGCATCAAGCATTTTTCATCTATACTTAATCAAGAAAGCCGGACCTCAACAGCCCGGCTTCTTTTTGTCCTGTAAAAATCAACCATTAAAAAACTATTTTCCTTCGTTCATTTTTGATGAACGTCAATTGTAACCATCTTTGAATTTTTGTAGAGAAACTCCACTCCCTGCATTATCGCGGGAAGCAGAATGCAAATTATTGTTGTAATGCGAGGCGATTTTTTCTGCCATCCCTTTCTCTAAAAGAAATCTTGAGGGATCTTCGGCAAGACTATGCACACTACTGATGAGACACATTTCTGTGAGGGTAACTTGTTTCATTTTGGGTTGGGATTAAAAGCCGATATCCATCATTTGAATATCGATATACTTAACGCCGGAATGTTTAATATTATTTCACACTTCAGGTGTTTTTTATCAATTATTCTGATATCCATTTTTTCATTATTATATTCTCCCGAACCCCAGTAAGCGATATCATTGCTGTTGAAAATCTCCTTCCATGCTTTTTTGCCATAGACCGTCATCCCCCATTGGGTGTAATTGTTGCCCGAAGTATTGACCACCACCAACAAGTCATTTTTCTTTTGTTTTCCTTTGCGCTTGTAGGCCAGCACGCCTTCCGCTCGTTTATTGGTTTCTATCCATTCGAATCCATCGGGCGTAAATTGATTTTCGTATAGGGCCGGCTCTTGTTTATAGAGATGCGAGAGAAATTTCACGCAGTCTCTCATTTTTCGATGAGAAACGTGCTCTAGCAAATGCCAGTTGACCTCGGTACTTTCATTCCACTCGGAGGTTTGTCCAAATTCGTTGCCCATGAAAAGCAATTTCCCACCGGGATGCGTGTACATATAACCGTAGAGCAGGCGGAGGTTGGCGAACTTTTCGTGTTCCAAGCCCTGCATCTTGTATATCATGGGGCTTTTACCGTGCACCACCTCATCGTGACTCAGCGGCAGCATGAATTTCTCATCGTAATAATACATCATGCTGAAGGTGAAAGTATCCTGTATGAAACTCCTGCGATGATGATGCGTCTTGAAATATCTGAAAGTATCATGCATCCAGCCCATCATCCATTTCATGCCAAAACCAAAACCACCCTGATCAATGGGTAAGGTGATTCCCGGCCAATCGGAAGCTTCTTCGGCAATGGTTTGTGTATCAGGGAAATCACTATATACCATACTGTTCAGCTTTCTGATGAAATCGATGGCCTCGATATTTGCGTTGTTACCATATTCATTGGGCTCCCACTCGCCCTCTTTTCTCGAAAAATCGAGGCGGATGATGGAGTTTACCGCATCTACCCTAAGCCCATCCACATGAAAATACCGCAACCAGAAATGAGCGCTGCTCAAAAGAAAGGAGCATACTTCTCCCCTCTTATAATTGAAGATATAGCTGTTCCAATCGGGATGATATCCTTTGCGCATATCGGCGTATTCATAGGTATGCGCCCCGTCAAACATATATAAACCATGTGCATCGCCCGGAAAATGGGAAGGCACCCAATCGAGTATCACCCCAATCTCGTTTTGATGCAATGTATCGATCAAGTACATGAGATCTTCGGGTGTGCCATAACGTGAGGTAGTGGCAAAATAGCCTGTACACTGATAGCCCCAGCTTTTATCGTAAGGATATTCGGTAATCGGCATGAATTCCACATGGGTAAAACCCATTTCCTTTACATAAGGTACCAGCAAGTCGGCCATTTGGCGATAAGAATTGAAACTGTTTTCATCGAAAGGATTCGGCTTCATCCAGCTGCCCAGGTGCAATTCATACACATTCCAGGGCGCATCAAGCGCATTGTGTTTCTTACGGGCTTTCATCCAGGAGCGGTCGTACCATTGGTAATTGAAATCGATGGTTTGAGATGCCGTAGCCGGGCGCAGTTCCGCCATTCTTGCATAAGGATCGGCCTTTACCGTATGCACATTGTTGACTCCGGTGATATGATATTTATACAAGCACCCCTCCTGCAAGCCGGGAATGAAACCCTCCCAGATGCCCGAATGGTCGAGGCGGGCGTACAATGGATGCGCATGGGCATCCCATCCGTTGAACTCACCAATCAAAGAAACTTTTTGCGCATGTGGTGCCCATACCGAGAAATAATAACCTGATTTGCCCAACACTATGCGTTTGTGTGCTCCAAAAAAATCATAGGCTGTGCAGAGTTCACCACGCTGGTATTGAAATACAGCGTCTTCATTCCAAAGCGAATAATTCCATACATTTTTTTGCGTATCTACAAAATGATCGTTTTCGTATGCCATGTTAACGTAATGATAAGATAGATAATGAAAAACAGTGGGAAATTTTATGGCCCTATCTTCGCGGACCAAAACAAATTCGGTTACCGAATGTAATATTATTTATGATAAAGAATTTCACCCTTTTTATTGTGGCCCTCTTTAGTGTCACTCTTTCTTTTGGACAGCAAATTGAAGTGAATGGTCAAATCAGCGACAGTTCAGCCCATCGCGGCGTTAAGAATGCCGTTGTGATGCTCATTTCAACTAAAGACTCTGTTATCCGTTCATTTTGCAGAACCAATGCCGAAGGCAATTTCAGCCTGAAAGTAAAACCCAACGAGAAACTCACCCTACTGATCAGCCATCCAATCTATGCAGAATATGTAGATGATATCAATATCAAAGAGAAAAACCTCACATTAAGACCGATATCACTTACCAGCAAAAGCAAAATGCTGGAAACCGTAATTATTCGCAGTGGAGGCGCCATCAAAATCAAAGGAGACACCACCATCTATACCGCAGACAGTTTCAATGTAAGCGCCAATGCCAATGTGGAGGAATTGCTAAAAAAGCTACCCGGTATTCAAGTAGATAAGAATGGCGATATCAAAGCCATGGGTGAAAAAGTAGAGAAAGTGCTGGTTGACGGTGAAGAGTTCTTTGGCGACGATCCCGGCATGGCAGTGAAAAATCTGAGAGCCGATGCGGTAAAAGAAGTGCAGGTGTTTGACAAAAAGAGTGAGCAAGCCGCATTTACCGGCATTGATGATGGCAGCACACAAAAAACCATCAACCTCAAATTGAAAGAAGACCGCAAGAAAGGCTATTTCGGAAAAGTAGGCTTATCTGGCGGAACGGGAAAAGACATCACCAACCGCTTCAACAACAACCTGATGTTTGGCTCCTTCAAAGGCAAAAGAAAAATCTCCGCTTTTCTGCTGAACGGCAATACAGGACAAGATGGATTGAACTGGCAAGACAATGAAAAGTACGGTGGCGAAGAAAATAACTTTGAAATGTTTGATGAAGACGGAATCTTCGCTTACAATTTCAACAACGGCTCCGGCGATAATGAAGTATACATCAACCCCGAAAACGGATTTATCCGTAATCTGAATGCAGGCGTTCAATATTCCAACAAATGGAAAGACAAATACAGTCTCAACTACGCACCCAAATACAACCTGCAGGATTACACGAATACAAAAACCATCAACACGCAAACACAAATCAGCGATTCGGTGTTCAATGAAAAGTCTACGGTGAATACAAACATCAACCGTTACAACATCAAGAACACCATCATCAGCGATTTGAAACTCGACTCGGCCAACAGCCTGAAGATCACCTTCCGTGCCAACTATTACCATACCCAAAGCGAAGAAAATACAGGAGCTGAAACCAGCGGCGAAAATGGCAATCTTAAAAACACGAGCACCCGAAACCAGACTAACACCTCCGAAAAAGAAGCATACAGCGGCAACATCATCTTCAAACACAAATTCAGCAAAGCCCGCAGAACATTATCCATCAACACCGATTGGAGTCAACTGAACACCTTGTCCGACAATTACCTCAAGTCGAACAACAGCATTTATCAGTTTGCACAGCCGGTAAGCTTTGATGTCAATCAACTTACCCATTCCTCCAAGGGAACCGGAAAACTATCTTCAAAAATCGTGTACACAGAACCGTTGAACAAAAAATGGTCGATGGAACTGGGTTATCAATTCAGTCTGGACAATGGCATGAACAACCAGCACACATATGCCTCCAATACCAATGGCGCCACATACGACATTGCGGTAGATTCACTCACCAACGATTTTAAACAGAACATTACGGTACACACCCCTTCCGCCAAGTTCAACTATGCCTTTAAAAAGTTCAAAGTGAATTTCGGTTCGGGATTCGGCATCACCCATTTTAATCTGCTGAACAAAACAAGTGGCCAGGATTTCATCAGGAACTATGTGAACATCTTCCCGAATGCCACATTTGTATACAACTATAAAGGCAACCACACCCTGCGTATCAGGTATAACGGCTACAATAGCCAGCCCAGCACCAACCAATTGCAGCCGCTGAAAAACAACACCAACTTGTTCAACCAATACATTGGCAATCCGAATCTGAAACCATCTTTTGCCAACAATATCAATTTCACACACAATGGCTACAACTTCCTGAAAAACCAATGGAATTACCAGTCGCTGAACATTACTTATACCAACAATGCCATTACCAACAGCCGAATCATCGATCCTGTAACCGGCAGTACCATTTCGCAATCCATCAACACCGACGGCAATCTGAATGTCAGTTTCTGGAGCGGTTTAGGATTAAAAACCAAGAAACACGAAATCAATATCAACATCAGTCCCAATTTGAACTTCAATCGCTTTGCGGATGTGATCAACAATAAAAAAAGTTTCTCCAACACCTATTCCGGAGGCATCGGCGTCAATCTGGGAAAATCCAAATCCGACAAATACGACATCAGCATCAACAACAACATCAACTACAATTACAACACCAACGCACAATCGAAAACTGCGAACAAATTTTTCACGAACGATCTTAATTTGAATGTGACCGTCTATTATAAAAAAACCTGGTCGGTGATCAGTGATTACAATGTATACAGCCGACAACAGGCGAATGGCATTTCCAACAACATCAACTATGCCATCTGGAATCTGCAGTTGCAAAAAACCTTTCACAGCAACGAATTCACCATATATGTGAAAGCCCGCGATTTGCTCAACCAAAATATCGGTATCGACCGTTCATACTATGGCAATACTTACACGGAGGAAGTCAACCAACGTTTGAAGCGATACTTCATGCTGGGCTTTGCCTGGGATTTCAAGAATAAGAATAAAGGAGAGAAGAAATGATTTGATGATTTGATGATTTGAAAATTTGATGATTTGAGATTGGGGATTTGGGATTTGAGATTGGGGATTGAGGATTGGGAATTGAGGATTGGGAATTGAGGATTGGGTATTTTAAAACTATTAAACATGAAGATTAACAACATAGACATGAAAAAAATACTTTGCTTTAGCGCTTTGCTGATTCTGATGACAAGTTCGATGAAAGCTCAATTTGTGGAGAGCGGAGAAATCATTTTCGAAGTAAAGACGAACATTAAAAAAACAATGGGCAACAGCAGCTGGGCGGAAGCTATGAAAGACAAACTGCCCGCTTTCAAAACAACTTATTTCAAGTACAGCTTTGCCGGCAACAAAAGCGACTATCAGTTCGATCATTGGGAAAACAAGGAAGCGATTCCGGAGTTCCTGCGTCAGAGTGATGAAAAAACCACCTGGAGCGGCAATTTTTCAACAGGAGAATTCAGCAAAACGGCTGATGTATTTGGGAGTACATTCAGCATCAGAGACTCCTTTCCAAAGATAGAATGGATGCTCAGCAATGAAAACAGAGTGATTGCAGGATACAATTGCAGAAAGGCCACCGGCAAAATCATGGACAGTGTTTATGTATTTGCCTTTTACACCGATGAGATTGTAATCCCTGGCGGACCATGCACCATCAATGGATTGCCAGGCATGATATTGGGCATGACCATCCCCCGTTTATACACCTCCTGGATAGCCACAGAAGTAAAAAGCAGTCAACCTGTCTTCAAACAACCCGCATCGGCAAAAAACATTTTCACTTTTAAAACTGCGGCAGTAACCATTCGCGAGAAAACCAAAGACTGGGGTGGCAACGACGATGACCCTGAATCGAAAAAATGGCTGGAACAAATGGTTTGGAATTTGTTGTTGTAGAGGAAATTATTTGGTGTTTGATGTTTGGTGTTTGATGTTTGGTGTTTGATGTTTGGTGTTTGATGTTTGGTGTTTGATGTTTGGTGTTTGGTGTTTGATGTTTGGTGTTTGATGTTTGGTGTTTGATGTTTTAAATCCTAAAAGTTGTAAACCTAAAAACCAATTGAACACATTGAACCCATCGAACTCCTGTCTGCCGACAGGCAAGCATTGAACCTCTCGAACCATTCATTCCCAATAACCCAACAAGCCTACCCTCTTCCTACCTCAATTCAAACCCATCGTTGATGATGGCACCTTTTTTCACCACAACGATACCGTCTTTCACAGAGAAAAGTCCATGGTCCATGTTTTCGAGGTGATGTCCTCCGTGAATGGTCACGTGATTGCCAATCCGACAATCCTTGTCCACAATTACATTGGTGAGTTCGCAATGGTCGCCGATGCCCAATTTGGGAATATCTCTTTCTTGATTCCTTTCAATCTCCGCCAGTGTTTCATAGAAATCATTTCCCATGATGTAGCAGCTTACTATTTTACTTCCTTTACCGATGCGGCTCCTGATACCTACAACAGAATTGGTGATACTTTCAGCATTGATGATGGAACCTTCTGCAATGATGGTTTGGTGTATGGTGGTGCCGCTGATTTTGGCAGGAGGCAACATGCGTGCTCGGCTGTACACCATGTTGTCGTTGTCGAATAAATTGAAGGGCGGAATATCGAGGGTGAGCGCCAGGTTGGCCTCAAAGAAGGAATAGATGTTTCCAATGTCGGTCCAGTAGCCATCGTACTGATAGCTGATTACCTTATGGCTGCTGATGGAATTGGGAATGATCTCTTTTCCGAAATCGGTAGCTGAAATATATTCTTCTTCCAGCAGGTTGAACAGCACTTTTCTGTTGAAAATGTATATACCCATGGAAGCCAGATAATTTCTTCCTTGCGCAGCCATGTCGTCGCCTGTGGCACTTGCCCAATCGGGCAATTTTTCTTTGGCAGGCTTTTCTATAAATGAAGTGATGATCTTTTCGTCATTCGTTTTCAGGATACCAAATTCAGGTGCTTCTCTTTCGCCCACTGGAATAGTAGCGATGGAAATATCGGCACCAGATTTTTCATGATTATCCAGCATCAGTTCAAAATCCATCTGATACAATTGATCGCCACTGAGGATCAACACATATTCGAAGGCATTCTTGTTGATGTGTTTCAGCGATTGCCTTACCGCATCAGCGGTACCCTGGAACCAACCCGGGCTGTCGGGGGTTTGTTCAGCTGCCAGAATATCCACGAAGCCTTTACTGAATCCGCTGAATTGATAAGTGTTTTTGATGTGCTTGTTTAGCGAAGCAGAATTGTATTGCGTAAGTACAAACATTCGGTTGATGGTGCTGTTGATACAGTTGGAAATAGGAATATCTACCAATCTGTATTTACCGGCGATGGGAACTGCCGGCTTGCTTCTGGTGGCGGTCAATGGATACAAACGGGTTCCGGCGCCTCCGCCCAGAATTACTGCAATTACTTTTTTACTTATCATGGTTGATCATCTATAAATTGAGTGATAAAGATCAATATAATCCTGTGCACTTTTTTCCCAGCTGTGATTGATACTCATCATTTTTTTTCTGAGTGTATTCACTTTTTCCTGTTGGCTGTATAATTGAAGTGCTCTTCCGATGGAATACACCATATCATCTACTGTTGCATTATTGAAACAGATACCAAAGCCATCCCGGTCGCCAACATCCACAACCGTATCATTCAACCCTCCGGTTCTTCGTACAATAGGAATGGTGCCATAACGCAAGGCATACAGCTGATTCAAACCGCAAGGTTCAACACGACTGGGCATCAGCAGGAAATCGGCCCCGGCATACATCTGGTGCGACAATTTCTCATTGAACTCGAATCGGGTATGATAAAAGCCGAACCAGCGACCTTCAATAGCCGAAAGTTGCTGTTCTACTTGACCTTCGCCATTTCCCAGCACTAAAAAGTTGAATCTGTGCCCATACTGCTCAAAAGCACGATTGATGGCGTAAGGCAAAAGGTCGGCGGCCTTCTCTTCCACCAGCCTGCCGATGAAAACAAACAAAGGCATCTGGTCATTGAATCCGAAATCGCGGCAAAGCTTCTGTTTATTCATTTGCTTACCTTCATCCACACTGTCACTGTCGAAATTGCGATAGATCAATGTATCTGTAGCTGGATCCCAAACTTTAAAATCAACACCATTTAATATACCGGTACACTTCCCCCTTTCATACTGGAATAATTTTTCGAGTCCATTGGCTTCATTCACCAATTCATTCATATAAGTTGGACTTACCGTATTTACTCTATCCGCACATTTGATGGCGGCCGCCAGTGGGTTGATCTGATCCACCCATTCGAGCAATCCCGCCTTCCATTTATCCCAGTCTGGAAAAAGATTGGCTTTGCCCCAATCCATCCAGCCCTGGTACTGCGCATTATGAATGGAAAGAACGGTTTTAATGCCTGAAAGCTGCTGATAAGGATAAGTATGTCGCATGAAAAAAGGCACCAGTCCGGCATGATAATCATGTACATGCACCACATCAGGCTGATGCTGCCACTGACTTAACCAGTCGACCACCGCATATTGAAAACAGATGAACCTCAAGGCGTCATCATCATAACCATAAATCTTTTCGCGATCGAGCAGCCCATTGATATCTACGCAATACAAATCAAACCCCAATAAATTACTCTTCTCTTTGATGATGGTATAAGCCGTAAACTGTCCAGCAGGATAAATGGCGCCTTGATGCACTACCTCCCACTCCTGCTGATAAAGGAATCGAGTCCGATGCATGGGCATCACCACTTTGGCCACGTGCCCTATCTGACATTGATATTTGGGCAATGCTCCCACCACATCGGCCAAACCACCAGCTTTGGCCATCGGGTAACATTCCGCACTGACATGTAAAATCTCCATGAAAAACAATTGAAGCAGGAAATTAAAGATTAATGTTTAGATATTGAGGAAGCCGGCTAAAAAAATAAACCCAGGGCGCGGATTTCAACCATTTTTTCTTCAACCGATTGATTTATAAACAGCATCGGATAAAAATTTTGAGCATTATTAAAATAACTCGTTAATTTCAAGCCACTAAAAAAGAGAAGAACATGTCCAATCAAACAAAAAACGCAACGGGTTCTATACCCACCAATTACGGAGCACTTGGCACTTTGGTGACCGTATTCTTTTTCTGGGGATTTGTGGCTGCCAGTAATGACATCCTGATTCCAGTATTTAAAAATACATTCCATTTATCACAAAGTAAGAGCCAATTAGTATCTGTTTCTTTTTATGTAGCTTATACGGTAGGTTCTCTGATTTACTTTGGCATTTCCAAAATCATTGGAATTGATTTATTAAATCGTATAGGTTATAAAAATGGCATTGTCATTGGCTTGATCATTTCTGCCATTGGCACTCTATTATTTTACCCTGCCGCTAACACTTCCTCATTCCCACTCATGATTTCGGGACTTTTTATTGTTGGCCTAGGCTTTTCGCTACAGCAAATTGCAGCGAATCCATTAGCTATTGTAATGGGAGATCCTAAAACAGGCTCTCAACGATTAACAATGGCAGGCGGAGTAAATAATTTTGGCACAACCATCGGCCCTTTACTTGTCAGTTTCGCAATTTTCGGCAGTGTTGCTGCAGGTGCGAATAATGCTAGCATCGAAAGTGTGAAAGTACCTTATCTGATTTTAGGACTTGCATTTATTTTAGTGGCAGTTTTCTTGAAATTCTCATCTGTACCCAATAAGATAGATCTAGAAAATGTTGCACAAAAAGAAGCCGAAGAAGGCAATAAATTATTCCACAAAAAATCGGCATTTCAATACCCTCAATTAGTCATGGGAATGATTGCCATTTTTGTATACGTTGGTGTAGAAGTAGCTACCGCCAGTAATTTGCCAGCTTATCTAGAAAAACACTTGAGTGTGCCTACAGAAAAGGTAGCTCCTTACATTTCATTGTATTGGGCCAGTTTAATGATAGGCCGATGGACCGGTGCTGTTGGCGCTTTTGATGTCAGCAAAGGAATGAAGCAAATATTAAACTTCTTGATGCCTTATTTAGCTTTTGCAGTTTTCTTGCTCGTCAACTCAATTGCTCAGCATGACGTCACCCAATTTTACGTATATGCATTCATTATCGCGGGGATGATTGTATGCGATATTTTAAGTAAAGGCAATCCTGCCAGAATGTTATTGATTTTCTCAGCCATGGGAATAACTGCGTTATTGATTGGCATCTTCTCTTCCGGCATGACCAGCGCTTTTGCCTTCACCAGCGTTGGGTTGTTTTGCAGCACTTTATGGCCATGCATTTTCACGATTGCAGTTGCCGGCTTAGGCAAACATACCAATCAGGGCAGCAGCTTACTTATCATGATGATTATGGGCGGAGGATTTGTAAGTTGGATCCAAGGCGCTTTAGCTGATTCAATCGGCATTCAGTATAGTTACGTTGTTGGAATTGTTTGTTTTGCCTATTTAGCATTTTATGCTATTCGCGCGAAGTCCGTTTTAAAATCACAAGGCATCGATTTTGATAAATTAAATGCTGAAAACAGCGGACATTGACAATATAGCCATTCCAATATTTATTGGTTTGATTACAGTCTTGACAAAAATTTTCAATTTTTGAAAATAAAAGTGTGCATGAAAAACGCTGAATATTGAATTGAGGTATTCTTCATTTACTTCATGACTGCACAAATTGGAAATAGATTTTTTGACTTTTTGACTTTTCACTTTTTATCATGAATAAATACACGATAGGTATTGATGTGGGCGGCACCACCACTAAGTTTGGTGTTGTAAATGCTGCCGGAGAAATCATCGAACAAGACCGAATTCCCAGTAACCAGCACGAAAATGTGGAGGACTTTATTGACCTTCTTCACAGCAAGCTGGCCCCCATGATAGACAGGGTTGGCGGTCATGAAAATATCATCGGTATAGGAATGGGGGCGCCCAATGGCAACATTTACACGGGCACCATTGAGTATGCCCCCAATCTGAAATGGAAGGGTATCATCCCTATGGCAGAACTCATGACGCAAAAGTTCAATTTGCCTACCAAGCTCACCAACGACGCCAATGCAGCCGCCATGGGCGAGATGATGTATGGCTGTGCCAAGGGCATGAAACATTTCATTACTATTACATTAGGCACTGGCGTGGGCAGTGGCATTGTGATTGATGGTAAAATAGTGGTGGGGCATGATGGCTTTGCCGGCGAACTCGGACATACCGTAATCAGGTACGGAGGCCGCTTGCATAAAGGTACAGGCATGAGAGGAAGTCTGGAGTCTTACGCTTCAGCAACAGGGGTTAGAGAAACCGCCATAGAATTGCTTACCCAGCATCCTGAAAAAGAAAGCTTACTGAGGAATTACTCCATCAACGACTTAACCAGCGAAACCGTTTACCATTGTGCAATACAGGGCGATGCCATTGCCAATGAGATATTCGAATTCACCGGCATGATACTGGGTGAATCCTTGGCAAATTTCATCATGTTCTCCTCGCCAGAAGCCATTGTATTATTCGGCGGACTCACCAAGGCAGGCAACCTGCTGATGAATCCAACAAGAAAGCACATGGAAGAAAACCTGCTGCCAATTTTCAGAAATAAAGTGAAGTTGATTTTTAGCGAACTTAAGGAATCGGATGCTGCTATTTTGGGGGCAAGCGCGTTGGTAATGTGAAGCTATTAAATAGTTTAAGGTTTAAAGGTTTTATGGTTTTATGGTTAAGCGTTTTATTGCTACTGAAACCAACCATTAACCAGCGTAGCGTATTAAACCTCAAAAACCTACTTCTCCCCCATCCATTTCTCTCGGCCATATCCAGGAATTACATGTTTTTCACTGTGATAGGAAGATCTTACCAACGGGCCGCTTTCTACATAGTCGAAGCCCAACTGGTAGCCAATTTCGCGATATTCTGCAAATTCATCGGGGTGAATGAATCGTTCCACATTCAGATGCTTTTTGGTCGGCTGCAGGTATTGTCCGATAGTGACCACATCTACTCCACTGTTGTATAAATCTTTGAGTGTTTGTATTACTTCTTCCTTTGCTTCTCCCAATCCCAACATGATGCCGCTTTTCGTGCGCATACCGCCCTCTTTTAAAATCTTGAGGGTCTCCATGCTTTGCCAGTATTTGGCCTGTACGCGAACCTGACGTGTCAACCTTTCTGTGGTTTCTATATTATGACTCACCACCTCAGGTGCTGCATCGATGATGCGCTGAATCTGTTCTTTGTTTGACTTAAAATCTGGCACCAGGGTTTCGAGAGTAGTATCAGGATTCAAGGCTTTAACCGCCTTGATCGTATTGTACCAAATGATGCTTCCGCCGTCTTTCAGTTCATCACGGTCTACCGAAGTAATCACCGCATGTTTCACGCGCATCAGGTTAATCGCTTCAGCCACGCGTTGCGGCTCATCCCAATCCACTGCATCTGGTCGGCCGGTAGCTACCGCACAAAAACCACAACTGCGTGTACAAATATTACCCAAGATCATGAAAGTGGCGGTGCCTTCCCCCCAGCACTCTCCCATATTGGGACAATTTCCACTTTCACAAATGGTATGCAACTTATGCTTATCCACCAATGAACGCACATGGCGATATTCTTCACCAATGGGAAGTTTCACACGAAGCCAGCTGGGCTTTTTATACATCGGGGTAGATTCACTGTTATCGGTTCCGCAAGACATATTAATAAGTAAAAATTAAAGCGTGAAAAATAATCAAAAAGCTCGGTAGGGCAAAGTGTAATTAGTCAGACTACTGAATTTTTCATTTCCTCTTTCCAAATACTACACTTACATAGGCTCCAACAAAATAATTATATTGTTTCACTTCTATCATCTGCTGTATTTTCTTGAAATAGAATTCTATTGTTCCACCAATTTCTATTGCATTCACCATTTCATTGTATTTGCCATAATCGAAGCGAACACCTGCTTTTGCATAAACTCCGGGAGTGATTTTCAATCCACTCCAGCCCTTGCTTAAATTAGGACCACCTACAATGGGACCATTCAGAAAATAACTACTATCGGGTGAATTGTAACCCACATACTCATACACATCGCCACCTTTGTCAACCTGCACCAGATAAGGTCTCAACATGGCCAACGAAAGCCCTCCGCCAAAATTGGAAGTAACACTCACACCGTTTTTATTGCCTTTATTTCCGAGCAACAACTGATATTGAGCGCCCAATTTTACGGGATAGAAATAATTGATTTTGCCATAAATCACAGGCGCTGTGGGACTGTAATCATTCTGCAACTTTTCTTCTTTTACGTGTTTTCTTTCGGTGATTTCGAGTTGAAAAAGCAGTGATTTATTCACTGAACGAGCTCTGCCCATTTCTATAAATCCGCCGTAACCATCATTGGTCAGCTTGAATCCGCCCACCCAATGACGAGTATATTTCAAAACGCCCTCTTCCTCTTGTTTGATGATGGTATTGATTCGTTGCTCTTTCTTTTGCTTTTTGGTCAATGCAGGCTTTTCGGTTTCCTGGGCCATTGTTACCATCAGCTGATTGAGTAGAATCGCCAATAAAAATATTTTCTTCATGCCTTCTGTTTACATGGGTAAAATTATGTAAAATTACAATCCCGACAGGTAAAGTTCACCGGCTGTTGGAAAAGAAAAACTGATTGACCTCACCTATTAATTTTCAACATGACAGCTACAGTAATTTACCAAGGCGATTTGAGATGCGAATGCACCCATTTACAAAGCGGATCGATAATTGAAACCGATGCACCTACAGATAACAGAGGGAAAGGCGAAAGGTTCAGTCCCACCGATACAGTTTGTGTAGCTTTAGCCACTTGTGTCATCACCACAATGGGCATCAGGGCTCAGGATATGGGTATTTCGCTGAAAGGCACCAAAATTGAAGTGACCAAACACATGAAATCGGAACCCAGAAGAATAGGCCAGATTGATGTCATCCTCAATTTGCCAGGACAGCACATCAGCGAACACGACAAATCCTTACTCGAAAAAATAGGACATGCTTGTCCTGTGGCACGCAGCCTTCACCCCGAATTAACCATGAATATTCAGTTTATTTGGCAAGAATAATTATTCACAAACGCTGTTGAGGCTTGTTCAATACCGCGTTGCCTATAGAACAGTCGAGACAAAGTTTCTTATCGCAATAATTCAACTTCATCTGAATCAAAGCCTGTGAATCAAATGCAGATTGAACCTTCAATCCTGTTTTCTTAAACCCATCCACGATTCCATTCGACTCTGCATCCAGCGCACTCAGCCACTCAATAGCCAACTTGCAGAATGAATCATCCTGATGGTGCAAGCCAAATGCAAAAACAGCAGGAACGATTGTATTGATGACAATTGCTTCTAAAAAACTTTCACCTGTTTTTTTGACAAGATATGCTGATGTATCGCCAAAACGATAATGATGATCCCAGTAAGATGAAGCTGCGGAAGTCATCCAGCTCTTCAATGCAAAGATTTGCTTCGTGTGTAAAAAGCCACTTAGCAAATACTCATTCAAGTGTATAAACCCTGCCAATTGAGAAATACGTAATGCCGGAAAATTGGAAGGACGCATTCTTAACAGATACATGCTGTTTCTTATTGGCTGAAGGTTCCATTTTCTTGTAAGATGAGCGTATTCTTTTTTAAGTGACAGAAAATAATCATCAAGCAGTTCTTCTTCCAGCAATCCTGCCTGCCCCAACAATAAAGCTTCCAACCGAAAGCGATCAGCCCTTTCACGCTTCAATTGCTTCCAAGGCAATGATCTGGCCAGCTGATAAAAACCTTCTCCATTCACTTTGCCACCATAACTTTTGGCCAGATATCGCCAGCATACCTCATCCCAATCGCCTTTGGTTTGTTCCCATTCTTTCAAAAACAATTGGGCTTTTTGCAACAATCGCTCCGCCAGCAGTCTTTCTTTCCATTTTTCCACCACAATTTCATCTACAACGCCGATTTCTTTATCGCATGCAACAAAAGCCGCTATCTTCATCAAATCACTAAACCGCAACAGCAAAGCTTCATCAACATAATCTTTGATGACCAATGTGGGAAAAGGAAGTTCAATTGTTGCATCATGTATCCATACCACATGCAAAATGACATTTTTATAATTGCAGTCGCTGCTGTGCCCGTGTTCAAACCAATCTGAAGAACGAACATGCAGCTCAATATTCCCCACCCAAACCGTTTCGTGATAAGACACTCTGCCATCTGTAAAATCGGGGCCTTGATTATTATTGAGACTGCCTTGATGCAACAAATTCAATGGCATTCCTTCTGCTGTAACAAAGTCTGTGTTTACAAACAATTGGAATTGCCAGATGTATTGAAGCAGCTTTTCAGAGATTTGGTATGCGAATGACATTGGGTATCGAACTTTGAAAGTTAAACTAGTTTTATAGGTTGGGTTGATTGGAAATGTTGGGCAGGATGGGTAGGTTAAAAATTTTGTTTAGATCAATCAGGTCTAAAGTTTTGGTTGGTGTTGGCTTATAATTTCAATACAAATGAACACCTCTATTTATTTTCATCCATGAGAAAACCATCTGTTTTGGACAGTATTAAAAACAAAAAAGCCCGGTGATATTCCGGGCTGTAAAAAAAAGATGCTGATTTAAAATTGTTGAAGTGCTTGCACCACTCTGCTTACCGGTAGTCCCATTACATTATAAAAGTCGCCGTTGATTGATTTGATGCCAATCACTCCTATCCATTCCTGAATGGCGTAAGCACCGGCCTTATCGTAAGGCTTATACTTGTCTACATAAAACATAATCTGTTCGTCTGTCAAGGGATGAAATTCCACTTCGGTAACATCCGCAAATACAATTCTTTTTTCTCCCTGTAGCAAACATACGCCGGTGATCACCCGATGCGTGCGGCCCGACAATTTCTTGATGATGGCCATAGCATCTTCACGATCCATGGGCTTTCCGATGATCTCTTCTCCGCAAACCACAATAGTATCAGCGGCAAGCACAGGCAAGTCCAAGTAACTTGTAGCAGCAATGACACTGGCTTTATTTGTGGCTATAAAAACAGCCGCTTCTTCGGGCGACAGATGCTGTGGAAATGATTCATCGGCATCACTGACCATCACCTCAAAATTCACCTCGGCCCATTCTAGCAATTGTTTTCTGCGGGGCGATTGAGAAGCGAGAATGATTTTTTGCATTATGTATAAATTTTAAAAAACAACATGGATAGAATACCGACCAGCATCACCCATTTCAGCCAGGAACTCAACTTGTGATAATCAGCTGAAACATTGGCCTTATACAACATCCGCAACATCCACAACAATGGCAACACCAGCAGCACTATGCAATACAGAGCACTCAACCGCCAACCCGACTGCCAGGCGTATAATTGTATGATGAACAAAACGGAAGCCGCCACCACGATCCAAACCGCTGCAAACATTTTGGCCACCGGCACTCCCCATCTGATGGGCATGGTGGTACAACCGAATCGGGCATCCCCCATCATATCTTCAATATCCTTTACCACTTCTCTGATCAACGACATGATGAAGGCAAAGCCGGCATAAACAATCGTTAGCTTGAAAAACTTTTTCACATCAAACTGAATCTGGGCTTCTTGCCAAACATATTGCTGATTGAGACCTATATTGAGATACAAGTACACCACCAGTATCACCCAGGCGGTCAGCAATGAAATGACTACATTGCCGATTAACAGCCTTTTCTTGAATGTGGTAGAATACAGCCACAATAACAACACTGAAATAAAATTCAAGAGCAGCAACATCCATTTTTGACGCCCATAAGCCACCCAAGCAGAAAGCAGCAATCCAACAATTGAAAATATCAAGTGCCACATGATAGCCCATCTGCGTTTGACCACATTATCTACCACCACCTTCTCGGGCTTATTGAGCTTGTCTATTTGTAAATCGAAATAATCATTGATGATATAACCACCTGCTGCAATCAAAACAGATGCAGCCATCAATAATACAAACGGAGTATCGTGCAAAAAAGAAAATGTGGTAGCACCGGTAAGCGGACTGTAAACAGCCACATAAAAAACAATTTGTGTAAAGGCTATAAAAAATAGGTTGGGCCAGCGGATGAGTCTTAAAAATGCAGTAATCAGTTTCATTGCTCTGTTAGTTTGCCGTAAGATTTAACGACTACATATTCTTCAATCCCCTGGTGCCAATACCACTAAAAATATTTTGATTAGATGGCAGCAATACCTTGCTGCACATCCCAATGACCGTTAAGCTTTAACACCTTTTCAATAATATCTCTAACGCATCCTTTTCCTCCTGCATGGGGAGAGATATAATTAACTATCGCTTTTACTTCGGAAACAGCATCAGCCGGACAGCAAGCCAACCCTGCATATTCAAGAGCGGACAAATCTGGAATATCATCTCCGATAAACAAAATCGCCTCAGGTTGAAGCTGATATTTCGTAGCCAGTGATTTCAACACTTTGGCTTTATCTATAACCGCCAGATGAATTTCGGTAAGTCCCAGTTTTTTCAAACGATATTCTACCCCCTGATCGAAGGCACCGGAAATCACGGCTACGTGATACCCTTTCTTAACCGCCAATTGCAACGCATACCCATCTTTGATGTTCATGGCCCTGGCCTGTTCCTGATCACGAATCAGGTATACAGTTCCGTCGGTCAGTACGCCATCCACGTCCATGACAATCATTCGTATGGGCTTGAAATGCGTAAGCAGGTTCATGTAGATAAATTGGAATTGTTAGCGAAAGAATGTTGAGTTTGAAAAAAAAGAATTCCATCTAAGCGGAATTATTTCTGGCCATCGCGCCATTCGTACACCCATGAGCTTTGAATCATTTCGAGATGACCCTCATTGCTTTCTTCGGCCTTGCCGGCAAAATTGGGAATATCGAGTACCCATTTGTGAAGATCGGTGAAACGGATGCGATAAATCTGACTTTCGCCAAAATCATCTCCGAATCTTTCATATAATTTCATGGCGATGTCTTCGTAATCGTTCCAGTGAATGGGTGGTTCGAATGTCATGGTAAAATGTAATGTTTAAAAAATAAAGGTAAGGAATGTTTAAAAGGTTGCAGCGGTTTCAAAAGCTTGGGCGTTTTGTTTTTTGATGGATGATAATCAGCAATAAATTCAAAATACATCAAACGTTTTTCGCCAAAGGCGAAAGTGTAGCGACCCAATCTATTTTTTACTCTCCCAAAAACTGAGTTTGGTCGGGCAAGGTTACAGTAATGTCGCCAGTGCCGGACAACAGCATACATTGACAACCCAGCCTTGAATTCAGGCGAGGACTCACCGCCCTGTCGATAAAATCTTCTTCCTTATCAGAAAGCTCTTCTACAAACTGTTCTCCGTTTTCAAGATAAAGATGGCAGGTGCTGCAAGCGCAAACGCCACCACAATTATGATGAAGTTCGATATTGTTTTTAAGCGCCACTTCCAGAATCGACTGGTCGGGCTCAATGTTATGAAGGGTAACGGGAGACAATCCTTTTTGTTCAAACTTGAAAGTGATATTATACATGTTGCAAATTTCGGGTTGCAAACGTACATGAAATTACCAATTCGGTAAAATCTGTGGAATCTTCTTCGTTTTTTTAGGCTTAAATGTTTATTTTGCTGAATACAAAGTACCAACACTCGCATCATGACCATCAATTTCCGGAACTGTTTACTGTTTGCCGTATTATTGTCTTTCACTTTTGTATCGTGTGGTGGTAACAGCGACCAGCCTGTTGAAAAAGAACCCATCATCTTAAAAAAGGACAAGCCCAGAAGTAAGAATGACACTACACCGAGGGGCGTGCCGGTCATCAACATTTCCGATACGGTGTCGCTTCCCTTATTGGTTCTCTGCATCAAAGACAGTGCGGCCAACAACATCCGGCTGAGTCAAAAGCTGAATAAAATTTATGGCGAAAGGATTACTGAACAACTCAAAAAAAGCAAGGTGAACGCGTTTGGTCCACCAATGGCCTGGTATACCACCCAGAAAGCGCCTTTCTTTTTTGAAGCCGGCATACCGGTAGATAAAAAACCCGGCAAATTGAGCAAAGGCATGTACCTGAAAAAAGTCAGCACTTCTAAAATCATCGTGGCTCATTTTTTTGGCCCCTATGATGAATCCACGCAAGCCTATCAGGTATTGAAAGACTGGATCAAAGACAGCGGCAAACATCCTTCAGGTGCGCCTTACGAAATATACGTTGGTGATCCCTACGACAAAAACGGCAAACCCATCGACCCCTACAAGGTGCAAACCGACATCATTTATCCTTATCAGTAAACTCCATGATGCTTTCTGACAACATCAGATAGATGGATTTCAATTCCGGATGAGCATTAAGCCATTGCAGATGCCGCTCAATGGTAGCCAGATCTTTTCGGATGGCAGGCCCTGTTTGCACTGCAGCAGGACCTTTAGGCACAATCCCTTTTGCTGTTTGTAAGATGAGTGGAAACAAAATATCAAATGGAAGTTCCTCTTTGTGGCAATATTGTTCGGCCAGGGAAAAAAGGTGATTGGTGAAATTACAAACGGTTACAGCCGCCACATGCAATCTTCCGCGTTTTTCATCATTGGCCACTTCCACCCTGTCGGAAACGGAAATTGCCAGCGAACGCAATAGCTGTATCATCTCATCATCACTGCCATCAATCAAAAAAGGAATGGGAGGCAAATCTGTCATTTCCTTGCGTAAGGTTTGCAAGGGGTAGAAAATCCCATAATTATGGGCAAATCCTTTGAGCAATTGCATGGAAAGCGAACCTGCTGTGTGTGCGATGGGCTTGTTATTAAAATCTACTTTAGTCAATACCTCTTTTAACGCATCATCGTTGACAGCAACGATGCAAAGTTCCACAACAGGGTCTATCACTCCAGACGCCCATGAAGAAGAATGCGCGCCGCATGAAGCCGCCAATGCCGAAACCTTTTGTTCATCTCTGCCCAGCACCTGAACAATGCGATGCTCATGCTGAGAAAACAAGCGGCAAAAAATGGTAGCCACATTACCAGTTCCTATGATTGCGATATTCATATGTAATTTTGAAAAGATTCAGGATGTTGGAGCTACAATCAGCCATCACTGTGCAACAACCTATTTGTAAGATTATCGGCACCTAAATTTAGGGAAAGTAAAACATGAGGCGCATTTCAAAAGGAGATAAAAATCAATTTTTGAAAGAAAAAAAACAAAAAAACATAAAGTTTTTTTTCAACCAACTCAAACAAAGGTTTAATACCATCTGCGCCATCAGCTTCAAACATTACGCTGTATTGAATTTCAGCCTACATCCACATATACATTTCGAGCATCAGTTTACGAACCCTTCCGCAGGCCAAAATGCATTCCCGACACCTTCTCTCCTGACCATTAAATTTTGTTTTTTCAATTTTAAATTAATATTGCAGGAATTTTAGTGGGAATTGTCACGAAAAAACTACCCCTGAAAATCATCCTTATATAATAATATAACGAGCAAAGAATGGCAAAGAATTTACTGATTGTGGAGTCGCCTGCGAAAGCCAAAACCATTGAAAAAATCCTGGGGAAGGATTTTGAAGTGAAGAGTTGCTATGGACATATCCGCGACCTTGAAAAAAATGATATGGGCATAGACATCGCCAATCAATTCAAACCGAAATATATTGTACCATCCGAGAAAGAAAAAGTGGTAAAAGAGCTGAAAGCGCTGGCCAAAAAAGCCGATGAGGTTTGGCTGGCATCGGATGAGGACCGTGAGGGAGAAAGCATCAGCTGGCACCTGGCCGAGGTATTGAACCTCGATCCGCATACCACCAAAAGAATTGTGTTTCACGAAATCACCAAACCGGCCATTCAAAAAGCCGTTCAAACACCCCGCACCATCAACATGGACCTGGTGAATGCACAACAGGCGCGCAGAGTGGTAGACAGAATTGTGGGCTTTGAACTCAGTCCTGTTCTGTGGCGAAAAATCGGGCAACGCGGCGGACTCAGTGCCGGCCGTGTGCAAAGCGTTGCGGTGAAGCTGATTGTTGAAAAAGAAAGAGAAATCAATCAGTTCAAATCCATCGGCAGTTTCAAGATTGAAGCCTTGCTGGCGGCCACAGACCTCAATAACAGAACTGTGAATTTCAAAGCGGAAGGACAGAAATTCAACCAGCCTGAAGACGCCGAGAAATTCCTGCAAAGCTGTATTGGCGCCAGTTACAGCGTTAAAGAGATACAAGTAAGACCCGGCAAAAGAACACCGGCCGCACCATTCACCACTTCCACGCTGCAGCAGGAAGCCAGCCGTAAACTGGGTTACGGCGTTAGCAAAACCATGTTGCTGGCACAAAAACTATACGAAAGCGGTAAGATCACCTACATGAGAACCGACAGCGTGAATCTGAGTGATACCGCCATGGATGCTATCAAATCGGAGATTGTAAAAAGTTATGGAAAAGATTATCTCCAAGTAAGGAAATACCGCAACAAAAATGAAAGTGCTCAGGAAGCCCACGAAGCCATCCGCCCCACTTATATGGAAGACCATACGGTAAACGACCCCGAGCTGAATCGCTTGTACGAACTGATCTGGAAACGAACCATCGCCTCTCAAATGAGTGATGCCGAATTCGAAAAAACTACGGCCAAGATAGACATCAGTACCAACCACGAAGAGCTAAGCGCTTCGGGCGAAGTATTGAAATTCGATGGTTTCCTTAAAGTTTACCTCGAAAGTTCGGATGACGACGATAATGACGATGAGAACGAAAGCCGTTTACCCAACCTTATACAAGGTCAATCGCTTGAGTTTCATCATATGACCGCTACCGAGAAATTCTCCAAACATTCGGCCCGTTATACAGAAGCCTCGTTGGTGAAAAAACTGGAAGAATTAGGCATTGGTCGCCCAAGTACTTATGCACCTACCATTTCCACCATCATCAAAAGAAATTACGTAGAGAAAAAAGATAAAGAAGCGATCAAGCGCGATTACAGAATCATCCGTTTGAAAAACGACAAGATCGACAAAACTGTAGCGCAGGAAAATACCGGCGCCGAAAAAGCCAAGCTCTTCCCCACCGACCTTGGGTTGGTGGTGACGGATTTTCTGAATCAGCATTTTGAAAATGTGATGGATTATTCGTTCACAGCCAACATAGAAAAAGAATTTGATGAAATCGCCGACGGCAAGATGGTGTGGAACAACATGGTAGCTTCGTTTTATCAGCCTTTCCATACCGGTGTTTCTCACACCCTTGAAACAGCCGAAAGAGCGGTGGGCGAACGCATGCTGGGCGTTTCGGAAGATGGCAAACCGGTAACCGCTCGTATGGGACGCTATGGCCCAATGGTACAGATCGGTGCCCAAACCGACGAGGAAAAACCACGATTCGCCAAACTCAAAAGCAATCAAAGCATTGAAACCATCAGTTTTGAAGAAGCGATGGAGCTTTTCAAGCTCCCGCTTACACTGGGTGAATATGAAGGGTTGGAAGTGAGTGTGAACATCGGACGATTTGGTCCTTATGTGAAATGGGGAGAACAATTCATTTCCATGCCCAAAGGTGAAGAACCCACTTCGGTTGATTTACCAAGAGCCGTGGCCATCATTACCGCCAAGCAAGTAGAAGATGCGCCCATCGGTTATTTCGATGACATGCCGATTACCAAAGGCAAAGGTCGTTTCGGTCCTTTCATCAAGTGGAATGACATGTTCATTAACATTCCTCGCGCCTACAATTTCGACCTGCTTACGCAGCAAGATTGCAACGAGCTGATTGAGAAAAAAATCGAGAAAGAAGCCAATCGCTATATCCAGCAATGGCCCGAAGAAAAAATCACTATCGAAAACGGACGCTGGGGTCCATTCATCAGATTCGGCAAAAAAATGCTGAAGGTGATAGGACAAGGCGCCAATGGGAAATACACGGCAGAAGAGCTGGCTATTATTGATCTGGAGTCTGTTAAGAAAATGATTGTAGCGCAAGACCCCAAAGCATTCGACAAGAAGACGCCGGCAAAAAAAGCTGCACCCAAAAAAGCCGCGACTAAAAAAGCAGCACCGAAAAAGAAAAAAGATTAGACGTATTTTCTTACACGCTAATTCAAGTCGGTTGTCATGTTACATAATGACAACCGACTTTTTTTATGCAGCAAGATGAAATACGCATGAAAAGTCAAAAGCAGCCAGCATCATCTTTCAATTGTTTTAGCGCTATGTTCCATAACCATCAACACTAAACGCAGCCTATCCACCATTGTGGAAAATATACAATTGGTGATTCTAAAATTCCTGTAGATATTGTAGACGAATAAAGCCGAATCCATTGCAGGAAAACAAAGAAATCAAAGCCCTACTCCACCTGATCGACGATCCGGATGAGGATGTATACCTCACCGTTAGCCGACACATCCTTTCCCTCGGCAAATCCATCATTCCGGATCTGGAGCATCTTTGGGAGATAGAAAGCAATGAATTTACACAAGAAAGAATCGAGCAACTTATCCATCGGCTGCACTACGAAGACCTTGAAAAAGACTTTCTCACCTGGAAAGAAGAAAAAAACGATCTACTGACCGGCGCCATCCTCGCCTCTCGCTATCATTACCCCGATGTACAACCACAGCAGATATACAATGAAATTGAAAAACTGAAGAGAAACATCTGGCTGGAACTCAACAATTACCTCACACCTATTGAAAAAGTAAGTGTACTCAACAGCATCCTTTATAACTATTTCAAGTTAAAAGCCGCACCACACGACGACAATCAGCCCGATTCTTTCCTGATCAACAAGACACTGGAAAACAAATCAGGGAATATTTTCAGCAATGGCATCCTGTATTTGGCCCTCTGCGAAATGCTCGACATCAGTGTAAAAGCCGTAAACATACCCCAGCAATTTCTTTTGGCTTATTTTGAAGAACCCCACGACCCTTCCTTACCATTGACGAGAATTCTTTTCTACATAGACCCCAACAGCGGGCAACTCTATTCAAGCAAAGACGTAGACAATTACCTAAAAAAACTAACTTCCCCGGCTGATCTTGAAATTTTCAAACCTCGAAATAACACCGACGTTGTTGCCACCCTGCTCAATGAACTTAGCAAATGCTTCGATAACGACAACAACCGATATAAGATGGAAGAGCTGCTTTTGCTTGCAGAGAAACTAGGGTTGTAGGTGAATTGTTTGTGGTTTGTGGTTTGTGGTTTGTGGTTTGTTCTTCTTTCCAAATCATCAAATCTTCAAATCATCAAATCTTCAAATCATCAAATTATCAAATCATCAAATCAACCGACTGGTTTTACCACCACCAGATCTTCAAGCAACACTTGCATGGGCATGATGCCCACTTGTAAAATCACTTTCTTCCCCCGGATTTCTTTCACAAGTCCCACTTGACGATTTTGTTTCATCTTCACTTTGTCGCCCACTTTCACCACTTCATTCGACTCGATGAATTTGGCATCTGATTTTTTTTGCTGACGTTCTACCTTGAATTTATCTTTTTGACCCATCAACATTGCCGCAATCATTTTCACCGCTTCGTCTTTATCTTCTGCTTTTCGCCATTCCACCACCAGCGCTTTCAATTTCCTTTCCGTATCGCGTAGGTAATTTATTTTTTCTTCCGACACCTGGTTGGAGAGCTTGAGTTTTTCCATCTCCTGCCGGTGCTTTTCTTTATTAAGGGTTACATTCAACTCATGTTTCAGCTTTTCATTTTCCTTCAACAGTTTTTGCAGCTGTTGTCTTTCGCCCAATATCCTTTGAAGGTCTTGTTCGGATTGATTCAACAATTTATCGAGCTGGAAATGATTTTCATCTACGAGTTGTCTTGCCCTTTGGATCAATCTTTTATCCATTCCGATTCTTTCTGCAATGGAAAATGTATAAGAACTGCCGGGCGAGCCCACTTTGAGTTTATATAAAGGCTTCAGATTTTTCTCATCGAAAAGCATGGCTCCATTGTAAATACCCGGTACTTTATTGGCCATCACTTTCAAATTGAGATAATGCGTGGTGACGATACCGATAGCGTGCTTTCTTGCCATCTCTTCCATGATCACTTCGGCAAAAGCCCCGCCCAGGTTGGGATCACTGCCACTGCCCAACTCATCGATAAAGAACAATGTCTTTCCGTTGGCTTGTTCAATAAAATGTTTCATGTGGGTAAGATGAGCCGAATAGGTGCTCAGTTCAAACTCGATGCTTTGGGTATCACCAATATGAATCATCAGCTGTTTGAAAATACCCATCTCGCTGTCGGGAGATACGGGCACCAGCAAACCGGCCTGCAACATGAGCTGCAACAAGCCCACTGTCTTCATCGTAACGGTTTTTCCACCGGCATTAGGTCCGCTGATGACAAGGATACGATTGCGATCATCCAACACAATATCTACAGGCAAAGTGGGTTTTTCTACTTTCTTGTTGTGCAACAACAACAAAGGATGATACGCCTGAATCAGTTTCACTACGGCCTTGTCCTGGAGCATAGGCAGATGCCCTCCGATATCCTGGGCCAACTTGGCTTTAGCCCTTACGAAATCGAATTCGCCCGCCATGTCATAATACTGCTGCAGCAATCCGCCATACACAGCAAGTTGGGCCGTGAGTGCTTTCAGGATACGATACACTTCTTTGGCCTCTTCGTTTTCCAGCGAAAAAATTTCATTGTTCAACTCTGTTGTTTCCTCCGGCTCGATGAAGCTGGTTCTGCGGCTATCGCTTTCGGCATGCAAAATCCCTTTGACCATTCTTTTTTGTTCGGCAAAAACGGCCAGCACCCTTCTGCCATTCATGAAACTTTCTTCGATATCGGCCAGATACCCTTGCTTATTGAGTTTGGAAAGAATACGATCGAACACCTTGCGCAATTCGTTACGCTTTCTGTACAACGACATCCTGATTCGAGACAAATCATCACTGGCATTGTCTTTCACTTGCCCCACCTCATCCAGCACCTCATCGATCAGTGTGATGATTTTTTTTTCGAAATAAGAACCATCGGTGATCATCGAGAGAAATGGGTAAGTCTCTCTTCTTTCGGCATCAAACCAACGATAGATGTTTCCGGCATTTTCGGCCAGCTTTCTGATGGTGATGAACTGCTCGCCATTTAGGGCTGCGCCTGGAATCGAAAGCAATTTCAAATCGCGTGACACCGGATAAATAAAATCGTTGGGAAAATACAAGCCTCCAGTGTGGATGATATGGTATTCGTAGGTTTGACGAAGCTCTTTTTCGATGTATTCCTTACGGGTATGGATACGCAACTGAGCCGCTTTCTTTTTGGCGTATTCACCTCTGCCATGGGCTTCTAACAATTGCTGGACCTTTTCGAATTCCAACTGAACCAAACAAGATTCCGGAAAAAATTTCATGCGTATGGATCAGGGTTTTAAGTTTTCAATCTGCAATTCCTCCCAAGGCGTAGAACCATCTTTCTCCCTTTTGAACAACAAATCACCATCGCTCTGCATGACGATTTCGGCAGTGGTATATACTTTACAACCTTCAAGCAAATGGCCACCGATGGTTGCGCCTGTGCTATCGCTGATGCTGATGTGCAGATGAGAACCATTGACGGATAAAGTGCCCGACAAGGCTACGATTTCAAAATGTCCAGAACCTGTGGTTCCCCCGGGCTGATTGGCCATGCGAATGTTATAATCCGTCAAACTGCCCGAACAAGTGACCATCCAGCCGGCTTTGATGTGGTGGTCATTCACATATTGCTGAATGGATGCGCGAAGATCGGCGCCGGGTTTCAGGCGGATGACATGATTTTTTGTGGAAGACATAGGTCCATTTTTTACAGCAGAACATGAATAAAACAGCGTTATCAAAAACAAAAGCAATAATTTTGAAACAAGCCGGGGAAATACTCTCATGCTGATTAATTAGACCGCAAATTTACAAGTAAAAACATGCAAACAGCAACTGCAACTTTAGGCAATGGGTGCTTCTGGTGCACAGAGGCCGTATTTGGACAATTGAAAGGTGTATTGAAAGTCACCAGTGGCTATAGTGGTGGACATATGGAACAACCGGATTACAAAACTGTTTGCACAGGAAGTACAGGACATGCAGAATGTCTTCAAATCATTTTCGACACGTCGTTGATCAGCTTCGAAGAATTGCTGGAAGTATTCTGGAAAACCCATGACCCCACTAGCCTCAACAGACAAGGCAACGATATCGGCACCCAATACAGAAGTGTTATATTTTATCACGACGCAGCTCAAAAAGATATTGCCACCGCCTATAAAAATCAACTTGACACTTCAGGTGTTTACCACCTGCCCATCGTAACTGAAATAACTGCCTTCAGTGTTTTTTATCCGGCCGAAAACTACCACCAGGATTATTTTGCAGGACATGGCGAAGAGCCCTATTGCCATCTGGTGGTAAGACCCAAAGTAGAAAAATTCAAAAAAGAATTTGCCGAAAAATTAAAGCACTAAAGATCAGTAACATTATATATGATTTCTCTTTTTACGTTGAAAACCAACGAATAAGAATTAATCCGCAAGCCTTTACCCTTGCGGATTTTTTCTACAAAAAATCTTTCAAAACATTTGCATCTTTATTTATTTTGTATAGTTTTACAATCGAGTTCCACTCTTCTTACTCCTATACCCCTGAATAGCCACGTACCAAGATTTAGTTATTTTTTCTTTTTAAGATAGCAATCTATTATCCTTCGAAACACTCACCAATCCCCATCTCCTGTGAGCCATTTTTCTTTACCCCCAAAAACAAGAAAATGCTTACAAACACAACTTCAAGGTCCACCATCACCATCGTAGTGTTGACTTTACTCTCTTTTACTGCCAACGCGCAGAATTCCATTCGTCCATTCAGCCAGATTTTTTCCGAAAATATCAAAGGTGGTACCACCATGTTTGGCAACGGCATTCTTCACATCATCGAAAACAATGCTGTAAACCTTACCAAAATGAACCAAACCGGCGACCCCAACAATGGCGTGGGTGGTTTAGGTAACAGTCAGTACGGTAACGACAACAGCAACATGCAATACATCGACATCGATGACAATTCAAGCACGGTCAATTCCTCTGCAGCCGACCTCAACCTACCTGCCGGTATCAACACCATCCGTTTCGCGCGTTTATACTGGGGTGGCAAAATCAACTCATCTGTTGTAACGGCTTCTCCTGATACGCTTCGCAAAATCAAAATCCGCAAAGGCACTTCAGGCAATTATTTCGATGCCATCGCTCCTTCCATCAACGTAGATCAATACGCCATCTCTACTACTGAAACAGCTTACCAATCCTACATCGACATCACTTCTTACATCAACGGAAACGGTGCAGGAAGATATACAGTTGCCAATCTACCTGTTACACCCGGCACTTCCAGCAATGGCGGTAAATTCGGCGGCTGGTGCATTGTGGTGGCTTATGAAAATGCTACTCAGCCTTACAACAGTGTAAGATTATACGATGGATTTGCTCAGGTTTATAACAATGGTACTACTGCCTATCTCACTATCGCTTTGAACGGTTTAAACGTCCCCAGTACTCCATTGGCTGCAGATGAAGCAGTGATGGGCACCATGGCTTGGGAAGGAGATGCCAATCTGGGTTCTTCTACCACCAATCCTGACGGCGACTTCATCAAAATCAACAACACCACAGTTTCCAACAGAATGAATCCTGCCACCAATTTCTGGAACGGCAGCATCACCAAAAACGGCTATACCGATAGCAGCCGACTTCCTGCCTACACCAATCAAATGGGCATCGACATCGACATGGTGAATGTAGGGTCAGGTTACAATATCGCGCCAAATGCTACCAGCGTTACCGTTCAGTTTGGTACCGAAGCCGACATGTACTTCCCCAGCATTTTCACTTTCTGCATCAGAGTGAAAGACCCAACGGTTACCCTGACTAAAACTGTTGCAGATGCCAACAACAATGGATTTGTAGATTCAAACGAAGAACTCACCTATACGCTTTCCGGTTCCAACCAGGGCGTTGGATCTGCTTACAACACTTTCATTGTTGACTCATTGCCACGCAATGTCACCTATGTTCCCAATTCACTTGAAGTGGTAAATGCGGCTGGCGTTGCTGTTGGATTCAAATCTGATGCACAAGATGCCGACCAGGCTTTTGTTGGCACTGTGGGCAACAGAACTTATGTGAAATTCTTCATCGGCAATGGTGCTACCGGATCTGCTGGAGGTGAACTACCAACCGGAGCTGCCGGAGAATACACTGTGAGATTCAAAGTAAAAGCAGGCGCCATTCCAGGTACTATTGTAAATACTGCAAGAATTTCGGGCAACTCTGTTGTAGGCGACTTGTTTACAGATGATGGCACTGCTGTAATTGGTGAAGCCGGCGCTCCTACTCCGGTTAAATTCTCCTCTTTAACTGCGAGCTTGCTTACCGAAAGAACTTCACTGTTGAAATGGGTGACTCAAAATGAAATCAACAACGATTATTTCGAAATTGAAAGAAGCGATGATGGTGTTCATTTCATCAGCAGAGGAAAAGTAAATGGCAACGGTTCATCATCTTTAGCCCACAGCTATCAGTTCACAGATGTACTCAATACCTCTTCGCCTATTGTATACTACAGATTGAGAATTTTTGATACGGATGGTAAATACACTTTCTCTAAAGTGATTGCCGTAAGAATCAGCGGCGGCATGAACGTAGACAAATTCAACGTTTATCCCAATCCATTCATCTCCGACATCAAAATAGCCATCAACAGCCAAACAGACGCCAATGCCATTTGCCGCATTCTTTCTTTCGACGGCAAGGAACTGGTGCGCAGAAATGCTGAATTGCAAAAAGGAGACAATATCATTGTACTGAGCAATTTCGGTTCATTGCCTAAAGGCAACTACATCCTGGAAGTAACTTCAGCAGGCGAAAAACAAACCAGAAAAATCTTGAAAAACTAAATAAACTTTCATTGTGTTTTTTTTGAAAAGCGGCCGACTTCAGCGGTCGCTTTTTATTTTTCAACATGCCTGAGCTCCAGCATGTTTTGCGCATTGGGATGAAAGCCCTTCACATCAAGCTGACGAAGATGGATCACCTTATCGTACCATAAGGGAATGACTGACAAATCCTCCATCAGCAAGACTTCCATTTGATGACAGGCCTCCGATCTTTTGGATATCTCTGTTTCTGAAAGTGCATATTCATACAAAGAATCGAAGTGAGCATTGTGATAGCGGGTATAATTGGGAGGCGCAGGATGCTTACTGTAAAAAACACTCATGAAGTTCAAAGCGTCGGGAAAATCGGCGATCCAGCTGCCTCTGAAAAAAGCCACCTGCGAGGCCGACATTTTTTCGAGCAATACCGTTTTTTGTATCACTTCCAGTTGAATATTGAACCCTGCCTTCGATAATTCATTGACCAGAAAAGACCCCATGGCTGCATAATTGGGAACAGTCACCAAAGTGATGGGAGGCATCGGATGGCCGGGGCCATAACCCGCATGCAGCAATAATCTCCTGGCGATTGCAGTATCATAACCTGTGCCCTGATCATCATTGCGAATAACGGAGGGAAACCCATCGGGAGCAAAGCCATGCAGCGCAGGTGTGCCGATATTGTTGCGAAGAAAAAGAATCATTTTTTTTCTGTCGATGGAATAAGACAAAGCCTTCCGGACCCATTTATTTTGTAAGGGGCTGACGTTATTGATGCTGTCCTTCATCAATACTCCCAGATATTCGGTATTCAAATAAGGATGCTGTTCCATGGCTATTTTACCGACCCATGCCTTACGCAATTTGCCCGTTCGGGTAAGCATTTCATCTTTGAAAGAAGGATCAAGGTCATTGATAAAATCCAGTTCACCTTGAGAGAAAGCCAAAAATTCAGCGGCACGACTTTCCAGAAAACTGATATTGACACCCTCCAGATATGGCAATCGATTACCCTTGGCATCAGTTTCAAAATAGCGTTCATTTTTTTTTAACACCAGCAACTGTCCTTCCTGCCAGGCCACATATCTGAATGGGCCTGTACCCACAGGATGACGACCGAAATCGGCCCCATATTTCAATACCGCTTCTTCAGGCAATATAGAACAGTAAGGCATGGTAAGCAAAGCGGGCAACAACGCATAAGGCTTGCTCAGCCTGATTTGAAAAACAGTATCATTCACAGCAACAAAAGGAGAATCAGCAGCTACGATGTTATTGAATATCCAGGCCCCGGGGCTGGCAGTTTTGGGATTGATGAGGCGAGTAAAACTGAACGCCACATCTTTTGCCTTCAGCCTTCTCGTTCCATTTTTTCCGAAAGCAGGATCATCGTGAAAATAAACATCCGACCGCAATTGAAAAGTGTAACACATTTTATCGGCAGTCACCGTCCATGTGCTGGCCAAAGAACCTTTCAATCCCAAAAGGCTATCGGTTTCAAGTAATGTATTAAAAAGCTGATGAACCGGCCACATGATGGCCTGACTGCGTGCAAAAGCAGGATCGAGCGTGGCAAGGCCTGAAACCTCATTGTAACGAAATATTTTTTGGTGACGAACGGTTTGCTCCCCACAAGCCAGCAACAGTAAAGACAGTAAGCAGAACAACATCATCCGTTTTATTTGCAACTCCATCCATTTCATTGGCTAAATGTAACAAATCAATGGCAATGCACTTTCAATTCCGTCGGCTGAAATCGCTTAAAAAGACTAATTTTAAAATCCTATTCTTTCCATCATGCCACATAAAACCAAGTCGATTTTCATTCTCCTTTTTCTCGTTATCAATCATTGGGCGCCCCAAGTTTTTGCACAAGAAAATCATTTCACCCATCAAGACACGTTAAGAGGCAGCAATGGTCCGGGCAGATCGAATTGGAATGTGCTTCACTACGACATCAGCGTTACGCCCGACATCATTCAAAAACAAATTTCAGGTTGCAATACCATCACCTTCAAAGATGCCGGCGTTGAAAAAATGCAAATAGACCTTCAGGAACCGATGATATTAGACAGTGTTGTTGAAGCTGGCAGGCACTTTGATTTCACCCGAGAAGGAAATGTTTATTGGGTGAACATGGCCGCCTACCCATCCAGCACCATAAGAACTATGCGTTTTTATTTTCACGGCCAACCCCGTGAAGCCGTAACCCCGCCATGGGATGGCGGATGGATATGGAAAAAAGACCAGATGGGCAGACCATTCGTTAGTGTCGCCTGCCAGGGACTGGGTGCCAGCGTTTGGTATCCTTGTAAAGACATACAATCGGACGAGCCGGATATGGGATGTACTTTACGCATCATCACCCCCGACACACTTGTGGGAGTAGGCAACGGAAAACTCATCAGCCAAAAACAAATGCCCGGCAATCAAACCGAATGGACATGGATGGTACAGAACCCTATCAACAACTACAACATTGTTCCTTACATCGGTAAATACATCCATTTCTCCGATACCTATTCCGGACTGAATGGAAAATTACCAATGGATTATTATGTGCTCGACTACAATGAAGAAAAAGCAAAAAAACAATTTGCCGACGCACCAAGGATGATGAAAGCATTTGAACATTGGTTTGGCCCCTATCCTTTTTACGAAGACGGCTATAAATTGGTAGAAGCACCTCATTTGGGAATGGAACACCAAAGCGCTGTAGCCTACGGCAATGCCTACAAAAATGGCTATCTCGGACACGACAGGTCCAACAGTGGATGGGGCATGAAATGGGATTTCATCATCGTGCACGAAAGCGGACACGAATGGTTTGCCAACAGCATCACCTCCAAAGACATTGCCGACATGTGGATTCACGAAAGTTTCACCAACTACAGCGAAGCCTTATTTGTGGAATATTATTACGGCAAAGCGGCTGCCGACAGTTATGTTCAGGGAGAAAGAAGTAACATTGGCAACGATAAGCCTATCATTGGACCCTACGGCGTAAATAAAGAAGGCAGTGGTGATATGTATGATAAAGGCGGCAATCTTGTGCACACAATCCGACAGCTTTTCGATAACGACAAAAAATTCAGGAATATGCTCTTGAAGATGAACAAAACATTCTACCACCAAACTGTTACCACACAGCAGATTGAAGCCTTCATTTCAGCAGCGGCCGGCAAAGACTTATCTAAAATATTCGACCTGTATTTACGCTCAACTCAAATCCCTGTTTTAAACTATATGTATGGAGACAGTGGCAACCTTTTAGCTTGGTGGACTGACTGTAACGAAGGTTTCAATATGCCAGTTAAAATAGCGCTGAACAATGGCAAGTATTTCTGGATTCATCCTACTACCTCACCACAAACATTCAAAATAAAAAAAATGAAGACCCTGGAACTGAAAACGGATCCTAATTTTTATGTTTCCACTCATCGTTTCATCCCTTAATGTAGGATGAATTTTGTGGAAAAATTTCATCGGGAATCATGCCAGGTTAAAACGATATTTGCAGGCGGTCTTGTTCATTTTTATTAAATCAATTTTGCTTTAAATAGCACAAGATAAGTGCGAGTGAAATGCAGCGATAACAAGACCAATTGAAAAAACAATAACATGAAGTTCAGCCATCTCCACGTACATACCCAATACTCTTTGCTTGATGGCGCTGCGCCCATAAAAAGCCTGTATAAAAAAGCGATAGCCGACGGCATGCCTGCACTCGCCATCAGCGATCATGGCAACATGTTTGGCGCCTTCGAATTTGTAAAGGAAGCCTACAACCATCTTGACGAAAATGGCAAGCCCAAAATCAAGCCAGTTGTAGGTTGCGAATTTTACATCACCCAAGACAGAACTCGGAAAACATTCAGCAAAGAAGAGAAAGATCCACGCCATCATCAGATACTGTTGGCCAAGAATGAAACCGGCTATAAAAACCTGGTAAAGCTTACATCGCTGGGCTACATCGAAGGCATGTATTCCAAATATCCGCGCATCGACAAACAACTGATTCATAAATATCATGAAGGACTGATTGCCACTACCTGTTGCCTTGGAGCCCTGGTGCCCCAAACCATTCTAAAACACGGAGAAGAAGAAGGTGAAAATGAATTCAAATGGTGGCTTAATATTTTTCAGGAAGATTACTATGTGGAGCTGCAAAGACATGGCATGGCCGAACAAGACAGGGTGAATGAGATCCTGCTCAAATTCGCCAAAAAGCACAATGTGAAAGTTATTGCCAGCAACGACAGTCATTATGTGGATCAAAGCGATTTCAACGCACATGATATTCTTCTTTGCATCAACACTGGCGAAAAGCAAAGCACGCCTGCCTTGCGGGAGTTTAGTGATGATGATGTGATGACCAAAAACAAAAGATTCGCATTTCCCAACGACCAGTTTTTCTTCAAAACCACGCAGCAGATGAGCGAGGTTTTTGCCGACCTGCCCGAAGCCATCGACAACACCAACGAAATCGTTTCCAAAGTGGAATTGCTGGATCTGAAAAAAGATATTTTGCTTCCCCACTTTGTGGTGCCGTCCAATTTCAAAACCCAGGACGAATACCTGGCCAGCATCACCTGGGCAGGAGCCAGAGAGCGCTATAAGATTCTGACCCCCGAAGCCGAAGAACGCATCAGCTTCGAACTGGGCATCATTGAAAAAATGGGCTTTGCCGGCTACTTTCTGATTGTAAGTGATTTCATCAAAGCCGGTCGAGAACTGGGTGTATTCGTTGGGCCTGGCAGAGGATCGGCAGCGGGAAGTGTGGTGGCCTATTGCATTGGTATCACCAACATCGACCCTATCAAATACAATTTGCTGTTTGAGCGTTTCCTAAATCCCGAGCGTAAGTCAATGCCCGATATTGATACTGATTTTGATGATGAAGGCAGACAAAAAGTGATAGATTATGTGGTGCAGAAATACGGCAAGAACCAGGTAGCCCAAATTATCACTTACGGCACCATGGCAGCCAAAAGCAGTATCGCCGATGTGGCGAGGGTAATGGACCTGCCGCTGGCCGACAGCCGCGCCATTACCAAGCTGATTCCTGAAAAACCAGGCATCTCTCTAAAGCGCTTGCTGAAAGCGCCCATGACCAATAAAGAAGCCAAAGAAGGCGAAAAATCGCTGGAAGACAAAGAGCAGCTGGGCTCCGAAGATTTTGAACAGGTAAAAAAATTAAGAGAAATCTATCATGGCGACAACCTGGAAGCCAGGATTCTGAAAGAAGCTGAAGTGCTTGAAGGGTCGGTCAGAAATACAGGTGTACATGCCGCAGGTATCATCATTGCACCCAAAGACCTCACCGAATTGATTCCTGTAGCCACATCCAAGGACTCTGATTTATGGCTTACACAAATTGAAGGAAATACCATTGAAGAAGCCGGTGTCATCAAGATGGACTTCCTGGGATTAAAAACCCTGAGCATCATCAAAACTGCGTTATCCCTGATCAAACAGAATCATGGTGTAAGCATCGATATCGACTACATACCACTGGACGACGAAAAAACCTATCAGCTCTACCAGCAAGGCGACACCAACGCCACCTTCCAGTTTGAAAGTGCCGGGATGCAAAAATACCTGCGCGAACTCAAGCCCGATAAATTTGAAGACCTCATCGCCATGAACGCCCTTTACCGTCCGGGTCCTATGGCTTACATTCCCCAGTTTGTGGCACGTAAGCATGGCCGTGAGGAAGTAACCTACGACCTGGCCGACATGCAGGAATACCTCGAAGAAACCTATGGCATCACCGTCTACCAAGAACAGGTGATGTTGCTGTCGCAGAAATTGGCCGGATTCAGTAAAGGAGATGCCGACGTTTTGCGAAAAGCGATGGGTAAAAAGCAAATTGCCACACTTAACAAAATGAAAGTGCAGTTTGTAAATGGTGCTACAGCCAAAGGACATGCCTCCGAAAAGCTGGAAAAGATATGGAGCGACTGGGAAGCCTTTGCCCAATATGCCTTCAATAAATCGCATTCTACTTGCTACGCGTTTGTGGCTTATCAAACTGCTTATCTCAAAGCCCATTACCCCAGCGAATACATGGCTGCAGTGCTCAATCATGCGGGCAGCATCGACAAGATCACCTTTTTCATGGAAGAGTGTAAGAAGATGGGTTTGAAGGTATTGGGGCCCGATATCAATGAATCGCAAAATGGATTTGCGGTGAACAAGAAAGGAGAAATCCGTTTTGGCTTCAGTGGACTGAAAGGTGTGGGCGAAGCCGCCATCGACAACATCATAGAAGACAGAAATAAGAATGGTCACTTCCGCGACATGTTCGACCTTGTCAAAAGAGTGAGCCTACGTGCGGTCAACAAGAAATCGATGGAAAGCCTTATCTATTCCGGCGCCTTCGACTGCTTCACCGAACTGCATCGCGCCCAATATTTTTACCAGGCTCCGGGCGACCTTTCGGCATTGGAGAAAATCGTAAAATTTGGCGCCGTATTTCAGTCACAATCCAACAGCGCCACCAACACGCTTTTCGGCGATTTACAAATGCCCGAAATTGTGCCGCCCAAATTATCGCCCTGCGCTCCCTGGCAGCTGGTAGAACAACTCGATTTCGAGAAAGAGGTTACAGGGATGTACATCAGCGGGCATCCGCTCGACAATTTCAAATTTGAAATGCGGCATTACAACATCGCTCAGCTCAGTGATTTCAATGAAGTAAAAAACAATATCAACCAGTCCCCCACTTCAAAATCTTTTCGACTGGCCGGCTTGGTGATTGATGCACAACATCGGCTGACCAAGACAGGCAAAAAATTCGCTTCCTTACAACTAGAAGATTTCAGTGGAAAAACAGAATTCATGCTGTGGAGTGAAGACTACATGAAATACAATCACTATCTCGAAAAAGGACAATTGCTGATGATTGAGGGCGGTTTCAAAGAACGATTCAATTCGGGGCAGTATGAGTTCAAGATCAATAAACTTCATTTGCTAGAAACCGTAAAAACCAGCATGACCCGGCAAATCCATCTCGATATCGCCCCACAGCTGATCGATGAGGAATTTGTATCCTTCATGACGGACAACATCAAAAAAAATCCCGGCAACACCACCCTGAAATTCAATATCATGGATGATCTGCTGCAAAAAAAATTCACCCTGTCCACTTTCGAAAAAGGATTTTTACTCAACGACGATATGATAGAATATCTGAACAAAAACAACCATATTGATGTTACTGTAGCAACAGTATAAAAATCAACCTGAAAACAAATTAACATGCCAAAAGCAGGATTGTGGAAATATCACTGCGATTCAAAGCTGATATGGGGTTAACTTTGCAGTTCATCATTTTTTAAATTAAAAACAATATACAATGGCCTTATCATTTACAGACGCGAACTTCCAGCAGGATGTGATCGCTTCAGACAAATTATCGGTAGTTGATTTCTGGGCAGAATGGTGCGGACCTTGCCGTGCCATCGGACCCGTTATTGAAGAACTGGCAAAAGAATACGAAGGAAAAGTGAATATCGGAAAAGTAAACGTTGACCAAAACCCTCAGATTTCCATGAATTTTGGCATCACCAGCATTCCGGCCATTCTTTTCATCAAAGGCGGAAAAGTGGTAGACAAACTTGTTGGCGCACAGCCCAAAGGAAACTTTGTAAAGAAAATCGAAGCGCTGAAATAATTTCGATGTAACCCCCAATTTTTAAAGCACGTCAATTATTTAATCTGATAGGCTTTACATAAATCAGCCCACCAATAAATTGGTGGGCTGATTTATTATTTCGAATTGAATATTAATCATCCAACTTCAACACGGCGAGAAATGCTTCCTGCGGTACCTCTACATTTCCAATCTGGCGCATTCTCTTCTTTCCTTCTTTCTGCTTTTCAAGCAATTTTCGCTTACGGCTGATATCCCCGCCATAACATTTGGCAGTAACATCTTTACGCATGGCACTGATATTTTCGCGTGCAATCACCTTGGCACCGATGGCGGCTTGTATGGCAATTTGAAATTGTTGACGGGTCAGCAGTTCCTTTAGTTTTTCGCAAAGCTTACGGCCAAATTCCTGCGAGCGGCTTCTGTGGATCAATGCGCTCAATGCATCTACTTTTTCGCCATTCAGCAAGATGTCCATCCTCACAATATCACTTTCCCTGAAACCAATCGGATGATAATCAAAAGAAGCGTAACCTCTGGTTTGCGATTTCAGCTTATCATAAAAATCAAAAACGATTTCCGTCAAAGGCATTTCAAAAATAAGCTCCACTCTGGTTTGTGTAAGATATCCCTGATGGATGAGCATGCCTCGTTTGCTGATGCAAAGCGTCATGATATTACCGATATAATCGGGCTTGGTGATGATCTGTGCTTTGATGAAAGGCTCTTCTATGCGTTCGGTTCGAGTGGGATCGGGTAATGTGGCTGGATTGTGTACATCCACTTTTTCGCCCTTGTTGGTGTAGGCGATAAAGCTAACGTTGGGAACCGTGGTGATGACGGTCTGATTGAATTCACGCTCCAATCTTTCCTGAATGATCTCCATGTGTAACAAGCCAAGGAATCCGCAACGAAAACCAAAGCCGAGTGCTTGTGAAGTTTCCAGCTCAAATGTGAGTGAGGCATCATTCAACTGAAGTTTTTCCATACAGTCTCTCAGCTCTTCAAATTTATCGGTATCTACCGGAAAGATGCCAGCGAAAACCATGGGCTTCACTTCTTCGAAACCATCAATTCGATTATCAGTTGGATTCACAACAGTGGTAAGTGTGTCTCCCACTTTTACCTCTTTCGCATTTTTGATACCCGTGATGATGTATCCCACATCACCGCAATTCACCTGGTCTTTTTTGTCGAGTGAAAGTTTCAATATACCCACCTCATCAGCTTCATACTCCTTATCGGTGCTGAAGAATTTAACCTTATCTCCTTTTTTGATGGAACCGTTAAAAATGCGATAATAAACAATGATTCCTCTGAAACTATTAAAAACACTGTCAAATATCAATGCCTGTAAAGGAGCATTGGGATCTCCTTTGGGTGCCGGAATTCTTTCGCATATGGCCTGAAGGATCTCCTCAATACCGATTCCGCTTTTTCCACTGGCTAATAAAATCTCATCTTCCTTACAACCGATCAGATCGATGATCTGGTCTTTCACTTCCGGAATCATCGCGCCATCCATGTCGATTTTATTGATCACAGGAATGATTTCGAGATTATTTTCAAGTGCGAGATAGAGATTGCTGATGGTTTGCGCCTGAATACCTTGCGTGGCATCTACCAATAACAACGCACCTTCGCAAGCTGCCAACGCACGGCTTACTTCGTAACTGAAATCCACATGTCCGGGTGTATCAATTAAATTTAGGGTATAAATGCCATCTCCCACGGCGAGTGGAGAGCCAGAACTTTTATACGGATAGTTAATTTGAATCGCGTGACTCTTGATGGTGATCCCTTTTTCACGCTCCAGATCCATATCATCCAGCACTTGCGCCTGCATATCGCGGTCGCTGATGGTATTGGTGGTTTGCAACAGCCTATCGGCCAGGGTACTTTTACCATGGTCGATGTGGGCGATGATACAAAAATTACGAATATTCTTCATTGTCTTCAGTTCTCTTTTTGAATGGCGAAATTAACTGATTTTGGCGGATTTTGGCGGACCGATTTACTTTGATTTGCCTTCAAAAAAAATGAAAATCAGTTGAAGTGGTGATATTGATCAGTATTCAACTTTTATTCGTGCACTAAGTTTACCCCATCAAAGATTTCATCCTATCACAAAAAACTCAACAACATGACCAGCTTTTTCAAAGACAACTTCTCCGGAAAATATGAAGGCGATCCTTATGTAAATACACCGCTCAAGTTTTTAACCGCAGGCTCTATCATCGGAGACAAAGTAACCAACAACCAAAATGAAGATATGGGTAAGATTCACGACATCATGCTGGATATCAGAACAGGGAATATCGAATATTATGTGATTGAATTTGGAGGATTTCTTGGCATTGGAGAAAAGTTCTTCGCCATTCCCTTCCACTTGTTAACTATCGACCCCGACAAAAAAGTTTTTCGCTTCCATGAAAAAAGAGAGGTGCTGGAAAAAGCGCCAGGCTTCGACAAGAGCCACTGGCCCGAAACCAATGAACATCATACCGAATATGTAAACATGAGTTGGAGCTTCTGGGATAATCCGATTTAGTTTTTAAAGAATATCCGGTTCACTCTTACAAAACGAGCTGTAAAATAACCACTCATCTGCGCTTTGGAAACTCCTCGACCTCCTCCGGAAGCTGAATGAATGAAGGTGATGTGGTTATTTTTATTTTCAGTAATCAATCCCATATGTCCCACGACACCACTATTGGGATCACTGCCGGTAAACAATATCAAATCTCCTCGTCTGGCATCATTCATGGAAACTTCTTTTCCTGCATTGGTAAATTGCTCTGAAGTCCTGGGCACCTTGATATTGAAATGATTGAACACATACCAAATGAATCCAGAACAATCAAATCCTTTTTCTTTATCGCATGAACCATACTGATATTTGACGCCAATCAAGGTTTCAGCAAAATCCAACAACTCATCAGCAGTCACATTTTCCACATTGATCGACACTGCCGGAATTTTCTTTTTCAATTTGACATGACTAACAATTTGATGATTGGAAGAAATGCCTGAGGTTGCACGGGAACTTCTGCAACTTTCCATTGTAAAAAATAGAAAAGCAAGCGAAAAACAAATCAGTATGCATTTTTTCATATGCGGATGAGGATAAAATTAGCCCCTTGAGGCATCAACGCAAATTAGTCATTCATTTACAAAATAAAAAACGGCCGTTGTTACGGCCGTTTTGACAAAAAATATCATTCAGTTTTTTATTGCTTCACAAATCTTCCAATGGTGGAATTATTGCCTTTTTCATCTGTGACTTGAATGAAATAAACACCTTGTGCCATACCAGCAACATTAAGCTTGAACCAATTCAGTCCAGTGCTCATCGTTCCGGAAGTTTGGATCATTCTTCTGCCATTGGCATCCAATACCGACAGTCCGATTTTTTGTGCGCGATTGCTGTTTACCGACACATTCAAAATGGCAGATGTAGGATTAGGATAGATAAACACTGTAGTTTCACTGAAATTTTTCAAACCGTCAATCATGACCGTATTACTCAATTTCGATCTTCCGTCATTATCCATCTGACGAACCCTATAGTACAAATTCTGTCCGTTGTTTTGATTGTCGGCATAACTGTAACGCAGTGTACCATTGAAAGTTCCATTCGGAGCTGATGTTGTCACTTGACCGATGGTGCTGAAATTAATACCATCAATTGACCTTTCCAATTGGAAGCCATGGCAATTGATTTCATTGGTTGTTACCCAATTCAATTGATTCTTGATACCGATTCTATTACCGGAAAGTCTTAAATCAGTAACAGGCGTGGGATTAGACAGGTAAATATTTACCGTATCCGTTGCAATTCCGCAAGCTGTATTGGCTTCAAGCACCAACACCGCAATGCCTGCAGCCACCTCATCTGATGTAGGTATATATTGTGCATTAAGTGTGGTAATGTCTGGAATAAACTGCCCGTTTCCTATCCATTGATAACCCGCCACACTTCCTCCTATATAACTTCCATTGAGCTGAACAATCACACCTGTATCAACCGCCTGGTCGGCTCCGGCAGAAAGTGTGCCGATACTGTTGATGAAGAGATTAAGGATGGCTACTGAATCGCAACCATTGGCGTTATTGGTGGTGAAAGTGTATGTACCTGATTGCGTGTACACCGTACCGTTCCACTCATAACTATCACATGATGCTATAGATTGACTACTGCCAGTTGATGCATTAATCGTTAATTCCAATGTAGCCACTGAATCACAGCCATTGGCATTATTAGTAGTAAAAGTGTATGTACCCGATTGTGTGTACACCGTACCGTTCCATTCGTAACTATTGCATGATGCAACCGACTGGTTACTGCTTGTTGGTTGGTTGATGATCAAATCGAGCGTAGCCACTGAATCACAGCCATTGGCATTATTAGTAGTAAAAGTGTATGTACCCGATTGTGTGTACACCGTACCATTCCATTCGTAACTGTTGCAAGACGCAACTGACTCATTGCTGCTGGTAGGTTGGTTGATGGTCAAATCCATTGTTGCCACTGAATC
>CANGIT010000011.1 GCA_947454155.1 Chitinophagaceae bacterium
CGTAGTTTCCAGAAGCAGTAACCACAGTTCCCCATGGTAATGTCAATGTGTTACAAGCAACATCATTGTATGAAGATGAAGTTGAATAGTTGATGGTGATGTGTGCAGTAACCACTGAATCACAACCATTCACTGTTTGATAAGTGTGAACATAATCACCTGAAGTTGTTACCACAGTTCCCCATGGTAAGGTCAATGTATTACAAGCAACATCATTGTATGAAGATGAAGTTGAATAGTTGATAACGATATGTGCGGTAACAACAGAATCACAACCATGAACTGTTTGATAAGTATGAACATAATCTCCAGTTGTTGTAACAACTTGCGACCATGGTAAGGTCAATGTGTTACAAGCTGTGTCATTGAATTCAGAAGTTGTTGAGTAGTTGATAACAATATGAGCTGTTACCACTGAATCACAACCATGAACTGTTTGATAGGTGTGGTCGTAGTTTCCTGATACAGTTACCACAGTTCCCCATGGTAAAGTCAATGTGTTACAAGCAACATCATTGTATGAAGATGAAGTTGAGTAGTTGATGGTGATGTGAGCCGTAACAACAGAATCACAACCATGAATAGTTTGATAAGTATGAACATAATCTCCTGTTGTTGTTACCACAGTTCCCCATGGTAATGTCAATGTATTACAAGCCACATCATTGTATGATGATGAAGTTGAATTGTTGATGGTGATGTGAGCCGTTACAACTGAATCACAACCACTCGCATTGGTAAATGTATGTGTTGGATTTGCTGAGCTGGTATAAGTTGACCCATACCAAGTAAAGCTATCGCATGCAGCTACAGTTGTATCTCCTGTATTAGCATAACCTACAATTAAATGTAATGTTACCACAGAATCACAACCATTTACATTAGCGAAAGTATGGGTTGGTGTAGCTGAGTTGTTGTACGTTGTTCCGTACCATACAAAACTGCCACATGCAAACGCAGTAGTATCGCCTGTTGATGTTGCATTATTTTGCGTTACTGTGATGCTCGCTGTTGATGTGCAACCATTAGCTCCAGTTACAGTAACTGTGTAGGTTCCAGGAGATGTTATGCTTGCAGCAGCAGACGAACCTAAACTATTACTCCAAGAGTAAGATGTGCCTCCTGTAGCCGTTACACTGATGGCAGTAGTAGCACAAGTTAATACTGTTGAGCCTGTATTATTGGTGATCGCTGCTGTTGGTGCTGTAATATCCTGCGTAACTGTAATGCTTGACGTTGATGTACAACCATTAGATGCAGTTACAGTAACTGTGTAGGTGCCAGGAGCTGTAATGCTTGCAGTAGCAGATGAACCCAAACTATTATTCCATGAATAAGTTCCATCACCCGTTGCCGTTACACTGATGGCTGTTCTCGAGCATGTCAACAAAGTTGAACCCGTGTTATTTGTAATACCTGCTGTTGGGGCTGTGATATTTTGTGTGGCAGTAATGCTTGACGATGATGAACAACCGTTTGCTCCTGTTACTGTTACCGTATAGGTACCTGGAGTTGTAATGCTCGCAGTAGCAGAATTGCCTAAGCTGTTACTCCAAGAGTAAGACACACCTCCCGTTCCTGTTACACTGATAGCCGGTGTAGCACAAGTTAAAATTGTTGTACCGGTGTTGTTTGTAATATCTGCAGTTGGCAATGTAACATCTCTTGTAATTGTTATACTTGCTGTTGATGTACAACCACTAGTTCCTGTTACGGTAACGGTGTATGTACCCGCAGCAGTGATGCTTGCAGTAGCAGAATTGCCTAAGCTGTTACTCCATGAGTAAGAAGCACCACCTGTTGCTGTTACAACGATAGATGTTCTTGAACAAGTCAATATTGTAGAACTAGAATTATTAGTGATCCCTGCTGTTGGTACTGTGACATTTTGCGTTACAGTAATGCTTGAAGTTGATGTACAACCATTAGCTCCAGTTACAGTAACTGTGTAGGTACCCGGTGCAGTAATGCTCGCATTGGCTGAAGTTCCCAAACTGTTGCTCCAGGCGTAAGATGTACCACCTGTTGCTGTTACACTGATGGCTGTTGTTGTACATGTTAATACTGTTGAACCGGTATTGTTTGTAATGCCAGCAGTTGGCGCAGTGATATCTTCCGTTACTGTAATGCTTGCTGTTGATGTACAACCGTTAGCTCCTGTTACGGTAACCGTATATGTTCCTGGATTTGTAATGCTCGCAGTGGCAGATGAACCTAAGCTATTACTCCAAGAGTAAGACACACCACCCGTTGCCGTTACACTGATCGCTGTTATTGAACATGTCAACACTGTTGAACCTGTATTATTTGTAATATCTGATGTTGGTGATGGATTGATGGTAAGATTTAATGTAACAACGCTATCACAACCGGCGGCATTGGTTCCTGTCCAAGTTGCGGTATTGTTTGATGTAGTATAAGTTGTGCCATGCCAACTATAACTATTGCAGGCACTTATTGTTTCTGTGGAAGCTGTGGGACATGATGAATTTTGATATTTATTAGAAGAACATGAATTACCCACACTATTAACCGCCCTTATCATTATTGTGTTTATACCGCTTGATAATCCGGTAATTGTTAATGGACTTGAAGTTGTTGCAGGTGATACTGCTACCCAACTGCTGCCATTATTGGTAGAATATTGATAATTAGTTATTGACGGCGCAAATGCTGAGGCCGATTGTGTAAAGTTGACGGTAGTGGTGCTACCAAGTGTTGCAGAAGTAATTACCGGGGTGTTTGCTGCAGTTACAAAACTACTTGTCATCACACGGTTTCCGGTGCCGGTTTGAGCCACCGCCACAAAAAGCCCATTCCCGTAGGTAACACCCCACCAATAATTATCAGCCGCAGAAGTTCTAGCCGTCCAAGTAATTCCATCAGGACTTGTCATCACACGGTTTCCTGTGCCTGATGCAGCCACTGCCACAAAAAGCCCATTCCCGTATGTAACACCATACCAGGAATTATCAACCGGCGTGTATCTAGCCGTCCAGGTTATTCCATCAGAGCTGGTCATCACACGATTGTTAATACCAGTATTGGCAACGGCCACAAAACGTCCATTCCCGTAAGTAACACCATACCAAGCATTATCAGCCGCAGAGGTTCTAGACGTCCAAGTAATTCCATCAGGACTTGTCATCACATTATTTCCAATGCCAAAAGAGCTCACAGCCACAAAAAGCCCATTCCCGTAGGTAACACTCCACCAAAGATTATCAGCCGCAGAGGTTCTAGACGTCCAAGTAATTCCATCAGGACTTGTCATCACACAATTACCCGTGCCACTAGTTGATACGGCCACAAAAAGTCCGTTGCCGTAGGTAACACTTCTCCAGCTATTATCAGCTGCTGAGGTTCTAGACGTCCAATTAATTCCATCAGGGCTGGTCATCACACGATTACCCGTGCCAGAACTTGCCACCGCCACAAAAAGTCCGTTGCCGTAGGTAACACTATTCCAGTTATTATTAGATGCTGAGGTTCTAGACGTCCAAGTAATTCCATCAGGACTTGTCATCACACGGTTGCCTGTTCCAGTATTTGACACCGTCACAAAAAGCCCATTGCCGTAGGCTACACCTGACCAACTATTATTTGCGGCCGATGTTCTTGCTGTCCAAATGGTACCGCGTCCATCAGTGGATACAGTCGGCGTTAAGTTTACAGCTGATGAAGCCGCTCCACTTCCAGAGGCATTTACTGCTCGTAGTTTTATTGAGTATGTAGTACAATTGGTTAAACCACTGCTTATGATGATTGGACTTTCCGTTACAGCCGGTGAAGGTGTAACCCAGGTAGCGCCATTATCAGTTGAATACTCATAGTTGGAAATAGCAGAACCACCAATACTGGACGGTCTAGTAAATTGTATCATGCCTCCTGTATTAATAGGCGTTACTACCAAATTTGTAGGTGCACCTGGAACTTGTGCCTGAGTAATACTGATACTCATTAAAAATGACATCAGAACAAGAAGGGTCAATTTGACTTTTAAAAAGTTAGGCATGAAAAAGTGTTTTTTATTTTATCTCAAAAAAATATGGTGAGCTTTCTAAAAAATAATTCGTGCGCAAAGGAAGCAGATAAAAAGCAGTAGAAAAATCCGCTTTATTTCATTTCCATATTTTGGGATAATGTTCTCCTGTTTTTGTATACACTTTTTTTATTAGCATACATCTGAAGTACAGGTGAGATACTAAAATTGAACGAGAATTCTAAAAAAGATTGGAATATTAGGCAAACTCATATTCTGAGTTGAAATTCATTTGCTTTTCAATAATCTATTTTATAGGGGAAGTGCTGAAAAAAAGAAATTTCCGGTGATTTTAAGCTGATTTTCCAATTTTTGAGAGAGATTTCCTGGGTTTTGAGACAATCTATAGCTTACCTAATCAAAATTTTATAAATATTTTGCAACACAATTTTTTGGAATATCCAACTGGTTTTAGGATAAGATCTTTTGTTTCAAATTCTATTGATCATGCTCAACATTCTCATAATATTCATTAGTGCTTTTCTTGGAATACTCTGTACTATATTCATTTATAATAAAAGTAACTACCAGCAAGAATCACTCATCAATAAGTACTTGATTGTGATAACAACGATTGCCTCTTTAAGATTGCTTTTCCATGGCATACAAATAGCTTACCCAAACCTTCGTATCATTAAGCTAACCAACTTTTGGGATGTATGCATCGCTGCGATAATACCCTGCTTCTATCTCTATTTTGAAAACATCATCAACGAAGTCAAGTTTAACAGGGGTAATTTGAAGCATTTTATTATGCCTTTTTTGTTGATCGGGATTTATTTTTTTGGCCTTTTATTTACACCCAACAATTACTACGGTGTGATACGGATGATTTTATCGATTATTCTTTTTTTAGGATATATAATTTACTCTACAAAAGGATTTGTTCTGCTGAAAAGGAATATATGGTTTCGAAAATCAGAAATCAAATCTGTAGAACTTCAAAATAAGTTGATAAAGAATTGGAGTATATTTTTATATATAGCCTTTATATTGATTCTTCTAATTCGAATTATAGAATCAGTCATTACAAAGAAATTTGGCCAATTCGATAACAATTATCTTTGGATGCCGGGGTTAATTTGGATAAGTATTTATGTGAAAATCATCCTGACACCGGAAATTCTTTACGGTTACAACTTTTTGAATAAATCAATCGATGCTGCGGCCGAAAAGGTAGTGCTCAATAGCATTTGGTTTACAGATGATAATGAGGTACCCATCACGAGTGAGAAGGATAAAAAGTTACAGGAGAAAGTAAAACCTATGCTGAAGTTATATATTCATCAAATTGAAGAGTTTTCCTTTTATTCCGAGGCATTTAGAAATACTGATTTAAGTGTTGAGGATATATCTATTGCGATAAAAATCCCTGTCAGCCATATCAATTTTATTTTCAAATATCATTGTAGAGAAACCTATACTGATTTCAAAAAAATTGTTCGGATACATGATGCCACCAAGCTGATTGAAAGCGGATTTCTTAAAACCAACACCATAGAGTCGCTATCCATTCAATGCGGCTTTTCATCTTATAATACTTTTAATATGGCTTTTAAAAGCATTACCGGGTATACTACACAGGAATATGCGAAGAGGTATTAGTTTTTTTTGCCGCAGCGAAGGGAGAAAAGGAGTTTGCGCGGTGTAAATGTTAAACGCTTTTTGGTATTGGGCTTAGATGAGTAATATTTGTTCAAAAGGTTCGACCTATTCAAAATATTCAAGGCCTTAGATTTTAATCAGTGTGAGAATCAGAATGAGAAAGAAGAAAAAAGTCAGAACTCAATAATCGCTCTCGCTATCATTTTCGTTCTGACTTTTAGTACTCTTAGGAGGACAATTATCTAACCAGGTGGTGGTGGATTTATTGGAATTTATCAAGATTGAACAACCAAGTCTGAGGTGTAGTCCTTTAAAAAATTGGGACAAAAATCCATTCCATTAGGCCACTCTAAACCACCTCCATTATCAATTGATACCTGATTGAAATAATCCTTCTCCAATAATGGTGCGCTGATACCTTTTCCAATTAAAGTTGTAAAGTCAATAACTTTTGATTCTCCATCTTGAAAATGAAGCAATATCTGAAATTCATCTTGAATTTTAAATGCAATAATTTTATTCATTTTGATACAATTAAATTAGTGGCTCTATTTTTTTTATCTCTTTCATTTCTGATGCTAATTTCCAATCTTCCAACAACTCATCTCTGTGTATAAATGCCCACTCTAAAACTAGTGCATGTGCTCTTGCTGGCAACTGCCCTCGAATAATCTTTAAAGTATTAATGTCATATTCCGCGGTTGAGTCTTGATAAATTGCATGAAAATGTGGCGGATTATGGTCTCCAAAATACATCCTTATTATAATTCCAAAAAAACGACTAATCTCGGGCATGATTAATATTTTATGATTTCTATGAAATTACAAAATAAAAATAAAAAATGCCCCAGAATTTCTTCTGAGGCATTCAATCATTTGTTATTTTACAAAACAACTATTGTATTATAAAACAACAGCGTACTCGGGAACGGATGTTTTAAATGTATCAATTACTACCATATCAATACTCTTCTATACCAAATTCTCAAATAGATTTATTTTGTATGGTTTGATACCATTATTAAACCATAGGTAAAAATCATCCAGCTTCTTTTCTGGCTACACTTGTTATATTAGTATTAATTTTAACCCAAATAAGAACCTCAGTCTCGTAATTGTAAAAAAATCATTTTTTCAAAAACACATTTGAATACCTCAGAACCTGATCTGATGTATTAATAGCGGATGATTTAAATAACTGTGATAGGTAAATTGTTTTCAACACATCGGGTTTGACAATTCTGATATTATCCATCCACTGGAATATCCAACTCACCAATTCCCTGTTGATACCACACTCCAACGTCATTATGTATCCCTTGGGAGTCAGTTTGAATTTCTGTGAATGGTGCCAGTGGAATTTCTTCAGGTATTCCCCTGTGATCTCAGATAATTCTATTTCTATCTTGTAAACCTGATTGTCGATGTTTTCTGAAATCCCAAATCTTGTACTCAAATCAGCGTTCAGTATTTTCAACAGTTCATCACGATTACTGTATTTTTTGGTTGATACCTTGTATTCTATGATTTGACAAAGATCAAGTACAATTACATTTCTCTCTGCCAATCCTCCTACATATAAACTTCCGTGATGGATAATCAATTTTAAAGGAGTGAGGACAAACTCTGTTTTACTGAATGAACAACAAGTGGCATCGAGTATCCTTTGTTCGATTCTTAGTTTATAGTTTTGAGAAATACACCATAAAATATCCTTCAACAATTGATGAACCTTTGAACTGAAAGATTTTCGATAGAAATCAGTTTCAACAACACTTTCGGGTATATCTCTGAAATGAGAGTGATAATAATCTGAATTAGTCAGAATAAAGTTTGAGACCCATTGATCATACTTCTTGTTTGAGGTGAAGTGACCTATAGTGTTTTTTGATAAGAACAGTTTCAGTAGAAAATCAAAGTCATACGACTGTTGTTCATTGGTGGTTGTTATAAACCATTCCTTTTTTTTCTCGTTGATTTTATTTTCAATTAACGTTTCATTTTTGTTAATTATAGAACCCTTTATTGTGTCTAAATCTCTATAAATCTGACGTGTTAATACCTGAAACTTATTTTGTTTGAGATGAGTTGTGATCTTTTTTATGTCGCATGCGTTGGTCTTCAATAAGTTGTAGACACATAAAATTCTCTCCAAATGAATTGACCGGCGCATTAACAATTTTAACATTTGAATAGATGCTAATGTCGAGCCGATAATTTATGTGTCATTAAATGACACGTTATTCTTGCGCTAAAAAAATATATACTTTATAAATCTACTTTTAAGATAGTGAAGACATGTTGAAAGTATGAGAGATTGAATCTATTCTGTGTTTGAGATAAAATGAAATTAGCCGAAAGTTTTTTTGCTTTTTATTTAAAAATTATAATGATCGTATGAGTACATTAAATCAGTGTCCTAATTGTAAAAGTTTTAATTGTTTTCACAAACCAGTTTATCACAGATCTGCGTGGAAACTACCAAGCAGAAAATCTTCTTTATATGATTATTTGAGATTTATTGGACAATTTATCTTTTTAGATTTATTAATTTCTTGGGGAATTTGGATAAGTGTTATGTATTTACTTTTATGGTTGATCAGTTTCATTGGTTACGCCACTTTTTCTTTTATTGATTCAGATACTCAATCAAAAACACTTGAAGTCATATTTCATAATTTTCAATCATTATATAAAGTCAGTCCTGAATCTTCATATTATTTTGGAATTTCAATCTTGTGGGGATTTTTGGGAATATGGTTATTAATAATCACTTATCACGTGATGTCTTTTATTAATTTATTCGATTTCGATCAAAGCCAAGTATTCAATCGAAAATACCTTCTGTTTTTCAATAGAATTTATGGGTGGTTGTCTTTTAACTTACTTAAAAAGAGCTCAATTGTTAAAAAGACTAAAACACTTTCTTGTAAAGAATGTGGAATCACAATTCCATCAGATCAGATATATAATTTCAAATACCTATTAGATGATGCAATAAATAACATAAGAGTCAGATCAATTCAAGAAGAAGTAAAACAAGTGAATCAACTTATTTCCAATAACGATTATATCGTTAACGGAGATCTGTTGGAAAAGGTTTGGCAAAAACACGATGAAGTAAAAGATCTTTCAAATAAGGAAATACTCACTCGTTCAATCGAATCTACCTCTAAATATTTATGGAATGACGGATTATTAAGGGGTTTAATTAACCAGTGTTTTAATTGTGCAAATGATGTAGACAAAATTGATAAAGCTCAATCTTTGGTAAGATTTTTAAGAAACAATCGATATTACGAGACAATAGACAAGATATGTACTACTATTTGGGCTGATACAGATTCGAAAGAAAGTAATTAAATCAAAATGATAATCAAACATAAAAAATGGTTTTTTTATGCCCCGACATTGTTTTTACTATTTTTATTAATCTACTCTTGTTCCTCCTCAAAAAATCATTATTTCCAAAGAACAGACGGAAAATGGATAAGCCAAAAGAGATATGAAAGAGTTATTAAAAGAGCGGTTAAAAAGGCGTTCAGAAAATTAAGTAAAGAGGATAAAGAAATATTAAAAGGAGCCAGAATTCTTGATTCAACTGAGGTAAGAAATTTGAATCAATAAGATTATATCCGTATTAGTTAATCAAAATAAATTAAAATGAAACAATTAAGTCTATTATTCATTGTCACCATTCTACTTATCTCATGTAAGAAAGAACTTGATGTTACTCAACAACAGAATAATCTGGTTGTTACCACATTAACCAACGACACCATTCCGTCGCCACTGTACGTTGGAGGAACTGTTAGCGGAGACACTTCTAATATAATTGAACGTGGTGTTGTCTATGGTTTGTCAAACAACCTATCTGCAAATTCATACGATGTGTCTTACGGATCAGGAATCGGTTTGGGTGGATTTTATTGTCCATCAACTGAAAACGGAAAGATAACCTCTACAGGAGGTACATTTTCGGTAACCATTCAACACTTACTCAGTGGTATTGATTATTATGTCAGGGCGTATGTTGTTACTTGCGCCGGAGATTCCATTTATGGAAACGTTTTACATATTGATCCAAGAAATTACCGCAGAAAAGTATCCAATTTTGATGGTGCCAATGTTTGGTGGACACCTGAATACGATCTTTTTGATTTAAGTACAGATAGGGTAATTACACCTGAAACAGACGGAAGTTATAATATCTATTTTTCATCAAATGAGAACCCATACGTTTATAGTGGGACGTACACACCATCAGAATTACCAAGTTTGTTGATGTATAAATTCGGAACATTGGAGAGTTGTCAGAACTGGTGCAGTAATCATCATTGATTTTATAATTTAATAAGCGCTATAAATGAATAGATATATCATAATTGTAGTTTCAATGTTTTTGTTCTCTTGTGAACAAAAGAACAATACTGCTCCAAATAAAACAACCGATCCAGGTAATTCAAAGGTTAGTACAAAATCATTTTTGATTGTTTCTTCAAAAGACTCTATTGAAAATGATATATTGACAGTGACGGATGTTGATGCAGTGAAAGGTAGGACAATAACTCTATCTCATGATGAATACTCTAAATTAATGAAAACACCTACTAAAGATTTAAGTGTGAAAGAAATATCGTATCTACAAACCATAAATGGTAATTATATTAAAAGACTTGGAATAGATGAAGTTTTTAATACCATTAATGCAGAAATGAAACGTTTAAAGGATAGTGGTTGTTCACCTGATGTTGTTTTTTTTGAAGAGTATGAAATTCTTTCAAAATATGCAAAACCCGATGCCGATCAACTGGAGAAAAGACTTCATTCAGGTATTAAACCAGAGGAACATCCTGTTGGTGAACCTTAAACAGTTAATAGATAAAGACAACTATTATGTATTCATACTCTTCATAGAAAAATTGGAATCAATCTTTACTTTTTAGTAAAAGTGAACATTTAATCTAAAGGCGTTGATAATCAACGTCTTTTTTTATTTACTGCTAAAACGTCGCTAATTAATGTTCACTTAGGCGGCAGAATCACCGGTACTGTATATTTTAGCCACTCACCAAAATCAAATAAAAATGAGTGCTAAAAATCAAAAGACAACAACCTATTCATTAGACTGGGACACCATCATCAATCTTGAATCAAGACTGTTGAGAGATTTTCAAAATCAGAAGTCGAAGGAAAAATCAAGAGAACTGTTGATGATTTCTATTGGCACAAGACTTGGTCTTCGTGTCATAGATAATTTGAGTTTGAAATGGAATGACTTAATGGAATTACAGGTGGGTGAGAGATTTATCAGAATTGAAAAGAAAACAGGCAAAGAAAGAATTCTTGTTATGTCTACTAAACTGAGAGAAGTCCTCGATTCAGTCATTCAAATCATTAGTCCCAACCCAAATCATTTTATTTTCACTTCACAAAAAGGAAATGGATTAAAACCAATGTCTATTCAATGTTTTAATTATATTTTAAAAAACATCATGACCGAATATAAGGTCCGATATATTGGGAACTGTTCAAGTCACTTGTTAAGAAAATCATTTGTAGTCGGGTCTATAAAAAAAGGTTTCGAGAATGGAGATCACCTATCCTTAATAAAGGTGTCAAGACTTATCGGACACTCAAATGTCAGTACGACACTTAGATATACAAATTTTGAAACTTCAACTGCACTGTCTCTTTTTGAATTGTCATAACGTGAATTTTAAAAGACCGGTATTTCTCTGGCAGGTATAAAAAACAAAGTAAATTGGGTTAGAACCTGAAGATCTTGAGTCTGCGCATTGATGAATTTTAACTGGCGAATTACCACTGTTGTTCATTTATTTTTAATCCTGTCCAATAAATCCTCGAAGTAAACAACATCATCATTGTCTTTGAGGAATTGATTCAATTCTTTGTTTGATTTGAAATTCTCATATTGAAATATTATCTCAGAAATAAAATGGGTCATTGTTTCTTGGTCAGAAATGAAACCAACCACATCTGATTCTTTGTTCCTGATTTGGTTTTCAACATACAATTTTGAGAAGTCAATAATTTCTTGATCAATTGATTTATTCTTTTTTATTTCACTGGCTACGATTCGGTATAGTTTGTTTTTCATGAACTAATAATTAATCTTCGATTTTTCAATTTTATCATTTATGGTGTGACGAACAAATTCTGACACAGATTTCACGTCTTTTTTAGTTCCGATTTTTATTAGTTGAATCAGTTGTTTCTTACTAATCTTGATTTTGATATTTTCTTCCTTTTTCATAATTAATAAATATCATGAAGAATGAAATCTAATCTGATTGGTGGCGAAAATTTCAGAAAAAATAGATTATTACTTTGTTCCCCGGTCAGGTAGATCATGCGCTGAAAGTTGACTGGCTACAACTTGACTTTTTAAAATCCCGTCTACCATAAAATCACCGACTTTTAATCTGATGATAATTTAAATTTTTAATAAATGGGTGATGTTTCACGAAAGATATAGTTCCAAATATATAATCAAGCCAGACAAAAATTTGATTTGAGATCAGGAAAAAAAGAATTTCCAGTATTAATCAAACTGGAAAAATGTGGATTCTAAAAATCGTAATACAGGATATTGATGAATTTTAAATTACCAATGAATACGACAAAAAAAATCAGAAATTTGGTACTGCCTTACGACAAGTCATCTCTAAGTTGATCTCCTGTAAATAACGAAAAATGATAGGATTAAACCTAAAATATCATTTTTTTGTTAGCATTTAATCTTGATGTCAAAAACTAAATTTTATAAATACTAGTTATATTTTCATTTTTCCTATAGTTCTGTTTTATTTTTTCTTCATGAATTCTTAATCCATGGGGAACCTCATAACATTCACTTATTCCTTCAAAATAAATTTTAGGTTTATACTTTATTAATTTTGAATCAAGGTTTCTTGATACCTTACGATGGATTGTTTGTTCCATATTAACAACATCATATACCGTACTTTTTATCACTCTTATTTTAACTATTTTGTACCCGGTCTTTTCGAATAATCTTGAATATCTTACCTCTACTGAATTTTTAGTAATTCCAATTTTATAAAAGAATTCATCTTGGTTATAAAAAACGAGATAATACAAACTGATTTTATCTGAATCAGTTAATTTGAATTTATTAAAATATCTATTGACAATTAATTTGGTAAATGAACAATAAGGGCATCCTGTACCTAAAGTTCTATGTGAAATGTTGGTTCTCCAAAAATGTTGTTTTTCATTTAAACACTGCCACCAAACTTTTATATCACTTTTAGGAGATAGTGAAAATGGGTCTAAATTTTTGTTTTTTCCCCAATCCCACTCTTTCATAAATGGAGGATTTAAAATTCCGATACTATCTTCTTTCAATGTGAAACGTCCTGAACAAAAGGGGCAACCAAAATTTCCTTTTGAAGTTCTTGAATAAATAGGGGTTTCCCATTTATGTTTTGAGTTAAAACGACAAACCCAATTTACTTTTTTGTGAGAACCTGGTCTTATATTTTGGGGATCAACTTCTTTATTACTTTCATAATCCCATTCTTGTATTAAGTCAGGAAAAAGATGAAATAACGATGTTTTTTCTGAAGATGTCCTACCAGAACATTTTGGGCATGTTGTTCCCTTTCTCTTAGTTCTATTGTATACATATGATTCCCATGTATGACCATATTTACATTTCCACCACACTATTCTACTAGATCCTACAGAAATCTCACTAGGGTCAATTTCTTTATTTTTTTCATAATCCCATTCTTTACATATATCAGGCCTTAAACTTTGTAATGAATTTGACTGATTTACTTTTGTACCCCTACAATATGGACAGCCGGAATGTCTGTGTGATTTTCTCCAAATATCACATTCATATGAATGTTTATTTTCACATATCCACCAAACAATTTTATTCGAGCCACTTGTAAATTCATTGGGATCTATATTCTTGTTTTTTTCATAATTCCATTCTTTTTCTAAATTTGGGTAATCTTGAAAAAAGGGAATTTTTCCTCTTTTATAAGTAATACACTTCCTACATCCAGATCCATTTGTCCTGTGATAAACCAGTGATTGATATGAATGTCCGTTTTTACATTTCCACCAAACCCTTTTGTTTGATCCCTTTGTTAGACTTTCAGGTTTTAATTCTTTGTTTTTATCATAATCCCACTCTTCAATTAATTCTGGATGGGTTTTTACTATTGAATTAAATAAATTTTTACATGTCGGACAGGTAGTTCTTAATTTTACTCTTGTATCAACATTTTGAAACCAGGTATGTCCTTTTTCACATCGCCACCAAATTTTCTTACTGCTACCTACAGTTAAAACTCTTGTATCAATATTTTTGTTTTTATTTTCATCTATCTCTTTATATAAATCTGGAAAGATATTACTGAGTAGAGTACTTTCATTACTACATTTCTTACATTGAGTATTATGTTTTACTCGATTTATTACTTTTTGTTTCCATTCATATCCACATTTAAAACATTTCCAATCAATTAATATTTTACTACTTCCAGTTGTAATTTTGTTTTTGTCTAACCCTTTGTTTTTTTTATCATCCCAATCTTTCAAAAAATGTGGGAATTTAATTTTAACAAGATTTGATTTATTCATGACTTTCTTTTCTATAAACTCAATTTACATAAATTGATACTATATATTTCTATATTCATTTATATTACTTGATTTCGGAATATTCATTTGAAGTGATTAATACTAATGTTAATTCTATTTATTTTATCTTTTGGATTATACAATGTAAAGGTCAATAATTATTTATTGCAAATCCGGGCCAATCTGGTGGGGTTTTGAGAAGATTATGAGATTACCACTTAGAAAATGATTGAAATTGACTGGTGCAAATCTAATTGCGTCTGGTGAATATTTCGTGACTTTTAGATCAATGGGAAGGGGGGTGAGCGGAATTGGGGGGATGGGAAACCGGAGGTTTGAACTGCCGTTCATCTACCCTTCGGGTGTTGGGAGTATTATTTCACCAGTTTTTCCAAAAAGTAATTATGGTGTTTACGAATTTCAACTATTCTGGATTCAAAATTACTAATACCTAGAATATTAATTATTTCCAACGCATCAATAAGACTAGAACCTAAAATCAAATTGAAAAACTGTGTCCAACCAACCAGACCAACCAGTTCTTTTACATTTGCGCAAAATTCCTTGTCATCTATTTGTTTTAATTGGTCACAATCCATCTCAAATATTTTTTTAAATTTTTGATATTTTATTTTTATATCTAGATTTCGATTTGATTTATCTTTTTCAATAATTATTCCTTTATCTATAGTTTTATCTATTTCTCTATCTTTTTCTTTACCTATATCTATAACTTTATCTTTAAGGTTTTCTGGGTTTTCAAAAAAACCATCTGGGTTATTTATTAAACCACTTGGGTTTTTAATTTTTGGTCTACCACCTTTTCTTCCATTAATTCGATTACCCTCAACCTTTTGTTTATATTTTTCAATATTGTAGTCAAACACATCAGTGGCGCTAGAAAAAAATAAACTCGCCGCCTTGGTCATTGGTACTAAATCTTTACCGGTATGATATCTGAAGATATTCGTTAGAATTGAACTTTTTTCTTTGTCATTGAGCATTTCAATACTTGTACACCAGTTCAATTTTAGTAAAATGTTACTTGGATTAATTCCGTTTTCAATTGTTTTCTCTTTCATTACTTAATTTTTAAAGTTTTTATTGGGATACTATGTATTCCATTTCAATTATAAATACTGTAGATTTTTAAAAAAATCTTGTGGCTTCAAAAATTATTTTCTGGAACACTTTTTTTAAGTTGATGATATTTATGAAGAAATAGAATGATGAAAACACAGAAAAAACATCTCAAGTCAGAATTTATAAGACTCAGAATAGATCCCGTTGAAAAAAAAAGATTAGAGTTATTATGTAGTATTACAAGAAGACAAAAATCAGACCTTATTCGTGAATCATTATTTGAACTATTCAAGAAAAAATATCCGGAGTGTTTAACGGATTAAAACTGTTTAACCGAACAATTCTCTATCTATAAAGTCCGCACAAGTGACTTTAGGATCTGATCAAATTTTCAATTTACCCAGAAATTTTCCCAGGATTTTTTATGCGAGTTGATCCCCGCTGTCAATTTTTAGGTTTAAAACTATATAATAGGGGGATACTCCGGCACCCCGGGAGGGAGGAGGCTATTGTGTATTTTATTAATTTGCCAGAATAATATTTCAAGATGAAAGTTTACATAACTGGTACAACAGAAATTAATAAATCATTGATTCAAGAAGTTTGTGATGAACTTAATGCACCCAAAGGATTAATGAGTTTTGGTGCTTTAGACGTAATCTCTCAAAAGGAGTTGTCTAAGATTGACAAAAGCTTCAACAATATCAATATGATAGATTCATTGTTTTTCACGGATCTATTCAAGATCTGTGATGATTACAGACATGAGAATAATATAAAAGATGACGAGTTTGTAATCTTACTCACCTCAATTAGAAATAATGCGAATTGGTTTAGTGCAACAAAAAATAGAAACGTTTTTATTGACATTAATGACTGGGATAAATTCACAGGAAAAAACCCTAAGTATGGGATTAGTTATCAAGTAGTAGAAAATATTTTTCAATCTCTTATTGGAATTGATTACACAAACGCACCAAGTCATCCTAATGTACATATAGAAAATGATGGGTGTATAAATGATTTTTGCCAGAATAAATTGAAGGTTGTTATAAAACTCAGAACAGCAGATATATGTTTATCCTGCCAGAAAAAAGCAGCGGAACTAAGTGTTGATAAAAACATCATGAATAATATTCAAGAGATTACAGAAAACATACGTAAAAATGTAAGGAAACTAAATACTTATAATAATGTAAGATTGGAAAAAGTAACAATAAATAAAAACGGAAAAATAAAAATCGGTAATAAGAAAATAGAAATAAATGAATTACCATCAACTTTATTTATTTTCTTTTTAAATCAAGAAAAACCAACCAGTAAAACAAGTCTAAAAAAATATTTCAGAAAAATTTATGAGATATATGGAAAAGTAAATGGTCGGGGAAATAAGGATACAATTGAAAATTTAATTAATCCCAATGGAAAAGCGTTTAGACAAAATAAATGGCGCGTGAATCATGCGATAGGAAATTCAATCAGCGAATCTCTCTTAGGATATTATATAATAGATGAGGTGGAAGGTGAAAAATACTTCATCAGTCTTTCCAAAGAATACAAGGAAATAGATGAAAACATGACATTGTAAATCAATTCAAAATCATAGGGTAAAGACGTCTTCGAAATTTTTTAGGAGACGTCTTTTTTGTCATTTGTAGTGTTCTCTATATAAGACCTTTGTGTCACAAAACCTACAAATATGAGAAAAAGAATAAGAAGTCCTGTTTAGGATGTAATTATTGCTAATTCGAATTATAATTTTTAATTAATAAATTAATAAAATGTCAAACATTACAAAAAAAAGTCTGATAACAAAATTAAAATTAACTGTGATTGAAGAGGGTGGTGACCAACTATATGAGGTACTTGATAATTTAGAAATATTGCTGAACTATTTTTTTCCTGAAGAAAAGGAAAGGATAAAAAAAGAAGTTGAAATTTTAGTAGTCAAATATAGCCACAAAATAGATGGAGATTACGATGAGTTTATGAGAATTGCAAATAAGACAAACGCCTTCAAAAAATGGAGTAACTTCTCTACAAAAATAACCGAAGGATTACCTACAGTCGCACATGCAGTAGTTGATTTATATTTTCAAATGTATATGATTAACCATGTTGACGTTTGCACTTGTCTTCTCATTAATGCCTATACAGAAGATATACAACCATTTTTAGATTAACCATTAAAAACCTTTCGGTGTAAAGGTCAACCGTTAATATCATGACACAGGTTCTATATCACTATACCACATTTGGGTATTTAGAAGAGATTATCGAATCAAAATATCTGAAAGTGTCTCCATGGGAAAAGAAGAACAATATTGAGCGCCCTGCACTTTGGTTAACAAAAAATCCTAACTGGGAAAATTCAGCAACTAAAGGATATTTTGATAAAACCACGGGTGAAAGTAGATATCTCACATTCGAGGAACAGAGTTACAGTTTTGGCTGCGTAAGAATAACAATACCACACAATGTGTCTTTTTGTAATTGGGATGAGTACAAGCTTTGCTCAAAAGAACCAATCAATTTGACTAGAGAATTAGAAAAAATCGGACTTCAACAAGGATCAAATCCAGAGGACTGGTATGTATCATTTGAAGATGTCCCAATTACGGAGATAATAGCAGTCGATTTTTGGAATGGTGTAGAATGGGAAGATGTGTTAGTTGAAAAAATTGAAAATTAACTAGTTCTGTTTTCATTTTTAGAGGTTATACCTGTGGGTGTATAGGTTAACCCACAATTTTTAAATATACCGCATTGCCAGTCTACCGGATTTTATAACTTCCAGAAAAAAAAGTTATACTATCATTTTTTTTTGCGACTTTTTTTAACTATGTTTTTATCAATAAACTGATTTAAAAAAGTAAAAAAATGTTTTTAGAAAATGAACCGGTCTACTTTTTCACTAGACCACAACTAACAGAAATCTTACAGGAGGTAGTAAGAAAAGAAATAACCGGATTGGAAAACCGACTTGTCAAAAAAGGTCGTACACTGACCCGAGAAGAGTCTGCAGTAAAACTCGGGGTGTCACCAAACACTATCAGTAGATTTATTAATGATGGTAGGTTGACCAATGTGGGAATTGGTCGTAAAATACTCATAAACGAAAGTGAACTCGATGGGTTCACAAAATTTAAAAAAGTAAAATCATGGGAGTATCGTTCTATGTAAAACCGTCACAAAAAAATCAAACCGTTTCGGTACACTGTTCAGTAAAATTTCACGGTGTACAACGGTTGACATTCCGGGTACCAGACCTAACGGTGAACAAAAAGGACTGGGGTAAAGGAAAAATGAAAACAGGACGAGGAGTCCATAACTCTTCTTCAGTTCAACGACTGCTGGACAAACAACGAACCAATATCGAAGAGTTCTACCGGGAATATTGGATTCAGAAAAACAGAAGACCCGACCGAGAGGAAATACACAAATACATTACCTCCAATGTGGAACTAAAGGACTATTTTCCAACGAAAAAAGTCAGTGATGTATTGGTACAGATTCAAAAGATCATTGACGACCGTGAGTCCGGTAAGGCACTAAACCAAGGTAAGTTGTTTTCAAAGACCACCATCCGTAACTACAGGTCTAACCTGAACAAACTGACCGAGTATTGTAAACATCTAAACCAAAAAACGATTTCATCCACCGATATAATCAACAAGGAATTCATACTCGGGTTTGAGAATTTCCTGACCATAGAACAGAAACTGAAACTGAATACCGTTGGTGAAGGTATGAAGACACTGAAATCTTTCCTCGAGGTATTGTACTCACAGGATGTTATTCCGTACAACCCTTTTAGGAAATTCAAAATTTCACCCGCTAAGGAAAACACTACATCCATCGCACTGGATGAGGATGAGTTGGAGGAACTGTACCATTTGGATTTGAGTCACAACCCTACCCTTGAGTTGGTAAGAGACCAATTTGTGGTACTGTGTTGGACAGGGTTAAGAATTTCTGATTTCAAGTCGTTCAACGACATACCCAAAGACCAGTTGATCATTAATATCAACACCAAGAAAACGCACCAAAATTCGGGTATTCCTATTTTTCCCATGGCACAGAAAATACTGGATAAATACAACGGTCATTTTCCACGGATGATATCGGAACAGAAAATGAATGACAACCTCAAAATCATTGGTAAAATGACCAAGGGTTTGAACAGACATATTCAAGAGAGTTATACCAAAGGTGGCGAAAGAGTTAGAAATGATAAAAAAAGATATGAATTACTAAGTCTTCATGTTGGACGAAGAACCTTGATTACCAACTTATCTTCATGGGGATTTTCAGACAGAGACCTTATGTTGGTATCTTCCCACCGCACACAAAAAAACCTGGGTCTCTATATAAAAAACAACTCGAAAATTAGATTGGAAATGATGATCGACAAGGTGAAAGAATTAGAAAAGAATAAGGGGAACCATGGTTGACAATCCAAATTTCAGCTCCCGTTTTTACTACCACAGAGGTACAGAAACAACAAAACCCACGCCAGTCGTGGGTTTTGACATTTACAAGTACTCGGGAACGGAATCGAACCGTCACTCGCATTACTGCGAACAGGATTTTAAGTCCTGCGTGTCTACCAGTTCCACCACCCGAGTGTGGCAATAAATAGTGGTCAAAGACTGACCATCTAAAAAAAAACCCGTCTTTGCAGGACGGGCTTTTGGAGCGGAAGACCGGGCTCGAACCGGCCACCCCGACCTTGGCAAGGTCGTGCTCTACCAAATGAGCTACTTCCGCGTTTGTATAAGATCTAAATTTTTAGGAGTGCAAATATAAGATATCTTACTCCAAAAAAACAAACTTTATTTATTTATATTTTGGATTGTACAAAGTATTATCCGGAACATTTACTTCAGGCTTGCCTTTGTAACGATGTGTATACAATCCATAGCATCCGCCCAAAACAAAAGCAACAATCACAAATACCTGGCAATACCAAAGGAAACGCGATGATGATACCCAGTTATGCGTAAAATCTTTGTGTGCTGTTTCAATAACTTCTTTTTGCATATGGCCTTTTTTTACGGGAGCAAAAATAAGGGCTTCCTCTTTAAAAACAATTATTTATGACCAACAATTTCTGAAAAGGTTTTTCTTTTTTTAATGAAATACTGCCAAACCACAGATTGTCCATAAACACCCTCCAATTTGCACTTGCTTTTTTCAGGCCTGGGGAATTCATTGCGTACAAAAAACAACCAATATAAATAGCCCAGATGGGCTTTGAACACTGAAGTGAAAAGAGACGCATCCCCTGTAAACAAAGCTCTCCAGGCCGTAATGCCATCCAATAAAAACCTGACCGGAATCTTAACTATGGCAGTCCCAACCGGAAGGTTTCTCGACATCATGATCAGATTGTTTCTGAAATTCAACATCGCTTTACGACTGTTACCTTTGGGCAGCGTTCCACCTCCTACATGGTACACCACAGATCGGGGTTGCACATAAATTTTATACCCTTTCAACTGCAATCTCCAGCACAAGTCTATCTCTTCCTGGTGAGCAAAAAAGTGAGCATCGAAACCTCCCGCCTCGTGAAATAATCTGGCTCTGATAAACATAGCCGCACCGGTGGCCCAAAAACAAGGTGAAGCCTCATCGTATTGACCTTGATCCATCTCCACTTGATCAAATACTCTACCTCTCGTAAAAGGGTAACCGAAACTATCAATCCACCCTCCTGCAGCACCTGCATATTCAAAATGTGTACGTTCGTTGTAAGCTAACAACTTGGGTTGACAAGCGGCAATCGAATGATCCTGCTCCATCAAGGCTATCACCGGTTCTATCCATCCCGGCGTGACTTCCACATCGCTGTTGAGCAAAACATAATAGTCGGTGTTCACCTGCTTCAAGGCAAAATTGTATCCGCCGGCAAACCCTTCATTTTTTGAATTGACAATGATCTCCACCGCAGGATAATGAGCCTGTAAAAAAGCTACAGAATCGTCTGTGGATGCGTTGTCGGCAACAATAATTCTTTTTCGATGGTAAGTAGTAGCAATAACGGATGGAAGAAATTTTGCTAAAAATTCCTTCCCATTCCAATTGAGTATGACGATGGCTACCTCAGGCATTTGCATAATGGTAAAAGTAAAAAAGTAAAATGTAAAAAACAGAAAGTAAATAGTAAAACATAAAATGCTCTACCCGAAAACTCATGAAGAAAGACGGGTGCTATATTTGATTTTGAATTTTGAATTACATTTACTCATGTTTTCACAACTCTTCAACTGGCGCACAGGCTTGGCAATGATAGCTATTGCCATTGTAACCGGCACCATTTTTTATTCCAATTACCTCTCTAAAAAAATCGCCCGTGAAGAAAGAAGAAAAGTGAACATTTGGGCCGAAGCGTTGAAAACCAGAAGTACCACTACCGACGAATCGGCGCTTAATTTAACCAACATCATTACCGGCGAAAACACAGACATACCCATCATCGGCACCGATGAAAACGACAATCCTATTGGAGAATACCTCAATTTAGACACTCAGCTGGTAAAAAAAGACACCGGTTATCTCAGAAAAAAAGTAGCCGAATTCAAGTCCTTGCACGAATGCATCAATGTAGTCATCAGCAAGGATCCCCTGATCTACAATAAATATTATTATGGCGACTCCGTTTTGCTTACCCAAGTGAAATATTATCCTATGATTCAGCTGCTGATTGTAGCCATGTTCATCATCATCACCCTCATCACCATCTCCACACGCAACACTTCTACTCAAAACCAGGTGTGGGCCGGCATGGCCAAAGAAACAGCCCATCAACTGGGCACCCCCATCAGCTCGCTGGAAGGATGGGTGGAAATGATGAGCGAGATCAAGGACAATGAAAAGATGGCTTCGGAAATGAAAAAAGATGTAGAGCGGTTAAAACTGGTCAGTGACAGGTTTGGAAAAATCGGTAGTACCCCGCAACTGGAATCTACTAATATTGTAATGCATGTTGACGACATGGTTAATTACATGCGCAGAAGGTCCAGTGAAAAAATAAGCTTCAACATCCATAACGATGCACCCAGCATCAACACCATGCTCAATCCCCCTTTGTTTGACTGGGTGATTGAAAACTTGTTGAAAAATGCACTCGACGCGATGGAAGGCGCTGGCATCATAGACATTGCAGTTCATGAAGAGCCCGCCAGAATTATCATTGATGTAAAAGACAGTGGCAAGGGCATTGCAAAGAAAAATATCACCAGTGTATTTAAACCCGGATTCTCTACCAAAAAAAGAGGATGGGGCCTGGGCTTGTCGCTCAGCAAAAGGATCATTGAGCAATACCATCAAGGCGAAATTTTTGTAAAACACAGCGAACCCGGGAAAGGCACAACTTTCAGAATAATATTAAAGAAAATGAAAACAGCCGATTGAATGACATAATCTTTCAAAGCTTTTTTTTATTTCCATTCATTCATTTTATATTTGCAGCCCAAACAATCACATCTCATTATGTTTGGCGGTACTGCGGCGATGGCGAAATTGGTAGACGCACTACTTTGAGGTGGTAGCGCCCGAAAGGGTGTGGGAGTTCGAATCTCCTTTGCCGCACAAAAGAAAGTCCTGCACGAAAGTGCGGGACTTTTTGTTTTTGGGCGAATCAAGCTTGCTTGGTTGAGCACAAAAACAAAAAGGCTATACGAGCGAAGCGAGTAAGGACTTTCATTTGTCGCCCCCCCTTTTCATCCGAGCGCAGCGAGGACTTTCTTTTGTGCCAACGGTATAAACCTTTGGCTAACGAAGAAAAATATCCGTTGAAACGTCTATTAAGTGGATAATGTGTTTACAATCAGCAGCAATGCTCAATCATTTTATAGTAATTTCACGTTTCGAAACCAAAACAAACTTTTTGCTATGAGAAAAATTATTCTTCTTTTGTTGTCTATGTTTTGCCTGTCTTTACTTCATGCACAGGAAAAATACAGCATTACGGTTCTTGACGCGAATAGCGGAATGCCCATCCCCAATGCCTCGTTAATCATAAAAGGCACAACATCCGGCGTAATGTCCGGCAGCACTGGAAAAATAAGCTTCAATACAAAACCCAATGCGAACATTGAAATTAGTATAGTGGGCTATGAGTCTGTCAAAATGCAGCTTTCATCAAAGCATGAATTAATCGTCAAACTATCTGTAAGCGTAACTGAGATGGAAGATGTTGTAATGATAGGCACCAGAGGTGTTGCCAGAGCCAAAACTGAAACAGCAGTACCTATCGACGTGATCAAAATCAATCAAACAGGTTTGCCTACGGCCAGAATGGACCTGACTTCTGTTTTAAATTTTGCAGCACCCTCTTTCAACTACAATAAACAATCGGGTTCCGACGGTGCCGATCATATTGATTTAGGTACATTAAGAGGACTTGGCCCTGATCAAACCTTAGTACTGATCAACGGAAAAAGAAGACATCAAACGGCTTTTGTTGCACTTTTCGGATCAAGAGGAAGAGGTAATTCAGGCACAGACCTTAACGCCTTCCCTCAATCTGCAGTAGACAGAATTGAAATCCTACGTGATGGGGCTTCTGCACAATACGGTTCTGATGCCATGGCTGGCGTGATGAACATCATTCTCAAGAAAGATGTCAACAAATGGACGATCAATACAGGCTGGGCAGGATATTACGATGACCAATATAATGCGTACAAAACCAGAAATTCCAAGCAGTATTATTATAGCAAACCTATCGACGGCGGAACTTACACTTTTTCTGCCAACACCGGTTTTAAATTAAATGACAACGGAGGTTTCATGAACGTATCCTTCGATTACCTCAATATGGCCAAAACTTTCAGACAGGTAGCCGACACCAATGTTTCGACCAATGCAAAAGCTTTGCCTTTGAACGGAAGCAGAAGAGCATTTGGAGACGGATCTGTTTCTACCATAGGTGCCATGTTCAATATGGAGCTCCCCGGCAATTCTAAGAAATTCACTTTCTATGCATTCGGCGGTATCAACAACAAATCTTCTGACGCATATGCCTACACGAGAAACTACAGCTGGAGCCCTCAGCGTTTTCCCGTTGACGCACAAGGACAAATTATTTTTGATGGCAACATCATGAATATCTCTTCGGATGGAGAAACATACTACAACCCGCATATCCAAACCAAAATCAATGATGTGTCTTTGGCCGCCGGCTTCAGAGGTGACGCAGGCAAAGGCTGGAAGTGGGACCTGAGCAATACCATAGGCAGAAATGACTTCCACTATTATGGCGACAAAACCTTTAATGTATCACAGATTCTGGTTCCTGGCGCTGTAAGACAAACGCATTTCGACGATGGCGGATTCAACTTCCTGCAAAATACCACCAACCTCGATTTCAGCAAATCTTTCAAAAACATAGCTTCCGGTCTCAATATTGGATGGGGTGCCGAATTCAGATATGAGCGCTACCAGATTTACAAAGGAGAAGAAGCTTCTTATACACTTTATAACAATCCTTTCGGGCAGGCAGCAGGCGCACAAGGGTTCCCTGGCTTTAGTCCCAACGACGAAGTGATAGCACAACGCTCCAACCTCAGTTTTTATGCGGATGCCGAACTGAAAGTAAATAAAGCCTGGATGGTTGATGGTGCAATTCGCGCCGAAAACTACTCCGACTTTGGATCCGTTGCTACTTTCAAACTGGCATCAAGATATAAAGTGGCCGACAACTTCAACCTGAGAGGCTCTGTGAGCACAGGATTCCGTGCTCCATCTCTGCAACAGATCAATTTCAGCAACACGCTCACTTCATTTTACGGCGGAGTGCTGGTACAATCACGTATTGCCAGAAATGACGACCCCATCACTAAAACAGCAGGCATTCAAAAGCTGAAACAAGAGACCTCCTTGAACAGCAGCATCGGCTTCGCCTGGAAACCCATTAACGGACTAACGGTAACGGTAGATGGTTATATGGTAAAAGTGAAAGACAGAATCGTGCTTTCCGGCTTATTCTCGTCTGCCGACACCGTATCTTCCACCAACGATCCGGCATTGCCCACCGCACTGACAAATCAGATGGCTGCCTTGAACGTGCAAACCGCTCAGTTCTTTTCCAACTCAGTGAACACCACCAATTTCGGTGTGGATATCGTTATCGACTATACGAAAAAAATCGGTGCCAATACTTTCAAAGCCTTGTTGGCTGGCAACTTCCAGAAAATGAAAGTTGACAAAGTGAATGTACCTGCTGCACTCAACGACAGTTACCGCCATCGCAAGACTTTCTTCAGCGACCGCGAAGAAGCCTTCCTGATTGCTTCCGCGCCTCAGGCAAAAGCCAATTTGAGTCTGGATTACACCATCAAGAAATTGAATTTCGGCACACACATCAATTACTACGGCAAAATGAAATCACTCGGATTTGGCTGGACGGGCTTAGCCAGCGCAGCAGGCACAGGTGGCCCGGGCGACCCCGCCATTTCCGGCAGCTTCACCGGTATCGATCCTTATGTTGACATCGATGGATACAGCGATGGCGTTCATGTAGCCAAAGAAGAATTCATTTACAATGGAAAAGTGACTGTCGATCTTTTTGCGTCTTACAAGCTCACTAAAAAAATCACCTGGTTTATCGGATGCGATAATATACTCAATACACATCCTAATTTCGCAGCAGTACCCAATGCCCGTTATGAGTCTTTCGACAATGAGGCGGGTGGTCCTTGGGAGTCTGTACAAATGGGTGTAAACGGAAGAAGATTGTTCAGCAAGATTTCATTCAACTTCTAACATCTTTCCCTACAATGCTATAGCGCCTGTACTTATGCAGGCGCTTTTTATTGTCCTTCATCAAATACATCGAATGACATTGCTTTATAGAAATTGATCTTTACTGAACAACCCAGGCTAAAAACATGTCCGGAAAATTGAAGACGGAAAGTTGAAGACGAATGTCATCTTCTTTGGAAAATAAAACAGTGATATTAAGCTCACTGTTAGATTGGACTTCCGCTTCCATCACTTGGATATGTTGTTTGAAATCAACTGCGCCTTTCCCATACCATTTAAAAACTGCCTCTTTTACACACCAGCCCACAGTGCATGCAGAAGCCTTATCGGCAATAACAGCATTTAGCACAACCGATTCAGCTGCGGTCAGAAATTTAGACGAAAGCTGAATGATCTTTGGCTGAACAGTTTCTATATCGATGCCAACTGGCAACGCCGGACTGATGATGGCAGCCGCATATCGGGAGCTGTGAGCAATTGAAAAATGAAATGAATTAGATATCAGAAAAGGCTTGCCGTTAGGTTGAAGCTGAATCTCTTGCAAAGGAAAATCGGCTTCCAAATGTTGCAATAGAAATCTTCCTGCTTGATGCTGTATGCGCTTTTCCGGATGCCGGATAAGACTTTGCTTTTCTGTACTAGTCAAAAAAAACGACTCTTCTTCAGTAATATGCCAAACGCCAATCTTGGCAAAGTCGTTGATATTTTGTTGATAAACCAAGGGCATATTGAAGAGATGAATCTTTGTATGAAAAATGAAAAAATTATTTTTACAAATAAACAAATAACCTTTCAGAATAATGATCTTAAGCGATAAAAGGATACTTGAAGAAATAGAAAAAGGAACCATAAAAATCTCTCCTTACAAAAGAGAATGTTTGGGCAGCAACAGTTATGATGTACATCTGGGCAAAATACTGGCTACTTATGACCAGGAAGAACTGGATGCTAAAAAGCACAATACTATTTCTCATTTTGAAATCCCCGACGAAGGATTTGTACTGATGCCATCCGTGTTTTACCTCGGTGTTACTGAAGAATACACAGAGACTCATGCGCATGTGCCTTTTCTGGAAGGCAAATCATCCACAGGCCGATTGGGCATTGACATTCATGCCACCGCCGGCAAAGGCGATGTTGGCTTCTGCGGCAACTGGACGCTGGAAATTTCTGTAAAACAACCTGTACGCATTTATAAAGGAATGCCTATCGGCCAATTGATTTATTTCCCTGTAGAAGGTGATATTGAAGTGAAATACAACCAGAAAAAAAATGCCAAATACAGCGGTCAACCAGATATGCCCGTGGAAAGCATGATGTGGAAAAATGTTTTTTGATTTGATGATTGGGTGATTTGAATACTTGGCGATTTGATGATTCAAAATATTAGTACATTCTCCTTCTTGCTTATCTTCCACTCACCTCAACCTGCCTTCCTTTTTAAAATAAGCGATAAGAAGACCGGTAACTTCATCATAACTCAACAGTCCCTGAGGCTGCTGGTTATTTTTTAAAAAAGCGCCGTATATTTTTTCAATCAAAGGCTCCATCAAGCTTTGATGGCTTTCGGAAAACTTCATCAATTCGCGGATATCATGCTTTGCGCGTAAGGGCAGCATTTTACGATATTGATTAGCAGTGACAGAATCCAGAAAAAAAAGATTCCGATTGGCATACAAAAACATGTCAAAATCTGCGGCATAGCGAAGATCAGCATTATCTGTAGAGGCAGCGGCGAGATAACCCACGAAATTGGCTTCGTTTTCTTTGGCATAGCCCAACTGATGAGCGACTTCATGACAACAAACAAAAGGCAGAATGAATGAGGGCATTTCACTGTTGATCTGGGCTTCGCCGGTAAAAGGATTATAATAACCCGACACGCCCCAATAACTGATCAGCCGACTCCATGCAGAGAATTTTAATGAAAGATGCTTGTAACTAAGCAGGTCATTTGTTTTTCCTAAACTTCCATAGGCAGATTTCACAAGACCTTGAAGTTGTAAGGCAGAGAAATGTAATGATTGTGTTGTATCTCCTCCCCTTTCATTCAATTGTTGAAGCAACAAGCCATTTAATTGACAAAGTTCAGTTTTTGTGTAAGGTTGTTTATCCAAACCAAATGCAGTAGCCACATCTTTCCTGTTGTAATTGAAACCCCAACACACATTAAAAAAGATGTACACAAGTGACCCCAAAATGAATAGCTGATAACTCAACCTGACAAGTAAATTTTTCCTTTGCCCTTTTCTTTTGATGATGAGAGATATCATCCTTGTCACATAAAAAAGCATGCCTGTAACCAATAGTCCATATAAAACGTCGCCGACACTAAAACTGAAAAAAACCGAAAATCCCCTTAATGTCGCAGAAAAAAACGGATACCACTGCCGAACAAACTGCTTTTCAATGAAATCAGACTGAAAAGAGAGCTGATGAATTACCAGATCCAACCCTGCAAAAAGGCCCAACATGATTATCTTAAAACGGGATAAAGTCATAAAATAAAAAGTTCTTTTTCGACAAACACATCTACTGAAACTCAATTCAAATTAGACAAATTCATACTTTTTGGAGCAGTGTTTTTATAAAATTCAAGGATTGATTTTACAAAACTGTCTATTTTAGGCTGAATTTTAATAAAAAAGATTTACCTTTGCCGTCCTTAATTTGGACGCAATGGCTAATCGAAGAGCATTTGAGGTTGCATTTGTGGGACTGAAAACAGGCGTCCATGAGTTCAATTACGAACTGGATGATAAGTTCTTTGCAGAAAAAGGTCTTGCCGACTTGACCAATCCCCGGGCAAATGTAAAAATGCTCCTGGATAAACATGTCGGTTTTATGATGCTGACATTTATTGTGGGCGGACAAACAGATGTCAATTGCGACAGATGTGGAAACCCGCTTACCATAGAACTTTGGGATGAATTCAAAATGCTGGTGAAGTTAGTGGACAATCCCGAAGAAATGAATGATCAGGAAGAAGACCCCGATGTATTTTACATCTCCCGTACAGAAAGTCATCTTGCTGTGGGAGACTGGATTTACGAATTTGTGCTTTTAAGTGTTCCTATGCAGAAAATGTGTCCGCCTGATGAAAATGGCGAACCCGATTGCAACCAGGAAGTAATACAAAAGCTCAGAGAGATGGAATCCAAACCAAACGAAACCAATGCCCCTTCCATATGGAAAGGCCTTGATAAGTTTAAAGAAAACGAGAATTAATTTTAATATTTAAAACAACAAGTCATGCCAAATCCCAAGAGGCGCCATTCGCAACAACGCAGTGCAAAAAGAAGAACTCATTACAAAGCCACTGAGCCTACTTTGAGCAAAGACAGTACAACTGGAGAAATTCATGTTCGCCATCGTGCGCACGTCAGTGAAGGGAAATTATTCTACAAAGGAAAGCTGGTAGCTGAAAAAGCTCCCTTGAAAGCTTAATAATTTCATCCATTCAACTCATAATTTTATCATTCCAAAACATGTTGGGGCTCCTTACCTGTTTTGGAATTTTTAGTTTAATTTTCTGCTGATGATTCGTGTAGGAATAGACATGATGGGTGGAGATTTCGCTCCGGAAGAAGCACTTAAAGGTGTAGCTCATTTTTTGGAGTCAGATGACCATGCGGTGCATATCGTTATGTTCGGCGACAGTCATTTGATAGATGAGCATCTTTCTGCACTTCAGTTACCAGCCGACGGCTACACACTGGTTCATACAAGTCAGTCCATCGACATGCATGAACATCCTACAAAAGCACTGAAAGAAAAGCCCGACTCTTCCATCGCTGTTGGATTTCAACAACTGGCACAAGGAAACATTGACGCTTTCATCAGCGCAGGTAATACAGGCGCCATGATGGTGGGTGCCATGTTTTCTATCAAAGCCATCGAAGGCATTCTTCGTCCCACGATTGGTGCCTATCTGCCACGTGAAGACGGCAGCCTGGGTTTATTGCTCGACGTAGGTTTGAATGCCGATTGCAAACCTGAACATCTCAACCAGTTTGCTATCCTGGGTTCTCTATATGCCGAACACATTCTCAACATCAAATCTCCCAAAGTTGGCCTTGTCAACATCGGTGAAGAAGAAGGCAAAGGAAATTTATTGGCTCAGGCCACCTACCCTTTACTGAAATCCAACGAACTCATTCATTTCATTGGAAACGTTGAAGGTAGAGATCTATTGATCAACAAAGCCGACGTAATGGTTTGTGAAGGCTTTACCGGCAATGTAGTGTTGAAAATGGCGGAAAGCATTCACGACATCATCAAACGTCGCAACATTCAAGACGAATATTTCGACCGTTTTGATTTTGAAGCCCATGGCGGCGTTCCTGTTTTGGGCGTAGCCAAACCTGTCATCATCGGACATGGCATTTCTCACCATACTTCCTTCAAAAACATGCTTCGGATCGCCACCAAAATGGTCGAGTCCGATTTGAATGGTAAAATCAAGGAAAGCTTGTCTCAAATCCTCTGATTCTCATTCCTTTTTCACCACTTTCACACAATCTCACCTGTCACTTGTTAATGACTTGTTAACTGACATTTACTTTGTGTATAGTTGGCATGGTTTTTATAGCTTTACGGCTAAACAATTTTCAATCAATTTTAACAACCAACTCTATGAAGAACAAAATCGCACTAACACTGCTTGCTTCATTTGCATTTGTTGCCTATTTTTTAATCAGTTGTGAACACGTGCTACCAGTAACCTGTGAAACGGTTAATTTTTCATTGACCACGGTTCATACTGATGTCTCCAACAATCAACCCAATGGATCCATCACCGCAACGGCCTCTGGCGGCACTGGTTTCAACTACTCCATCAACAATGGCACGCCGGTTTCTTCGGGAGAATTTACCGATCTCGCTCCTGGCGTTTACATCATTACTGCTCATAACTCCATTCAATGTTCAGCATCCGATACAGTGACCATTGGAGGCACTTTCGATCCTTGCGCCAATGTGAACATTACTATCGGCATCACTAAAGTTGATGCCACATTAGGACAATCCAATGGATCCATTACCGCTACCGCCAATCCTGCTGGAAACTACACATACAGTATAGATGGCACCAACTTTCAGGGCGTAGGCGCATTCCTCAATCTGGCTGCAGGCACCTATACCATAACTGCTAAGAACTCTAATGGTTGTACGGGTACACAGCAAGTAACTATCGGCTCAGTAGACCCTTGTTCAGGTGTTGTGATTACTCTTACTTCAACTCAAGTCAATCCAACTACTGGTCAAACCAATGGTTCTATCACAGCTACAGCTAGTCCAGCCGGAACTTACACCTATAGTCTTAATGGTGGTGCATATCAAACGAGTGGAACGTTTTCCAACCTTGGTGCAGGTTCATATTCGATTTCTGCAAAAAATGCCAATGGATGTACAAGTGCTCCAATAGCTGTTACCCTGGGAGGCGTCGATCCATGTGCAGGCGTAACCATCACAATAACTTCTACACAGGTGAATCCAACATCTGGCAGTAATGGTTCTATTACCGCTACCGCTTCTCCTGCCGGAACTTATACCTACAGCATTAATGGTGGTGCTTACCAATCCAGCGGAACATTTAACAGTTTGGGTGCAGGTACTTACACCATCACTGCTAAAAACGCCAATGGCTGTTTAGGTTCTTCAAACCCAATATCATTAGTCACTTCAAATCCTTGCACGGGTGTGAATATCACTTTCACTACCGCCAAAGTGAACATCACGCCATGTCCTGTAAATAATGGCAGCATCACCGTTACCGCTTCAGGCTCTACTGGATATACTTACAGCAAAAATGGTGGCACTTCATATCAGGCCAGCAATGCCTTTACAGGTCTTACTGCCGGAACATATAATATCATGGTAAAAGATGCCAACGGTTGCACATCTGCCACGCAGGCCATCACCTTAACCACTGCTGCGATGGGACCCAATTTTACCAATGTGAGAACCATCATTCACTCAAAATGCGGCAACTGTCACTTGAATGGTGGAAACACCGCAGGTTATAATTTCGACAATGATTGCAGTATCGTTACTTACTGGAACCAAATAAAAGGCACTTGTGTTCAGCCTTACACCAGACCTCAAATGCCACCTGCAGCACCTCTTACAGCCACCCAACAAAGTCAGATTACCGCCTGGATCAATGCTGGTCATCGTTATATCGACTAATTCCTGTTCAATCAATACAATCAAAAAAAATAAATGAAAATGAAAACGAAAAGTATAGCCGCAATAGCCTTAATACTGAGCTCGGCTTTATTATATAGTTGCTATTACGACAAAGCCGACATCCTTTATGGAAGCAACGATTGTTCTAATGCAAGCATTCAACCTGGCCCAAAGTTCCAAATGGTAGATTCGCTGATCAATGCAACTTGCGCAGGCGGAGGTTGTCATACCCAAGGTGGTAACGCAGGTGGATATAGCTTCAATACCAAATGTGACATTGTAAATGCATGGGGCGCTATCCAATCTGCATGTGTCGACAGGAGTTCAATGCCTTTAGGCAGTCCATTTGATGCCAGTCAAAAACAAATCATCACCGACTGGGTAAATGCAGGGCACAAATACACCGACTAATTTCAAATATCCTATAAATCTATCGACATGAAGAAATGGAAAAAAGTCTTGTTGACACTTTTCGTCATCGGATTGGTAACAGCTGGAGTAGTATTATACATTGCCACTAAAAAACCGCCAACAAGCGAAGACAGCAAGCCGGTAGCAAGTTTTAAGTCATCCGAATTAATAGGAAAACTGGAAAGCGACAGTGCGATTTCAAAGAAATACATGTTCCAAAATATAGCCGTGGAAGGTGTAATCAAAGAAATTAAAAGTGGCGACCATAGCGTAATCATCGATGCAGGAGAATCTTCTTTCATCAATTGCAGTTTCGACAGTGCGGCATTTATAAAATGCCAAAGCAATTTTTTGGTAGGAAAACCTACTTCTATAAAAGGCATTTATTATGCCTTTGACAAAACAGAAGATGATGGAATGGGCTTGATACCTGTTGAAAAAAATGCTTATCTGCGCACTTGCTTCACCAACAAATAATTAATACACATTAAATCATCTACAATGAAAAAAATCATCGCACTTTCTTTTGTGGCTTTATTGTCATTAAGCGGCATGGCTCAAAAAAAAGTATACTCCACCAAAACCGGTACTGCGTTTTTTGATGCAGGTACAGGTGTTGAAGATATTTCGGGCACCAACAAAGCCACTGTATCTGCATTTGACGCCATTTCGGGGCAGATCCAATTTTCCATCATGGTGAAGGGCTTTGAATTCTGGAGCCAGCTGATGCAAGACCATTTCAACGAGAACTACATGGAAAGCGACAAGTATCCTAAATCTACTTTCACGGGTAAGATCACCAACATCGACAAAGTGAACTTCGACAAAGACGGCAGCTACCCCGTTGTTGTAAAAGGCACATTGGAAATACACGGTGTAAAGAAAGAAGTGGAAACCAAAGGAACTTTCAAAGTTGCCGGCGAATCGGTTAACGCCACTTCAGAATTTATAGTGGTGATGGATGATTACAAAATCGCCATTCCAGGAGTAGTAAAAGACAAACTCTCTAAAACTGCCAAAATCAAAATCAATTGCACCTACTCTCCTTTAAAACAATAATCATGCGCATCAACTCACTCAAATTATTTTTTTCAGTTTCATTATTTTTTTCCTCACTGGCTGTATTTGCCCAACCTGATGACTTACTGTCGATGGTTGACAAAGGAGAAAAACCAAAAGAGCTCATCAAAAACGCCTTCAAATCCAGCCGTGTCATCAATGGACATTCTATGGAATTTATTGGCAAAGGTGTTCTGGATGTAAGAATCCTTCACCGCTTTGGCACCATCAATGATGTAAAAAATCTTTTTGGTCTGGACCAAGCCAGTATGCGTTTCGGTTTCGACTATGGCATCACAAACGACTTGACTGTTGGTGTGGGAAGAAGTACTTTAGGCAAAGAATGGGACGGCTTCATCAAATACAGACCTTTACAGCAATCTGTTGGGGGCAAACACCCATCGCCCGTTTCTGTAGTTTTAATCAGTGGCATGACTATCTCCACCATGCCTTGGACTTATCCCAACCGCAAAAACTATCTCACCAGCAAAATGGGCTTTTACAACCAGGTGATTATTGGTCGTAAGTTTTCCGAAAACTTCAGCTGGCAAATCTCCCCTACGCATGTACACATTAACTTGGTAGACAATGCAACTGATGCCCACGACATTTTCGCCATCGGTACAGGCGCAAGATTAAAGCTCAGTAAAAGAGTGGCGTTTGTGGCTGACTACCATTATATCCTGAAAGACGTTAGCACTAATTTATTTCGTGGAAAAGAAGGGGAAGATGATGTGAAAACCCAAGTTCAAAACTATATCAATCCTTTGTCTATCGGATTTGATATTGAAACCGGTGGCCACGTATTCCAGCTGCACTTTTCCAATGCTACCGGCATGAATGAAAAAGCTTTCATCACTAATACCACCAACAAATGGGGCAAAGGCGAAATCAGATTCGGCTTCAACCTTTCAAGGGTATTTACCGTTGCCAAAAAATAATTTCCCCTAAAATAATTAACAATGGAAAGAAAAGATTTTTTAAAAGCATTGGGATTGTCAGCCGGAGCGGTTGTCATTGGTTCTTGTCTGGGCGGTTGCGCTAAATCAAGTGCGCCTGCTGTAGATTTTACCATCGATCTTACCCAGCCTCAGTATGCCGCATTAAACAATGCCGGGGGGTATGTGTATTCCAATGGAGTCATCATTGCCAAAACCACCACAGGGCAGATTATTGCTGTATCACAGGCTTGCACACACGAAGGTCAATCTGTTACATACCAAAGCAATAACAATCAGTTCTATTGCTCCCGCCACGGCGCCACATTCAACAGCGCAGGGGCTGTTACCAGAGGACCAGCCTCTACAGCTTTGAAGCAATATACCGTAACGGTAAGTGGAAATTCTGTGAGAATCAGCGGATAATCCTACATCACTTTTTTATAAAGACTCTCCTCAAAACGGAGCGTCTTTTTTTTGTCCATTATTTTCTGTTGCACCCATTTCTTTACAATTCCATGATAAAATTCTAACCATTAGTTTTCACTTTTGCGGTCTGATGATTAAAGCGATACCATTATTCTTTTTCGGACTATTTCCATTCATTTCCTCCTTTGGTCAAAAAGACAGCGTAAGCAAAGACAAAATGATGGAAGAAGTTATCGTCACTTCAAATCGAACCCCCACTAAACTCGGCAACATCGCTGTTCCCGTACAAACCATCAGTCAAAAAACCATAAAACAAATCGGCTCCCAGCGTTTAAAAGACATTTTGCAAGAACAGGCCGGACTTTACATTACCAATGGTTTTGGTGCCGGCGTGCAAATGCAGGGTTTGAATCCGGATTACACGTTAATACTTATCAATGGAGAGCCGCTCGTAGGTCGTACTGCAGGTGTGTTAGATATCAACCGTATCAGCATAGGGAATATTAAAAAGATTGAGATTGTAAAAGGCCCTTCATCCAGCTTATACGGATCTGAAGCGATGGCCGGAGTCATCAACATCATTACAGACAACGCCAGCCATAAAGAAGTTGAGGCGGGTATTCGTTACGGATTTGGCAACCCCGACAAAGGCTGGAGTTGGCCAGCAGGAATCAATGCATTCAAAAACACTGACCTGCATTTCAAAGTTCAAAATAAAATCGGGAAAACAGGGGTAATAATCTCCTCCGACGCATTTTACATAGATGGACTCAGCTATCGCCCCTACTCCACTTTACGTGTCCCGCAGCCCATTTGGAGGCTCACGCAGCAATTGACCTTGAATCATGAAATAAATGCCAAAGCCAACGTTTCATTGGTGGCCAGATGTGGTTATGATCACATCAAACAAGAATTTGCAGTAACTAACAACGGTGGTGTCAGCAATTCTTATGGTAGGGAAGCCAATACTGATATCAATATCATACCCTCTTTCAATTATAGTTTCAATAAGAATACCAATACTTCGTTCAAGCTTTATCATACTTTCTACAATGGTTCGCAAAAATTATACTTTTCCGATAAGCCCGATAGTATCTACGACGATGAGTTCAAACAAAAACTCTATCGACTGGAAAATCAAACAGACAAAGTCTGGAAAAATATGAAACTCACTGCAGGTATCGGCATTACATTGGACCAGGCCAATTCTACCCGTTACGACAATGTAAGCCGTACAAAAAAGAATACCATCACTTATGGGTTCGCTCAGCACGAATGGAGAATATCAAAAAATTTCCTGGCGATTGGCGGAATAAGATACGACCATAACCAATTGTTTGCCGCTGCATTCAGCCCTAAAATTGCCTTACGTTACGACCTATCTCAAAAGCTTTCCTGGATCGGCTCTATCGGCAGAGGTTTCAAAGCACCAGACTTCAGACAGCTTTATCTCAACTTCACCAACAACGCAGCGGGTGGTTATTCAGTGCTTGGAAGTATCGATGCAGTGAGCGTCATCACACAGATGCAACACAACGGATTGATTGCCGACATCAAAGATGATTTCTACAAACTGAGCACATTGACTCCTGAATTTTCAACTGGTATCAACACCGGCATCAAATATAAAATTGACAAGAACTGGAATATGGAAATCAATGTTTTCAGAAATGATATCGAAGGATTGATCGATGTAAGACAAGTGGCCACAAAAACAAATGGCGCACAGATTTTCAGCTATATCAACATTCGCAAAGCTTTTACACAAGGAGCAGAATGTAACATCAATGGCGCTATCTCTCAAAACCTGAAAATAAGTGCCGGATATCAATTTTTATCTACTGCTGACAAGGATGAATTAGCCCTCGTAAAATCAGGGAAAGTTTACACCAGAAACTCAGATGGTACAAGTCGTTTGTTGACACTTAAAGAATATGCCGGACTTCCCAACAGAAGCAAACACATGGCTAACCTCAAATTCACCTATGAAAATCAAAACGGATTTTACACCACAGCCAGATGCATCTATCGCTCACGGTGGTATGTAGCCGACAGCGATGGCAATGGCTTGTACAATACAAATGATGAATCGGCAGAAGGGTTTCTTCTGTTCAATTTTTCTGTAGGAAAAGAATTCAAAAAACACTGGACCCTATACGGAGGAATGGACAACATCTCCAATCATCAGGATGCGAACTATCTCCCCAATCTTCAGGGCAGAATGATTTACACCGGTATCAATTATAAATTTTAAAACAACTTTTAAACCAATAATAAATCCAGAAAAATGAAAAAAATTGCAATCTTCTTCAGTGCAGCGACTATCATTTCATTTGCAGCCTGCAAAAAAAATGACACCCCCGTTGTAAACGCCGACCCCAGAGCATTTGGAGTATCCGTCAACGGCAGTATTGTAACTGTTAAAAACCTTCCTGCCGACACCATCGTAGGCATAGGCGCTATGGGCCCCTATGGCGTAGGAAAATACACCTTTTTTAGTTTGGGTGCTAACGGCCTTGTAGCGAGTACAGATTCAGCCAGCTCAAACTGGGACATGGCTTTTGCAGGCACAACTGTACGTGTTAATTGCGGCACCAGTGGTCCGGGTAATGGAGGCGCTTTTGTTTTCAACGGCACATTCGAAGGATTAGCTTCCGTACCATCAGATTCTACTTTCAAAACCGATAATGCACCTGCAGCATATGCTATCCCAAAAGGATCCGGTAAAGGATGGTACACTTATGATGGCCCTAACAATTTGGTTACTGCCACACCAGGTAAAGTTCTGGTGATAAGAACAGCCAATGGAAAATATGCCAAAGTGGAAATCCTTAATTACTACAGAGGTGGTGTAACTCCATCTACTACCGCTACGGACAGCATCAAATCATTTGATTCAAGATACTACACCTTCCGTTACACCTATCAAGGCAACGGAACAACTACTTTCTAAACTGCCATTGCTGTTATTTAAAAAGCCACTTTTTCAAGTGGCTTTTTTTTTAAAGTTTAACTTCCGGCAATTCGGGGATTTTCATTTTCAACAACTCTTTCTGATAAGTCCTTTCCATCTTGCTGTTAGACCGAATGCCGCTGCTTGAAATCACACCGCTCAACAAAATCTTAAGCCAGTAATTGGCAAAAGAACGGGAGTGGTCTCTCATGGCGAAGGCCATGCCATAACCTTTTCTGTTATTCCTTTTGATCAGCAAATCATTGGCGAGGAAAGTCAGAATTCTGGTTTTGAAATTCCTGGAAGAGTCGGCACCATTACCCAGAAATTTCACTTTCAATCCGGTATAATACATTTTCATTTTACCTGCAGTAAGACTATCCCCTCCAATGGCATTCAACCTTAAAGTATCGAGATAACCAGTGCGAATACTGGCGGAAGCCAGCGGCTCAATTACACTATTTAAGACATTTAAATTAAAAGGACGAAATCTAATTGCCAAACTGAACCCACCCAATGGATCACTGTAAGACTGCGCATACCTGAGCCTCATGCCCGCACTATCCATGAACTTGCCTGATGCTGCTATCTTCAGGCTATCCATTTTGGATTTGGCGTTACCCGATAAATTTTCGATTTGCACATTCAATTCGGAAAAAGACACCTTACCCGTCTTGTTGTTCTTCTCATTCAACTCTTCATAGGTAATGCCTGCATGCTGTAATTGCAAACTGTCGATATTGATCTGAACACCTGTTTTGTCGAGCAATTGAATGGGCAATGGCTTTATAATGCCATGCTGAAATGGTAAACGTTTGTCTTTGGAAATAAACAATCGTGCGTTTTCAATATGAATGTTTCGGCAACGATAATTACTATCCTTGAAACTCGACAAGAAATCCATTCCTTCAACCATTGTTTTGCCGGCATCAAAAGAAAGGTAATCCTTTTGCCAAACCTGCTTTTTCATAAATGAATCCACAGACCATGCAGGACTAAAACGAATCGAGTCGAATGACAAGCTTTTTTTATTAAAATCAATGCTGGCCTCTTTCACCGAGAATATGCTTTCGGGTGTCTGCAACAATAAGTCGGTTTTTTGCAACATTGCATTTTGTTGGTTCATCACCCAAGACTTTGGATTTTTGAAATCATGATCACTGATCGAAATGTTGGAACCCTGAAGCTGGGGAATGAAAAGATTCGTCATCTGCTTCCGTTTGTTGACCCATGAAATATTTCCATCTTTTATTTGCAAAGCATGAAGGCCGGCCTTCCAATGCAATTGACTGGATAAAGGGTCTTTCTGCAGATCAATGGCATCGAGCTTTACCTGAAGCAAACCTTCCTGTGAAACCATCACTTCCATATCATTTTGAGAAAAAGAGATATCATGCATGGTCGTGGACACATCACGGAAATGAACAAACGAATCAGCGGCAGTCGCATGACCAACATGAATACTGTCAATTGAGTTTTTCAATCTTAAAAGAAATGGGGCATTCAGCTCCAGTTGCTGGATGACGGGCCGTCGAATCGACAACTGCCTGACAGTGAATTGCGGAAAAGGCCGATACGATGGCGGGATGACCTTATCTTTATTAAGTTTCTTGATGGAGATCACAGGCTGATTGATGATGACGTCTGCAACAAATGGATCTTTTTTTAAAAATGAAAGCAAGTCCGGAATGAATGTTGCCTCGTGGCATTCGACGCTAATTGAATCGCTTCCATTATATTGTTGAAAAGAGAGGTCTTGCAACATGGAGTTTTGCTGATGGAACAAACTGTATTTACCCGTATGCACTTGTTGTTTTGTTCCGGCAAAATGAATGAAATCGCCTTTCAGCTGTATGTCGTCAAAAGAAGGAAGACCATTTCCATTCCAATCCAATGCGCTGAGTTTAATGTTATTGATACCGGCCTGAATAAAATTTCCCAAAGTGTTTACATCCAACAATGTTGACTTGCCTTCAATATTGTCGAGATGAAAATGAATTGAATTATTGGGTGTATTGGCATTTTTTTTAACACTATCCGCAACATTTGAAAATCTTGCATTCCCCCATTTCACCGAACTGATGACAATTTCATGGTCATTGAATCTTCTTAACTTGTCTATGGTGATGTCCTTGCAAAAAAGTTTGTACCTTTCTGTTGCGGCTGTAAGTGTAAGCGAAGCCAGGGTGATACGTTGGTTGGCGCCTTTGAGTTTGCCATTATTGAGTTCCAATCTGCCTTTTCCCACATTCAACGATGCCTTTTCAAAGCTGATGTCCGTCAAAGCTGAAGCCAATTCTTCGGAAGAAGTTGACGACAGCAGATGATTGACTTTTAGTCTGGCATTTAATCCTGATAGTAAAAATCCTTTCGGAGCGATGGCGCCATATTGCAATTGGGCATTGACGATGGTAAGGTCACGCACATCAAATCTTTTTGCGCCGGCATTGACTATTTTAAAAAAACGAGTGTGATTGAACTTTTCTGCATTATTGTTTTCATGTGGCATCAAATCAATACGTGGATTGATGAGTTCGATTTCTCCGGCCACCAGTTTTTTTGAAATGAGCAGGTCTATCCAGGAAACATCTTTAATATCCAGCGAGCGCATATCAATTCCCTTGATTCCTCTTACATCAACAGCCAGCAAAGGCCTCAGGGAAAAATTGGATAACTGCAGCCTTTCATTTAAAAAATGAACACTGTCGAACCGGATAAGGTAAATGCTGTCGGGATCAATGGCTTCATAACCAATCAATCCAAGGTCAAATCGACCAACCTTTACCGGCAGGCCTGGCTTATTGATCACGCTCACCTCATTCATCGAAAAATCAGTCCGCTTGATTTCGTAGGTACTGACCTTCTCTTCTTTTTTGGTTTTGATGGAGATGCCGGCATTGACTACACCCACATAATGAATATCAAAATCACCCATCAATGTTTTGACGGCCTCCGAAAGGGAATCTCGCGATACGAGTTTGTTGCTGTTTTTGATTTTCGATCCGGCACTTTTTAGTTGGGTTCTCACATCAACTTTAGGATTGATGCAATAAACACTATCTGCCGCCAAAAGATTCTCCTGTGAGAATTTCACAAAGTCCACATTCACAAACCGCAGTGTATCAAAATACCCTGAAAACTGATTGAAAGAGTTCTTCAAACTTCTACTGGCCACAAAACAACTATCCAGCTCAATAATTCTTCTTTTAGAGTTAATACGGAGTCTGCTGTAATGCAACTGGTGACTGCCATCCATGGATTGGATATGCTGATGAGAGGAGTAGAATTTCACGCGATCGGAAAAAAGAAATCGTGACGACTGAGCGATGGGATCTCTTTGCAAATTGTCGATTAACAAATAATAATCCGTCACCACCAAAGGATGGCTTTGGGGATTGGTTTTGTCGATAAGACGAAATGCGCCTGAATCAATGAGGCAATATTTGATGCTTAGGTTATTCAACGCACTATCCAGTGAACGATAGGCATCGCCCATTTGTTTGGGCAAGGAGAAATTATCCTTTTCTGTTTTCTTCCATTGGGTGATGGCAATGGAAGGCTTTTTGATGATGATGGAATCAATTTGAATACGGTTGCCGTAAAGTAAGGGCCTTAGCGAAGCCAGTTCCAGTACAAGGGTATCGGCTTTAACCAGATAATCTGTATTTTTTTCGGCACTGTGTTTCGACTGCATGGTCGCGCCCAATACAGTCAGCCTTAATTCGCGCCAATTGAATTTGAGCTTCTTTATATCCAGCTCTACAGCTCCTTTTGTTTCATATTGAATAAAATTAACAAGCAAAGCCTCTGCATGATTCAACACATATATATAACCTCCCAGCGCCAGAACGCCAGCGATGAAAAAAAACCAAAAAACGAGTCGCCATATTTTTCTCACTGGTTTCAAAAGGGCAGAATTTTTCACAATTTAATGAAATGAGATCAAGATGATTTTTTCAACAAATTGTACAGCATACGAAAAGTACTTTTAAAATATTGTTCCATTTTTATGGAAAATAACATATTTTCGGTAGTACAACAATAATTATTAATTCCTGAACCAGTTTTCATCAGGGGCGGAAACCGAAAAGCCAAACGAGTAGGAACATCTTAATTACAATGGACGCACAAAAAGTGGACATGTTCATCATGTCAAATGGCAAGTATTTCGAAAGCCATCAAATTGCTCAAATCAGAGAAAGACTGATGTCTATGGACGAAAACAAATGGGTAATGATTCAATCAGTTCCGCTGAAAGATCCTCAAACCGCTCTGATCATCTCTATCTTCCTGGGAAGTTATGGTATCGACCGTTTCTACATCGGCGACACTGGCTTGGGCGTAGGTAAATTGTTGACTTGCGGCGGTCTCGGAATTTGGGCGATTGTTGACTGGTTCAACATTCAATCCGCTACCCGTCAAAAGAACTTCGAGAAATTACAGCAATTTCTGTATTAATGTCTTTGACCAGAAACAGATTTTATAGTTTTCTGATAATGTCGTGTGTGGCGGGGTATGCATGGTTATGGTATGCTTCAACAACTGCTTCTTCAACAACAGTTTGTTTGTCGAAAAAAATAACCCGAATACCCTGCCCATCATGCGGCACCACAAGATCGGTAGCCGCTTTGTTTCATGGTCAATTTACCGCAGCCTTGTATTGGAACCCTCTTGGACTTGTTGTATTCCTCATTCTGCTGATCTCCCCTTGCTGGTTATTATGGGATACCCTGAAGCGCCGACAATCCTTATGGAACAGTTATCTACAAGCTGAAAAAATATTGAGAAAAAAATCTGTGGCCATCCCCCTCATCATTTTGGTACTGGCCAACTGGATCTGGAATATCTGCAAACATCTATGAACCCTCAAGCCTCATTCCCTTATACTCCCAACGAGTACGAATGCGAAAAAGCTTCTACTAGCTATCTGATGTCGCTATTGGCGATGATTGCAGGTTTACCATTACCCATCATCAATCTCATTGCTACGGTAGTTTTTTTTCTGCAACACAGAAAAGCCAGTTATTTCATCCGCTGGCATTGCATACAAGCTTTGCTTTCGCAATTCTCTCTTTTCTTTTTTAATTCCGTTGGTTTCACCTGGACCCTCTCCATCCTATTTGGTCCTCAGGAAATAAGCAATAGTTATATCGCTTACGAAATCATGATCATCATCCTAAACATTTCGGAACTCGCCGGCACCATCTTCTCCGCTTCTGCGGTAAGAAAAGGCAAGCATGTGAAATGGTGGTTTTATGGCGAATTGACCGACTTAATTTGTAAAGCCTGATATGAAAAAATTACTTTTTCAACTCCTAGTGATGGCCAGTATGATCATTGGCTTATGGTACGGACTGAATGCCATCAACTGGATGAAATTATTCCATGTGAAGAAGATGACTTCTCAAACCGAGAAGAAACTGGGCGAGATGTGCTGGAACACTTTCAAAAAAGAAGAAACCGAACTCGACAACCATGAACTGAGTGCCTACCTGGATTCCATTCTCACCAGAGTATGTGATGCCAACCAATTCGACCGCTCCACAATCAAACTTCATCTGGTAAGCAGTGATGAGATCAATGCGTTCGCTCTTCCCGACAATCATCTTGTGGTGTATTCCGGATTGATTACTTCAGCCGACAATGAATCGGAAATTGCAGGCGTTCTTTGTCATGAAATCGCTCATATGCAATCGAGCCATGTGATGAAGAAGATGATCAATGAAGTAGGATTGACGGCCATCATTTCAATCACCAGTTCGGGTACCGGAGGCGAAATCATCAAGAAGGCCGCCAAGACGCTTTCTTCCAGCGCTTATAGCAGAACGTTAGAATCGGAAGCCGATATCAAAGGCGCCGACTATCTGATGAAAAGCGATCTCGACCCTGTGGCCTACGCCGGATTCTTCACCAAAATAGATTCAACAGCAAAAATGGATATACCTACATGGATCAGCTCGCACCCCGACTCAAAAGAAAGAGCGGCTGACATTCTCAAATATGCCAAGAAGAAAAAATACCATTACGTTCCCATCACACACATGGAAACATTGGAGGCCATCAAAAAAGATATCCGCGATTAACTAGAAAGTTGCTCTAACGTTAACGTTAGATTTTACACCGCCACATTAAAATCTCTCAATGCATCATTCAGACTGGTTTTAAGGTCGGTACTCGCCTTGCGTTTTCCGATGATCAATGCACAACTGACATTGTATTCACCCGCAGGAAATTTTTTGGCATAACTGCCCGGAATCACCACGCTGCGCTCCGGCACGATGCCTTTGTATTCAACAGGCTCATCACCACTGACATCAATTATTTTTGTTGACTGGGTCAATACCACATTGGCGCCCAATACAGCTTCTTTGCAAACCCTTACGCCTTCCACCACGATACTTCTGCTGCCAATAAAACAACCATCTTCAATAATTACAGGACTGGCCTGCAACGGCTCCAGCACACCGCCAATCCCCACACCACCACTCAGGTGAACATGCTTCCCAATCTGTGCACAACTGCCTACAGTCGCCCACGTATCCACCATCGTGCCCTCATCTACATAAGCACCGATGTTTACATAAGAAGGCATCAGCACCACATTCTTCGCCAGAAAAGCACCATAACGTGCCACCGCATGAGGAACAGCACGAACACCTTGCTCTTTGTAATTCGATTTCAATTTCATCTTGTCATAAAACTCAAAAGGAGGCAGCACAAAAGTCTCCATAGTCTGTATGGCAAAGTACATCAAGATGGCCTGCTTCACCCATTCATTCACCTGCCAACCTTCGGCCACAGGTTCCGCTGTTCGCAATTGACCTTTATCCACAGCTTCAATCACCTCTCTTACCGCATTGGCGTAGGTTTCATCTTTTAATAATTCGCGGTTGGCGAATGCCTGTTCGATTTTATGCTGTAGTTCCATATTGATTTGTTTTAAGGCTGCAAATTACATTCTTTACCGATAAATGAACAAATGAGAATAGCCCAATCGACTTTGTGGTTAAATTTGCAAACATGAACAGCTACCTGATCATACAAACAGCATTCATAGGCGATGTGGTGCTTTCCACCGCCTTGATCGAAAAAATCAAATCGAATTACCCCGATGCCACCATTGATTTTTTGGTGCGCAAAGGAAATGAACAGCTTTTATCCGAACATCCGCATATCCGTGAAGTATTGATTTGGAACAAGAAAAAGAACAAATACAAAAATCTGTTTCGCTTGCTTAAAAAAATTCGTCAGAAAAAATACACCAAGGTCATCAACGTACAGCGATATTTGGCCACCGGCCTACTCACCGCCTTTTCGGGCGCTGTGGAGAAAATAGGATTTGAAAGCAATCCGCTCAGTTTTCTATTCGACAGAAAAATTCCGCACAACCTTCACTCCACTCCTGTAAGACATGAAGTGGAAAGAAACAATGACCTGATAGCCCATTTCACCGATAACATTTTCACCCGCCCCAAATTGTATCCATCTGCCAAAGATTATGCAGTGATCGAACCATGGATAACACCGCACTTTCTCACCATGTCGCCCTCCAGTGTATGGCCCACCAAGAGAATGCCTTTGGACAAATGGATAGCATTCATCAATGCCGTCGACGAAAGCTATACAATCTATCTGCTGGGAGGCAAAGAAAACATAGCAGAATGTGAAACCTTACAGCGAAGTGTAAATCATATCAATATAAAAGTATTGGCCGGAGAATTGACCATGTTGCAATCAGCTGCATTGATGGAGAAAGCGTATTTGAATTATGCACAAGACAGCGCTCCTCTTCATTTTTGTTCGGCAGTGAATGCGCCTGTGGCAGCTATATTTTGCTCCACGGATCCATCTTTGGGTTATACCCCTTTGGCAGACATTTCGTACATCATTCAATCGCATAAACAACTCTCTTGCAAACCCTGCGGTAGTCATGGTAAGAAATCTTGTCCCAAAGGACATTTCGATTGTGGCAACACCATCGATACCGCTGATTTGACAAAATTGCTCAATTCATCATCATGCTGATCGACGACGATATTCAACATTGTTTAAAAGTACTCCGCGAAGGCGGAACGTTACTGTATCCAACCGATACTGTTTGGGGGATAGGCTGTGATGCTACCAATGAAAAAGCAGTTGATGACATTTATAAATTGAAAGGCCGATCCACTGCAAAAAGCATGATCATACTGGTGGCAGATGAAGATGAAATCCGTCACTACACGAAACAAACGTCGCTGCAGATTTTCGATTACATCAAAGGCATCAGCAAACCGGTAACGGTCATTTACGACAGTGCCATCAACCTAGCCTCCAATGTGATCAATGAAGATGGTTCGGTTGGCATCAGAATAGTAAAAGATGAATTCTGCAAAAGATTGATACGCGAATTCGGCAAGCCGATTGTATCTACTTCTTCAAATGTCTCGGGATTCCCAACGCCTGCTTTATTTTCCGATATCGATACCATCATCCGTCAAGGCGTAGATTATGTGGTGCAACATCGCCAAAACGAAACAGTGCCGGGCGAACCCAGCACTGTAATCAAATTGTTACCCAATGGCGAACCGCTTGTGCTAAGAAAATAACTACAACAGTTTAAGTGCCACACCCACATGAATGGATTCACGAGTCCATTTGTCTTTGCTCACCACATCATTGAGTTTGGTCAACCCTACTTCATATCTTCCATAAAAACGGAACTTTTTGAAATTCACCTGTAAACCCGCAACGGCTGACAAATCACCGTTTTTCACCGCATCTCTGGCATTGCCCAATACGGTTAAATTACTCTTGGAAAGAATGGAATATTTGGGTCCGAATAAAAACAATACATTTTTCCCGGGTTTGTAAGACAACAGCAATGGCACATTCACATACTCGAACTGAATGTTTTTCACCGCATTCAAGCTCAAGCTGGTGATGATTGCATCCGCGCTGTCGGCTTTGTTGGCGGTTGCAGAGGTGTAATACAATTCGGGCTGAATCGACCAATGCTTGTTCAAAGGAATCTGCGCATATACGCCTGCGTGATAACCATAGGCATAACCATTGGCGAAGGAAACACCTTTGTATTTTCCCAATTCGCCACCGGCCTTGATACCGAATTCAAATTCCTGAGCAAGCAAGCAGGAAGAAAAAACAAATGATACCAATAATAATAGCCATGACTTTTGTTTCATAAGTGCTGGGGTTTAATGATCTAAAATAGGTTGGCAAATATATCCAATAACTGACTGACCGCCTTTTTATATGGTGTAAAAAAGGCGTAAATCGTAATAAATTCCATTATTCTTATGAATTACGGTTTTTATGAAGTAAATTTGCGGCGACAATTATTAACTGAGAGTTACATGATATGCTCAGTTGCTGTTGATACAAGGTAAAGACACCTTCCTTCTCTCCGAGAAATTCTTACAACGGCCCGAAGCATTACATGTGATCATCAACATTTGACCACAGGTAAGTTGCTTGCTCCAACTTTCGGTGCCATCTTTTAAACAAAACAACATGACAACATTTGAAGCCCTTGGCCTCAAGCAGGAAATCCTGCAATCCATTTCAGAATTAGGTTTTACCAACCCTACCCCCATTCAGGAACAAGCCATTCCGGTATTATTGTCCGGCACCACCGATTTCGTGGGTCTGGCACAAACAGGAACCGGCAAAACGGCCGCTTTCGGTTTACCCTTGCTCAACCTCATTCAGGTACAGGATAAATTTCCTCAGGCACTGATTGTTTGCCCAACGCGCGAGCTTTGCCTGCAAATCACCAACGACCTGCTGACCTTCAAAAAGCACATCAAAGGTTTATACACGGAAGCCGTTTACGGCGGCGCATCCATCACCATGCAGATCAGAAATCTTCGTCAGGGTGTACAGATTGTAGTAGCCACTCCCGGTCGCCTGATCGACCTGATTGAACGCAAAGCCATCGACTTGCAAAAAGTAAAATACGTGGTACTGGATGAAGCCGATGAAATGCTGAACATGGGCTTCCGCGACGATATTGATTTTGTGCTGAAGAATACCGTCAACCGCGAAAGCATCTGGCTGTTCAGCGCCACCATGCCACCTGAAGTAAGAGCCATCTCTAAAAACTACATGGAATCACCAAAAGAAGTGACGGTAGGAAAAAAGAACAGCGGCAACGCCAACATCGACCATCAGTATTATGTTACGGCTGCCCATCACCGTTATGAAGTATTGAAAAGATTGATCGATTTCAATCCCGGCATGTATGGCATCATCTTCACCCGCACCAAAGCGGATGCGCAGGAGATTTCTGAGCGACTGTCGAAAAACGGCTACGAAATTGAAGCCCTTCATGGCGACCTCACGCAACAGCAACGCGACAAAGTGATGGGAAGATTCCGCAGCAAATCCTTGCAATTGCTTATTGCCACCGACGTGGCGGCCAGAGGGATTGACGTGGATGGCATCACGCATGTAATCAACTTCGAACTGCCCGACGATATGGAAGTGTATACGCACAGAAGCGGACGTACCGCACGTGCGGGCAAAAGCGGCATTTGTATTTCCATCTGCCATTCAAAAGAACTTTATAAAATTCGCCAGCTGGAAAGAATGATCAACGCCACCTTCCACAAAACGGATATCCCATCCGGCAAAGAGGTTTGTCGCAGACAGTTCTTCCATTTCATGGACAAACTCATTCAGGCCGACATATCGCATGGCGATTACGAAACCTATATGCCCGACCTGATGATGAAATTCGAAAATGTCTCCAAAGAGGAAGTACTGCAAAGAGTAGCGGCATTGGAGTTCAGTCATTTTCTGAAATATTATGAGAACGCCGACGACCTCAACATGAGATTGGATGCCAGACAACAGCGCAACAACCCAATGGACAACAGGATGGCACAAAACGGCAGAGGTGGAGAAAGGAATTTCAATCGCCGCGACAATGGCTATACCCGTTTGTTTGTCAACCTGGGAACGAAAGATGGCTTTTACAAAGCCAGTTTCCTGCAATTCATCCTCGATGAAAGCAACATGAAAAAAGAGGTGCTGGGAAAAATTGATTTACGTGAGATGAACACCTGGGTGGAAATCGACCGCGCTGAAGCCGGAAGAATGATCAAAGCCATCGATGGCAAAAGATACAACAACCGCACCATCCGCATGAATGAAGCTGATGGCGGTTTCAAACGCCCCAACGACGAAGGAAGAAAGAGAAGTTTCGCACCGAGAGAGAGGAGGTAATTGGGTGATTGGGTGAAAGTGCTGATGGATTAATATGCTAATGAAATGATGTGCTATTTAGGAAACGCATCATTTCATTAGCATATTTTTTGCGTTGTCTCCACCAAAACAAGGATTTTGAAAAAGAAAAAATTAAAGATATTTCAAAGTGAAAACTCAAGAAAGTACAACTTTTGTACATTTCGCCAATCGCTGCAGAAAGCACATTAGCATGTTATAGACCTAGCCTATTAATCTACTAGCAACTCAACTCCAACACCGTAATCTCAGGCATCACGCCTACCCTTCCGGGATAACCAATAAATCCATAGCCTCTGTTCACATACAAATGCTGGCGGCCTTCTTGATAATGTCCGGCCCATTTTTTATACATGTATTGCACAGGACTCCATTTTAGTCCGGGTATTTCCACGCCAAACTGCATACCATGCGTATGCCCACTGAGCGTCAGGTCAATGTCGGGATATTTGGTGAGCACTTCGGCGTCCCAATGGCTGGGATCGTGACTCATCAAAATTTTAAAAGGATGATGAGCGGCTCCTTCATAAGCGAGATCCATACGGCCATATTTGGGAAAACGCGCCTTGGCACCCCAGTTCTCAATGCCGAGCAAAACAATTCGCTGTCCTTCTTTTTCAAAAACCACATGTTCATTCATCAGCAAACGCCACCCCATATCGGCATGTACCTTTTTTAAGTTCTCCAGATTTTGTGCTTTACTCAAGCCATCCACCGGCCATTGCACATAATCGCCATAATCGTGATTGCCCAACACAGAATACACGCCCATGGGAGCTTTCAGACGGGAGAACACATCCTTGTATTCGTCCATCTCCACGGCCATATTGTTGACGAGGTCCCCTGTGAAAAGAATAAGGTCGGGCTGTTGTTGTAAGATCATTTCAATGCCCTTTCCCACTGCATGCTTGTCGGTAAAGCTACCGCTGTGAATATCGCTGATGTGCACCACCTTCAATCCTTTGAAAGCCGGAGGCAGATGTTCAAATTTCAATTTCTTGGAGATGACCTTATAGTTGTATTTATTGCTGAATCCGTAAAACAAAGTGCCAAAAAGGCTTCCGCCCACAGTGATGCCCAGCCAGCTCATGAAAACAGAACGGGAAATAACAGCGGTATCTCCAGTATTGGCGCTGATGCCTGCATTGGCTTTTGAAGTGAACAAAACGGTGATTATCCATTGCAATGCTCTTCTTACATCATCCAACACAAAAAACAAAATGGCCACCAGCTTGGCGATGAACAAACCAATCAGGATGGCGAAAAGATAATTGCGGGCCAGCTTGTTAAGCAACTGCTGGTGCAGAAAAGGAAGTGTCAAGAAAAATAGAGCGCTAAAAATAGAGATGCCCCAGAAAACGCAGGTCACTACCGTTTTGGTCGTAGACCCCGAATTGCGCATCACCAAACGAACCGATTGAAACAGATACCAATCCATCAACAAGCAAATGGAAACAAAAATGATAACACCTAAAGGAGAGCGCATGAATACATCAATTTAAATATTGGATAAGAATTTCTTTCGGACGATTCAACTTACTTTTTAATAAATGAATGAGCCCGTAACGAAAGCCGCTGCAAGATGCGGCAAATCATTTACTGTAACAACTACAAAACGTTAAGGTTCATCATACAAACAGAAATGCTGCAAGGAATTCCCCAAAAGATGAAGAACCTTTATAACTTTTAAGCCGACACAAGAAAAAAACAACGAAATTTGCGTAAAATTACATCCACTATACATTTAACAATGGCCAAGATCATAGGCGTAGCCAATCAAAAAGGAGGAGTAGGAAAAACCACCACAGCCATCAACCTGGCTGCCAGTTTAGCCATTCTGGAGTTCAGAACTTTATTGGTGGATGCCGACCCACAAGCCAATAGCACTACAGGCGTAGGTTTCGACCTTCAAAATATCACCAAAAGTCTTTACGACTGCATGGTCAATGAAGCTCAAGCCAAAGACGTACTGCTCAAAACTGCCATCCCCCATCTGGACCTGATTCCATCCCATATCGACCTGGTAGGTGCGGAAATTGAAATGATCAATTATCCGAACCGTGAATTGGTGATGAAAAAAATACTGGAATCCGTAGCACAGGATTACGACTTCATCATCATTGATTGTTCGCCTTCCTTAGGATTGATCACTGTCAATGCTTTAACGGCGGCCAACAGCGTGGTCATTCCTGTGCAAACAGAGTTTTTCGCTTTGGAAGGTTTAGGCAAATTGCTGAATACGGTCAAGATTGTTCAAAACCGACTGAATCCCGATTTAAAAATAGAAGGCATCCTGATGACCATGTATGATGGCAGATTGAGATTGTGCAATCAAGTGGTCAGTGAGGTAAGAAGACATTTTGAAGACATGGTGTTCAGCAGCATCATTCATCGTAATACAAGACTGAGTGAAGCCCCCAGTGTAGGCAAGCCCGTTATTCTATACGACTCCGACAGTAAAGGCGCTGTCAATTACCTTAACCTGGCCAAAGAGATCCTGCAAAAAAACAACATGACCCGAATAAGACAAGAGGACAAGGTGATGGAGTGACAAGCGATTTGATGATTTGGAGATTTGAGGATTTGGAGATTTGATGATTTGAGGATTTGATGATTTGAGGATTTGAGGATTTGTGATTGGAAATTTATGATTTGGGATGAAATTGGTTCGTTAGATATTATCCAGTATCCAGCATCCAGTATCCAGTATCCAGTATCAAGCATCCAGTATCCAACATCCAGTATCAATTATCCAGCAATTAATAAAGCAACACCATAGATGCAACCGAAAAAAGATAAAGACATTTTGGGCAAAGGAATACGAAGTCTTTTGCAAAATATTGATGCCGATCTGAAGAATACATCCGGACAATTAAAACCAGAAGTGGCAGAACAATCCACCGCTACTCTTTTCCTGAATCTGGATCTGATTGATGTGAACCCCAATCAGCCCCGTAAAGATTTCAACGAAACCGCACTGAAAGAATTGGCGGATTCCATCAAGATTCATGGTATCATACAACCCCTTACCGTTGCCTTACTACCCGGCGGCCGTTACAAACTGATTGCCGGTGAAAGAAGATATAGGGCCTCAAAAATTGCTGGCCTTAAAGAAGTGCCTGTGTTTATCCGTCAGGCCAACGACAATTACATCTTAGAGCTCGCCCTCCTCGAAAATCTGCAAAGAGAAAACCTGAACCCTGTGGAAATTGCGCTCAGCTATAGAAGATTGATGGACGATTTGAGTTACACACAAGACCAACTGGCCGAGCGTATGGGAAAAGACAGAAGTACCGTGGCCAATTTCATTCGTATCCTCAAACTGCCCCCGGACATTCAGGTGGCGGTGCGCAATGGAAAGATTTCGAGAGGACATGCCGTGGCCATTATCGGTGTGGAAGAAGTGGATAAGCAATTGGCCATTTTTGCCGAAGTGATCAAGAAAAACCTTTCTGTTCGTCAAACCGAAGAGCTGGCCTCCAAATTCAAAAGTTCAGGCAAATCTTCTAAAACTGCCGAGAAACCTAAAATGCCTGATGCTTATAAAAAGATTGAAGACAAAATCGCTTCCCAATTCAGCACGAAAGTAAAGCTGAACCATAACAAGAAAGGCTACGGATCAATTTCCTTCGAGTATTATTCCATCGACGAATTGAATGGCTTGTTGCAAAAACTCAATGTCAATATAGGCTGATGAAATTGCTGAACTTGTTTATTTTGATGGGAATGATGATTGTTTGTATGCCAAGCAAGGCACAACAAGACTCAATTTCACTATCTGGCAAAGCAACGCAACAAAAAGACACCCTGTTCAAGTACAATCCCCGAAAGGCCATCATCCGCTCCGCCATCATTCCGGGATGGGGACAAGCTACCAATAAAAAATACTGGAAGATTCCTTTGGTCTATGGCGCTTTAGGCACCACCACCTATCTTCTATTCAGAAACATCAAGCAATACAAGGAGGCGCGCAATGCTTATATCCTGGCTGTAGACGGCGACCCTACAAACGACAACCAGATCATCCAACCTTATTACAGTGTAAAAAATCAGCCGGAGAGAATCAGGGTGTTCAGAAACCAGGTGCGGCAAAACATTGACTACTCGGTTTTATTTTTCATAGGGTTCTGGGGACTGAATGTGGTGGATGCCGCCGTGGATGCCCATCTCAAAACATTCGATGTCAGCGATCAACTCAGCTTTAATGTAAAGGCCGGCTTCTCGGAAATGGCGCATACAGGAGGCTTGAGTTTAGTGGTGAATTTTAAATAATGTTTAAAATTTTGTGATTTGTGATTGAAGATTTGTGATTGAATCCCAAGAGTATACACTCGTAAACCGACAAACCTATAAACTCGTAAACCCTCCCATATGAACATTGCACTCATCGGTTACGGAAAAATGGGCAAAGCCATTGAAGAGATTGCGCTACAACATGGCCATGCCATTTCGCTGAAAATAAATTCCTCCAATCAAGAGGAGTTCACCACTGAAAATTTGCAAAAAGCAGATGTGGCCATTGAGTTCAGCAACCCGCATTGCGCCATCCATAATTTGAAAAATTGTTTCGACGCAGGTATCCCTGTAGTTTGTGGCAGTACTGGCTGGCTGGAAAAGTGGAGTGAAATAGCAGATGAATGCCAACAAAAAAATGGCGGACTATTATATGCCAGCAACTTCAGCATTGGCGTAAATATCTTTTTTGAAATCAACAAGCATTTGGCAAATTTGATGAACCGCCAAAATAACTATGAAGTTGCTATTGAGGAGATTCATCACACACACAAAAAAGACGCGCCCAGCGGCACGGCAATTACGCTTGCTCAGGGCATTTTGGACAATCTGAAAAGAAAAACGAATTGGACACTTGGAGATAGCAAAGACGCCGAAAGTATCAGTATCAACAGCAAGAGAATAGATCCGGCACCTGGCACTCATGTCATCACTTATGACTCAGCCATCGACAGCATTCAAATCTCACATACCGCACACAGCAGAACGGGCTTTGCTTACGGCGCCGTTCTTGCAGCTGAGTTTCTCATAGGTAAAAAAGGAATTTATTCGATGAAAGAGGTACTTGAAATCTGATGAACATCCAGCTAAAACTGATAGCCGAACTTCAGTTGAAAATCCAAGGGAAATCCTGTGGCCAGGTACCAGCCAATTCCTTCGCCTAACTTATTTAAGGCTTCTTGTTCGGAAGTGATATTTACCCATTTCGTTTGTGGAGGCGTAAGAAATCTTATCCCTGCCAAAGGCTCGATGACAAAATCTTTGCCGATCAGAAATTTATAACCCGCGCTTGCTCCTACCCCGAATGTAGAGAACCGTTTATTCATGATGTAGTTGCCATCATACAATTCTTTCAAGCTGCTTAAATTGCCATAAATCAGCTTCAACTGGGCAAAGAAACCCTCTTTGTTGCCATATCGCTTTCCATATACACGTATGAAAGGCTCAACCACGGGGCCTTGCCAGTTGAGCAGATAATAATTAAGGTTGACGCCGCCACTGTACTGACCTTCTATCAGATATTCATATTGTATGCGCACTTTAGCATTCACTGTGCTGTAAGTGCCGGAAATACAACCTTGTGGTTGTTGTGCAAGGGCTTGAAAGGAAAGGAAAATAAAAATAAATACGACAATGGGTTTTAGCATGATACTTTTGTTGAGAAATTAATAAACTGATGTCAAATCAATCAATGATGTGTTTTGAATTTACAGACAACCCCCACTTGTGCAAACGAGCCATTCACATAACCTAATTCGGCGTAAAGACCGAGATGGGGTTTGACATAATACCTGACCCCTAACTGTACAGAATAATCGAAATTTCCGGGCACATTGTTGGAAGGTATTCCCAAACTGTTGGTGTAAACTGCTCTTACATATCCTGCACCCAAGCCGGCGTAAGGGTCCAGCTTCTTATAACGTCCGAAATGATAATTGGCCCGCACAAATGCGGTAAAGATCGTAAGCTGTTCATCCACCAGAAACCGGGCGAGATTGCCTTTTATTTTCGAATAGGCAAAAGACAAACCGGTGCTTATTCTTTGATGCACAAAAAACTCTGCGGAGGCATCAAACGGACCGATGGCGGAAATTTGATAGTCTTGTGTATTGTAGTTTTTTTTCAGAAACGAAATCCAAACGTTACCTAATCCGTATCCGAGTGAAACTGCGATTTCATTTTTATCATGAGACTTCATTTCAATTTTATTAATTTTACTCGCATCGGGAAGTATGGACTGTGCCCAACAGCAATTCATTTTTAAGACCAAAAAACAGACCAGCAGAAAAAAGAAAGCCCCATCAGCGACAACTTTTTTTATTTTCAATTGATTTTTCCACATAAACATGGTTGCAAATTATAAAAAAGCGGCCGAGGCACAAGAGGCTATTTCTCTACATGTAATTTTCATTCCTTTTTTTAAAAAATATTTTGAGATTAACGATAAATTATTATGTTTGCCTACACCAAAAAACAAACCGCTATATGAAATCAAAAATCTCCATTCTCTCTGTTTTGTTTCTTTTTGTGATTGTTTGCACCAACGCATTCAATCCATTGAAAAATGTGCCTAACAGTGCCCCTGTAGCCAACATCACCACACTCGACAAAATGATCGCTAAAGGCGGAAAATCATTCTTGGACATGACGCCTAAAGAATTCCAAAAAATGACTGGAAAAAAATTGTCTGTAAAAGAAATTATTAAAATGAAAGTTGCCCAGAAAGCGCTTAAAATGAAGATGAAAAAATCAGGTGGCGATTATTCCAAAGGTCTGTTCATCTTGTTGGCAATTCTTGGATGGGCTTGGTTGCTGATGGGTCTTCAAGACGATTGGTCTGGCAACAACTGGTGGGTTAACTTGTTGCTCACATTGCTTTGCGGCATCCCTGGTTTGATTCATGCCCTGGTGAAAATGAAAGAATACACCAAGTAATAGCACTGCTATTTTTTAGCTATACAGCACTAAAAAACCATGTAGATTTACATGGTTTTTTAGTTTTACAAAAACAATCTTTGCATGGCTTTAATCAACTTTACCAATCCTGCCTCAAAATACAAATGGTTTAACCTGTTGTGGATGATTGCGCTACTCCTGTTTCCAATTGTGCTTTACCTTATGCCTGCTGGATTTTTTGACCATACGGGTGTAGAGGTTTGTCCTTCCAAATATTTCTTTGATACAGAATGCCCCGGCTGTGGCTTAACCAGAGCAGTGATGCACATGCATCATTTCGAATGGGACGAAGCCATCTATTACAATTATGGCATTGTGTTTATCTATCCTGGATTAATTTTCTTTTGGTGCCTATGGCTTTGGAAAGCCTACAAAAGACACCAGCAAATGTAATCTGAACTGTCATTGTATAAATCTGCCATCATCCTCATTATGCCTTTGCCTCAAAAAAAACGTAAGGATGCTTGTTTATCAATGTTGAATAAATAAACCACAATTCGAAAAGAAAGTAAAATGCATAGCGGCTATATTAAACATACACTTCTTTTCATTTTTTTATTATTGTCATTACACTGCTCATTCTCCCAGTCTATCAAATCACTTCACGAAGGCAATGATAAAGACAGCAGTTATTATCATCTTGCCAGAATTGGACCCAATGAATTTTGGGCAGCAGGCGAATATGGCATACTGAATGCCATTGATTCATCGGGCAACATCTCTCCACTTAATCTACCTATGGATGGTTTGAATATTTTGAAAATAGAAAAAATCGATAACGATATTTTTATCCTCACTGACAACGCTTCGATTTTCAAATTCAACTATCAAACCAAAGTGTTGACAAAAAAAGCTTTTCCGCAGTTTAAAAACAGGTGTTTTTATGACATGGTCCTGACATCGGACAACAAAATATTATTATGTGGCGGCACTACAGGAATCTCAAAAGGAGAACGCCTTATCCCCCACGGCTTCATTGCCATTACCAATACCAATTTGGTTACACCTACAATTGTATGGCATTCCTTTCGGAAATTCGTTTGGTCTTTAAAGAAAACAAGTGACCATAAAATACTTGCCGCTACTTTCAATGGCATCAATACCAAAATACTGGTAACTGGCGACGGCGCCAGATGGTCTAAATACGAGTCGGTAAAAGGTCTGGTTCATGAAATCAACCTGGTGAAGAGCGATGTCATTTATTGCGGAACTGGAGGAACTCACTATAATAAAAACGGGTTCATTCAATTTGAAAAAAAGAGACCCTTGAAATTCAAGCACGCGGGATGCATGTGGAGTATGCAAGAGATCAATGAAGCGGTGATTGCAGTTTCGCAAAAAGGAAAATACTTCAACATCTTTCCTGCACACAACAAGGCAGAAACAGTCTCTTTGCCTACATCTTTTCCAATTTATGACATTGAGCAGATTTCAAACAACAAATTGATGCTGGTAGGTCATGGCAAAACAGCCTTCATTGTTGATTTGTCCAGATAGGCCTCATCAAATATTCTCCATCATTTCTTTCGCCATCATATCCAGGTCGTACTCCTCTTTCCAGCCCCAATCTTTTCTGGCCACCGAATCATCGATACTTGCCGGCCAGCTGTCGGCTATGGCTTGGCGATAGTCGGGCGCATAGCTCATCTTAAACTCAGGTTGATACTTTTTAATTGTATCCCCTATTTCCTTTGGCGAAAAACTCATGCCTGAGATGTTGTATGAAGTTCGAATTGAAATCTTATCCGCCGGCGCCTCCATCAACTCGATGGTTGCTCTGATGGCATCAGGCATGTACATCATAGGCAGATAGGTATCTTCACGCAAAAAGCACTTGTATTTTCCTTCTTCTTTCGCCTCATGAAAAATCTCTACGGCATAATCGGTAGTCCCTCCGCCGGGCGCACTTTTATAGCTGATCAAACCGGGATAACGCAAACTTCTCACATCCACGCCATAACGATGGTGATAATAGTTGCACCAGAATTCTCCGGCATATTTACTGATGCCATAAACGGTGATAGGCTCGATGACGGTTTGCTGAGGGCAAGACTGCTTCGGTGAGGTAGGGCCAAAAACAGCGATGCTGCTGGGCCAATACACTTTATGCAACTTTTCTTCTCTGGCGATATCAAGTACATTCAGCAAACCCTGCATATTGAGATTCCAGGCCAGATTGGGATTTTTTTCTCCCGTGGCCGAAAGGATGGCAGCCAGCAAATAGATTTGGGTGATACCCTGGCGGATCACTTGCACATGCAGCATTTCCTTGTTCATCACATCCATGCTTACATAAGGGCCTGTTCCATGCAACAATGGATTTTCCTCTCTTAAATCGGAAGCGATCACATTGTTGTTGCCGTAAATCTTTCTTAAGGCAAGGGTCAATTCCACACCAATTTGTCCACTGGCGCCAATGACCAGAATGCGTTGCTTTGTCATGCTGAAAATTTAGGCGTCAAATGTAGTGGGAAAACCGTTATTCGTAGAAAAATAAATGACTAATTTTGCGCCATGCCTCATCCAACATCTCCGCTGTTTGACCAACAGTTGTACAACAGCAACAATTTTTTCCTGATTGCAGGTCCCTGTGTAGTTGAAAATGAAGAAATGGTCATGTCCATTTCAGAAAAAGTGCACGGCATCTGCCAAAGATTGGAAATACCCTACATCTTCAAAGCCTCTTACAGAAAAGCGAACAGAACCAGCGCGTCTTCCTTCACCGGCATTGGTGATGAAACTGCTTTGAAAATCATTCAGCAAGCGGGAAAAGATAGAGGCATTCCCACCACTACCGATATTCATACTGCAGCTGAAGCCGCTATGGCTGCAGCTTACGTTGATGTACTGCAAATTCCGGCTTTCCTTTGCCGCCAAACAGATTTGCTGCTGGCAGCCGCAGCAACAGGAAAAATTGTCAATGTAAAAAAAGGACAGTTTGTAAGCGGCCCGGCCATGAAATTTGCTGTAGAAAAAATCAAGCAAGCAGGAAATGAACAAGTGTGGCTGACGGAAAGAGGAAACAGCTTCGGCTACCAGGATCTGATTGTCGATTACCGAAACATCACCTGGATGAAAGAACATGGCGTTCCCGTCATCATGGATTGCACTCACTCTTTGCAACAACCCAATCAAACTTCGGGCGTCACGGGCGGCAATCCTCAACTGATTGAAACCATTGCCAAAGCCGCCATTGCCACCGGTGCAGATGGTTTATTCATAGAAACTCACCCCAATCCCGCTGTCGCCAAAAGCGATGGCGCCAACATGCTTCATCTGGATTTGCTGGAACCATTGCTGGAAAAGCTGGTAAAATTGAGAAAGGCGGTTATTTAACGGTGATAAAGGTTCAATGAATTTATTGGTTCGATAAGTTCAAGGGTCCAATAAGTTCAATGATTTTAATACCGATAAACATGTTGAACTTATGAAACGTCTAAACCCTCTGAACGTCTGATTGCAGGCAGGTCTGAAACAAACCTCACCTTACATCTTTACAGGATTACGCCAGGCCGAAAACACATAGCGTTTGATGTTCATCCAGAAAGCGAGAAAGAGATAGATGATCAATGGAGAACCAATGGTGAGAAAGGAGATATAAATGAAATATTTTCGGATGATGGAAGTGGCGATACCCATTCTGACACCAATGGCGGTGCATACACCAAACACATGCCACTCCACAAAATGTTTCAACTTGTTCATTCCTCTAAATTAAACGATTTTATTATTCCATCAAGTATTGATTTTACTTAATTTTGCAGCGAATTTTATGCTGTTTATAAACCTCTGCCTTCCTACAGGCAGGCAAAACCCTTAAACCCTTAAACCTATCATACCATGGCTTTCGACATTGAAATGATCAAAAAGGTGTATGCCAGCTTTCCCGAAAGAATCGCTGCAGCCCGTGCAGTTGTTGGCAGACCTTTAACGCTGACCGAAAAAATCCTTTATGCCCATCTTTGGCAAGGCAATGCTACACAAACATTTGACAGAGGAAAATCTTATGTGGATTTTGCTCCGGACAGAGTAGCCATGCAAGATGCAACGGCTCAAATGGCTTTGTTGCAGTTCATGCAATCGGGCCGCGCAGCAGTAGCTGTACCCAGTACAGTGCATTGCGACCATTTGATTGAAGCCAAGGTAGATAGCAAAACAGATTTGCAAAGAGCAGTGAATGAAAGCAGCGAAGTATACGACTTTCTGGCTTCGGTTTCCAATAAATACGGTATCGGGTTTTGGAAACCCGGCGCCGGTATCATCCATCAGGTGGTGTTGGAAAACTATGCGTTTCCTGGAGGCATGATGATTGGAACTGACAGCCATACTGTGAATGCAGGTGGTTTGGGTATGATTGCGATTGGCGTGGGTGGTGCAGATGCTTGCGACGTGATGGCCGGATTGCCGTGGGAACTGAAAATGCCTAAACTTATCGGTATCAAACTGACAGGAAAACTGAATGGCTGGACAGCGCCTAAAGATGTGATTTTAAAAGTGGCCGGTATCCTCACCGTAAAAGGCGGAACCGGCGCGGTAGTAGAATATTTCGGCGAAGGTGCCATGAACATGAGCTGCACCGGTAAAGGAACCATTTGTAACATGGGTGCTGAAATTGGCGCAACCACTTCTACTTTCGGCTACGACGACAGCATGAGCCGTTATCTGAAAGCGACCGGACGTGAGGAAATCGCTGCATTGGCCGATCAAATCAAAGATCACCTTACCGGCGATGCTGAAGTTTACGCCAATCCTGAAGCCTATTTCGACCAGGTTATCGAAATCAATCTGAGCGAACTGGAACCCCATTTGAATGGTCCATTCACGCCGGATTTGGCCACTCCTATTTCAAAAATGAAAGAAACGGCTGCCGCCAATGGCTGGCCTACCAAAATTGAAGTGGGTCTGATTGGAAGCTGCACCAACTCATCCTACGAAGATATCAGCAGAGCGGTTAGTTTGGCTGAACAGGTTTCGGAAAAAGGTTTGAAATTAAACGCCCAGTTCACCATTACTCCGGGCTCTGAGCAAGTACGCTATACAATTGAAAGAGACGGATTCCTTGGCGTATTCGATAAAATTGGCGCTACCGTTTTTGCCAACGCCTGCGGACCTTGCATCGGCATGTGGGCCCGTATGGGTGCTGAAAAAGGCGAGAAAAATACCATCGTGCACAGTTTCAACAGAAACTTCGCCAAAAGAGCGGATGGCAATCCGAATACATTCGCTTTCGTGGGTTCACCCGAAATGGTGACCGCACTGGCTATTGCCGGCGATTTGAGTTTCAATCCGCTTACCGATACTTTGACCAATGATAAAGGGGAACAAGTAAAACTGGATCCACCTGCCGGCGATGAGCTGCCAGTAAAAGGCTTTGCTGTTGAAGATGCAGGATATCAGGCGCCGGCCGAAGACGGCTCTGGCGTAGAAGTGCTTGTGGCGCCCACCAGCAACCGTCTGCAATTGCTCGATCCTTTCGCAGCCTGGGAAGGCACCGATTTGAAAGGACTCAAATTGCTGATCAAAGCCAAAGGAAAATGTACCACCGACCATATCTCTATGGCTGGCCCATGGCTGAAATTCAGAGGCCATCTCGACAATATCAGCAACAACATGCTGATTGGTGCGGTGAATTATTTCAATGAAAAAACAGACTGCATCAAAAACCAGCTCACAGGAGAATATGGCACCGTTCCATCCACACAAAGAGCATACAAAGCTGCCGGCATCGGTAGTATTGTGGTAGGCGACGAAAACTATGGCGAAGGCTCATCGCGTGAGCATGCTGCCATGGAACCACGTCACCTCGGCGTGAGAGCCGTGCTGGTGAAATCTTTCGCACGCATACACGAAACCAATCTGAAAAAACAAGGTATGCTGGCACTCACTTTCGAAGACAAAGCAGACTACGAAAAATTCAGAGAAGATGACAATATTGACATTTTAGGTCTTGCTTCTTTTGCGCCCAACCAAAAACTTAAAATGGTATTGCATCATATTGATGGCAGTTCAGACGAAATTGTAGTGAATCATTCTTACAATGAACAACAAATTGAATGGTTCAAAGAAGGAGCGGCACTGAACATCATCAGAAAAAATTTCGCTGCCAATAAGTAATTGAATTCATCTTACTGATCAAAGGGCTGTTTCAATATGAAATGGCCCTTTTTTAATTTGATGATTTGGAGATTTGGAGATTTGATGATTGGGGATTTGATGATTAGTGATTTAGGTTTGGGGATTTGGGATTGATGATTTGGAATCGACGATTTTTGAATTCAAGTATCGCGCATCCAGTATCCAGTATCCAGTATCCAGCATCCAGTATCCTGTATCCAGTACTAGCATCCAGTATCAAGCATCCCTTACTCTCCTGCTTCAAACCAAACCTTGTTCTCATCATTCCAGTCGCCGTTATAATTGATGGTGAGCTCTTCGCCAATTTCAATCCTTCTCACCGTTTTTACAAAAATGATGTCTTCTTCATAATCCATGAAATACTCGCAGTTGCTGTTGTAGCTATGGTTATAAATCGGCACAAAACCCAGGGCCATACAGCATTGATTTTTATCCTCACCCCATTCAAAAATATAATCATGAAGCAAGGTCTTATCGAGATGCGCCCGGTCTTCTTTGCTCATCACAATCACCGGTGCCACCTCCACCACTTCGTGAGCTTCGATGGCTTCGCGGGTAAAAACACCTCTGCCTTTTTGCGCTGTATGTTCTATGTATAAGGATGGAAAGATCATAACAAACTCGGAATTATGAAGTAACTTGCACTGCGATTTGCTAAATTATACAATCGGTTCTACATCGGGCCATAAAATCAGTTCGGGATGTCTCTGGAAATGGATGAAATATCATTACAGCAACAGTTCGAAGAGGTGATTGCCTCCGAAGACAAACTGGCTATTCAGGAGTTTCTGAACGACCAGAACATCAGCGATGTGGCGGACCTTATTTACGACAACCCCGATTACGAATCGCAAATCATCTCCCACCTCTCCATTCATCGCGCCGCCGGCGTTTTCAAAATTCTGGAATCAGGCGAGCAGAAACGGATCATTGAGGACCTCCCTCCTTTCAAATCGGCCGAATTGCTGAACGAACTGCCGGTGGATGACCGTGTGGCCTTTTTGGAAGTGCTGCCCAAAAGCGTGGTCAGGGAGATGATCAAAATGCTGGACCCCGACGAAAGAAAAGATACGCTCGAATTGCTGGGTTATCCAGAAAACAGTGTGGGGCGTTTGATGAACCCCGACTACGTGTATGTATACGAATACAACACCGTTAAAGAGGTGATCGACACCATCAGAAGATTTGGCACCAATAGCGAAACGGTGGATGTGATTTATGTGATCAACTACAAAGGCGAACTCCTCGACGATATCAGAATCAGAGACATCATTCTGGCTTCACCCGAAATGAAGGTAAGCGAGCTGATGGACGATCGTTTCATCGCCCTCAATGCCAACGACGACCAGGAAATGGCCAACGAAGCCTTCAAGATGAACAATCGTGTAGCACTTCCCGTTATCGACGACAACGACATCCTGTTGGGGATTGTTACCATCGATGACGTGTTGTGGGTGGCCAGTGAAGAGTTTAGTGAGGATATTCAGAAAATCGGGGGTACTGAAGCGTTGGATGAGCCTTATCTGGACATCAGCATTTTTAAGCTGATCAAAAAAAGAGCCGGCTGGCTGATTATCCTTTTCTTAAGTGAGATGTTAACCGCCTCGGCCATGCAGTTTTTTCAACATGAAATAGAAACCGCTACCGTACTGGCCTTGTTCATTCCGCTGATCATGAGCAGCGGAGGAAACAGCGGATCACAGGCCTCCACGCTGATCATACAAGCCATGGCATTGGGCGAACTGACCATCACCGACTGGTGGCGTGTGATGCGCAGAGAGCTCATCACCGGTTTTTTATTGGGCGTGATTTTAGGCAGCATCGGCATCCTCCGTATTTTCCTGTGGCAACAATTACACATATTCGATTATGGCGCACATTGGAATCTCGTAGGTACCACCATCTTCTTTTCTTTGATTGGCATCGTCCTTTGGGGAAGTTTGATGGGCTCCATGTTACCCATCATCTTAAAAAGAATGAAACTAGATCCTGCCACCTCCTCTGCACCCTTTGTAGCTACCCTGGTGGACGTTACAGGTATCGTTATTTATTTTTCTGTAGCTTATTTTTTCCTGAAAGGCATTATGCTGTAGATTATGGCCTTTATAATTTAGAAATTGGCAATTAAAATGCTATTTTGCAGAGCTTTATGGCGCCAAACGCATAGAATGGCACTATAATCATCAATGACGACTGATGGAATTTATTTTTCATTCAATACAGTTGCTTTGAATTTTTCAGTATTTATAATTTTTTCAATTTACCAACCATGTGCGGAATCGTAGGTTACACCGGTCATCGTCAAGCTTATCCGGTAATTTTAAAAGGTCTGAAACGTCTTGAATATCGTGGCTACGATAGTAGTGGCGTTGCTTTGCTCAAAGACGGCGTTTTGAATATTTATAAAAAGAAAGGGAAAGTGGCCGAGCTGGAAGAATCCATGATTGGCAAAAACATCGATGCGCATATCGGCATCGGTCATACCCGTTGGGCCACCCATGGCGAACCCAGCGACAGAAACGCTCATCCACATTCCTCTGCAAGTGGCAAACTCGCCATGATCCACAATGGCATCATCGAGAATTATGCCCAAATCAAGCAAGAACTGATCAATAAAGGGTATAGCTTTTCCAGTGACACCGATACGGAAGTTCTGCTCAATTTCATTGAAGATATTCACAAGAACAATGGCTCCACATTGGAAGAAGCCGTTCGTATCGCCCTGAAAAGAGTGATCGGCGCTTATTGCATTTTGCTGATTGAGCAAGACAATCCCGACACCATCATCGCCGCCCGTAAAGGAAGCCCATTGGTGATTGGCATCGGCAAAGGCGAACATTTTCTGGCCAGTGATGCTTCACCCATCATTGAATACACCAAAGAAGTGGTTTATGTGAATGATTACGAATTGGCCATCGTGAAACCCGATGAACTTATCCTTAAAAACCTGGGTAACGAAAAAATAACGCCTTATATCACCAAGCTCGATATGGAACTGGCCGCCATTGAAAAAGGAGGCTACGACCATTTCATGATCAAGGAGATTTTCGAACAACCCAGCACCATACACGATTGCCTCAGAGGCCGACTCGATGCCAAAGAAGGACAGATTCGTATGAGCGGCATCGACCACAACATCGAACAACTGGCCAATGCCAGCCGCATCATGATAGTTGCCTGCGGCACCAGCTGGCATGCGGGACTGGTGGCTGAATACATCATCGAAGAGCTTTGCCGTATTCCTGTTGAAGTGGAATACGCTTCCGAATTCCGTTACAGAAACCCCATCATTCACAAAGGAGACGTGATCATCGCCATTTCTCAAAGTGGCGAAACGGCCGATACTTTGGTGGCGCTGGAAAAAGCAAAAGAAAACGGGGCTTTCATTTTCGGCGTGGTGAATGCTGTGGGCTCATCCATCGCAAGGATCTCTCACGCGGGTGCTTACACGCATGCTGGTCCGGAGATCGGCGTAGCTTCCACCAAAGCCTTTACAGGACAGTTAGCCGTATTGATGATGATGGCATTGAACATCGCCAAACATAAAGGTACCATCACCATGGACAGATATCAGACATTGGTGTCTGAATTGGAAGCTGTTCCCGAAAAAGTAAGCGAAATCCTGAAAGGCACAGAACAGATAAAAGCCATTGCTGAAAAATACAAAGACGCCTCCGACTTCCTTTTCCTGGGCAGAGGCTACAATTTTCCTGTAGCTCTTGAAGGCGCACTGAAACTGAAAGAGATTTCTTACATCCATGCGGAAGGCTATCCAGCCGCCGAAATGAAACATGGTCCCATCGCTTTGGTAGATGAAACGCTTCCTGTCGTTTTCATTGCCACCAAAGACCTCTATCACGAAAAAGTGGTGAGCAACATGCAGGAAATCAAAGCCCGCAAAGGAAAAATAATTTCCATCGTCACACAAGGTGATACACACAGTCCTTCGTTGAGCAATGACTATTTCGCCATACCGCTGGCCGATGAACTGATTGCTCCCATCCTTACCGTCATTCCTTTACAACTGCTCTCTTACTATGTGGGCATTGCAAAAGGAATTGATGTGGACAAGCCTAGAAACCTGGCCAAGAGCGTGACGGTGGAGTAAAATAAAAGATAATTTGATTTGATTTCATTAAATAAAGAATGGGCTGTCTTCAATCAAGAGGCAGCCCATTCTTTATTTAATGACTATTCTTATTGCAACACTACCCTGTTCGTGTACTGTTTGTTGTTAGTGATAACTTTGATCACGTAAATACCTCTTGACAACGCAGCAGTATTTATCGACAATTTGGTGTCGTTTGTATTGTATTGTTTGATTACTTTTCCTGAGACATCAATCAATTGAACAGCAGCAGAAGTGCCTGTTGTTTTGTCCATGTATATTGTCACCTGATCTGTTGCCGGATTAGGTATGGTCAACAAGGCCATTGACTTGCTGATCAATACAGATTTCACTGAAGAATACTCCTTGGAACCGTTGATATTGACAGATTTAAGTCTGTACAGATTCAGCCCATTCAAAGGACGGGCATCAACCGCATCATAGCTGCCGATGATTTGACTACCACCACGTGGCAAAACCGTGGCCACCACTTCCCAACGTAAGCCATCTACAGATCTTTCCACATTGAATTCACGCAATGCTTGTTCTGAAGCTGTCGCCCAGCTGATTTGAACTTTATCACCGGCCTTCTTCACATCAAATCGTGTAAGCGACACCGGTAGTGAAGAGCAAACCGCCACAGGCGATGTACTGTTGCGTGGTAATGGAGCCGCAGCAGTGATATCGGCCGAATTGTCATTGGTATCATCACATCCATTGTTGTTGCGGAATCCTGCAGTAGTGGTGCTCAGCGCAGGTGCAGCTGTTGTTTCGGCCTCATTCGCGGTGCCATATCCGATAAAGTCATACACACTACCGGTAGGTTGAGCGGCCAATGTACTATTAGTGAGCAATCCACTGCTGCCAAAAGCTACCTTACCATTGGTACCCGACATGTTGATGGTGAAAATCTGATCAGCTGCCAATGGCAAATCGGCTAAACCGGTTGAAGCTACTGTAGCTACCAGCAAATAACCGCCCGAAGGAATAACTGTACCTACAGGGAAAGTGTATACGTTACCCGTTGTAGCGCCCAAATTACCAGCCGCAGAACCATACATCAGTTTGCATCCCGAAATATTTTGATCGGCTAAGGTATTGTTGTGAAGTTCCACATAATCGGCATTATAAGTAGCTGTGGCAGATCCACCACCACCATAAACCTGACTGATCACCACTCCGGCGCCTCCGGTTGATTCAAACCCGGTGCTGAAGGTTTGTACGGTTGTGCCATAGACTGTCCCACTGGCTGTGGTAGCATAGGCCACATAATAATAGGTGGTTGATTGAGGTAATCCACTAAGTGAAACTGAGAATGCACTACCGGTCAGGTTCGTTCCTGCCACTTGCGTTCCTGTTCCGGGAGTAAATCCGCTTACTGTGCTGTACTCCATACCATAGGCAGTTACAGGTTCGCATCCGGCATAAACAGTACCCGGTAATGTAGCGCTTGTGGGCGTAACCGCTGATGCCGCATTGGTGTACACCACCGCAGCATCTACCCCATATCCGGAAGCCGCCACATTAATGGCAGAAGCGCCACCGCCAGATACAGCTATATTTCCACCATAGCTCTGAACGACCGTTGGTGCAAATTGAACATATACAGTGGCCGTGAAAGTTCCACCGGTTTGAGGAATCGTCAAAGTAGAAGTATAAGTTCCGGCAGCGTCAAGTGAAAAAGCATAGCCGGTTAATGCAGCGATAGTAATATCAGTCGCATCCAGATTTGAGCCACCCACTACAAATGTGTTAGGTCCTGCAGTAGTGTTGATACATACATTACCAAACGCAGGCAATACAGTGGAAACTGTCAATGCCGGTGGAAGTGGAGTGACCCCACAAATAGCCACAGGCGAAGCACTGTTTCTGGGATTAGGTGAACCCAAAGTGAAATCACTGCTGTTGTTGTTGGTATCCTGACAACCATTGGCATTTCTGAAAGCGGCATTGGTAGAAGTAAGTGCAGGGCAAGCAGCAGTTTCCCATTCATTGGCCGAACCATAACCAATAAAATCAATCACAGACCCAGCAGGCTGTGCGGCAAGCGTTGCATTGTTGACCATAGCAGCAGTTCCAAATGCCACCTTGCCATTGGTACCACTAATGGTTAAAGTGAAAGTTTGATCGGGTGTAACCGGTAAGGGAGCCAACCCTGTGCCTGCAGCAGCTGCAACAAGCAAATATCCGCCAGCGGGTATGATCACTCCTGTGGCAGGGAATGTAAAAGCATTGGTTGTTGTGGAAGCAAGATTACCAGTAGCAGACCCATAAAGAATTTTAAACCCCGAAATATCCTGATCCACATTGCTCACATTGTGCAACTCCACATAATCAGCATTATATGTTCCTGATGCAGAACCACCACCACCATAAACCTGACTAATCACCACTGTGGTGGACTGAGAATAAGCCATAAAAGAAGTAATGGCCAGTAAAAAAGTAAATAGCTTTTTCATATCAAAAAATTGAGGCCTAAAATTAGCGATTATTGCCTACATACACTGCTGACAAGCATCATTTCTAAACTATTGCGCTGATTATTTTATTTGCTATCTTTAAAAAATCTAACTTATTAACTTAAATGAAGTCAGATTCTAATTGATGAATGCCTTTTGTTGATTTTCATTTGCATTTCTTATTAAATAAATGGAAAGTCCAAAAAATGCTGCCAATCAATATAAAAGCCAAAACTAAAAATGAACATAATCAATAAGCACCCGCTAAAAGAGATGGGCTACGGTTTTATTGAACCCCAATATTTGCCCAAAGGAAAAGATGAATATCATTTGCGCTTCGCGGTTTCGGGAGGAAATGAAAAATACAACAAGCTGACGCCGGAACAAATCAATACGCTGATTTACAACCAAAACACCAGCGACAACTGGAACAATATCCTGGTAAAACCAGGCTTCAATGCAGCTTTGGTTAAAAACTGCAAGTTTTATGGTCTGGTCAGAATCGGCCAACTCAAGGCGCTGTACCATGAGTTTCATAATTTCAAAGCTCCCGAAGGCATTTACAACAGCACCATCATCAGTTGCGACATAGGTAACCATGTTTGTATCGACAATGTACAATATATGAGCCATTACATCATTGGCGACGATGTGATGCTGGCCAACATCAACGAGATGGCCACCACCGACAAAGCTAAATTTGGCAATGGTATTCTTAAAGACGGAGAGCCAGATGAGAAGTCGCGCATGGTGATAGAAGTTTGTAATGAGAATGGCGGCAGAAAAATCATTCCCTACGACGGTATGCTGGCAGGCGATGCTTATCTGTGGAGCAAGTACCGGGATGACAAGGAGTTGCTGGAGAAATTCAAAGAATTGACAGAAAAGAAATTCGACAAACAACGTGGCTATTATGGACAAGTAGGCGCAAGAACAGTAATTAAAAATTGTCTGATCATCAAAGACACGCTGATCGGCTCCGACGCTTACATTAAGGGCGCGAATAAATTAAAAAACCTGACCATCAACAGCGATGCCGAAAGAAAATCGCAAATTGGTGAAAGCTGCGAACTGGTCAACGGCATCATCGGTTTTGGTTGTAGGATATTTTACGGCGTTAAAGCGGTTCGATTCATCACGGCATCTCATTCCCAACTGAAATACGGGGCACGACTCATCAACTCTTACCTGGGCAACAATTCCACCATCTCTTGTTGCGAGGTGCTGAATACAATGATTTTTCCGGCCCACGAGCAACATCATAACAATTCTTTTTTATGTGCATCTCTCATTATGGGACAGAGCAATATCGCAGCCGGGGCTACCATCGGAAGCAACCATAACAGTCGGGGTGCAGATGGCGAAATCATTGCAGGACGTGGCTTTTGGCCAGGACTCTGTGTAAGTTTGAAACACAATTCCAAATTCGCTTCTTTTACCATTTTGGCTAAAGGCGATTATCCAACAGAACTGAATATCCCTATTCCCTTTTCGTTGGTCAGCAATGATGTAAGTAAAGACACCCTAGTGGTGATGCCGGCTTATTGGTTTATGTACAACATGTACGCTCTCGCCCGCAATGCCTGGAAATACGACGACCGCGACAAACGTATCCAAAAGACACAATTGATTGAATTTGACTACCTCGGACCAGACACGGTGAATGAAATGGTAGAGGCGGTGTCATTTTTTCGCACGCTGCAATTGAATGAAAAAGGGGAAGCCGCCATCAAAGGATGGGAAAACAGTCAGCGTAAAACGATCATCACCAAAGTACCACAGTCTTCGGCTACTTTTACACGCATGATCAAATTGAATGCAGCCATGCAATTATTACTGCATTTTGAAAAACATCCCACCCATGACATTCAAGCCTTCATTAAAAGTCTGCCCAAAACCAGAGAAAGGACACAATGGGTGAATGTAGGCGGACAGCTGATTCGCAAAGACAGTCTGGAGAAACTGAAGGCCAACATCAAAAAAGGAAAAGCTAAAAGCTGGGAAGACGTTCACCTGTTCTATCAACAAGAAGGCAATAGCTACCAGCAAGATAAATTGCAACATGCCTTATCTTCTTTGCTTGATACATTACAGCTAAAGCGCAAAGACATCAACCCTTCAATGATTATTCAATTGCTGAAAGAAGCAGTAGACACCAAAGAATGGATGAAAAATGAAATCAGAAATACACGCGCGAAAGATTATAAAAATCCTTTCCGTAAAATGGTGTATGATAATGAAGAAGAGATGTCAAGTGTGATTGGTGATATCGACGAAAACGGATTCATCATCGATCAAGAAAATCAATTCAATCTACTGAAGAAAAAAATAAATGGCATCATTCGTAAATGGAAATAAACAAAGAGATTACTCGATAAAATAACGCAACGCCATTTCATAGCCTTTCAGTCCCATGCCGCTGATCACCGCTTTGGCTTTGGAGGAAACATAAGAGATTCTGCGAAATTCCTCTCTCGAAAAAATATTGGAGATGTGCACTTCAATCACTTTGGTGGGAATGGCCGCCAATGTATCTCCTATAGCCACTGACGTATGCGTGTAGCCGCCGGGATTGAGGATGATGCCATGGCATTCAACGCCTGCCCTTTGCAACTCATTGATCAGCTCTCCCTCTACATTGCTTTGAAAATAACTGAATGAAACGTTGGGATATTTCTCCATCAGATTCTTCAGGAAATCTTCAAATGATTGCAGCCCGTAAATATCAGTTTCACGGGTGCCCAGCAGATTGAGGTTGGGTCCGTTGATGATGGCGATTTTCATGACTACAGTTTAAGTTTACAAGTGATCACAGAGTCTATACTTACATCAGCAAGTTGCCTTGACCATTTGAATGAAATCATCAAACAAATAACGGCTGTCGTGCGGACCCGGTGTGGCCTCGGGATGATACTGAACAGAAAAAGCAGGCTTGCCTTTGATGCGAATGCCTTCAATGCTATCGTCATTCAGGTTGACATGTGTAATTTCAATATGAGGATTGGATTTCACCGCTTCGGGATCTACACCAAATCCGTGGTTCTGTGTGGTGATTTCGGATAAGCCGGTGATGATATTCTTTACGGGGTGATTCAACCCTCTGTGACCATGATGCATTTTAAAAGTAGGAATATCATTGGCTAAAGCCAGCAACTGATGACCCAAACAAATGCCGAAAAGTGGCTTGCCCGATTGCAAAATCTGCTTGACTGTTTTGATCGCATAGGCCATGGGCGCAGGATCGCCTGGGCCATTGCTGATAAAATAACCATTGGGTTGAAATTTTTCCAGCTCTTCGAAACTTGTTTTTGCATTGAATACTTTCAAGTAAGCGCCACGTTCGATCAAACAGGTGAGTATGTTCTTCTTGACGCCGAAATCGAGAACGGCTATCCGCAAGGAAGAGGCCGGATCGCCCAGTTCATAGGCGGTTGGTGTGCTGACAACAGAGGCCAGTTCAAGTCCATTCATGGAAGGCACCTCACGTAATTGTTGCTTTAATTGCGTCACTTCAGTTGCAATGGAAGAGATAATACAATTCATTGCTCCTTTTGTACGCACATGCGCCACCAGCGCCCTGGTATCTACATCATCTATGGCAACGATTTGCTGTTTTTCGAAATAGTCCTGTAAGGAGTTGTCGGCCTGAAACCTGCTGAATTTTTCTTCGAGATTACGACCAATCACGGCTTTCACTTTTACACTTTCACTTTCCACATCTGTCGCCTTCACCCCATAGTTACCCACATGAACACTGTTCATGATCAACACTTGTCCGTAATAACTTGGATCGGTAAACACCTCCTGATAGCCTGTCATTCCTGTATTGAAACAGATTTCTCCGGTTGCGGTACCCTTCATGCCAAAACTGCGGCCATGAAAAACTGTACCGTCTTCTAACACTAATAACGCCGACGTATTTTGCTGGGAAATCATGATTGAAAAGTTTTACAAAGAAACAAACAAACTCAATTCGTTTTTAAACTGTTTAAAAAAAAGCCCCGAAATTTCGGGGCTATATGTTGAATAGAAATCAGCTTATCCTTCTGCGCTTTCTTCTGAAGCAGAGGTTTCAGTTTCGGCAGCAGCTTCTTCTGTTCCTTCAGCAGCTTTCTTTTTACCACCGGCACGACGCGTTTTCTTAACGGGTTCGGCTGCGGCAGTTTCAGCAACACCTTTACCGTAGATTTCGTTGAAATCAACCAGTTCAATCATCGCCAGTTCTGCATTATCACCCACACGAGCGCCAAGTTTGATGATACGTGTATAACCTCCCGGACGATCAGCGATTTTAGGGGCTACTACTGTAAACAGTTCTTTCACAGCTGCTTTATCGTTCAGGTAACTGAAAACGATACGGTGATTGTGCATGATCACATCCTTGCTTGAATTGGCTTTGGTTTTGGTGATCAGGGGCTCGATATACGTGCGAAGTGCTTTTGCTTTAGCCAAAGTGGTAGTGATTCTCTTATGAGTAATCAACTGACAGCCTAAGTTCATCAGCAATGATCTTCTGTGTGAAGCGGTTCTGCTGAGGTTGTTGTTTTTGTTTCCGTGACGCATGACTTTTTGTTTTATACCCTGTACCGTGTCAGGAATTACAGGATTTATTTAATAAATTATAAAAAGTAAAATTCAAAAATCCGATCCGATAAATTGACGAAGTATCAAATCATCAAAATTTCAAATCATTACTCATCATCGAGTTTCAATTTGCTCAGATCCATACCGAAGCTGAGTCCTCTTTCGTGAAGCACCTGGTCGATTTCACTGAGTGATTTCTGACCGAAGTTTCTGAATTTCATCAGATCTTCTTGTTCATATTGAACCAGTTCGCTCAAAGAGTTGATTTTAGCTGCTTTCAGGCAGTTGAACGCACGAACAGACAGATCGAGATCTTCCAATGGTGTTTTCAGCATTTTGCGCAATTGCAAAGTTTGCTCATCCACCAGATCCTCTTTCTTATCTTCTTTCGTATCGAAAGTGATGTTTTCGTCTGTGATAATCATCAGATGTTGAATCAGGATGCGGCTGGCTTGTTTTACAGCTTCTTCCGGATGGATGGTACCATCGGTAATCACTTCCATGATCAATTTTTCGAAATCGGTTCTTTGTTCAACCCTGGTATTTTCAATCAGGTATTTCACATTCTTGATGGGCGTGTAAATCGCATCTACAGGAATGTACCCGAAAGCGTTGCTTTTTTCTTTTTGCTCTTCTGCAGGCACATAACCACGACCTTTTCCGATAGTGATTTCGATATCGAACTTCACGCTGGAGTCAAGTGTGCAAATCAACAATTCTGGGTTCATCACCTCAAATGCAGGAGAAGCTTCTCCGATCATTCCGGCAGTGAATTCAGTTTTGTTTTTAATGGAAAGGGTTACTTTCTCTGTATTCACATCCTGTTCAATTTTGCTTTTGAAGCGAACTTGTTTCAGGTTGAGGATGATTTCTGTTACATCTTCCGTTACTCCTTTGATAGTAGCGAACTCATGATCGGCGCCGGCGATGTTGATGCCGATGATAGCATACCCTTCCAGTGAATTCAGCAACACTCTGCGAAGAGCATTACCGATGGTTACGCCATAACCTGGCTCGAGAGGACGAAATTCAAATTGTGCTTCGAAGTCTGTGGCTTTCTGAAGAACAATTTTATCTGGTTTAACAAAATTAAAAATGGCCATTTGTATTTTGTTGTTTTGATTTTGTGATGAAATACCGGCGAACCGGCTATTTTATTGCTTGTATTGTCAGTATTATTTACTGTACAATTCCACAATGAGTTGTTCCTTGATATTCTCAGGAACACTTTCTCTTTCGGGATAAGCAATGAATGTACCTTTCATATCACCTTCGTTCCATTCGATCCAGTTGAATTTAGGATTCTTTCCTTTCAGATTGTCGGTAATGGATTTGTTGGCGGCACTCTTGTTTTTGAGACCGATAACATCACCAGGCTGACAATTGTAAGAAGGAATGTTAACCACTTCACCATTTACGGTGATGTGTTTATGGCTTACCATCTGACGAGCGGCCTGACGGCTGGGTGCAACACCCATTCTGTAAATGGTATTGTCGAGACGTGCTTCCAGCAATTTGATCAGATTTTCACCGGTTACACCTTTACGGCGAGCGGCTTCTTCAAATGTTTTGCGGAATTGTTTTTCGAGCAGTCCGTAAGTATATTTGGCTTTCTGCTTTTCTTTCAGCTGAACACCATACTCACTGAGAGTTTTACGTTTTTTGTTGGCACCGTGCTGTCCGGGAGGGTTGCTGTTTTTAGTCAACCATTTACCGTTGCCGGTGATCAATTCTCCAAATCTGCGGGAGATCTTCGTTTTGGGGCCTGTATAACGTGCCATAGTAAAAATTGTAGACCTTTTAGTGACGATGCATCATCGTAAAGGTCTTTTTTTAAAATTGATGATGCACCCGTTATGAAAATGATTTTGATTATACTCTTCTCTTTTTGGGAGGACGGCAACCATTGTGTGGCAAAGGTGTAACGTCTTTGATCATGGTGATTTCCAATCCGGATTGAGCGAGTGAACGGATAGCGCCTTCACGACCGCTTCCTGGTCCTTTCACATACACATCAACTCTTTTCAAACCGGCATCGATAGCGGTTTTGGCGCAATCAGCACCTGCCATTTGAGCGGCATAAGGTGTATTTTTCTTGCTGCCTTTGAAACCCATTTTACCGGCAGAAGACCAGGAAATAACCTGACCGTTCTTGTTGGTTAAACTGATGATGATGTTGTTGAAGGTGGCAGAGATATGCGCATCTCCGTAGCTGTCCACTTTCACAATACGCTTTTTGGCGGCTGCCTTAGCGCTTTGTCCTTTTTGTTGTGCTTTTGCCATTTTTTTTAAATAGGTAATCTTGATAAAATTGCTCCGATTGCTCGGAGTTGAAACAACCCTCCTGCCGACTTAAAAGCGATCCGGCGCTGCTTCAAAATGAATAAGTCTTATAAAGACCAATATCACCCGAAGGTGATATCAGTAATTATTCAGTTATTATTTAGTCACTTTCTTCTTACCGGCAACCGTCTTACGCTTACCTTTTCTTGTACGGCTGTTGGTACGGGTACGCTGACCACGCAAAGGCAAACCTTTACGATGACGAAGACCGCGGTAACAGGCGATATCCAGCAAACGCTTGATGTTCATCTGTGTTTCACTACGAAGTGCACCTTCAGTTTTGAACTCAGTGTTGATGACATTACGGATGGCAGTTTGCTCATCGTCTGACCACTGATTTACTTTTTTATTCAGGTCGATACCTGATTTGGTAAGGATGTACTTAGCAGTAGAACGACCGATGCCATAGATATAGGTCAGTCCAATTTCTCCTCTTTTGTTCTTTGGTAAATCAATACCGGCTATACGCGCCATAGTAGAAGTTGTATTTTGTTTTTAAAATTTTGTTGCGATTATCCTTGCTTTTGCTTAAAACGAGGATTCTTTTTGTTGATCACATACAAACGTCCCTTTCTTCTCACGATCTTGCAATCTGCACTGCGTTTTTTGATTGAAGCTCTTACCTTCATTGTTTTGAGTTTTACGTATTGTTTATTGATGGCCGTAAACAACGGCTATTTTACTTGTATCTGAAAATGATACGGCCTCTGGTAAGGTCGTAAGGGCTCATTTCCACGCCCACTTTATCTCCTGGTAAAATCCTGATGTAGTGCATCCTCATTTTTCCGGAAATGGTAGCCAATATCTCATGGCCATTTTCCAACTTGACCTTGAACATAGCATTACTCAATGCTTCAATGATCGTACCGTCTTGTTTTATTAATGCTTGTTTGGCCATAAAAATTGGAGCGCAAAGATAAGAGAAAATATTTTAGAATTAAACAAAAAATCCTATTATTACACCCTAAATTTCAAAAAAAGATGAAAAAACTAGTTTTTGGGAGCTTCATGATGCTCATTTTAGCCGCCTCTTGTAAAAAAAGCACGCCTACCCCTCCGGCTGCTGCCGACAAATTTATGACTTTCACTGCAGGAAGTTCATGGAATTACAGCACAACCGACAATAATGCATCCACTACAACACCATATACCCTCACTGCAACCGCGGTAGATACTTCCATCAACGGAAAAACCTACCATATTTTCCAATATATGGATGCCACGGGTAGTTCAAACGAGTATTATAACAATACCGATAATGATTACTATCAATACACGACGCTATCTGCCCAATTGCCTCCGATGGAACTAAAATACCTGAACGATGCTGCTGCGGTGGGCAATTCCTGGTCGCAACCCATTTCAGTCACCCAAACCGTTCCTGTAATCGGATCGCTGACGATTTCCGCCAACATTGTATCATCGATTGCCGAAAAAGGAAGTTCACTCACAGTGAATGGCGTCACTTATAACAATGTTATCAAAGTGAACTCGCTGATTCAAGGTGTTACCTCCAGTAGTTCATTTGTTACAGCCACTGTTTCCAATCAAAACATCAACAGCTATTTTGCCCCTAAAATCGGTTTGATCAAACGAGATTTCGTGCTCAAACTTGATGCTACCGCATTCGGACAGGCGCAAAATGTTGCCGACGAAAATACCAGCACAGTTTTGCTGAGTACAACTGTACAATAATTCCTTGCTAAAATAATAACGAAGGCTATCTCCATAAGAGGTAGCCTTTTTTCTTGTTTGTGATTCAATAAAAAAAGTCGCCTGCAAAGACGACTTCTCATTTTTTTTTATTCGGGAAATTATTCCAAGATAGTCACTTCCGTTCTTCTGTTTTCGGCTCTGCCAGCGGCAGTTTTGTTGTCGGCCACCGGCTTGGTGCTGCCGTAACCTTTGGCGTTGATACGGGTTTCATCAATACCTTTGCTCACCAGATAGGCTTTTACGGTATTGGCGCGATCAAGCGACAATTTCAAATTGCTGGCCGCGCTGCCCACATTATCGGTATGACCACCCAGTTCTATTTTCTCGTCATCTTTTCTTTTCAAATAAGAAACCAATTCATCCAACACCGTAAAGGAAGACTCCTGCAAGGTGGCTTTGCCAAGATCGAAATTACAATTCTCCAACACGAAACTTTTGGCAGGCAAAAACTGATACGTCACCACAAATGGATTTTTATAATACTGATTGCCTTGCAGTGCAGGGATCACCAGTGAATCTATACTGGTGGAATCTTTAAATCCCAGTATGAAAATATTGTAAACGTCTCCAGCAGGCAATCTGGTAGAAAATTTTCCGGCATCATTGGTTTGACCCTGGTACTCTCTTTCATTTTTTTTGCTTCTGAAAATCATGATTTCATTGGGCAGTGGGTTGTCCTTGAAATCGGTGATGGTAACATCCACAGGCGCGTCCTTGGGAATAGATGCGTTTTGAACAGGCGGCTGAGCCTGTGATGCGAACACGAAAAGAAAAAAAGACAAAAACAGCAGTTGGATTGATTTCATATAGTATGATGGTTTTACGGTCGTAAAGATATTGATAATGTAAGTTTATTTGAAGCCTGACGAAATGAAACTTAACAGGCTATTTACAATTTTTGCTGAAGCCTTTGTACCATTTCTTTTTTCCATGACAGAAAATCACCGGCCAGAATATGCTGACGGGCTTCTTTGACCAGCCAAAGATAAAAAGCCAGGTTGTGCACACTGGCAATGGTGTAGCCGAGGAATTCTTTTGATTTCATCAGATGACGGAGATATGCTTTGCTGTAGTAGGCACTCATGGCGCAACCTATCGTTTCATCAATTGGCGAAAAATCCTGCTCCCATTTTTTATTGTCGATATTGATCACCCCATTGGCGGTGAACAGCATGGCATTTCTTCCGTTGCGGGTAGGCATCACACAATCAAACATATCGATACCCATGCCAATGGATTCAAGAATATTCCAAGGCGTCCCCACGCCCATCAGGTACCTGGGTTTGTCTTGCGGAAGATGATCGCAACAGAAATCGCATATTTCATACATGGCTTCTGTTGGTTCTCCTACACTCAACCCTCCGATGGCATTGCCAACAGCTTCTTTACTGCTGATGTATTCGCAAGACTGTTTGCGCAAATCCTTATGGATACCCCCTTGCACAATGGGAAATAGATTTTGTGTATAGCCGTATTTATCTTGTGTATCCCGAAATCTTTTCCAGCATCTGTCGAGCCAGCGATGGGTAAGCTCCATAGATTTTTTTGCATAGGCATGGTCGCTGCCGCCGGGCGGACATTCATCAAAAGCCATCATGATATCTCCACCTATTGACCTTTGTGTATCCATCACATTTTCGGGCGTAAACAAATGCTTGCTGCCATCAATATGCGAACTAAATACTACACCCTCCTCTGTTATCTTTCTGGTGCCCGACAAAGAAAAAACCTGAAACCCTCCACTATCGGTGAGAATGGGTGCATGCCATCCATTGAAGCGATGCAAACCTCCTGCCGCTTCTAACGTTTGCAGACCCGGGCGAAGATATAAATGATAGGTATTGCCTAAAATGATCTGAGCTCCTACCTCCTCTCGCAACTGTTGCTGGGTAACCGCCTTCACGCTACCTACTGTACCTACCGGCATGAAGATGGGTGTTTGTATCACCCCATGGTCGGTGGTGATTTCTCCTGCCCTCGCTTTGGACATGGAATCCGTTTTTTCCAGCTTGAATTGCAATGCAGCCATGTTGTGAAATTGAAGCGGCAAAGATAATTTTTATAAAGCAATGAAATCGGAGCAAAGATGGAGATGTTCAATTATTTTTGCAGCAATGAAAATCACGCTTTTAGAATTCCTGAAAATCAACTGGCCCCTTTACCTTTTTTTCTTTTTTTGCCTGGTCAGTTTTTTACAGCTGTGCTATTCCCTTTTTTTCTTTGCGAGACTTGCCTTTTACAAAAGAAAGAAGTCTGCTCAATCGCAAACACATCCTGTAAGTGTAGTCATCTGTGCCAGAGATGAAGCCGCCAATATTGCCCGCAACTTGCCCGGCGTACTAATCCAGGAATACCCTACCACGCATGAAGTGATTGTGGTGAACGACAATTCTTACGACGACAGCAAGTATGTATTAGAAGAATTACAGCGAAGCTACAAACAACTCAGCACCATCGAACTCACGCAGGAAGCCAAACTGATTCCCGGAAAAAAATTTCCGTTGGCCGTAGGCATCAAGTCGGCCAAGCATGAAATCGTTTTACTGACCGACGCTGATTGTGTTCCAGCCAGTGAGCATTGGATTCAGTCGATGCAATCCACTTACAACGACGACACCGAAATCGTTTTGGGCTATGGCGCTTATCACAAACAGAAAGGATTCCTCAACAAACTCATCCGTTGGGAAACTTTCTTAACCGCACTGCAATACCTGAGTTACGCACTGGCCCGAATTCCCTACATGGGTGTGGGGAGAAACCTCAGTTACAAGAAAACCATCTTCTACCGGCACAAAGGTTTCTCATCGCATAACAATATTCCTGGAGGCGACGACGATTTATTCATCAATATGGCTGCCAACGGAAAGAATACCCGAATCAATATAGAGAAAGAAGCCTTCACGCTCAGCAAAGCACCTAAGTCTTGGAAACAGTGGATGCGCCAAAAGCAAAGACATTATAGCACCGGTAAATACTACAAAGGCAAGCACAAATTTTTACTGGGCCTGTTTTCCGCCAGCCAGTTTTTGTTTTACCCTTTACTGATTTGCACTTGCATTTTTTATCAATGGCCATTGGCAATCATGATATGGGGAGGAAGAATGATCATACAATTTTTCATTTATGCCAGGGTGATGATCAAGCTGAATGAAAAAGACCTGATTCCTTTCCTGTTGTTTTTTGACGTCTGGATGTTTTTCTATTACCTGCTGTTCATCCCATCGTTGATCAGGAAACCAAGACCATCCTGGAGATGATATGAATTTTTGCCGCCTACTTAAAGAAAAATGAACATGAACCCTCTTGCACAACTCACTCATTATTTCAGTGATTTCACGCCTAAACAACAAGAACAGTTTGGCGCATTACTGCCTTTATATAAGGAATGGAATGAAAAAATCAATGTGATCAGCCGCAAAGACATCGACAATTTTTATGTGCATCATGTTCTTCATTCTCTGAGCATCGCCACCACTTTCCAGTTCGAACCCGGTACCAACATCATGGACCTGGGCTGCGGCGGAGGCTTCCCCGGAATTCCTTTGGCGATTTTCTTTCCGGAAACAAAATTTCATCTGGTAGACAGCATCAACAAGAAACTCAATGTGGTGAAAGAAATTGCCGCCGCGATTGAACTCAATAATGTTACGGTGCAGCATACACGAGCGGAGGACATCAAAGACCGTAAATTCGAAACAGTGATATCAAGGGCAGTGGCCCCTTTAGGAGATTTGTGGAGATGGAGCCGTCCGCTAATCAAGAAATACAATTCCTCTAACGACAATACACCCAACGGATTGATTTGCCTCAAAGGCGGCGACCTTACCAAAGAGATTCAGGAAAGCGGCTGCAAACCTTATGTATGGGAACTGGAAAAGATATTCAACGAAGAGCATTTCAAAGAGAAATTCCTTTTGTACCAACCCATCAAATAATCAGAAAATTACCAGTTCAATTCTAGTCGGTTGTTTTTTCTGTTCACATCAGCCATCCTTTTAGACGGATCGATTTCGACATTGACAATTTCAGTCAATCTTCTCTTGATGGACACCACATAAGAAGGATGCGTCCATATCCATTCAGATTCCACAACAGGCTTCATATCGTTTTCCGGAGCTTTGCTGCCAAACATCAGGTTAAGTGGTATCTGGTGAAGTTCTTGTGAACTGTCTTTGAATTTGAGTTGCAGATCGATAGGCATAGGCATGTTACCGATTCTCTTGATCCTGATTTTGGTTTCACCATTTTCCTCCCAAAGACTGTCAATGGCATAATCGATGGTTTTGGTGGAATGGATCCAATATTGTTTATACCAATCCAGTTGAATACCGCTTTTCTTTTCTGCAATTCTGATAAAGTCATTGGGATTGGGATGTTTGAATTTCCACGTGTTGTAATAATCAAGTAATATCTGGTCTCTTGCCGATGCACCGATGATATAACCCAGCTGTTCCATGAAGATTTCTCCTTTCGAGTACGCATCAACGCTATAGCCAAAGTTGGTATTGTAATGATCGGCGTGCGTACACATGGGTTCTTCGAGTCCGCTTCTCACCAGAGCGAAATAATTGGCATAGGCCCCCGAATGATCCTCCGGCACAGATGCCAGAAGTTCTTTCAGTTTTTCATTGGAAGGATTTTCTTTCAACGCATCTTCATATTCTTTGATGGAAGAACGGTGGTTGTAAAATTTTGTCACCAGATCTTCGGCATAACTGGTAAATCCTTCGTCCATCCATGCATACAGACTTTCATTGGTACCCATCATCATTTGATACCAGCTGTGCATCCATTCGTGAAACACAGTACCCAAAGAAGGGCCGCTGATCAGTGTTGCCATGGGATATTCCATACCACCGTCTCCGCCCTGTATGAAAGAGTATTGCGGATAAGGATATTTGCCGAAGTTTTTTTCAATGAATGGCAATACAGTAACTGCTGCGTCGGCTACTTTCGTCCAATCGTTTTCGTTAGACGCAGCACCATCCGGTGCGTTGTAGATCACATGCAGTACAGGCCCTCCGGCCACTTGTCTGCTGATATGTTTGTAGTCCGGGTCAGCGGCCCATACAAAGTCATGAATCTTTTCGCCTTTGAAATGCCAGGCTCTTTTGGGTGTGGCGCATGGCTTCAAGGGTGTTCCGGGCTTATCGTATCCCCATCCAATTTCAGCGGCATTCACCAAAACGCCGGTGCCGCCTAATTTGTAAGACCTGTCGATATTGATGGTCACATCGTAATCTCCCCAAACGCCATAAAACTCTCTGGCCACGTAAGGTGTGGGGTGCCAGCCTTCCTCATCAAACTCACAAATCTTGGGATACCATTGACTCATGCTGTATCGTACGCCAGTCTGAGGATTGTCTCTTCCACTTCTTCTCACCTGCAAAGGCACCTGGGCTTCAAATTCCATATCGAAAGTAACGGCAATGCCAGGTAAGATGGGACGCGGCAGCTTCACTTCTAGAATCGTTTCATGATAAACAAATGAAACCGGAAGACCATTCATCTTTAGTGAAATGATTTTCTGATAACCTATTTCATTCTCATTGAGTCGAGAAATTCTGTCTTTCACTCTGCCATCCCAGTCGGGCCTTCCATTCACCAGTTTTTTTCCCAACTCACGGCTTCTCACATCCATGCCACTGTTAGGCTGAAATGCATTCCAATAAAGATGATAGAACACCTTATCGAGTTTTTCGTTGGAATTATTCTGATATACCAAACGTTGTTTACCGGTAAAGCGATTACTCAGTGTATCCACATCAATCGTCATGGTGTATTTAACTGCCTGCTGCCAGCGTTGTTGCTGCGCTGAAGCCATGACAGAAAACAATAAAACAGAAAACAATAAAATAAAATACTTTTTCATCCTTTAAATTTATTCGTTAGTATTTATCATCACTTGGAATTTCTCCGTCGGCAATAGAAAATAAGCTATGAGCAAATTACCGGATCAGCACATCAGCTAATCAATACATCATCATTACATTATCAAATTACCAAATCTTCAAATTACCCAATCACCCCTTCCCTTCCAGCACGATTACTATCTCCCCCTTTACTCCTTTTGCTGCAAAATAATCATGCACTTCGCGAAGCGTGCCTCTTTTGTTCTCTTCGAATTTCTTGGAGAGTTCGCGGCTCACACAACATTTCCTGTTTTCGCCAAAATATTCGATGAACTGCAACAATGTTTTTACCAGTCGCATCGGACTTTCATAAAAAATCATCGTCCTCTCTTCGATGGCCAATTTTTTGAGCAACGTTTGTCTTCCTTTTTTTAACGGCAAGAAACCTTCAAAGCAGAAGCTGTCTGTGGGCAAAGCACTGTTGACCAAAGCGGGCACAAAGGCGGTGGCTCCGGGCAGACAAGTAAATTCGATGCCTCTCTCCGCGCAGGCTTTCACCAGCAGATAAGCGGGATCGCTGATGCCTGGTGTTCCTGCATCTGTAAGCAAAGCCATGGTTTTACCGGAGGTTAGCTGATCGCATAGATGTTCCGCAATGCGGTGTTCGTTATGCTGATGATAAGGAGATATAGGCTTGCTGATGCCATAATGCTGAAGCAACACAGAGGAGGTTCGGGTATCTTCCGCAAGAATCAAATCAACCGACTTCAGCACTTCCAAAGCCCGGAGGGTGATATCAGAAAGATTTCCAATAGGCGTTGGAACAATATAAAGCATAGCTACCTGAAGTAAGAATGATCAATCAGTTATTAGATTATGGTAATTTCAAACATTTCCATCACAGGATTGGCGAGCAATTTTTTACTGGCTTCCGAAGCCATCTGATGAGCTTCTTCTTTGCTGGAGGCTTCTATTTTCAAATCGATTTGCTTACCGATTCTTACGTCGCTAATGCCTGTCAGGCCAAGGTTTTGAAGCCCTCCCAAAACAGCTTTACCCTGAGGATCCAGTAAATCTTTTAAGGGCATTACTTTTATTTGTGCAGTGAATGTCATGATGATTTCTTTATGAAGAGCAAAGATAAAATAATGTAAGCAAGAAAAATGATGAGCACCGACAACCATTGGCAAAATAGCGCAGCTACAAGTCCTATGGCAAGCAGCAGCCATATGGGTAAATTCTCTTTTAGTCCGAATGATTTTAATTTCAGTGACATCAATTTGATATTGCTGACCATCAGCATTGAAACAATAATGATAACAGCATACAGCACCCAGGCATTGGTCAGTAACGACAAAACAAAATCGTTGGCTGAATACCAGTAAATAAGCGGAAACGAAGCGATCAATAGTCCAGCAGCAGGTGTAGGTACACCAAGAAAAACATTTTGTTGTACATCGGAAATATTGAATTTGGCCAAACGGTAGGCGGCGGCAGCAGCAAAAACAAAGGCTGGTGCCAGCCACAACATACTCACATCAATTCCTCCTGCTTCTCCGGCGAAACTTCTTCTTAACAACTGAAATAAAATCAATGAAGGGGCTGTACCGAAACTGACTACATCGGCCAGTGAATCCAACTGTTTGCCCATTTCGGAAGTGGCTTTGAATAACCTGGCTATGAATCCGTCTAAAAAATCAACGACAGCAGCGAGACCGATAAACAGTGAACCGAAGACGATTTTCTCCGGCACGTAAGCCAATTGAGAACCTTCGGAAGAATATTGGACCGACAAACCGCTTTGCATAATGAATACAATAGCGATACAACCAAAAACCAGGTTGAGCAAAGTGAATAAATTGGGAATCTGCTTCATGAATGGAAATAGGATTGGTTGATGAATTATTTTTTCATGAGCGCCTCAATGTCTTCGACTGTGATGGGAATGTTTTTCATCAGGTCTTTATTGCCATTTTTGGTGAGCCAAAAATTATTTTCGATTCTGATACCCATTTGTTCTTCTTCGATGTAAATACCAGGCTCAACAGTAAATACCATGCCCGGTTTGATTGGCGCCGTTCGTGTGCCCAGATCATGCACATCAATACCGAGATGATGCGAGATGCCATGATAAAGGTAACGGGTATACGCTCTGTTTTCAGGGTCTTCATTTTTAACATCCGACTTGCGCAGCAATCCTATTTTCTGAAAAACAACCGTAGCCTCATCTCCCACTTTCTTGGTATAGTCCACGATACTGATGCCGGGCTTTAGGATACTTGCTGCATATAGATGTAAGTGCAAACAAGCGTTGTAAACAATTTTCTGACGACGAGAGAACTTTCCGTTGACTGGAACAGTTCGGGTGAGGTCGGCGCAATAATTGCCATACTCCGCGCCAAAATCCATCAGCAGCAATTCGCCGTCTTTACATTCCCTGTTGTTATCGATGTAATGCAGCGTACGCGCACGGTCGCCACTCGCGATGATATTGCCATAAGCAGGGCCGGTAGCTCTTTGCGAAAGAAATGAATGCCAGATTTCCGCTTCAATTTCATATTCCTTCACACCGGGCCTGATAAAACCCAGCAATCTTCGGAAAGCATTGTCTGTAATGTCAATCGCTTTTTGCAGCACCTCGATTTCCAAAGCAGATTTGATGGCTCTGAGGTCTTTCATGATGACCGCACTTCTTTTGTATTGGTGCAATGGGTATCGATCCATCATGTGTTTGGCATAGCGGTAATCCCTAACCGGAACATAATTCGACTTGCGGTCATTTTCATTGGTGTTGAGATAGAGGGTGTTCACGCTGTGAATCCATCCTTGCAATATCGCCTCTGCCGATTCGAGCCAGATGATGGTAGAAATACCCGAAATCGCTTCTGCCTCGTGCTTTCTCAGCCGATGACCATCCCATTTCTCTTTCAATTCATTGGGCTTAACCAATACCAGTACTTCCCTGAATTTTGGATCCGGATTATCAGGAAAAAGTATCAGCATACTATCTTCCTGCTCAATGCCCGTGAGCCAAAACAAATCGGCATTTTGCTTGAATTTGAACAGCTGATCGCCATTGGTAGGCAGTTCGTCATTGCTGTTGAAGATGGCGATAGACTGCTTTTCCATCCGCTCGATAAATCTTTTTCGGTTGTTGATGAAAATCTCAGGATTGAGGGGTAAATATTTCATACAGAACTGGTTAATGTCATCATTAAAATAATTTCGCCAAGATACATCAATATCAATCATCTCTGTTTGATAGCCTCATGATAAAAAATAAAAATTTTTTCTTTGTTCAACAGAATCCATCATTCGTATTTATTTTTTTATCTTTTTTGAATTAATTAAATTTTTAGCGCTTTTTTTATTCTATTTTTTAAACTTCAGCTAATTTTTGTCATGCGTTTTGATATTATTTTAATATTTCAGGGCCCTACCTTTGTCGCAGCATCAAACCTAACCACTATGACAGTTTCCACATTAACTTCCATTCGCATGCCTCAACATTTATCAGCAGGATTTACCCATCCCGACCTTATTCACTATCAGCTGAGTCCCGAAAACCTTATTACAGCCACCCTGGAAAGAAACGAAGGACAATTGAATAATACCGGCGCCCTGGTGATACAAACGGGAACATTTACGGGAAGAAGCCCCAAAGACAAATTCATCGTCAAAGACGAATTGACAAAAGATACAGTTCACTGGAATGAATTCAATATTGGGATTGAACCAAAATATTTCGATCTGGTGCACGACAAAATGATGACCTACCTCTCCGAAAAAGAAGTTTGGATCAGAGATGCCTATGCCTGTGCCGATCCTGCCTATCGTTTGAACATCAGGGTCATCAATGAAAATCCCTGGAGCAATCTTTTTGCCTACAACATGTTTCTGCGTCCGGAGGAAAAAGAACTGGAACATTTCATTCCGGATTGGACCATCCTACAGGCGCCAGGATTCAAAGCCGACCATGTGGTTGACGGTACCCGTCAGGAAAACTTCGCCATGGTAAATTTCAGCAAGAAAATGATTTTGATTGGCGGTACCGGATATACCGGCGAAATTAAAAAAGGAATTTTCACCATTCTTAATTACATACTCCCTCACGACAAGAACGTATTGAGCATGCATTGTTCTGCCAACGTAGGCAAAGAAGGCGATACGGCCATTTTCTTTGGTTTGAGCGGCACAGGCAAAACCACCTTGAGTGCCGACCCCAACAGGAATCTGATTGGCGATGATGAACATGGCTGGACAGACAACACTGTTTTTAATTTTGAAGGAGGATGCTATGCGAAGACAATAGATCTCAGCGAAGAAAAAGAGCCAGAGATTTTCAAAGCCATCAGACCGGGGGCGTTGGTGGAAAATACCACTTTTTTTGCGGGCACCAACACCATTGATTTTCACAGTAAAAAAATCACAGAAAACACAAGAGTCAGTTATCCTCTGCATTTTATCAGCAACGCATTGCATCCGGCCATTGGCCAGACGCCTAAAAACATATTCTTTTTAACCGCCGATGCTTATGGTATTTTGCCTCCCATCAGCAAACTCAATCCCGGACAGGCCATGTATCAGTTCATCAGTGGATACACGGCAAAAGTTGCCGGCACCGAAGCCGGTGTAATTGAGCCAAAATCAACATTCAGTGCCTGCTTTGGAGCACCATTCCTACCCCTTCATCCGGCTAAATATGCCGAAATGCTGGGTCGAAAAATGAAAGCGCATAAAGTGAATGTATGGATGATCAATACTGGATGGAGCGGTGGTCCATACGGCATCGGACATCGCATGAACCTTGCTTATACCAGAGCCATGATAACTGCGGCATTGGAAGGAAAACTTGACAACGTGAATTTTGAAAAGCATGAAATTTTTGGGATGATGATGCCGACTGAATGCCCTGGGGTACCCAGTGAAATCTTGAATCCGAGGAACACCTGGTCCGATAAAAATGAATACGATAAAAAAGCAAAGGCGCTGGCCATGCAGTTCGTCGACAACTTTAAAAAGTATGCCTCCAATGCCAGCAAGGAAATCATGGATGCGGCCCCCAAAATCGACTAAACATTAAAAAATATAAGGGACCTATCAAGTGATTGAAGTGCATCAAAAAGACATTTCAATCACTTGGTCGGCTAAGACCAGCCTGCCTGCCGTTTTGGATTGAATCTCCTCCACCGAAACGCCGGGAGCCCTTTCCAAAAGTTTGAAACCTTCTTTTGTCAATTCCATTACAGCAAGTTCGGTGACAATTTTTCTTACACAGCGTGTACCCGTTAACGGGAGTGTACATTGCGGAAGTAATTTGCTTTCTCCTTTAGGATTGGTATGCATCATGGCGACAATGATATTTTTTGCACTGGCCACAAGATCCATGGCGCCGCCCATGCCTTTCACCATCTTCCCCGGAATTTTCCAGTTGGCAATATCTCCAGTATCACTTACTTCCATGGCGCCAAGCACAGTAAGGTCTACCCTGCCAGCCCTGATCATGCCGAAACTCATGGCACTATCGAAAACAGATGAGCCCGGCAAGGTGGTGATGGTTTGTTTGCCCGCATTGATGAGATCGGCGTCTTCTTCGCCTTCAAATGGAAAAGGGCCCATTCCCAGCAACCCGTTCTCACTTTGCAATACCACCTTCATCCCATCGGGTATATAATTGGCCACTAATGTAGGGATGCCAATGCCAAGGTTAACGTAATAGCCATCTCTAAGTTCTTGCGCGATGCGTTGTGCGATCTGAAATTTATCTAAAGCCATAAATTATTTTTTATTGGGAATACGGAAATGAAATCAGTTGATTTTCTTTCTAGTGGTTCTTTGTTCAATTCGTTTTTCATAATCATTCCCCTGGAAAATCCTGTTCACATAAATACCTGGCGTATGAATCATGTTGGGATCAAGAGATCCTACAGGTACCAGTTCTTCCACTTCCGCAATAGTTATTTTTCCCGCCATAGCCATCAGCGGATTGAAATTTCTTGCGGTATCTTTATAAATGAGATTGCCCATCGCATCTCCTTTCCAAGCCTTGATGATGGCGAAATCAGCATCAAAGGCCATTTCCAGCAAATAATCTTTGCCCTTAAAATTTCGCATCTCTTTTCCGGCTGCCACTTCCGTGCCCACTCCTGCCGGTGTGAAAATGGCAGGCATTCCATACCCGGCCGCCAGGCAACGCGTGGCAAGGGTCCCCTGTGGAATCAACTCCACCTCGAGCTCACCGCTCAACAACTGACGCTCGAATTCTGCGTTTTCACCTACGTATGAGGAAATCATCTTTTTGACAAGCTTCTTCTGTAACATCAACCCTATGCCAAAATCATCAACTCCGGCATTGTTGGAAATACAGGTAAGTCCACTGATGCCTTTTTCTACAATGGCGGCTATGCAATTTTCGGGAATGCCGCAGAGTCCAAATCCTCCCAGTAAAATAGTGCTATTATCGGCGATGTCGGCAATGGCTGCAGCTGCGTTGACACACACTTTATTCATATTCGCGCTTTATTAAGGTTAATTTCAATTTTTCTTTTTTCCCTGTTTTGTTTGGATTCAATCGAATCGAGTATGTTCATCATCATTTCGGGATGTGAATAATAATAACGATAACTGTCATAAAACTGACGGGAGGAGATGTGATAGTGGTCAAAGATGGCTTGCTGCATCTTCATGTTTTTAAAGGTATCATCGAGGGCAGGATTGAATTTCTTCAACACATCTGCGGCATAGGCATCCGCTTTGAGATAATCCCATAAAACAGATTCCATTTTAGAAGCTGGAATCAGTTGGGCTGGCGGGTCTGTTACGGTATGACAAGCCATCATGCCACAGAGAAAAAAAGCATAAAATCGGAAACGCATCATTTCAATTCATCTTTGTATTTGGCGGCATTGGTGATATCCAATCGCGACAACACTTCTGCGGCCCTGGCCTTGTCGGGCGGCGCGGCTTTGGAAAATATCTTGATCAATTCTGTTGATTTGCCCTGAAAGAAAAACTGATTGATCATTGTATTCGGATTTTCAGCATTGAAGGCTTCCAGCTGATTGAGCACATTCAACATTTCGGCTCTTGCCGTTTTTTCATCCTCGTAAAACTTATCGAGGCTGTTCCTGTAATAGTTGTAATACACCTCGTGCATCACATCATATCTTGTATCCAGCATGTTGGCCGTGAGCCAATACCGGTTTCGGATACCATCAAAGGCTTTCCAACCGGTGATGTTTCTTCCATCAGGTGCGTTGTTGATGATGTTTTGTGCTTTTTGAAAATACGGATCACCTCCATGTAAGGAAAAGGAAGCGGCGTCGAAGCCAATGATCATATAGGCATAATAGGCGAATACAGCAGTAAGATTGGAGGCTTGCGGATCGTTTCCGGTAACCCTATTCTCATTGAAATCGAGTTGTTGAAACTCGAGGTATTTGAAAGTGATATTATCATCCTTATAACTGACTAACGGCGAAACATAAGAACTATTGAACACTGGCCTGGCCACCTGTATGGTCAGCGATGCTGTATAAACATTCAGCTCATCGGTTGATTCTAAATTAAGGTTGAAATTGCATTCAATCCTTTCATCAGCCGTATATACATCACTCGTCCATTTTCTGTTGTTCAGAAAATTATTCAATGCGGTCTGCAATGTCTGAAAAGTATTCTTACTTACATTATTGGCTACCTTGGTGGTATTAACGGATACCCTTGCACGAAGTTCCTGGGCGTGCGAATGAATGAGCAAAAGAATGAAAAGGAATGATAATGATATTTTACGCATGAAGGCGATTGACGATGTGATTGACAATGTCGGCAGCGACTTCTTTTTTAGATTTCAATTCAAAAAAGAACTCCCGCCCTTCCTTATCAAAAATACTGATTTTATTGGTGTCAGTTCCAAATCCGGCACCGGCATCATTGAGTGAATTCAGAACAATCATGTCTGCATTTTTTGAAGCCAGTTTTTTCAATGCATTTTCTTTTTCGTGTTCGGTTTCCAATGCAAATCCAACAAGCAACTGTCCTTGCTTTTTGATGGCGCCTAGTGTTTTGAGTATGTCTTCTGTGCGGGTCAACGTAAGCTGGACTGTTGAATCCGACTTTTTAATTTTCTGTTCGGCAGGATCGGCTATGGTATAATCAGCCACGGCGGCACTCATCACAGCAATATCTGCTTCTTTAAATGATGCTAAACTGGCGGCTAACATATCTGCAGCTGATTTAACTTTCACCAGCTTTATGCCCTGTGGCATTGCAGCTGAAGTTGGTCCGCAAATCAACGTCACATCTGCTCCTCTCGACTTACACTCTTGCGCGATGGCGATGCCCATTTTTCCTGAGGAATGATTCCCTATAAATCTTACAGGGTCAATTGCCTCATAGGTGGGTCCGGCTGTTATCATCACCTTCTTGTCTTTCAGATCATGAACATGACTAAAATGATGCTCCAACCAACGGATGATGTTTTCGGGCTCGGCCATTCTTCCCGGGCCAATCAATCCACTGGCCAATTCTCCATTTTCAACTGGAATGATATGATTGCCGTAAGAAGTTATTTTTTCCAAATTGGCTTGCATGGAAGGATGCTTCCACATGTCTTCGTCCATTGCCGGCGCCACCACCACTTCACAGGTTGATGAAAGATAAACAGCCATCAACAGATTATCACAAAGGCCTGCCGACATTTTAGCCAACGTATTGCAACTTAGGGGGGCAATCAGCATGATATCGGCCCATCTTCCGAGCATCACATGATTAGACCAGGAGTCATTTTCTGATAAATGATGCAATACCTCGTTTTTAGACAAAGTGGAAAGTGTAAGCGGGGCGACAAACTGAGTACCGGCGGGTGTCATCACCACTTTAACTTCGGCACCTGCTTTTATCAGACCTCTGATCAATAAAGCGGATTTATAGGCAGCTATACTGCCGGTAATTCCCAATAAGATTTTCTTTCCTTTTAACATAAAAATACCCCGCATTGCTGCGGGGCTAAATTATAACAACTATTTGAAAACAAACACGAATGTGCTGAAAGAATTAGCTATAAAGATTATCCTCATTTCTGCGGAAGTATACTTTGTCCTCCAAAAATTCAGTAGTAGCCAACAAAGCTGGATTGGGCATTCTTTCGTAAGCTCTGGATATTTCTATCTGCTCTTTATTTTCATGAATTTCTTCCAAGCTATCAGTATGGCTGGCAAACTCCTCGAGTTTATTGTGAAGTTCTTCTTTCACCGAAATATTGATCTGATTGGCTCTCTTGGCAATAATGGCTATGGATTCATACACATTGCCGGTTTTTTCTTTCAAATCTGAAAGACTCTTAGGCTCTGCAGAGCTGCTGGTATTACTGCTGAGATGACGACGTAATTTGCTCATTTTTAATGGCTTTTATTTGGTTTTGACTTTGTGTGCTATATGTTTCTGCTTCTTTGAGCAGTATGGATTCCGGGTAACGATCTGCAAAATCCTGACATTCTGTAATCACTTTCTCAAATCTTTCTTCTTGCTTTGTCACGATACTCATTTTGGCAAACTTGAAATAAGATTTCACCACCATGAGCTTGTATAAATCACCTGAAGTGGATTCGGGATAATTGTTCAGCAAATTGGAGAAAGCGATAGCTGCGGCCCTGAACTCACTGAGATTGTAATAAAGCTGAGCGCCTCTGTATTCTTTCAGTTCCAATTTGGCTCTGCATTTATCAATGATTTCAGCCGCTTCTTTTACTTTTTCAGACCCTGGATGCGTGTTGATAAAACTTTGCATCATGCCGATGGCTTTGGTGGTATTCACTTGCTCCAATTCCAGCTTAGGCGATTGCTTATAAAAGCAATAAGCTCTCATGAAATCTACCTCTTCTGCTTTATTACTGTTGGGGAATACTTCCAGATAGCCTCTGAACAGATTTTCGGCCTCCTTGTAAAAGCCATCATAATAAAAACAATAGGCGTATTTATAATAAAGATCTTCAAATTTCACTGTCCCCTTGTAAACTGGAAACAGTTCCTCAAAAAGCTGCTGTGCGTACTTATACTTCTTTTTGGAATAGTACTCGTCCGCTTTCGTCAATTTATAATCGTAGTCTTTACTTTTTTGAACTTTTGCAAACTCGTTGCAAGACGACAAAAAGAAAACCAACAAAATCGAAAGGTAAATAAAGACACGTTGCATAAAGAATGCGAAATTAAATGATTTTCCGCCAAAAATGGAGTGTTTTGAAAAAATATCCAAAATTGAGTTGTTAATTAATACAAAAGAGAAAGTCCTCACAAGGAGGACTTTCTCAAGCAAAAAGTATAAACTAGATTAGTTTGATTTGATATCGATGGTATTTTTATCGCCACCGCCTACTTCGCAGTTGGTTGAGATTCTGTCTGTGCTGATACCTTCTTTTTGAACGAGGTACAGTTTAACAGCGTCAACTCTTTGCTGACATACGGCTTGAGCAGCTTTAGAAGCTTCTGGATAACCATTGATAGAAATGTTACATTTTGGATTGGCCTTCAGCTGAGCAGCGACAACCATCAATAATGATTTAACGTCGTTGCTGATAGCAGCACCATTACCTTTAAAGGTAAGTGATGGATAATTGGCAGGACATTCAACTACTGGAGCTGGAGGATTTTTGCAGCATTCTGGTTCTGGGCATTTTCCGATACCATCTGCATCTACAGGCTGACATTCAGTAGGTGTGATTCTTTGCTTGTCTTTGTAATCAGGAACGCCATCACCATCAGTATCCATAGACACACCATGTGTATCAACAGCAACACCTGCAGGAGTGTTAGGCTCGCGATCGAGTTGGTTAACAACACCATCAGCATCTTCATCTTCAAATACAGGTTTAGGGAATTTGGTATGCTTAGGATTGTTGATTTCGCTGTACACATAATCCAATGGATTCAACCAGTACAAAGGCTGTACAGATTTCTTACCCAAGTTGAAGTTCAGACCCACTGAAAGGTAGTTATATGTATCCCAGTTTGGAGAAAGAACGGCATCACCATAAGGATGCTCTTGCCATTGTTGTCCATCCAACAAATCATCTTTGATGAAAGTGTGACGATCTTCAATAGCGATGTTCACTCTGTTGTTTACTTTGAAAGCGATACCCAAGATGGCAGAAGTAGAAAATCTAACAGTTTGATCGCCGAATTTAGCTCTGCGATTACCTTGGTTTTCGGCAGGAGTTTCGTAAGTTTTGTCCATGCCATCAAGCAACTTCTTGCGGATAGTTGATCTGTTGGCATATTTAAATTCTGTACCGGTGAAAACTTCATTGAACAAAGCACTGTAAGTTGTGCCAGCAGATTCGTTTCTTGCATTCACCATTGTTTCGTAAGCAGTAGTTCCGATACCGGCACCACCATAAACGATCCAGCTTGATTTGTTTTTGTGGAATTTGATGTTGTTCAAAGTAGCCAAAGCCTGAATGCTCAGGTCTTGAACTTTGGTTTTGTAGTTATAGTACACAACTTCAGGCGCTCTGCCAGGAACAGTAGTGATGATTGAACCATCAGTTGATCTGTAAGGAGCACTATAGTATTGATTCCATGCAGTATTGAAAGCGTAGTTGCCTGATGCACCCCAGCTTTGGCCTTTTGCATTACCATAGGCATACTGTGCTCTTAAAGAAAATACATAACCTAATGATTTTCTAACGTGAGCAGCGAAACCGAATGTGGGCAATTGAGCTGAAACGTCGCCTGATACATTGAACAAACCACCAGAAATACCTACTTCCCACATGTTACGTGGCTTGGAGGGGAAATTGTAAGTGTTGTTCCAGAATTCATTTTGTTGTGGCTGACCTTTACGAGTAATCACGGTGGAGTCGTAAACATCATAACCACTGGTGGATTTTTGAGCGAAGGCACTACCCAAACTGAGGGTAATCAACGCTAACAACAGTGTGTACTTTTTGCTTTGCATAATTAAAGGGTTGATAAAAATTATTGATGATACAATATTAGTGGTAGCAAAAATATCCAAGAAATGTTCAAAAACCAAAAAAAATTAACTTTTTTGCATCAGAACAATTTAAAGGTCAATTTACTACGAATTAGATGACATGATTTTATATCAAATCGTTGCATTAATTACCTGTTCCGCCTTTTTGTAACCCATTGAACTTTATTTTCGAACAGAAACCTTCGGGAATCTGTATCTTGCTACTTGATATCCCATCTTTTGGCCTCAAAAACCACTGCATTGCGGAAGTTTTTCAAAAGTTTGCCGATGGGATTGTCTTTTTTCAATGAGTCTACGTGTTAAACTTATATCCGCATGAAATCGGTTATTGCCACCATCCAGGAAGAACTCAACACCTTTGAAGACAGATTCAGTGATGCCGTAAAAAGCAACACCCCTCTGCTCGACAAGGTGATGAAATACGTCATCAAACGAAAAGGCAAGCAAATTCGCCCTATGTTTGTTTTTCTCTGCGCCAAATTAAATGGAAACACAAACGAAAGCACCTATCGTGCAGCTGCATTAGTAGAATTGTTGCATACAGCCACCCTTGTTCATGACGATGTGGTGGATGAATCGATGGAAAGAAGAGGTTTTTTTTCGATCAATGCGGTTTGGAAAAATAAAATTGCGGTGCTGGTGGGCGATTATCTGCTCTCCAAAGGATTGCTGCTTTCCACTTCCAACAACGATTTTGAACACCTGCATATCTTATCGGATGCAGTAAAAAAAATGAGCGAAGGCGAGTTGCTCCAAATTGAAAAATCAAGAAATCTCAATTTGAGCGAGGAAATTTATTTTGAAATCATCAGAAACAAAACCGCTTCATTGCTGGCTTCGGCCTGCGCAGTTGGCGCATGGAGCACTTCCGGAGATACAACGGCCACTCAGCTCATGAAAGATTTCGGAGAGAAAGTAGGTATCGCATTTCAAATCAAGGACGACCTGTTCGATTACGGTAACGACAAAATCGGAAAGCCTGTTGGTAATGATATCAAAGAAAAAAAACTCACACTCCCGGTTATTTACACTTTGAACAAAGTGGAAAAAAGCTTGAAGAGACAGTTGATTTACATACTTAAAAATGAAAACAAAACGCCCGAGAAGATTAAATTTGTGATTGACACCGTGAACAAATCTGGTGGTATCACTTATGCTCAGGATTTGATGACGCAATATCGCGATGAAGCCCTCAAAATACTTCATCAATTTGATGATTCACCCGTCAGAACTGCCCTGGAAGACCTGGTCAGATACACTACAGACAGAAAATACTAATTGTGAAAAAAAGATGGTCTTTGAAGCCTTATTCACACGAATCGGCTTCCACATTGGCAACTTCATTGCACATCGATAATACGGCAGGAATCCTGCTTTCGCAACGCAACATAAAACACCCTGCCGAAGCATTGGCGTTTTTCAATCCTCAATTGGATCAGCTGCATAACCCGATGCTGATGAAAGATATGGACAAGGCTGTTGGGCGCATTATTAAGGCTATCCAAAACGAAGAAAAAATTCTTGTTTTTGGCGATTATGATGTAGACGGAACTACCGCCGTAGCTCTGTTCTTTCAATTCATGAAAGGAATTTATTCCGCAGATAAAATTGACTTTTACATCCCTCATCGTTACCGTGAAGGCTACGGGGTTAGTAAAGCCGGAATCGATTATGCTCATCAACATGGCTTTGGATTAATCGTTTGTTTGGATTGTGGCATCAAGTCGGTTGAACTGATTGATTATGCAAAATCTTTGGCGATTGATTTCATCATCTGCGACCACCATTTACCCGGACCGGTTTTACCTAAAGCGGCAGCCATCCTGAATCCTAAACAAACCGATTGCCCCTACCCTTACAAGGATCTTTGCGGATGTGGCGTTGGGTTCAAATTGACCATGGCATTGGCCCATGAAAAAAATATTGAGCTTTCAATATGCTATCAATATCTCGATCTGGTAGCTGTAGCCATCGCTGCTGATATTGTTCCCATGACAGGTGAAAACAGAATACTCGCTTATTTTGGATTGCAGAAAATCAACAGCCAACCTTCCCTCGGCATCAAAACCATCATGGACTTGTCGGCAACTCAAAAGACAATGAACATCTCCAATGTGGTGTTCATGATTGCTCCAAGAGTGAATGCTGCCGGAAGAATGGACGATGCCAGAAAAGCAGTTTTATTGTTTATTGCTGATGATATAGAGAAAGCTTTGGCACTTGGACAAGAACTGCAATCAGACAATACCGATCGAAAAGAGAAAGACACAGAAATCACTGAGCAAGCTTTGCAATTGATTACTGACAGCGAAAAAATGCAATACAAAAAATCATGTGTGCTTTACAACGAGAATTGGCATAAAGGCGTAGTGGGCATTGTAGCCTCAAGAGTGATTGAAAGACATTACCGACCCACCATCATTCTCACAAAAAGTGAAGGCATTGCCACCGGAAGCGCAAGAAGTATCAAGGATTTCAACTTGTATGAAGCCATTTATGAATGTCGTGAACACCTGATCACATTTGGAGGCCATTTTGCTGCCGCAGGACTTTCCTTGTTGCCCGAAAATGTTGAAGCCTTTGCAGATAAATTTGAAGAAGTTGTGAATCAAATGGTCACTGAAGAGATGCTGATACCCGAGTTGCAGGCAGATGTTCAAATTGAATTCAACAAATTAACACCATCACTTTTTTCTACTCAGGAAAAAATGCAGCCCTTCGGGCCCGATAATATGAAACCTGTTTTTTGGACCAAAGGTGTGGTGGACAATGGGAACTCAAGATTGTTGAAAGATAAACACATCAAGTTTGAACTCAAACATGAAGGTTCATATATGACCGGCATCGGTTTCAACATGGCAGAAAAATATGCACTTGTGAAATCCGGACAGCCGATGGAAATCTTGTACACACTAGATGAAAACGAATACAATGGCAGAAGTCATTTGCAACTAATGATTTCCGATTGCAGAGTGATGGCATAAAAAAATGTAGTCAGCAGCCATTTTTTTACCGCTGCTAACTACATACCTTAAACGAAATTTCAGCCGTTCATCATTTCATCAGCTCCACACTTCTATTGATGAACGCAGTAAGATTTGCTCCTGTAAGCAATCCTTGTGAAAGCAACGCCAGATCGGCCAGATTCTTCACTTGCTTCTCCTGCTTATCCGCATCCGATTCCGAAAGTATCTGTTTGATTATGGGATGATTGCCATTAACAGTCAGGTTCACTTCATCGGGCATATTAGCATACCAAGAAGACATGCCTCCACTCACAGCAGCCATGTCTTTCATCCTTCTCATAAACTCGGGCCTGGTGGCTGTAACAGGCGCTGAATCTGCATTCAGCCCTTTAATCTCCACATTCATATTCAATCCTTCCACTGGCTTGCCAAACATCTCTTTGATCTTCTCTGTTTCCTCTTTGCCCAAAACACTGTCAACCCCTTCCGATTTATCGATCAGATTATCTGCGATATCTGCATCCACTCTTGTAAATTGAATATCGGACCACTTCATCTCCATGTTGTTGATGAAAGCGGCATCTACCAGAGTCTCCATCTTCACCACCACATAGCCTTTATCTTTTGCCTGCTTGATGAAAGCATCCTGCTGCACCGGCTGCGTAGTATACAGCACCACATATTTCCCTTCTTTATTTTTCTGGGAATTTCCCACGGCCGATTTGTATTCTTCAAGGGTGTGAAACTTACCCGCTGTGTCCTGCATCACAAAAAACTTTGCGGCTTTATCCAGAAATTTATCGTCCGTCATCATGCCATATTTTACAAACAATCCCAGACTCTCCCATTTTTCTTCAAATGAAGTTCTGTCCTGAATGAAAATCTCTTCCAGTTTATCCGCCACTTTTTTGGTGATATGTGAGTTGATTTTTTTCACATTTGGATCACCTTGCAGATAACTTCTGCTCACATTCAAAGGAATATCCGGACTATCAATCACGCCATGTAGCAACATCAGAAATTCAGGAACAATATCTTTCACTTCATCTGTTACAAAAACCTGGTTGCTGTACAATTGAATTTTGTCTTTTTGAATTTCGTAACTCTGCTTGATTTTAGGAAAATACAAGATGCCGGTAAGGTTGAAAGGATAATCTACATTGAGGTGTATCCAGAACAATGGCGGCTCACCAAAAGGATAAAGCTCTTTGTAGAAGTTCTGATAGTCTTCTGCGGTCAGTTCAGCAGGCTTTTTGGTCCAGGCCGGAGTTGGGTTATTGATTTGTTTATCCTCAAAGAAGATGGGAACGGGTAAAAACTTGCAGAATTTTTCCAACACGGTGCTGATACGATCGGCTTCCAAAAATTCCAGACTCTCCTCATTCAGATGCATCACAATGCTGGTGCCTCTTTCATCTCTTGTTGTTTCTGTCAGAGAAAATTCCGGACTGCCATCGCATTCCCATTTCACGGCTGTTGCATTTTCGCGGAAACTTCTGGTAATCACTTCCACCTTGCTGCTCACCATGAATGAACTATAGAACCCAAGCCCGAAATGCCCGATAATACTGGCTTCTGCCTGGCCTTTATATTTTTGTAAAAACTCTTCAGCACCGCTGAACGCCACCTGATTCAAGTACTTGTCCACCTCCTCTGCCGTCATCCCTATTCCCTTATCCGCTATGGTAAGGGTTTTGTTTTCCTTGTCGATGACAATGTCTATTCTCAGCTCTCCAAGTTCGCCTTTCATTTCACCCAGCGAAGCCAGGGTTTTGAGTTTCTGACTGGCATCCACCGCGTTGCTCACCAGTTCTCTGATGAAAATGTCGTGTTCGCTGTACAGGAATTTTTTAATGATGGGAAAAATATTTTCCGTCTGTACTCTGATATTTCCTTTTTGCATGTTGTTGAAATTTGTCGTGATAACTCAAATACAATACCATCTATCTCGTGGCTGACAGGTTGACACAAAAAAGGGATTCTTTGCAGAATCCCTTGAAATTTTTTCATTTTTCTTATTGTATGAAAATCTGTTTTTGAATCTTGAATCCGGCATTTACTATCTGAAAGTTGTATAAACCGATAGGAAGTTTTGAAGGAATCACCAGATGGTCGTCGATGAAATTCACCTGAAGAATGAGGTCTTTCTGGTAAACCAACTGCCCTACTGCATTATGCAACCTTACTGAATAATGACCGGTTTTGATGCCGCTCAATGCGAAGTGCAGGTCATTACCGCGAATCACCGGATTTGAATAGATGGTCAACCCTGCAGGAATTGCTGCGGTGATGAAGAGCTGCTGATTGCCATAAGCAATACCACCTGTATTCCTCGCATATGCTTTATAGAAGTAGGCTGTATTCTGCACCAATCCGCTCAACTGACTGGAAAACGCACCGCCATTAATATTGGAGGCAGGCACTCTGATACCCGTTCCGCTGGCAAAGCCATTGATACTGCTGTATTCGATTCCGTATTCCGAGATAGCCGTGCAACCATTGTCTGTAATCACACCATGAAGCACTGCACTGTTGGTGGTAATGGAAGTACTATCGGCAGTTGTGACATCTGGCGTGGAAACGATACCATTACCTGTAACATTGGAACCTGTGGCATTCACCAATCCACCGCCTGCGATAGGTATAATCCCATCGAAGTTGGCAATGGCAGAAGGCGTGAAGTTCACGTAAACGGTTTGCGTATAAGCGCCTGCACCATGCGTGAGTGTAAGTGAGGCCGTAAAGGGTCCGCTTACAGATGAGCTGAAAGTATATCCATTCAAAGGCCCTATGGTAATGTCGGCAGTTGTAAGATTTGAACCCGTAAGATCAAATGTATTGGGCCCTGCTGTACTTCCGGTACATACATCACCAAATCCGGCAACAGTCGTGGCAAGGATAGAAGCCGGAGGAGCCGGAGCAGTTCTGAATGAAACCTGCAAACCATAAGTAATACCGCCTGCATTTGTTGCATAGGCTTTAAAATAATAAGTGGTATTAGGTGTAAGCCCATTCAAGAAAGCTGTGAATGAACCAGCACTCAAATTAGATGATGTTACCTGGGTACCCGAGCCGTTGGCAAAACCGCTGGTGGTGCTGTATTCGAAACCATAAGCTGTGATGGCGCTGCAGCCGATGGAAGGAATACTACCAGCCAGTGTTGCTCCTGTAGGAGTGATGGCAGATGCAGAACCGGTAGTCACGCTCGGAGCACTATTGGCACCCGCTCCGCTGGCGGCCACATTGATTGCACTTGCAATACCTCCGCCATTTACGGCTATGTTTCCATTGTAAGATTGTATGGCTGTTGGTGTGAACTGAACGTAAACAGTTTGAGCCACTGCACCGGCTGCATGAGTTATGGTTAATGTAGCACTGAATGGTCCCGTACTGCTCGTGGCAAATGCAAATCCAGTCAACGGCCCTACGGTGATATCATTGGCAGAAAGATTGGTACCAGTGATGGCGAAAGAATTAGGAGCTGCATTGGTATTTAAACATACATTGCCGAATGCGGTTAGAGCCCCACATATTATGGAAGGCACGGCAGCAGCTACACCATTTCCGCTAACGGCAACATTCACTGCTGTAGTAACACCGCCTCCGGTAATGGTAACATTCCCGGTTTTAGGTCCAACGGTTTGCGGAGAGAATCTTACATAAACCAAAGTGGAGGACAATGAAGCTGCAGTATAAGCCACAGTAGCCGTTGCACCCCAAGTGGTATTATTGCTTGACACCTGAAAATCGGTAGATGGTGCTGTGATGGTGATGGATCCGGGTGCACCGGTAAGATTTGAACCTGTAATGGTGAAAGACTGAGAAGCTGAGTTGGTCAGTATTACAATATTACCAAAATCATTTACAGTACTAGCAGTCAATGTAGGGGTTGTTACCGCAGAACAAGTAGCCACAGGTGATGCACTGTTTCTGGGTGCAGGGGTATTGAGTGTGAAATCAGCCAGGTTGTTGTTCGTGTCATCACAACCGTTATTATTTCTGAATCCGGCGTGCAAAGTATCCAAAGCAGGTACTGGTGATGTTTCAGAACATACAGAAGTACCATAACCAACCAGGTCGGAAATGTTGGTGGTAGTAGGACAAGCCGCCAAAGTAAATGTATCGGTAACCAAAGCTACGCGGCCGTTAGAGGCACTCAAAGCGATGGTAGGGCTGGCTATATAATCGGGCGTGGGCAATGTCGAACCATTGGTTCCTGCTGCACTCATTTGAATAAGATAATATCCGCCTGCAGGTATGTTGGCAGTGGGCAGCAAAGCCTTCCCCGACCAGTTGCCTGTAGATGTTGCCGATGCATATTGAATGGAATATCCGGCAGTACTTTGGTCAACCGCAGAGCGATTGTGAATCTCCACGTAATCTGCATTGAACAAGGATCCTGAATTACCTCCGGCGCCATATAACTGACTAATCACAAGATTTCCGGCAGTAGGCAATGAAGTGATGCCATTGCCTGCAACTGCCACATTCACGGCATTGGTGATACCGCCGCCCGTGATGGTTACATTGCCTGTTTTTGATCCTGCAGTTTGCGGAGTGAATCTTACATACATTGGAGTGGAAGACAAAGTAGCTGATGTGTAAGCTACTGTTGCTGTAGCACCCCAAGTTGTATTGTCAGATGACACCTGAAAATCTGTGGAAGGTGATGTGATGGTAATGGAACCTGGAGCTCCGGTAAGATTTGAACCTGAGATGTTGAAGGTTTGTGATGTTGAGTTGGTCAACACCAAAACATTGCCGAAATTATTGAGGGTGCCGGCTGTTAATGATGCGCCAACCGGACCACCGGAGCAATTCACTGGTGTAGAAGCACTGTTGCGTGGTGCAGGAGTGCCCATGGTAAAATCAGTGCCGTTGTTATTGGTATCTATACAACCGTTGTTGTTTCTTAATCCTGCGGTGGTGGTAGTGAGTGCAGGTGTTGCAGCCGTTTCGAAACATACCGACGTGCCATAACCAACAAGGTCTATTACATCGGGAGTGGTAGGACATGCACTCAATGCTGTTGTACTGTTTACCAAAGCTACCCTGCCATTGGTTCCACTCATGGAGATAGTAGGTGAAGCTTGATGATCTGGAGTTGGCAATGGAGAACCGCTGGTGCCGGTTGAGCTCATTTGAATGAGAAAATATCCGCCTGCTGGAATGGTTACTGCAGGCAGTGCAGCCACCCCAGACCAAGTAGTAGTACTGGTTGCTGAAGCATACTGAATAGACATCCCCGACAGACTTTGATCTACACTGGAAATATTATGCAACTCTACATAATCCGCACTATACGGAGCGCCTGCATTTCCACCGGCTCCAAAAAACTGACTGATAACAATAGTAGTTGATTGAGAATAGCCGAAGAAACTGATCAGCACAAACAGAATGGTAAAAATTCTCTTCATAAATAATGATTAATGGTCTTGTTTATTTGAATGAAGAGCCAACTTGTTCGAAGTTGGCTCTCACGAAAAATCCTTTTTAATAATTAGCGTCCAAGCACTCTCACGTTATCAATTTCCCAGGAAGATGTCCTGTCATTTGCAGTACCGGTTGGATCTGCGCCCTCATAACGGAAGGCGATGTAACAGGTACCTGTATAAGTACTCAGGTCAATTGTACCTGATGGCGTGTAAGCACTGGGATAGTTCCCTGTCGTGCTTCCAGGTGAGAATGTAGCTTGAGATGTCAATTCAGTCCAGGTAACTCCTGCCGCCCATGGATTGCCCGTTCCTGTATAATTATTGGAAATGAAAACTCTCAATGCAGAAGGTACCGGAGTGCCACCGGGAGCAACAGTCAGATAGAAATCTTGTTTGGTGTCGAAAGTAAAGGTTTCATTTGTAGTTGCATCCAGGTTCATTCCTTTGGTCACCAACCAAGTGGTGATTGCAGCTGCGTTGGATCCGAATGCACTCAGGTAAGCATATTTGTTGCTGCTGAAAATACGCGCATCAAACGTTCTGGTACCAAGCTCTGGCATATTGTTCCATCCGTTGATGGTTATAGGAACATAAGGCGCTGCCGTATTAGCAGTTTGTGATTCAAAGTTTTCATCCAACAAAACAACAGTTCCCGGAGGTGGAGCACCACAACGTCCGTTATTGAATTGAACATCGGTTGTATCTCTGATCAGCATTTGCTTGGTGGTGGTAGTGCTGGTTGGAGATGATTTGTAGATGGTATAAATGGCAGTGATATCGCCGTTGCCCTTAGGCAAATGAATTCCGGCGAAATTGGCATACCCGCTGGTACGCACAGTCAAAGTAAGCGCACTTCCGCAACCCAAAGAAATCAAACGGTTGGCCGTGCTTTTATAAGATGATGTATCTGAGTATGTTTTTGAAGTATCTGCGTTTACGAATTCATAATTCGACAGCTTCACCAGGGCATTGATATATTTATTGTTCATGGCCGTTCCCAAATCGGCAACTGTAACAGGAATGGGCACTACAGGATTATTGAGTGATCCTCCAATCAGATGATCGCTCAAGATGGCTCCAGGAATACCTTCCAAAGAAGGCAATCCGTCTACAACAGCTTTATAGCCCAGTACCATGTTGCTATAAGAATCACTGAGGGTAAGTCCTTTACATTTAATGTACACTCTTCTTCCTACAGGGAAACTGGTATAAATACTGTAAGCATTGACCAACACTTGCATAGAACCTGTGCTGTCCTGGATAAATATTTGCTTATAGAAGTTACCACTTTCGTCGTTGGCTGTTACGACACCTGAAATGATCACATCTTCATTGATCATATCGAATGTGCCAGGAACCGTGTGGTAAGTTTTAAGCGCTTCGATTGTGGTATTGGCCACAATGTTCACATCGCCCGGACCGGGAGGTGCATCGAAAGTTTTCTTACAAGAGCTGAACGTTCCGGCTGTTACAACCAGGATGGCCACTGCTAAGAAATGCTGAATTTTGTTCATGTTTGGTATTTTAAGAAGTTGATATTTTTAGGTTTTGAATTAGAATCTTAAAGTGATGCTGGCCAGGAAATTGGTACCATAGGCATAGAATTTCTTGACAGGAAATTTGTTGATATTTTTCTCTGCATAATCGAAGCGCAATTGTTCGAATCCACCGGAAACAATATTGGTGTTGTTTAACAGGTTGTTGACACCCACATTAAACACAAGGAATGTTCTTTTTTTCATCCCTTTGAAACGGTTGTTCATCAACCAAGAGTATCCCGCATACATATCCAATGTATATTGAGGATCTAGTTTTACCTGATCAAGAATATTATGCCACAATTGGGTATTTTGAGGAATTCCGTCAACTGCAGCTGCCGTGCGGCGAATGGGATTGAAATCAAGCCACATGTCATCAAAATAATTAAAATTCATATTGACATACCAATACTTGGGAGAACGATAATTCAAACCCAGATTGTACGCTTGCTGAGGAGTAGGTACATTGTAATTTTTTGAATAGATCACCTGGTCTTTAGCTAAAAGATTGGAAGTATTATCGGCAGTTACGGTAGCAAGGAAACGCGTATCATAACGGAATTTTCCTATGCCCGCCGCAGCATTTGCTGTCAACCCTTTATAAATTATCACTTCAGTTCCCAACTCAAGTCCCATGTGCTCTTTACCAATATTACTCAATGCATAATTCACCACAGAGCGCAATTGGTCGTTGTAGAAAGTTAGCACATTCAACTGATGTTCGAATCTTGTATAATAAGCCGTTCCTCTGAACTTCACCGTTGGCGCAATCAGCGCGTAACCGCCTTCAACAGAAGAAATGTGCTCATTCTGCAGATTACTCTGTACCAGATCTCTTGTTCTTGGCGCCAGATAAGCATTATCGAAATAAGGCGCTCTGGTTTCGTAGCGCGCATTCAAAAACAGATAGTTCATTTTGGCCACTTTATAATTCAAGCCGGCTTTTACCGCATAATTATAAAACTGGTGCTCTTCTGATTTTCCGTAAGAGTTGTCGGCAAAAAGGCCTGACTTCATATGACCTACTCTCCAATAATTGGTGTATGTATTTTCAGCGCCAACATAAAAATCAACCGCCTTCAGCTTCACATTGGTTTGCACCCAGGCTTGCGCGCGTTGAATGTTGATGTCATAATTGTAACCGAAAGCATCACCCACTTTCAAAATACGGTTGGGGTTGTTGATATCGTTTTGACCAGCATAAGGATTGTTGGGGAAATCTCTTTCTGCAAACTGATTCAGATCCACATAAAACTCGGCACCGAGCAAATCATTCACTCTTTTGAAGTAATGATTCTTTTGATTTTCGTAGCTCAAGCCGGCCGACAAATCAATATGATTATTGATGGAAGTATTGAATGTGGTATTGAAGTTTCCTTTTTTGGTGTTGGTTACACGTTCTTCAAGAATATAAACAGCACGCTTCCCGGAAACATTGTTACCCAAAATACCATTGGCGTTGTATATGGTTCCATAACTTCCATAATTGGCGTTATACAATGCATCCCAGTTGATCTGACGTTTACTGATGTCACTTTTCAGCGCATTGTAAACTGTCTGGTAAATAGCTGGATCATCTTGATAGCTCGGCAGATAACGATAGTAATCGGGGCGAGGATCAGGTGCATTGTACCAATCGAGACCGGTTACGCCTCTTTCACCGAAAGTATAAGAAGCGGCAGTCAGCAAAGTAGATTTTGGTGTGATTTTCCATTCATGAGAAAGGATGCCAATGGGCTGAAATGTAGTAGCTACGCTTGAATTTCTTTTGACGCCATTTTGATATCCCCAATATGGATTGTAAAAATTGGTTCCGGCGATATCCAGCATTTCCTGAACAGAAGAACCCTGGCGACCCGTTTTTGTTGGTGTGGCGAAAGCTACGAATGAAAGTATATGCTTATCGTTTATTTTTTTATCTACCCCAAAATAGCCCGACCAGCCATCGTAGAAGGTACCATCAGAAAAACCTTCGTCTGCCCAGCGGCGAGAACCTGAAACACTCAAGGCCCATCCTTTTTTATCGAAGCCGGTTGATTTGGTAAAACTTAAACGATTGGAATAATTTCTGTTGGAAACGGCATAACCGATGCTCGTTTGTACCCTTTGTTTAAAAGCTCTGGCATCAATGAAGTTTGATCCACCGATTTCTCCAAAAGCATATTTTGCAGTTTGAAGTCCATAAGCATTTTGACGGTTCTTCAGCACATCATTCAATCCACCCCAAAGGCCGAATGGCGTGAATCCATTGTCCAGATTTTCCATTGACACCCCATTGATGTTCGTGGAAAACAAATCGGCATCATACCCTCTGATGCGGAAACGCACCACATTAAAATTGAACATCGCCGCATTCACATAAGGGTTTCTTCCAGAGTTGATTTGACCGCCTATATTTTGAGCTGCCCCATCCTGTCCGTCATTTTCATCCAATGATACGATAGGAATATTGTCGAGCACATTATCCTTGATCTCATCACTGATAGATGTATCCGATGGATTGGTCTGCTGTGTAACAGGCATTGTCTTTTCCTGAGCGGTAGCCATCGAAGTGACTCCCATCAGGGCAAACAGTGCCAAAAGACCTGTTTTAAATTTTGTCATCTTGAAAATTAATTAGGAGGCGCAATTTAATATAAATAAGCCACCTAATCAACAAATAATTGCCATCACAAGTCATCTTATCACTTATCGTAACATAATCGCCAATCTTGTATTTATTCGGTTTCTTGAAGATTTATACTAGTTTCGTGAAAATTATTTTACATGCTCAGTAAATTCAGGTTGCATTTGATTGCTTTTTTCTTGTTTTTTGGAATCTGTCAACAGAGTTTTGCCTGGGGCAAAACTGGTCACGGACTGGTGGCTGAAATCGCATTCAAGCTCCTTGACGACTCCACCCAAAAAATTGTAAAGCAATACCTGGGCAACATGACCATTGAAGAAGCCGCCACCTGGATGGATGACGAAAGAGGAAACAGTTATTACAACTTCATGCGCACCTGGCACTATATCGACATGGATAAAGGAGAAGAATACAAACCTACAGCCGAAAGAAACATTCTTACCGTCCTGCATTCGGCCATCACAGAACTCAAAAGTTACAAGAGTTCGGATATGTCTAAAAAAGAAATTCGCAATCGCTTGTTTTTGATTTTCCATCTGGTGGGAGATATCCATCAGCCACTGCATACTGGTTACTCCATCGACAAGGGAGGCAATACCATCATGGTCAACTCTCCATATGTTTCAGGCAATCTGCATAGCGTTTGGGACACCCAAATCCTGGAATACAAGGGCGTGAATCTTGACACCTGCATGAATTATTACAAAACCATTTCTATGGATGAAGTGGCGGCCTACCGCAAAATCAATGAGATGAAATGGATGTATCAGTCAAGGTCCAACCTGGGCAGTGTGTACAGTTTTGAAAACAATTTTCTGGATAAAAAATACATCGACAGCAACATAGAAATCATCAAAAAGCAATTGGTGATCGGCGGCATTCGTCTGGCCAGTGTATTACAGGAAATTTTCAATCCGGGCGCCTCCTTCAAAGCATAAGCTTTATTCCAACATAATTTCTCCAGGCGTTTCGATACTTATTGTCAGATGTCTTTTTCCCATTACAGGCAAGGCATGTAAACGCAGCAGCACATTGGCTGTAGTCCAAACATCCCCCGCACAATAATTGGCGATGATTTTTAAATTGTCCTCTGCTTGTTTCATTTCTTCCGACCAATAACAATCGCCCACTTTACTTCCGTCAAAATCATCCTTTGACCCCTCCACATGCAAAACTGTAGCCAGCAATTGCAATGAAGTGAAATTCTTATAATCGCCAAAACGCCAAAGCTGAAAGGTATCCAATAAGGTATCGTCCCAGGGCTTTGTTTTTCTGATGTCCAGCCAATCCGGTAACGGTATGCTATTGATCAATAATCGCCGGCAGATGAAAGGAAGGTCGAATTCTCTGATATTATGACCAGCCCAGCAAATAGTTTTCATTTTCATTTCCGTTACAAAGCTGATGAATCTTTGCAACAGGACCTTTTCGTCTTTGTCGTAAATGGCGTGTACACGAAAAGCTTGCTGGTCTGCCGAGAAAAAACCCATGCCGATACAGATGATTTTTCCGAATTCGGACAAGATGCCTCCCCTTCTTTTATAATATCCCGATGCCTCTTCGCCAGCCTCCCAATGCCGACTGGTTTTAGCCGTCCATAATTGTTGCCATTTTTGATCCATTTTCTCAAAAGTGGAATACTGTGAAACGGTTTCAATATCAATGACAACTATGCTATTCCAATCCATTCTTTTTTCTGCAAACCTCCAAAGTTGAATTGGCACCAACAAGAGAATGCCCTCACTGAAACATCAGAAAAACAACAACCTTAAAAAAGAAAGAAACGATAATCAAGTGTGTTTTAACTTTGGTTCAATTCATTAGCGTGTCAATAAAAAAACAATTCAATCTCCCCAAAACATAAGACATGAAAAAACTTAATCTCCTGCTTTTCATATTTGCACTCTTTACCAGCCGTTCATACGCCCAACATGTCATCGACTCCACACAATTTGAAGATGTTCCTGTAACCTTGGAAACACCTACGGGAAAAATATTCGGTAATATCCTCTCTCCCTTGCATTACAAAAAAGGCCCTGTGGTACTGATCATTGCAGGCTCGGGCCCTACAGACAGGGATGGCAACAACATGTTCATGAAAAACAATAGCCTTAAACAGCTCGCCTACTCGCTGGCCGATGCAGGCATTCCTTCTTTACGATTCGACAAAAGAGGAATTGCTGCGAGTACGGCCGCCATGACAAAAGAAGAAGATATCCGTTTCGACGATTACATCAATGATGTAAAAGACTGGATCAGTTTTCTTAGAAAAAACAAAAGATTTACCAGTGTGATTATTGCCGGACACAGTGAAGGTTCATTGATTGGAATGATTGCCGCCAATGGAAACGCCGACAAGTACATTTCACTCGCAGGTGCGGGAGAGCCCATCAGTCAGACACTGAAAAGACAACTGAAAACACAAGTGCCTCAAATGTCGAATCGATGCAACAGCATCATCGACAGCCTGGACCAGGGACTAACGGTGAGCAATACCCCAAAAGCGCTGACCAGCCTTTTCAGGCCCAGCGTGCAGCCCTACCTGATCAGCTGGTTCAAATACAATCCACAAAAAGAAATAGCGAAACTCAGCATTCCGGTGCTGATAATTCAGGGGGAAAGCGACTTGCAGGTAACCGTAAACGACGCCAAAATGCTATCGGCTGCGAAGCCTGACGCAAAGTTATATCTGATTAAAAACATGAATCACGTTTTCAAGACCGTGACAGACGACAAGGACAATTATAAAAGCTATGGCGAGACCGCAAGGCCTATCTCATCAGAGATGGTGCAACACATCATCGATTTCATTCGTCAATAATCGCCGGTAGCACCGCCACCACCGAAACTCCCGCCGCCAAACCGATCGGCAGTTTGAGACTGTGGCGCCGCATGGAAGGATTCGGCAATCACCAAAGATTCCAATTGTTTCATGGCCTCATCTTCCGGAGTTGTTTTATGAGAAACAAATCCGCCTTTGCCTTCTTTCAAATAGACCAACAACCACCAGCCGATGGCAATTAAAATAATGCCTCCAAGCAGCATGGCTACTTCAACAGGAAGAACATGGTAGTAGTACCTGATGGTACAAATAGTTGCAGCGGTAAATAAAGCCGCCACGCGCAATAACATGATATTATTCTTACGTACACCAAAATAAAAACAAGCCAATGGCATGATGCCCGTTAGCATCCAAAACAGCCAGCCCAATGGAATATCTTGCCCTGCCTTCAATGACAAATCCATCAATTCCACACTGGCCTCCCTAACCACATAATAATTAACAGCGACATACATCAAGATCAGCGACACTACCTCGCTCATTTGTTTCGATGCTTCGTATATGTCGTAAGTTTTTTTTCTTGATTGACGAATGCCAAAAAACAACGCTGAATAAACCAGAAAGAGTTCAATGGGTAATAAGGCTTTCGCCCAGCCTCCAAGAAAAAATGAAAATTTGAAAACAAAACCTCCGATACCAACAAGGCTCATCAATACCATTATGCGATCGTTATAACGCAACACGGCAAGCATCCCTATACAAGCTGCCATCAGGAAGAAAATCGTCTCACTTGCGTTTAGCATTTGCACCAATCCACCCATGATAGCACCCACTGTGCCATACAGCAAAGCGTCATCAACACCTGAACGAAAATGCGCATTTTTTTTAATAAAAATCTCACCGCAATACCAGGCCGCCGCACCGAATATGAAAATCAATAACCCAATCAATTTGTTTGATTCCACTTCACTGGACATAAAAATCATCATATACATGCCCATGGCAGAAGACAGACCAAATGATGTGGCGATGAACAAACCGAATCTGGCAATCCAACCCGGACTGTATAAGCCCACAGGATGAGCTTGTACAATTGCCGATGCTTCGGAAGGACTGAGTATATTTCGGCTTAAGACTTTTCCAACCTGCTCTTTGATGAACAGGTTGTGCAACTTTGTTTTGTCATATACGATCATCGGCTCCAAATTTTTTATTCATCCTGTGAAGTAACATCACCATACCAGCGGCAGATAATATGAAGTAAAAAAAGCCAAGATAAATCAATGCCACGTCGGCATCATTTATTTTTGATTCCAGCCACGACATCCACCTTACCAGCACATAACTCAATGCCACATAACCATACAATATGGCGAACAAGAGTTTGTAAAAAGATTTTTCAACAACTGCCCGATGATATACAAAATAGCAGGCAGGCACAAAACCTATAAACCACAAGAGATAATAATTACTCATATCAAACATGCCTGCCAGCAAGGATACCAGCAGCAGGTGCATCCCGAAATTGAAGTAGGTAAATGCAAAATGAGCTTTGATGTTCTTCCATTCGCTCCAAAGCGATATCACTATTAAAAAAGTGCCTAAAGCAACCCCTGTGTAAACAATATGTTCTGTATTCCAATCGAAGTTCCTGGCCAAAGTCAACGGCGTGATGCTCATCCCGAGCCAGGCGCCTAGATTGGTGATAGCCATACTCAACACTCCGAGATGATCGTAAAAATAGGCTGAGACAAAAAGCAAGAGCATGGGAATGAATGAAGCCAGCCCGTAACGATTGCCAAAAAACTGATACTGATATTGAAAATAACCAATAAAAGTGACCATCAGCAGACAAGATAGCAGCAAAAGGTAATCGTAAAGAATATGCGGTGATTCCGCTTTTAGAAAAGTGAAGGGCTGTTTTTTTCGGGTGCAATAAAAAAAGCCGAAGGTAGACAGCAACGCAATAAACGTCAACACAACTGCATGGCCGATACTGTCTATATTTTTATACACCAGCAAGCCTAGGCCTCCGCTAAAAAAAAGCACACCCAAATACAGTAATGTTTTGATTTCCCAGTGAACGGAAATCAGTTTATTCTTTTCGGCATCCCTTATTTTAACGAGATGCTCCGATGAAACAAATCCCTGTTGATGAAGTGTTTCAAATATTGAGCTATCCATATTGGACCCAATATAACAAAAAGTAAGATGCAGAGAGAGAATCAAGTCCAGCAAATTGTTTACGGCCAGTGCGAATAAAAAAAGGCTGCCTCAGTGATGAAGCAGCCTTTTGTATTAAAGTAAGCGGATAATTAATCGTCCACTTTGACTTTGCCTTTTGATTTGGCGATCACCTCTTCGGCGATGTTGTTTGGCGCTGGTGCATAGTGACTGAACTCCATGGTTGAAGTGGCACGTCCGCTCGACAATGAACGCAATTGCGTAACATAACCGAACATTTCACTCAAAGGCACTTTGGCTTTGATTACCTGAACACCATGTCTGCTGTCCATACCTTCGAGCATACCGCGACGACGGTTCAAGTCACCGGTAACATCACCCATGTATTGATCAGGCGTCAGAACTTCCACTTTCATGATAGGTTCTAGCAAAACAGGTTTTGCTTTACGGCCTGCCTCGCGGAAACCTTGCTTGGCGCAAAGTTCGAAAGAGATGGCATCAGAATCCACATCATGGTAGCTACCGTCGAAAATTCTAACTTTCATGTCAACAATTGGATAACCGGCCAATACACCGGAAGTCATACTGGAAGTAAACCCTTTGATGATGGGAGCGATGAATTCTTTTGGAATCGATCCACCAAAAATTTCGTTTACAAATTGCATACCGCCCAAAGGATTTTCCTTGATCCACTCTTCATCGGCTGGCCCGATTTCGAAAGCGATATCACCGAATTTACCTCTACCACCGGTTTGTTTTTTGTAGGTTTCTCTGTGCTCAACAGAAACTTTGAAAGCTTCTTTGTAAGCCACCTGAGGTGCACCCTGGTTGATTTCCACTTTGAACTCGCGCTTCATACGGTCAACGATGATTTCAAGGTGCAATTCGCCCATACCGGAAAGGATCGTTTGCCCTGTTTCTTCATCAGTTTTTACACGCAAAGTAGGATCTTCTTCAACGAGCTTGGCGATAGCCATGCCCATTTTATCAACGTCGGCCTGTGTTTTAGGCTCAACAGCGATAGAGATTACCGGCTCTGGGAAAGTCATGGCTTCCAAAACAATCGGATTGTTTTCGTCGCAAAGCGTATCTCCGGTTTTGATATCTTTAAAACCTACTCCCGCACCAATATCACCGGCTTCGATGAAATCGATAGGATTTTGTTTGTTGGCATGCATCTGCATGATACGGCTGATACGTTCTTTTTTACCAGTTCTGGTATTCAAAACATAAGAACCTGCATCCAAACGACCACTGTACGCTCTGAAGAACGCCAGACGACCTACGAAAGGATCGGTCATGATTTTGAAAGCCAATGCTGCAAATGGTTCTTTGGCATCAGCTTTACGCTTCAGCTCTTCACCATTATCGGGGTTGGTTCCAGAAACCGCTTCAATGTCCAGAGGACCTGGCAAATAACGGCAAATAGCATCCAATGCAGTTTGCACCCCTTTGTTTTTGAATGAAGATCCGCACATCATCGGAATGATGGAGATATCGATTACCGCTTTGCGGATCGCTTCATGCATTTCTGCTTCAGTGATAGTATTAGGATCGTCGAAGAATTTTTCGAGAAGTTTGTCATCGTATTCAGCTACTGCTTCAACGAGATGCTGACGCCATTCGTTCACCTCATCCACCATATCTGCTGGGATGGCCACTTCCTGGTAAGTCATACCTTGAGTTGAATCGTCCCAGATGATGCCTTTCATGGTGATCAGATCCACCACACCTTTGAAGTTATCTTCGGCACCGATAGGCAACTGCAAAGGCACTGCTTTTGCACCGAGCATTTCTTTCACTTGCTTCACTACATTCAGGAAGTCAGCACCACTACGGTCCATTTTATTAACGAAACCGATACGCGGTACTTTGTAACGGTTGGCCTGGCGCCAAACGGTTTCAGACTGAGGTTCCACACCAGATACAGCGCAGAACAAAGCCAGTAAGCCGTCGAGTACACGCAATGAACGCTCTACCTCAACGGTGAAGTCCACGTGACCCGGAGTATCGATAATGTTGAATTTGAATTGTTTGGTGTCAGCAACTTTTTGGCCCTGGTTGGTAGGGAAATTCCAAAAGCAAGTAGTTGCAGCAGAAGTAATGGTGATACCTCTTTCTTGTTCCTGAGCCATCCAGTCCATGGTGGCGGCACCTTCGTGCACTTCACCGATCTTGTGGTTTACACCCGTGTAATACAAGATACGTTCGGTGGTAGTGGTTTTACCGGCATCAATGTGAGCGGCAATACCGAAATTTCGCTGATAACGTAAATCTGCCATCGTATTTGATTTTTATTGTTTAGTTTTTATGATGAAACGTGAAATGAAGAGGTAATAATAAACGACCCGTGGACAGTATCACTGTTCGCGAAACGGGTTCGATATGTTGGGTTATGCTCTCATGATAGGCTAAATAGTTCAGCATCATCCAATCTTTGCTGAAGCTTTTAGCGCCGCAAAAGTAAGATAAATATATCTTTTGTCAAACCTTATGATGGATTTTTCGGCGTGCATGTTGATTTCTTGTTCAATTTTGTTAATTTCATTCCCGAAATTTACCTCATGAACCGCGTATTGCTGCTGATAATGATGTTTTTATCAATATCGCTGACTGCTTATGAGCAGACAGACAGCATTCCTGCTATCGACAGCACACCTACTTTCAATTACCATAAGGATTTCAAGCGATTGGTAGACAGTTCTCAGAATAACGAAAGCAGCCTTTACTATCACAAACTCATCAAGCGCTTTCTCGACAATGACTCTACCCTTACCCACTATCAGACCCTGGCCATGATGATCGGCTACACCGAAGATCCGCACTATAAGCCACTGGAAGACATGGAAAAAGAGCAGGAAATATTTGAATATAACAAGAACGGAGAATTCAAGACTGCCATCGAAAAAGCCAGGATATATTTACCCAGCCATCCACTAAGCTTATTGGTACTCCGTGAAATATCTTATGCTTATCAGCAAGTCAGTAAAGAATATGCCAACAATTTTGTGATGGATACGGCCATCATTTGCCAGGACAGCGGCAAATACTTCATGGACCTGAATGACAAAATAATGGAAGCTATGATATTTAGTGGCAAAGGCAAAAAGCCTGAAGACCCGATTTTCTCTATGGGCCTTGCCGACGGCGAATACTTCATTCCTAATGTGGGTTACCGGATTGAAAGTGATGGCGTAAAAGAAAGCAAAGACACGGAATGGAACAAAGACGGTGATTTCCTCGAAGTGATTACCGCTATGGTGGACAATGTCACCGCAAAAAAATTCTACTTCGTCATCCAGCATGCCAAACAAAAGATTGATGATGACGCGGCAGAAGCACAGGCCGAGAAAAATGCGAAAAAGAAAAAGAAAGACGTAAAAAAAGCAGCGCCAGAAAAGAAAAGCAAAAAATCTTCTACAGATCAAAAAAACAAACAGGCTAGCGTAACTGATCCTGTCAATGCACCAGTTAATGATTCAATCCCGGCCTCCATCCGTCCTATTATTGATACTATTCCGGCTGCATTGAAACCCTAATCAAACCTACCATTCAATAAAATAAATGATCTTCCAAGGACCTTTTATACCGTAGGTTACATTCATGTTTTCCACTGATTTTGGTTGGCTGATTTTTATTTGTATCTGACCCTCCAGATTCAGCAGATCAATCTCTTGAAAAGGCTCATCGTACAACTTCACATCACCGATTTTTTTTGTGTTGATCCAGCATTCATGATTCGTTTTTTCACTGTAAGTCAGCATCAAAGAGTTACCTATGCCATCACGATTTTCATCAAACCATTCGTAATGCCTGAATACCGGATAAGTATCTGCCGGATAAGCCGTATTTACATATGAAGTGGTAAGATCCAAAGTTATTTTCAACGGTCGCTTTCCTCTTTTGTTGGGAATACTAATCAGTCCATCTTTTACCTCCTTTTCATTCACCACTCCCTCTTCATGATCGCGCGACAAATCGGTAGGCGTTCTTACATGTAGCAAAACTGACGAGGGGCCTGATGAATCGGTAGACAAGTCGAGAAAATATTCACCCTCCGACCATATCACAGCATCAACAGATCCTACAACTTTTGTACCGCTTCCTAACAGAAAATTGGTAACCGGATTTGCATTTCCACGCTTGCTCAAGTGTTTTTCTACAAATACCGGCGTGGAAGATTTATCCCCCGAACGAATGGCAGCCCAGATGGTATCATGTTTCTCAAGCAGAAAATCAGCAAGCGTTCCATAATCATCCCCATGTATCATTATTCCTTGCCCATAAATGGATAGCCTGAGAAACAGGATAAAAAATAACAGCACACTGAATTTCAATTTCGTCATAGCGCAAATATGCGAAAAAATACGATTTGAGGTCGTAGCAATATGTTCTGCGTTTATCCATCTTTTTTGGTATTTTAGCACAACACATTTTTCGGCGACATCAAATTTATTGGCATGATAAATAAAAAGACCTGTCTATTTTTCTGCATTTTTTTACTCACGTTTAATTTTCTGTTTTCGCAATCAACGCAAAAAGCAAAAACAAATATTTACAGTACCACTTCGTTGAAACCCACTTCATTTTCCAATGAATATTTCATTTACATCGAAGGTGTGAATTCAAGAGAAGCGGTTTTAACACTTGAATCATTGATTCAAAAGAAAGCCGGAGTGGTGTATTTCATGGCCGAACGCTATCCCGTAAGATGTTTTGTTTTACGGAGCAGTCATGAAATTAAAAGCACCCTGTTTGCAAGTTGGTTGCCCTCTTCTTTCAAATTACTTAGCTATGGAACCGGAAGCGCCGGAAAAGAAGACGCCTATATCCTTTTTAAAAAGAACCGTAAATCAATTCATTAATGATCAAGCATTCCGTTTGGTTCGGTATTTATTTTTTCTTACTGACCATTACAGCCACACAAGCCCAAACATTCAACGGAACAGGCGGCGCTATTCCTGATGATGGCACTGCACCTACATGCTTTCCAATTACTGTAAGCGGGGTTGGTCCTATCAACACGACTTATGGCTTAGCCAGCGTGTGCTTAGATATCACACACACCTGGGATTCCGACCTGGAGATTACGCTTGTAGCGCCTGATGGCACCAGCATACCGCTGTCTATTCAGCAAGGCGGATCAGGCGACAATTTCACTGGCACCTGTTTTACCGGCACTTCAACTACTTCTATCACCAACGGCACATCACCCTTCACGGGTGAATACCTTCCGGAAACTCCGCTGGGAATTGCCAATAACGGGCAAAATGCCAACGGCACCTGGACACTTTGCATACAGGATATTTTCGCAGGGTTTGATGGCACACTCAACAGTTGGAGTATCACCTTCAACAACACACCTGCTCCTCCTCCTCCTGTACAACCCCCCTGCTCGGGCAATGCCCCCGCAGGTGATGATTGCACAAACGCCACTCCGGTTTGTAATTTCAACGGATATTGCGGCAATACTTCTTCAACATATGCTGTAGATACCTGGACACAACTGACATCCGCTTTCTGCGGCTCCATTGATAACAACTCTTTTATCACTTTTGTGGCCTCCGCCACTACCGCATCTTTCAATGTATGGGTGAGCAATAGTCAGGATGGATTCGGCATTCAAATGATGTTTTACGAAGGTGGATGCGGATCCGGTGCTGTTACCGCACATGGCTGTTACAACCAAATGCAACCAAGTTCTTACCCGTTAGTAGTAGAAGCTACCGGGCTCACCATTGGCAATACATATTATCTGATGTTTGACGGCTATGCTGGTGATGTATGCGATTATTCGCTGGCTCCATTGTCTGGTGTAAACATTCTCGACATTGCCACCAACTTCGCCAATGCCACCATATGTGTTGGCCAGTCTATTTCTCTTACCGCATCAGGAGGTAATGGCACGTATACATGGACAGGTCCGGCTTTGAACACTACAAACGGCAATGTAGTGATTGCCACCCCTACAGTAACTTCCACGTATACAGTAACCTCTTCCGCTAACAGTGGCGATTGTCCGCTAACCAAGGACATCACCGTCAACGTAACCAACTCACCCGATCCTCCCACCGTAAGCACCCCACTGAATCTTTGTCAAAATACATCTGCAACACCACTTACCGCAAACGGCACCGACTTATTGTGGTATACAACTGCAACAGGAGGAACCGGAAGTACAATGGCTCCAACACCCAACACAGCCATAATTGGCACTACTACTTATTACGTCAGTCAGAACCTTCCTTGTGGTGAAAGTCCCAGGGTTCCCATTGTTGTAAATATAGCTGCCGGTACTCCAGCACCGGTCGTGAGCAGCCCTATAGTATATTGTCAGAATGCTACCGCAGCGCCATTGATTGCCTCCGGAAATGCATTATTGTGGTACACTTTGGCAACAGGTGGAACTGGAAATGCCAATGCACCAACTCCTGTTACTACAACTGTCGGCACATTTACTTATTATGTTTCTCAAGCCAGCAGTTGTGGAGAAAGTCCCAGAGCTGCCATAGTGGTAAATATCAACGCCGCACCTTCGGCGCCATTAGTTGCTACGCCCGTATCACTCTGCCTAAATTCCATAGCCGCTCCACTTACAGCCACCGGCAGCGGACTCCTTTGGTATACAGGGGCTACAGGCGGAACCGGTAGTTCCTCATCACCAACACCATCAACATCTGTTTCGGGAAATACTAATTATTATGTGAGCCAAACAGTCAATGGTTGTGAAAGCCCCAGAGCTGTCATAACTGTTACAGTACTCACGGCCACAACACCTCCGGTGATTACTTCACCCGTGGTGTATTGTCAAGGCGCTACAGCTACTGCATTAACAGCAACAGGGCCTGGTTTGTTGTGGTACACATTACCAACAGGCGGTACAGGAAGCAGTACTGCCATCACACCATCTACAACCACTCCGGGCAATGTAGTTTATTTTGTCAGCCAATCTACCAACTGCGGTGAAAGTCCCAGAGCGGCCATCACAGTCATTGTGAATCCGATTCCGGCTCCTCCATCTGTTGGTACGCCACCATCCTATTGCGCAGGTGTGACGGCTTCACCACTAACCGCAACCGGTAGTAGCTTGCTTTGGTATACCACTGCTTCTGGCGGAACAGGACAAAGTACATTAACGCCTTCTACAGCCACTGTTGGCACCACTACCTATTATGTGAGTCAAACATTACTGGCCTGTGAAAGTCCACGCGCTTCTTTGAGTGTAACCATAACAGGACTGCCGCCAGCACCTGCTGTGGCCAATGACACCGTTGTATATTGCCAGCAAAGCACTGCACAACCATTATCGGCTACAGGCACCGCATTGCAATGGTATTTAGTGCCTACAGGTGGAACCGCCTTGCCCGGAACACCCACTCCTTCTACTGCTCATGCAGGCATCACCGTTTATTATGTAACACAAACACTAAGCTGCGGCGAAAGTCCTTCCAGCCCGACTGTCGTTGTTGTTGATACTACTCCGGTTGCACCTGCCATCGTTTCTCCGGTTGTCTATTGTCAGGGAATTGCGCCTTCTGTACTTTCCGCCAATGGCAGCAATTTACTTTGGTACACCAGCGCCACAGGCGGAAGCGGCAGCAACATGGCGCCTACTCCAACTACTTCCACTACAGGTAACACATTGTTTTATGTAAGTTCCACCATTGGAGCATGTGAAGGGCCGAGAGCATCAATTACTGTCACAGTCAATCCAACACCAGGCGTTCCATTGGCCAATACGCCAATCACTTATTGCCAAGGCAATTCAACAACAGCACTTGTAGCCACTGGTTCAAACATTCTTTGGTACAACACTTCTAGCGGAGGTACGGGGACAGGAATTGCACCTATACCTGCAACCGTAAATTCAGGTACTACAACATATTACGCCAGCCAGACACTGGGGGTGTGCGAAGGGCCAAGAACCGCAGTGGATGTTGTGGTATTGACCACGCCGAACCTTGGTCCCAATCTTTATGATACGATATGCTTTGCAGACACCTACGACCTTTCAACATTATTCAACACTGCAGGACTCAATATCAACTGGATATACAATGGCGTCCCGGTGAACAATATCAATGCGGTGAATCAAACAGGTATTTACCAGATAGATGCCACCAACACCAATGGTTGCTCAGATACCGCACTTTTCTATTTTACCAAATTGCCTCCAGTGATTGCATTCGCAGGCCATGACACCATCGCAGCCAGAGGTGTGCCGCAGCAACTCTCGGCTACAGGCGGTGTAAGATATTTATGGACGCCTGCAGCACCTTTGAACTTTGCAACAATCCAGCAACCAGCAGCTACTTTGTACGACGACCAGCAGTTCATCGTTACTGTTTATAATGAAATTGGCTGTGCCGGATTTGATACCGTGTTTATAAAAGTATATGAAAGACCCGCAGACCACTATTACGTACCTAATGCGTTTACACCTGATGGCGATGGCATGAATGACATTTTCAGGCCGGTACCAGTTGGCGTAGCCAATACAGAGTGGTTCAAGGTTTTCAACCGTAATGGCCAATTGTTATTCACCACCAACAAATGGTTATATGGATGGGATGGTACTTTCAACGGAAAGAAACAGCCTGCAGGCACCTACGTGTGGATGATAAAAGAGCTGGGGCAATCAACCCTACTCAAAGGCAATGTGGTCTTAATCAGATAGCATCAGTCAATTCGTTTGATGAAACTGAAATAAAAAACTCTTCCATCGGCGGGCAATGCCCCAGGGCCGGGCAAGCCTCCAGTTCTTCGGGTGAAATATTTTCTGTCATTAAGGTTGTTGCATCCAAATTGGATTCTAAGTCCACTGTTGAAAGCATAGCCGAAATTCAAATCCATTATGGCATAAGAAGGGATTAAGCCCGTTTGGGCATTGGTGGATGGCAATCGGGTGTTTAATGCATCACTAAAGCTGTGATCTGTATAACTAAATTGAAATCCTGCAAAGCACTTATTTACGGCAATTTGCCCACCACTTCTCAAGATATGTTTAGGCGCGTTTTCAACACAGTTTTTACTTAACAAAGAATCTTTTAAGTCTTTAGCATACCTGGAATCATTAAACGCATATGATGCAAACAAATTCAAGTCGATAAAAAGGCTGTGCCAGGCATATTTTTTCTTCCATTCTATATAAGCCTCTACACCTACACTGTAACTGTCTCCTATATTGGTCAACAACCTGTATAGGATACTATCTTTTTGCTTTATCAGTGTACCTGTTTTATTGGCATATCTCAAATAATACATACTGAAATCATAAGAAAAATTATTATCCCATTTACTTCTGTAACCCAAATCGATCACGTAACCTTTTGAATCCTTCAACTCGGAATCAATCTCGTCATTTCCGGGTGGCGATTGCAAATTTGAAAACAGCAGAGGACGATAGCATTGCGTTGCACTGCCATATATTTCATGTGATTTTGTGAAATGGTACTCCAAGCCCGCTCCAAATAAAACAAACAATCTGCTTTTCTTCAAAGGCAAAAGCATAACCGGGTTTCCCAACACGAAGCCATTCCTGCCTGATGCACTGCCTTTAATAGCTTCTATCCTCGAACCCATCGTAACTAAAAGTTTATTATTGATTCTAATCAAATTCTCAGAAAAAAAAGCAAAGTTTGATGATTGAAAAGCAATATCCTTATTATAGTCGCCAATAACACGAATATCGTAATTACTGACACTTGTCCCTTTTCCATCGGCAAGCCTGTGCGTATTGCCATTGAAATATCTTATTCCAAAAGTGATTACATTTTTCTTCTCCTTTTTACCAAATTCTTTTTTTACTCTGCTTTCCATTTGCAAATTATTATAGCGGTCTCTTTGCAAAAGTCTGTTTGCAAATTGTGTCAACGAGGGTACGATTGTGTCTGAAACACTAATAGAGTGATTGTACAAAATACTATTGCGTTGACTGAAGATGGTTGAAATTTTGGTTTCCCACAACAATGAACTATCTGCCTGGTATAATAGTGTTAATCCGGGCACAAGCCAATTGATGCCCATCCAATTTCTGGCCCTGAGACTAAGTTGAGGATGCTCATAAACATCTTCGTCTTTAAGACCACCCGGCTGTTGACTGATCAAATCAAAATAGGTAATTTCTGGTCTGATCATCCATTTTGAATTTATGTAGTAATCAAAAGTGGCATAAAAAGTATTGTTTTTAAAGCGAGAATTCTCTCGCCATCCTTCACCGCCCTTATGGTTAAAAAAAGCATATCCTCCATATTTCTTTTCTTTAAACCCCATGCCAGTGAAAGAACTGATGATATTAGAGGAAAGATAACTTTGCTCTGTTTCAACATCTATTTTTTTCGTAAAGTCTGCTGCTGTCTTCAATTTATAATTGATCATACCTCCGAATTGTGGTCCATATTGCAATGCATCGGTTCCTCTAGTAATTTCCATTTCCAGCACAGCCGTGGCGGGTGGATTGTAATAAGCCTCGGGATATCCATATGGATCAGCCGCAATGTCAAATCCATTTTGCCTCACATTGAATTCCCAGCATCTGTTGGGGCTCAATCCCCTATTGGCTATGCCCGGCTGTACACCTCCAGCATCGCTCTCCCATAAGTGAATGCCTGGAACTCTTGACAAGAGTTCTCTCATATTATTGGACGAACGGTTGGCACTTGATTGTTGAAAATTTACGAGTGCTGTTTTTTTTGCAGCATGAATCCTGGTACCTTTTACTTCAGGCAGAAATGTCATTACCCGCTCACCTGCAGTAAATACAAGAACATATGGCAACATTTGATTTTGTTTAACTGTATCCTTCAATGAATGCTGTGCAAACAAGATATTATTTACCATCAATGCGCAAAACAGTAATTTTATTCCCTTCATCATTATTTATGATTGAGGTGCAAAAAAACATTTAAGCCAACATCATCATTTACGAAATACGTAACACCGATTTCCGATTTGAGAAAATAAAAAAGCCACTCAGTAGAGTGGCTTTTGAAATATAAGCAGTTAGAAAAAGTAAAATTATACTTTGAAGTGAGCGAACGCCTTATTGGCTTCGGCCATACGATGCGTGTCTTCTTTCTTTTTGAAAGCGGCACCTTCACCTTTGCTTGCAGCAACGATTTCGTTGGCTAATTTGTCTGCCATGCTACGACCATTTCTTTCGCGGCTATAACGAATCATCCATTTGATGCTAAGAGAAATTTTTCTGTCGGGACGAACCTCAGAAGGTATCTGGAATGTAGCACCACCAATACGACGACTGCGAACTTCTACAGCAGGAGTAATATTTGCCAAAGCTTTTTTCCAAACTTCATAACCATCTTCTCCTGTGAATTTGGCTACTTTTTCAAGTGAATCGTAGAAAATGATAAAAGCTCCGCTTTTCTTTCCTTGCCACATCAGATTGTTGACAAAACGGGTAACCAGTTTGTCGTTGAATTTAGGATCTGGAGCTAAGGGAATCTTTTTAGGTTGTGATTTACGCATTGTTCAAATTTTTGTCAGTATGTTGACTTAATTGATGTTGAAATTATTTCTTTGCTTTTTTGGTACCGTATTTACTGCGGCTCTGCTTACGGTCTTTTACACCGGCAGTATCCAGACTACCACGTACGATATGATAACGTACACCTGGTAAATCTTTTACCCTTCCGCCGCGGATCAGTACGATAGAGTGCTCTTGCAGATTGTGTCCTTCACCTGGAATGTAGGCGATCACCTCCACTTTATTTGTAAGACGAACTTTGGCT
>CANGIT010000012.1 GCA_947454155.1 Chitinophagaceae bacterium
AGTGGCGACCTTACTGGTTCTGCAGCAATAACTGTAAATCCACGTCCTACTGCTACTATCAGCGGAGGGGCCACCTACTGTGCTAACCAAAGTGCTACTACCACCTTGAGCATCGCCGTCACTGGCGCAGGCCCATGGAGCGGTACACTGAGCAATGGCCAGTCGTTCAGCGGATCAACCAGTCCGATCAGCGTAACCGTTACACCAACGGCTACCACCACATACACTGTGGCTACCTTGAGCGATGCCAACTGTACCTCAGTATCAGGCGACCTCAGCGGCAGCGCGATTGTGACCATCATCACCAACCCTGTAGCTCCAACAGCTTCGGTAACACAACCTACTTGTGCAACAGCCACCGGTACAATTACGGTTACTGGTCCTATAGGAGTAGGTTATACTTATAGCATTGGCGGTGCATTCCAGTCATCTACTTCTTTTGCAGGAGTAGCTACCGGAACTTACAGCCTGAGCGTTCAAAACAGTGCGGGTTGTGCGGCCTTGACCAGCACATCGGTAACTGTAAATGCTCAGCCGTTTACACCTAACAGTGCCAACATGACCTTCAGTGGTCAAACCAACGTATGTAACGTAATCGGTACCAACCAAACTGTGACCTACACAGTAAGCGCACCGGGAGCAACGCGTTACTCATGGGTTAAACCAAGCAACACACAGATAGTGTCTGCCAACACAGATAGCTCTGTGGTTACGGTTAAATTCCTTGCAGGCTTTGCGGCACAAGCCAACAAGCAGTTCAAGGTAACACCGGCATCCATCTGCGGAAGCGGCGTTCAGAAGATCTTCTACGTACAGGCTACATTGCCAGGTACTCCGGGTCAGATCGTAGCTTCTACCAACGATGTATGTCCTAGCTTAGGTACCAACGTTCCTATCACGTACAGAATACCAAAAGTGATGGGAGCATCCTACTACATTTGGAGCGCACAAAATGGTACCACTACCATCTCCTATCCAAATGGAGGCGGTACAGATGCAGATACTGTTATTGCGGTGACATTTGCGAGCAACTTCAGTTCAAGCGCCATCACTGTACAATCGGTGAACGATTGCGGAACCAGCGGCTTGAGAAGTTTGACTGTATATCGCTACAACCCATCAACACCTGGTTTGATCAGTGGTCCGGCCAATGCATGCGAATACATCGGTGCCAACGGTCAGACGGCTACCTACTCAGTGAACCCGATTGCGGGTGTGAACACTTACACTTGGACTGTACCACAAGGTGCCACCAACGTGAGTGGTCAGGGTACCAACACGATCAGCTTCAAGTATCCTGCTGGCTTCACCAGTGGTTCAGTATCTGTAACAGCTACCAACGGTTGCGGAACGAGCGGCTCAAGAAGTTTGACCATCAGTGTGTTGGCGCCTTCTTACCCAAGTCAGATCGACGTGATCAACCTGGCTGGTTGTCCTAACAGAAGATACAGCTACACTGTGGCTTCATTGCCATCGAACGCTACATCACTGCAATGGTCAGTACCAACTGGTGGAACCATCGAAAGCGGTCAGGGAACAACCAGTATCGTGGTAACATATACATCAGGCGTAATTGCGGGTGATGTTACTGTGGTTGCAGTGAACAACTGCGGCAGCAGCTTGCCAAGAACAAGCACGGTTAAACTGGCACCTTGTCCTACCGGATTTGCCGGCACCACCACGGTGAAAGGCAATACGGTAGCCACCGCCGAAGAAATGAGCGTGAAAGTATTCCCTAACCCTACCACCAGTACTTTCAAACTGCAGGTGATTACCGCAGGTAAAGAAGAGGTGAGGGTAAGAGTACTGGATGTTCAAGGTCGTTTCATCAAGGAAATCAAAGTAAGTCCTTATCAAACCGTGAACATGGGAGCTGAGCTGAAAGCCGGCGCCTACATGCTCGAAGTGAAACAAGGCGATCAGGTGAAAACGACAAGAGTGATGAAGTTTTAACTTGAATGGAGGAGAGGGGCATCAGCAATGCTGTCCGATCTCATCATCACCAAAATAAACAAAGGCCTGTTCCGAAAGGAATGGGCCTTTGTTATTTGAAAAAAGAAAGTAAAATGTTGAATGCCAGCCCCGCTACTTCGAGGTAAAATGTATCCCTCAATACCACTATACTTTGGGGTAAACTTGCCCGACTGCAATAGACCAATATTGTATGAAAAATGTAGAATATTAAATGCAGAATGTTATATGCCTGCCCTGATAATTCGGGATAAAACTTACCCAATTTGAAAAGAGTGTTGTGATGAGTTGGCTTAATAAGCATATTAGGCATCCAGTATCCAGTATCCAGCTCATTCAATTGAGATGCCATCTTATTTTTTCCTTAAAAAACTGTTAAACGCTTTTCATAGAAGATATCAATTTGTAACATTGCCCTCCGTATGCGAATATTGATTGGATTTCTTGCTGTTTTGCTTTCTTTTTTTCATGCTTCCTCTGCTGTCGCATGCAGCAAAACGCAGGCCCCTGCTCATTATTCGCTGACCCCGGCCATTGTTTATTCGGCTGCCTGCTCTGCAGATTTTCCAAATGACGATTTTCTCATTGCGGATTTTGACAATGATGATATCAATGATTCCGACAGCGAAAGCGATGCTGTTGTGAAATTATCACCTCAGGAACTTTCTTTCATACCCGAAATTTTCACCACGCTGGCCATTCGGCCCTTACAGCAGTCCGACATTCAGTTTTTTTCTGTTCGTCGACTTTTTATCTTTCACGGCGTATTTCGACTTTAGTATCTCTTCTTCTGTATTCAAAGGTTAATCAACCCTGGCATTGACATTGAATCAACTTTCAATGTCAAGTTTTTGAATACCTGTTGTTATTCGTACTCTTCTCCAAGGTTTAGAAAATTCATTTTTCCCTACAACAAACAACTATCATCATGAATAAAAAACTACTGGCATCAGGCCTTTTCGCCATTTTGTGTTTTACCGCTTGTCAATCAAAAAAAGTAGAAAAAGAAGAAGAAGGAAAGTATAGTGTCACCAATCCTGTTGTGATGGATACTTCTTTCACCAAAGAATATGTGTCCGAAATTCAGTCGCTGCAAAATATCGAAATCAGGGCCAAGGTGAAAGGTTTTATCGAAACCATTAACGTGGATGAAGGTCAGATGGTTCATGCCGGTCAGGTGATCTGCACCATTCGTCCCAGGGAATATGAGGCCGAGTTGATGAAAGCCAAAGCCAGTGTGAATTCGGCCGATATCAAAGTGCAAAATGCCAAAGTGCTGGCCGATAAGGGTATCATCTCTCCATCAGAACTGGCCACCGCCAAGGCAGAGCTGGATGAAGCCAAAGCCGAAGCAGCACTAGCCGAACTCTATGTTTCTTACACCACCATCAAGGCGCCTTTTGATGGCTTTATCGATCGCCTCAAATTGAAAGTGGGCAGCCTGATCGATGAAGGTACCTTGCTCACCACGCTGTCCAACAATAAAGAAGTATATGCTTATTTCAACGTTTCGGAAGCGGAATATCTCGACTACAAAACAAAAGCCAAAGAAAATGACAGGTCGGCTGTAACGCTTTTACTGGCCAACAATCAGCCGCATAAATACAAAGGCGTGATTGAAACCATCGAGGGCGAGTTCGACAACAACACCGGTAGCATTCCTTTCCGAGCCAAATTTCCTAACCCCGACTATTTACTGAAACACGGCGAAACCGGCAAAGTGCAGCTCACGGTCGATTTAAAAGGAGCATTGGTCATTCCGCAGAAAGCCACCTATGAGTTGCAGGACAAAGTGTACGTGTATGTGGTAGACAACAACAATGTGGTGAAGAGCCGTCAGATCAACATCAAACAGCGCTTGTCCAATATCTATGTCATCGATGCCGGCTTGTCGCCAGACGACAAGATTCTATTGGAAGGCATTCAAAGTGTGAAAGAAGACGACAAGATCAAATCGGAATTCGTGCCCGGCTTACAAGCGATTGCTCCTCCTGTAAAACAATAGGTTTTCATCAACACAACATTTATCTATGTTCAATAAATTCATCAAGAGACCCGTACTGTCAATCGTTATCTCTATCATCATTACGCTTTTGGGTGCACTGGCCATCGTGCAGTTGCCGGTCACCCAGTTTCCTTCCATATCGCCGCCCAAGGTGAATATCGCTGCCGAATATCCCGGTGCCAATGGCGAACTCATGATCAAATCGGTGGTGATTCCACTGGAAAGAGCTATCAACGGTATTCCGGGTATGAAGTATATCGCATCCGATGCAGGTAATGATGGTACCGCTTCCATTCAGGTGGTGTTTGAGTTGGGAACGGATCCCAATATCGCTTCCGTAAACGTACAAAATCGTGTGGCGGCTGTAATCAATAAGTTGCCTCCCATCGTGGTGCGTGAGGGTGTGAAAATCACCCGCGAAGAATCGAACATGCTCATGTACATCAACATGTATAGCAAAGATTCTTCGGTGGATGATAAATTCCTCTACAATTTCGCCGACATCAATGTGTTGTCGGATCTGAAACGAGTCGACGGTGTGGGTTTTGCCGATATCCTGGGCAACAGGGAATATTCCATGAGGATTTGGCTGAAGCCCGACAGGATGCTGGCTTATAAAATATCTGCTGATGAAGTGCTGAAAGCTTTGGATGAACAAAGTCTGGAAGCCTCACCGGGTAAAACAGGCGAAAGCTCGGGTATGAAATCGCAAACATTCGAATATGTTTTGAAATATCCGGGTCGCTTTACCACCAAAGAAGGATATGAGAACATCATTCTGCGTTCGAGCCCCGACGGACAGATTCTTCGTGTGAAAGATGTGGCCGATGTGGAATTCGGCAGTGCCTATTACGATTTGTATTCGCGATTGAACGGTAAGCCTTCTGCGGCGATTGTGATCAAGCAATCTTACGGAAGCAACGCCAGCGCTGTTATTCAGCGTATCAAGGAAAAGATGGCTGAAATCAAATCCACTTCATTCCCCAAAGGCATGGACTATGAAATCAGTTACGACGTATCGAAATTTCTGGATGCTTCGATTGAGAAAGTGATTCACACGCTGGTGGAAGCATTTCTGCTGGTGAGTTTGGTGGTATTCATCTTCCTCGGCGACTGGCGATCCACATTGATTCCGGCTATTGCTGTTCCGGTGTCACTTGTAGGTACTTTCTTTTTCATGCAGTTCTTTGGCATCAATCTCAATCTCATTACCCTCTTTGCGTTGGTGTTGGCCATTGGTATTGTGGTGGATAACGCGATTGTGGTGGTAGAGGCCGTGCATGCCAAAATGGAGGAGCACCATCTCGACGCGCGATCGGCCACGGAACTGGCCATGTCTGAAATCAGCGGAGCCATCATCGCCATCACCCTGGTTATGGCGGCGGTGTTTATTCCGGTGGCGTTCATGTCGGGCCCTGTGGGTATTTTCTATCGTCAGTTCTCGGTAACCATGGCTACTTCCATCATCCTGTCGGGTGTTATCGCCCTGACGCTGACGCCTGCCCTTTGCGCGGCGATGCTTAAAAACACACACGGAAAACCTGCCAGTAAAAACATCATCAGCCGACTGTTGGTTGGATTCAACAACTGGTTCAACCGTGTGTTGGGCAAATACAAAAACATACTAACGGTAATCGTTAACAGAAGAGTCATCACTTTCCTGACGCTTGTCGCTTTTTGCTTGGGTACCTGGAAGCTGAGTTCAAGCATACCTTCTGGGTTCATTCCGAATGAAGATCAAGGTGTATTCTATGCCATCATCCTCACCCCTCCCGGCTCCACACTCGAAAGAACCAATGCGGTGAGCATGCAGGTTTCGAAGATTGCCAAAAGCATTGAGGATGTTCAGTCCGTGTCATCACTGGCAGGGTATGAGATTCTGTCGGAAGGAACGGGTTCCAATTCCGGTACCTGTTTGGTGAATCTCAAAGACTGGAAAGAGCGTAAGCATTCTATGGAGGAAATCATCAAAGAGCTGGAAGAAAAAACCAAAGACATCAAAGGCGCCAGTATTGAATTCTTCCCGCCGCCTGCGGTTCCCGGTTATGGTGCTGCCGGTGGTTTTGAGCTTCGATTGCTTGACAAGATGGGCAGTGGCGATTACAAGAAAATGGAAACCGTGAGTCAGGATTTTGTGAAAGAACTCAACAAGCGTCCTGAGCTCAGTTCGGTGTTCAGTTTTTACAGCGCTAGCTTCCCGCAATACATGTTGAGGATAGACAACGACAAAGCACAACAGAAAGGTGTGACCATCGATAATGCCATGAACACACTATCCACGTTGATAGGCAGCAACTACGAAACCAGCTTCATCAAATACGACAGGCAGTATAAGGTGATGGTACAGGCCCTGCCACAATACAGAGCCCAGCCCGAAGACATTCTGAAACTCTACGTGAAAAACGACCGCGAGGAGATGGTGCCTTTTGCCGCCTTCATGACTATAGAGAAAGTATATGGCCTTTCCGAAATCACCCGTCACAACATGTACAACGCTTCAGAGGTGAGTGGCGGTGCGGCTCCCGGCTATAGCAGTGGCGAAGCCATTGCGGCCATCACAGATGTGGCCAATAAAAAACTGCCCAGAGGTTTCGGTATCGACTGGGCAGGTATTTCCAAAGATGAGGTGGGAAGGGGCAATCAGGCCATCTACATCTTCCTCATTTGTTTGGTGTTTGTGTACTTGTTGCTTGCTGCACAATACGAAAGTTTTGTACTGCCTTTCCCCATTCTGCTTTCCTTGCCCACCGGTATTTTCGGCGCTTTTCTGTTGTTGAAAATAATGGGACTCGAAAACAACATCTACGCACAGGTGTCTATGGTGATGCTGATAGGATTGCTGGCCAAGAATGCGGTGTTGATTGTAGAGTTTGCGGTGCAGAAACATCGTGCAGGCGCTACCGTTTTACAAGCTGCCATTGAAGGTGCAGCTGTCCGTCTGCGTCCGATCCTGATGACCTCCTTCGCCTTCATCGCCGGTTTGATTCCGCTGGTGATGGCTACCGGACCGGGTGCCACAGGAAACAAAACCATCGGTTCGGCCGCGGCAGGAGGCATGTTGTTCGGTACCATTTTCGGGGTGTTGATCATTCCGGGACTCTATTACATCTTCGGCCGCAGTTCTGAGAAACATCATATCGTATCGGACGAAGAAGAAAATCCATTAACAGAAGAAATTTAAAATAATGAGAAGAAAAAAAATATCCCAGCTGTTTTTGGGAACGACGTTGGCCGTTGCTTTTGCCAGTTGCATCACACCGGCGGCGATGCAAAAAAGTGATGAACCAATTGTGCCCTCATCTTACAACACATCCATCGACAGCATCAACTCGGCTAAAACAAATTGGAAAGAATTCTTTGCCGATTCCAATCTAACAGCACTGATCGATACGGCCATCCGCAACAATCCAGAAGTGGGAATGGCTTTGCAGGAAATAGAAGTAGAACGCAACAATGTGCGCATCCGAAAAGGCGCCTTGCTTCCCAATGTTGCTGTGGGTGTGGGGATGGGCGTAGATAAGGTGGGGCGTTACACCTCTTCCGGCGCCGGTGATGCATCTACAGACATCACGCCCGGAAATCGTGTGCCCGATTGGCTCGGCGATTTCAATCTTGGTTTTCAGGCGACCTGGGAAGCCGACATCTGGGGCAAATTGCATCATGCCAAAAAAGCCGCCTTCACCAAATATCTGGGCAGCATCGAAGCGAAAAACTGGGTGACCACCAATCTGGTGGCCGAAGTGGCCAACTCCTATTACGAATTGCTTGCGCTCGACAATCAGCTGGCCATCATCAGAAAAGCCATCCGCCTGCAGCAAAATGAACTCGAAATTGTGAAGGTGCAGAAGCAGGCTTCTGTAGTTACAGAACTCGCCGTGAAGCAGTTTGAAGCGCAGTTGTACAACACCCAAAGCATGGAGTATGATGTACTGCAACAGATAACTGAAACGGAAAACAATATCAATTTTTTATTGGGACGTTACCCGCAGAAAATTACACGCGATACTGCTGCCATCATTGATCAACTGCCGCAAAGTGTAAAAACCGGCATTCCTGTTCAGTTGTTGAAAAACCGGCCCGACATCCGTCAGGCAGAACTGGAACTGTTTGCCGCCAAATGCGAGGTGAAGATTGCAGAAGCCGAATTTTATCCTTCCCTCGGCTTGAGAAGTGGATTGGGCATCAATGCTTTCAAACCTTCGTATCTGCTCACCATGCCCGAGTCGCTGATCTTCTCGCTGGCCGGAGACCTCAGTGCACCTATTTTTAACCGTAATGCCATCAAAGCCGAATACAATCAAGCCAATGCCCGCCAGGTGGAAGCGCTGCTCGATTACCGAAAATCGGTTTGGAATGGCTACCGCGAAGTGGCCAATGAAATGTCGAACATCGGCAATCTCGAAAAACTCTACAACACCAAATCGAAAGAAGCACAAACGCAAATGCAGTCTGTTTCCATCGCCAGTGACCTCTTCAAATCGGCCAGGGCCAATTATCTCGAAGTGCTGATGGCACAACGTGAATCATTGTCGACACAGCTCGAACTGGTAGAAGCCAGAAAAAGACAATTCAATGCGGTGACCAATATTTACAAGGCATTAGGTGGAGGCTGGTAATGAACTTTATTGTCTTAAATGATCTGTAGACTCATATTGTACTTACTGATTCATTTTTTAGTAGCAATAATAGAAAATCACCCTGCAACAATAAAAAACAAAACTTCTTTTCTTACACACCCCGATTCTACAATCGGGGTGTTTTATTTTTACCGAAATATTATCTTTGATTCATCCTCAAACATCTCAACAAAAAAAATGGAAAATACAAAAGGCAACATGTTCATCGGTTCTTTTTTATTCTGCGGTTTCATGTTTACCGGCGGAGGAATAGGCATGATCTATGACGCGCCCGAAGTGGGTGGCGCGATAGGTATGGGTCTGGGTTTTCTGGCGATGGGCGCCGTGTTCCTCATCAGAAAAGATCATCAGGAGTGATGCAACACTTATCATCAATGCGTCAATTTCAAATGCCATCACATGAGAATAACGGGTACATTGTTTTTCATTTTTTTGTTGTGCCAAAAGATCCATGCACAGCCTCATGCGATTGTCGATAACATTGATCACTTTTGCAGTGAAATGGAAAGTCATTCAACATGTCAAAATGAAATGACAATTGATTCTTCAAGATCAGGCACAGAAGCATTCGTACTAAAATTTTACAAGTCCAATATCAACGGAAAGTTAACCTTCATTCAATTTCAATTGTTGAAGCCCAGTGTACTTATCAATTATTATTACAAAGATGACACATTGGTAAAAGTTTCAGGCATCGACAAGTCAACAGAATTAACATTGATGCCCCTCATTTATTTTGATGGTGGCAAGATGATATACACATCACAAAAAAGCATTGACGGCGACAATTCGGGAAAGTATTTTTTAAAGAAATCGAAAGTGTATTTGGCTTACTATCAGGAAAGAAATAAGTCGCACTGATGGCTCGAGAAGAAATTAATGAGTGAACGGTATTCGAATTGTTTTTGTATTGCCATTGAGCCCTCATGGTAAACTCTCTATACAATCAAAATTTTACATTCCTCTGTTCAATATTTATTATTCTACATTTTTTAGTGGCCTCGCCTAGAATCGAACTAGGATCTGGAGCTTCGGAAACTCTTGTACTATCCATTGTACTACGAGGCCATGAAATCAAAAAACTGGAGCTTCGTCCCGAGTACTCGGGATTGTACTATCCATTGTACTACGAGGCCAAAAAATCAAAAAACTGGAGCTTCGTCCCGAGTACTCGGGATTGTACTATCCATTGTACTACGAGGCCAAGAAATCAAAAAACTAGAGCTTCGTCCCGAGTACTCGGGATTGTACTATCCATTGTACTACGAGGCCAAAAAATCAAAAAACTGAAGCTTCGTCCCGAGTACTCGGGATTGTACTATCCAATGTACTACGATGGCCTAAAATGGGTGTGCAAGTTAATTAATAAAACCCTAATCACTCAAACAACAAACAACAATCAACAAACATTCCCTATCTCCCGAAGTTCTGAATGTTCGTTCCAAAAATCTTCACGGCTATCGCCAGCAGAATCACACCGAAAAATTTTCGCACCACCATCAGACCGTTAGGTCCCAATATCTTGCCAAACCATTTCAAAGATTTCAATACAACATATATCACCACCATGTTGATCAGGATGCCGATGAAAATATTGATGTCCTGAAAATTTGCTTTGAGCGACATGATGGTCGTGAGGGTTCCCGATCCCGCAATCAGTGGAAATGCGATGGGTACTACGCTTCCGCTTTTGGGATTGCCTTCCGATTTGAAAAACTCAATGCCCAAAACCATTTCCAGCCCGATGATGAAGATGACAATGCTACCGGCTACGGCAAATGATTTCACATCGAGCCCCAAAATATTTAAAAATTCTTTGCCGACGAAAAGAAACAACATCATGAAAGCACCGGAAGCTAATGTAGCCAGCGTGCTTTTGATATGTCCTCCCATTTTTTCCTGCAAGGTCACCAGCACAGGGATGGAACCTAGCATATCAATCACCGCAAACAAAGTAAAGGTGATGGTGATGATTTCTTTGATCAGGATTTTTCCGAAGTCTATCATAAAAAAGTCGGTTTGCGCAAAGATAATTCTTTACACGCACCGACTTTAGCAGCGACGAAGGTTTATAAATTGAATCGAATGCCGCCGCGCACATTACAACCCATGGTATTGAAGCCATACACTTCGGTGTAATGGACATTGGTGAGGTTGTTGATTTCGGCAAAGACTTTCACTTTATTTTTCAGCCCAGGGTATTCCAGGTAAAGATTGAGCAGGGTATAGCCTTTCAGTGAAATTTCCACTTCGTTGAAGTTGCTTTCGAAGGCCAGGTCTTTTCTTTTTCCGTATACGTTCACATTCACACTTACCAGCAGCTTTTTATGGAATCGATTGCTCAACGTCAGTACAGCATTGGTTTTGGGCCTTCTGATCAGGTTGAAATAGCTGGTGTCTTTTCCATTGTTGATGGTGGTCATCTTGCCGTTCACATAAGAGAAATTGGCGCGGCAAGTGGCGGTTTTTCCGATTTTCAGCTGCAGCTCCGCATCCACTCCCTGATCGTGTTGCTTATCTTGATTGATGTAGAACGACTGCCAGGTTGTGGGATCGTAAAAGAAGAAAATAAGGTCCTTTACATAGCGATTGAAATAGGCCAGTCTCGCATCGATTTTATTGTCCTTGGCGTGAAACTGCACACCGCCTTCGAAGGTGAAGGCCGATTCGGGTTTCAGTTTTTTATTGCCATATTCCGAATAGAGTTCGTACAGCGTTGGTGTTTTATAGGCGGTAGAAAAATTGGCGAAGAGCTTCCATTTTTCTTTCCATAAAAAGGAGGGATTGATGTTGTAAACGAATTTACTGCCGTAGGCATTGTGACGGTTCCATCTTGTGCCGGCTTCCAAGGCAAATCCGTTTTTCAATTGCAGGTTGCCCGAAACATAGGCGCTCAATTGGTGTTGTTGTAAACTGTCGGTACTCAGCTCGCTGTCGTAGGGGCCGTAATAGCCCACCGAGTGGTAGATTTCGCTGGCATTGGCATTGCGCCATTCAAATCCTCCGGAGATTTTTATTTTTTCAGATACAGGATATACCATGAACGCATCAGCAAAATGTTCTTTGCCGGTATAATCACCTTTGCTGTAGATATCATAGCCGTTGCGGCTTTTCACCGAATCATCCAGATAGTTGCGGGTGATGTGGCTGTAATTGTAATTGACCATCAGTTTCCCCTTGCCGATGCGGAATTCATTTTTCAAACCGAGCTGAAGATTTTTGCTTTTGGCATTGAGATCCAGCTCGTCGGTGAAAGCGCCTTGGTCGTAAGCCTGGCTGAATGAAGACCATCTAACGCTGGGCTGTATACGAATATTTTTATGGGGCGTGTAGCCTAGTGAAGCGAAAAAATTATGCTGGGTGTATCCGTCTTTATCGCCTGTGTTGTTGCCGGTGATGGAATCGGTGGCTTCATTGATGCCTTTGGTACTGAACACAGCATATTGCGCCGAATAATCGATTTTCTTTTTCGTTCCGCTGATGCCCACATTGGCACGCAGGCTTTGATAACTTCCGTATTGCAGGCTGCCGTTTATGGCCATCGTTTTTTTCTCGGGTCTTTTGGTGATCACGTTGATCACTCCTGCGATGGCATCTGATCCGTACAAGGTGGATTGACTGCCTTTCAAAATCTCAATCCTTTCTATGTTGTCGATGCTGAGCCAGCGGATATCGAAATTGCTGCCGATGCCCGACGGATCGTATAGCGGCACGCCGTCGATGGTGATGAGCGTGTGGTCTACTTTGGCTCCTCTCAGATAAATGCTTTTGTCTTTGCCGGGATTGGAATTGCTGCCGTTGACATACACTCCGGCTTGTTCGGTAAGCACCTGCGATAAGTCTTTGCTGCCACTTTGCTGAATCTGTTCTTTGGTGATGACGGTGACCACTTTGCCCGTCAGCAGAGATTTGTTGGGGTAGCGGTTGGCGGTGATGACCACTTCGTTCATGGTGGTGAGACTGTCTTGAGCATAAGAAAAGACAGCACACAACATTGAAGCAGCAAACAGAATTTTTCTTTTCATGACGTAAAAATGTTTTACTGCCTCCAGGTGATGAAAAATGTTGCCTCAACGGCAATGGAAAGAAATATAAAATGACAATCACTTTACATCTCAAGCCTTTCAACCCGAAAGCTTTTGGATGAATAATTTGCATCCGGCAGGTCTTCTGACTTACTCCTTGTTCATCGCCTTCCCAACCCCGGGCGCCCGGGACAGTGGCTTGTAGGATGAACATTCAACAGAGCTTACAGCTACGGGGATAGTGCCGGACTTTCACCGGACTTCCCTTTTAATCCCGAACAATTCGGGAACCGAATACGCAGCAAATATATTTCGTGTGAAAGGTAATGCGCCATTAAGTTATTCGGACAATGTGAATAAAATAAAAAAGCCGCTTCTGTATTGAGAAGCGGCTTACAATTCTTTTGAACCGGGTATTATTTTTTGCACTCACCTACAATCTTGTGGAAAGTATCATGAGCTTCAGTAATCATTTGTTTCAGTTTGTCGTCAGTTGCCTTTTTGTCGATCTGGTACCAGATATCGTGGCACTGAATCATCAGTTTTTCCAAAGTGGCTTTGGTTTCAGTGGCTTTGAAAGTAGAAGGAATTTCTGATGCAAACCAAACTTTTGCCGCTCTGTACAGTTGAGGCGCTTTTTCCTTCAAAGGAGCGAAATTGCCTTCTTCTGCAGGATGAAAAGTGGATGACATCAGTTCATGAAATGCTTTCATTTCGGGCCAAACAGCAGTGGCAGTTTTTTGTGTTTGAGCAAAACCGGCTCCGGCGAAAATTACTGTAGCCAGCAGGAACAAAGCGATTTTTTTCATTGCTTTATTAAGTTTGAGTGATGATGAATTTTATTTTAGGAAACAAACATAAGTTTTTTATCGCAGTTTTTGTTTGAATTTATCTTCAAAAAATCAATTTGGACCTCATGCTCAAACCGGCTGTATACCAATCATGGAATAATCAGTTTGTGCAGCCCTTCTCGTGGAATGAGACTAGACGCCTTCATTTTTTGCTGTTCTATCCAAGAAAAACCCCGTGAACACTCGTCCTTTGTTGCTTTTACGGCTTGATGATTCTCATCATTACGGCAATTTTTCATCAGTCAAAAGCCATTCTACCATCCGAAACGTTTAATTTTGCCGCATGAGATGGATATTTACCTCTTTTCTGCTTGCAACGGTGCTTTATTCCACCGCCCAAAATCATTGGGACCTTAAAACTTGCGTGGAATATGCGATGGCCAATAACATTGCCGTCAAGCAAACCGAATTGCAGGCTAAAAATTCCGCCATCACGTATCGCCAGTCGCAATTGTCGCAATTTCCATTGCTCAATTTGGGTACCAGCGAAGCTTTCAATAGCGGCAGCACACAAGACCCCACCACTTTTACCCGGGTTACCCAAAACTATCTTTCCACCGGATTTCAGCTGCAATCAAGCGCCGACATCTTTAATTTTTTCAACAAACGCAATACTATTCTGGCCAACCATTGGGAGCTGATGGCGGCCCAGGCCAATGTAAGCAAGATGCAATATGACATCGCCCTTTCCACGGCCAAAGCCTATTTGCAAGTGTTGCTGGCCAAGGAACAAGAAAAAATCGCTGCGGTTCAGATTGAGCAAACCACGGCACAACTGCAAACCACGCTGAAAATGGTGGAAGCCGGAACCTTACCCGAATTAAACGCCACGCAGCTAGAAGCCCAGCTGGCAGCCGACAGTGGCAATTATATCGCCGCACATGGCAATTTCACGCAGGCTACACTCAACCTCAAGTTGCTCATGAACATTGATGCGGCACAGCCTTTTGAGGTGGAAGCCCCTCCCGTAGAAACCATCCCTGTTGATCCCGTCGCCGATTTGCTTCCTGATTTTGTGTATAGTGAAGCGCTGAAAAATCAGCCGCAACAAAAAGGCAATCAGTTCCGCCTCAATGCAGCCAATAAACAAAAGGAAGCCGCTCATGCCGCACTGCTGCCCACCATTGCCGCCTTCGGCAGTTTGGGTTCCAATTATCTCTGGTACAAAGACAGACCTTATTACGCCAAAAACATCATCGGTTATCAATCTACAGGGTTGATTGCCAATGCAGGAAGTGGTGTGTACTATGATGTGCAGGCGCCGGTGCTGACCAACGGAAATATCGCAGGATATATCAAAGCGGGTCCTTTTTTCAATCAGATGAGCGACAATTTCCGAAAGACGTTGGGACTCAGCGTCAATGTGCCGTTGTTCAACGGAGGTGTGCAGAAAGCCAATTACGAAAGAAGTAAAATCAACATTCAATCCGCCAAACTGCAGCAACAAAAAGACGACCAGCAACTCAAGCAGGATATTTATCAGGCATATGAAGCGGCAGTTACCGCTCTCGAAAAAAATAATGCTGCTCAAAAATCGGTGATGGCCAGCGAGAAAACTTATTCATTCGCCACCAAACGTTTCAACATCGGCGTGTTGAGCACTTTCGACCTGATGACGGCACAAAACAATTTACTCAAGGCCAAACTGGAATATAGCATTTCCCGCTTCGATTACGTATTCAAAATGAAAGTGCTGGAATTTTATAAGGGAGCCGGACTTAAACTTTAAGGAACAAACAGAACGTCATGAACAAAAAAACAAAATGGATCATCATTTCTTCCGTCGTGGTATTGGTTATTCTCGGCGTGTTGTCTAAAACAGGCGCATTCGGCAAAGAGGAAGGAACCAAAGTGACTGCAGAAAAAGCGCAACGTCGTACCATCATCGAAGTGGTGAATGCCAGTGGAAAGGTTTATCCCGAAATAGAAGTGAAGGTAAGTCCCGATATCAGTGGCGAAATCACCGAATTGACCGTGCAGGAAGGAGATACAGTGAGAAAAGGCCAGTTGCTCGCCCGCATCTATGCAGATATTTACAGCATTCAACGCGATCAGGCCAGTTTTGGCGTGGACCAGTCCAAAGCCCAGGCCGCCAATACACAGGCCGCTTTAGATGCTTTGAAGGCACAACTCGACCAGGCCGAAAGAAATTTCGACAGACAGAAAAAATTGTTTGACGAAAAGGTGATCAGCAAAAGTGAGTTCGATGTGGCAGAGGCATCTTTCAAAACAGCCAAGGCCAATTATAACGCTGCCGTACAAACGATAAAAGGCGCTTCCGTTTCGGTGAAAACCGCAGAAGCCAGTCTTACAAGAGCCAACAAGGATCTTGATAAGACAGTGATCGTGGCACCCATGGATGGTGTGGTGAGTTTACTCAACGTCAAAAAAGGAGAACGTGTGGCTGGTAACAGCTTCAACATCGGTACCGAAATTCTTCGCATCGCCAACATGGATAAAATTGAAGTGAGGGTGGATGTAGGCGAAAACGACATTCCCAAAGTAAAACTTGGCGACAGCGCCTGGGTGAGCATCGATGCCTACAATGAAAGAAAATTCAGAGGGGTGGTGACGCAGATCTCCAGCAGCAACAATGGAGCGTCCACTTCGGCATTGGCAGCATCTACCAATGATGTTACACAATACAAAGTGTATGTGCGCATTTTGCCGAAAAGTTATACCGACCTTATCGGTAAGGGTTATTTTCCCTTCAAGCCCGGCATGAGCGCCAACGCCGACATTCAAACCAAAACCAGTACCAATGTGCTGAGCGTGCCCATCAACGCCGTAACCACACGTGAGAAAAAAGAGGCACTGGAAAATCAAAGCACCAAAAAAGAAGATACAGAAACCAAAGAGTTGTCGGCGGACGATTTAGACGTGGTGGTATTTGTAAAAGGTAAAGATGGACAGGTGCGTAAAATGAAAGTCACTACCGGCATACAGGATATTAATTACATCGAAATCACTTCAGGTCTCAACGAAGGTGACGAGGTGATCACAGGTCCCTACAATGTGGTTAGCAAGGAGCTCAAAGACAGTATACAGATAAAGATAGTGGATAAGAAAGCGCTTATCGAGGAGAAAAAATAATGCCTAACCCCATTTCCCTGAAACATTTTTTCGTTGCTGCGTTGCTGTTATGTTCACAGCTGCAGTTGCGTGCGCAGGCGCAAAAGGTAAAAGTGGAAGCAGTGGCCGATGACAATTCCGTGTTGGCTAACGCTACGCTACAGCTGCAAACCTGGCCCGACACATTGCTGCTCTTCAACAGGGTCATGCATGCACAGGAGCATGTGGTGGTTGAAAACGGAAAAGCTTATCGCATGCGCATCACTCACCAGGGTTTTGCCGATGCCGACAGTGTTTTCACCGTATCTCCCTCGCTTTCCATCCTCCGGCTCCGGCTTCGTAGAATGATTGGCCACCTCGATCAGGTGGTGGTGGTTTCCGCCAAAAGGCCGTTGATGAAAGAGGAAGATGATAAAACCGTTGTGGATGCTTCAGCCCTCACCACCAGCAGCACCAACGCCTTTGAAGTGGTGGAGAAAACGCCGGGTGCGGTTATCGACCAGGATGGTAATGTTTACCTTACCAGTACCACACCGGCCACGGTTTTCATCAATGGCAAGGAAATGAAACTCAGTGGAGCCGATGTGGCCTCTCTGCTAAAAAGCATGCCCGCCAACAGTGTCAGCAAAATTGAAATACTCCGAAGTCCGTCGGCCAAATTTGATGCGGCCAGCAGCGGAGGCATCATCAATATCGTATTGAAAAAAGGCGTGAAACTGGGCAATAGCGGCAGCGTCAATGCAGGCTATTTCCAAGGCGTGTATGCCACAGCCACCGGAGGTTTCACTTACAATAAAAACGGCACTCATCTCAACAGCTACATCAATTACCAGTACACAGGCCGAACCAGTTTTGAGGAACTGAATTCAGTCAGGCAATTCCCATCCGACCACACAATGGTAGACCAGCATTCCTATACCAGATATCCTTATCTCAACCATTATATCTCCGCAGGATTCGACCATACCTTGAATTCAAAATGGAACTGGGGCTATGATACCCGCTTCTCTTACAACCGCAATCACAACAGAGCCAACAACGATATCAACATCACAAGCGCTCTCAATGGCGGTCTGCTCTCCAAGAATAACGCCATCATCAACAACGACAATAATTCTACCTATTGGTTTCATACGCTTAACCTGAAATGCAAGATCGATACTTCGGGAAGTGAATGGACCAGCAGTGCTGAGTTTCTCTTTTACCGGTACGAAAACGATCAGTTCTATCGCAACGATTATACCTTTCCGTTATACCGCTACAATTCCGGACAAGGCATCAATCAAAACAACAAACGAAACATTACCGCACAGTCCGACCTGGTGATCAAACTTCCTAAAAAATATACACTCGAAACCGGCATAAAAATCAATGCAGGCAATAGTGAAAACTTTGCGAGTTATGTAAAAGACACCGGCAATGGCATCATCCTGACAGACAGGTTCCAAACCAATACTTACCATTACGACGAAACAATCGGTGCCGCCTACCTGCAGTTGTCCAAAACATTTTTAGGTTTCACATTCAAGCCGGGCTTACGGCTCGAATACACCCGCATCAACGGCCATCAGCTGATTCCGGGTGATACCTCTTTCGGTATCAAACGCACCGATGTATTTCCTTATCTCTACCTCAAACACAAGCTGTTTAAAATGTATGGACAAACCCTGATGGGCAGCGCCATCTTTAGAAAAAGCATACGAAGGCCCTATTACGAAAGTTTGAATCCTTATCCCCGTTTTGTAGACCAGTTTTTATATGATGTGGGCAACCCGTCATTACGACCTCAATTCACCACCACTTACGAGTTCAACACCACTTTCAATGATATTCCTGTTTTTGCCTTAGGCTGGAACATCACCAAAGATATTTTCTCCAATGTCATTTATCAGGACAATGCCACACGCATCGCCTATCGCACATTCGACAATCTGGGTAAGAACAAAGAGTTTTTTTTCAGGCTGGTCATGGGCATTCCACCGGGAAAAAAATATTTCTTTTACCTGGGATCGGTATACAACTACAACGAATACCGGGGTTTTTATCAGCAACAACCTTTTAATTACAACAGAAGCAGTTATACTTTTTTCACTTACCACGAATACAAACTCACCCGAACACTCACCGTCAACCTGCAGGCATTCATGCGCACCAAGGCCTTGCAAAACTTTTATCAGCTGCGTCCATTCGGTGGGATGTTCATTTCGGCCAACAGGAGCCTGATGAACAAGAAAGCGAATCTCATTGTTTCGCTGAGCGACGTGTTCAGCACCAACCAGGTCAATTTCACCTTCAACAGAAACGATCAGCAGATCACCGGCAGCAGAATCAACGATACCCGAAGACTGGGCATCACTTTCCGGTATAACTTCGGCTTCAAGCCCAAAGAAGAGAAGAAAAATAATTTTGAGGCGCCTGCCGAAACGAAAGACAATTAATCCTTGAACAACTTTTCGGCCTGCGCTACACTTTCGGGTTTCCCCACATCAATGAAGCGGTCGCCGCTATGCTCATAGCCCATGATGATTTGGTCTTGAGCCAGGCTCAGGTAGGTTTCGGTCAAAGAGAACTTGCCACGCTGGGGTATTAGTTTGAAGAAACCTTGCTCGAAAACCGCCACGCAGCTGTAAGCCATCGGATGAAGATGGGCTTTCGGAACCGTTATTTTCGTTTCTCCTGTACCGTTATTGATCCATCCGCAAAGCCTGTTATTGTCGTCGAACAAGAAATTGCGGCTCGATGTCCTGTTGGTAATGCCAAAGCTGACGAGGGCTTTGTTTTGCCGGTGGAAGGAGAGCAGATGGTGGATGTTGAGGTCGGTGAGAATATCGGCGTTGAGGGTGATGAAAGGTTCGTCATCTTCCAGCAATGGCCGGGCTTTCAGCAGTCCGCCTCCGGTTTCCAGTACCAAGTCCGATTCATCGCTGATGATGATGTGGCTACCCCAGCCCTTGTTTTCGCGAACAGCATCGATGATTTGGTCGGCAAAATGATGCACGTTGACAATCACCTCTCTGATGCCATATTGCTGCAGGTATTCGATGTTGCGTTGCAAAAGCGATTTGTTGTTCACCACGGCCAGTGCCTTGGGATGATGGTCGGTCCAGGGTTTGAAACGGGTGCCGAGTCCGGCAGCGAAAATCATGGCTTTCATTATTTGACCCAGTTTTCTTGATTGAGATGTTGAAGGATGGTTTTCACGCCGAACTTGTTGCGCAGGTGACGGTTCACGGCTTCGGCGGCATATACACTCCGGTGTTGTCCGCCTGTACAGCCAAAGTTGATATCCAGACTTTCGAAGCCGCGTTTGATATAATCTTCCACCGTGATGTCCACGATATCGTAAATGCTGTTGAGGAATTTCGGCATCAGGGTCTCCTGTTCCAGAAAGTCTTTTACGGGCTTGTCTTGTCCGCTCTGGATTTTGTATTGATCAATACGCCCCGGATTGAGAATGCCTCTGCAGTCGAATACAAAACCTCCGCCATTGTTCGACTGGTTTTTGGGATAACCGTTTTTAAGAAAAGAAAAACTGTTGATCCTTACCGTTAGTGGTGTGGTTTCACTGGCTTTGGTGATGTTGAACGAGCGGATGGTACTGTCGCTGACCACCTGTTGCAAAATGTTGTCGAACAGCGGCAGCTCGATGCCTGTCTTATTATTTTGCAGAAACCCTTTGAGATTGTTCAGCGCCAGTGGAATACTGGAGAGGAAATGCGCCTTTCTTTCAAACAATCCGCGGAAGCCGTAGGCGCCGAGCACCTGCAACAAGCGGATGAGCACATAACCGTTGTATTGCGAAATGAATGCGTTTCTGTTGATGGACTGACCGGTGATTCGCTCCACTTCATCCATATAATGCTTGAGCAGCTTGTCTTTCCATTCGTCAGAGAGATTGGCTTTCGCCTGCCACAACAAAGAAGCCACATCATACTGCAATGCGCCTTTCATTCCGCCCTGATAGTCGATGAAATGTACTGCGTCGTCTTTCACCATGATGTTGCGACTTTGAAAATCGCGGTACATGAAGTGCTGCTGTCCGGTGTGAGCCAGATAATTGCTGAGCGCTTCAAAGTCGAGCAGCAGCTGCTCTTTATCGTAAGGGATTTTGAGGGTGTCGAGAAAATAATATTTGAAGTAAAGCAGGTCGCTTAGGATGGCCTGTTGTCCAAACTCTTTACTGGTGAGACATTGGTTGTAATCGAGTTGTTTGTCGCCATTGATTTGTAATTGCGCCAGCGCGCTCAGGCTTTTTTTGAAGAGCGTGAAAACATGATCAGTATGGCCTTCTTTTTCCAGCACCTGCAGCAAGGAGGTATCTCCAAAATCTTCCTGTATATAGATGTTCTCATCCGCATTCACCGCAAAAATTTCCGGCACAGGTGCACCTGCTGTTTTAAAGTGCCGGGTGAAATAAAGAAAGGTTTTGTTTTCTTTGATGTGATGGCCATGTGTGGCGATGAAGCTGTGGCCACTGGCATCGTGAATCCTGTAATAGGCTCTGTCGCCGCCACTTTGCGGAATCTTATCAATACGGTTGATGGCTGTAGGGTTATAGGAAGAAAATAATTCCTCTATCGCTGCAATGATGTTGCTCATGATGCGTAAAGTTAGTTAATTTGAAAAGGTTTTGTAGGTTTGATGGGTTTGAAAAGTTTGGTAGGCAATGAAATATGTCTATTTTGACATAAACGTCAATCCTGCCAAACCTACGCAACCCACACAACCTTCAAAACCAAACCTTTCCCATGTGCTTCCACTACTCATTAACCCAAAAGATGGCCAAAATAGAAACACAATTGCGTGTTAGCTGGGAAGGTGCCGAATGGCAGCCGGTGTACCATGCCGATGGCTTTACTTTTTTACAGATGCCGGTGATTACGATGGAGCATCCCAGCAAGGTGCAACTCATGCATTGGGGATTGATACCGCATTGGGTGAAAACCAAGGCCGATGCCGACAAGCTGAAAGCGCAAACATTGAATGCCCGTGGTGAGACGATTTTCGAAAAGCCCTCATTCCGCTCAGGTATAGCGCATCATCGTTGTCTGGTGCCGGCAGATGGATTTTTCGAGTGGATGGAATTTGCCAAAAAGAAATATCCGCATTACGTTTATCTCAAAGGACATGAAGTCTTTTGCTTTGCGGGTATACATTCCCGTTGGGCCGACCGCGAAACAGGAGAGGTGATGGAAACCTATTCCATCATCACCACCGAAGCCAATCCTTTGATGGCGCGCATCCATAACGTGAAGCTGAGGATGCCGGTGATCTTGTCGCCCGAAAACTATGAAAAATGGCTTTCTCCCGAAACATCGCGGGAAGAAATTGTAAAGCTGCTGATTCCGTTTTCGGATACGGAGATGACCGCCCACACCATCAGCAAGCGCATTACTTCAAGAACGGAGAACAGCGATGTGTCCGAAGTCGTCGAGCCTTTTAGTTATCCAGAACTGGCCTTGATTTCGTAGTTTATTTTTTAAGTTGATTTTCAATATCCATCCTTTCATGTAAAATCCTGATAATCTCAATGGTATTGTCTTTGATCCGGTAAAAAATCAAATGCGATTTTACTTTTGATGCGATATACCCTTTTCGGAATTGTTCAAATGATTTACCGGTACCAGGGTTTTTGCAAATGAATTTGATTTCATCCCATATCAGATGATAATAACGGTCAGCCTGGGCCGTCGACCAATTTTGAAAGCTGTACAACCATATTTCTTCCAGGTCGGTAATGGCATTTTTACTGATGATATAAGGCAAAGCGCTCACAAATATTTTGAATGGAGTTTTTTAAGATTTTCTTTTGGGTTGAAATTTTTTTCCATTCCGCTTTTTTCACCTTGTAACAGCGCCTTATTGAGGGATTTTATTTTCTGTTCTTCAGCCTCCATCATTCTCAAAGCGGTTCTGATTACTTCGCTTGCAGAGTTGTATTTACCGGATGCGATTTTCGAAGATATATATTCTTCAAAGTGTTCACCTAATAAAATAGAAGTGTTCCGTGCCATGTTAGAATATTTATATGAATATACCAATTATTGGTATGTTTAAAATATTTTTAGTCATCTTATTTTTCGATGTGCAATAAAAATTTGCTCCATTCATCATCCAGATAAGCTGCGAATTTTTTGATCGTGAATTTTTGACTATCGCTGTATGGCTTGCTGTTGCGAATCAATTGCTGTGCGAAAAGATGGATAAGTGGTGTTTCACCTTTATTAGATTCAATGTTATCGTCGATGATTTCAAATTCAAGTAAAACAATCTTGGCCCAGGTGTGGAGATCCTTATCGGTGAAGCAGTTTTTGTAATCGAAGAAAGCAGCAAAAGCAGGGGTATGGTTCTCTGTAAATTCCTTACCCAAATTGCCCAGTCCTTCGGCATAAGCACCATCGGCATTGGCGAAGGAATTGGTGATCACCCTGAAATAAAAAGCGCTTTTTTCGCTGTCTGCATTTTGCAATGAATCGAAATAGGCGAGCGGCTCTTCCGTGTATTGGGCGTTGTTGGCAAACAATTGTTTCGCCAACCTTGGTGTGGATGGGTCATTCAGGATTCTTTCGAAAGTACAGTCGAGGTTATTGTCCGCAAGCATGAAGCTATCTTTTTTGAGTCCTTCCGGATTGGGAACCAGGTGGCTGCTTCTGTTTTCCTGCGCGGATTTATTGCTGTTGGTTGTACAAGACAGCACGACGAAAGAACACAAGAAGAAAAAGATGACCGAGCGCTTCATAAGTCTTCTATTTAACATTCAAGATTTTTCTGATCAGCACCAGCTGGTTCAGGCCAAGCAGTTTTCTTTTTTACAACTACCCAATCATTTCAGCTGTTCTAAAATATTTCCCTGCAAGTAAAGTCATTATATGATACATTGACTATATTTGAAAAATTTGCAAAAAGTGAAGAGTGGTTTTGTACGTTTGGCAAGTTTACCAGGTTAGTTAGATTTTTCAACTTAGCTTCCCTCTCCACCTCCAAACATACGAAACCTCCCAAACCTTTCAAACCTTAGCCTGTATAGAAATTCAAGGTTAAACACCAAACAATTAACAATTAACAATTAACAATTAACAATAAACGACAAACACCAAACAATAAATATTGTCATCATGAAAAAGCTCCTCCTCTTCCTCAGTGTTACATTTTGCATTTTACATTTTCACTTGGCGCAAGCCCAAATCCCTTCTTATGTGCCTACCAACGGATTGGTTGGTTACTGGCCATTTAATGGCAATGCCAATGATGAAAGTGGGAATGGTAACAATGGTACGGTAAATGGAGCAACGCTGACGACGGATCGATTTGGGAATGCGAATGGGGCGTACCATTTTACTCTAGCTAGTTCAAATTATATATCAACACCAGGAAACAATTTGCCAATTGGTAGTTCAAGCTCTACAATGAGTATATGGTTTAATGCAACAGGTTATTCAAATTCTGGAATGTCTAGAGCTATGCTCAGCTATGGGATTTGGAATTCTAATAAAGCAAGATATATTGGACAGAGGGGCGGAAGCTCTAACGTATTAACATATGCACAACTATTCAATGATAAAAATTGCACATTCAACTACTCTTTAAATACATGGTACAATTTTGTTGTGACTTATGATACAGGGGTCGTAAAAATGTACATCAATTCCAATTTGATTGGAACATATACAATTACCGGAACAGCAACTTCGCAAGGCAATGTTTATTTCGGATGTCATCCAAGTTTAGGTGATTTTTTCGACGGTAATTTAGATGATGCTGCTATCTACAACCGTGCCCTCTCTCAATCGGAAATAACTCAATTATACACAGGACAAGTAAATTGCTTCGCTAATATCATCAATAATGATACTACAATTTGTACAGGCACAAGTATTGTTCTTAATGCAACAACTGCAACAATCCCTTTTCAATTAGGAATGAATGCAGGGGGTGGAAAAATATTTTTTATAAACCCAGATGGAGTTTCGGGATTAGTGGCTGCACCTTTTGATCAAGGTTCTTCTTCTTGGCAATGTATTCCTGGTGTTTCTGGCCTTACTTCAAATGATGGATTATATAATACAAACCAAATTGTCGCAGGTTGTTCAGAAAATGGCGCTGCGAGAATTTGCTATAATCTTGTTTTAAATGGCTATGATGATTGGTATTTACCAGCAATTGATCAGGTGAATTTAATGTATCAGAGACAATCTTACATTGGGGGCTTCAATGGAAATTATTATTGGAGTTCAACAGATTTCACAGGTAATTATGCATATGCACAAACATTGCCTTCAGGCAATCAAAATTATTTCAGTAAAAGTAATGTTTATGGAATACGTGCTATTAGAAATTTTTCTCAACCCCTAACATCAGCATACACCTACCTCTGGTCCAACGGCTCTACTACCCCAAGCATTACCGTTAGTCCTACGGCTACCACCACATATTATCTCACCGTTACCGATGCCAATGGCAATACCTGCCGCGACAGTGTAAAAGTTACGGTCAATACCGCTATTCCGGCTACACCCGGTACCATCACCGGCGCCACCGATGTTTGTTCTTCTTTTTCCAGCATCACAGCCGCCAGCAGCAATGCCGTTACCTACAGCATTGCCGCTATGAGCACCGCTACTTCCTATACTTGGGCAGTACCTGCGGGTGTTACCATTGTAAGCGGTCAGGGTACCAGCAGCATTTCAGTCAGCTTTGCCAATACCTTTGTTTCGGGCGCCATTACGGTAAAAGCCAACAACGCCTGTGGCAGCAGCACTGCGGCCCGTAGCTTGTCGGTATACAGACGAGTAGCCGCTACACCCGGCACTGTTCAAAAATCTTTCGTGCCCAGCGTGGTGGCTGTTACCAGCGTATGCGGCTTGGCTTCCGAGGTGTACATGATCCGCAAGGTTACCTATGCCACTTCCTACAACTGGTCGCTGGCTTTGGGCACCAACGCCACCATCACGCACCTCAATGCGCTGGGCGCCAATGACACTGCCATCAGGGTAACCTTCGCCTCTGGTTTTGTAAGAGATACCATTCGGGTAACCGCACAAACCGCCTGTTCGGTGAGTGCATTACGTACGGTGGTGCTCAATGCAACCGTGGCGCCGCCTGCGGTAACTGCGCTTTCAACGCCCGGAGGAAACTTTTCGGTCTGCATCGGCTCCTCCATCAATATCACGGCATTGTCTACTGTGCCTACTGCCACACAATCGGCCATACAATATTTCCGCTGGACCAAACCGGCCAATACTACCATCACGGCAGCCACTGCCGATAGTTCACGCATTACCCTGCGCATTGATGCCGGCTTCACCGGAGGCAGCGTGAGTGTGAAAACCGCCAGTGCCTGTGGTTTCTATGGTGCTGCCAAAACGGCTACTTTACAATATCTGCCGCCCACACCGGTAGCCATCAGCTCAGCTACGGGATCTTACAACGCTTGTATCGGCAATACCGTAAGTTACACGGTGTTGGTGGGCCAGGCGCTTTCCTCACAATCGGTAGCCACCGTGTTCCGCTGGACCAAACCGGCCAATACCACCATTGTTTCGGCCACGGCAGACAGTATCACCATCAACCTGCGCATTGATGCGGGCTTCACCGGCGGATCGCTGACGGTAAAAGGGCAATCTTCTTGTGGTGCGCAGGGCGCGGCCTATTCGCAAGTGCTCACACATGGCGGTTGTCCGGCCGGTACCAGAACAACGCCCTATGCCACTAACGACGGCGCCAACACGAAATTGACGGCGCAGTTGTTTCCCAATCCCACCACCAATGCTTTCAATCTGAAAGTGAGTAGTACCAACACACTTCCTGTGGTGGCCATTATCCGCGATGCCGAAGGTCGTTTGATCAAATCATTCACCATCAAGGCCGGCGAGTTGTCCAATTTCGGCAACGAACTTACATCCGGTGTTTACATGATTGAGGTGATGCAGGGCGAGGAGAGGAAAGTGATGAGAGGGGTGAAGATGTAGTAGCCTGCGAGGATATAATTTTAATATGTTGATATACAAAGCCCACGGTGTTAATCGTGGGTTTTGTGTATTTGTCTGTAATCATTTTGGATTAAAAAACGTCTGGTTGATTTTGAAATGACGAGATATGATTTGCATGTGTAAAACAACAGAAAAACGGTGTTTTTTCCTTACGCCAGCAACACGTGCGCCGGTATATTCAGCTCGCGATGAAAAAATTTCACCAGCTCAAGCGTCAGCGGTTTCTTTTTATTCAGAATGGAAGAGATATAGCCCTTGCTCCCGATTTTTCCTACCCAGTCTTGATTACGCATGCCTCTTTCTTCCATTTTCATTTTGATGGCTTCAATAGGATCGGGCAGCGGAATGGGATAATGCTGATCTTCATATTGCTTGATGAGCAACAACATGATCTGTAATTTTTCCCCTTCGGGCGAATGAGGTTTTATTTTTTTGTCGAACTGTTCATCTACCCAATTCAGGCAAGCGTTGTATTGTTTCTTATTTTTTATGATACTGAGCTCCATATCCTATTTTTTATACTGAATCGTTAAGGCATCTATTTTGTCGTACTCGGCATGAGTGCCAAACCATTTGATTTGAACAGCATTGTATTCAAAGACGATTCTGGTGATTAGCCGGTATCGGTTGCCCATGATATTAAAAATCACCCTGTCGTCTCCAATGATACTTGCTGTGGCGAATGTTTTTTTCAGCCCATTGAAGTTTTTAAAATCCTTGTTGCTGAATTCATGATACTATTCCAATAGCGCTGTTCGTGCCTGTGGATAAGCATCACAATATTCCAGCAATGTTCTTCGGGTAATGATATTGAACATTTGTGTAAAGCTATTAAAAGTTTACTAATAGAAAACCAACTGTTTTCGTATCCGGGAACAAAAATATTTTTCTGTTGTTGCGTGTCGGTGGGTAAAACAACAGAAAAGAACGAGGTTTTCAACCAAAATTTGACATTCCACCGTTTAAATGGTGGGCCGCGAAAATATAATTACAACCCAGCATCTGCATGCTGAAAAACATTTTGTCCGGCGAATAAATTGTTCTATAATTGCTAAATAATTTAGCAAAAAAAATCCTCCCTTACCATGGAAATAGAACAATTTTATGCTGCCGGATACCAGGGCAGCAAGCAATTCAAACAACTGGATGTGCCCAATGCCGATGCCACCGGATTCGGTTCGCCAACCGACGATTATATGGACCGCGGCATCGATCTCAACGAACAGCTCGTGCGCAACAAGCCCGCCACTTTTTTCATGCGGGTGCAGGGCAACAGCATGGTCAACGCCTGCATCCATCATGGCGATATCGTCATCGTCGACCGCAGCGTGAAACCGCAAAGCGGAAAAATCATCATCGCCGTTCTTGATGGCGAAATGCTCATCCGCCGCTATGAAAAACAACAATACAAGATTCGCCTGATTCCCGAAACATCACGACTCTCACCCATGGAAATCACCCCCGAGCACGACTTCAGCATCTGGGGCGTGGTGACGTATGTGATAAAGGGGGTGTGAATAAGGAATTAAAGCAGTTTAGTATGTTTAGCAGGTTATGTAGGTTTAACCTCCCAAACCTCCCAAACCTCCCAAACCTCCCAAACCTCCCAAACCTCCCAAACCTCCCAAACCTCCCAAACCTACCTCATGAAAGCCATTGTAGACTGTAACAGTTTTTACGCCGCCTGTGAGCGCCTGTTCAAACCATCGCTGCATGGCAAGCCTGTGGTGGTGTTGAGCAACAACGACGGTTGCATCGTATCGCGCACCGACGAGGCCAAGGCGTTGGGCATCCGCATGGCCGGACCTTATTATCAGAATAAAAAAGAAATCGAGGACAACAAGGTGGCGGTGTTTTCCAGCAACTACCATTTATATGGCGACCTGAGCCGAAGGGTGATGGACACGCTTCGTATACTCGCGCCCGATGTGGAGGTGTACTCGGTGGATGAATCCTTTCTTGACCTTACCGGCATTGATCCTTCAACGCTTTATGAGTATTCACTTTTTGTGAAGCATACCACGGAACTGTGGACGGGCATTCCGGTTTCAGTGGGCGTGGCACCCACCAAAGTGCTGTCGAAAGTGGCCAACCGATTGGCGAAGAAAGACAAGATCGGCACCAAAGGCGTGATGATATTGCAAACACCCGAACAGCAGATGGAGGCCTTGCAACTCACACCGGTGGAAGACATCTGGGGCGTGGGGATGGCCGGATCCCAAAAGCTTCGCATGTTCAACATCAACACCGCCTGGGACCTGCGCAACATGAGTGAGGAGTGGGCTTCCAAAAATCTGGGTGGTGTGGTGGGCGTACGACTGGTGAAAGAACTCAAGGGAATTCCCTGCATCGGCATGAAAGAGCAACTCACCCGTAAAAAAATGATCGCCACTACCCGTATGTTCGGCAAGCCCGTGTTTGAACTCCGCGAACTGAAAGAGGCTGTGGCCACCTACACCGCCCGTGCTGCGGAAAAACTGCGTCGTCAGCAGGGAGCCGCACGCAGCATCAGTGTTTTTGTGGTGAGCAACAATCGGCAATACAACCATCACTACGAGCCCACATCCCGTTCTTCTTTTCTTACGTTGCCCACGCCCACTTATCTTACCAATGTGCTCACCACCCATGCCACAGCTTTGGCCGAAGCGTTGTACAGAGAAGGCAGCAAATACATCAAAGCGGGCGTCATCCTCAGCGACATCATCCCCTGCGATACCATTCAGTACAATCTTTTCGAGGAGCCCGAGCCCGCTGCCATGCAGAAACTGATGCACATCGTCGACAACGTTAATTTCGGCATGCGCAGCGATATGCTTAAGTTTGCCTCGGTGGGTACAAAGAAGGACTGGAAGATGCGGCAGGAAATGCGCAGCAACCGCTTCACCACGCGCTGGGATGAATTGTGTGTGGTGAAATAAGAAGCGAACCGCCTGCAATTGTTCAACCGAACAGATACTAACGTAAAAGCATAAACTTAAAAATTTCATGAACATCAGCAATAATAAAATACTCATCACCGGAGGTGGATCGGGTATCGGACGCGGACTTACAGAAGCATTGCTGAAAGAAAACAACACCGTAATCATCTGCGGAAGAAGAAAAGAAGTGCTGGATGAACTGGCCGCCCAATATTCATCAGTCATCACTTTTTGTTGCGACCTGGAAAAAGAAGAGGAGCGAATCAATTTGTATGAATGGGTGGCTAAAGAACACGATGACCTCAACGTACTCATCAACAATGCAGGCATTCAGCAATGGATGCATCCGGATGATGAAGATTTTTTTGAAAGAGCTAAAACGGAAGTCGCCATCAACATCCTGGCGCCAGTGCACCTGAACACCCTGTTCATCAAACTGAAAAGTTTGCACACCATCATCAATGTCACGTCGGCACTCGGATTTTGTCCACTGATCAAAGTGCCCGTATACTCCGGCACCAAAGCATTCTTTCATTCCTATACCTTATCGCTGAGAAAACTGATGGAAAAGAAAAACATTGAAGTGATTGAACTCATTCCACCTGCGCTCAACACCGATCTGGGCGGAAAAGGATTACACGACTGGGCTCCACCGGTAAGCGGTTTCATAGCATCGATCATGGAACAGATGAAACAAGGCAAACAAACGCTCACTTATGGCTTGAGCGAAACCATGTCGGCAGCAGGGCCCGAACAATTGCAAGCCGCTTTTGATAGAATGAATGGGGGATGAAAAAAAGTTTCGTTATCTTGAAATCAAAGCCATTTTTTGTACTCAATAAAATATTACACACATGAAAAAGACAATCATCATCGCACTGATTTTCATTTCGGTCAACGCTTCTGCACAGCGACTGAAAAATTCATCGGGCAGCACCATCGGCTATATCGAAGATGGAAGAGTGAAGAATTCGTCGGGCAGCACTATCGGTTATTTCGACGACGACAGGGTGAAGAACTCCAGCGGCAGCACCATCGGTTATTTTGAAGACGGGCGTGTGAAAAACTCATCCGGTTCCACCATCGGTTATTTTGAAAACGGAAGGGTAAAAAATTCATCAGGCAGCACCATTGGCTATGTCGAAGACGGACGCGTGAAAAACTCATCAGGCAGCACCATCGGCTATTACGAAAGCACAAGACCTTCGCAGGCCGCGTTGTACTTTTTCTTTTTCTTCAATTGATTTGTAAAAGATATTTTCTGTGTTTCTCATGAAAGGCTCAACAGTAAAGCATTTCGGCGGCATTGGCGAATAATTTTTACGGTAGACTGACAATTGTTTTTGTTGTCATCATACATTTGCCGAAAATTTAAGAATGAATTCCCACATACAGAAAATACAACACGAAATAGAACCACTTCGCCAATCCATCATTCATCACAAGGTGTATGGAGTGATTAACGATCTGGACAACCTGAGAACTTTCATGAGTTATCATGTATTTGCCGTTTGGGATTTCATGTCGTTGCTGAAAGCGCTTCAAAATAATCTTACCTGCACATCCATTCCCTGGTTTCCGCAGGGCTCCGCCGACACGAGATTCCTGATCAATGAAATTGTAGTGGGAGAGGAATCGGATGTGGATATGCATGGTAAAAGAATGAGTCATTTCGAGCTCTATCTCGAAGCCATGAAACAGGCGGGTGCTGATACAAGCTGTATTGAAAATTTCATCCATCACCTCAAACAAACCAAAGACCTGGAGCAGTCTTTGTCATTGGCAAAGGTTCCGGAAGCTGCAAGAAAATTTGTGCGTTTCACCTTTAGCGTTATTGAAAAGAATCTTGCTTATCTGCAAGCCGCCACATTTACTTTCGGCAGGGAAGACCTTATACCGGGCATGTTCATCTCCATCATCAACGACATCAATGCCAAATTCCCCGATAGCATTTCCATATTCAAATATTATCTCGAAAGACATATTGAGGTGGACGGCGACCATCATAGTCATCTGGCCTTGGAGATGACCGCCAATCTCTGTGGAACGGAAGAACAATATTGGAAAGAGGCAACGGAACTGACCATCGCCTCTCTGCAATCCCGCATCGCTTTATGGGACGGGGTGTATGAAGAAATTCAAAATGCTCGAATCTAGATATCCAGCATCCATCATCCAGCATCCAGTATCCAGCATCCAGCATCCAGCATCCAGTATCCAGCATCCAGTATCCAGTATCCAGCATCCAGCATCCAGCATCCAGTATCCAGCATCCAGTATCCAGCATCCAGTATCCAGCATCCAGCATCCAGAAACCAGCACCATCCTACTTCCTTCTTCCATCCGCATCCAGCTCTACAATTTCATAGCCGAACGACTGAAGATGCGGTAAGATTTTTTCCTTATCACCCACCAGCAGTATGTTCATGTTTTCTGATTGCAGCCATTTTTTGGCGAGGGCATCAATCTCTTCCTTGGTGATGTTTTTCAGCAATTTATTTTGCTTTTCGATGTAATCGCCTTCAAGATTATATTCGAGCAATCTGCCTACGAATCCCGATTTCTGTCCGGGTGTTTCGTATTGTAATGCATCTCTTTGTCCGATGGCACTCTTCATGAAATTCATTTCATCTGCAGTGATGCCATTGGCCGCATAATTGTTGATTTCTTTCCGCACCTCTGTCAATGCGCTGTCTGTGGCATTGGCCCTGATGCCTGAGCTGAAGGTGTATTCAACACTGTAAGCATTGCCGCTGAAGTTGGCTCTGGCTCCGTAAGTCCATCCTTTGTCTTCCCTCAGGTTGAGGTTAAGTCTGCTGTTGAAATTACCGCCCAGCACATAATTCATCAGGTCGCATTTGTAATATTCTCCGGTGAGGTCGTAAGGCATGTCGATGGTTTTGCCCACTCTGAATTCAGTTTGTGCGGCACGAGGTACATCGATGAGGTAAAGCTTTGCCTTGTCGTGATGGTAATTGACCATCGGCTTGACCATATCGGTCTTTTTTCTCGGCATCTTGTCGAGGAAGGCCAGTTTGGGCAGCAGTTCATTTTCAGTAACATCGCCCACTACCACTATTTTAGCGCCCTCGGTGGTCATGCTGTTTTCATAACAGGTGCGGGCATCTTCCAATTTCAGGTTATTTATCGTGTATTCGGTTCCGTTATCGCTCATCCCGAGGATGTTGTCGCTGCCATAGTTCACCATGTTGTACACATTGGAAGCAATGGAAGCCGGTTGTGAACGGTATTGTTTGAAGCTTTCAAGCGCCTGCTTCTGCAATCGTGAAAACGCATCCGGAGTAAAATTGGGCTGCAGCATTCTTTCTTCCAGCAAAGCCAGCGTCTTGTCGAGGTTTTTCTTCAAACATTGTACGCTAAAGCGGAAGCCATCCAATGTGTTGTTGACACTGATGCTGCTTCCCAGTTTTTGCAGTGCGGTGGTCATTTGTTCTGCCGTGAAATTTTTGGTGTCTTCGTTCAGCAGGCTGGCGGTAAAGCCTGCCAGTCCTATTTTAGCGGTATCTGCAGCCTGAGCCAGGTGGCCGCCGGGTAAGGTGATGCTGATGTTGATAAGTGGTAATTCGTTGTAAGAAGCTGCAATCATCTTCATGCCGTTGGGCAAGGTTTTCTTCCAGTAGGCAGGTACTTTCACCACCGGATTGGCACCAGGAACAGGCATTACGCTTCTGTCGAAATTATCTTTTCCTTTCGTGTACACGAGACCTTTATAGCCATAATTGGGTGCAGAGTAATTTGAAGAGTCAATTTTATAGTTGTCTGCCAATGCAGGACCATTCTTATCCGATTTGGTAAGTACACTGACAGTAACGCAACCTTTGTTTTTGACGTACGTTTCATACACACGCATCACATCGGCTTTGGTTACTGATTGGTACATCTTCAGCAGTTTGCCTATCTGGTTGGGATTACCCGTAAATGTTTGAAAGGCGGCCAGCTGCGATACTTTACCCGAAACGCTTTGCAAACCATTGATGTATTGTGATTCCAGCGATCCTTTGAATTTTTCGATGTCTTCATCTGTGACACCTCTTTGTTCAAATTTGCTTAGCGCATCTTTATATAAACTGTCCATGGCGGCCAAGGAGCGGCCGGGTAAAGGCACCAGCTGAACGGTGAAGTCACCTGCGAGTTCGCTCAAACTGCTTCTGCAGCTGGCTTGCAACGCTTGTTGCGATTTAACAAGCTGCTGATACAGGATGGATGTTTTGCCTTGTCCAAGTACTTGCGCCAAACAGGCCAGCGGCGCCATGTCTTTATCATAATTCGGAACGGTAGGGTAGGTTTTCATCAGCATCGGTACTTTCGCATAGTTGTCTACGTAAGAAACATACCTGTCGGTTGCTACGGTAACTTTTGGTAAAATCGTTTTGCTGACTTCCGGACACTTTTTGATGGATCCGAAATATTTTTCCACCCATTTCAGCGTTTCAGCAGGTTTGATATCGCCACCAATGGTGAGGGTGGCATTATTGGGGCCGTACCATCTCAGGAAGAAATTCTTCAGGTCGTTCACATCCACACGATTCAGGTCTTCCACATAACCGATGGTCAGCCAGCTGTATGGATGTCCATAAGGGTAAAGGTTCTTGCTGGCAAACTCGTTCACCAGTCCATAGGGACGGTTATCATAATTCTGACCCCTTTCATTTTTCACCGTGCTTCTTTGCACTTCAAATTTTTGTTGTGTCACAGCATCCAGAAAGAAACCCATTCTGTCGGCTTCCAGCCAAAGCATTTTTTCGAGTTGGTTGCTCGGAACGGTTTCGAAATAATTGGTGCGGTCGAGGTTGGTGCTGCCATTCAACGTGCCGCCGGCAGCGGTGATGATTTTAAAATGCTGTTCATCGGCCACATGGTCGCTGCCCTGAAATTGCATGTGTTCGAAGAAATGGGCGAAACCACTCTTGCCGATTTCTTCTCTCGCGCTTCCCACATGATAAGTGACATCCACATGAACCAGCGGATCGCTGTGGTCTTCGTGCAGGATGACGGTGAGCCCGTTGGGCAGCACATATTTTTCATAAGGAATGATGATCTCATCTCCCTTTTTGACAACTTTTTCAATCAGTTTGGGTTGTGCCATCAGGGTTCCCATCATCAGGAAAGATGGCATCAGCAAGCGTCCTATTTTCTTCATGTGATAAATTTGAGTGCCAAATAAACGAAAAAACCGGGAAAGAAACTCTCCCGGTTACGTACTTAAGTGATTGTTGTATTCAAAATCAATCTCTGCTGCTCAGTTTTGACAGCAAACGAAGGATTTCGAGATAAAGCCAAACAAAGGTGACCATCAACCCGAATGCACCGTACCATTCCATGTATTTAGGTGCACCCATGGCCGAACCTTGCTCAATCATATCGAAATCCATGATCAGATTCAGAGAAGCGATGGCCACAACAAAAAGAGAAAATAAAATGCTGAAGGTGCCATTGCCTTGGTGGATATAGGACAATCCATGAAATCCGAACATGCCCAGGATCCAGGCGATGAAGTAGAAAATGGCGATGCCTACGGTGGCCGTCATCACTACCGCTTTGAATTTTTCGGTAGCCCTGATGATGCGGAAGCTGTACAAAAGATACATTGATACACCAACGCCGAAAGTAAGTCCCACGGCATTCATGACCAGTCCGGGAAAAACATAATTGTATTGAGCTGAAACGGCACCGATGAAAAGACCTTCGCACAAAGCATAAAGCGGAGCCAGAAAAGGAGACCAGTTTTGCTTGAATACCATGATAATGGCGATGATGAAGCCGCCAATGGCGCCACCGATTACCATCGGAAACAGATTGGGGCTGGTGCCTGTTGAATCGGAAAATTCCTTCCAGGAAAAGAAAGCCGTTCCCATCAGCATTAAAAACATGAAACCAAATTTATTGAGTGTGCCTCTGACCGTCATGGTATTTTCACCACTCACAGGCAGATCGATAATGGTATCCCTGAATTTATTTTCGGAAAGGGTGGGATTGCCCGATTTGAATAATGACATAAAGATTAATTTTCTCTAAAGTTATTATTTTTTCAATATACCCCAATCATCGTCTTCATATTATGCGAATGACCTTTACCTTTGCGCCATGGAACAATTATTGTCACAGCTTCAGGAGCACAAAAAAGAGATAACGGCGGCCGTGGTAGCCAATGCCGAACAGCTTGAGGCTTTTCGTATCAAATATCTTGGTACCAAAGGATTGGTCAAGAGTATCATGGGGGAAATGAAAAATGTGCCAGCCGATCGCAAGAAAGAAGCCGGACAGCTGCTGAATGAGTTCAAACTTTTTGTAGAAGCGCATTTTGAACAATTGACCGCAGCTGTTCAAACCGAATCGGCAGATGCGGCAGATGCCACCGACTGGAGTTTGCCCGGACAACCATTGCCTATTGGCACACGCCATCCCATCAGTATCGTTCACAACAGAATTGTATCCATATTCCAACGTTTAGGTTTTTCTGTGGCCGAAGGGCCCGAGATTGAAGATGACTGGCATAATTTCACGGCCTTGAATCTCCCCGAAAATCATCCGGCGAGAGACATGCAGGATACGTTTTACATCAGTAAAAATCCAGACTGGCTGTTGCGCACCCATACCAGCAGTGTTCAAATCCGTGAGATGCAGAAAAAAGATCTGCCGCTCCGTATCATTTGTCCGGGCAGGGTTTACCGCAATGAAACCATCAGTGCCAGAGCACATTGTTTCTTCCATCAGGTGGAAGGCTTGTATATAGCCGAAAACGTTTCATTCGCCGATTTGAAACAGACACTTTATTTCTTTGTGAAGGAGATGTTTGGTGAAAATGTGAAAATCCGCTTCCGTCCTTCTTATTTTCCCTTTACTGAACCGAGTGCAGAAATGGACATCAGTTGTTTAATTTGTGGTGGCGAAGGGTGCAGTGTCTGCAAGCGAACAGGCTGGGTGGAGATTCTGGGTTGTGGCATGGTTCATCCTTCTGTGCTAGACAATTGTGGCATTGACAGTAAAAAATACACAGGCTTCGCTTTTGGATTGGGCATTGAAAGAATTACCATGTTGCTGTATCAGGTAAAAGACCTGAGATTGTTCAGTGAGAATGATGTCAGATTTTTAAAGCAGTTCAGTAATGCCTGATGAGGGTTTAAAACCCTTTTTTTATTAAGTCCTCCTTTGTGCACAAGTATTCGTTTTCCTTGTAGAGTAATTTTTTGATTGAGGTTGTTTTAAGCGAATAAATTTACAGGGGCAAGTTTTTGGCTATCGTGATTTAAATCACGATAGCGAATTTCGACAATTTTTTTCTTTTCAACATCTTTGTCCTGTTGTTTCTTTTCACTGTTATTTTGCTTTTTTTATCATACTGCTGGGTACTTATGATCAAAAATTCTAGAGGCCCACTTAAATTTTTTATAGAGAATTGCGGCTATCGTGATTTAAATCACGATAGTGAATTTCCCGATTTTTTTGATTCATCCACTTCATTCCATCCGCTTATTTTCTCTTATTTTCTTGTATTTTTCCCATAAAAAAAGAGGCTGTTTCAATTTTGGAAACAGCCTCTTTTCGCTAATAATGCCATGGATTATTTAATCTCAAGAATACCGATTTTGTCTTTACCCGGTCCAAGGAAGGTATACACGTTTTGCGCATACAAACCGATTTTGTTCTTATCGAACACAACGCAATTCTTGGTGGCGGTAGTCAGTTTGTTGTCTCTGTTTCTAAACAGGATGTCTCTGCTTACGTTACCATTCTTGTCGATGGTAGCCATCACGAAAACGCTCTTGTTGAATTTGTGCAGTGGATCTGGCCTTTTAGTGATCTCTCTCTCGATATTATCATCATCATCATTGTAAAACACCAGCAATGACTCTTTATAAGGAACAGCAACAAAGCTGCTGAATGTGGTGAAGTTGTCCGACATCTGCAGTTTAGGGATTCTGGCAATCACTACTTTACCATCTTTCAGCAGGTTGATATTTATCACATCGCCATAATCATAATGCCAGTAACCGGCGTGGTCTTTGGTAGGAGGCACATAGTATGACACATAGTATTCCAACAAGAAATCCTGACTTCCATTATCACGTGTTTGAACACTGGCCAAACGGAATGAAGAAGACAATCCCGGATCTTTTTCTCTGTCGCTACCCATTTTATCGATCTTGATTTGCTCCACCAATGCATCAGGGAATTTATTGATGTTGTTGGTAGCGATAGCACCGGTTTTCTTATTGAAGTTCACGGTGAAAAATCCTGAAATATATCCACTGGCTTTTTCTTTGTACAAACCAAACAACAGGATGTTGTCCTGGTCGTCGTTGGCCAACTGTACGGTGTGAATGAATTTGTTGTTCAGGTCGAGAACATATTCTTTAGGTAAAGAACTTTCCTTTTCGTAAATCAGCATTTTTGTTTTGTAAGAAGGTACTCTTGCACCGTCTTTTCTTACGTCTTCTCTTGAAACTTCAGATTCGTAGTGTTTTAGTACCACACCCACTTTACCGTCATTGGTCACCATGGATTCCTGAACAGTAACAAATTTGTCTTTGTAAGGCAATTCAACAGTCTTGTCCCACAGTTTGGTCATGTTGTTGTCGTAAACTGCGATAAAATATTTTTCATTCTCATTTCTCTTGTAAGCGTTGTTGCCAAACATCAGAATCTTTGAAGAGTCTTTAGACAGTTCATAACCCACAGATGATTGTGAGTATCTGTTGATGGCTTCAAAAGAACCAAGGTTGATTGATTTGCCTTCTGGGTTAAGGGTTTCGATATTGATAGGCTGACAAAAATAGCTGGTAGTTTTGCTTTCGCGGTCGTACCGGCTGGTGAACAGGAAGAGTTTTCCTTTGATGCTCAACATGTCTTCGAAAGTCACTCCTTCTTCATAAGCGGCATATTGCTTTTCGCCTAATTGAGAAAGTTTGTCATTGTAGCGTGCAAGGTTGGGCGTGAGTGTGGTTTTGATACCCAGGAAACCATGTTTTTCAACATCAAAACAGAGCTTCACCATTTCATTGCCTTTTCCTTTTACAAAAGAACCGAAGGCCAGTTCTTTTTTACTTTGTTCTCCCCAGTTGATGGTCACTTTCTGGGCAGAGGCGTTAAATACTGAGGAGATGATTCCTGCAGCAATCAATATCTTTTTCATGTGAATAATTTGGCGCAATTTACATAGTTTTGCCGCTCAATATTCAATCAATTCAAGTTTAGTATGAAAAAGTTCCTCTTAATGGCACTATGTGCCCTCCCTTTTATGGGCCATGCGCAAAGCAGCAAAAAAGACAGAAAAGACAGCACCGTGGTGATCATTTTTAATGATAACAGTAAAGCAGAAGAAAAGAAAAAGTCATCCGGAGAAGACAATATCGTAAAAATTGCGCCTCTGGGCTTCATCAACGGTACATTTCCTATCTATTTCGAAAGAAGAATCAATGATTTCTTTACTGTACAGGTAGGATTGGGTGCCACTGGCAGAAACTATTGGAGAGGTTTGATTCGCAGTGCTTCAAATGTGGATTTTAGCTCATCCGACAAGGAATACAATACCATGACCTATCCTTGGGCAGATAATCTTGGTCTTTATGACGAAGCCGATTTGACATTTGATTTCAATCACAGAAAACCTTCTGTAGGTTATATGTTTTCTGTCCAGCCCCGTTTTTATTTTGAAAGCGATGCCCCTGATGGCGCTTTCCTCGGTTTGGCATTGGAATACGGACGTTACAATTTCAACATTCCGGGTAAAGTTGAAACATTTGCCGGAAGCGGAACTTACGAGCATATCGGAGCCTTGAAAAATGAACATGAGAACATTGCCGATTTCATGGTGTATTGGGGTTATCAAAGTGTTTTCGACAGAATGACTTTGGAATATACAACCGGCCTTGGTTTCAGATCGGTCAGCGGACAGAAATATGCTTTCAATTCAAATAATGGAAATCCTCTTGAAGGCATGGCATCTTACAAGCAATCAGTATTCAACTTCAATATTGGTATTAAAGTGGGATATCACTTCTAAGCAATTTTATATGATTATCAAAAAGGCATCCTCAAAAGGGTGCCTTTTTCTTTGATGTACATCCGTATCCACCATTATCCAAACTAGTTCTCTATTTTTGCACCATGATCAACAAAATATGCGTGGCCGGCGCCGGCACCATGGGAAGCGGAATTGCAATTTGTGCTGCTCAGCATGGCTTTTCCGTCATTCTATTAGATAATAATGAAAAGGTGGTTGACAACGCAAGAAAGTCCATCGAGAAAAATCTGGACGCGCTTCTTTTAAAAGGAAAAATTGATGAAGCTGGGCTTAAATCGATAATACAGCGTATCCATTTCACGTCAACCATCACAGATGCCAAAGCCGACCTGATCATTGAAGCCATCATTGAAAAAGCAGCGCCTAAAATTGAATTGTTCAATCAGCTGGCCCTTATCAATTCACCCGAAACAATTTTTGCCAGCAATACATCTTCGCTCTCCATCGATCTTCTTCAATCTGCCATCGCTCACCCCGAAAGAGTGGTGGGTATGCACTTTTTCAACCCCGCACAGATCATGAAGCTGGTGGAAGTGGTGCAGGCAAAAGATACCGCCGGTCAAGTGGTGAATAAAATAGTTGATGTTTGTAAGAAAATGCAAAAAACGCCCGTGGTTTGCAAGGATGCTCCAGGCTTTATTGTCAATCGTGTGGCTCGTCACTACTATCTTGAAGCCATGCGCTGTGTGGTAGATGGACTTGCGAAATTTGAAGATGTAGATGCCATCATGGAAGCCAGCGGATTTAAAATGGGACCCTTCAAACTGATGGATATGATCGGTATGGACATCAACCTGGCAGTTTCACAATCATTGTACGATGCTTTCAGCCATGAACCGCGTTTTCAGCCATCACCTTTGCAAATTGATAAAGTAAAAAATGGAGAATTGGGCCGAAAAACAGGGAAAGGTTTTTATGCGTACACGGCAAATGGGTAATTTGATGATTTGATGATTTGAAGTTCCATTAAAAACCCAATCATAATTCCCCAATCTCTAAACCAACAAACCAACAAACCCCGAAAGGGTGAAGTTATACAGATATCTCTAAACCAAAAAAACCAAAAAACCCCGCAGGGGTGAAATTACTCTAACATCAACAAACCAAAAACCCCGCAGGGGTGACACTACTCTACCATCACCAAACTAAAAAACCAAAAAACCCCGCAGGGGTGACACTACTCTACCATCAAACACAATCAACCATACACACTTGTAACAGGCGCCTCCGGTTTGCTCGGGAGTGAGCTGATTACTCAATTGCTCAATAAAGGCGTAAAAGTGAAAGCAGTTGTTCATCGCACACCGCTTACCGTTAGCGACCATCCATTACTGACAGTGGTAAGTGGCGATCTGCTCGATGTGGTGGCGGTTGAGGAGCTGATGGAGGAAGTGGGTGATGTTTATCATTGTGCAGGATTGATCAGCTATTCGGCGAAAAGCAGATCCGCATTGTATAAAATCAATGTGGAAGCTACCGCCAATGTGGTGAACGCTTGCTTGGCTGCAAACGTTCGAAAATTGGTACACGTAAGCAGTATTGCTGCTTTGGGAAAATTTGTGCCGGGGAAGATGATAGATGAAGAAACACAGTGGACAGACGATGCCCGCAACAGTGCCTATGGGTACAGTAAATATCTGGGTGAGATGGAAGTATGGAGAGGTGTGGCAGAAGGACTCCATGCGGTGGTGGTCAATCCTAGCATCATCCTGGGCGCAGGCAACTGGAACCATGGCTCAACGGCCATTTTTAAAAATGTGTACGATGGCTTCAAATGGTATTCGGAAGGTGTGAACGGATTTGTGGATGTGAAAGATGTGGCGCTGGCCATGCATCAACTCATGCAGTCGGATATCTCTGCCGAAAGGTTTATATTGAACGCCGACAACCTGAGTTACAAAGATGTTTTTTTTGCCATTGCCGATGCTTTCAACAAACCACGCCCTTCACGAAAAGTAACGAAGGCGCTGGCAGCCATGGTTTGGCGGTTAGAGCATGTGAAATCATTCTTCACCCAACGCGAACCGCTGGTTACCAAAGAGACTGCTCATACCGCTTTGGCCGAAGTTCGCTTCAGTCATCAAAAGCTTAAAAACTTTTTACCCGATTTTCAATATAGAAATATTCAAACTACCATTACCGACATCTGCAACAGATTGCAACATATGGTTAACAATTCCTGATTTATCTTAGAATATCTCTTCATCAAAATCCTTCTTATGAGATCATTCATCACCAGTATCGTTTGCTTGCTCATCGCCACTGCTTCCGTTGCACAAACCGGTTATTATACCATCAGCGGTGTGGTACTCAATGCCGAAACCAAAGTGCCATTGCAGGGAGCCTCGGTATATGCCGAAAATACTACACTTGGTGCCGCTACTGATCAGGATGGAAAGTTTTATCTGTCGCTGCCCGACGGTGGCTATAATCTCGTCGTCAGTTATACGGGTTTCAATACACAAGACATCAAAGTTTCTGCTTCCAATGCTTCAAGTCCGCTCAGCTTTCAGCTCACGGTCAAAGAAAAAGTGATGCAGGAGGTAGCGATTGTATCGACCAATGAAGTGAAAAACGGTTGGGAGAAATATGGCAAGTTTTTTCTGGATGAGTTTATCGGCCAGTCTCCCAATGGCGCCGCCACATCCATAAAAAATCCCGAAGTGTTGAAGTTCTATTATTCCAAAAGGAAAAACAGATTGAAGGTGCTCGCCGGCGAGCCACTGATCATAGAAAACAACGCGCTTGGATACACGATTAAATATGAGCTGGATTCTTTGGTGCATGAATACAATTCAACCATGACTGTGTACACGGGTTATCCGCTTTTTGAAGAGATGAAGTCTGCCGATTCCGTGCAGCAGCATTCATGGCAAGAGGCGCGCCGTAAGGCCTATTACGGATCTGTTTTACATTTTATGAGAAGTTTGTACAACCATCAGATCGTCAACGCAGGATATGAGATACAATTCATCATCAAAGTGAACGGAGAAGACAGCGCCTTGAAACTGAAAGATTTTTACAAGGCATTGAATTACGAGAAATCCGACAGTCTTTCATTGGTATCCATCAAGCCCAATCAACTTGTGCTAGGCGTATTGTACAAAAAAGAAAAACCTGCGGCAGCTTATCTGAAAGACAACCCAGACAGTCCAACTGAATTTCAATTCTCCACCATCACTTTCAAACCTGAAGAAAAGTTGACCATTGAAAAAAATGGTTTCTATTTCGATCAGAACGATATCGTAATCGCCGAATACTGGGAATGGAGCAAGATGGCCGACATGCTGCCATTTGATTTCTGGCCGGAGTAGGGTGAACTGGATGCTAGATTCTAGATTCTGGTTATCCAGTATCCAGTATCCAGTATCGAGTATCCAGCATCCAGTATCCAGTATCCAGCATCCAGCATCCAGCATCCAGTATCCAGTATCGAGTATCCAGCATCCAGTATCCAGTATCCAGTATCCAGCATCCAGCATCCAGTATCCAGCATCCAGCATCCAGTATCCAGCATTTACCTCCCCATCACCTTATCCCACAATTCCGGAATTCTTTTCACCCAAACCAATTCTCTCTGTTTGATTTTGGCATCCTGTACGGGTGTGCCGAAATATACTTTATTGCCTTCAATGTCGCTACCCACGCCACTTTGCGCAAATACCACAGCATTGGCTCCAATGGTGAGTGTTTTGTTGACGCCCACTTGTCCCCATAACGTTACGCCATCTTCCAAAGTAGTAGCGCCGGCAATCGCCACCTGGGCAGCGAGCAGACAATTCTTACCAATGACCGTATCGTGGCCAATGTGTACCATGTTGTCGAATTTGGTACCCTGTCCTACGATGGTGTCGTGACTTACACCTCTGTCGATGGTGCAGTTGGCGCCAATCTCCACATGATCTTCGAGAATCACTCTTCCACAATCGGGCATTTTCTTGTACCAGTTTTCGCGGTCTTTTTTAGTGTTGTAATAAAATCCGTTACTGCCGATCACACTGCCGGCCTGAATCACCACATGGTCACCGATGATGCAATGGTCCATGATGGTGACATGGGGATGGATGATACAATGGGCGCCGATTTTCACATGATGACCGACAAAAACGTTGGGATATAGAAAGCTGCTTTCATCAATCACCGCAGTATCACTGATCATTGTTGAGGAAGGGGTGAACGGACGAAAATATTCAACGATGGTGCAATAGGCGTCGAAGGGTTTTTCCACCACCAGCAATGCCTTGCCTTCGGGTACTTCGGTGGCCTTATTGATGATGATGAAGCTGGCTTTGGAGTTCAGGCACTTCGCATAGTATTTCGGATGGTCTACGAAGACCAGGTCGCCAGGTTCTACTTTATGAATTTCATTGATGCCGGTTGCAGAGGCTTGGTCATTGCCGATGATTGTAGCACCAATCATGGCAGCAATGTCAGTTAATGGTACTGGTTGAGGGAATTGCATAAAATGAAAGGGATTAATTTCTTTGCTTTATTGTTTTGATTTCTTTGTGATGGATCTCGCCCCATTGCTGCATCGATTGGATGATGGGGGACAGGGTTTTGCCGTATTCGGTTAGACTGTATTCAACCGTAGGAGGAACGGTGGCATAAGCTTTTCTTTTGATTACTTTTTCTTTTTCAAGGTCTTTCAATTCTTTGATCAGCATTCGCGCTGTGATGCCGTCGATGTCGCGTTCAAGTTCTTTGAACCGTAGCGTGTTTTTTTTCAGCAGGCTGTATATGATGGCAAATCGCCATTTTCCTTTTAAAACATTCAAAGTGTAGCGAAAGGGGCAGACTTGTAAAATATTTTTTTCTGTCATAATCCTGTGTTATCCATAATACTTACACAAAGTATATTGATATACAAAAGTGTAACTGATTTCAAATGTATAGCAAAGGTATATTTTTGTGTCCTAAAAAATAATACCATGTCTACAATCAATTGGAACATCGACGCCACCCACTCCGAAATCGGATTCAAAGTACGTCATTTGATGATCAGCAACGTAAAAGGAAGCTTTGGAAAATTTGCTGCTACATTAACCACCACTGAAGATGATTTTTCTACCGCCGCCATCAGCTTTGAAGCGGAAGTGGCTTCCATCAACACCGGAAACGAACAAAGAGACGGCCATTTGAGAACAGGAGATTTTTTTGATGCTGAACAATTTCCTACCATCAAATTTGTGAGCACAAATGTGCTGGCAAAAGGCGGAAACGAATTTGAAGTGACCGGTGATCTTTCCATTCATGGGGTAACAAAATCTGTTACGCTGCAAGTGAATGGTTCGGGATTGGCAAAAGATCCATGGGGTCAGATCAAAACCGCATTCGAAATCAACGGAAAAATCAACAGAACAGATTTCGGTCTGGTATGGAATGCACCATTGGAAACCGGAGGTGTGTTGTTGAGCGAAGATGTTTATTTACAAGCTGAAGTACAATTTGTAAAAGCGTAATCATTACAACATTGAACATAACAATGGCTGTCTCTACTCATGAGGCAGCCATTGTTGTTTTTTAGCTACTGCTTCAATTTTTGTCTCCCACAGATGGCAATGTTTCAATGGAATGCTTCCATCAAATTTTATTCTTGCTGAATCATTATAGTCATTGTTCAAAATGAACATCGTCATGCGATTTGAAATTTCATATCCTCTACAATTTCAATAAGAAGTTGAAAAAAAATCGTCATGATGTATTTGAAAAAAGTCATGCCAGACCAAATAATTTTTCATTCGTCAGATAAAAAATCTTGTCTTCATTTTTTTCATGTCAATTACTTGATGACGATGCAAATGATTGATGTGAAGGATGCTCATCAGAAAATCAAATCTTTTGAAACACTTGTAAAATCAATGGTTTCGGACCATTGAAAAAATCACAAACCAATTTCTGAATCAATTCCTCTTAAAAAGAAATTTATAGCGCTACTCATATTTGCTGCCATTATCCACAGACGCAAAAAAAATGTTGATAAAATACTTTTAAATATTTTTTTCAATAGCAAAAATTATTTCTAATATTGTGAAGGGGAATTACATTCCCTGTACTTACTAACCCATCTATATAATAAGCCTGGCATTCTTGCCGGGCTTTTTTATTTCATTTCATCGCGGCAAAAACATCTCGATAAAATCATGAACAAAAAATATGTTGACAAGATGATGGTCAATAGGTGAAAGAAAAAATGTGTAAGCCTTTTTCTTTTTCTGCTTCCATTTTTACTTTTTACACTCCGCCTCGCAATAATCAATTACTTTGCACAAAATAAAATTACCGTATGTTGAAATCAATGACCGGATTTGGAAGAGCGGAAAAAACCATCGGCGAAAAAACATTCATGGTGGAAGTGAAAGCACTCAATGGCAAACAATTCGATTTGCAATTGAAACTGCCTGCTTTAATGAAGCCTTATGAATTTGATATCAGAAACAAACTGCAGGAAAAACTCATCAGAGGAACGGTTGACTGTCTGGTGGTGATCAAACAAAACGGATCATCAAAACCCGTGGTGATCAATACAGACCTCATCAAATCTTACTATCATCAGATTAATGAGCTGGCTCAGGATTTGAATATCGACACTCATTCCGTGTTAGGCGCATTGCTTCGTTTGCCGGATGTGGTGAGTCCAAGTATGGAGTACCTGAATGAAGATGACTTCAAAGCCTTTGATGAAGTGCTGATGTCCGCCATCATGCAACTGGACAATCACCGCAAAGAGGAAGGCGCTTCTTTGGAGAAAGACCTCAAGACAAGAATCGACAATATTCATCGCCAGGAAGAAGCGATATTACAATTTGAACCCAATAGAAAACTAAGGATCAAGGAAGAGATCAACAAACTGCTGACCGAACATGTGGGTGCAGAGAATATCGACAGTAATCGTATGGAGCAGGAACTCATTTATTATATGGAGAAAATTGATATCCATGAGGAGCAAATCCGTCTTCGTCAGCATTGTGAATATTTTAATGAGATCATCAATGGCACTGAAGTGGGTAAAGGAAAAAAACTTTCTTTTCTTTTACAGGAAATCGGGCGCGAAATCAATACCACTGGCAGCAAAGCTTATGATGTGGACATACAGAAATGTGTGGTCTTGATGAAAGACGAACTGGAGAAAGCCAAAGAACAGGTGCTGAACGTACTCTGACCTTTTTTATTCTGCATTATCTTTACAACCATGAGCATGATCAAGTCTATTTATTTACGTCCGCTTGTCTTTTTGTTTTTGCTCGCAGGATGTAATCCCATCAATATTTTTGAAAAAAGCACTTCCTTTTCCCAACATGTATGGAAATCGAATCAGGCTGTTGCCGGCAGCTTTCAGATCAGTGATACGCTGACTGCCTATCAAACCAGTTTTGTACTCCGTCATACCGATGCATATGCCTATAATAATATTTGGGTGGACATTGGGATACAGGCGCCCGGTGATTCGATGATGTATAAAAGGTACGATCTCTCTCTGGGCAATGATGCCACGGGCTGGTACGGAACGGGTATGGATGATATCTGGGAAGTACGCCTTCCCTTGAGTATTGAGCCCGATGTTTTTAAAAAGACGGGTGAATATCATTACAGCATCAGACAGCTCATGAGAGATGAAGAATTACATGAGGTCATGAGCGCAGGTTTGAGGGTAGAGAAAATTCATCCCTGATTTTAACAGTTCCGACACACTAATTTTCGTTCCTCGCTCGTTGTTGAACAGCTTGTTTTTTATTTTCGGTTTTCTTGCCGAATGAAACATTTGAAGTTTAAAATTTTAATTTTCAATTTTCAATGAGTAATTCTACTTCCTTTACTAACTTTACCACTTCATTAAAAACAAAACAGAACGTGAATCGTATTTTCTTTTCTATTTTGATGCTTACCTTGATGGGAACTTCCGCTATCGCACAGGATGGTTATTTTCAACAAGGCGAATTCGGATTTTCATTAGGGGCGTCCCATTATTTTGGCGACCTCAACACCCGCTCGGGTCTTAACCGTCCCAAACCTGCCATCGGCGTTTTCTTCCGCAAACAATTCGGCAACTATGTGGGTATGAGAGTCTCCGGACATTATGCGCAGGTAGGGTATAGCGATGTTTATAGCAAGAACGAATACCAGCGCGTGAGAAATCTCAGCTTCAATTCAAATATTTTTGAATTTGCCGTTCAGGGCGATTTCAACTTCTTCAAATATGTACCTGATGATATGGTATATAATTTTACCCCTTATGTAACCTTGGGCTTGGGTGTATTCAGCTATGATCCCTACACTTTCTACAACGGAGAAAAATATTACCTCAGAAACCTATATACAGAAGGACCTCAAAATACTTATGGCACCATGGCGGTTTGCGTACCTTTGGGCGTAGGAATCAAATACAGTCTCAACAAGAAAGTGAATCTCTCTTTTGAAATCGCACAACGCTTTACTACTACCGATTATCTGGATGATGTGAGCACCAAATATGCCGATGCTTCTGAATTTCCTCTAGGACCTGTTGATCCCAATACCAACTTGCCCACTTACACACCTGCTTTTCTTTTGCAAGACAGATCATGGGAAATCCTGGGAATGGACAACAGATTGAGCAGTGTTCCAGGCCGTCAGCGTGGCTGGAGCAAACAAAAAGACCAATACGTGATTGCCGAAATTGGTATCTCTTTCAACCTGGGTTCTTATAAATGCCCCACCGCTTTTTAAAGCCAAAAGCTCGTATATAATTGAAAGCGCTCTTCATGGGCGCTTTTTTTATGAACTGTCCTATTCGCATTCAAATTTTCAACTGTATGAATATTCGGCTTAACTGACCCTTTCGGCCTATTATCCACCCAATTTTGTTACTTTTGCCAACTTATTGATAGTATGGATAAATTAGCACTACTTAAAACCCAGCAACTCCCTAGGCATATCGCCATCATCATGGATGGCAATGGCAGGTGGGCGCAGGAGCGCGGGCACGACCGTTTATATGGTCACCTGCATGGGGTAGAAAGCGTGCGTGATATTGTGGAAGGCTGTGCGGAACTGGGTATTGAAGCATTGACACTTTATGCATTCAGTACCGAAAACTGGTTGCGACCACAGCAAGAAGTAAGCGGACTGATGGATTTACTGGTGAGCACGATTTATAAAGAAGTCCCTACGCTCAATAAAAACAATATCCGTTTGCACGTTATCGGCGATCAGTCGATGATGCCGGATCATGCCAAAGCCGCACTGGCGGAGGCGATTGAGCTGACCTCGGGTAATACCGGATTGAATCTGATCATGGCATTGAGTTACAGCAGCAGGTGGGAAATCGTGGAGGCTGCAAAAAAAATGGCCATGGATGTGCGTTCGGGCAAGATTGAAGTGGAAGATATCCATCAGGATCTGTTTTCTCAATACCTGACAACTGCCGCATTTCCCGATCCCGAGCTGATGATCAGAACCAGCGGCGAGCATCGCATCAGCAACTTTCTGTTGTACCAGATGGCCTATGCAGAGCTGCATTTCAGTCCAATTCTCTGGCCCGATTTCAGAAAAGAACATCTGTACGATGCCATATTGAATTTTCAGGGCAGGGAGAGACGGTTTGGCAAAACAGGAGAACAAGTGAAGAATGAGGCAGGTTGTTAATTGAAGCAGCATTGAGCACCCGGATTCATGTTTCGTTCCGCTGCTTTTTCTGTTGAAAACATCATCAGCCATTTAACAAATACTTTTATTTAATGGGCTTAATTTGCCGCACTAAAAATTTATTGATGCACAGGAAATTGCTGGCTTTTTTCATTTTGACCTTGATCTCGGGCACTGCTGCAATGGCACAGCACGATACAATTCCTGTTTCGGTCAACCCTGCCTTGCAGGAAATTTTCAATGGCAAATATCCCAAATCCTATACCATCGCCGGCATTTCTGTTACCGGAGCCAAAGCATTTGATGCCAACCTGATTGCTTCCATTTCGGGTCTTGCCATCGGCGATAAAGTTCAGTTGCCGGGTTCGGATGCTTTTGGTAAAGCCATTGCCAAACTTTGGCGCCAGAACCTGATATCCAAAGCCGATATCACCATCTCCAAACTGGAGGATAATAATATTTACATCGATATTGAAATTGTTGAACGTCCCCGCTTGGTTGACTTCAGTTTTGTGGGCATCAAAAAAACAGAGAAGGACGATCTTGAACCCAAACTTTCCCTGGCAAAAGACAGAGTGCTTACCGAAAACATGAAACTCAGCGCAGTGGAAGCCATTCGTAAATTTTTCTTTGAAAAAGGCTATCGCAATGCGGATATCAGAATGGAAGAGTCTGTCATTAGTGGTTTAAGCAATGGCGTGTCGCTTACTTTCTACATCAACAAGGGAACCAAGGTAAGGATCAACTCCATCAATTTTACCGGCAATGAACAAGCCTCCGACACGAAGCTGAAAAAACAGATGAAAGGAACCAAGGAGATGCTCAGATTTACTTTCTTTCCCGACAAAGCAGCCAATCCTTATGGTGATTCCAGCAAAGGCTATACTTTTCAACAGTACATGCACGACAGAGGCTATTTCTTTCCCACTAAAACCGCTGAGATTCTGGATCCTTATTTCCGCTTGAAATTCGGAGGCTCCAAATTCAACGAATCGAAATATGCTGATGATAAGGACAAAGTGCTGGAATATTACAATGGACAAGGACTGAGAGACGCCGCCATCGTGGCCGATACACAGATTGTGAATGCCAAAGGCAACCTCGATATTGATATCAAAGTTTCGGAAGGCCGCAGGTATTATTTTGGCGATATCACCTGGAAAGGAAACACCAAATATTCCGATTCCATCCTCACCGTATTGCTGGGCATTCAAAAAGGAGATGTTTATAACCTGGAATTGCTCAATAAAAAACTGGGTAAGCAAATGACGGCTGAAGGCGGAGACATCAGCAGTCTTTATCAGGATGATGGATATCTGTTCTTTCATATCGACCCGATTGAAACCGCTGTATACAACGATACCATTGACTTCGAAATCCGATTGGCGGAAGGACCTCAGGCTACTTATGGAAAAATAACGGTAACGGGTAACGATAAAACAAAAGACTACGTGGTGCTCAGAGAAATGCGTACCATCCCCGGTCAAAAATTCAGCCGTTCCGACATCATCCGTACGCAACGTGAGTTGTCGCAGTTGGGATTTTTCAATCCCGAAAAAATCAATCCCAACATCACGCCCAATGCCGATAACGGAACGGTGGACATCAATTGGGAAGTGGAAGAAAAATCATCCGATCAGTTAGAGCTCTCTGCTGGTTTTGGTGGCGGTATTGGTCTTACCGGTACACTGGGTGTTACCTTCAATAACTTCTCTATCAAAAACATCACCAGCAAATCCACCTGGGATCCCTTACCCTCTGGCGATGGACAAAAACTCAGCATCAGGGCGCAATCCAATGGCAGAGCCTATCGTTCTTACAATTTCTCTTTTACAGAACCCTGGTTGGGTGGTAAGAAAAGAAATTCATTTTCTGTCAATTACTACAATACCAAATTTTCAAATGCGATCGATGCCTATGGCAGCTATTGCAAAACCTGTGGTGACACATCCTATGTAAAAACCGTAGGAGTGGGGGTTTCATTGGGTAAGCAACTCAAGTGGCCGGATGACTATTTCAATTTGATTTACGCCCTCAACTTCCAACAGTACAAGCTGAAAAACTATCCTCAGATTTTCAAAGGATTCAGCAATGGTACCTCCACCAACATTAGCCTGAAACTTACGCTAATCAGAAGTTCGGCCGGACCTAACCCAATTTTCCCCACCAGCGGTTCCAATTTCTCGTTGAGTGGTCAGTTTACATTACCTTATTCTTTATTGGGCATCAGTTCCAATACGGCCAATAAATACGAGCTTCCCGAATTTCACAAATGGCGTTTTACCGGTGAATGGTTTACACCCATCGGTACCGCCCGAGGCGCCGACAAAAACAAGCAGTTCATTCTTCGTGTGGCCGCTAAATATGGCTTTATCGGTAGGTACAATAAAAATCTTGAAGTGTCGCCTTTCGAACGCTTTCAGGTGGGTGATGCAGGCTTGAGCAACACATACGCCTTATTGGGTTACGATATCATTGCACACAGAGGCTATCCTGTATACAGCAACTCCGATCCTAAAATCAATCCCGATGGAGTAACACCTTCGCAGTACTTCACGATTTTCAACAAGTATACCGCAGAGTTGCGTTATCCTTTCAGCACCAGCGCCAGCAGTACCATTTATGGTTTGGCCTTCTTTGAAGCCGCCAATGGCTGGTACAGCTTTAAAGAATACAATCCTTTTAAATTGAGAAGATCGGTAGGGGTGGGTATGCGCTTCTTCTTGCCTATGTTTGGTTTGTTAGGTTTCGATTATGGTGTGGGACTCGACAGGTTCAACAGCACATCTACCGGCATCAAGGGAGCGGCCAAATTTACCTTTATGCTGGGTCAGGAAGCCGAATAATTAATTTCTATATCTTTATTCCTAAAGCAGTTCAGTATGAAAAAGTTCATCGCATCTTGTATAGCCATTGTGTTGTTTTCAGTTGCCGCTTTTGCGCAACGCTACGCCGTTATAGACTCCAAGTATATTTTGGACAAGATGCCGGAATACAAAGACGCACAGAAAAAGCTCGACCAGTTCAGTGAATTATGGCAGCAAGAGATTGAACAAAAGCAAACAGCCATGGATAAAATGGTGAAAGATTTTGAAGCCGAGCAAGTGTTGCTGCCCGACAATCTTAAAAAGAAAAGAGAAGATGAGATTTACAACAAAGAAAAAGAATTGAGAGATTTGCAGCGCAAGCGTTTTGGGTTTGAAGGTGATCTTTTCAAAAAAAGACAAGAGCTAATCAAGCCGGTACAGGATAAAGTTTATAATGCCGTGCAGGTGATGGCGGTTCAAAAACAATATGATTTCATCCTCGACAAAAGTGAAGGAATTACCATTATCTTTGCCGACCCCAAATTGGATAAAAGTGATGAGATTTTGAAAAGCATGGGGATCAACTAATTCGGTCATCCATCCCGAAACACAACAAAAAAAGTTAACAAACGACTCTTTGCAGTCAAATATCTAAAATCAAACAGTAATGAAAAAACTCGTATTCGCAGCGATCATCTCTTTATCACTTTTAGGATCCAATGCACAGGCACAACAGAAGCTCGGTCACATCAATATGGAAGATCTTATTGGAGCCATGCCTGAATATCAAACCGCCATGAAGGAAATGCAGGAATTGCAAGCTTCTCTGGAAAAGCAAGGTCAGGAATTGAATGATGAGGCAGAACAAAAACAAGAGCAGTTTCTCAAAGATTCTTCTACCTACTCTGCTGCCATGAAAGAAATCAAGCGTGAAGAGCTGTTGAAATTGATCCAACGTTTGAACAACTATTCCAACGAAGCCCAGGATAAAATCAAACAAGTCAATCAACAAAAAATGGCACCTATCTATCAGAAAGCCATTGAAAGTTTGAAAGCTGTGGCCAAAGAAGGCAATTATGCCTATGTGATGGATTCCAATTCATTGTTGGTATCTCCGCCTTCAGAAGATCTTTTAGCCTTGGTAAAGAAAAAAATGGGTATCAAAGATGCGCCTGCCGCACCTGCTGCCGGTACTCCAGCCACCAAAAAACCTTAATCAGGTCAATATAATTATTAAAGCCACCTCAATTTCGGGGTGGCTTTGTTATTTTTGAAACATGAAGCAAAAGCCAATCGGCGTATTCGACAGCGGTTATGGAGGGTTAACCATCTTGAGGGAACTGGTGAAAACCTTGCCTGAGTACGACTACTTGTATTTGGGCGATAACGCGCGTGCACCCTATGGCAATAAGAGTTTTGAAACAGTTTATCATTATACGCTGGATGCGGTGCGTTGGTTTTTCGATCAGGGTTGTGAGCTGGTGATTCTGGCCTGCAACACCGCATCTGCAAAGGCATTGCGCAGCATTCAGCAAAACGACTTGCCGCTCATCGATGCCGGTAAACGGGTGCTGGGCGTTATCCGTCCCACATCCGAAGTGATCGGCAACTTCAGCAGCAGTGGCCATGTGGGAGTTTTAGGTACTTCGGGCACCGTGAATTCGCAATCATACCTCATTGAGATAGAAAAGTTTTTTCCGCAGGTGAAGGTGGTGCAAGAAGCTTGTCCCGAGTGGGTGACATTAGTAGAAAGCAATCAGTGCGATTCACCGGAGGCCAATAGCAGTGTGCAAGCGCATATCTCCCATATCCTGCAACAAGACCCTTCCATCGACACTCTTTTGCTGGCCTGTACGCATTACCCTTTGCTGATCCATACCATCAGCAAGCACATACCGGCTCATGTTTCCGTTATCGCACAGGGAGAAATCATAGCGAAAAGTTTGAAAACGTATTTAGAAAGGCATCCGGAATTGGCATTGCAATGCACACGCAATAACCAAAGAAAATTTTATACTACCGGCGACATCACCGATTTCAATGCCCATGCCAGTCAGTTTTTTGGGGAAGTCATCTGTGCCGACAGTACCAGGCTAAGCCTTTAAAAGTAGCATTTGACAGCTATATGGTCCTTTTGATGGAAATTCTTTTAAAATGACTTTCAATTTTTATTCAAAAACCCTACCTTTGCCGTCCTTTCACAAGACGCCGGGATGGTGCCCGGCAGACGGAAACAGTAAACAACATTTGTAAAAGGAAAAAAACTTAAACAATGCCAGGTAAAAAAAGAACGTATCAGCCCCACGCCCGCCGCAGAAAATCTGTACACGGATTCCGTGCACGCATGAAAGATGCCAACGGTCGTAAAGTATTGGCCAGCCGCAGAGCTAAAGGACGTCATAAACTGACTGTTTCCGACGAGCACGGTTCAAAAAAATAAACTGAGTCAGTTTATACAATCTTATATAGCCTTTGCGTCAGCAAGGGCTTTTTTTATCATCTTCCCTTCAATTGCCAACTGACACGAATTGATTAACTTAAAGTATTGAAACCTGTTCCGCGATATACATTAGGTAAAACAGAGCGGCTAAAAAGCCGAAAGCTGATTCAGCAGGTATTTGCCCAGGGAAAATCATTTCAGCAATTCCCTTTGAAAGTGGTGTATCTCAACGCCAATCAAACAGCTGATTTACAGGCTGGGTTTACGGTAAGTAGCCGTAATTTTAAAAAGGCTACCGACCGCAACCGCATCAAACGTTTGATGAAGGAAACTTATCGATTGCAGAAAAATCCTCTGGAACAAAAACTGACTTCCACTTCATCTTCGCTGGCTGTGTTTTTCATTTACATCGGTAAAGAAATTCCGGTTTATGCCGAGCTCTTCGCCTGCATGAAAAAAGCGATCAACAAACTGCTACAATTCCATCATGAAGCTGCTCAATAAAATATTCTCATTTCCCTTTATCGTACTGATTAAATTTTATCAATGGGTAATATCACCCATCATCGGGCCCAAGTGCAGGTACACGCCCACTTGCTCTCACTATGGATTGGAGGCTTTTAAAAAACACGGACCCATCAAAGGTTTATGGCTTACAGTAAAAAGAGTAGGGCGTTGCCACCCCTGGGGTGGACATGGATATGATCCGGTGCCGTAAAATGGATACATGTTCAATAAGTTGAAAAGGTTTCAGAAGTTGGTGTTGACTAAAAAATCATATTTGGATATCAACCCATCCCCTGAAACCTTTTAAACCTTTTAAAATATTGAAACTTAAATGGCTTTCAACATTCTTTCTTCTACTACCGCCCAGTTTACCACATTCCAGAAAGCGGCGAGGTAATCGGCTCTTCTGTTTTGATATTTGAGGTAATAAGCGTGCTCCCAAACATCGGCGCCCAAAATCGGTGTGCCTTTGGTTTCTGCGATATCCATCAGCGGATTATCCTGATTGGGAGTAGAGCTGATCTCCAGCTTACCGTCTTTTACGATCAGCCAGGCCCATCCACTGCCGAAGCGGGTCATGCCGGCCTGCGCAAATTTTTCTTTGAAAGCTTCGAAAGAGCCAAATGCAGCATTGATGGCTTCTGCCAATTGGCCGGTTGGAGTACCTCCGGCATTGGGCGCCATGCTGGCCCAAAAGAAAGTATGGTTCCAATGACCGCCGCCATTGTTTCTGACTGCTGTGCTGATTTGGCCGGCATGCTTCACCAGCTCTTCAATAGTTTTTCCTTCGTGTTCAGTTCCTGCGATGGCTTTGTTCAGGTTGTCGACATATGCCTGATGATGTTTGCCGTGATGGATGTGCATGGTTTGCTCATCGATATGCGGCTCCAAAGCGTTGTGCGCATATGGCAGAGGTGCGAGTGTAAATGACATATTGGTATGATTTATTAGTGATGAAATTTTGAGTGCGAAGGTACTGGTTTCTGGAAACTTGATACCAGATTCTTGATACTAGGTTCTAGATTCTTGATACTAGGTTCTAGATTCTTGATACTAGGTTCTAGATTCTTGATACTAGGTTCTAGATTCTTGATACTAGATTCTAGATATCCAGCATCCAGCATCCAGCATCCAGTATCCAGCATCCAGTATCCAGCATCCAGTATCCAGCATCCAGTATCCAGCATCCAGCATCCAGCATCCAGCATCCAGTATCCAGTATCCAGCATCCAGCATCCAGCATCCAGTATCCAGCATCCAGTATCCAGCATCCAGTATCCAGCATCCAGCATCCAGCATCCAGCATCCAGTATCCAGTATCAAGTTTCCAGCATCCAGTATCCAGCATCCAGTATCCAGCATCCAGCATCCAGTATCCAGTATCCAGCATCCAGTATCCAGTATCCAGCATCCAGTATCCAGCATCCAGTATCCAGCATCCAGCTCACCTCAGTTTCTTGAAAAACGTTTTCATCAGCAACGCACATTCTTCTTCCATTACCCCGCCGATGATTTCAGATTTGGGATGAAAGGGATTGTTGGTGCCGGTGCTTTTTCTGTAGCTGTTTTTTTCGTCGTAGGCCCCAAAAACGATACGCCCTATTTTACTCCAGTAAAGCGCACCGCTGCACATCAAACAAGGCTCAACCGTAACGTACAAAGTGGCCTCGGGCAGGTATTTGCTCCCCAGATAGCTGAAGGCAGTGGTTAATGCCAGCACCTCGGCATGTGCGGTACTGTCATTCAGCAACTCCACTTGATTATGCCCGCGGGCAATGATTTTGTCCTGCATCACTACAACGGCACCGATGGGCACTTCCTCTTTGTCGAATGCCTTCTGTGCTTCAGCCAGCGCCAGCTTCATGTAATGTTCGTCGGAAAAATTCATCATGACCCAGGATTGTGTTTATGAGGTTTAATGGGTTTAATTGTTTAAAAAGGTTGGGCTGAGGCTTAATCAATTGAATACCTTCAAACTTAGAAACCTTTTGAACTTGTTCTGTGAAACAGCACCTAACTTTACCAAAAATACGGATATGGATTTGCTTTCTTCTTTAACCGCCATGCGAAATTATTATGATACTGGTGTTACGCAATCAGCTGTGTTCCGCAAGCAGCAATTGCAGAAGCTTCGGTCAGTGGTGATGCAGTATGAAAATGATATTTATCAGGCGCTTCATCAGGATCTGAAAAAAAACAAAGAGGAATGCTGGTTGACGGAGAATGGCATCTTGTTGCATGAGATCAATCATGCACTGAAGCATATAGACAGCTGGATGAAACCGAAAAAAGTGAAAACTAACCTGCTGAATCTGCCTTCTCAAAGCTATATCTTCAAAGAACCTCTTGGCGTGGTACTGATTATCAGTCCCTGGAATTATCCATTGCAATTGTTGCTGAATCCGCTGGTGGGCGCCATTGCCGCAGGCAATTGTGCTGTACTCAAATCTTCGGAATATGCACCCGCCACCAGTGAATTGATGAAGAAAATGATCACGGAAACCTTCGACAGCCGCTATGTGCTTTTCACGGAAGGTGATGGTGCCGTTATCGTCCCAGAAATGATGAATCATTTCGTCTTTGATCATGTATTGTTCACCGGTAGTATTGCTGTGGGCAAAGCTGTTTACCAACTAGCTGCAAAAAATCTGGTGCCGGTCACTTTGGAATTAGGCGGCAAAAGTCCCTGTGTGGTGGAAGCCGATGCGGATATTGATGTGGCTGCGCGGAGAATTGTGATGACAAAGTTTTCCAATTGCGGACAAATTTGCATCGCCCCGGATTATCTGCTGGTGCACGAATCCGTGAAAGAAAAACTGGTAAAGGCCTTGATTTCCACCATCAACAAATTTTATAATGAAGATCCTTCCGCAGTGGAACATTATGGCAAAATCATCAATGGAAAACAATTTGACAGAATCATCGGTTACCTGCAACAAGGCCGCATCTTACATGGGGGCATCCACGATAAATCAAAGTTGTTCATCGCGCCTACTCTATTGGACAATGTTGATGTGGATAGCGCTGTGATGCAGGAAGAAATTTTTGGTCCCGTATTGCCCATCATCAGTTTCAAAGAAAAAGAAGAAGCTTTGACCCTCATCGCCCGGCACAAGAATCCGCTTGCCTTTTATGTGTTCACCAGAAGCAAATCCAAAGAAAATACCTGGCTGAAAGAAGTGGCTTTTGGTGGCGGATGCGTCAACAATACCGGTATGCAATTTATGAACCATGATCTTCCATTTGGGGGCAGAGGCTTTAGCGGAACAGGCCGGTATCACGGCAAGTACAGTTTTGATACTTTCAGCCATGAAAAATCCGTTTTAAAAACACCTAACTGGTTTGATCCTTCCATGAAGTATCCACCGATGAAAGGGAAGCTCAACCTGCTTAAAAAAATATTCGGGTAGACCGGTGAAAAAGAAAGTCAACAAGATGAAAACGACAATCATTGCTGCCATCCTGCTTATTGCAGGAGCAATCACCTACATTGTGGTGCCCACTAAAAAAAATTCAAACATGAATTTCAGACAAAGAGTAACAAAGGTTTTTTATCCGTTGATCATGAAGTTGAGTCCTTCAAACAGCCTGACCAATGTAGGAGATCATCAGGTGAAACCTATCGTTGATTTCTACACACTGAACGCGCAACTGATTGATGGCACCGTACTCAATTTTTCAACCCTCAAGGGAAAGAAGATCATGCTGGTCAATACAGCTTCTGATTGCGGCTTTACGGCGCAGTATGAGGCGCTGGAAAACTTGTATCAACAACATAAAGACAGTCTCGTGATCATCGGATTTCCGGCCAATGATTTCGGCAACCAGGAAAAATATTCCAATGAAAAGATTGCTGGATTTTGTAAAAAAAATTATGGTGTCACCTTTCCGCTGGCTGCCAAAGCTGTGGTGGTCAGCAACAAAAACCAGCATCCTGTTTACCAATGGCTTACCGACGCCTCACGCAACGGCTGGAATCATCAGTCACCCACCTGGAATTTCTGCAAGTATCTGATAGATGAAAAAGGCACGCTTGTAGGATTTTACAATTCAAGTGTGCAACCGGAGGAGGTGTTGGTTAGTGTTTGTTATCATTCAGGTTTGTGATTTGTAATTTGTGATGAAGGAATGTCGCTGTTAATTTTGTATTTGGCTATTACCCCAATCACTAATCACAAATAAAAAAAATCTACAACGGACAGTTCTGATGATAGTCGATGATTTCGATGGGAATGTGCGGAAACTGATAATCCTTGTAATGTGCGGTAATTTCATCCAGTACTTCGTTGATGGCTTCCGGTGAGGTAAGGGTCACCAAACGGTACCTGAATTCTTTGATGCCGGGCAAGCCTTTGAGATAATTGGTATAATGCCTGCGCATTTCGTTGATGCCCACCACGGGGCCTTTCCATTCGATGGAGCGTTGCAGATGTTTTTTGCAAACCTGCACGCGTTCTTCGAGGGTAGGGGGAGGCAAGATGGTTTTGTCTTTGAGGTAGGCTTTGATTTCTCTGAATATCCAGGGATAACCGATGGCGGCTCGTCCAATCATGATGCCGTCTACGCCAAATCTATTTTTATAGTCCAGTGCTTTTTGCGGTGAATCGATATCGCCATTGCCGAAAATGGGAATGTTGATCCTGGGATTGTTTTTCACTTTGGCGATAAGGGTCCAATCGGCCTCGCCTTTATACAATTGCGCTCTGGTTCTGCCATGGATGGAAAGCGCCTTGATGCCCACATCCTGCAGTCTTTCCGCTACTTCTTCTATGTTCTTGCTGTTTTCATCCCAGCCCAGTCGCGTTTTTACGGTAACAGGCAGAGAGGTACTCTTTACAACGGCTTCGGTTAAACGCACCATGAGGTCGATGTCTTTCAACACACCGGCACCCGCACCTTTGCTCACCACTTTTTTTACCGGACAACCAAAATTGATGTCCACCAGATCGGGGTTCACTGTTTCGCAAATCCGCGCACTCATGGCCATGGCTTCTTCATCTCCGCCGAATATCTGTATGCCGAAGGGTCTTTCCTCTTCGGTGAAATCCAGTTTCTTCTTGCTCTTCATGGCATCTCTGATCAGCCCTTCACTGCTGATGAATTCGCTGTACATCAGATCGGCACCATTGTCTTTGCAAACCGCACGGAAAGGCGGGTCGCTCACATCTTCCATGGGAGCCAGCAGCAGCGGGAATTCGGGTAATACGATGTTGCCGATTTTGGGCATATGATTAGTATATTGCAGCGCGAAAGTAAGCATTAAACCTCGGCTATGCAATATAAAAGCAATAAAGGATTCACGGGTTGGGGACAGTTTGGCATGCTCCTGCTGTTTACCGGAATCGGTATGTTTCTGGGTTCAATTGTGCAAGTGGTCATGAGCTTATCCATCATTCCCGACGGCACGCCATTCGAAAAGATGGGTGATGCGATTTTGATAGCGATGAAAAACCCCGAAAATGTTGGCTTACTGAGATGGATTCAGTTTGTGAGTACCATTTTCATGTTCATGCTTCCAGCTGTCACCTACTCTTTCGTCACCAATGGAAAGGAAATGATATGGATGGGATTCAGCCGATACATCAGCATCTATCAAATCATCCTCGGTTTTCTGATCATTTTTACGGCCGGCCTGCTGGGAGGTCCATTGCAGGATATATCACAACGTATGCTGGCTCATTTTCCTTCATTCGATGCGCTTGCACAAAGAATGGAAAATCTGTACAACGACCAGATTCAGGCGATGGGGCATCTCAACAGTACTACCGATTTTATGTTGGCACTTGTGATCATGGCTTTTTTACCGGCTGTGTTTGAAGAACTTTTTTTCAGGGCCACGATGCAAACCCTTTTTGTGAAATGGTGGAAAAAGCCGCTGTTGGCTATCATCGTCACCTCGCTTATTTTCAGTCTGGTTCATGCTTCCATTTATCTTTTTTTCACCCGAGCCTTGTTGGGTTTCGCTTTGGGCCTCATGTACCATCATACCAAAAACATCTGGGTGAATGTTGTGGCACATTTCATGAACAACGCCATCGCCACCGCACAACTTTATGTGTTAAGTCAAAAGCATGTAAAAATTGCTCCGGAGAATATGGACATGAAAGTGGATGGGTGGATGGGCATCATCGCTTTAGTTGTGTTGGTTTTCCTTTTTAACATACTGAAAAAATATTCTGAAGTCAACAAGATGCGCATATATACCAGAGAACAATCGCTGATGGCTCATTATGAGTCAGGACACCCATTTGCCTGATCCCATCATGCCAAATGATACTTGCGTAACTCAATAATTCTACATCAACATCATCAACTTTACAATGGCTTTAGATATTTCCACCTTCAAAACCCGTGCACTCACCGCCCTCATATTTGTTGTCGTGATGCTCGGTGGTTTGCTTTTTCATCCATTGGCGTTTCGGGTATTGATGGCGCTGATCATGGCCGGCTGTGGTTATGAGTTTGTTCAAATTGTGCGACTCATCACCCAAAAGACATATGCAAGTTTAATGCTGGTGATTATTCCCTACATCATTCTGCCGATGGTGATGTTGTATGACCTGGGAATGCATTCACCCGTTTCTTCCGAAAAGTATTCTCCCTTGCTGCCATGTGGAATTATCTTTTCGATTTGGATCAACGATACCATGGCTTACATTGTTGGCTCTTTGATAGGTAGGACTCCACTCAGTAAAGTTTCTCCCAAGAAAACCATTGAAGGCACACTGGGTGGAATTGTTTTGGCTGTGGCCACCATCACTTTTCTGGGCACGATAATTCCTTCGGCAAAAATCATCAGCGGAAAAGAATGGGCCATCATCTCACTGCTTTGCGCAGTCATGGGTACCCTTGGTGATCTTATCGAAAGCAAATTGAAACGTACCGCCGGCATCAAAGATAGTGGCAGTATCCTACCCGGGCATGGCGGATTCCTGGATCGCTTCGACTCACTCTTGTTGGCTGTACCAGCCGTTTGGATTTATGTGAAATGGCTGATGTGATTGAGGTTTTACTGAAATATCCTGATGGCAGGTATTGTTTCTTTCTTCAAATCAATCTTACGCTTTACACTCTTCTTCTTACATTTGCGCTTTAAAAATTTTAATCATGACCATACATCGCGAAGGATATAAGTCGATAGGCTGGGTGGGCCTGGTGCTGCTGGTGCTGAACATCGTTTGTTACAAACTGATGTGTTGCTGTTCTTGCAACTGGATCTGCAACATCTTTGCAGGAATCTCTTTGATTTTCTTTTTGTTTGTTGTTTCATTTTTCAGAATTCCTTCCCGCAAACTGACCATTGACGACAAAGCGGTGGTGTCTCCCTGCGATGGAAAAGTGGTGGTGATTGAAGAGGTAGTTGATGAGGAATATTTCAAAGAAAAGCGCTTACAGGTTTCCATCTTCATGAGCCCCGCCAATGTACACGTGAACAGAAACCCGGTTTCGGGCCAAGTGGTGTACAATCAGTATCACAAAGGAAAATACCTGGTGGCCTGGAATCCCAAATCATCTACCGAAAATGAAAGACATTCTGTGGTGATAAAAAAAGGCAATACCGAAATTCTGGTGAAGCAAATTGCGGGCGCTGTGGCCAAACGTATAGTAAATTACCTTTCAGTGGGCCAGGAAGTTAAACAAACGGAGGAATTGGGTTTTATTAAATTCGGCAGTCGTGTAGATTTGCTGTTGCCTGTGGGCACAAAGATCGATGTGGCGCTCAATGAAGTGGTCAAAGGGGGTGTTTCTGTTATCGCCACACTCTGATTTTTTTTAACAAGGCAATCATTGTGTCTGTAAAAATTAATTCCTATTTTTATTGTCTTAAAAAATAACATCATGAAAAAATTATTATTACTCGCCACTGCCGCTTTCCTGGTTAGTGGAGTTGCTTTTTCTCAGGATCATGAGAAAAAATGTGCAAAAGGAAAAACCTGCTGCAACAAATCTAAAAAATCTTGCTGCAAGGATAAGAAGAAAGCAGAAGGTGAATCGGATGCAGAAAAGAAATCTAACTAATTCGCTTCTCAAAAAAAACCTCTCAGAAACGAGAGGTTTTTTATTTACAGGATATTTTCCAGTTCTTTCAGGTCATGAATGATATGGGTGGGTTTGATGTCTGTTGAAGCTTTGATATGATTGACAAATATCGCATCCATGCCTGCATTCAAAGCCCCCGTGATGTCGGCTTCCAGGTTATCGCCGATCATGATGGAAGCGCTCATGGTAGTGCCCGCTTTGCGGATGGCATATTCAAAAATTTCTTTTTCCGGCTTCATGCTGTTGCTCGCTTCGGAAGTGATCACATGCGTGAAGAAATGATCGATCTTGCTGTTTCTGATCTTGTTCCATTGTGTCTTTTCAAAGCCATTGGTAATAAGGTGTATCGAATATTTTTTTTGTGACAGATAAGCCAAAATCTCATGGGCATGCGGAAACATGCCTTGCTGGGTGGGCAGGATCTCAAGAAAAGCGGCACTCATTTTTTTAGACAACTCCTCATCACCGATCTTGTAATCGAGCAGGGTGCGCCACATTCTACGCCATTTGAGCTCGTCGGCTGTGATGAATCCTTTCTGGTATCTTTCCCAAAGCAGTTTGTTGTGAACGGCATATTTTTCGAAAAAATCTTCAAAACCGCAAGCTAACTTATGGTCAAGTTCAAAATCTTCAAAAACAGCCTTCATGGTGAGTTGGGCATTGGCATCAAAATCCCAGAGGGTATGGTCCAAATCAAAAAAAATGTGTTCGTATCTTTTTGTCGTCATAACAATTTGGATGGGTTGTAATTATCTTTGGACCGGTAAGGTAAAGATAATCGTTCAATTTTCGGAGTCATGTCCCAACGTTGGATTGACGAGGTAAAGTATAACAGTTTTTCTATAAAATCATCATCATGAATGTAGTGATCACAGGTGCAAGCAAAGGTATTGGAAAGGCCTTGGCCATCAGATTTGTAAAAGAAGGTCATCAGGTTTTTCTTTCGGCACGAACAGCGACTCAGCTGAATACCACCCGTGATGAAATCAAAGCCGCTTATCCCGAAGCAGGCATACATGTATTTTGCGGCGACATGTCGAAACAACCGGAGGCAAAAGCATTTGCCGATTTTTGTTTGTCTATTGCCACACCAGACATCCTTATCAACAATGCGGGTTCCTATGAACCTGGAGATTGCAAGGATGAACAAGGTGAGGTTCTTGCCCGGATGATGGATGTGAATTTTTATACGGCTTATCATGTTACCACCGCCTTCCTGCCAGCCATGATAGCTGCAGGGAAAGGCCATCTCTTTTTTAGTTGTTCCATTGCTTCACTTCGTGCCTATGCCAATGGTGGATGCTATGGGGTAAGCAAATATGCCTTACATGGATATAGTAAGAATCTGCGTCTCGAACTGATGCCTCATCAGATCAAAGTGACATCCATTTTTCCGGGCGCGGTATTAACCGACTCCTGGGGAGATTTCGACAACAGCAACAATCGCATCATGGTGGTGGAAGATATCGCTGAAATGGTTTATGCGGCTACACAACTGTCTCCGCAGGCCTGTGTGGAAGATATCGTTATCAGACCGCAGTTGGGTGATTTATAAGTGAAGGCTGCTTGTTGCGTTCGTTTTATGAACCAAGCGTGAACTTATATCCCATACCCCGGACAGAATGAAAATAAACCGGATGCCTCGAATCTTCTTCGAAGTATTTCCTGAAGTTCAAAATGAAATTGTCGATTGTACGGGTAGTGGGATAAACATTGTAGCCCCAAACGGTCTGCAGTATTTTTTCGCGCGTCACCACTTCGTTTTTGTTTTCAATAAGCAGTTTCAGGAGCATGGCTTCTTTCTTGGTCAGTTCTATCTGTTCTCCCCGTTTATTGATGGCTGTTAGTCCGTTGAAGTCTATGCTGTGTCCACCGAATTCGTAATGATCGCTGAGGGTGGATTTGTTGGCGATGATTTCATTTTTTCTGATCAGATTTTCCACACGCAGTAACAGTTCCTCAAGATTGAAAGGCTTGGTCAGATAGTCGTCGGCTCCTTTTTTAAGGCCCAGCACCCTGTCGGCACTGCTGCTTTTGGCACTCAGGATCAGAATGGGTGTGTTGATCTGTTGCACACGAATACTTTCCAGTACCGAAATGCCGTCAACTTCTGGCAGCATCACATCGAGAATGATCAGATCGAAATGTTCCTGGTGGATGATTTTCAATGCGGCACTGCCGTCAAAGCTGCTGCTCACCTCATAGCCTTCCAGTTCGAGGTTCAGTTTTAGTGCCTCCTGAAGATTTTCTTCATCTTCCACCAAGAGAATCGAATACTTTTTATTCATGTTCATTTTTTCTGTTTCTCAAAGCCGTTCAATTGTATAAATCTTGATTTTATGGAATCAACATACCTCTTTCGGCAACGATAAGATGAAACGGCTGCCTTTCGGCGAATGGTCTTCTATTTGAATGCGTCCATTCAAGGCCGTTACTATCCTTTTTACGAGGTAAAGCCCCAAGCCTGTTCCTTTGGCGCGTTGAGTGGCAGCAGTTCCCAGTCTTCTGTATTTTTCAAATACCATTCTTTTATCGGCATCCTTGATACCGGGTCCTTCGTCGCGCACCTCAATGCAATTCATGCCTTCGTGTTCATACACGCTGATGGAAACGGCACCTTCCTTGGGTGTATATTTTATGGCGTTGTCAAGGAGATTATTAACCGCTATTTGGAGCAGAAAATGATCCGCACTGCTTGTCAGCGGGGGTTCTGTATTTCCTTCAATTTTTCTTTCGGGGTATCGGTTGACAAAATCATTGACGGTAACTTTTACCAGCTCATTGAGTACAACGGATTCTTTGTTCAACTTGTATCCGCCAGCCTCCATTTGCGAACTGATTAAAAGATTACTGCATAATGCATTCATCCGGTTGGCTTCCTGCAGGGTATTACCGATAAGCCTTGATTGCTGTGATTCGTCGAGTTTTCTTTTTTGTAAAGTTTCGAGGTTCAGTTTGGTGATAGCCAAAGGTGTTTTCAGTTCGTGTGTGACCGCCATCATAAAACTATGCTGCTCCTGAGTAATTTTAAATTGTTTTTTAACGGCCCGGAAAAGGAAGATAGCCCCCGAGATGATGAGTAACAGAAAAATGCTTCCTTCTCCCAAATATTGGGCGGTCTTTCTTTGTTTTTCTAAGGCGATAAGATTGTAGTCGGTGGCGGCAATCGTTTTTCCGGCTTGCAACAAAGCCGTTTTGTAAGCAGCCATCTGATCATTTTGTTGGATGAGGGCGATGTACCACCAAATCAGCGCTGCGATAATGTAGAATAACAGTATCCAGTAGATGAAGAATATGGTTTTTATTTTTCTTGCGCTGCCGGGCATGTGATGGGTTGACGGGGTTTTTGCACTAATTTCTTTTATCGAGTCCCCAACTGAGTTTGTTTCTGAGTGTTTGCAGGAAATTATTTTCGTTCATCCGAATGAGCTGTATGTCAAAACTTTCTTTTTTTACCGCCAGTTGCACTTCCTTGCTCACAATTTCTCTGCGGCTGTCTAGCGTGCAGATGAAACCATCCGTTCTTCCTTCCACTTCAAAGGAGATGATGTTGTTATCGGGGATGATGATGGGTCTGATGTTCAGGTTGTGAGGCGCAACAGGAGTGATCACAAAACTGCTGCTGTCGGGGAATACCACCGGACCATTGCAGCTTAAGGAATAACCGGTAGACCCGGTTGGCGTGGCCACAATCAATCCATCTGCCCAGTAAGTGTTTAGAAACTCGCCATTCAGATAGGTGTGTATCTTGATCATGGGAGAAGTATCCATCTTATGAATAGAGAACTCATTCAGTCCATATGGTGTTTTTCCGAACAAGGGCACATTGGCATCCAGATGCACCAGCGTACGACTATCGGTAACATATTTTCTGTTGGCGATAGCATCAATGGCGGTGCTGATTTCTTCTTTTCCCAGATTGGCCAGAAAACCCAATCTGCCGTAGTTGATGCCAAGTATCGGAATGCCTGAATCTCTCACTAAAGTAACAGTATCCAGCAAGGTACCATCTCCTCCCAAACTAATCATGCAATCTACCTGCTGATCCAAATCTTCAAAAGAACTGAACGTGGAATAATTGGTATCCAGATTAACAGAACAATAAAACTGATTGAAGAAATCCTGAAAGAAAACAGGCTCCACGCCATTGGCCATCAGATGTTCGAAAAGCTGACTGATGTCTTTCATCTGGTCATTTTCAACACCGCGACTGTATATTGCTATTTTCATCTGCTTGCTTTGTTATTAAAAATTTGCCACTTGATTAGCCCTTTGCTTGACGATTAAGGTCAACATCCCTACAGGTAAGGCAAATCAGCTTACTCACAAAATGCTTCTGGCATGCAAAAATAACCCCTTTTCGCCTAATTGGTTGTAACTGAATTCCACACTCAGTTTAAGGTCATAAAGGCTCAAGATGTCTAGGCCAAATCCTCCGGTATATAAAAGTTGATTATTGAGCCGCGTATCCAGTTCGTGACGATTGTAGGCAAATCCGGTTTCACCATAAGCCTTGCCATAAAATGAAAATGGGATGTAGGGCAACGCCTTGATTTTGAAGGGCACAGGGATTTTAAATGACAAGAGTTTCTTTGAAATTGTGTACTTGCCAACGCCGGCCACCACACCATCCACCACATAATTTTCTAGGCCGCTCAAGTAAAAATCGCCATAGCCCAGGGCCCGCTGATTGAGGTAAGGCTGACGGAAAGGAAGTTTTAATTTCCCCATGAACACCAGGCTGCTGAAGAAGCCGTGTGAATGCGGGTAGTATTTTCGGAAAGTAAAATCAACACTCAGCATATTGATTCCGCCTTTGATACCCAGTCCTCTTTTGATGATGCCCAAGGTGAAAATTTTGCCTTGTTGGGGAAAATTGATGTTGTCGATATTCGCGTATTGATATCCGTAGCTGATATCTGTATATCCGATCTGACTTTTGTTGATGTTGAAATAATCGGGATTGTATTTTTCAGTCAGTAAGCTGTCGTTTACTTTCACATGCGTGTATTGCACCGTAAGAAAATGTTTTCGGTAGAAACCTTTTCTTACGCGGTAAGTTCCACTGATGAAAAAAGCATCTTTGTCGAAACGGTCGCTTTTGAATTGCATCAGCTTGTTATCGATATTGGTCTTGTAAGGAAACTCTTTTGTTTGTGAGAAGCCCGTAGCGAAAGAAAATCCTTCAGTCAGTTTTTTGTTGGAATAGGGCGCATTGTAAACAGCGGTGAAATTCCGCGAGTAGCCGTTCAGCAAATAGAAGTTCAATTGATCTGCTCTTCCACTTACATTATACTGCGTGTATTTGATGCCGTAAGTCACTCTTTGAAGATCGGCATGGTAGGTGCGCCACCATTCATTAAAGTCGCGGTCGATCAGCTTGAATTGGGGTGCGGGGTAAATATACCATCTTTCAATAACGGCAATCGTTAGCTGAAGTTCGTAGGCATTGGCCAGTTCTGGCCGAATCTCAACGATTGAAAAAAGGTTGGTGTTGTATATCAGGGATTTCGCTTTTTCAATTTCATTGTAGAGCTCGCCGGCTTTGATGGAATCACCGATATTGAAACTGAGTTCGCGCAGAATGATGTAGTCTTTTGTTTTTTTGTTTCCTGTAATCTTCACCTGTCCTACTTTCAGCAAGGCGTTGGGGTCTATGGTTTTATTGAAAAGCGTATCAAAGACTTTAATTGGAAGATTGCCGGAAATGGCGACCTTTTGGCAAAAGCAGAAGAACACCAACACAGCATAGCAGCGGATTCTTTTGCTCATGGTTTTATCATTTCTGAGATGATCAGATTTCCAGATAGTTCATCAGGTTTCTGAAGTTGGTATCCGAACGGTCTTCAAATTTATCGAATCCGAATTGATGTACAATGTGATATTCAAAACGCTGGAAAGTGGCGGCCACTGCGGCGATTTCTCTTTTGTTGAGGTGCAAGGTGATTTGTAGGGCGCCATTGCTCACGTTGGTCATGGTGTTGAGGTGAAGGATAGTGCAATCATTGCTTTCCACAATTCTGCTGATTTCGGACAAGGAGAAATGAATTCTTTCTGTCTCTAGTACTATGATGCCGCCGATTTCGTTGGCCCCAGAAAATTCACCCAGCATCTTTAGCAGTTCTGTGGCCGTGATCACCCCAATGAATACAGCCTCTTTATCGAGCACAGGAACAATATTCGATTCGTACTGATTGCAAAATCCTATTGCGTTGAGAAAATGAACATCATCGGGCACATAAATCAACTGAATATGTTCATTGATATTTTCTATGATGGCTTTGTCGTCATCAAAGTCCAGCAGGTCGTCTTCGCTGATGAGTCCCAGGTATTTTTTTTCGGATATTACAGGAAGGTGTGTAAGCTTGAAATCATTGATGAGTTGCTTGGCTTTGCCAATGGTGTCGTGCAGTTGAAGACGGGGTATGTTCTGGTCGATTAATTCAGAAGTGAGCATGTGATGAAAATTGGTCTTCGTAAATCTATGACATCCTATGGCAATCGAAAGGTCGTTGCTTTCAAAAAATTGTTAAACCGGCTGGCCAACTTTCAACAGAAATCCATCCAGGATTCGGTTGAATTCATGGGGTACTTCCATCATCGGCGCATGCCCGCATTTGTCGATGAAATGAAGTTCCGAGTTGGGAATGAGCTTATGGAATTCCTCGCCCACAAATGGAGGCGTGATGGTATCGTTCTTTCCCCAGATCAGGCAGGTTGGAATTTTAATCTGGTTCAGCTCTTCACCTAAATTATTGCGGATGGCGCTTTTGGCCAGTGCGATGATTTTGATGACTTTGAGTCGGTTGTTGGTGATTTCAAAAACCTCATCCACCAGTTCGTCTGTAGCCATGGCGGGATCGTAAAAGGTAAGCGCGGTTTTATTGCGGATATATTCTTTATCGCCTCTTTTTGGATAAGAATCGCCCATGCCGTTCTCAAAAAGACCGGAGCTGCCTGTTAGGATAAGCGATTTGATTCTTTCGGGTTTCTTGAGCACATGTACCAGTCCAACGTGACCACCTAAGGAATTGCCCAGCAAATGAATGCCGGTATAATTTCTGTGTTCGATGAACTTGTTCACGAACTTTTGCAAGCCGCCAACAGACGTATGCAATAAATCCATCTCCAGCAATGGCAACATCGGCACCACCACCTTATGTGTCTTTTTGAAATGTTCGATGAGGTCTTTGAAATTACTCAAGGCCCCGAATAAGCCATGCAGCAGCATCAGCACTTCGCCTTCACCTTCTTCGATGAACTTGAATTTGCCATCTTGTTGTATAGAGTAATCCATGTTGAAAAGCAGTTTTGTTTATTTCTTACGCCACATGCACATACGCATCATAGTGCCTGGTTCTGATTCGGGCTAAATTACGTCAAATAATACATTTTACTGTAAATTCCGGGAAACTCCCGAAAAAAAATCCTCAAGCTGATGAAATACATCCTGTAAAACAGGAATCAGTTTTCCCAGCATCTCCATGATGTCGGGTGCTAGCGGTGAAACGAGCGGATATACTTTTGATGACGCTAACATATCTGGAGTGAAAATTTTCAATTGCTTGCCATAAAAAATCAGAATACTGAAAATCATCCCATACAAAATCATGTACAACAACACACCTCCCAGTTTATTCATCCAACCCATCATGATGGCTTCCGAAGTCTTGGTCATCAGTTTGCCTGCATAATGCATACCCACTGCCACCAGTGCAAATACTAGAATGAAGGAAAAAAATGGCAACCAGATGCCTGATAAGGAAAAATGTGCTTTCAGATAAACTGCTGTGATGGCCGATAATTTCAGTGCCGCCGCCAGTCCTATAAAAAATCCGATAAAGTCGAATAATGAAAGTACTATTCCTCTTTTCAAACCTTTATAGAGTGCCAGTATCATCAGCAGCAGAAAAAGAATATCGAGGATCATGATGTTGCAATAAGTTCGAGGTGTATCAGCCCAGCATTTCCTTTATAATGGCACTGATGGTTTTACCGTCGGCTTTTCCGGCCATTTGTTTGGAGGCCACGCCCATCACCTTGCCCATGTCGCCCGCTCCTGCAGCACCGGTGGTGACGATGATGGCTTTCACGGCTTCACGAATTTCATCTTCCGACATTTGTTTGGGCAGGAATTTTTCTATCACTTCCATTTCTTCTCTTTCTTTCTGTGCCAGGTCTTCTCTGCCTTGCTGTACAAAAATATCAAGCGCATCTTTGCGTTGTTTCATCATTTTCTGCAAAAACTTTTGCTCGGTGGCTTCATCCAGTTCGCCATTGGCGCCGGGTTCTGTTTTGGCTTTGATGATTTCGGCCTTGATGGCTCTCAGTGCTCTCAGTACCGGTTCGTTTTTAGATTTCATGGCCTCTTTCATTTCGGCCATTATGTTTTGTTCGAGTGACATGGTGTTGTGATTTAGAATTGAAGAATTGATGATTAGGATTGCTGTATCATTTCGTCGCGAAATTTTTTGTAAAAGTCTTTGGCGAATGTTTTCATTTCTTCGGCCAAAGGTTCATTGTTGGTGGCTCTTTTGAATGTATCGGCCATGGTCATCAGCATCTGGTAAAAAAAATCGCCCATCTCGTCCACCATCATGTCTTTGGTCCAAAGGTCGATGCGAAGTGCAGATTTGTCGGCGCCGTCCCAAAAGGCCATACACATGGCTTTGGCGCGTTGCACCATGTCGGCAGTGCTGTCGCTGGCTTGCCAGTTGATTTGTTCGGGAATGCGGTTCGGATCCAGGATCACATCTATAGTTATGGTTGATTTATGCATGATTTCATTTTCGGGCAAAGGTAAGGCTAATTAAGAATCTGCAGAAGGGATCAGTGTGTTGAATCGGCTCATCACCTCGTTCCAGCTTCGCGCTGCAGCCATCGTATAACCCATGTTGATCAGTGACTGTCGCCATGTCTCATCTTTGTAAATTTCCATCAGGTTTTTGGCGATGTCTTTTTCTGTTTTTTCACTAAAAGCCGCCACCTCTTCAAAGGCCGATTGCATGGCCGGTTCGTGGTCTGTGATGATGGGTACACCGGCACTGATGGAAGCCATCATGCCTTGATTTACGCTGATGTTGTTTTGCAGAAAAATATTGGCATAAGCCGAGGCGATCAAAGCTTGTCGTTCCTGCACATCGTCATCAACGATGCAAACCACATCTTCTTTGTATTTGTAATTGGCAATGGAGGCAACTATGTTTTTCTCCTGCTCTGTATCAAGCAGCAACAACAGCTTCATGCCCGACCGTTGCATTTTTTTGAAGGCCGAGAATCCTTTGAGCAGTGTGATGAGCTGCTCTTGCCGGAGGTCCAAAGCATGGCAACAGAAATAATCTCTGCCGTCTGTGTACTTATTTTTTATCTCCTGATTGTCGGTGTTGAAGGCTTGTTCGAATCCGGTGGTTATTACTTCAGCGTTAGTTCCGGATTTCTCTTTGATGCGATCGCAAAGCCATTCGTCTGTGGCGATGATCTGTTGCACCCGATTCAGTGCTGCGGTTTGTTTCATCAGCCTGGCCATGTTGTCTATCCACAGCATCTGGTACAAACTATCGTTTGTTTTCACCGATTGGTCATGTGATACAAAAACGTTTATGCGTTGGCGCCGAAGCAGGCGCTTCAATCGGAAATGACGAAACCACAGGGTAGCCATAAAGTTTTTCCTTGGCGGAACTTTGAGCCATACAACCACTTGCGGGTTAGCGGCGAACATCGCTACTTTGGGACTGTCTTTTTCCAACAGCAGCAGCAGGGTCATGTTGGGATGATGGGTGAGGAGATATTCCGTCAGCTTCAGCAGATAAGGAATCTCTTGCAGATGATTGTCGTATTCGGGAATGGAAATGGCGATGTTCATGCGGGTCATTTCAGCACTTTCAGCTTTACAGTTTCTATTCTTGTATCACGCACGTTCAAGATGTCGAATTCGAGGTCGCCGATGATGATGCGTTCCTTGAGTTTGGGTATCGACTCGTTGTTTTGAATGATGTAACCGGAAAGCGTTTCGGCATGTTCGGTTTTTTCGAAACGGATTCTGTATTTGTCTTTGATATGGTCGAGTTCCATTCTGCCGCTGAAGATGAATTCGTTTTCGGCAATTTGTTTTTCTATCAGATGCTCCGGGGTATCGTATTCGTCTTCAATTTCACCAAACAATTCTTCGAGCAGGTCTTCCATGGTGACGATGCCCGCGGTTCCTCCAAACTCATCAATCACCCAGGCGATGCTTTTCCTCTCTTTGCTGAATTTGTTCATCAGGTCGGCGGCACTCATCGATTCGGGCACCGTAGGTATCGGGTGTTGAATTTCCTGCAATGTTGCAGGATTTTTAAACAGATCGAGATGATGAATGTAACCGGTGATGTTGTCGATATTGCCTTCATACACGAGGATCTTGCTCAGTTTGGATTCGATGAATTTCGCTTTGGCCATTTCCACGGTAGACATGATTTCAAGCCCTTCAATTTCTTTGCGTGGCACCATGCATTTTCTGATTTTGATTTCACTGAAGCTGAGGGCGTTTTCAAACAGCTCCTTGTTGATGACAGAGGAGTCTTCATCTTCGTTTTTCTTGCTTTGATTCAGAAAATGTTCCAGGTCGTATTTGCTGAAGGCCTGGTCTTTTTTGCGCAGTTTTACATTGAAAACATATTTCAGGATCCACTCGGCCATGCTTACAAATAAAGAGGCGAGTGAAGAAAACAGGTTGTAAAAAAAGCGTGCGAAATAGCTGATGATGTTCGAATTGACAACCGCATTGCTTCTGGATTTGAAAAATGCTTTGCTCAGAAATTCGGTGAACAAGATGATGGTGGTAGACAAAATGGTTTCTACCAGAAAGCGCACAAAGTCGATGTTGGACTCCGCCACGTAATTGTGCAGGTAGTTTTTCATGGCATTCCAGATCGGACTCAGCATGTCGCCGATCAGAAAGCCGTATACCACCAGCAGGATGTTGAGGCCTACCAATATGGTGCCGATGAAACGGGTAGGATGATCGTTGAATTCGCCCCAGGTTTTTCCGCTAAAAGTCCCTTGCTTTTTTTTAAGCTCAATAGACAGCTTGTTGGCGGAGATGAAGGCGATCTCCACACCAGAAAAGAAACCAATCAGCAACAACGAGATGAAAATAGAAAGCAATGCAATCCAGTCCATGCAATAAATATATTAATTATCAATTTCCAAGAAAATCTCCCACCACAATTTTGGCCATCTCGCAGGCTTTGTCCAAATCGTCGTTGACAATCACCTTGTCGAAATGTTCTTTGAATCCGATTTCATAAGAGGCCTTGTTCACACGCACATTCAGCGTTTCTTCGGTTTCTGTTCCTCTTGATTGCAATCTTCTCTTCAACTCATCAACTGAAGGCGGCTCAATAAAAATACTCAAAGTATTTTCGGGGTATTGCTGTTGCACATGCAACGCGCCTTTGACATCGATATCCAAGACCGGAACTTTTCCCATGCCCCAGATTCTTTTTAATTCCGACTTGAGGGTTCCGTAATATTTTCCTTCATACACCATTTCCCATTCTGCAAATTCCTTGCTCTTGATTTTGTTCTTGAATTCTTCCACGCTGATGAAATAATAATCCACACCGTCTTTTTCATTGCTTCTGGCTGCTCTTGTGGCGGCCGATACGGAAAATGACAACACCGTAAACTCATTCATCAGATAATGTGTGATGGACGTTTTACCAGCGCCTGATGGCGCGGTGATGATTAGAATTTTTTGGTGGATGCTGGACATGAAATAAGTTGGGTATGTATTTGGGGTTGAATGATGGTTATGATTTGCGAATGATTTCGGCTCCTAATGCTTGCAGTCGCTGATCGATGAATTGATAACCCCTGTCGATCTGTTCAATATTTTGAATCGTGCTTTTGCCTTCCGCGCTTAATGCGGCAATGAGCAAAGCCACCCCGGCTCTGATATCGGGAGAGCTCATGGTGATGCCACGCAATTTTTTCTGACGTTCCATGCCCACCACCACCGCACGGTGTGGATCGCAGAGGATCACCTGGGCGCCCATTTCTATGAGTTTGTCTACAAAAAACAATCTGCTTTCAAACATTTTTTGATGAATCAGCACACTTCCTTTGGCCTGTATGGCCGTCACCAGAATGATGCTGAGCAAGTCGGGGGTCAAGCCCGGCCAGGGATGATCGTAAATGGTAGGGATGCCGCCTTCGAGATAGGTTTGAATTTCGTAGCAGTCCTGCGAAGGGATATGAATATCGTCGTCGTGGATATTCATTTTTATACCGAGTTGCTGAAATCTTTCGGGTATCACCCCCAGTTCTTTTACACCTGCATTTTTGATGGTGATGTCGCTTTGTGTCATGGCGGCCAATCCAATGAAGCTGCCGATTTCAATCATGTCGGGCAACATTTGGTGGGTGGTGCCTTGCAATTGTTCAACTCCGTGAATGATCAGCATGTTGCTGCCGGCTCCTTCTATTTTGGCACCCATGCGGGAGAGCATGCGACAGAGTTGTTGTATGTAAGGTTCGCAAGCGGCATTGTAAATGGTGGTGGTGCCCGATGCCAGTACCGCCGCCATCAAAATATTGGCAGTACCCGTTACACTGGGCTCATCGAGCAACATGTAAGTGCCTTTCAATTGAGGGCATTCCAGCTGAAAACAATTGGAGGTTTCATTGTAGGAATAATCGGCTCCCAGCTTTTGAAACCCGATGATGTGGGTGTCCAGCTTTCTTCTGCCGATTTTATCGCCTCCCGGTTTGGGAAGATAGGCTTTTTTAAATCTGGCCAGCAATGGTCCTGCCAGCATCACGGAGCCTCTGAGGCGGCCGCTTTTTTTGTGAAAGGCCTCACTTTGCAGATAGTCCACATCCACATCATCTGCCTGAAAAATACAGGTATGCCTGTCCGTTCGGTTCACCTTCACATTCATTTCCTTCAACAGCTCAATAAGCAGGTTGACGTCGATGATGTCGGGAATGTTTTGGATGACCACTTCATCGGCAGTAAGCAGTACGGCACTGATGATTTGAAGGGCTTCGTTTTTTGCGCCTTGGGGAATGATGTTTCCGGATAGTCTTTTTCCTCCGATGACTTCGAAAATGCTCATGAAGATGAGGTTTGTGGATTGATAGGATGTTAGGTGGTGATGTTTGCCCAACTGGATGTGTTCACTGTTGAAGTAACCGATGTGAGGTCAAACCTATCACGCTTTGATTTCCGAAGAAATCAATATCTTTTTTTGAAATTACGATTGTTACGGTTATCGCGTCCGCCGCCATTGTTGCGGTTGTCTCTTCCTCCGCCTCCGCGATTGTCTCTTCCTCCGCCCCCGCGATTGTCGCGATTGCTGTAATTGGGGCGATATTGGTTTCTGCCACCTGTTCTGTAATCGTCCAATTCTGAACGGTTATCGTTACGGTGTTTTACAAAAGGTCTGTTGTTGAATTCTAGCTCGCCGTTAGTGATGGTATTTAGTTCGCTTTGGATGTTGTCGTCGTGCACCAACTCTTTATGCCAGTTGCTGTACGTGAGCTTCATGTAATAGGCGATGCTGTTGGCGAATCCTTGTTTCTTTTCCGGATTTTCCTCTTTCAGCGCCTTGTCGATGATGAGCTCGATGTTTTTGCCGAGGTGATTGAATTTCGGATATTTTTTCGGGTATCTTAATTTCTGTGGTTTCGCTTTTAAGGTTTCGCGGGTAGGAATGGGATAGGGACTGTCTACATCCAATTTAAAATCGCTGATCAGAAACAAATGGTCCCAAAGTTTATGACGAAAGTCTTCCACATTTTTCAGGTGGGGGTTCAGAAATCCCATCAGCTCAATCATCGCATGAGCGCTTTTTTGTCGCACGTCTCTGTTGGGAATCTGTATCAGGTCTTCCACCATTTTTTGCATGTGGCGACCATACTCTTTCATGATGAGGTGGCTTCTTATTGTATTGTATTCCATATTTACTCTTTTGAGCGGTTCAAAGATAGGGTAATAATCTAATGAACGATAGGGTCATCAACTTGAGCCAAGCTGATGCGCAGTCAAGTTAAAACATATCCATTTGTTGTGAAAATCAGTGCTGCCTTGTTTTTAGCAGTCGTTGCGAAAGGAAAAACGCAACAAACACACCCGAGCTGTCGGCTGCCCAATCCAACAGGTCGAAACTTCTGCCCGGGACTTTTAATTGAATACATTCTGTCATCAGCCCCCAAAAAACATTCAAGGCAACTATTATTTTGAATAATCCCATTTTTCGGTCCAAACTGAACGACCAGGGAATGATGGGCATCATGAACAAATACGCCAGCATGCCGAACATGAAGGCATGAACCCATTTGTCTAAAAAAATAGCTTCGAAAAAACTTCCCCATCCGTTCAGGCTTGGAATGTCTTTCTTAGGCAGACAAATCAACGTCAGCACAACAAAAAACCAGATGATGCCGGGTATGAATTTCCGTATGGGAATCTTTTGCAAACTGATGGATTTGAGATTAACCTACCAAAGCAGCATAGGCTTCAGCCGACATCAATCCATCAACATCAGCGATATTTTCGATGGTCATTTTCACCATCCATCCTTCGCCATAAGGATCACTGTTGACCAGTTCGGGATTGGCTTCCAACGCTGGATTTACCTCTGTGAGGGTTCCTTTTACCGGGAGGAATAAGTCGCTCACCGTTTTCACCGCTTCTACGGTGCCAAACACCTCTTCGGCGGCCAGTGATTTGCCCACACTGCTGATGTCTACAAACACAATATCACCCAATTCGCGTTGTGCGAAATCGGTGATGCCTACAGTGGCTGTGTTGCCTTCAACAAGGATCCATTCGTGGTCCTTGGTATATTTAAGATGAGAGGGAAAATTCATTTGAATGCTATGATTTTAAGGCCTGCAAGTTAAATTAATTTGTGTAAATCGGTGTTTATGGCAGCAATTCCATTTTCATATGTACATCTTTGTTGGGACGATTACTGGCATCACCGGGAGCGGCGGCAATTTTATCGATTACGTCAAGTCCACTCACCACTTCACCATAAACGGTATAATCCATGTCTAAGAATGGAGTACCGCCTTTTGTTTTATAGGCCGCTCTTTGAGCTGGTGTATACTTGATGCCTTTTTGTTGTTGCAGCGCATCCAACTCCGGATCCGAAACGATGTTGCCTTGAACAATATAAAACTGGCAGGCCGAGCTGGCTTTTTCAGGGTTACCATCTCTTGCAGCTGCTAAAGCGCCTTTGATGTGACATAATTTGCTATTAAACTCAGCGGGAATTCTTTCCATATCGCCGCCGCCCATACCCAGCATCACGCCAGGCTGAGCATTTTTACTCATAGGGTCGCCGCCTTGAATCATGAATCCTTGAATCACACGGTGAAACAATAGACTGTCATAAAATCCTTGTTTCACCAGCTTGATGAAATTGTCTCTGTGTTTGGGTGTGGCATCATATAATCTCACCACCACAACGCCCAAGTCGGTAGTGATTTTTACTTTGGTTTTTCCTGGATTCACCTCCTGTGCTGTTGCAGGTTTGGGGGCAGTCTTGGCCGCTGGAGCAGCCTTTTTTACTGTAGTGGCGGGTGCTGTAGTGGCAGGAACTTTTTTTACCTGTGCCATAGCGCCGGCAGCGATGAAAATGCTTAAAATGCAGCAAAAGAAGATACGTTTCATGTTCATGGTTATCATTTTTAAATAAAGTGCTGAGATTGAAAATAAAGTAAAATATGGTCTTTCAAAAAATTTTCCTGGTCGATCAAAGTGTAATCCGGCAAAGGTATCAGCTGAGAGAAATGAGGCCAGCCTTCCTCATCCAGTCCGTCGGGATGATAATACCCGCCCAATGACAGTACCGTACAAACGGCAATGTGCATCAAATCCTGCTTTTGTTCTTTGCTGAATTCCTGCGGGCCTTGTCCTAGCTCTTGAACGCCTATCAGCATCAGTACGCCGTTCATGTCGGGCTTGATGCCAAAATGCTCTTTCAGTTTGATCCTCAGTTTAAGCCATCTGACCTGCAGGTCCTCTTCCGCATGTTGCATGGCGCAAAATTATAGGGATAGATTGGAATAAGTGTCAAATCGATTTTTTTTATCTTGAGGTGGGGTCTTCATTATTTCATCGTTTTAGGTCGGTGGCTCGGGCTGATAAATATTTCCGATTATCTTTGTCGGCCTACAAAATCAAAAAACGTAAGCAACCATAATGTTACAGGTTAATTTCATCCGTCAAAATCCCGAGCTGGTTAAAGAGAGACTGGCCGTACGCAATTATCCCCATATTGGCACTGTCGATCAGATTGTGGGGACCGATGAGGAACTCAGAAAGATAAAATTTGCTGCCGAATCTGTTCAGGCCACCATCAATGCGGCCTCCAAGGAAATCGGCATGCTGATGGGTAAAGGGGAAAAAGATGCGGCGGAAGCCAGAAAGGCAGAAGTGGCTGCGTTGAAAGCAGAGCTGGCCGAAAAAAATACCAGCCTCGAGACGCTTGAAGCTCAATTCAACAAACTGATTTTGACCCTCCCGAATCTTCCGCATATGAGTGTGCCCAAAGGAAAATCGGCCGAAGACAATGAGGTGGTGAGAGAAGGGGGTAATAAGCCTTCATTAGCAGCCGATGCTAAGCCGCATTGGGATCTGATCAAAGATTACAACCTGATTGATTTTGAAATTGGCGCCAAGTTGGCCGGTAGCGGCTTCCCATTGTACAAAGGGAAAGGTGCCAAATTGCAACGCTCGCTGATTCAGCTTTTTCTTGATTATAACACCGCTGCTGGCTATACTGAATATATGCCTCCTTTGATGGTGAATGAAGCCACTGCTTATGGTACGGGTCAGTTGCCCGATAAGGAAGGCCAGATGTATCACATCACCGCAGACGGGCTCTATCTGATTCCCACGGCCGAAGTGCCCGTAACCAATGTATTCAGCAACGAGATCATCAAAGAAAATGAAATACCGGTAAAGATGACCGCCTACACCCCTTGTTTCAGGAGAGAGGCCGGCAGTTTCGGGGCAGATGTGAGAGGGCTCAACCGCGTTCATCAATTCGATAAGGTGGAGATCATACAACTGGTGCATCCCGATAAAAGTTATGGTGTGCTCGAAGAAATGGTAGCCCATGTGGAGCGGTTGATCAACATGCTCGGTTTGCCATATCGCATACTTCGTTTATGCGGTGGCGATATGGGGTTCACTTCCGCGCTTACCTACGATTTTGAAGTGTACAGTGCGGCACAGCAAAAATGGCTGGAAGTGAGCTCTGTCAGCAATTTCGAGACTTTTCAAACCAACCGCATGAAAATTCGTTACAAAGATGAAGCCGGCAAAACACAGTTGCTGCATTCACTTAATGGCTCTTCACTGGCATTGCCCAGAATTATGGCGGCTTTGCTCGAAAACAACCAAACCGAAAATGGCATCGTATTGCCTGAAGTGCTACATGGTTATTTTGGTGCGAAAGAAATTGTGAAGTAAAAAGCAATATTCATTAAAAGCGGATAGAAAGCATATCTTTTATTAAAACCTTATTTTTTTAAGCATCATGAAAATCAAATCATCACTATTCATTTTATCGCTATCTGCCATCAGTTTCACCGCTTGCAACCACAAATCGGTGCCTTCAACCTCAGTACCTGCCGAAACGCAAAAATCAACTGTTGCAGTTCAACCAACTGAAACGTCTGTAAAACCGACCGATGCCGAACATGGACAAAAAGTATATGAAGCCAGTTGTGGCCGCTGCCATGGACTAAAAAATCCTTCTGAATTTACTGTTTCCGAATGGCGTCCCATCATGAACAGCATGAGCAGAAAAGCCAATCTTACCGCATCCGACAAAGCAGATGTGTTGGCTTATGTGATCAAAAATGCCAAGTCTGCTAAATAAGCAGGCTGCTCACCATAAAAAAAGCCCGTGATGATGAATCGCGGGCTTTTTTATCGAACAAAATGTTTTAATTAATTCACACCGTGCATCATTTTCTTCAATTTAGGAGAAATCAAAGCCAGTATCAAACCGGCGATGCCACACAGCACAACGAACACCATGAAAAATTCATAGAGATTATGGATGGTGAAGCCTGCAAACACAGGATACTCTGTGCTTATTTGAAACTCAGTAAGCGCTTTCACCTGAGCAGGATCAAGGGTGATTTTTTTATCAAGTACGGCTTGTAAATCAATTTTCAACTCACTTGCCTTGACGAATTTATCTCCTGTAGCAGGCATGATGGCTCCTAAAGAACCTGCTAAAGCATAGCCCGCCGCATTAGCGATAAAGAACACCCCATATAATAAGGATGAAAATCTTTTTGGGGCAAGTTTACCTACTAAGGATAATCCTATGGGAGATAAACACAACTCACCGGCTGTTTGAATCAAATACAGCAGTATGAGCCATTTCACGGCCAGCAATTCACTCGAACCCAGGTCTTTTACATTGAAGGCAATGATCAGATAGCTGATAGCGATCAAAAATAATCCCCAGGCTTGTTTCATGGGAGATACAGGCTCTTTGCCTTTTGCTCTCAGCTTATCCCAGATAATACTGAAAGGAACGGCCATCAAAACTACAAACAGACCGTTGAATATCTGAACCATCGAAGCCGGCATGTCCCAGCCAAAAAAGTTTCTGTCTGTTTGATTCGAGGCGATAAAAGTCAAAGAAGAACCGGCCTGTTCGAAAGCGGCCCAAAAGAAAATGATGAAGAAGGATACAATGTAAACTACAAATATCCTGTCTTTTTCAACTTTGGTGATGGAGGCGTCGGAAACAATCAAAACGGCCAGAGAAATCCCAGCTGAGTAAATGAAAGGGTAAATGATACCCTTCACTAATTTGCTCATTTCGAAAGAGCTGAACCCAAATTCACCTACCAATAGATACCTGAAAATAAAAAACAGCACTACAAAAATTCCGGTCACCAGGAGAATGGATTTTGATTTGAAATGTGCGGATTGCGCTTCTCCTTCTTCAAAATCCTCGGCAGTATTATGTTTAGGTAACCCTCCAATGGCACGTCCTTCGGGAGTTACAACGTATTTGTTTTTCAAAAAGAAAAAAGTCAGCGTGCCCACGAACATGGCAATCGCTGCGGCCAGAAATCCCCACTTGAAAGCGAAAGGATCCTGTTGATTACCAACTTTCACATCACCAAGAATCGGGCAGATAAATTGCCCTAAAAACGCGCCAAGGTTGATGCCCATGTAGAAAATGGTGAAAGCGGTATCGAGTTTGTTTTTCTCAGATTTGGGGTAAAGGCTACCCACCATCGAAGAGATATTGGGCTTGAAAAATCCATTTCCGAAAATAATAATCACGAGCCCTACCCACATCATGGATTTGGCTAGTGGCATATTGCCGTCGAATACATTGGCACTGAAGAACAACGAAAGCTGTCCAATGCCCATTAAAAGTCCACCAAGCATTATACAATTTCGATTTCCCAGAAATTTATCCGAAATGAAACCTCCCAACATCGGGGTCAAATAACAAAGTGCCAAAAAACCACCATAGAAAATGGCAGAATCAGCCTCCAGATACTTGAGTGAATGAACCATGAATAGAGCGAGCAAGGCTCTCATTCCGTAGAAATTGAAACGTTCCCACATCTCTGTGCCGAACAGAACCCATAATCCTTTCGGATGTCTTTTTTGCTGATTGATTGCTTCAGTCATAATAGTTTATTTGTTCCGGTTAATTGGTTAAGTGACGACAAAATACAGAATTTATATTTACGGAAATCATTTTATTCAATTAACTGCGCGCGTAATCCACCACTTGTTGAAAGAATAAATCGCCGTATTGTCATTCCAAAAGAATTGAGATATATTTTCGCACACCATATCATCGTCACCTCATCATCGCAGTGGCAAGGGGCTTCCTTCGTGGATGTTTTAATTGCTAATAAAATTGATGAAAATAAAATTTAGAACAATGAACATTCTGTTGCTGGGATCCGGCGGTCGTGAACATGCCTTGGCCAAAAAAATCACTGAAAGTCCTAATTGTCAGCAGTTGTTCATCGCGCCAGGTAATGCGGGCACAGCCACTTGCGGCACCAACCTCAATTTCAAAGCCACGGATTTCGAGGCCATTAGAAATTTGTTGCTGGAGAAAGATATTTCCATGGTGGTGGTGGGCCCCGAAGATCCGCTGGTTAAAGGTATTTACGATTTCATCACCCAGGACAAAGATACCCGGCACGTACAAGTGATTGGCCCTTCCGCTTTTTCCGCTCAGCTGGAAGGCAGCAAATCTTTTGCAAAATCATTTATGGCCAGACATGCCATTCCCACTGCATCTTATCGCGAATTCACTGCCGACAACTTCGGAGAAGGACTTGTTTATATCAGCGGCCATTCGTTGCCGATAGTATTGAAAGCCGACGGACTGGCTGCAGGTAAAGGCGTTCTGATTTGTTCAACACACGAAGAGGCCGCTGAAGGCTTCAAAGCCATGATACAAGATGCACGATTTGGTGAAGCCGGAAAAAAAGTGGTCATCGAATCTTACCTGAAAGGCATTGAGGTAAGTGTGTTTGTGCTTACCGATGGACAGTCGTTTGTTGTTCTCCCCGAAGCCAAAGATTATAAAAGGGTGGGTGAAGGCGATACGGGTCTCAATACAGGCGGAATGGGTGCAGTGAGTCCGGTTCCTTTTTTTGATGATGAATTGAAAAAGAAAATTTTGGAACGCATCGTATGGCCTACCATCAAAGGATTGCAGAAAGAGAACATGGTGTACAAAGGGTTCATTTTTCTGGGACTGATGGTTGATAACGGTGAGCCCTACATGATTGAATACAATTGCCGCATGGGAGATCCGGAAACCGAAGTGGTGATTCCCCGCATCACTGCCGACCTGGTTGAACTGTTCAAGGCCGTGGGCAACGGCACCTTGGCCGAACAGCAACTTTCTGTTGATGAAAGAACTGCAGTGACCACCATCGCTGTCAGCGGCGGTTATCCCGGAGAATATGTCAATGGCAAGGAGATTTTCGGATTGGAGCAGCCCAAAAACGCAGACGTCATGGTGTATCATGCCGGTACTACAAGCACAACCGCCGGTGTAGTAACTAACGGAGGACGTGTACTTGCTGTTACGGCTTTTGGTAACAACATTAAAGAAGCTGCAGATAAATCGAGGGAAGCCCTTTCAACACTTTGTTTTGAAGGGATGTATTACCGTCGCGACATCGGTTATGAGTTTGATTGATAGCAAATGGACCGAAGTTGTTTTTCGCTAACAAATTTAGCAATCGGAAAGATTGATGTCGTTGCCTCAAAAATCGCCCAAATATTTTCGGATAAGTTTGAAAATAAATTGTTTAGAAATCAATTATCCAATAAATTACATGAACTTTGCCTGGCAATTTAGAAAGCAACAGTCTTATCAATTTTCAACATGGGAATTTTTAATTTTTTCACACAAGAGATCGCAATAGATCTGGGTACGGCCAACACGCTCATCATTCACAACGATGAGGTGGTGGTGAACGAGCCCTCCATAGTGGCCTTAGACCGCAACAACCCCAAATTATTATTGGCCGTGGGCAAGAAGGCATTGATGATGCACGAGAAAACCCACGAAAGCATCCGCACCGTTCGTCCTTTACGTGATGGTGTGATTGCCGATTTCAATGCGGCAGAGTTGATGATCAGAGAATTGATCAAATTGGTATATCCCAAAAAACCTTTGTTTGCACCCAGCTGGAGAATGATGATCTGTATTCCAAGCAGTATCACCGAGGTGGAAAAAAGAGCGGTGCGCGACAGTGCTGAACAAGCTGGCGCCAAAGAAGTTTATCTGATTCACGAACCCATGGCTGCGGCCTTGGGTATCGGCATAGACGTTGAAGAACCTGTTGGCAATATGATCATCGACATTGGCGGAGGAACCACCGGAATCACAGTGATTGCTCTTGCAGGTATTGTATGCGACCAAAGTATCCGTATTGCCGGCGATGAATTTACTGCCGATATCATGGAAGCCCTTCGTCGCTATCACAGCCTTTTGATCGGTGAGCGTACTGCCGAACAAATCAAGATTCAGATTGGTGCGGCCATCAAGGATTTGGACAATCCACCCGATGATATTCCAGTAAACGGAAGAGATCTGGTAACCGGTATTCCCAAACAGGTGATGGTCAGTTATCAGGAAGTGGCAGAAGCACTCGACAAAAGCATTTTCAAAATTGAAGAGGCGATTCTCAAGGCACTTGAAACCACACCGCCCGAACTGGCGGCAGATATTTACAGAAGAGGTCTCTACATTACCGGTGGCGGTTCTTTGTTGAGAGGATTGGACAAACGTCTCACCAACAAAATCAAACTCCCGGTTCATGTAGCCGACGATCCGCTGAAAAGCGTGGTAAGAGGTACCGGCATCGCACTCAAAAACTACGATCGTTTCCCATTTGTGATGAGATAATGCCTTTCAGATTTTTTAGCCTACTTGTCACAGCCTAACAATAGCAGCAGTTGAGAAACATCTTTTTTTTCATTCGGCGTCATTTCAATTTTTTACTCTTCCTGTTTTTACAGGTGATGTCGTTTTATTTTATTGTAACCTATAGCCAATACCATCATGCTGTTTTTGGCAGGTTCTCCAATTACATCACTGGAAATATCAATACGCGTTACACGGATGTGCAACAGTATTTTTATTTGCGCAAAACCAACGACTCGCTGGTAAAAGCCAATGAAGCGTTATACAATAAACTCAAACAGGACTATGCTATTCCGGATACTGTTACCCGTGAAATAATCGACACCATGCGGCTGGATTCTCTGGTGCAATACAAAAAAATAACCTACCTCAGTGCTCGTGTTGTTTCCAATGCCGTAACCTCACAAAGTAATTTTATTGTGCTTTCCCGTGGCCGAGATTTGGGTGTTAAAGAAGGAATGGGCGTGGTGGATGTGAACAATGATGTGGTGGGTATAGTAACTGATGTGGATGACAAGTATGCTGTTGTGATGAGCATGTTACACAAAGACAGTCACATCAGCGGCAAACTTGAAAAAAGTGGTGAAACAGGTACTTTGAACTGGAATGGGGAGCAGCCCAATGTGGTGACACTTACCGGAATCCCTAAAAGTGCCAAAGTAGTTAAAGGAGATAAAGTCATTTCAAGCGGGTTCAGCACTGCTTTTCCAAAAGGACTATCTATTGGCAAGGTGCAGGCGATTTTCAAAGAAACCCGCTCCAACTATTTCAGCATCCGAATACAAACCGCAGCAGATTTTCACTCCTTACAATATGTGTATGTGATTGATAATGCCGATAGGGAAGGCGCAAATAACATGCTCGAAAAAACAAAACAAAAGCATTGATATTGACTTATGGGAAGTTTATTTAAAAATATCATCCGATTCATGCTGCTGATTTTGTTTCAAGTATATGTCCTCGACAAAATTCACCTGCATCAGATGGTCACCCCCTACATTTATTTCATCTTCATTCTCTGGCTGCCTTTTAAAATCAACCGATCGTGGTTGATGGTATTGGCTTTCGTATTGGGTTTCACTTTGGACAGCTTTAGGCATTTTCCGGGTTTTCATGCGGCGGCCTGTGTGTTAATGGCCTATATCCGACCGTTCATCATCAATCTCCTGATTCCGCAGGAAGGATCGGAAACAAACTACGAAGAACCTTCTTTTCAAAGTATGGGAGGGATGTTGCCCTATTTGATTTATATGGCGATTCTAATCTTTATCCATAACATTTGGTTATTCCTGCTTGAAGCCTGGCAACTGGCCGATGTGGGATATTTTTTCCTCAATACGTTGTTTTCTACAATCATCTCTCTGCTACTTGTCTTTATTGTAGAGTTGATTTTCTCCAGAAACCAGAAATTCAGAACCAATACCAAATAAAAATTTTCAGCAAATCCGATTTAAGCATCAAGTCAGAAGTTTTTTCTGATTAATTTACATGCTGTTATTTTGAATCAAAGCGTAAAAAAATCAACAGGTGCCTGTTTATAACCAATCGAGAAAAAATGTCATCAGGCTCATCTTCATTTCCCTGTTTGTCATCATCGTATTAAGATTGTTCACCTTGCAGGTGATTACCAGCAAATACAAGGTGCTGGCAGAAGACCAGGGGACTTTCCGCAAGGTGGTATATCCCGATCGCGGAATTGTGTTTGACAGAAAGAAAAACGCCATCCTCCAGAATACCAACATTTCCGACCTGATGGTTACGCCCAACAAGCTGAAAGGGATAGATACAATGTCCCTATGCAGCATTCTGGATATTGATACGGCACAATTCAAAAAAAGAATCATCGATCTGATCATCAAAAACGGAAGGTCAAGGTCATCTGTCTTTGAGCCTCTGTTGAGTGAGGAAAAGATGGCCAAACTCAACGAGTCGATGTTCAAGTTTGCTCCCGCATTTTACATGCAGGAACGTTCTGTTCGTTCTTATCCGTACAGTGCTGCCGCTAACGTACTCGGATACACGGCCGAAGTAGACACCAATTTTCTCAAGAAGCATCCGGGAGAAGGATATGTGGCCGGTGATTATGCCGGTATGACCGGAATAGAGAGAAGCTACGAGAAAGTGCTGATGGGCGTAAGGGGCATCGAATACTGGAAACGAGACAACAAGAACAGACTTACAGAAAGACTCGAAAAAGGAATCTACGATACGGCCGCATTTGCCGGTCAAAATCTTTACACCTCACTGGACATCGAATTGCAGGAGCTTGGCGAAAAGCTGATGCAAAACAAACTGGGCTCCATTGTGGCGGTAGATCCTAAAACAGGAGGTATACTCGCCATGGTGAGTGCGCCTACTTATCAGCCACAGTACCTAACGGGTAGCGAAAGACGAAAACATTTTTCCGAGTTATTTCTGGATCCTTCGCTTCCGCTGCTCAACAGAACCGTCAGTGCCACCTATTCTCCGGGTTCAACTTTCAAAACACTGCAGGCGCTGATTGGACTTCATGAAGGTGTGATTACCACAGATACAAGATTTTCCTGCAGCGGTGCTTTCTATGGCTGTGGCGGCGGTCATGCCATGAAATGCCTTGATAAAGGAACTTTCGACCTCAGGCATGCCATCACCGTATCCGACAACACCTATTTTGCCAATGTGATGCAACGCGTGATCAGCAATCCTAAATTTCCCTCATCCGACAGTGCTTTGACCCATTGGGATAATTACATGTACGGTTTCGGGCTGGGCCATAAACTGGGCGTGGATGTGCCTTCCGAAAAAAGCGGTAATATCCCCACACCTAAATATTACAACAAAGTTTACGGTCAGGGACACTGGAACTTCTGTACTTTTCGTTCTGTCAGTATCGGACAGGGAGAAGTGGATGTAACGCCCTTACAGGTGGCCAACGAGATGGCTTACATCGCCAATAAAGGCTGGTATTACATTCCTCATGTGGTTGATTCCATTGAGGGTGGCGACAAATACGGAATGCTGGAGAAGTACAGAAAAAAAATTGTGCCCACCAATATCCCAGACAGTATTTTTGAAGCGGTGCACGATGGCATGCAAAATGTAGTGGAGCAGGGCACAGGTATCGGGGCAAAAATCAAAGAAATTGCTATTTGCGGTAAAACCGGTACGGTGGAAAATTATTACAAAGGCGTCAAGCAGCCTAATCACTCCTTTTTCTGCGGCTTCGCACCTCGCGATAATCCAAAAATCGCCATCATGTGTGTGGTAGAAAACAGCGGACGCTTCGGTGGCACCTATGCGGCTCCGATAGTAGGGCTGATGATTGAAAAATATCTAAAAGATTCCATCACCGATCCGGCCAAACTGAACCGCCTGGATAAGTTGTCTAAAATGAATCTGATACCCCCACGCATAGATGCAGAAATCAGAAGACAGGATTCCATCCGTCATTCAAGAGATTCCGCTTATCTGATGGCCAAAGGATTTGTGAGGCTGGTGCGTGACACCGTGGGCATCGATGATGATCAGCTCGACAAGGATGATCTTGAAAAATCCAACAAGAGCAAACCCGGCGACAAAAGAAAAAAAGACAGTACAGAACGGCATGAGGCGGTTCTTCCTTCCAAGAAAAAAAACAATCAAAGACATAGAAGACCTTAAAGCCAAGTATGTATCAGAAGAAAAATATCAATGCCAACGATAAGGACTGGGTCATCATCTGGTTGTACATCATCATTTCTATAATTGGGCTGCTTTGTATTTTTTCGGTGGAATACAGGGCCAATGAGAATATCATCAAAAACATCATGGGGCTTGAAAAAAATTACAGCAAACAATTGTTTTTCCTGGTCATAGGGGCGGTGCTGGCCACCTTTATCCTGTTGACAGACAGTAAGTTTTTTACCGCTACGCCCAATATTCTCTACATCATTGGAATTGCCCTCATGGGGCTCACTTTCGTTGTCGGTAAAAATGTGAATGGCTCCAACAGTTGGATTCCACTGGGCTTCATGAATCTACAGCCTGTTGAAACCTGCAAGATTTTCACCGCTCTGGCACTGGCCAAATATCTCTCGAGGCCCGAAACAGACTTTACAAAATCGAGGTCGCAGCTGATCGCCTCAGGCATTTGCTTTCTGCCTGTTGTATTTTCGCTTTTGCAAAATGAAACAGGACTCGCTTTGGTGTATTTCACTTTTCTTTTGCCGATGTATCGCGAAGGCTTCCCTCCCATTTATCTCATTCTAGGCGCTTCCTTTGGCGTGCTGCTGGTATTGGGCTTGTTATTGCCTCCTTTTCAACTTAGCCTGGGACTGACGGTATTGGCATTGATGGCGATTTATTTCTTAAAAAGAAGGATGAAAAGAGAGAAATCAATTTTGATGGTTATTGTTTCAGGTTGGGTCATCAGCGTTGTTTTTGTGGGGCTTGCAGTTCCTTTCATGTTCAAGCATGTTTTTCAAAAGTATCAGGCGGATAGGATTTTTAGTATGGTGGGGCGCGATAATCCCTATGTGGATAAAGACTCAAGTCAGGTAACCGCTGTGATTACCACAACCAAAAAAGGAAAAGGCGACAATGAGAATTACAACGTCAAACAATCCAAAATAGCCATAGGTTCAGGAGGCTTGCTGGGCAAAGGCTTTTTGAAAGGAACACAAACACAAGGTGATTTTGTTCCGGAACAACATACCGATTTTATTTTCACCTCATTGGGCGAAAACTTCGGTTTTGTGGGCTGTACAATACTTATGATGCTCTACCTGGGCTTACTACTAAGAATCGTATTTGTCGCTGAACGGCAACGAAGCACCTTCAGTAGAGTTTACGCCTATTCAGTGGCTGCCATCATCTTTTTTCACGTAGCCATCAATATTTGCATGACCATCGGTCTCGCACCCGTTATCGGCATCACCTTACCCTTGATGAGTTATGGCGGCTCTTCGCTGCTTACGTTCACCATTCTCATTTTTATCTTGGTGCGTTTAGATGCTGACAGGCAGATGGTACTTCGATAAAAAATATTTTTTTAGTTTGTGCATTTTATTTCGGCATCGCATCTGGGGCTGAAAATTGCAAAACATGAAAAAAATATGCTTCATGCTGGCCTTGTTCATGGCCAACATCACCATCGCCCAAAATCCGAAAAAGGACACCGTCATCACCCAGGCATCCCTTACCAAAGCCACTGTATATTATGGCTATGGCGCCGATCTCGCCCACACCTGCAAAGCCAATCTGGTCAACGGTATGCAGGAAGTCATCATCAGCAATGTTTCTCTTTACCCCGATATCAATACCCTTCAGGTAGCCTGCCCCGAAAACGTAACCGTACTCTCCTACAAGCATCGCATCTTCTACAATACCACCACCGTCAAGCCTGATCCTTATATCGCCAAAGCCAATGATACCATCAGGCTGTATCAGAAACAGATCAACAACATCAATAACGATATTTTCATACAGGAAGATATCATCAACCGTACCGCCGAACTCATCAAAAATAATTTCACCACTCCCGATAAACAGAACATCAAAAGTGATGAAATTATCAAGCTCACTACTTTTTATACCGATAAAATCAGCATCATCAAACAAAAAATATTTGAGCTTCGTCTTAAAACAGAAGATATCAATGAAAAAATTCAAGATATTAATGAACGTATCAATGAAGCTAATCAAAGAAATTATGCCGCAGTGAAAACTGAAACCGTTGGACAAATCATCTTACAGGTAATGACAAAAAATGCAGGACCTGTAGATTTTGATTTCAATTATTTTACCAGAAATGCCGGATGGACACCTTCTTACGACATCCGCGTGAAAAGCATCGACAACTCGCTTAAACTGGTATACAAGGCCATGGTTACCCAAACCACCGGCTTGAACTGGAGTGGCGTAAAACTCAATTTAAGTACCAGCAATCCCAATCTGGGCAGTACGCTCCCTGTTCTTTCTCCTTTATTTGTTCAGTTGTATGCTCCCATTCTTTACAATAATGTAGTTGCCGAAAGAAAAGTTGCCAATGAAATGGCTGCTTCTGCAACATTGGATGAAGTGGTGATAACAGGATACGACAATGACAAAGACCATTACGTTATGAAAGCTAAAAAACCTTTGAATAACTATGCCAACAACATAAATGTTTCTGATGTGGCCAATTTCACTTCTTTGAAAGAAAGCCAGCTCAATACCAATTTTGAAATTGATTTGCCTTATACGATTCCTGCCGATGGACTTGCTTACAGTGTAAACATCAAAGAAGAAAAACTCATCGCAGAGTATGAGCATATCGCTGTTCCAAAAATGGACAACGACGCCTTCCTCTTGGCCAGATTGAATCGCTGGGACAGCTTGAGTTTACTGCCCGGTCAGGCCAATATCATCATGGACAATGTGTACATCGGCAAATCCTACCTCGACCCCAATACCACTGAAGACACCCTCAATCTTTCACTGGGAAGAGACAAGCGTATCGCCATAACAAGAGAGTTGAAAAAAGAATTCAAATCTGTAAAAAGAGGAGATACTAAAACTGAGCAATTCACGTATGAGATCACCCTGAAGAACAACAAAAAACAAAGTGTTGAGCTCGACCTGAAAGATCAGTATCCCATCAGCAAAGTAAAAGAGGTGGAAGTAACACTTACCGACAATGGGGCTGCAAATGTGGATACGGAAACAGGTTTCCTTAGCTGGAAAGTGAAGTTACAACCCGGAGAAAGTAAGAAAATCAGATTTAGCTATCAGCTTAAATATCCTAAAGACAAGGTTGTACAGGAAGTACATTGATGTTCAACTCAAAACAAGTCCAACTGCATCGATTTTTCCGGTGCAGTTTTTTTTGTATCAACTCCAGCCAAAGAAAAGACTGGCGTTGGTTTATGTCTGCCTGCTATGGTTATTTTTATTTCGCCGGTATGAGGTGCAAAAAGCGCTTCCACCAATTTGGGGTCATTGTTTTCCTGTGAGAGATGGGCCGGCAGCAAATGCGTCATATGCGCAGGCTTATGTTCAATGAAAAGTCGCAGGGCCTGTGCATTGGAAAGATGCCCCTCGTTGCCGCTGATTCTTTTTTTAAGATGATAAGGATAAGACCCTGTTTCCAGCATTTCCTCATCGTAATTGGTTTCAAGAAATGCTGCATGACATTGACTGAAATGATGTATCAGTTTTGGGCAAACCACACCGATATCTGTAAAAACGCCCACGCAAAATCCATTGTTTTCTATCATGAAGCTGACTGGTTCAATGGCATCATGGTGTTTTGAAAATGAATGTACATTCAAAGCACCAATAGTGGTGATACAGTCTGCAGCAAGAGACTTGTACCATTGATGAGGAATGGGCACTCTACTATTGGATAAAGTAGATGCCGTAAGATAAACAGGGATTTGATGTTTTTTCGACAACACTTCCATTCCCTTGATATGGTCGATATGCTCGTGTGAAATGAAAATGGCGCGTATCTTGTCCATTTTCAGTTCCAGCATCTTCATACGTTTTTCAGTTTCCTTACACGACAAGCCGGCATCAATCAACACCGCATCGGATGCATTACCGATATAAAAGCAGTTGCCGTTACTGCCCGAGTTAAGTGAAGCGAAATGCAATGACATTGAAGCAAAGAAAAATTATTTTTCTGCGCGAATGGACAATGTTGATATCTAATTTTAAGTTTTACTTTTTTAGCCCTCAAGTGAATTAGTTTTGCGGTTCATTCAAGAAGAAATGATCATGAGGATAATACCACTCAGCGAAGGAAGTTTCACCATCGACCATACCAAAGAGTTTGTTCCTTTCGATTTGCATAAAGATGATTTGCAACAAAGACCATTGGGAAGTCTGTTGGTGGAAATACAACCCTTTGTGATTGAAACAGGTACGGATGTGATATTGATTGATGCCGGTTTAGGTTTTTGTAATGAGGACAATGTGTTGCAACTTCACGAAAACCTTGTCCGCCACCACATAGATCCCTTGAGTATCACCAAGGTGATGATGAGTCATTTGCATAAAGACCATGCAGGCGGATTGCTGAAGTACGATAAGCAACTCCAGCGCTATTTTCCTGCTTTTCCGCAGGCTGTACATTATATCAATCGCCATGAGATGGATTTCGCCTTACAGCCCGGCAATGCCTCTTACAAACCTGAATTGCTGAAGACGTTAAACAATGCGGTTGCTGTTGTTCTGCTCGAAGATCAAGGTGTTTTGGATGGCTATATCCATTATGAAGTAACCGCTGCACATTCGCCCCATCATATGGTATTCACTTTTAAAAAGGACAATCAGCTTGTTTTTTTTGGTGGGGATGACGCACCACAATTGCAGCAGATGAAAAGCAGGTTTGTGGCTAAATATGACTTCGACGGAAAAAAAGCCATGCAGTTGAGGTCGGCATGGTGGGAAGCCGGGCAAAAAGAACATTGGACTTTTCTTTTTTACCATGATATCAAAACCCCAATGATAACGCTATAAAAAAAAGAGGCCTGCCCTAGAAAGAGCTGGCCGTTGCTAACCTATGAAAAACACCTAGGCGCAAAAATAGAAGAAATAATATTACGCTCAGTTTTTATTTATAAAAATGCAACCGCTATTGCAGAAAGTAAAGCGTTAACATTAAAAAACCCCTTCTTTAGAAGGGGTTTGAGTGTCTGTTATTTAAGGTTTTTGTCGTCGGGAATCTTCCTTAGGTCTGTCTTTCATCTTTTTTTCCATTTGATGCTTTCTGATTTTTTCCAAAAGCCTTAATCTGAATTCTTCATCTTTACGGAAAAAGTTCTGAGTACGCTCTGCTCCCAATACTTTGGTGAACCGGTCGAGATAGCTTTTTTTGACGCGCAGCGCTGCTTCTTCTCTTTCCAGCTCTGTATTTTTTTGAAGGTTGATGTCTTTCAACTCCTTATCGAATTGCAGGTGAACTGGCCAAAATCTTACGGCTTCTTCCTCGGTGAGTTGAAGTTCTTGCGTGATGTAGGCTATATACAGTGCTTTTATTTTCTGTTCACCTTTCAAGCCTTCATGCGGTCGCTTTTCCTGGGCGAAAGAAAACAGCCCTGTTACCGTAAACAGCAAGCAAAAAAAGATAGTTTTTTTCATTTGTAGCGCTTTATTTATTAATAAATGGTTGATTGATGCAGATAATTGATTTCTGAAATATTTACAGCATGTAAATAGTTATCCAGTGTTTTTTCGTCAAAGATATATTCTTCGGGTGCAGGAAGATTATTTTCAACTGTAAGCGAAGCCACTATGGCCGTTTTTACATCATGGCCAGAAGCGTTCAGGTAGCTGATGATTTCATTGTCATCAAGGGCGTCCATTTCTTTTTCAAAACTGTTTGTTTTTACAATTCTTGCTGCTTCAGTTAATTCGTGAGTGGGAATTGTGCCGGTAGACGAATTATTCAATCCCATAAAAATCAGCCAACCTAATAAACCTGTGCAAATGGCTGCCACTGAAAGTTTAAAAATGATGCCTATATAAATTGGGGATGTTTTTTTGTCTGAATGGATGCGATGAATAATGACTTCCGGATTGTTTACAAAGTAATTTTCCGGGATTTCAAAATTGGGTGAAGTCGTTGGCAGTGACATCAATTCGTCATGTGAAGGGATGCCCTGATTGGCAGATTGTTTAAAGTCGTTGTTTAAGCTTACTGTTTGCTGTCCGGCATCAATTTTTCCCATTACAGCTTCAGCCATCCCGTTAAAATAGCCTTTAGGCAAAGCATAGGGGTTGTTGAAAGGAATAGCGGCCACGGTATGGCTGATGGCATTCAATTCAGTATGTATTTCCTGGGCTCTGTTCATTGTGTGTAAGACGTTATGTTTTTTGTTATTTAATTGTTCAGCATGAAATTTTCAATCTTTTTTACAGCATGATGATAACTGGCTTTCAATGCCCCTTGGCTTGTTTGCAGTATCTCACTCATTTTTTCATAGGGCATCTCTTCGTAATACCGGAAACAAAAGACAATTTTTTGTTTTTCCGGAAGTTGCTGGATGGCAAGTTGCAATTTCCATTCTAATTTATTGGCGTCAAAGTGCTTTTCTGCCTGAAGTTTTTCTGTCAGAAAACTATTGTCGTCATCAAGGCTGATGGATAATCTTTTTTTCTGACGTTCCAGAAAACTGATGCATTCGTTGGTGGCGATACGGTAAAGCCAGGTATAAAGCTGACTGTCTTCCCTGAACTGATCCAATCCTTTCCATACTTTAATGAAAAGGTTTTGGAGAATGTCGTTGGCATCTTCATGATTCACCACCATGCGGCGGATATGCCAGTACAATTTCTCCTGGTGCTTTTTGATGATTTGTGTAAACGGGATTTCTTTGTTGATTCCGTTTTTAAATTGAAACACTAAGTCGTTATCATCAGGAAATAAAGCCATCAATAATTGGGAGGATTTGGTCCGGCCTATGACAAATAGTGGTGTGGATGGTTTAATCAGGAAACCAATTATTTACTCAATTCTATCGATAAGTGGATGTTATTTTCTGGCCATCACTTTTTCAGCAGCGGTTGCTATGGATTTGGCGTCAAGTCCGTATTTCACCAGCAATTCAACCGGTTTTCCGCTTTCGCCGAAGGTGTCTTGGGTGCCTATGAACTCTATGGGAACAGGATGGTTTTTGGCAGCCACCTGTGCCACGCTATCGCCCATTCCTCCCAATACGTTGTGTTCTTCTGCAGTCACCACACATCCGGTTTTTTTAATGGAGGCGATGATGGCTTCTGTATCGAGGGGTTTGATGGTATGTAAGTTGATGAGGTCTACGGAGATGCCTTTTTCGGCCAGCATTTTGGCGGCTTCCACGGCATTCCACACAAGATGGCCGCAGGCAATGATGGTAACGTCGGTTCCTTCATTGAGCACTTGCGCTTTGCCAATCACAAAATCTTCTTCTTTGGTGAATATGGGCCAAGAAGGTCGGCCAAAACGAAGATAAACAGGACCATTGGTATGTGCTATCGCTTTCGTAGCGGCTTTGGTTTGGTTGTAGTCGGCCGGTACAATAACGGTCATACCCGGAAGCATTTTCATCAAACCGATATCTTCCAGAATCTGGTGGGTGGCACCATCTTCACCTAATGTTAATCCGGCATGAGAGGCACATATTTTTACATTTTTTCCACTGTAGGCGATGCTTTGACGAATTTGGTCATAAACTCTCCCTGTGGAGAAATTGGCGAAAGTGGTGGTAAACGGAATTTTGCCTCCGATGGTCAAACCTGCGGCCACACCCATCATGTTGGCTTCTGCGATGCCACATTGTAGGAAACGATCCGGAAATTCTTTGATAAATCCATTTAATTTCATGGATCCGGCAAGATCGGCAGTGAGTGCGATGATGTTTTCATTTTCCCTGGCTGCTTCAAGAATGCCGTCGCCAAAACCGCTTCTGGTGTCTTTACTGCCTGTTGATTGAATTTCGGATAACATAGTATAGTGCTTTATGGTTGTTGATTGATTTTCTTTTCCCAGGCCCAGGCCGTTTCCATCATCTGGTCGAGATTGTATTTGGGTACCCAGCCCAGCACATCTCTGGCTTTTTCATTGTTGGCAAAGATGGCTTCGATATCACCGGGTCTTCTTTCTGCTATGACATAATTCAATTTGCATCCGCTTACTTTTTCAAAGGTCTGAATGGCTTCCAATACCGTGTAACCGTTGCCGGTACCTAGGTTGAAAACTTCGCAGTCGGAATTGTTTTTGCCTTCTATCATGTAGTTGAGGGCGAGGGTATGGGCATGTGCGATATCGCTAACATGAATGTAATCACGGATGCAACTGCCATCACGTGTAGCGTAATCATCACCAAAAACCTGCATCTGCGGCAACTTGCCAATAGCGGTTTGTGTGATGGCCGGTACAAGATTGGCGGGTCTGCCAATGGGCAACTCTCCGATGGCTATGGAGGGATGGGCGCCTACCGGGTTGAAATAACGCAACAGTATGGCCTGAAGCGTACTGCTGTTGACGGTATGTCTGATCATCTGCTCGCCCACCTGTTTGGTGTAACCATAAGGAGAGGCGGCTTCTTTGATGGGCGTGTCTTCGGTAACCGGACTTTCATTGGGATTACCATACACTGTACAAGAAGAAGAGAAAACGAAATGCGGTATATTGAAAATAGTACAGCATCTCAAAATGTTGATCAGCGAATTGAAATTATTGTCGAAATACAAAAGAGGTTGTTCTACCGATTCTCCAACCGCTTTGTAGGCGGCGAAATGGATGATGCCGGCAATGTCCGGATTTTCCTGGAAGATGGCAAAAGTATCATCCGAATTACAAAGGTCAACGGTATAGTTTTTGATCTTTTGTCCAGTGATTTGAGCCACGCCGTCGAGCATGTCCGCTTTGCTTCTGCTGTTGTTGTCTACAGAAATGACGTCATAGCCATGCTGAATCAAATCTACAATGGTATGCGAGCCAATGTAACCACAGCCTCCGGAGACCAATATCTTCTTCTTTGTCATTGTTATTTAAAATGATAAACCGCCACAAAGAAAAAGAAAAAGCCCCATACTCTGGGGCTCTCTGATTTATTATTTTTTCTTTATGCGGGCATGAAGAAATGCAGGATAAAGTAGAACAGTCCGGCCAGCAAAGCACTGATAGGAATGGTCAAAATCCAGGCCCAGAGCAGATTGATGGTAACACCCCATCGCACAGCCGACAAACGTTTGGTAGCACCCACCCCGATGATGGAACCAGTGATGGTGTGTGTGGTGCTCACTGGTATTCCCATCTGTTCTGTGAGGAACAGGGTAGTGGCTCCTGCAGTTTCGGCACAAACACCTTCCAGCGGACTCACTTTGGTGATTTTTGTGCCCATGGTTTTTACAATTTTCCAGCCACCGCTGAGTGTACCCAATCCAATGGCAGCGTAACAAGCCAAAGGCACCCATGAATTGTCTTTCAAAGCGGTAGAAACATCCACACTGTTGCCATTGGCCACCAAGGCGGCAGCAATGATACCCATTACTTTCTGCGCATCGTTGCCACCATGCCCAATACTGAAAGCTGCAGAAGATAGCAACTGAAGACGCTTGAACATGTTACCTGTTTTAGCAGCACTGGGTTCACGAAGTTTTTCATTGATGATGAAAGCGATGATGAACAGCATCAAAATGCCAATCAAAGCCCAGCGGATGACCGTATTATCGGCTTTCTTCATCTCTTTGGTCAGGTCGGATTTTACATCCACTTTAATTTTTTCCTTAAAGATGTTCAGTTTATCCATTCCAACGGAATAGCCTAAGCCAATCATCTTGCCCACCATCACATTGGCCATGCTGTCATATCCCCAGGTAAATAACTTTTTGCTCAAAGGTTTGGTACTGTCGTATACCTTTTGTGCCAATTCGTAGGCAATGGCTTCGTTAGGGCCTTTTTCGCAGATTACATTTTTCCTGTCCACTTCCAGGTAAAGCGCCAGCTTATCGCCCACTTTTGAAATTTCAATATCCTTGGTATCCACACTGTCAACAATCTCTTGCGCCACAAATTCTGGGCCCTTGGATTCATATCCGGATGTGTAAAGGGCTATTTTCTTGAGGCAGGCATTCGACTTGTCTAGTTTATGTTGCTGGTCGGCGATTTTATCTTCCAGACCTGCAATTTTTTTGAGGGTTGCCGAATCCTTAAGGCCTTTTGCTTTCAAGGCATCTGCTTCAAGCGTAAGTTTTTCAACTTCGTGTGAGTATTTGTCTACTTTGAAATACTTGGAAATGTTTTCATTGATCTTATCGGTTTGAAAGTCCTGAAACTTAAACCATATGGCCAAACAACAGAGAATAAGAATACCTGTTTTCACCCAGGTATTTCTGGAGATGGTCACCATGGTGAAGAACATGGAAATCAACATGCCAATCAAAGGCGCCAGAAAAATAAACAATATGGTTTTACCGATTTTAGAGCTGTCGATGATGGTTTGCAATGCGGGCACATCTTGTCCTTTGCTGTAGGCGGTAATGATAGCGTGAGTAATGGCGGCTCCACCAAATCCCCCAATCAGTGTATGCGAAGATGAAGAGGGAATGCCCCACCACCAGGTCATCAGATTCCAAACAATAGCAGCAATCAGGCCGGAAAGAATCACACTTAAAGTGATGTATTCCTTGAAAACCGTTTTTCCAATCGTGTTGGCCACCGCATGATCTTTGAAAATCATGAAAGCCACAAAATTGAAAAATGCAGCCCAAAGCACCGCCTGAAAAGGGGTGAGCACTTTGGTGGATACGATAGTGGCGATTGAGTTAGCGGCATCATGAAATCCGTTGATGTAATCGAAAATCAATGCCAGCAGTATGATAACAATCAGAAATGTCATAACAGTATAAGTCTTGGTGAGTCAATGCAATTCAGTGAAAAATCCTATGCATATTTTATAATGATGGATTCAATCACATTGGCAGCATCCTCACATTTGTCGGTGACCACTTCCATAATCTGGTAGATTTCTCTTTTCTTGATCACTTCTTTGGCATCGGGTTCAGTGGCAAACAGTCTTTCGATGCTCATATCGAAAATATCATCGCCCTGGTTTTCGATGCTGTTGATGGCCACCAGCGCGTCGGTGATCTGGCGCATGTTTTTCATGTTGCGCAGCTCCGTAACGGCTTTGTGTACCTGTGTACAACCCTGATGGATGAGCTCGGCCATCTTTTGAATGCCGATGTCGGTAGGATCTACACGATAGAAATTGATTTTTTTGGCGCAGCTGTACATATAGTCAGCGATATCATCAAGTGATGTGGCCAGATAATGTATATCCTCGCGGTCGAATGGGGTAATGAAGTTGCGACCCAGCTCTGTAAAAATCTGATGGGTGTAATCGTCATTGATATGCTCAAAATCCTCCACTTCTTTGATGAGTTTCGCCCTTTTTTCGTAATCAGGCTCGTTAACCACTTCTTTCAGTTTGATACTCATTTTTACCAGCAATTCAGAAACGTTTTCAAATAACTGATAAAACACCCTGTCTTTGGGCAAGAAGATTTTAAGGAATGTGTTTAGTCCCATTGTGCAGATTTTAGCCGACAAAAATAGAAATATCAATTACATATAGTTCAATACAAGTTTTGGTAACAATTACTTAATATTAAGATAATGTAAAAAAAACGCCATTTTCAATTTATTGCTGTAAAACTTCCAATAAACACATCTCCGGCATCGCTTAATGATTATGTAACAATCAGGTAACATTAATTTAAGCCCACTTGGCCAAACCTTTGATTCTTTTGCATTTCAATTTTTATTATGCTTAAGAAATTAAAATTTACCATTCAACTCTTCACCCTGTTATTGACTGCCAATGCTATTTTGGCCCAAACCGGAAAAATCACTGGAAAGGTGGTGAGCAGCAAAACAGGTGAAAGTCTCATCAGAGCCACTGTAACCATCGATAAAAAAGCTAAAACAGTACAATCTGACCAAAATGGCTATTTCTCTTTTTCCAATATTGAAAAAGGCGCCCACAGCATTACCTGCAGTTTTATCAATTACAGTACAAAAACCATTGAGGTAGAGCTCAAAGCCGGCGAGGTGGTCAATGTGGATATGATCCTGGATTTGGCAGGGGATATGGCTGGTGTTGTTGTAAAAGGCTCAGGCAGTCTGGCTAAACCAAAAGAAACTGTAAGTTCTCTTTTACTGGCTCAAAAAAACAGTGCCAGCGTGAGTGATGGGATCTCTGCAGAAACGATCAGAAGAACTCCGGATAAGAATACCGGTGAAATATTAAAGCGTGTAAGTGGCGCCAGCTTGCAGGAAGATAAATTTGCGGTTGTTCGTGGTTTGAACGACAGATATAATGCCGCATACATCAACGGTGCCCCGCTGCCCAGTTCGGAGAGTGACAGAAAAGCTTTCGCTTTCGACATCTTTCCATCCAACATGCTCGACAATCTGATCATATTTAAAACAGCCACCCCGGATATGCCGGGTGAATTTGCGGGAGGCCAAATTGTGATCAATACCAAAGGCATTCCTGCAGAAAATTTCCAATCCATTTCCTTGGGCATGGGCTTCAATACCATCGCTACTTTTCAAAATCAGAAATATTATGATGGTGGTCAATGGGATTTCTTAGGGATAGACAACACCAGAGCATTGCCTTCGACTTTTCCTTCCATCAAAACATTCAAGGGGCTTAGTATTGCAGACAGAAACAAATACGCATCATCATTTCAGCCGAAAAACTGGGCGTTACAAAATGCCAACGCCGCTCCGAATACCAGTTTTCAATACATTCTTGGAAAGAATTTTCAAAGAAAGGAAAAAGATTTTTTAGGCTTGTTGTTTTCTGTCTCTTACAACAAAACACTGACGAAGAATACCGGCGACAGAGTGTTTTATGCTCCAGAATATGATAATGCCGCTCAGCGTGTATACCAGGAAGAAACCTTCAATACACAAACACTGTTTGGTTTGATTGGCAACCTGTCTTATAAAATCAATAACAACAATAGCATCTCTTTCAAAAATCTCTACAGCATCAATGCCGATGATAAAGTCATCACCAGAAGCGGAAAAGACGACATCATCAATGAGCCGGATCGTTACACAAAATCTTATGCCTTATGGTTTACCAGCAATAAAATCTTCACCAGTCAGCTGATTGGCGAACATTATTTGGCCGGTCCCAAAATTAAATTAAACTGGGTGGCTTCATATGCAGATATCAAAAGAGATGTGCCTGCTCTTAGAAGAATGACTTACGACAGCTCTGCTGGCGCTGCCGGATATACCGCCAAATTGTTTGATATCAATCCGGTGGATAATGACAATACCGCAGGCTTGACATTTTATTCCACCAACAGGGAAAAAGTGAATCATGCTAAAATTGATTTGTCGAGAACTTTTAAGTTCAATAAGAATTTTCAATCCATCTTTAAAATCGGGGGATATTATCAAAAAAGAAATCGTGAATTCAATCCTCGCTTGCTGGCCTTCTGCAACTTCAACTCTTCTCGTTTTGATATGAATATCTTATCTCAATCTCCAGATGTCATCTTCAATCAAAGCAACATAGGTTATTTGGCCAACATGAAAACAGGATTGACGTTAAAAGACATCACAGAGATTCGCGATCTGTATACTGCAGGTACAGAATTGTACAGTTATTATGCTATGACAGACCAGCGCATTGGAAAATACCTTCGCCTCATCTATGGTGCTAGAGTAGAAGATTTCCATCAAACATTAAATGCTGAATTCAATCAGTTTACTCCTGTAAGGGTAAATACCAGAAAGACTGATGTGCTGCCTTCTGCCAATGCGGTTATCTCACTCAACAATAAGCAAAACATAAGACTGGGCTATTCCAAAACACTCAATCGTCCCGAGTTCAGAGAGCTTGCTCCGTTCTTGTTCCGTGATTATACCATCAAATATTCAGTATTTGGCGATACCACTTTGAGAAGAGCTTCCATTGACAACTATGATGTCAGATATGAATTTTATCCTGGGAAAGCACAATTGATTTCCGTGTCAGGGTTTTATAAAAAATTCACCGATCCCATCGAGTTGATTTCTGTAAGCAATCAGGAAAAGACATTGTCTTACCGGAATACACCTTCATCAACCATTCTGGGTGGAGAATTGGAGATCAGAACTTTACTGGGCAGTTTCTGGAGTTCACCTTCTTCCAAAACCATTTGGAACAAGCTTACCTTATTTGGCAATCTTACTTTGATAAAATCCAAGGTAGACTTGAAGGTGACAGATACCACCAATTACTATTATAAAAAAGGCAGGGTGATGCAAGGACAGTCACCTTATGTGATCAACGCGGGCATCACTTATCAGGATGATGAAAAAAATGTTTCTTCTACCTTATCCTTCAACAGATATGGACAAAGGATTTTCCTGGCGAGCAATGGCGATGCTTTGCAGAATGGAGAACTGATAGAACCTAATCTTTGGGAAAACGGAAGGACACAGCTTGATTTCCAAATTACCAAAGGATTTACCAAACAGCACATGGAGCTCAAGTTGAATGTGAAAGATATTTTGGCACAGAAGCTCTTGTTTTTTGAAGACACTAACGACAATAAAAAATATGATAAGTCAACAGATGCGTTAAGGTCTTCTCAAACTTTTGGCAGAGTGATATCTCTTACATTCTCGTATAAGTTTTAGTCTTTTCAATTTTACCGTTACACATGATCTGGATCTTCAAATGAAAAAAGAAACTGATAACGTTTTCTTTAACTAATTGACACCCACCTTGGATTGAAGCCTGATAGAAATATTAGACGGATTTTTTGGTGGGTGTTGATTTTATTGCAACCTAACTGTCTTATTATTTCATTACGAGTCTATAACTTCTGCATAACATTTACATAATCTTTTGTTAACCATTTCGAACGATTCTCTTAATATTCGGTTTTGATTTTTGCACTGCCATATTTAAAAACGGCGTAAATAATCATGAAAAAATTTTATTCACTCCTTGCGTTGCTGATCGTTTCGATAACGATTCATGCGCAAAACCCCTTCTTTGAAGTGGTCAACTACAGGGGTGCGTTTGCACCTGCACCAACCACACCGTGGACGGATGGTTGGACCAATTGGGATCCGCAAAACACTGTTTATGGAGCCCCAACGGTAACCGTAACCACAGCGATTACCACCAACACTACCTGGACCAGTAACAATGTGTATCTGATTCAAGGTTTGATTTATGTAAAAAACGGCGCTACATTAACCATTCAGCCTGGTACTGTAATCAGAGGTGATGTTAGTGTGCCCAACTCTTCACTTGTCATTACAAAAGGTTCTAAAATAAATGCGGTGGGTACGGCTTCTAGTCCTATCGTTTTCACTTCCAGCAATGCCGAAGGCGCAAGAGCCAAAGGCGATTGGGGTGGTATCATCATTCTTGGTAAATCTACCGTAAATAAAGTAGGTGGCGTAGGTAATATCGAAGGTATTGCCACTTCTGCCGATACTGAATATGGTGGCGGTACATCTCCAGATGATAACGATAACTCCGGCAACTTGAAATATGTTCGTATCGAATATGGCGGATATATTTTTGCTACAGACCAGGAAATCAATGGTTTGACCATGGGCGGTGTAGGTAGAAATACCATCATCGATTATGTACAATGTTCTTATATCAACGATGATGCTTTCGAATGGTTTGGTGGTACAGTCAATGCATCTCACCTTGTTGCCTACAAATGTTTGGATGATAATTTTGATACCGACAATGGTTTCAGCGGATCAGTTCAGTTTTGCTTAGGTATACGTGATGCCAATATTTCTGATCAATCTGCTTCTTCAACTTCAGAAGGTTTTGAGTCTGATAACGATGCTACAGGTTCTACCAACACACCTCAAACTACTTGTGTATTTTCAAACGTTACCGATATCTCTGGTTTCCTTGGAACTGTAACCAATCCTTATGCTTCTACTTTCAAATTCAGAAGAGGTGCACGTCTCCGTAGAAATTCAGGTATCAAAATCCTGAACAGTATCATGATGGATGCTCCTTATGGCGTATTCATTGATGGTGCAGCTTGTCGTGCAAATTTGCAATCTGGAATTACTGTTTTCAAAAACAACATCGTTGCCGGTAATATTCAGGCTGTAGATCCAACTACAACCGGTTATGCTACTGTTCGCGACTCTTTGTTCAGTGCAACCAAATTTAAAAACGATTCCATTGTTTCTACTACAGGAATTTTAGTAAATCCATATGATATAGCTGCTCCAGATTTTCGTCCAGAAGTAGGTTCTGCTGCTTTGTCAAATGTGAATTTCACTGATGCTGCTTTCAATGGCCGTAAAATCGTCATCACGGCTGCTTCTTTCATTAGAGAAGTTTCTTACCGTGGTGCTTTTGCTCCTGCTCCTTCCGTAATGTGGACAGATGGCTGGACCAACTGGGATCCTAACAGTACAGTATATCCTACACCTACAGTAACTGTAACAGGTACCATCACTTCTAACACTACATGGACAGCTTCTAATACTTATCTGATTTCTGGATTGGTATATGTGGCTTCAGGTGTTACTTTGACCATTGAGCCAGGAACTGTTATCCGTGGTGACAATTCAGTAGCTAATTCATCTTTGGTCATCACCAAAAATGCGAAGTTGAATGCTGTGGGTACAGTCGACAATCCTATCGTTTTCACTTCAAGCAAAGATGCTGGTTCTCGTAACGTAGGCGATTGGGGTGGTATCATTCTTTTGGGTCGTGCTTCCTATAATGGTGTTGGCGGTGTAAGCAATATCGAAGGTATTGCAGCTTCTACCAATACTGAGTTTGGTGGTGGTGCCACGCCAAATGATAACGACAATTCTGGTTCATTGAAATATGTTCGTATCGAATTTGGTGGTTACATTTTTGCTACAGATAAAGAAATCAATGGTTTGACCATGGGTGCTGTTGGACGTGGTACAACGATTGATTATGTACAATGCTCTTTCATCAATGATGATGCTTTCGAATGGTTTGGTGGTACTGTAAATGCATCGCATCTTGTTGCTTACAGATGTTTGGATGACAACTTTGATACTGATAATGGTTTCAGTGGTTCAGTTCAATTCTGTTTGGGAGTTCGTGATCCAAATATTTCTGATCAATCTGCATCTTCTACTTCAGAAGGTTTTGAATCAGATAATGACGCAGCTGGTTCTACCAACATGCCACAAACAAAAGCTTTGTTCAGCAACATTACCGATATTTCTGGTTTCAGAGGTACTGTACAATCTTCATGGGCTTCTACATTCAAATTCAGAAGAGGTGCACGTATCCGCAGAAACTCTGGACTTAGAATTTTCAATAGCATTTTGATGGATGCTCCTTATGGTGTATTCATTGATGGTACTGCTTGCCGTGCCAATCTGCAATCAGGGATCACTAAATTCAAAAACAATCTGGTAGCCGGATGTCTTTATGCTACAGAACCAGGAACACTGGCTGCTGTAAAAGATTCATTGTTCGGAACCGGAACTGGTTTGTTCAAAAACGATTCTTTGGCTACCACTGCCAATGTATTGGTAAGCCCTTACAATTTTACTGCTCCTGACTATCGTCCTGGTACAAGTCCATTGGTAACCACAGGTGCGGCTTTCACTGATTCAGCTTTCAATGGTTTGATTGCTCCTTGTGATGAAGTGAACACACCAGGTGCTATGACAGGTGCTAAAAACATCTACGGTTGTACAGGTGCTTTGTTGACTCAAACCTATAGCATTCCTGCTATCGTAAATGCTACTAATTACTACTGGACAGTACCTGCTGGTTGCACTATTGTTTCTGGTCAGGGTACAAGAACCATCACTGTTACATTTGCCACTACTTATGTATCTGGTGGTGTAATATCTGTTGTGGGTAAAAACGATTGTGGAAACAGCTCAGTAGCCGCAACCAAAACTATTTATAAAGTAACGGCTGCAGCTCCTGCCTCTGTAACAGGTGCCGTAAATGCTTGTACTTTGATTGATGCTGAAACATCATATACTACTCCTTTGATCTCTACTGTAAACGACTACCTGTGGGTGGTAGGAGATACTGCACAATTGATTAGTGGTCAGGGTACAAATACTATTAGTGTTTATTTCCCATCAGCTGTAAACAAAGACACTGTAAAAGTTGCAGCACGTACAGCTTGCTTCACTTCAGCTTACAAAGTGCTTTCAATTGCTACCACAGTTCCAGCCAATCCTTCAGTATTGGTAGGTGCTACAGATATTTGCGCCAAATTGGGTGCAAATGCTGTGAGCGATACAGTAATCTACAAAACAAGAACTTTGGCCAACACCAACTCTTATCAATGGGCAGTACCTGTGGGTGTAAACATCATTGGTGCAGGTTCATCCAACACTTTCAATACTGCTGATACACAAATTGTTGTTACATTCAACAGCAGCTTTGTATCCGGAAACATCACCGTAAGAGCAGTTGCGCTTTGCGGAACTTCAGTTTCTACAAAAGCACTTACTGTTTACAAGAGAGTTGCTGCAGCTCCATCTTTGATTGCTGAAACTTTCAATGGAACTGCTGCTGCCATTCCTGCAAAAACATCTGTTTGCGGATTGACTTCTGCCACTTACAGAATCAGAAAAGTAACTTATGCTACTGGTTACAACTGGTCGATGAAAGTGGGTACTTACGCTACAATTTCTCACGAAAACGCAGCTGGTGTTAATGATACCGCTGTTACCGTAACTTTCCTGGGTGGATTTACAAAAGATACGCTGCAAGTTCAGTCAGTAACGCCTTGTTCAATCAGCGTAGCGAAAACTGCTGTACTTAGCGCAATTCTTGCTGCTCCAGCCATTTCAACTTTGGTGGCCAGCTCAAATAACACTACGCCTTGTATTGGAGATGTGGTGACTTATACGGCTACTGCCTTGGCTCCTACAACATCTCAATCAGCGGTGGCTGTTTACAGATGGACCAAGCCTAACTATACTACAATCACCAGCGCTACTGCAGATAGTTCTTCTATCACATTAAGTTACAACACTGGTTTCACTGGTGGTTCAATTGTAGTTAAAGCACAATCTGCCTGCGGTGTTGCCGGTAGTACCAAAACATTGGCTTTGCAATATCTGCCTCCTACACCTACAGCGATTACTTCAAGCACAGGTGTATACAATTTCTGTATCGGTTCTACAGCTACATTTACTGCAACTGTTGCTGCTCCTAGCGCTACTCAAGTTGCGGCCACTGTATACAGATGGACCAAGCCGAATAACACTGTTATTATTGGTGCTGCAGCCGATAGCTCTTCTATCACTTTGCAATTCAATACAGGTTATACAGGTGGTACCGTAACTGTAAAAGGTCAAACTGTATGTGGAGCTCAAGGTTCTGCAAAATCTCAAGCGATTACACATACTGGTTGTCCTACAGGTACCAAAGAATTATTCACCAAATCGGATGTAAACAATGAGATTAAAGCTCAGGTTTATCCAAATCCAAACAGTGGAAACTTCTCTGTGACTGTAAACACAGGTATTTACAACAGATCTGCCGCCACCATTCAAATCATCGATGTGATGGGTAAAGTGGTTAAACAAATCAACACTGTAAATAACAACGGAGTGATTTTTGCTTCAGTCAATGACAACACTTTGCAAGATGGTGTATACACTGTAAAATATACAGTGGGCATCGTTTCCAACTCAATCAAAATGGTCGTGTTGAACAAATGATTGCTCTCATTTAATTGACATATCTAAAAAGGGTCGCAATAGCGGCCCTTTTTTTATTTTTGTATTGAAAATCAATACCTCCAAGCCATCAAACAGATTATTTTTCATAGAAAACATAATAAAAACGGAATAATTCAGTTTTATAGGGGTAACAATCTGCCCCCTATGAAGTATATATTAGCCTTAGCGCTGATGTGGTCTACCGCATCCTACAGTCAATGCGTTGACGTTTATGGAAAACGCTCCGAATGTCCGGGTTTTGAAGACAGTCTGGTGATTTACAACAATGCCGTCAAAGTTTTCGAATACTACGACAAAAACAGCGCTTATCAACTCATCCGAACCATCGAGGTTAAATCTGATCAGGATAAAAGAGAAGTTTTCGACAAGCTACAGGAAGCCAAGAAGATGTTTTTTACCATAAGAAGAGAAGTGGCTAAAATGGGCGGTGCCCAATCTAAAACAGGTGGCAAATCAACACATCGTTATAAAGACATTTCCTTTGGTCAATATTTCCAGGAGATTGATGAATACCGTTTCTATCAGCGAGAGCTCGAGAACCAGATCATCAATATGGCGGCACCGGCTTCCATTTATGATTCCAGAATTTGTCCGATTGTAGTGAACGAATACAAATGTCTTGATTCAAACAGCGTTCATTTTGGCGATATGGTGAATATCCCATTATATATTCCTGTTGCTGTTAAACCAGTGTCTATGCTCACTGCAGAAGAGGTGGTGCTAAGAAATGAGATTCTTCATCTTGATGCGCCAAAAAAGGTAGTGAAAAAAGAAGAGCCTGTTACTCCGGATCCTGTTACCTCTACTCCTGCACAGGTTATTGAAACTGCTCCGGCAGCTAAAAATACTGTGGTGACGCCTGTAGCGGAAATTGCCGCTGAGCAAACCGGAAAGTCGTTTGACGTGATTGGCATGCCGGTTTATTTTAGGAATGAATATGGCGGTGCATCCATCATCGGGTTTATGTATAAAAGAAAATTCAGAAAGCTGAAACCAGTAGAATACAAAGAATACGTGGTTCCTAAATATGCGCAGGAGTTTTTGGAAAATGATGAGAAATTGCGCAAATGGTTCCAGGTCAATTATGGCGAATATTGCGTGGTAATCAATTAAGTTCACATTTTGATTGACACTTCATCCCAAAGATGTCTGATCAAACCATCAGCCAAGCCAATTTTAGGCACATAAATTTCATCTGCATTAGCCCATCTCATTGCATTGATATAGATAAGCAGAGCCGGTACAATCACATCGGCTCTGTCTTCTCTTAAATTGTATAGTTTTTTTCTGGTTTCCACATCAACTGCACTGAGTTCCTTATAATAATCTTTGATCAGTTCTGCCGACAATGGCTTGCCGTCTTTCTTCTTGCTCAAAGAAAATATTTTGTTGATATTGCCACCACTTCCGATGGCGATTGTTTTTTTTAATCCCTTTGTGGCTGATTTTATCTCCAGTTTCATGTATTCCCACTCGCTGTTATCAATACTATTTTTCAGAAGACGAATGGTGCCAATGTTGAAAGATTTCTTGAAACTGAGTTTCCCATTTGAAAAAACCGAAATCTCAGTGCTGCCTCCTCCCACATCAATATACATGTAGTCGTTTTCGTGATTCATGTGTTCGGCAATGCCGCTTTCAAACACAAGATTGGCTTCGGCTTCTCCCGAAATCACATCAATAGCTAAACCGGTTTCTTTATTTACAACCTGTATGATGCTGGCTTTGTTCTTTGCATCACGCATCGCACTGGTGGCACAAACCCTAAAATGATCCACATTATAGGCATTGATTAAATGACGAAAGGCTTTTAAGGTTTGCACAAGCATTTGTGTTTTTTCTGCAGAAATGTAACCGGTTTCAAAAACATCAAAGCCCAACCTGATAGGCACACGAATTAAATTCAACTTTTGAAAAGTTGCTTCTTCGAAAGCATTGTCTTTTACTTCACTGAGTAAAAGCCTTACCGCATTACTGCCTATGTCTATTGCTCCAAGTATCAAATCGTAAATTTAAGGAAGGCGAATTTCGTAAAAATATTTTTAGTGAAGAGAATATTTTACAGTCTGTTACCCTGGTATTTTCTGTATAAATACTGATAGGTTTCTACCTGTGATCTGATTTTTTTAGTGTTTCTCGGATTGACATAAGTGTTATCGAGATCGTTGTTGATGATTCTAGCCTTGATGTTGTCGCTGAGTTGAATTTGAAGAATGTCTTTGATCTCTTGTTTGATTTTCTCGTCAAATACAGGACAAGCAGCCTCGATTCTATGATCGATGTTTCTGATCATCCAATCGGCCGATGATAAATAAATCTTTTCCTCACCGTTATTATGAAAAACCATCACCCTTGCGTGCTCCAGATATTCATCCACAATGCTCAGGCATTTCACATCGCCTTTGAATTTCTTGTTTTCTGTATACATACAGCAAATGCTTCTGATGATCAATTTAAGTTCAACACCTACTCGGGCCGCTTCGTATAATTTGTCTATCAGTTCCGCATCGCTCAATGAATTGACTTTTAAAATGATGGATGCTTTTTTGTTTTGTCGGGCATTGCTGATTTCTTTGTTGATCAGCTGAATCAATTGCCTGCGCATATTGACCGGACTGACCAGCAGCGTTTGACAGGATTTTAAATAATTGATTTTGGAATTGGGCTTCTCCAGATAATTGAAAATTCTGTTGGCATCAGCCATAATTTTCTCATTGGAAGTCAACAGACAATGGTCGCCATAAGCCAATGCTGTTTTTTCATTCAGATTGCCTGTGCTGATAAAACCATAGTGGGTTACTTTTTGATCGATTCTTTTTTTGATGACACAAAGTTTTGCATGAACTTTCATTCTTGGAATGCCTATCAAAACTTTTACGCCGGCTTCTTCCAGTGTTTTCTTCCAATACAGATTGGCCTCTTCATCAAACCTGGCCTTGAGTTCAATGAGTACCGTCACTTTTTTTCCATTCCTCACAGCGTTGATGATGGCATTGACTACTTTCGATCTTGGAGCGAGGCGGTAACAAGTGATTTTTATGCTGATCACATCCGGATCAATCGCTGCTTCCCTGAGCATATCGATAACACTATCAAATGATTGATAGGGCATATTCAGCAATATGTCTTTTTTAAGTACAACATGGCTGATGCTTTTTGTTTTGGCCAGTTCGGGATGTGTAAATGGCTTTTTGCGTGTTGTTCTGTTTTGAAAAACCTCTGTAGGAAACTCCATGAAATCTTTGAAATTATGTATTCTGCCACCAGGAATCAGATTGTCTTTGTGGCTGAGTCCTAATTCTTTGATCAGGAAAGTCACCAGGTCGGTGGGCATGTCTTTGTCAAAAACAAACCGAACTGGTTTTCCGATTTTTCTGTTCTTCAGCCCTTTTTCTATTTTTTGAATCAATGTGGTAGACACATCATTGTCAATATCAATCTCTGCATCTCTTGTCAATTTGATGGCATGGGCCGTAAAAGAATCGTAACCAAAAAACGAGAAGATTTTTGGCAAACAATATCTGATCACATCTTCAAGCAAAATGATGTGCTGTTCTCTTCCTTTGGAGGGAATGATGACAAATCTGGAGATGAATCTTGTAGGCACAGAAATTATCGCATATTTCTGCGGTATGGATTTATCGGTTTTTGAAAGTGTGCAGGCCAGGTAAAGTGATTTGTCGTTCAGTACCGGAAACTCAGGGATACTTTCTATCATCAAAGGAACGATGTGTCCACGCACATGGTTGTCGAAAAATGCAGTTACAAATTTCTTTTGCTGTGGCGTTAATTTAGATTCTGTTGTCAGGAGTATTTTATTTTTTCTCAGATCTTTCAAGATGCTTTTCCAGGTGGTTTCAAACTCTTTCTGCAGCTCAATTACTTTTTCCTGGATTTCCAATAATATCTTTTCAGGCTCATTTTCCATATGCATGTAGGACTTGTCGGAAAGTTCAATCATTCGCTTCAAGGTAGCAACACGTACTCTGAAGAACTCATCTAAGTTATTGGAGAAAATGCCTATGAATTTTAGCCTTTCGTGGAGTGGAACAGTAGGGTCGGATGCTTCTTGAAGCACACGTGCATTAAATGACAACCAGCTGAGGTCTCGGACGATTTTTTTATTTTTTTGCATATGGGAATAAGTCATTAAAATTAATTCAACCCGCTATGATGGAATAAAAATCATCATTAATTCTTTATGAATAAAACGGTTTTAAACGAAGTGTATAAAATACTTTAAGTAAGTATACGTAGACAAAGAACGTGAAACAACCGAATTTGCAAACAGATTCTTTTGAATGTTTGTCAACTGACCATTGCTTACCTACTTTTATATCACCAAGCGCGCAACTACAATCCGAATCCTTTTAATAGCCGATTAATATCCTTAAAAAAACCATTATCCGTCTATCCTAACTAAAAGCCTGATCCGAAACCTATAGAAATTCCAAAAGACATAAGTCCAGATCCGATATTGATGAAAAACTGAAACATCCATCCTGTGAAAGACATGAGGCTTCCAAATCCTATGTCAATCGAAACGACAATCATAACAGAAGCCAAATAATAAAACCCCGGTTTTACCGGGGTTTTATTATTTATTTAAAATAAAAAGAAGTCTTTTTAGAAATTGAACTTAATGCCAAACTGTCCTTGCCATCTCGAATTAATCGGATCCAAAGAATAGTATTGGTTGTTAATGCCAGAAGGCTTAACAAAATTAAAAGTAGGGATGTAACCTGTACCTGGCGCTCCAGGAGCTTTTCCGTTTTGATCGGTAACAAATTTCAGGAAGTTGGCCGTGTAGTTGTTGAGGTTGGTAACGAAGTTGATGTGTCCCCAGTCGTTGTTGATCAGGTTGAGTACATTGATGATGTCTAAGCTGATTTGTAAGGTTTGCTTGGGTTTGTTTTTGTTCAAGGCAAACTCATGCATCAATTTCATATCAAGACCATGCACCCATGGAGTTCTCATGGCGTTTCTTTCGGCATATTGTCCTTTTCTGTTTTTAAGATAGCTGTCGTTGTTGATGAAATTTTCAAGATCGGTCCATTGTTGCGCAGCCGTATAAGTTCCATTGTCTCTCAGATGTATGTCTGATGCATCTTTTGGAATATAAGGCAGCATGGCATTGGAGCCGTTACCAAATGGAGCCGATTGATAGACCAAACTGTAAGGGTTACCCGAAGATCCTGCATAGAAAAACGTAAGGTTGGTGGTTTGTTTGTCATTCCATTTCAAAGAAGCTGCGAAAGTGGCCACAATTCTGTGTCTAAGATCGAAATTGGAATAGGAGAGCGCAGAATTTCCGGGAATGATGCTCGGGTTTACATTATAATTGCTTTCCCATGAGTTTCTGATTCCGTTTGAAATATCCTTGCTCATTCCGTAAGTATAGGCGAGGCTCCAGTTGGTTCCCCATTTCTTTTTGAAGACAGATATCTCTGCATTGGTTTTGGCCAATTGGGCAGTCAGATTATAACGGTAGCCTTCTTTGGTATTGGTCAGCAAAAATACGTTTGAAAATTTCGAATTGTATTTTCCTCCAACATATACAGGGGTTGATGTTGGACCTTCGTTGAAGTAAGCCACAGAATCTTTAAGATTGATCTGTTCGAATTTCACATCATAGATGGTTTTTGTGTAAAGCACGTCGGCAGTGAATTTAAAGCCCTTGCCGAATTTCACGTCCAAAGCCAGATTGCTTCTCCAAACAGTAGGTAATTTGAAATTGTTATCGAAAACATCCACTTCATGTGTGCTGCTTCTGCTGGCACCTCCGTATTTGGTGACTGTATCTTTGAGTCCTTGGGGATTGATGGCCAAAGGCACTCTGACACCAGATGCGGGTCCGTTCCAGTCGATGTTGCCATAGGTGCTGCCATTCAGCGTATAAGCGTAACCGTACCAGGCAAAAGGAACTCTTCCGGTGAAGATACCTGTACCACCTCTCAATACAAGACGTTGCTGATCTTTGATTTCATAACGGAAACCCAAGCGAGGAGAAATGGCGATACGATTAGGCAGTTTACCGGTCAATTCTTTGAAAGGTGTGTTGAAATAGGTAGGATGGGCTGCCACATATCCTGCACTGTTGGTAGCGGCAAGTCCTGTATCCAATTGCGGCTGATTTCCGGCATAAGAATAATCGAAACGCAATCCCGGACTTACTTTGAATTTTTTATTGATTGAAATTTCATCCTGGAAATAGAGGCTCATCAATCCGATCTTGTATGGATTAGGAGGGTTATTGAAAATCTCATCTCTATCGTTGCTTAAATTAGGATTGGTGATGAAAGCACCTCTGATTCTGCTGGGGTTATCATTTAAAAAGCTCGTCAAACCGCGAGAATATTCCCATCTTCCATTATAAGAATTGATGAAACCATAAGTGAGGTCATAAATTTCATTGTGTGTCCCCAATGTGAATTTATGAATGCCTTTTGTGTAAGTAAGATTGTCGCTGATTTCAATTGTTTTTTGAGTGAGATTGTAAATTGATGCTTCTCTCCATGTACCCAAAGTAATTCTGCCATTGTCAATATCGATGTAAGGAGCGATTGTACCCGGAAAGTCTCTGTATTCGTGTACTTTGATAAAACTCAGGTTCAACTGATTGCTCATGCGGCTGGAGAATCTTGTTTTTAATTCGGCCGTCAGATTGATATTTTTAGTGTACTGGGTGAAGTCGGCAGAACCAAACTGAAAATTGGTAGAAGATCTTTCGAGATTATTGCCTTTCCCTTGTGTATAAATACCTCTGATGGTCAAAGTATTTTTCTTGTCTAAATTGAAGTCGAGTCTTCCAAAAAGTTTATCACTGAGTGTATATATTTTATAAGCACCTTCAAAGCTGCCCGGATCATATCCGTATTGTGTTTTAAGCTTGGCTACAATTTGTTGTCCTTCCGTCAAGGTCATCGCAGCACCTGGATCTCCAACATTGTAAGTTGTAGGTTCCTGTCTGTCGGTATGTTCGTAATTGAAAATATAAAACGCTTTGTTTTTCTTGAAGGCACCTCCTATGGTGGCGCCTAATTGGAAGTCATGAAAAAGATGGCCGATACTTGTTTTTTGTCCATCCACACTTTTACCCACAAAGATATCATTGCGTCCAAAACTGTACACAGCGCCATGCAAATCGTTGGTGCCGCTTTTGGTAACCGCATTCACACTACCCCCGGTGAAATTGCCCAATTTTACGTCAAATGGAGTAAGTTGTACCTGTACTTCTTGAATCACATCGATGCTGTAAGGGTTGGTTCTGGTGCCTGCGCCTGCTGCACCTGCCTGTCCGCCACCGCTGGTACCACCGGCGGAGTTACTGAACCCGAATGCGTCGTTGTTGATAGAACCGTCGATAGTCAAGTTATTGTACCTGAAATTAGATCCGGCGTATGAGTTGTTATTCGACTGAGGAGTAAGGCGGGTGAAATCTGTAAGACTTCTGCCAATGCTGGGAAGGGTTTGCAATTGCTTGGCGCCAACAGTCAACGAACCATCGTTTTTTCTGCTTTTTCCTGTAACAGTAACTTCATTCATTGTTGCAGTGGTCAATTTCATGCTGATGTTGACATCAGGATTGACACCAAGACTCAGAAAAATATCTTTGGCATTGATATCCTGAAATCCGGTATGCGTAATAGTGAGTGTGTAAGGACCTCCTGGTTTCAATTCTGTGAAATAAAAAATACCCTTTTCATTGCTGGTTAACATCACCTGTTGTCCGGTGGGTTCATGTTTCAGAAGAATTGATGCTGAACTTACCACTTTGTTGTTTTCGTCTGTAAGTCGGCCAGAGAAAGAAGAAGATGTTTCTTGTGAGAAGGCGGCGAATTGTAAAAGAAACAATAATACAATGCCCAAAGCAGATAGCTTTTTCATTTTTCCTTAAGTTTCCGCAAAAGTAAAATCAAGAAATAAATAGATAGACTGATTTGTATTACCAAATCATTAACTTTTATCAAGCATGACAGCACTTTTCATCATTTCCTAACATCTCGTAACAATTAATTGACAATTACTTAATCATTTGTAAAGTTCCTATCATTCAGTTCTTCTGAAATTGCAGCATCAAAATGATTTCAAGATTTCCTTAAGCAAATAGCATAGAAGATTATGCTAACGCCGCCTTTATTCTTATCGGCGGCCTTTTTTTTGCACCCTATTCAGGTTTTCCACATTTAATCAGTTGTATACATTATCACATATGTACTTATTCACAATGGTTATTTTCTGTGAATAAGTGAACTATTGATGGTTAATAATTATAAATGAAATCTTTTTATCACGTATGTTGCACTGCGAAATTACTTACCATCAAATAGGTGTTAATACTTAAAGATGAGAAGTGCAGCCAACCTATGAAGGGAATTACAAAATCCCCTGCATAACTGAGAAGTCCACCCATCCTGCAGAAAGACCAATATTATTAAATCCAAGAAGCCATATCGTCTGGATGATGCATTGCGTCAAAAGGATGAACAGGAAATTTTGTATGATGACTCACCCATTGCTGCAACAATAAGTTGAATAGATGGCTTGATAAACATACAGCAGGTATTTCGTACACTAAGTAAAAAAATGCTATCCCCAAAATTAACCACGATGCGAACTAAAAAGTTCTTATTGGCTGCAGCTGCCTATCTGTCTGTGTTTACCACATTGGCACAAACACCTTGTAATCTCGGTACTGTTACACCGGCTACGTCTTCAATTTGTGCAGGATCTTCCGTAACACTTCAGGCCAATGTTAATAATTTCAACCGTTGTTTCACGGATACTGTGAAGTCGGTTGGCAATCAGAATTATCAGTTTTCTTCTGTTGCAGTCGACCAGCAAAACAATGTGATTCTTTCGGGTGCTTACACTGGAGACATCAATATTGGTATTCAGAATCTTGCCGGTTTTGGCGCCAGAGATCTGTTTATTGTCAAATACGACAGCTGTGGCAAATTGGCCTGGACCATCAGGGGAGGTTCGGTGCTCAACGACCAGGTTGGCAGTGATGCCGGAAAAGGAATAGCCGTTGATGCCTCAGGCAATATATATATAGTAGGTCGTTACAATCAAACTTGCCATATTTTGGGTACCAATGGCACTAGTTTCACTTCGCCTTATACCATCAATCCGCTATTTCCTTCCGAACAAGATGGTTTTTTGATTAAAGTAAGTCCCAATGGTCAAATTGTTTGGGGTGTTACCTTAACGGGCGGAAGCAATGATGGTTTCAACGGAGTAACTGTTGATGGGGAAGGCAATCCCATTGTAACAGGTGTTTTCAATGGCAGTCCATTTACCGGGAATGCCACAATTATTGATGCTTCCAACTCCTTATATTCATTAACAGCGGGCGCTTCCAACGCCTCTACTGCCGTAGTAATCAAATTTAATGCAACAGGTAGTTTTCAATGGATGACAAGGGTTTTCAACAAAGAGTCTGTTACATCAGGTATTACAACAGACGGTTCCAATATTTATGTTACCGGATGGTTCAGTTCTGCCAGTGACGGTGCTTCTGCCCAGGTAACCGATGCATTTGGTGCGGTGAACTCCATTCAGAATGCAGGTACCGGCAACGCCTACCTGCTAAAGTTAAACAATACGGGTAACTTTATCTGGGCGAAAAGCGTGGGCAACAGCGGTGCATCAGGCAGTACGCTCACTTACGGCAATGACTTGGCCATTGACGACAATGGAGATATTTGGATTGCAGGATTTTTCAGTGGCGATTCTTTTTCGGGACTGACGGCTTCTTCCGGAAACAGTGGTTTTGTATCTAAATACGACGCATCAGGGAATCTGATTTTTTCAAAAAGCCTTCAAATATCTCAGGGAAATGACACCAAATTCAATGGCATTGCCGTGAATGGCAATACCATCGCTGTAGTTGGTGCTTTCAAAGGCGGAAATGTAGGCGGAAATGATATTTTGCTCACCTCTTACGATGTGAATGGCAATCAATTGAATCTTCAGACTTATGGTGGTTCGGGAGATGATATCGCTTATGCGGTGAAAGGGTTTGAAGAAGGCTTCATGGTGTCGGGAACTAACGGTATAGGTTCTACGATTACAGGTGTCAATCTGCCAGCAGCTGGAAATTTCCTTTGGAATACAACCGCATCAGGTGCGATGGCCGGTTCTTTGATCTGGTCTACCGGTTCCACCACCCCAACCATCACAGTTTCGCCGGATATTACAACCACGTATACCTGTACTTTCAACAACGGCGTAAGCACCTGTACCGTTTCGGCAACGGTAACGGTCAATCCAGTTCAAACGCCAGTTTTTTCAGCTATTCAGGATACCATCTGTGCCAGTCAGACGCCTTTTGTTTTGAGCAGCACTTCCGACAATGGAATTAACGGTAGCTGGTCCGTGGATGCTATTACCGCCACAGGATCTTATACCTTCACCCCTGATTCAGGACAATGTGCTGTGCCTGTCATTTATAATGTAACGGTACAGAATAGCCGAAGACCAGTTTTCGGCCCCATCGGTCCATTTTGCTACGGTTCTTTGAATGCCAATTTGCCTTCCACCTCTTTGAATGGCGTGGCCGGTACCTGGAATCCTGCTACAATTGATATTCGTCGCACCAGAACTTATACATTTACGCCTAATCCTGGTGTATGTGCTTATGATACCACGATAACTATAACCATCATCGACACATTTGCAGTTTTTAATACAGTTCCCCGCAATATCAGTTTCTGCGCAGGAGCCACAGCACCGGTGTTACCAACCACTTCATCCAATAATGTTACAGGTACTTGGTCACCTGCTCAAATCAACAACCAGCAAAGTGGAAGCTATGTATTTACTCCCAATGCAGGTCAATGCGCTTATGGTCATCCTTATAGGGTATATGTGACTGTTACACCCAGACCCACACAACCAACAGTTGAATGTTATCAAACTGCGACATTCAATACAAATACATGTTCATGGGATGTGACGGGTACACAACCCACACAACCTACTGTAGCATGTTATCAAACAGCTACATTCAATACAAACACTTGCTCATGGGATGTGACAGGCACACAGCCTACACAGCCAACAGTTGAATGTTATCAAACTGCGACATTCAACACAAAC
>CANGIT010000013.1 GCA_947454155.1 Chitinophagaceae bacterium
GAGAAACTGATGAGACTGTGCATTTGTTTTATAATGAACGTGTTCATTTTGATTACAAGAATGATTTTATTTTCAAAAATAAATTACTGTCGGTAGAAGCTAAATATTACAGCGCTAATGCTCCTTCGGGCGATAGACTTAAATTGAAAGCCACTTATGCTGGCGTTTGCATTGGAGATTTTGGTTTGATTCGGGCTTCCATTGGAGCCGGCACCACTGGAACACATCCTGAAATAAAAAATGAAAACTGGCTGTTGATCATCAAATTCAACCTCAATAAGAATGAGGATGGCTTCATGCATTTTTATGTGGAATACTATGAGCGAATCAGCAAAGCCGAATTTCATTCAAAAACTGATACTGTACCTGAAGTAGAAATAAGTGAAACGATTGTTTCATCAGCCAAAGAGCAGGAAACGCTTGAAAAACAAACCGTCTTGCATTGTCGTTTGTTTACCTTTTTTTCAACCAAGCTTCGCATACATCCGGGTACGGTTTTGGTGGATCAAAATGGCCACGAAAGGAAACTGATTACCACACAAGATATTTCGGTAGCTCCTCAATGGAGCAGTGGAAAATTTGAAAAAGGTTATCACCTGTTTACCTTGGTGTTTGAGGGACTTGATAATAATTGCACCGCATTTCAACTGAAAGAAATTGCTGCGCCGAATGAAAGATATCTTTTTTTCAGTGACTGGATAAAAAGAAATAAATCTGATGTGTATTCGATAGAAGTTAAAACCTCAGATGAATAAATTAAATACACACATGAAATATAATTCCACGAAAATTCAATTGAATGCAACAAAAGACAAGAAGGAATCACTTGAACAAAAAAATGAAAAAGTAAAAAGAACCTTGGAAATGCTGATGGCCTCCGGAGCGAAACTGGGTAATAGAAAAGGAGCAATATTACTACCATTAACAAAATCTCAGCGGGAACAATTGAATCCGCCGGACTGAAAACTTTAAACAAATCATCATCATGAAATCAACACAGGAAACAAATGCGCAAAAGCATGAATTGAAAGAGGCAAAAGCAAGAAAAATGGAAGAATCGCTTGCAGCCATGGGAGCAAAGCTCGTTATAAAAAAGGGTTCTATTTTTATGCCTTTGTCGAAAATTCAAAGAGAACAATTCAAGAAGATGGAAAAAGGGAAAGGAAGTTTATAAATCAAAAAGCTTAAACAGAGCCTTGCAAAACGTATGGCAGAAACAAATCGAATTCTTGGGGCATTTTTGCTTTCAGAACTTCAAAACTGGTTTTGTCTGATTTGTACTTTTCTTGTATACATCTTTTTATAGGCGAAAAATAACGTACACATTTATCTGAGTTGAGAATATTCTGATGGGAAGTAAATTGTAAAATGCATGCATAAAGAACAGAAGCCGTTATGACATTCTTTGTGTTCATTTGGGCTTCAAATATCGGCTCGCGCTTTAATGTTCTTGGTTGTTTATCAATCAGCGGTTCTGCCCATAGTTCATATACATCTTCAAACCTGTTTTGTGTAGTTGGGGAAATTGAAATATAGTTACGGGTTATTTCATTTTCATTCAACTTACCAATATAGGTTGATGCCATATTGGGGTTGAATTGACGGATGGTAGGATCAAGAATGGTTCCTTCGTTATCAAGCGTCAGCCAGCAGTGAGAAACAATAACCCCATTTTTAAAAGCGCTACCGAGAGAGATTGTGTTGTGAATTTGATGTCTATCGAGTAAAATTGAAATAGGATAGCAAGTTGAAAAACTAAGGCCCTCCGGAATTTCTTCACCGAAAGTTTTTGCGGTGAAAGCATTCACCATCTTTTTTAGCTTTTCCATTTTAGTTAATCTGGTTTCAGGAATGAGTGATGTGTTTTTTAATTAGGAAAATGGCAAAAGCAATCGAATAATTTATGCTGTCATCTTTTCATTTTCAATCATTCAAAATAAGGCATCAATTGAAACATGGTCTCCGATTGCGGAGGAATAATCAATTCAATATAATTTGCTCCTCCGTCAATAATTATGAATTGTGTTGTTTTAATTGAAGGAATAAACTTTTTTCTGAATCACATGAATTGAGATATCTTTTTCAAATTATACTTTTTAACTTCATTCCATGCCAAAAGTAAAATCTGCCCTCATCCGCTATCATATCATCGATACCTGTTTGAACGATAAATTCAACGCCTTCCCAAGTCTTGAAAAGCTGGCCGAGGCTTGCAGCGAAAAACTCAGACTCGGCATTTCCACCTCCACCATCGAAAAGGATATCCGGCAGATGAAAATGGACCATCCGAATGGTTATGCGGCGCCAATTGAATACAGCAAAGCAAGAAAAGGCTATTTCTATGCCGAGCAGGGCTTTTCTATTGCCGACCTGCAGCTGAGCGATGAAGAATGGGATGGATTGAGATATGCCGCCAACTTGTTGCATCAATATTCGCAGGTATCCATTTTTAAAGATTTCAAACAGGCCATTGATAAGATAAACACACGCTTCAATCTCTTGCTCGATCTGGAAGAAAAGGATTTCAACAAGTACATCCAATTCGAAACCGGCAATGCCACCACAGGCTACGATTGGATACGCGTGATTTTACCGGCACTGAAAAACAGATGGATACTGCATATCGACTATGAAAACATCTACAAAGATGAAATCAAGCAATATGCTGTTTATCCCAGTCTGCTGAAAGAACACCGCAACCGCTGGTACCTGATTGGATGGGTGGCCGACAGAAACGATTACCTCACTTTTGGACTCGACAGAATTCAGCAAATGGCCACTATTCAGAAAACACAGAAGCATCGCTTCGATTTCAATGCCGATAACTTTCTGCAATATTCTGTGGGTATCATGGAAAACGATGCGAAGCCGGAGAAAGTGGTGTTGAATATCCACGACCCTTACCACAAACTCATACAACTCGAGCCCTTACACCATTCACAGAAAATCATCAAACAGTCAGCGAAAAACATGCAGGTCGAATTGCTGGTGAACATCAATCACGAACTCAGCAACAAAATCTTATCGATGGGACCATTTTGTAAAGTTGTACAACCGGCGTCATTGAAAAAGCAAATCAAGGAACTGCTGAACCACACACTTGATTTGTACAAATAAGCAATTCCATCAGGCTGCAACAGTGATGTTCACGCCGTCTTTTTGAAGTTGTGATATCTTATCATGCAGTTCAGGCAACGATGCACCCGGCCAACTGATGAGTTTAAATTGAATCAGGTTGTTGGTTAACGTTTTGGCCACATCTTTCCTTATTTCACTGCACACCTCATCTCCAAACTCTTCCTCCAAACTGATGGGCACATTATCGGTTTGGCCGTGTTTGTACTCTGCTGCTGGAATATGACAATAACTATTTAGTTGCCACAAACCATCTTCCAGTAAATAATCGGGGTGGGAAATGAAGCGGAAAACTATACCGCCAATATGCATTTCCCAGTAAGGTTTCGATCCTTCGAACAATAAGGCATGAGCAATCAAAGCGTGTTCATCGCCATGATTCTTTTTAGTGGTTGCAAATAATGCAGCTGAAATGTTGGGTATCTTTTATTTTTTATGGATTTGAATGATTACGCTCTTTTCTGAATGGCCAGCCATTCTTCATATTCTTTTCTTTCTTGTTCAACAAGCGCTTGCTGTCGCACTTTTTCCTGATTAATTTGCTCCTCTTGTTGATTTTGCATTTTCTCTTGTTCTTCCAGATAAACCTGATAGCGCAGCGGATGATTTTCTTTCAGCAACTGCACATACCCTTCTTCGTACTTGTTGCGCAACAGAAAATACAATTGTCCTTCTGCCGGACTCAGTCTTTGTTTGTTCATCAATCGGTATAACAGCAACAGGTCGTGGATGGCTCTTCGGTTTTCCCAGGGTGTGATTTTGATTTGCTCCAGGATGAATGGTGAGGTCAATGCTTCTTGTAACATGATGAATTGTATTTTAAGGTTCAAACTTAAAACCCGTGGTCCTCAAACTATTGGAGGAGTGGTTGAAAAAATGTTGCTGATGGGCTTAACACAAAAACACTTCGTATACTCCTTGGTTGTTGCGGCGGATGTTGCTGACTGTAAAACCTGTATGAGCGCCACATTCCTCGATCAAATTAAATTGCTTCCAATCCTTTGGTATCGCAGGAAATATCAGGGTAAACCATTTCAATTCTCCCGGATGACTGAATTGATGACATGCTGGTGCCATGGGGATATTATCTGCATACAAGAGCGTGATTCTTTCTTCGCCATTGACGAGATAAGTGGTGGGATAGATATTCACCCAACCGCCGTTGATGTACTTGGTTTTGGAAATGTAGCGACAATGCACAATGGTTTGAGCTTCTTCTTCGCTTGAGTTTTTCAATTTTTCAAGCGTAGAGGCATCAATCGAAATCTTCCGAATATTGCGGGGTTGTTTGAGCTTGTTCATGGCTGTTGATTTTAGGCTTCAAACTTAACCGCCGAAGTCCTCCATCTTTTTGAGGAGTGATAGTTTATTTTACTCCTCCAATAGTTTGCGGTTTGCCCTACGAAGCTTTGTAGCAGAAAAGTAATCGTAAGCACATGCAGCTAATCACAGATTTATTCCGGATAGAAAGTTGTCAGCCTATTTTGACGGAGACTTTCGAGCATAACAAACGGAAATGGGAGGAGGTGGATCTTGAATCTGAAAAGGCGTTCATCGGTGATGGTTATTTTCATATGGTCAACAGCTCAAGCCACAGCTGGAATTATTATAAGATAAAAACAAACCTGAAACAGGGTCAGCATTTTGCCATTGAAACCAGCATTGAACTAGAAAAAACCGCTGACGCTTATGGGCACTTCGGATTGGTGTGGGGTTTCGACAAAGACAGAAACTATCTCAACCGCTTCACCTTATCGGCCGATGGCAAGCGGGCGCTGGTGATGCATTTCGAGAAAGACCATCACAGGATAATACATCGTTTTCAAAACAGAAAGTTCCCAAAAGTCAACACCAAAAAGCCCATTCGGTTTTCAATTTTCAAACTCGAAGCGTATTATCATTTTTTCATCAACAAAAGAAAAGTGTATATGGCACACGAATCCTTCTTCTGTGCCAAAGGCCCATATGCCGGTTATTACATCGAACCCGAGTTGTCGATGAAAAGCAATTTTTTCCAGGTGAAAAAAATCGGTGTGCGCAATCTGGAAGTAATAACAGGATTGCAAATGCTGATGAGTGAATGAATTTCAAATTAAATCCGACAAATGGATATCAATACCATCAAAGAACACCATCAAACTCAATCTGTTTAAAGTACAGCAGGAAAAACAGAAAGCCGCCCAAAATCAACGTTGGGAACGCGCTGCCGCATTGCGTGACCATGAAAAAGAACTCAGCAACACTTATCACGAATTAAAAGTAGAAGTGATGAACGCACTGGAAGGATTTGATTTGTTATCCGGTGATGTGAAAGACTATTTCTTCTTGCATGAGCTGTTGTTTGAGTTTTCGCCTTTTGATTTCCTTCACGATTCGGTGAACCGTCAAAATTGGAAAACGATTGATGATTATACCGGCATCTATCTTCAAACACAGCGTGAGATGAGTGAAAAGCTGTTGTCGTTCTTGGATGAAGAATACGCTATTATAAGAAAACAGGTGCGAGAATCCGGGAAAGAATCTGATGTAAATCGGACTCTTTCGGCACTTGAAAAATTAAAAACCATGGCGGAATCGCTGCAGCAAAACCGTCTTGATGGCCACAGAAGAAAAATACTGCTGTTGACCGGCTATATGGTATTGTTTTATGCGCCATTTCTTGATGAAGTGATGGACAAAGTTCAAGACCGCAACACTTATTATTCCACGCTTTTTTATTTGTTGTTGATTTTAATATTGTCTATTTCTTATTTCATCTCCAGGAAGTTTGTAAAAATCAACGATACTGATTACAACAACCATTTCTACAAACAGGTTGATTCAGCATGGTTTTATCCTTATCGATTCACACAGTTTGTTTTCTTAAGCGGATTGCTTTGGCAAGCTTCTTACAACCTGTTGGTATTGATTCGTAAAACGATGGTATTGGTTAATGGGTCAAGCGGCTTTTCATCACATTTCTATGAACTATTCACAAACTGATATGCCTGGGTGGAGGTCTTTGCTAGTGTGATGATGATGGCGATAATGAAAAAAATAAATTCTTCCATTTCACTTCGATTGGAAAGAGAATTGAAATGGGTGACAGGCATTTGATCTTTAATTACCTATAAAATCAAATCTTATGATTGAAGAAGAAAAAATTGAACAAGAAGCCGAAAGACTGGAAGCGTTCAGAAACATCTGTTCGGAGGCGGTAGAGTATTATGCCAACCTGTATCCGTATCAGCTACCGGAACAAGAAGCCGAAAAGCTGATAAATATTGTCAGCCGTATGTTTTTTGCTGAAATCGATTACCTGCAAAAAAATCCGGATGATTATTTTGAGTTGTATGGGGATGAGGAGTGAGGATTAATAAACTATTTTTATAAATCATTTTCAAGAAAAGCCTTAGTCAATCGATACATCATAAAACGGGTTTGTATTTAGAAATTTTTGGAAGAAAGAAAAGTTGAAATGTGATTTTTTAAAATAAATCGCTTACTTTTGCCCTCCATTATTCAACAAAGTATAATGAGAATGGTGCGGTAGCTCAGTCGGTAGAGCAAAGGACTGAAAATCCTTGTGTCGGCGGTTCGATCCCGCCCCACACCACTTTTAAGGGCTGATAATCAATTAAAACACTGATTATCAGCCCTTTTTGTTTGCAAAATAATGTAAATAAGTGCACTATAATGCACCTTTTTGGAGCACTGTCGGAGCACCAGAATTTCACCCTCCCACCTCGTGCTAAATTGCTTCTTTCTGCTTCATATTGCTTACTATAATGTTTTATAAAGTGCTGATTTTTACACTCTTAAAACATTTATTATGGCAAACTACAAAAAAGGTCCTTCAGAAATTCATTTTACTTTCATGCTCAAAGGGAGTAAAATATTAAGCGACGGAATGTCGCCAATTGTATTTAGAGCACTTTTCAGAGCACAGCGCAAAGATGTGTTCACCGGAATGAGTTGTCCACCCAATTTTTGGATGAAATCGGAGAAGATGGTAAACCTTTGTTACCCTGGTGCAAAGGAAATGAATCATCAACTTCACAAGATTCTGGCTCATGCAGAACAAACTTTTCAAAAGCTGAAATTTCAGGGCGATGAGTTTTCGCTTGATGAACTCATCGATCAAATCAAAGGAAAAACACCACCACCTGAAAACATTTCTGATTACATTGATATCACTTTAAAAGATGTTCAAAAAAGAGTGGGAATCGATTTAGCAAAAACAACTTATTTCAGATACCAACGCATCGTGAAATACCTAAATGATTATTTAATTGAAAAGAAAAGAGTAAGAAACATTCCGGTTAGTAAAATTGATGTTGATTTCCTTCGTGACTTTTTTCATTATCTAAGAACGGAGAAAGGAAACAGTCACAACACTTCTTTGTCTCTTTTGGGATGCTTGAAAAGCATTATTGCTCCTGCTATAAAACAAAAGGTTATTAAAATCAATCCCTTTGATGATTTTGTATTGAATAGAAAAACAGTGGATAGAGATTTTTTGGAAATGGAAGAAATCAAACAAATTCAGGAGTTGACTTGCAAGACCAAAGAACTTGAATTTAAAAGAGATGTATTTGTCTTTGCCTGCTTTACAGGTTTAGCCTATGCTGATTTAAAAGCATTTGCAAAAAAAGATATAGTGCAAGACAACGATGGTTCATTTTTTATTCGTCACCCCAGAGCAAAAACTGGAGTGATGTCTATTGTTCCATTATTACCCCCAGCAGAAAAAATCCTGAAGAAATATTCTCCTACTGATGACTGTCGTGATTTTGAATGGAAGGTTTGCAGCAATCAAAAACTTAACAAGGGACTCAAACAAATTGCAGAAGCTACTGGAATTACAAAGCCCTTATTTTGCCACCTTGCCCGTCACACTTTTGCAACTACCGTAACATTAAGCAATGGAATCTCGATGGAGTCTGTCAGCAAGATGCTGGGACATACTTCATTAAAGCACACGCAGATTTATGCTAAGATTGTTGCTTCAAAAGTAAAGAGTGAAATGAAGGGATTAAGGGGGATATTTCAGTAGTGAGTAATTATTGGAATAATTATTTGCAATTGCATATAAAAAGTGATGATTAGTCATATTTTACACCCTTTAGGGTATATAAATGAGTGAGATATCGTTTTTTATACCCTTAAAGGTATATTTTTATCTATTTTTATTATATTTGTACCTTAAAGGGTATAAACAATGACTACTTCTATATCAGATTTTATTAAAGAAAAAAGAAAGCAGCTGAAACTCACACAGCCCGATTTGGCAGAAAGGGCCGGAGTTGGACTTCGATTCGTACGAGAGCTGGAACAAGGAAAACAAACGGTTCGGTTAGACAAAGTGAATCAAGTACTCGCTTTATTTGGAAGTAAATTAGGTGTCATTAGAAATATTGAATCATGAGACAAGCAGAAGTATTTTACAAAAATGAATTGGCTGGTATCATCGCAGAAAATGATGAGGGGTATGTATTTCAATACGATGCTAATTATTTAAAAAATGTAGACTCAAAACCAATTAGTCTAACAATACCTTTAAATGATCAACCTTACAAAAGTAAACTCTTGTTTCCTTTTTTTGACGGATTAATTCCTGAAGGTTGGTTATTGAATATTGCGTTGACCAATTGGAAGCTCAATCAAAGAGACCGTTTTGGATTGCTACTGTCTTTATGCAAAGACACTATTGGTTGTATTTCTGTTATATCAAAAGTAGAACAAGAATGATGATGAAATAGCCTTTATGATTGGCTCAAACCAATTGAAAATGATAATAAGGCTATAACATGTTACCAAAATAAAATAAAAATGCACACATGAAATGTTTATACTGTTATCAACCACTGAATAAAGATGAAATTGATTTTCATCCGTCTTGTAGCAAAAAGATTTTTGGAACTACGCAACCTCCTGTTATTGATTTTGATTTAAAAAAACTGGAAGAACTGGCCAAACAAATCATCATTGAAAGTAAAGCAGTAACAGGTGTTCAGCCAAAATTGTCATTGAATATAAAGAAACAGATTAATGAAGTGCCGAGATTAACTATCGTAGGTTTACAAGGAGATTTTATTCTTAAACCGCCCTCTGCACAATATAAAGAACTGCCGGAAAATGAAGACTTAACCATGCATTTGGCAGCGTTGGCAAAAATTAAAACTGCTAAACATTCATTGATTCGACTACATTCAGGAGAGTTGGCCTATTTGACAAAGCGCTTTGATAGAATACGAGGAAAAAAAATTGCAGTTGAGGATTTTTGTCAGTTAAGTGAAAGTCTTACGGAGCAGAAGTACAGAGGCTCCATTGAGATGATTGGAAAAATCGCTAACAAATTCACCACCAATAGCGGAATTGAAGCGCAACGACTTTTTGAGCTTATACTATTTTGCTATCTCACCGGCAATGCAGATATGCACCTAAAGAATTTTTCATTAATCGAAAATTTATTGGGAGAGTATGAATTTTCACCGGCTTATGATTTATTGAATACTGCCATTGTCATTCCTGATGATAAGGAGGAATCCGCATTAACAATCAATGGTAAGAAGAGTAAGATTAATATAAAAGACTTTGACGTATTAGCAACTTCACTTAAAATAAATGACAATCCAAAGCAAGCCATATACGCCAGATTAAACAAAATTTTACCCAAATGGATTGCGTGTATTCATGAGAGTTTTTTGTCGAAAAATTTACAGAAAGCTTATATAGAGATGCTGCAAAAAAAGCATGATAAGCTATTTGTTCAATGAGTGTTGAATTATATGAATTTTATTTCAATAGGTTTTAATAGCTTCTTTTATTGGGCACCACTCCCCTTACCCCACCTCTCGGCTCTTCAACATCACCCTTAAATCTTGGTATCAAATGAACGTGAACATGTGGCACAGTTTGACCTGCAGCTTCATTGATATTAATACCAACATTAAATCCAGCGGGATGATATTTCTGTTGCACTACTTCTTTAACACGATTTAAAAGTTCAAAGCAATCCGATTGCTCTTGTATAGTCAAATCAAAATAGTTGGCAGTATGTCTTTTAGGTATTATTAATACATGTCCTTCATTTACTGGATAGCCATCATAAATGGCAAAGGACATTTCAGTTTCTATTATTATTTCTCTTTCTATTTTACAGAAAGGACAAAATGTATTTTCACTCATCATTATAAATATTCAAAACCGTTATTGGCGGCTATTGTTATTAATGGTTGTATTGTATCTCTAAATTTCTTTTTTATATCGTCTGTTCCCAAATTATTCAATTCTGGTAAAATAGTTAAATAATCTTCCAACGATTTATTTCTTGGTTCTTTTTCACTCACAATTTTTATGGCCGTTTGCTGCAAATTAAAAAAGGAGTCAAAATATTTATTCATTGATGGCAGTTTGTCACTTTTACTGCTATTGAAAGATTTATCTGCCGGAATCAAATTCCACATTAAATCATGTGATACAAAATTGTATGGCACAAAATGCTCCACAGCAAAATCACCTTTAGTCATTTCGCGTTTTGTGTAGATACAATTTACGCTTCCCAATTCATCCAATACAATATCCCAAAACTTACGTTGTTTAGTAAGGCTGTTTCTTGATGCAGGCTTTATCAACTTGTTTGCAATATCAGGCACATTTGGATTTTTAGCCTGCAAAAACAATGATAATTTCCAAAAACAAAAAGACTTAATTATTGCAGCATTATTAAGGAAATAATTAGCCCAAAGAATATCTACAGTAATAAAATCCTTATCTAGGATGTATGGACAATAAAACGGATATTTTTTTGACTGTATATAAATGTTTTTGGGATTTTTTTCTCCAGGGAACCAAGGACTCAAAAACCAGTGAGGAACGTTATTATTGAGTGACGCAAGAATATTTTTTGTTTTGTTGTTTTCTGTTTGTGATAGTGTTTTTAGAATTTCCTTTTTATCCGCATCAACGGTTAGCCCTTCTGAATATTTGATTGTATTAATGGCAGTCTGTAAATTGTCCTGTTTTCCAAATGATACATGAAAGTAATTGACTGTATACCAAGCATTGCTGACCATTCGGGCGAAAATATCATGTTTGGAAAATATGGTTGTTTGTGTCTTAAATCCATCTTCAAGAGCTTCTATGATAGACAACAACCAGTAAAATTTATATGTAGCTGTTGTGTTTTTGAAACAAGCTGCTAGCTTTTCTATAGGTAAATTTTTATCGTATGGGAGTTGTTGCATAGTTTTGTTCCATTTTGTATTAAGGTTATTTTACCCCACCGCCAATTTCTTCCCTTCATTCAACAATAGTGCCGGTGGTGTATTTTCTAACTTCCAAATAATATTCATTGGTCTACTCCCTTCATGACTTACATAATTCAGTTTGCCACAAAAAACAAAACCCATTGTAACTCCGTCTTCATCTGTATTCTTTTCTCTTATAAAAAGTATTATTGATTTTTTTATATGTTGGTGATTTACATAGGACTGTCCTTTGGAACTCTCAGGAGTTGTTGCATTTTGACTTTGCCAGTGAAAGATTTCGCTATTTACAAAATAATCGTGGTACATAGTGCTCGGGCTAAATCTTCCTTCGGTTTTATCTAATGTAACAAAAAGTGCTTCGATTTTAATATCAGGCAAATTCAATACTCCTTCCCTACTTGGATATCTTCGATTTAATTTATGTGCTTTTAGTCCAACCAAAATTTGATTTCTGGTAAACCTTCCGTGCAAATTCAACGTAGATTTAAAACCGAGATCAATATCTTTTTCAATTGCCTTAATCTCATTTAACCGGATAGAGAAATATTCAACCAATTCTTTTTTTGTTGAATCTGTTTTTAGTAATTCTTTTAATTTTAATTGCAAGTCTTCATATCTATCAACTTTTGGTTCGTCATTAAAAATGTCAAAATAAAACATTAATAGATATTGTTGTGCCATTTCTGATTGAGTAATATTGCACCCTGCTTTTATCCACTCAAGTATGAAACTAAAATAAGCATTACTTTCGCAAGCCAACCAAGCATTAGACATTGCGCCTGCAAGTTTTTTATTTGAAACATATGATTCAATATTACTTCCATCAACTATCAAAATCAATTCATACCAAAGTAAATCAGTATCAAAAATTGATTTTAACTTTATTTCAGTGAGGCTTATGAAATTTGTCAATGTACATTCAACAGAATAATCTTGTTTGAATCTAATGATGGCATCTTTTATTTTTTGAACACCTCCTCTTATGTGTCGTTGTAAATTTTTTAAAATAATATCCTTTGCTTGTCTTTCTAATACAATTGAACAGCCCAGTGGCAAGTGAGGGAAATCATTTTCTATTTCATCTTTTATTCTGGTGTGTGTTTTACCAACCATTGCTCTGAACTTGTGTTCAAAACTATATTCAGCATTGGATTGCCCAACAAAATCTAATACAGTCAAATATGATTTGTCTTCGTGAATCCTTAAACCTCTTCCCAATTGTTGTAAAAATATAGTCAAGCTTTCCGTTGGTCTTAAAAACAGCAACGTATCAATTTCTGGAATGTCAATTCCTTCATTAAAGATATCTACGACAAATAAATAATTGATTTCTTTTCTTCTAAATCTATGAATGATAACATTCCTTTCATCAGTATTTGCAGAAGTTAAATATGCTGATGACAATCCTTTCGAAGAAAATTTTTCATGCATAAACTCTGCATGCTTTAATGAAACACAAAACCCAATAGCACTTACATTGTTGATGTCCTTCAAATACTTGTTACAATTTCGAATTATATCATTAACTCTTCTATCGTCTTCCGAAAAGACTTTTTCTAATGCTGTTATATCGTATTTACCTCGTCTCCATGAAATTTGAGATAAGTCTGTGTTATCACTTAATGCAAAATATTGAAATGGACAAAGCAATCTTCTATTGAGGGCTTCAGTTAATCTTATTTCTGCTGATATTGACTTTCCAAAATAATGGGAGATGTCTGCACCATCCATCCTTTCTGGAGTTGCTGTTAATCCAATCAATAATTTTGGAGTGAAATATCTAAGTAGATTTTGATAACTTTTTGCAGAACTATGATGTACCTCATCAATTACTATGTAATCAAAATAATCAGCATTCAATTTCAAATCATCAATTCTATTGTTGAGTGTATTAATAGAAGCGAATAATTGATTATATAGGGTCGGTTCATTTTTAGAAAACCATAGTTGTCCAAAATTATTATCACGTAAGATGTGTCTAAATGTATATCTTGATTGTTTTAATATTTCTTCTCTATGTGCAACAAACAAAAACCTTGCGGTTGGATTTATTTTTAAATATTTCTTGAAATCAAATGCCGCCATTACTGTCTTGCCGGTTCCAGTTGCAGCTACAATTAAGTTTTTATTCTCTCCATTTTGTCTGCATTTTTCAAGCTGGTCTAAAATTTCTTGTTGAAATGAGAAAGGAGTGAAATCGAAAAATTGATCAATTGAATCTTCATCTTTTCCTTTGTTTTGAATTTGTAACGCTGCTTTTAATTTTTCTCTGTGTTCTTCTTTTTTATAAAGCACAAAATCATTATCGTTCCAATAGGTTTCAAATGTTTTTATACACTTTTCAATGATATGCGGAATTTCTTGTTCGGTAATTTTTAAGTTCCACTCCAATCCATTTGTTAATGCTGTCCTTGATAGATTTGACGAACCGATATATCCAGTATGAAATCCAGACTCTCTTTTAAAAATGTATGTCTTTGCGTGTAATCTTTCTTGTTGGGTATTAAATGAAATTTTTATTTCGACATTCGTAAATTGAGATAAAAAATCAATTGCCTTTAAATCTGTGGCGCCCATATATACTGTACATATTACTTTTACTTTTTTACCATCGACTTCTAATTGCTTAAGTACTTGTTCAAACAATCGTATGCCTTCAAACTTTACAAATGATACAAGCCAGCATACTTCATCACTTGAAAGCATCTCTTTTTTCAATTCACTTTCTAATGAAATTCCTGATTTGTTACCAGTAAACAATTCCGATTCGCTTAAACCTGTTAATGGAAATACTTCTTTGATGTGTTCCTTAATATCTGCTCTTGAGAAATTACCTTGATCAAATAACGCTTTTAAAATATTTCCATTGGGCTCAATCAACTCTTCAAGTAAATAATCCTGACCGGTATAGTTTGATAATAATGAAATGAGCTGGTTGGTTAGTTCTATAAGCTTGGGCTTAGCAGATTCTTCTTTTTCAGAATTTATTTTTGCAAATGCTTTTTGAATTAATGACTGAAAAAAACGATTAATAAATACGGAACCATCTTCTTTTTCGAAAGGCTCAATGACCTTTAAAAATTGCTGGTTTTTATCCAGCTCTTTTTGAACTGAATCGGTAATTATTTTTTCGTAAAAGCCTTGTTTCATTATCTAAAAATTAAAGAACTTTATTTAATTCCATTTTTAAACCACTCCCTCGTCTCCTCATCCGTACAATACACATAACACCCCTTCATGCCTCTTGTCATCAGTGTTCTGTATGTATTCTTTATTATCAAATCCAGTTGCTCTTTAGCTTCCGCAGGATTTTCTTTCATCATTTTTTTATATCCTTTTACAGAATTATCCGAACTAGCTCTTTTGGAAGCATCGGTAATTACAATACCATTTCTTACAATTAAATCATCGCCAATGATTACGCCAATGTAATCCACTTCAAGTCCCTGACAAGTATGGATACAACCCACTTCATTTACAGATTTAGGACTGATAATCCAGGTGCTACCATCTTCAGTGAGGTTCCATTTCATTCTAAAATCGTACTCCGGAAATTCAATATCGTAGGCATTGAAATCTTTTTTACTTGGCCATTTCCAACAGTATCCTGCAACCATTCTAGCTCTGTTGTTGATGTTATTTTTTTCAATAATCAAATCTCTGAGTTCTGCGGGATTATCCAACACCCTGAAATCATAATCTACTCCTGATAAATCCTGATTGACAGTTTCTCTGATTTGTAATGTATTGTCGAGCCAAGCCAGATAACCATCTGAACCATTACAACGAAATTGAGAATTTAATTCCAATTCAGTAATACTTGCATTGGATAAATGTCCCCATTTGATAATTTCCTCTTTTTGTCCAATGTCTTTTAAGGTTACACGTTGGTCTTCATCCAAAAAGAAAACTGAAAATTTGGAGGCGTTGATAATTTCCTTGATTTGATTTTCTCCCAGGTTTCCAAAGAGTCCACTGAATTTATTTAATCGATGTGCTTCATCAACTATTAGTGCATCGTATTCATTAGCAGGAGAATCAATAAACGCACCAGAACCTCTGAACATATTTCTGATTTCTGTTGCTCTTACGCTTCCAGTAAGCCTTGCTTCATACACCGCACGAGGAGCAGCATTTTTAGAAACATATTGTGTGAGCAAACCCAGCTTAGTTAATTCGACCAATAAATTAATAGCTACAACAGATTTTCCTGTTCCGGGACCGCCTTTCACAATTAGGACTTGTTTGTTTTTTTCGCTGACATGTTTAGCAAGAGCTATTGCGTTTTCATAAACTACCTTCTGATCGTCAATCATCACAAATTCCTGATTACCTTTAATCATTTTAGTGATGCTATCGGCCAGCATTTTCGAAGGCTTAATTTTTCCGTTTTCAATGCGATACAGAATATTACTTGTGTCGCCATATCTAACATGCTTCTTAATAAACTCACGCAATTTAACTGCATCGCTTTTTAGAAATACCGGAGCCTTATTGATATACTCGGCATAAAATTCATTTCGAATAACACCATCTTCTGCGTAGTTGTGTAAATAAGCGCAGGGATGCAATTGAATGTTTTCTTTATATACCACTTCATTAAACCCTTGCAATAATGTTGCATACGACCATGCCTGATAAGATGGATGGGTATGCTCACCCATTCTACCACCAACAAAAGTTTCTACAATAGAATCTTTACTTGTCAATTTTGCCTCAGACCATTGTTTTAATTCTATAAGTATAACAGAATCTTTGCTGTCTTCGTTTTGTCCGGAAATGATAAAATCTATTCTTTTACCCGTTTGAGGAATCTGATATTCAATCGCAATACCACAGTCATTTGGAATCATTGCATCTTGCATGATTCTGTCCATGTAACTTAATGAAGATGCCCAAGAACGAATTTCGGCGATACCCACACCTCGGTTCAGTTTCAATTTTACGTTTTTCAAAACGATGTTCTCTATCTCATTGGTAAGCACATCATTTAAAAAATCAATCTTGGTGGCGTTATATACAATCATAGCTCGTTGTATTTTTTTGCGGTGCCCTTTGCTTTTTCTACTGGATATTTATCGGCATTCTTTTGTATTTTTTCGAGGATGATTTCTTTCACATCAAACTGGTATTTATCGGCGAGTAAAAATGCATAGGCAAATACATCGGCCAGCTCTTCTTTTATTTTTTCCTTATTTGCCTCATCTGCATTTTTCCAAAGATACAGTTCAAGTAACTCCCCTGCTTCTACATTTATCGCGAGTGCCAAATCTTTGGGATTATGAAATTGCTCCCAGTCTCGTTGGTTACGGAAATTGATAAGTGCTTCGGTTATTGTTTTTATGTCGGACATATGAGTTTATGGATAATAATTAATCGATTCACAATCTACAAAAACTAAGTATTATATCTTCATTTTTATAGGTGTAATTAATAGTCGTGAAAGTATAGTATAAAGCCGCATAAATTTGAACTTGTGATATCTTCTGAAAAACTACAAAACAATTCAGATGTTACTATTTTTTTCTGGCGTTTTCCGGAAAAAATCAGTAATTTCTGTAAGTTTTTCTATACTCTATCGACAAAGGCGGGCACAATACAGCGTTTTCTGTCTTAATTGTTCGGGGTTTCTGGAAAACGCTATTATTTACTAACCATAATAACTCCTCTAATGAAAAAGAAATCAACTCTTGAAAGCGCCTGGACTTTCGTTATTAAAAAAGATGAAACACCATCACAAAACATTAAGAGATTGGTTGAACAACTCTCTATATCAAAATTGATGTTGTTTACGAATCAGCGGTTAAAACAAAAACATGGATACAAGTTTAAATTGACCAGAATAAGTATGGCGGGAACAGCCCGCTACGTTGATGATAAATTATTTGAAATATACGTGATATTAAAAACTGTTTTGGATAAATATATTATAGATGAAGAATCCATTGTTAACAAAAAACATGAATTATCACTGTCAATAAACTTCATCTATGAGGCAATTCTTCTAAATAACGAAAATATAGAGTTTAAGGAAAAAGCGAATGAACTTAGTTTGTGTTATGAGAAAACCAACGAGATTAAAAAAATCACAATCCATGAAATCCAAGAACAGCCAGAGATAGCAAATGAAATGAGAATTCAATTAGAGGTACGAGCTAAATATTTAAATATGATTGCAAGCTATTTGCAAATACTAAGAGAAAGAATTATCCTTTTTGAAATCGACTTGGAAACCATTACAGATTTGAATAGTAGAAACCGAGAAATTCAACTGTTGGAAATATGGGAAGGTCTTGTCAATGAAAACTTTTTTCCGGGACATAGTAAAATTGATTTAACAAAAAAGAGGAGAAAGTTCTTTTCCGTTTTTAATTTACTTGATAGGGATTATAATTATCGCCATAAAGAAATGAAGAATAAAATGACGCTTGGCGATTTCACAAAAAAAATGGCGAAGAACCTAAGAATAAAATACAAGTTTGATACACCTCCTAAAAGTGGCTTAAAATGAAAACCTCACATTCTATGTGAGGAAACTTGACCATTTCTTTCTTATCTAACTAAAAACAATTTTCCAATTTTACGGAAACGTTTTTAGTTATGAAAATACATTATACAGACAGATGGCCTGAACTCAAAGGCCTAGTAGATGAAATCGATGAAAAGATTTCAAGAGTATCATTACCAGCAGACCAAGTCATACTTGATGATGTTGATGTTATGAGAATACTTAAAATATCGAAACGAAAACTAGCACAACTTCGGGCCGATCGGAAAATAAAATTTTACCCCACCGATGACGAACCCCCGTCTAAAAAAATCAAATTGCTGAAGGCGCAAGAATCACTTAAGAAAGGGAATCGCAAATCTAAAATCTACTACGTACTAATTGACGTTCTCAATTATGTAAAGCGCAATCCTGTAAATCCTATTTCTAATAATTTTAAAATCAACAACTATGAATTGTAATTATCGCTATTGTGGTGAAGTCATACCACCAGATGAAAATGGAAACCGTCGCTACTGCAACGACGAATGTTATATGGCCGAAAAGCTTGAACGTTCCAAAGACAATTATGCAGTAAATAAAAAGAGCCTCAACGAAATCAAGCACGTTGAAAAAATTTTAAGTGTTGGACATAAAAAATATGGCAGCGAGATTATTGACTGTAATATTTTAAGAGTTGAGAAAATGAACTGGAGTATCATAACCGGAACGACTAAAATTGATGGTGAAACATATCGTATTGTAGGCCGCTATGGATACATTGTATATTCAAATAACACTATAAAAATAATAAAGCTATGAGTGAAAATCTTTTTGACGATATCGGTTTTGATTTAGTGGAAAAAATTGTGCCGCCATCTCTACCTGATAACATTATTGGTACACCCGCCCCAGCGCCTATTCCAACCCAAAGTACACCATCAACAATTGGAACTAAACCATCAACAAGTGGCAATAAAACTGGCTTAATAATATTAGGAGTTCTTGCTGTGGCATTTGTAGGATATAAAATCTGGGAAAATAAGAGAAAAAAAGACACTAAGAAACAGATTCGTTGAATTGTTTCTTAGTGTTGCTACCAATTAAAAAATTGTACTAAACCTTTAAATTTAATTTTATGTTGTTCAACTTTAATGAAGAAAAAGCATCGGAGACTTTAATGAGATATCGTGAATTATGTATAGCTGCACTTGATGATTATTCAGTAAACCATCCTAACCGGCTATCGATTGATGAAAAGAAAAAAATTGAAGATGTTATTACTTGCCTATTTGATTCGGAACTAGATTTTATTAATCGTTATCCGTAAGATTGATAATGCTATTGACTCAGGCCAATGTGATGCTGTAAAAATGAAGAAGCCGTCTTTTCTCAGATGGCTTCTTCATTGATCTTATTTAATTATCTGCTCAATGCATCATAAACATCAAGCACATTAGAAATTGATTTTACTTGGCTGCTACTGATTTTTACCGTAAGATTATCTATCGTGCCCAGATATTCCAATTTTGGATTTTCTGAACCAACAATTTCACGCAGCATATTTAAAAACTTTTCCTCCACTTGTAAATCACAATAACTCCTAAAGTCGTTATAGTTATTATCAGAAAGTTTTGTAATCATTCCTGTTGGTGGTGTGACATTAAATGATGAATGTTTGTCTGGCATTACATTATAAGCATAAACACCAATTGCACTGGTACCACTATATTGAAATCGAACCATCAAATATGGTTTACCCATATTGGGTTTTACTACATAAATGTAAAATGCTTTAGTGTATGTTGTGTTTGGAGAATTTTGATCATAATAGTAAACCGAATTGCCCATAGTAGATGTTCTCATTTTTGAAAACACATCTTTATTGTCCGTTTGGGCAAAAAGATTAGCTCCAAAAAAAACAGAAACGATTAGTATTAGTATATTTTTCATTTTTTGGTTTTTTGTTTTTTATTGGATTAATTAGTGATTGCAGTTATTCTGAATATCCTTGAAGATGTTGGAATGGATTGTCTTCCATCAGACCAAATGAGTCTTATTCTGCAATTCCCTAATGAAATAACACTGATTTCATAAGTAAGGTAAACGCTGGAATTAGTAATCGGGTATTTTGTGAATGGCAGCGAGAACCAACCACTTACATTGTCAAAGCTCCCATCCATATAACCATATACCATTCCATTAGATAGTAATGTTGAGTTAATGGCATCAAAAGGAATATCAACATAATAAGATAACTGAGAACTATTCCATTGCCAATCTGAAGGATTAATGGTTACCTGTTTGCTTTGCAGATTTCCTACTCCAGCAGGTCCTTGGGCTCCAGCAGGTCCCGCTGGTCCTTCTTTACTACAACTTTGCAATGTTGTTAATCCAATTAGCATTATGGCTGCTAAAAATAGCCTTCGGTTGTTTTTTTTCATTTGTTTTGAGTTTTATATGTGAGCAAAAAAAAGACGTAATCAACAATCTTTTGCTGCTCAAGGCTTGCAACAGCCTACTCAAACAAAAAATGCGATTACGCCATACGGCGTATTACATACAGATAATGTTTGAGTGCGGTTTCAATGTTGCAATTTTGAGCAGCACTATTAAGTGTAATACAAACTATATTGATATTTTCTTACCCTGTTATGTCATTTGTTATGATTTAATTTAGATGTAAATATAAGGGAGTATCGTAATTTAATATTAGGAATTTGACAAGTATATTTTTTAGATATCGACTCTCCGATTTTTCGAAGTATTCATATAGCGTAAGTACTATTTTAAATAGAGTTGACGTCTTTACTTATTTTTATTCTTTTTATTAAAACAAAGCATCCATAGTTATTTCATTTTGAATAAGCCTGGTTGCGTGTTCGTTTTTCTTTATCCCAAAGGTAGTAACCAACGTTAGGAATAATGTTTTAGTTGTTTTTGTTTGTGATTTAAATACAGACATTTTATTTTCCAATTCCCCTGCATAGTTTTTGTCAACTATAAATTCATTAACTGAAAATTTCATTTCACAAATGTTTATACAGAAGTCCTGTCTATCAATTAATAAATCTATTTGTGCTCCCTTTTCTACTTTTGGGGGATGGTATCGCCAACCCGAAGTCTCGGTATATACTCCTTCGATACCTAACGCTTTTTTAATTTGCTGTGTATGTTTTAAACAAATACTTTCAAAAGCAATTCCACTCCAACTCTTCCATTTTGATTCGCGAGAAAGTTTTAGCCATGTGCCTTTCCCATTAGACCTACTATGTTCAATAAATTTTAAATAAAATAAAGAGTATTCATCGGTGAGTTTGTAAACAACATCTTTTGAGTTTTTACCAAAAGGTATATACGAGCTAATAAATCCAGACTCCATGAGTTCGTCCAATAGCTGAGTAGTTCCGCCACCGGATGAAATTTTGCATGTATCAATAATTTCTTTTCTCGTTAATCCTTTCCCATTATTTGATAGTGCTTTAATAACTAGTTTATGATTGCCTGCATCATCAAACAAAGAATTGTAAAGATTTTTAAATTCTTCGTTCAATAAACCATTCTTTGAAAAGCAAATATTGTCAATAGATTGTGTGGCACTTTCTCCTTTTTTTATTTCTTTTAAATAATGTGGAATACCGCCCATTGCCATGTAAAGTTGCAAAATTTGGTATCTGTCTAAATTGATTTTTCTATCTTTCAAAAACATTTCCGTTTCATGAAGGTTGAAAGGCAATAAACGAATACGTTTTGTGACTCTGTTATGCAATCCACCTTTATTATTAATGATATTATTAATCATCCATGCTGCTGCTGAACCACAGATGATGACAGCCAGATTTTTTTGTTTGGAGGCCCAGGTGTTCCAGAAATGTTCAAAGGCTTGCATGAAGCCAGACTTTGGAGAACATATCCAAGGAAATTCATCAAAAAAAACAACCTTTTTTTGTTTATTAATAAGAGGAGTGATGTAGTCTGTCAATAATTTAAATGCCTCTTGCCAGTTTTTAGGTTTTGCTAATGGCATTTTACTTCCGGTTGCTTTAGTCATTGCCAAAGTAAAATTTTCAAGCTGTTGATTTAGCGACGCATTGTGGATACCTGAAAACTCAAATATCAATTGCTTTTCCAGAAAATTTCTTATCAGAAAAGTTTTGCCTACTCTACGTCTTCCATACATGGCTACTAATTCCGGATCAGTTGAATTGATGATGTCAAGCAATAGTTTCTTTTCCTCTGTTCTACCTATAACATTTAAGGCCATGGTGATTTATATTTCGCCAAAACTACAAAATTATATTAGATTTGGCGAGCTATATAAATTTATATTTCGCCAAAACTATGAAATATAGGAATGTTGTGGCGAAATTTAACAGCTAAATATTTTCTTTTTTGTGTGAATTTTCCTACCTTCATTTTCTCTTCAAAAGTAGGTTCAACTTCGTACGAACCACTGCAGAAGAGCACTTTCGGAGCACCGAAAAATATTATAGTTCTTTATGCAGCAGAAAAAAACCATTTTTCTGCAAACAAAAATCGCTGAAACTCTTTATTCATAATGGTTTCAGAAGATGATAAAAAGTGATTTAAATTATCAGCAAATAGGGTGGTTCCTTTTCGGCCCACACCACAGGTAAACGATAAAACCCACGCTGGACGTGGGTTTTTCATTTCAGTGCACAGAACCGTGCACAGTTTCTCAAAATTCAACAGGTTAATCATTTTCATCATCTCTTGTCTTTTGGGTCTGTTTGTCCCAAAACCCCTTCATAATCTGAGTCTGTTACTCTTCTATAAAATTTGATGTAGAGTGGAAATGACTAATGCATGATGAGAATCTTGTAACAGAAGAAGAGCATTTTAAATAACTTCCATATTACCCTTCTTTTCTTTCAGCAATGATGTAAATCACCATTTCCAACTTACATTTCTTTTACCTTCCTCCTTCGTTTTTCATCAAATTATTTACTAACGGCTTGGCTTAACCTTTTTATATGAATCCTTCTCGATTGCTTTTCGCTTTTCTGTTTTTTTGTTTTTCTTTTTCCTTCTCTTTCGCACAATTCAGCCGAAACAACCATAAATCGAATATTCCCACTCACGCTGCTTTTCAGCGGGTTTCATCAGGTTCGCTGGCTTTACACACCCTCGAAATTCGTAACGGCTCACTATGGGCCTGGGGCAATAATGAATATGCTCAACTGGGCGATGGTACCACAAACAATCATGCTACTGCTATTCAAATTGGAAGCAACGATAACTGGCTTTATGTGGCTACAGCTTTCGCTCATAGCATAGCCATCAAATCCGACGGCACTTTATGGGCCTGGGGCTTTCAGCCCTGGAGCGGTTCTATGGGAAATCCGTTGATTCCTGAGCAAATCGGTACCGACAATAATTGGATAAGTATTGCTGCCGGTGATAGTCATAACCTTGCATTGAAATCCGACGGCACTTTATGGACCTGGGGCTGGAATGCTGCTGGAGAATTAGGCCTCGGAAATTTTGATGATACCTATTCTCCCGTACAAGTGGGGTCCGATAATGATTGGGCTTTTATTTCCGCTTTCTCAGAATCGAGCATGGCCATCAAATCCAATGGTACTTTGTGGGCCTGGGGCTATAATGCTTCGGGCGAATTGGGCATTGGCTCTTTTGCCGACACCAACTTACCCACACAAGTGGGCTCCGACAAACGCTGGAGTAAAATTTCAGGAGGAATAGGATTCGCTACCGCACTCCAATCAAATGGCTCGTTGTGGACTTGGGGAAATATCAACGACTCAAATGTTCCGGTTCAACAGGGCACCGATTCCAATTGGGTGACCATTGCAGGAAACTATGGTATCCGGGCAAATGGAACTCTGTGGAGCTGGAGTAACAATAACTTTAATCAATTGGGTAGCAGTAACAATTGGACAAGCATTTCTTCCAATTACGATTTCAATTTGGGGATGAAGGCCGATGGATCACTGTGGGCCTGGGGTAATAATGATTATGGCCAATTGGGTACGGGTAACCTAAACACACAAACAAATCCTGTTTCAATAGGTTCGGTCAGTCAACTGCTTGCTCTTGCTGCTGGCCAATCGCATTCGCTGATGCTGAAGTCAAATGGAACGCTGTGGGCCTGGGGTGATAATTCAGCTGGCCAACTCGGCATCGGAAATAACCTAAATAAAAACAATCCGGTGAGGATTGGGTCAGGCTCAACATGGGTAGGCATTTCGGCAAGAAGTTACAACAACGCGGCTATTCAGGCCAATGGCTCGCTGTGGACTTGGGGCCTTAATGATTTTGGGGAATTGGGGGATGGTACTTTGATTGCAAAAAAATCGCCAGTGAGGGTGGGAAGTGATTCTAATTGGGTTTCGGTTGACGTTGGTGATATGCATATGCTTGCCCTAAAATCGGATGGCAGCTTATGGGCCTGGGGTAAAAATTCCACAGGTCAATTGGGTATTGGATCTTTTAGTCAGCCAACTTCTCCGTTGAGGGTGGGAAGTGATAACGACTGGGTGTCAATTGCCGCAGGTACCACACACAGTTTAGCTATCAAATCAAACGGAACATTATGGGGATGGGGATGGAATGCTTCTGGAGAAGTGGGCGATAATTCATCAACCATGAGAACCAGCCCTGTTCAAATTGGAACATCTACCAATTGGGTTGCTGTGGATGCTGGTGACCTGTTCAGTCTCGCACTGAAATCGGACGGTACACTTTGGACCTGGGGCACCAACACATATGGACAACTGGGTACGGGTAATTATTCCATCAGCCGCACTCCGGTTCAGGTGGGAGCTTTACATAACTGGACACAGATTTCGGCCGGAGTTCTTCATAGTGCAGCCATCATGTCTGACGGTGGATTATGGACATGGGGAAGCAATAGTAGTGGTCAATATGGAACAGGGAATACAGTTACGTCCAATGAACCAATTCGCGTAGGTAATGAGCAAAATTGGATTCTCGTGACAGGCGGAATCTATCACACGCTTGCGACAAAAGCAAACCGGCTGAATTATTGCACAACCGGCAACAATACTTATGGTCAGCTGGGCGATTTCACCAATACCGACAGAATAACTTATTCTTGCTTTTCTGAAGGAGATTGTGTTCCGCCTGCAGCTCCTGCTGTTTCGGGCGTAATACCTATTTGTCCGGGCACAAGCATAACACTAACTGCAACGGGTAGCGGAACAATTGGTTGGTATAATGCCAGTAGCGGTGGTACGTGGCTTGGGAGCGGAAACAATTTTACAACACCAACTCTCAATAACAATACCACCTATTATGTGCAAGACAGCTCTTGCGCAGCGGGTACAAGAACAGCCGTAACAGTTACGGTTAATGGTAATCCTCCTGATGCTCCCGGCGTTTACACACAATATATCTGTAATGGCGAACCGGCAATACTGACAGCATATGGCTCAAACGGTGGCACCATCAGCTGGTATGATGCACAAAGTGGTGGCAATTATTTGGGAAGCGGTTTAATATTCACCACACAAACACTTCACGCCACCGGAGACACATTGACCAGTTATTATTTTTATGCGCAAGACAGTTTATGTGTATCCAGTGCCACACGCACTGCAGGTTGGGTAGTGGTCTATCCTTCTTTTGTTCCGCTGTTCGACAGCATCGGTCCTTTGTGCAGAGGCGCTTTTGCACCATCATTACCTGAAACTTCCATGAATGGTGTACATGGTACCTGGAGTCCATCTGTAATCAACACCTCCCATTCGGCTGCTTATGTGTTTACACCTGATGTCGGAAATTATCTGGAATGTAATGTCCCTGTCACCATTAACATTACGGTGGTAGACACGCCCGCACTGAGTATACTTAATCTATCGGGCACTACCGTACTCAGTTGCCAAAATCCATCCATCTCATTAAGCGCTTCAGGCGGCATGACTTATCAATGGAATCAGCATCTTGGAAATCTTCCGGATGTGACCATCACCCAAGCCGGATATTTTACGGTAACGGCTACGAATAGCAGCGGATGTGCTTCACATGTGTCGATAATAATTTCCGGCAGCAATGAAACCCAGTCAGCTCCCGTCATCAGCGGTCCGGTGAACATATGCCGTCATTTAGGAACGGGCATGCCTGTAATGTTTACCGTACCTAGACAGGCCATACCTACCATTTATACCTGGACAATTCCATCCAATGTAACCTTGGTTTCGGGGCAAGGCACCGACACCATATGGTTATCTTTCGACCTTGGATTTTTCAACAACAGAAATAAACAAATCCGAGTCAAGGCCAGCTCCAATTGCGGAATCAGTGATGTTTATATTCATTATCTCTCTGCACAGATACCATCCACACCATCACAGATTACAGGACCAAAGGAGGTTTGCGCCAACACAAACAATTTGTTACCGGCCAACTATAGCATCAACCCGATTGAAACCGCTGATACTTTTTTATGGACACTGCCCCCGAATGCCACCATTGTTCAGCACAATGGAGAGTCCGTGGATGTGGTTTTTTCAAACACCTTTACCGCGGGTTCTATTTCCGTGAAGGCCGTTAACTATTGCGGGGTAAGTGCGCAAAGAAGCATAACGGTAAAGCGTACACGACCTTACACGCCAGGAAATATCAATGGCCCTTCAAATGTATGCCTGATGCTTCCCGACAGTATCAACACAAATGGAGTAACGGCGGTTTATAAAATCAACACAGTGTTTAATGCTGCCGATTATTTATGGAGCGTCCCCTCCGGCGCAGCCATTCTGCTTCACCAACACAGTTCAACGGAAGATAGTATTGTTGTGCGTTTTGATTCATTTTTCAACGGAAATATTACCGTTCAGTCTGTTAACGATTGTGGTGTCAGCGAACCAAGAAGCCTTACGCTCAGTCGTCTCATGCCCGGATATCCCGGAGAAATTATCGGGCCGGATGATGTGTGCGGACACGAAGAGCCGAATGGCACACCGGTTGTTTACCAAACTACCGCCGGTTATAATCGTACTTTCTTTGTTTGGAATATTCCAAGCGGAGCGTCCAACATAACGGGGCAGGGAACAAACAGCATTTCTTTTCTTTTTCCGGCAGGGTACACAGCAGGATATATCTCTGTGAAGGCCATCAACGGATGTGGAAGCAGTCTGGTCAGAAATAAATTTGTATTGAAATCAAGTGCTTGCAGAGATATAACAGTAAATAAATCAGATACTATAATGAATCGGGGAGGAACATCAGTCCACACCCTCGATGCTGGGATTGTTCCCAACCCCTCCATTTCAACATCGGAAATTCATATCCCGAATGCCGAAAAGTCTAAAGCAATAATCATAAACATATATGATCAACTGGGTAGAAAGATAAAATCAATATCCTTCCGAGATGCTGAAAAAATAATACTGGGCAATGAAATCGGCAGAGGTGTTTATTTCATTTCCATCACTCAAAACGAAACTACGATTTGGCGAAAAATGATACGGAGTTAAATCAATTCGTCTTAATAAAGCTTCATGGTTTGTATCGCGAAAACAAAGTTGATGCCGCCTTAAATGAGCGTTGATTCGCCTCTTCTTGCAATGAATTATGAATATCCTGTTCTTCTCTTTTGGTAAGGTGAAAATTCAAACCGGCGTCGAAGTTTTTCATCGTGGGGATGTACTCAAACGTGATTTTTTTCAAACGAATATTTGGGTCTTTAGCCAATAATGCCAGCGATTGATTTTGGTTGTATTCCTGCAATTTTTGCCAGTTGTGCTGCACCATCAACACGGGCTTTGTAAACGTAGAAATGAAATTGGAGCCTTCATACGGATTTTCCCAAGCACCGGTTCTGCGGTCTGTGATCTCAATCAATACAACACCAGATGTGTTACGACCGATCCAATCCGACATGTTGCCGATAAAACGTATGGCCACATCTTGTCCGTAATTATCTTTTAAGCCGGCATCAATCATATCTGTCTGCGGCTCGGTGGGCAATACCGCATTGGGCAACACAAGTGGAAATGTTGCATTCATTCGGATGGCACTGATGAATCTTGTTTGTAAGGGATTTCTCTTTGTAAAAAAGGAAAGATAATCCACCGCATCAGGGGCCGGTGCCCGATTACCGTATTCACTGTTTTCAGCACGCATCATAAAACGCATCGGCTGTGTACCAATCAGCATTTTTCTTCCATCTCTGGTAATCACCGGAGCAAAAATGGCCATGGGTATGGCCGCGGTTTTTTCAGCCTCTGCATAATCACCCAGATTTCCACAGAACAAACCTCCCAGGTTTTCGTTGAGTCTTTTTTCAAATGCATAGGCTCTGTCTTTTTTATAACGGTAATTTCCCGAATTGAAATATAGCGATGGCGCTATCAGATCCCTCGCTACCAAAGAGCTGAAAATGGGATTGAGCAAATCTTTGGAAACGTTTTCTGTGTAAGCATGATTGCGAATATTTATGCTGTCGCCATTGGACCTTTTTTGATATAGTGCCCTGAAGTACATACCGCCTATCATGCCGCCGGAAATGCCCGATAGGAGGGCCGTTTTCTTCATTAGCAAACCATTCGACAATGAATCGAGTTGTTGCAACACATTCATGGTAAAAGTTGCGCTTCTGTTTCCACCACCACTCATGCATAAAATATACATCAAGGGTTTTTCTTCTTGCTGATGCAACTTCCAGGCATCTAACAACAGCTCCATGTTTTTTTTGTCAGAAGCCACACTGTCTTTGTTCAATAAAGCCAGAATCGCATCCTCATCATATTTCTCTTTAGGTATTTTGTTTGAGTAATCAAGGCCGAAAACAGAAGTACCGGTTTGAATCAGCTGAGTATCGTTAAAATAACTGATAGTGAAAATGAGCACAACAAACCCTACAATGCTCCAGTTTTTTAAGAGGAATGAAAAGACACCGGACATGGCTATCAGAAAGGATAAAAAGATGATCATCGCCGCTCCGGCCGGAAGTTCAAAAAATGGAATATCAAGCAACATGCCGATGCTGATCAGAAAACCGAAGGCAATAACCATGGCAATAACAGCCATGAAATTATGTCGACCCAATACACGATTGACAAATGATTTTTCGTAGTGAGAAACATCTCTGGGTGTTCTTATTTTGAACGGCGTGCTGAGATAGTTTTTTACTTTCATCAGCCGACTCTGAAAAAGCGGATTGGATAAATTTTCATGAGGACGTTTCTCGTTGGACATCGCCTGAAATCGAGAAGTTTTTCCAATTCGAAAAAAATAAACAAATGAAATATACACCTGCAAGGCAAGGCCTGCAACAAAACCCAATATGATCAGAAGTGAATGAAGAAATGAACTGTACTGATGATACATGTTATAGTTGAAAGACAATACCATGAACAAGAGAATATAAAAAACAGGAAATACAAAATTATTGATGCAGTATTTTAAAAACGGGTGACGGGTAGCCACGAGAAAATTAAAATGTCGATGGTGTAAAATAAACGTTGTGATATTCCAGCTCATGGTAAAAACACCAAATGCAACTCCCATAATTGCTCCTGATACAAATCCGATGTGCCCCAGATACTCCGGCATTAAAAACATGGTTGGCACACCAAATTTTGAAAGCAAGGTGCCGCTCATAAAGCCAATCAATAAAAGCCATGGTATCAGCAACAATTGATTGACCTTGAAATGAAGGAAAAAAAGTTGTGCGGGAAAAGAATAGTAAATATTACCCAATAATCTTTTCATGTATGTTTTGTTGTTGTGCTTCTTCTTTCAAGTGCATGCTGTATATGCACATTCTTCTTCAGCTTTTTAATAAAGCTATTTTCAACTTCCTTTTCTGCAAGCTGATTCCAGCTTTTGTTGAATGCGTTAAAGAAAATTGAATTCGTTGCCGAAACTATTGTTTCTTTTTTTTCTTAACAAACAATTGGAAAACTATTGTGGTAAATGAAGATAAATTCAATTGTCGCCAAGCCTTGTGTTGTTTCACTCTACATCAAAACCCTACACATATGAAGATCAAACACGTCGCCGCCACAGTTGCGCTTACTGTTCTAACGCTCATCACCTGTAAGTTCTGGAATCGTTCAGAAAACAAGCCAACTGTTTCTATTATTCAGCCGCCAATTCCCACTGCAGATGTGCCCTTTTCGGCTTACGCTGTAGATGCCGACAAAGGCGAAATCCTTCATTTTTCATCTGGCTCTTCCATCATTTTCCCGTCCGGTGCTTTTGTTGATGAATCCGGAAAACCAGTTCACGGTAAAGTAGATGTCGTCTATCGTGAATTTTCAAGCCCCATCGATTTTTTTCTTTCCGGTATTCCGATGCAATATGATTCGGCTGGAACCACATACAATTTCGAGTCGGCCGGCATGTGTGATGTCAGAGCCTTTAAAGACAAAAAACCTGTGTTTGTAAATCCTGCCGTGAAGCCCGTTGTTAACCTGGTTAGTCACGATGCGGCAGAGGATTACAGTTTATACTATCTAGATACCGCTAATAAAAAATGGGTAAATCTGGGTAAAAGCAAAGTCCTTCAAGTACAGACACCGGCAATAACAGAAGATTTTTCAACCATCGAACCTATTGTAATGCCCATAAAACCCGTCATGCCAGAAAAGATCAATGGCGACATGCCTGTCATTCGGCTGAATGTTGACACTTCTTCATTTGCTGAACTGAGGGCTTTTGACAAGTTGCAGTTTCAGCTCGACAAAAATGAAAATCGTTTTGATCCCAAGGACGCAACTGAAGAATGGGCCGATTTCAAACTGAATAAACGAAACGGCAATGGTCTCTATGAAATTGGATTCAGCAATAAAACCAGATCGGTAAACTACCTGGCGAAACCTGTTTTGGATGAAAAAGATTATAAAAAGGGGCTCGAAATTTTTAATGCTGAAATGAGGAAATATGAGAAAAAATTGATCAGCCTCAAAGAAGAAAGGGAGAGTAAAATAATAACGCTACAAAGAATCGATTCCCTGAATAATATCGCCATTGATAAAGAAAACGAACAAATGGAGAAAAGAAACAAAGTAGTCATGGCCGAAAACTATAGGATTACCAAAGAGAACATAAAAGATATGAATTCCTTGATGAGGTCATTTGAGATTACCGGTTTCGGCGTTTGGAATTGCGACAGACCCCGACCTGTTTATTTTAAAGGGCAATTTCAAGTTGTTGCCCATTTTTTGGATGAGAACAAAATAAATCTGGCGCTGAGCAAGAAAAACGTCTTTTACAAATCTGTCAATGGATTGACACCTTTTGAGGGAGAAAAGATTGCTCTGGCTCAGTTTGATGAGAACATGATCATCGGTACGAGTTCTGATACTTTTTACTATGCAAGCTATGAGAATGTAAAAGCCATGAAATTGTCTCCCAATGTAAAAGAATGTAGGATTGTGATGAAACGTGTAGAAAACAAAAACAATAACTATTCCTATATCACAAAACTTTTTGGAAACTAGTTCGTTCCTCCGTGCCTTTCTCTATGGCCCCGTTCTTCAGAACGGGGTTTTTTAATATTTCGTGCTGATGATTTTAATTTAGCTTCGTTCATCAGCAGGCATCTTTTATATTCATTCTATACCAATAATATTTTTAACTACCGTAAAGGCATAATAGCTAAATCTGCATGATTAAATATTTTTTGTCTCTGTTTATTGTTTCTGTTGTTTTAGTTTCTTCCTTATGCGGCTGTGGCAGTAAGAAAACACATTCCTACGAAACCACCGCAAAGACCTTTCCAAGCAAACCTAAAATTGGTCTTCATCATCTGGAAAAACTATGGGTGATTGGCGATTTTGATGGCGATGGCCAATCCGACACCCTTTTTCAACATTCTGTTTCACATATCACAAAAAAAGAAATCGACAGCGCGGCCGATCCTTTTCAAAATGATTGGGATACAGTGATTGACTGGTTTTACCAACAACAGGCGGAAGTTTATTTATCCCTTAAAAACAACGACAACTTGCATTTGGGAGCGGCTCAAGGACTTTATTGCCTAATCAATATTGGCGACAACAATGGCGACGGAAAAGATGAAGTTGCCTTGGTGACAGATCGGTTGGATTACAGCAATGTGAACAGTTGTGAGATTTTTTCTTTGTGTAAAAGCAAATGGACCTCTTTGTTTCGTTTTGGCATACACGAAGACGCTTTCAATTTTACAACGGACAAAGCACCTGTTTTTAATTGTATTAAAGAGTATCTGGAAATAAAGAATGGAAAATGGTATTATAAAGACTATTCTCAAAATGAATATGATAGTAAAGAAGAAGTGGGAAAAATGAAACGATTAAAAATTGATGCCTGTGATTAAGATCCACTTCCTGCGCTTTTTTAATTTTTCGTTCGCTACACAGTTTTGATGATTGTTGTTTGGGGCGTGATGTGAAGAGTTGTAAAGCCTAACAACATGAACTTTAAAATTTAATGATAAAAGGCCTTCGTTGATTCGAGGGACTTTTGATTTGAAATCGTTTTATTTCATAGCCGACCATTTATATTGTGGTCTGATAATTTTCGGCATGTTTCCTCATCACAATCCGGTTAATACACATACCAATAGATGTATTATTCTCTTTTCCGATTGTTATTTTTCAGCTATTGTATTCTTTCTGTCTTTCTCACTTAATTACATTTATTTTTACACAACCTCTATTTGTTGTTTTTTTCTTTGAAATGGACAACATGCATTCATCATTAAATTATCCTTACAGATGAACAACAATATACACGCCTGTCTTTGGTTTGATAACAATGGTGCAGAGGCCGCATCTTTCTATTGTTCGGTGTTTCCGAATTCAACAATCATGTCGCAAAATCCGGTCATCACCGCTTTCAACTTAAATGGTTTGCCGATGAAAGCTTTAAATGGCGGCCCACAGTTTCAAAAGAATCCATCTGTATCCATAACGGTAAATTGCAATGAAATGTCTAAAACGCATGAAATCTGGAATGCTTTAACAGAAGGAGGTTCGGTGATGATGCCCATCGGCAATTATGCTTGGAGTGAATGTTACGGATGGACAAACGATCGTTATGGCATGAGCTGGCAAATCAACTATGTACCAAACGCTTCTTCAGCGATTTCATTGATGCCGTCATTGCTCTTTACCAATGATTATTATGGCAAAGCGGAAGAGGCCGTTCGATTTTATACTTCTCTTTTTGCTGATTCGACCATTGATGTTATGACGGCTTATCCCAAAGATCATCCCTTTGAGGGTCATTTAATGTATAGTTCTTTCAAACTTGATGGCAGGAGTTTTGTAGCGATGGATGGTCCTGGTGAGCATAAGTTTCAATTCAACGAAGGAATTTCATTTGTTGTGGAATGTGAAGATCAGGAAGAAATAGATAGATATTGGTATGCACTTACCATGGAAGGAAAGGAAAACAAATGCGGATGGTTGCAAGACAAGTTTGGGGTGAGCTGGCAAGTGCTGCCCAAAAACCTGGGCCAATTGCTTTTTCAAAGTGATGACTCCAAAAAAGCTATGCAAGCTTTGATGCGGATGAATAAAATCATCATCAGTGATCTGCAATAATGCAGCTTCCACTTTAGATTTTTCCTTTTTTGGTGGAGGTTTTGTTTCTTTATGTAAAAGGATGTTATTTTATGCTTCACCCAATTTCTTTTATAAATGAATGCAGTCAAAACATTTCGAATTATTGCCCTGGCAGAAGGTATTTCTTTTCTCATACTTTTAGGCATTGCGATGCCGCTGAAATATTTTTTTCATTGGCCCGATGCGGTTAGGTTTTTTGGAATGGCACATGGCGGACTTTTTGTTGGCTTTGTGATCATGGCCTTTAATGTGATGAGTGTTCAAAACAAAAACTATGGCTGGTTTTTTATGGCCTTGTTGCTTTCTGTTCTTCCTTTCGGTACGTTTTACCTGGATAAAAAAATGAAAGAAGAAGGTTGATGGTCTGAAGACAATAATCAACCGCTCTTGCATTTGAAGTGTGGAATGAATGAATTATTATTCAACTGCTATCAAAACTCTGGGAAATAGAAAAAAACGATAGAAGCAGGTTAAAAAACGTTGAGATTTTGAGTTTCCATGTTGAATTTGCATTGAGATTAATTTAGCACGATTTAAATCGTGCTAAAACGAATTTTCCTCTTTCTCTCTCATTTGCTTTTTTGAAAATATCATTTTTCTATTTTTTATACCCCGGATGCTTGTCTAAAAAACTGAAAGAAAACGGGAATAATACAGTTCGACATAAGGACTAATTTGAAAAAGAAATGTGATTTTTGAAAGTGAATTTTTTAATAGCACGATTTAAATCGTGCTATCAAAGCCTTTGCTATTTTTTAACCTCATTGTTTTTTATTTTACTTTTCTGAATTCCCGAGCTTTTATTTTGAGTTTTGGTTTTCTAGTATGATGTTTAATTACTTTTTATATCTTCGGTTCTATTACAATACTTTAAACAATTAGTTATGCATTCCAATTTTTTTGACTCCAGCAGCTACTTTATCGATGAAAAAGTAAACTTTCTGAAATTTGAGAATTGCTATAATATTTACAATGATAGCGGCATCCATATTGGCGCCATCAAGCAAAAGCTGACCTTTGGACAAAAAATTCTTAGAATGTTGCTTAATAAAAGCATGTTGCCTTTCTTGCTCGAAATCAAAAACACTCACGATCAGGTGGAGGCTTCCATATCCAGGGGCTGGACTTTTTTCATGTCTAAAATCGTTATCAAAGATCCTAATGGTTTTCCTATCGGCACCATTCAGCAAAAATTTAAGCTGTTTACGCCCACTTTTAAAATTTATGACAACAGCGGAATGTTGGTGGCAGAAATAACGGGTGATTGGAAGGCCTGGAATTTTGTAATCAAAGATCCTGCTCAAAGAGGTATTGGCATGATTACCAAAAAATGGGCTGGTGCCTTAAAAGAAATTTTTACTACTGCGGATAAATACAATGTAATGTTGGATGGTAATATCAACAACAGGGAGCATAAGATTGCCATTCTTTCTGCTGCCATTACCATTGATATGGTGTTGAAAGAAAGCAAATAATAGCTGTTGATCAACTATTGGCCTTTGAGGTGAGCAGATGAGTAAAATCCTATTTCCTCATTCAATTGCAGCGTTCGCTTACCACATTTCCATCAATTATCACCACACACACGTTTGAGGTGTATTCGAATGGATCGCCGTTGTAAAGAACCAGATCTGCATCTTTGCCTTTTTCAATACTGCCAACCCTGCTATCGACTCCAAGTAATTTTGCAGGATTGATGGTGATGGTTTTGATGGCATCTTCAAATGTCAACCCATTTGCCATCGCTACAGCCGCCTCCATTAAAATAATTCTGGTCTTTGGTACATAGCCCTCATATCCACTTTCAATGGAAACAGGAATGCCTGCTGCCGTCAATGTGGCTGCTGTTGCCCTGCTCATGTTAATCATATCGCCGTCGTTTCTGGCCATGGTGGCATGCAGCACAATTTCGGCTTTGGCCGTTTTTATTTCATTGATCAACCGGTACGACTCTGCCGCTCCATCTAATACCAATTTAAAATTGAATTCTTTGGAAAGCCTGATCGCATTCATGATATCCACAGCCGGATTGGCGGTGATTAACGCTTTAATCTCTCCTTTTAATAATTTGGACAACGCATCCATTTTCATATCATAAGCCGGACGCTTGCTCGTATCCTTGTCGTTGGATTTTTTAAGATAGTCCTGCGCCTTCATCAACTCTGCTCTGATCATCGACAACTGTTTGGCTTTGGTGCCGGGTGAGGAAAAGTTGCCGGATACTGATGGACCAATCGTCATCGCCAACATCGAAAAAGGAACCACAGTCACTTCGTCTACTGTTCCGGGTTTGGTTTTGGCTATCAGGGTTTGACCGCTAACCAATGCTCCGATACCATGTCCGGTATGAATGGTGGTGACGCCATATTCACGTACAGTTTTCACCAAAGGCTCGTCAGGATTGTAGGCGTCGATAGCCCTCAATTCTGGCTGAATTGGTGATGATTTTTCAAGCTGATCTTGGTCTACAGGAATATTCAACACGCCCGACATGCCCACCAATGTGCGCGCATCTACAAGTCCGGGTGTTACCACTTTAGCATTGTATAACTTATAGCCATCTGGAATCTTAACCTGATCGGCCGATCCGACTGCTTCTATTTTTCCGTCCTTCACCAACACCACACCATTTCGTATCATCGTTGAAGTTACAGTAATCACCGAATCGGCCTTAATGGCTATCTGGGCTGTCACTGCCAAGGGGAACAAAAAGGCGGTAAAAACTATTGTCTTTTTTAGTTGAAAAATGAGTTTTTTATTCTTCACGAGATTTATGCGTTTTTTAATTATTTGATTTTGCTGTTGACAATTTTTCAATTGTTTATTTACACGCTATTGTCTGTCTTCTTCTTCATCACCATGCTGATGATATTCTCCGCGATCGTAATTATATACGCCATATCCACCGGTGAGAAAGGCCTTGTCGGCCTGATTGGAAATGTCATATCTTTTGATGCCTTCTACCCATGTTTGTTCCACCTTGGTGTACACACTGAAGGGATCTCCGGAAAGAATGATGAAATCGGCATCTTTTCCTTTTTCCAGCGAGCCGATTCTGGTAGAGAGATCAATGAGTTTGGCTCCGGTGATGGTCAATCCTTCCAGTGCTTTTTGTCGGCTCATGCCTTCTCTCACCGAAAGTGCGGCGGTTCTTAAAAACAAACGGGAGTCTGTAATGCCGTCATCTGTGTGAAACACCACAGGCACTCCAGCTTTTTCCAATACGGCACCTGTTTCCAAAGTGAGATTTACAGCTTCCATTTTTCCCCCTGGCGCCTCAATATTGATGATGGAACAAGCAACACCTGCCTTGGCGATTTCATCGGCTACTTTCCATCCTTCAGAGAGATGATGCAGTACAATCCTGAATCCGAATTCTTTGGAGAGACGGATGGCCGTTAAGATGTCGTTTGATTTGTGGGTGTGAAAATGAACCACCCTTTTTCCATTCAAAACCTCTACCAATGGCTCCATACGCAAATCGCGTTCGGGCATTTTGGTGCTGTCTTTTCCGGCTTTTTCAATTTTCTTTTTGTACTCCTGCGCCTTCAAAAATAATTCTCTGACCAATGACGCACTCTTGGCTCTTGTTCCAGGGAAACCATTTCCATTTCGGATGGAGTTGGTGCCATTGGCCATTTTCAGTCCGCCATATACACCTTTTTCGTTGGTAATCAACAAGTCTTCAATGATTCTGCCCTCTCTCATCTTTAGATAAACCGTCTGTCCGCTCATCAAATGACCCGATCCCGGCATCACATTGATAGTAGTAATTCCACCAGCCAGCGCTTTTTTAAATCCGTCGCTGGTGGGGTTGATGGCATCCAGTACCCTGGCTTCAGGGTTAATCGGATTGGATCCGTCTCCTCCCTCAGGACCTCCCAGATGGGAATGTGTATCAATAAGACCGGGCATGATTGTTTTTCCCGTCACATCTCTTAATTCTGCATCAGCCGGAATGGTCGTTTTTTCATCACCCACCACAAGAATTTTTCCGTATTGTACTATCATCACTCCTTTTGGAATGGGCATTCCATTGACCGGCAAAATTGTGGCTCCTGTAAAAACCAATGGCTTTTCCTGTGACCAGATTTTTGTGGTGGCCAACATCATCAAAACAAACAGCATTTTTCTTTTCATACACTTATTTATAGAGGTCTAAAGTTATTTAATACAAATCAGATTTATCAATTCAATGAACGGCTAATTCTACGCTATTGAGCTGGTTGGCTCTTGAAAAAGAACATAACTTCTCTTGAGCCATTATTTAGAGTATTGATAAGAAAATACGGAAAGGGCTGTACAATAAAGATGAAAAGAGTTCGTTTTAGTGGATGCGCAGCATGAATGGCTACGCTTTAATCCAAGCTTTAATTATTTAAAACCCCCTTTTCTATGAAAACGCAAACCGCTCATTATCAAACACATTCCTTAACAGGAGCTCTTACACAATGGATCCAAAAGATTTTTCAAAGTCCGGACTATTATCCCATTAAATATTATAAAAAAGGAAGTCGCTTCAGGAGACATCGTGATTTTACGATGATAAAATAACGATACCTGCGGTGAATTTACTGATGACAAAATACAGCAAAAGCACTCTTGACTGGAGTTTTGAGCTACAGTAGCTTTGTATCAGCAAAACAAAAAATCCAATTTTATGAAAAAGAATCAAACCCCTACCTTCTCAATGAACCAGATGGCAAAAATGGTAAAAACAGCTTTAAACAATTTGTTCTTTATCAATAACCAAAGGGAATTTGAAAGACTCAAGAATTTTATTGCTTCATAGTAGTAATAAAAATGAAACCACAAGATCGATCCCCGGCTTACCCCCGGGGATTTTTTATTAGCTGAAGAGGTATTCCACGTCCGCCTTGCTGAGTGTTTTCACAAATCCGGCTTCATCCGAAATCAACTCTTTGGCCAATGTTCTTTTCTTTTCCTGGAGTTGCAAAATCTTATCTTCTATGGTATCGATGCAAATCATCCGATAGGCAAAGATGTTTTTTGTTTGACCGATACGGTGTGTTCTGTCAATGGCCTGTTGTTCAACAGCGGGGTTCCACCAGGGATCTACAATGTAAACATAGTCGGCGGCCGTAAGATTCAAACCCACACCGCCCGCTTTCAGTGAAATCAGAAACACGCGGCAGTCATCATTATTTTGAAAATTTTGAATTGCTTTTTCTCTGTCGGTGGCGGAAGTGCTACCATCGAAATATTCGAAAGGAATCTGTTGTTCTTTCAATTTGTCTTTGATCAGCCCCAACATACCCAGGAATTGCGAGAACACCAGCGCTTTATGCTGGCCTATGTTTTCTGCGATTTCTCTGGCCAGCTCATCGAGCTTGATGGAATGGTTGGGGTATTTCTCTTCTTCATTCAAAATAGCCGGACTGTCACAAATTTGACGGAGTTTCATCAGTCCTTGCAAAATGGTGAGCTGCGATTTGTCGATACCCTGCTGGTCGATAGCGCCAAGAATCTTATCTCTGTATACATTCCGGTATGCATCGTAAATGACCCTTTGTTCTTCTTCCATTTCACAAAAAAGGATGGTTTCCGTCTTTTGTGGAAGGTCTTTGGCCACTTGTTCTTTTGTACGACGCAGGATGAAAGGCAAAAGCAGTTTGCGCAAATGCTCTTTCTGTTCGGGCTCGCCAAACTTGTCTATCGGTGTGGCAAATTCATTCCGGAAAAACTCCATTGAACCCAATAGGCCGGGATTCAGAAAATTCATCTGTGCAAACACGTCAAACGTATTGTTCTGCAACGGAGTACCGCTCATGCATAAACGATTTTTTGCCGTGAGCAATGTTGCAGCTTTGGTTACTTTGGAAGACGGGTTTTTGATGGCCTGACTTTCATCCAACACCACATAGTCGAAAAGGATTTTCAAAAACAGACTGATATCGCTGCGCAGGGTACCGTAAGTGGTAATGATGATGTTGTTTTTTTCCAGCTCTTCCTGGTTTCTTGTACGGATGTTTCCGTGATGTATATGATAGGTAAGGTCTGGCGTGAATTTCCTGACCTCGTTTTGCCAGTTATAAATCAGTGTTGTAGGACAAATCACAATGGCCTTCAGTTGCCCATTCGTTTGTTTGTAATGTTGCAGCATGGTGAGGGCCTGTACGGTTTTACCCAAACCCATGTCATCGGCCAGAATTCCACCCCATCCCACATCATTGAGATAGTTCAACCATTGGAAACCGGCAACCTGATAGGGTCGCAGGATTTCATTCAATTCACTGGAAACAGGAATTTCCGCTATGTTTTTAAACGCCCTTAATTTTTCAAACTTCTCGTCGAGGTTAAAACTGATTTCCTTCTCGTCTCTGTTTTCATACAACTCATCTATCACACTCATGTGATAGCGCGAAAGTCGCAGTTTGTCGCTTTTCCCTTCACCCACCTTGAAAAGCAACGAATAACGCTTCAGCCATTCGTCGGGCAAGATGCCGAGCGTGCCATCGCCCAACTGAACAAATGATTGTTTTACGGCCAGCGCGCGCTTAATATCGGCAATGCCTACACGCTGATCACCGAATTCGATTTCCACTTTGGCATCAAACCAATCGAGTCCGCTGCTGACGTGAATATGTGTATTGGGACGAGCGGTGTTGAATTTGAAATTGCGCAATGCCTCAAAACCAAAAACAGGAATTTTCTTTTCGCGCATGGCATCTACAAAAAGAAAAAACCAGTTGTTCTTCAGCACTTCAGACCCTTTGAGGGCAAGGCTTTGGGTATCATCCTGACGAATGAACATCGAATGTAATAACTCCAACTGCTGAATAAAATCTTCTTCCGCATCTTTGTTGCGGTGGATGATGAGTAGGCTGTCGCCATCGGGCAAGGTTACTGTTTTTTGACCGGAAGGCTTGGTGTCAAAACCCTGATATCCGAATATGGGTTGAAAAAGTAAATAATCCCCTTTTTCAATCAGCTGTATTTTGGTTTCGGGCTGAATGCCTTTTATTTCCTTGATCAGGCTCTTGTCGAACTCCACCTGATATTCGCGGGTAAGAGGTAAAATCAACTCATGCAAGGTTTTATTCCAGTCTTCACGACCGAGTTTCACATTGCCTTGGCGAAGAAATTTTTCGGCCTGAATCACATCTTCGGTTTTCTCCCAACAATATAAACTGCCTTCATGCAAAAAAACCAGATGACTGTTGCATTCATTTTTTTCAAAGGGTAACAGCTGGTTACCTACCTTGATCATACAAATCAGTTCTAAATGGTCTTTAGCCGCCACCACTTTAAAAACCGGCTTGATCAACTGATCGGAAAGTTCAATTTCATTTAAGTTTCCTGTAACGAATTTCTTTTTCTCATTTAATAAAAAGATGAAATAATTACGTTGTTGCTCTTCAAAAATCTTCTTGATTTTAGGATGCAGATACTCTGCTATCAATGCTTTTGTTTCTTCGGGTAGTTCGTCTGATTCACTGTGAACGATATTGTCCCAAAACCCGCTGAAGGGGGAGTTACGGCTCAAATATTTGTTGAGTTCTGCATCTTGTAATTTACGTACCTGCTGAAAAAGCAACTTGTCTTCTTCATCAAAAATTTCGGTATCTACGTATTTGGTAAGATCAATCGCTTCTGCTTTGCTGATGTACTTTTTATTTTCTTCATCGGCCTCACCTTGAATGGCATCCATCTTAAAGCCCGGGTAAGATGGATTGTTGAAGTTGAAAACGACACCCAGTCTTTTGACAGGTCGAATATCCGGTTGTTCTTCTTTTACTTCGACGGGCTGCCTTACAAGGGGCGTTGCCGGCATCTTATTGGGTACGATTGTGGATGGGGCCACTCTTTTGATCGTTGGATCGAGTACTTTCAAAAAAGGCTTTCCCTCTTTATAGGTGAATTCGAATTTGCCTTCGATATCATCATTAAGACTATAGCCGTAAATCTGTAAGAGTTTGTTTTTCTCCTTATCCCAATTGCGAATGCTTTCGAAATAATTAGGACCATATGCATTAAGCAGTTGCAAAAACAGCAGTGCCTTGTGTTCGCAAAGCGGATGGTCTGTTTCAGAGCAAGTGCAGGAGGTGTCAAAATTCCGTTCTTCGTTTTTGGCAATCACCAGCGGATAGGTTACGGCATTGATTTGAAGCTCTGCCTCCACACGTTCATCTTCTGCTTTCAAGATGATGGCCTTGTGTGTACGAAGAATTTTTTCGGCGTGATCATATATGGACGGAGAACAAAGCATCTTGATCATTTTAAGATCGATGTTCTTCATCTTGGCGATGGTATGATACTGATTAAATTGTATGGCACTGTTGCCCAAGAGATTTTTATCGGCCAGGTCCTGAAGCCTGAAAAGTGCGGCAGATTCATGACGACAGATATCGCCCATGTTGTAGGGGCAGCTGCATCGCATCGTCATCAGTTTCTCGTCGGTATATTTTTGAATATATACTTTATAGAAAGTATTGTAAGTGTCATCTTTCACCCGAAACACAATGGTAGACATCAACTCATCGTGTTCTATCTTTTCAACAAATCCTGAATGATGAATTTTTTTACCTCTTCTGATCACCTCTTCGGTACCGTTGTTGTAAATATATTTTATGATATGCGATAGCGCCAATGAATAACTTTTTGGGATATTTTAAATTAATTTTCCTTCTTGCACCAGTTCGGATTGTACTGAAAAGGGCAATTTGCAAAAGTAAAGGAAAATAGCTGAGGATTGGAGATGATTGGAATAGATTGTGGAGAATTATCGCGTGTTACTTCTTGATAAGTTTTCCTTGTTTGTACATCGGCAAAATGTTGGCTGTATTGGGGGTCATGCAATGTCTGATGTCTTTTTCCAGTCCAAAAGAAGTTAGCCTGAGGTAATGCGTGGCTTTCTTGTTTTTCATGTATTCATACAAATCCGACTGGGCTTCTTCGTATAATCCTTCGGCAAGCTTTGAAGCGTCACAATTGATGTCGAAATGGTGGCCAATGCGGTGGATGACAGCCCCGGCAAAAACAGTGTCTTCAAAATTCACACGATCCTTCCAGGCCGCACAAGCCAGCAATACATTCTTTTTCTGACTGAGCAAATGGTCGCATACCGCATCCAGATTGGCAAAAGCCCCTGTGATGATTTCCTGCGCTCCATTGTTTAAAGCCATATGTAAAAGTTTGGTGCCGTTGGTAGTAGTGAGCACCAGGGTTTTTCCTGCAATAAATGAAGATGGATATTCAAAGGGTGAGTTGCCATGTTCCAGTCCTTCGGCCACTTTTCCATCCCGTTCTCCAGCTGTAATAGCCGATATCTGTTTTCCGATTCTTATACACTCTCTTACACTGTCTACGGGTATGATTTCCTTGGCACCATTGTGCAATGCGGTGGCAATGGTAGACGTGGCTCTCAATACGTCTATGATCACCACAACACTGTTGGTTACATCATACAAATTGAGTAATGCCGGTGAAAGAGCGGTAAACAGTACGGGTTTTTTTGTAGCAGACATTTGAAAAACAGGAATTATTGGGATTATTCAAAAGGGATTTTTACAATTTTAGCTTTCAGCGATTTGTCGCGCACCGTGATGTAAATCTCTGCACCTTGTGAAGCGTGCTTCACATCAACATATCCCATACCGATTGCCTTGCCCAAAATGGGCGATTGTGTTCCGGACGTCACTTTTCCGATAATGACGCCTTCGTTATTGCAAATTTCATAATCATGGCGAGCGATGCCTTTATCCGTCATTTCAAAACCAATGAGCTTTTTTTCTACACCTTCTGTTTTTTGTTTTTCAAAAATTGGTCTGGAAGAAAACTCTTTGGTGAATTTGGTGATCCAGCCGAGTCCGGCTTCTATGGGAGACGTGCTATCGTCGATATCATTTCCGTATAAACAAAACCCCATTTCCAGCCTCAGGGTATCACGGGCACCCAAACCAATCGGCTTCAGACCTTTGGGTGAACCTTCAGCAAAAATAGCCTCCCAGATTTTATCGGCATTATCATTGATGTCTTCAAAATAAATCTCAACACCACCAGCTCCGGTATAGCCGGTGGCACTGATCAATACATTTTCTATTCCGGCGAAAGTTCCTTTTACAAACGTGTAGTATTTCAGGTTCAGCAGATCCATGTCGGTAAGCGGCTGCAGAATTTGTGTGGCATTGGGTCCTTGAACAGCAAGCAAACCCGTTTTGGCGGAAATGTTATGCATTTCAACCTGATCGGTATTTCTTTCCGTAAACCAATTCCAGTCTTTATCAATATTTCCAGCATTCACCACCAGCATATACGAGTTATTTTCCTCCAAGCAATACACCAATAAATCATCAACTATACCGCCCTTTTCATTGGGAATGCAGCTATACTGTATTTTTCCTTTTGTCAATTTGGCCGCATCGTTGGAAGTGAGACGCTGAATCAACGCAAGCGCATGTGGACCTTTGAGAATAAACTCACCCATGTGGCTCACATCAAAAACACCGGCATTTTTTCTCACGGCAAGATGTTCGTCGTTAATGCCTGTATAGGAAATGGGCATGTTGTAGCCTGCGAATTCGGCCATCTTTGCACCCAGGGCAATGTGTTTTCCGGTGAAGGGGGTATTCTTCATGCTGAAAATTTAGTCGGCAAAGTTAATTGAAAATCGGAGAACAGCTAGTTACAAAAAGAAGAAAGCCGGAATTTTCATCCGGCCCTCTTTTTCATTTTTGGTTTTGAGTAGCTGATTTCTTTTGAATCTCTTCCTCTATTTTTTGTTTCATCCTGATCAAAGAATCCAGCTCTTTATCCTTTTTTGATGGCTCCTTGTTTTCGTTTGTTTTATTTTTAATTCCACGTGCATATGTCAAACCTCCAGTAGTCATTTCTAAATCCTCATCAGGAAGTTCATCATACATCACACCATCTACTTCCCAAATACTACTGATATGTTTCGATGAATGATATTTTTCAAGTCGAACCCGTTTGCCTTCCGGAACACTTATCAAAACTGCAATCTGTTGATTTCTGAACTTAGTTTTGGGGGTGATATAAAAACCTTCTTCCAGACTGATGACACTGTCTTTTTGGGAGATGTTGTATTTGATCAGCGAGACGGTGGTGTCTGCCGCATTTCTTGTGCTTCCATGTGCTGAATATACAAAGCGAACATGGAAGGCGCTGTCGGTCGAGCGAAGGATTTTGACTTTCACATTATTGATAAATATCGAATCCTTGAACATATCTACAGGTATTCCGAAAAACACTACACCTTCGTTTTCATCATCATCGCTATATGGACCCGGATTTATGTGAACAATCAGTTTATCATTTACCGGCTGAACAATCTGAATTTCTTTTTCATTTTTATCCCTGTGACTCATTGTTGAAAACTCTTTTCCTAACGTTGATATGAGTCCGAACAAACAAATCCAGCCCAACACCCAAAGGACAATGAATGAACCCGTCAGCCATTTGTTTTTGGATTTTATACCGGCTACTTTTTTAATCAGCAAAACAATACTGGCAACAATGAAAAGCACAACAAAGAACAACAAGGTGCCAATCGCAAACATATTTTGCCAGAAGCCATTAAGTAAATAATCTTTTAAGGGAAACACGGTAATGGTTCCAAACAACAAACCCAAAAGTGCGACCAATAACCCCAAACCAATGGTGACTAATGTTGTATACACCATAAGTTTGACAAAAAATATAATCACCTTTACCATTCCTCTTATCACTCTGGCAACAAAAGCTCCAAGCTCTGCAAAGAAACCATTTGATTTTTTTGTGGTTTCTTGTTTGATTTCTTCGCCTACTTTTTTCATGCGTTCGCCAACGCCTCTCATTTCTTCGTTGATCGTGTTCTTAATGGTATTCATATCAATTTTCTCGCCTTTCATCTGTAGTTTTTCAGATGTTGTAACCGCTTCCGGCAATATGATCCAACAAATGATGTAAGCGATAATGGCTCCCGGTAAGAAGCTGTTTTCGATGTGGTCCCAGTGTCCCATTCGGCCAATCACGGTACCAATAAGTGGCAAGAGAAAAAGCACCCTTGGAATCCACACATCAATGCCAAAAAATTCACTCACTCCTGCACAAACACCGCCAATCAACTTATGCTCAACATCGCGATAGAGTTTTTTTCTTACCGCACCAATCTGTCCTTTTGAGGAATGCGGAACTACAATCCACAAAACGATATATGGGATAAGTCCGAATCCGAATGAAAAGAACATCACTACAAAGAATAGACGAACAATGGTAACATCAACATTGAAATAATCGGCAAGTCCGGCGCACACCCCTCCGATGATTTTTTGTTGTTCGTTTCGTGATAATTTTTTCCCGCCGCCTGTTGTTTTTTCTCCGGTTGATTTTTTTTCCTGATCCGATGCCTCTTCTTCTCTGAGGTCAAATTCCTCCGGACGACCCATGCTTGTGATTACCGCATTCACATCAATATCGGTTATACAAACCGCACCGGCTTTCAGCCTCTCCTCAAACAACTCTCCGATTCTGCTTTCTATGTCATTGATGATTTCTTCTTTTCCGATTTCTGCGGAAAAATATCGATGCAGACTTTCTATATAATCCTTCAGCAATTCATAAGCCGTCTGCTCAATCGGAACAATACGACCATGGTAATTAATGTTTATAACCTGTTTCATAATTGATACTTTTATTTATGTTGATAACCCGGTTGCTTTTTATGGTTGTTGTGTGATGGCGTTGACAGAATGTGCAATCTCCTTCCAGGTGGTTTCCAGCTCCTTGTAAAAAGCCGCGCCCGATTCAGTCAAACTGAAATACTTTCTTGGCGGACCGCTGCTGCTTTCCACCCAACGGTAATTTAGCAACCCTGCATTTTTCAAACGGGTCAACAAGGGATAAAGCGTCCCTTCAAAAATATTCATGCCGGCCGCTTTCATTTTTTCAATGATATCCGAAGGATAAACCTCCCCTTGCATGATGATCGAAAGGATGCAGAATTCGAGGATTCCTTTTCGCATCTGGCTGGCCGTGTTGTCTATATTCATCTATTTCTTTTTTACCATACAAAGCTAATAACAAACAAGGTACTATGCAATACATAATACTATATATTTTTACATTTTTTATTTAAGCATTTTTATGTTGTTGATTTTCATTGTTTTTTAATTTTCTTTGTGACATTCATCATTAACCTTTACTTTCAAGTTGATAGAATTGTACCGATGGGTATTTATTTTTTTAAATCATTGAAGATGAAGCGCATTTTTTTAATCTTGACAGTTATTGGATGTTTCTCCACCTCTTGTGGAAGTAAGAAAGGGTATTTAGACAGAAATGATGCCGACAAATCATTGCAGGAAGCAGTAAAAAAGCTGAATAAAAATGGGGATGACCAGGATGCCAAAGACGCCATTCCGGTTTTATATAAAAACATTAAGACCAAACACCTGGACAACATCAACGCATACGGTTATACACAACAACTCAATAAATGGGACAAGATCATTGATGATTATGAGTATTTACAGGCGACTTATGATGCCATCATCAACTCACCCGCCGCATTTCGGCTGGTAACTCCGGAAAGCTACAGTACTCAACTGGTGTTGGTCAAAGATTCTGCGGCCGAAGCGTATTATGCCTTGGGAAATAATTACATCGATAAAACAGGGCGCGATAATGCAAAGCAAGCCTATCTGAATTTCAAAAAAGCCACCAAATATGTAGCGGGCTATAAAGATGCCAATGACAAAATGCAACAGGCCTATCAAAATGCCATGGTCAACGTGGTGATCAATCCTGTTCAGGAAAACACTTATTTTTCGCAGCCGGGATGGAGTGGGTTCGGGCGTAATTACAGCAATGAATATTTTCAGCAAAACTTACTTCGCGACCTTTCTTATAGCAATCGCTATGCGGCCAAGTTTTTCAATCAAAGAGAAGCAAGGGCGCTGGATGTAAAAGCAGATTGGATTGTAGATTTCAGGCTTCGGAACCTCGATGTACCACCACCCGTAAATAGTTACAGTCAGCGTAGCGTTAGTAAGCAAATTCAAATAGGAACCGATACTGCAGGTCGTCCTGTTTATAAAACAGTGAATGCCAATATCAATACCACCAGAGAAAATTTTACGGCAAGAGCAGATATGGAAATGTCGGTAACGGAGTGGAGTAGCCGTAAAAGCATTGCTTTTCAAACTTATACCGAGTATTACAAATGGCAACAGGAAACTGCTACATTTTCAGGCGACCAGCGTGCGCTTTCAACAAACGATTGGAACATCATCAATAATACAAACAACAATATTCCCAATAAAGAGCAGATTCTCACCGAACTGTACCGTAAGATTTATCCGCGTGTGCTGGTCGGCATCAGAAATGCGGTGGACTGGTAATCTCATCAGCATTCCTTCTTCAGCCACATCACATTTCTGTCTTTCAGGTATTGTAATACAAATTCGAAACAGGCAACATCGGATCCCACCAGCTCGGGCGGAAACACACCCTTCTTGCCAAAGAGTCCTTGTAAAATGAGTTCAACCGCAGCCGTACAGGTATAGCCTGTGGTTCGCGACATGGAAGATATTCTGGAAACGGGATCATAGCGGTCTATCATTGAATAACTGACTGTTTTTCCATTACCCTTTACCGTTACTTTCATGATCGTCAATTCGGGTTCTTCTTCTCCAAGCTTCCACTCGTTTAGCAATAGCGAAGTAGAAAAATCGATTGGACGAATCGGCATACCATTTACTTCTACCAGAGTTTCGCCGAACAAACCGATTTTTTTCATGGTTTCAATCAGTTCGATATGACCAGGATAACGCAAGGTTTTTTCTTTGAGATTGGGAATATGACGCATGGTATCCACCAGCGAACGCAACCCATCGGTATTGAAGGCTTCCAATATACCCACCTCTGCATCTATATCTCCAAAATCCATCATTTCCCTTTCGCTGAGTGCAGGCCTGGTTACCATCTTGCCGTCTTCTACAAGTCTTGCAGGACGCGTATATTCTTCAATAACATCGATGGGGGAAAACGGTGCTTTGTATTCGAAGGGTTGTTTTCTTATTTGCGGCAACCCTCCTACATAACATTCAAAGCTGTCGATATTCATCAGCTCATTGTACCGGCCGATGATGAAATTGCTCATACCCGGAGCAACGCCGCAATCGGTAATTACGGTAACTCCTTTTTCTACTGCCAGATGATGCAAAGACAAGGCGTCTTCGGGAAAGAAAGAAATATCTACAATGGATTTGCCACATGCTATCACCGCTTTCAAGGTTTCAAATCCCATAAAGCCGGGAACGGCGGTAACCACCAGATCAAAAGGTGAAAGCCATTCGTTGAATGATTTTGTATCCGACAAATCGGCTTGGATAGTTTGTATGCTGCTGTTTCTTTTGTTGAGTATGGAAAGGTTGGACGTTGAAATGTCGAAAGATGTCACTTCGTGACGGTCTGCCAGATCAAGGGCGATGGCGCGGCCAACCATGCCGGCTCCTAAAATTGCAATTCTTTTGTTTTGCATGATGATGTTTCGTTGTAGGAACAAATATACTCGTTGAAAGGAAAAGGCGGTGATTTGCTTTGTTGCTTTTTAACTCAGCAACTGATAGGCAATAAAACTGAAAAGATAGGCAAGTCCTGTCATGACCACCAGTTGAATGATTGGCCATTTCCAACCACGGGTTTCTCTTTTCACCACAGCCAATGTACTCATGCATTGCATGGCTAAAACATAAAATATCAACAATGACAATCCTGTGGCCAGTGTGTATACTTTTTCTCCTTTATCATTAACCGCTTGCGCCATTTTTTCGCGCAGTGTACTATTGCTGTTATCATCCTCATCGCCTACACTATACAATGTGGCCATTGTACCTACAAACACTTCTCTGGCGGCGAAAGAGGTAACCAGGGCGATCCCGATTTTCCAATCATAGCCCAATGGATGAATTACGGGGGCTATCTGCTTTCCAATGATTCCAGCATAAGAGTGTTGCAACACTGCATTTTTTTCTTCTCTGACCAACTGTTGGCGATTCTCTCCAGATGCACTTTTTATTTTATTGGCGTAAGACGCTTTTACCCTTTCCATTTGATGGCCTGGCCCAAAGCTACTTAGTCCCCACAACAGCAAACTGATGATCATGATGATTTTACCCGCGTCGAAAACAAAAATTCTGGCCTTTTCATACATGGTGTAAAACATGTTTTTCCAGCGGGGACTTCTGTATACGGGAAGCTCCAAAATGAAAAAGCTTTTTTCCTTGGTATGAATAAAAAACTTGAGCACCCAGGCCAGCCATACCGCCATTACAGTACCAAAAAGATAAAGCGACATCATCACCAATCCTTGCAGACTGACGAATCCAAAAAATATTTTTGAAGGAATAATCAGCGAAACTAGGATGTTGTACACCGGCAACCTTGCACTGCAACTCATGAAAGGCGTGATTAATATGGTGAGTAACCGCTCTTTTTTGTTTTCGATGTTTCTTGCACTCATGATAGCGGGCACCGCACAAGCATAACCGCTGATCATGGGCATAACGCTTTTTCCGTTCAGACCTGCTTTTCGCATAAGCTTATCCGTTAAAAAGCTGATTCTGGCCATATAGCCGCTATCCTCGAGTAAGGTGATAAACCCAAACAGAATCATGATCTGTGGAACAAAAACCAGTATTCCGCTCAAGCCGGCCAGCACACCATTGATGAACAAATCGGAAATGTGCCCCGAGGGTAATGTTAGCGCAAACCAATGGCTCATCTTGCCAAACCCCCATTCGATAAAATCCATCGGATATTGCGCAATCCAGAACACGCTTTGAAACAGGAAAAAAAGCACCATTAGCAAAATCAAATAACCCCAGGTACGATGAAGTAAAATGTTGTCTATTTTTTCTGTTCTTTTTGATCTTTTTTGCGGGTCCGATTCCATCACATTTTCTTCCATGATCTGCTTGATGCGTGCGTAACGCTGCATGATCTCTTCGGCCTGTGTTTTGGTGGGATTGAATTTATTGCGGATTTCTATCTGATCAATTTCCTTTGAAATCGCCGGTGAGATGTCAAATATTTTGTGATTGATAAGATAATGGATGGCTTTATAATTGCTTAACTCGGGGAGAATGACTTTTACCTCTTCAATGGCGCGAGGTGCCAACATTGTATTGTAAATAAAATCGGAATGTGGCTTTTCGGGCTGTGCCGCAATTTTTTGAACCAGCGTCTTTTTCAACAGGTCTATTCCTTTTTTCTTTCTTGGATTGACAACCACCACAGGCACACCCAATTCTTCTTCCAATCCGGCAAGATTGACTTTTATTCCCTTTTCTTTGGCGAGATCCATCATGGTCAACGCTACCACTACCGGAATTTTTAAATCAATGATTTGACTGCAAAACAACAGATTCCTTCTCAGTGTGCTGGCATCCGCTACCAGCAAAATCAGATCTGGATACACCTCTTTGTCTTGCTGAAGTAAAACCTTGTAAGCAACCCACTCATCTGCTCGTTTGGGATATAGGCTATAGGCGCCCGGCAAATCAATCAAATTGACAGAAGTGTTTTCGGAAAGCTTGCAAACACCCGATTTCTTATCTACCGTCACGCCAGGAAAGTTTCCCACTTTCTGATGCAAGCCCGTCAGCTCGTTAAACAAGGATGTCTTGCCGCTGTTCGGATTGCCCACCAACGCTATGTTCAGCAATGATTTCAAATTGATTTTTCTCTTTGCAAAAATAATGTTTATGAATTTGAACCTATTACGAAATGAAGAAAGATAGATTGGGCTAACTTTGTTTTCAAACAATCTCTTTATGAAATACTTCTTCTTTGTTCCTGCATTGTTGTTTGCCTTCTCCATAAAAGCTCAATCCGATAAGCAGCTGTTGAAAGACCTTCGTAAAAGCGTTTATTATCTGGCCGATGATAAACTGGAGGGAAGAAGAACCGGAACAGCAGGCGAAAAAAAAGCATATGAGTTTCTGGAGAAAAAATACAGCGCCAATGGACTTGAGCCCTTATTCAATGGCTCCTTCATACAGACATTTGAAATAAACGAAGGTGTAAAGTTGGGGGATGATAATAAGATTGCCTTAGGTAACAACCGGTACGATAAAAGCGAGGACGTATTTGCCTTGCCATATTCTAAAAACGGCGGCTTCAGTATTTTATCCATGGAAAATGGCTTGACAGAGAATATATTTTTATACGATTTGTCAGTACTAATGGCCGAAAACAGCAACAATCCGCATTTTGACCTGGAAGAAGAAGCCTATCAAAAAATAAAAACAATCAGTGAAAACAAAAAGCATGAACTGATTTTAGTGTATAACTCAAAAAACGACAGTACTGCTGATATCAAATTTGATTCTCGGAACAAAAGAGCAACGCTGAGTACTATCGTGCTTTTCTCTACAAACAATTTCAAGCAAAATCTTCAGCGTCAAATCAGTGCCGAAAACCCCTTTTATGGAACAATCTCCATTGTACCCAACATAAGATGGGGTCACAATGTTTCGGGATGGATCAACAACCATGCTGCGCAAACCATTGTGCTTGGTGCACATTACGACCATCTTGGTTATGGCGAAGACCACAATTCGCTTTATTCGGGAACTACGCCCATGATTCATAATGGAGCAGATGATAATGCCAGCGGTACCGGAGGACTTCTGGCGCTGCAAAAACTTCTTAGCACCAATAACGAAAAAAAATTCAACTACTGTTTTGTTTCTTTCTCCGGAGAAGAGCTCGGTTTATATGGATCAAAATATTTTACCGAACACTCTCCTGTTGATCGGAATTCGGTGAACTACATGGTGAACATGGATATGATTGGCCGTCTCAATGACAGCACACATGGCCTTACTATTGGAGGATTTGGCACATCACCCGAATGGGCAAAACTCATCAACATCAATGATGCTTATTTTAAAATTAAGGTTGACAGCGCCGGTAGCGGACCCAGTGACCATACTTCTTTTTACAAGAAAGATATTCCTGTTTTGTTTTTCTTTACCGGCACACACAGCGATTATCACAAGCCATCGGACGATGCCGATAAAATCAATTTTGAAGGAGAATTGAAAATCGTGAGGTACATCCAATCCATTATTTCACAGACCTCTTCCCTGGAAAAGCTTGCTTTCACCAAAACAAAAGAAGCGGCCAACTCTGGTAAAAGCACATTTAAAGTAAGCATGGGCATCATGCCGGATTACACTTATAGTGGAAACGGCGTTCATGTGGATGGCGTAAGTGAAAACAAGCCGGCCCAAAAAGCCGGAGTGAAAACCGGAGATGTTATTTATCAACTGGGGGATTTCATCGTTAGCGATGTACAGAGTTATATGCAGGCATTGAATAAAATGATAAAGGGAGTGCCGGTGAAAGTGAAAATTAAAAGAGGCAATGAAGAAATTGAGCTAACCGTTACTTTTTAATCCTTATTTTTAAACAACAGATTTTCAAACCTCTTGAAATTAAAAATAGATAACGATCTGCTGGCGGAAGAGTTCTTCGAGAACACACATTTGCTGGGCATTGTTGCACCATTAAAAAACTATCAGTTCACCTGGCACATCAACCAGCATATCGGTTATTCTTTTCGGGTAAACAATGAAATGGAAATTGAGTTGATGGTAAAGATGAGAAAGTATTTTTTTTCCATTTATGAATACAGGGTGCCCAACTCTTCCATATTCCACTATCTCTATCACAATCAGCACATGGGCGAATACTTATTGCCTGAGTTCAAGCATCTCGATTTTTTGTGGTTGATCCGTGGCGAAGATCTTGATATGAATGAGATTGCCATGCTGCAACAGGCCATCAAAAAAATTCCCCATGTTCAGTTTGTCAACGAGGTTACTCCCGACAAAATAAAAAACAAGCTGCGATTGATATTTTAAAATATCAGTTGAGTACTAAGATTGTCTTTTCTCCTTTTGATTTAAACGCCCCAATAGGTTCAATAAACTCTGCCAACCCGTTTGCTATGAATACATCCTGAACTTCTTTCAAGCAATCTGGATTAACACTGATAAGCAATCCACCATTGGTTTGCGGATCAGGCAGCAAATTGAAGGCTTCCATCACATTAACTCCTTTTTCAAAACCAGTTTTTGTACTGTAGCTGTTCCAGTTTCTGTAGGTGGCATCGGGTACCACACGCTTAGCCAAATATTCTTTTGCTCCGTCTATCACAGGAATCTTAGCATAAAATAAATCTGCTGACAGGTTGGAGCCCTCAGCTATTTCAATACAATGGCCAAGCAGGCCAAATCCGGTTACATCCGTCATTGCTGTAACGCCCTTAATTGATCCAAGGGTTTGACCAATCTTATTAAGTTTCGACATACTGTCAATCATAATCTTCTGATGATCACTTTCCATCACTTCTCTTTTTTGTGCTGTTGACAATATGCCGACACCAATCGGTTTGGTTAACAGGAGCAGATCGCCAGCATTTGCGGTATTGTTTTTCTTAATGGCATCTGTAGCTATTACTCCGGATACCGACAATCCAAATATCGGTTCAGCAGAATCGATGCTATGGCCTCCGGCCAGGGGTATTCCGGCTTCTGCACAAATTGCACGAGCGCCGCTTAACACTTGCTGTGCCAACCCGGGGCTTAGTTTTTCAATGGGCCATCCCAGTATAGCAATGGCCATCAATGGTTTTCCGCCCATGGCATAAACATCGCTGATAGCATTTGCTGCTGCGATTCTTCCAAAATCATAGGGATCGTCAACAATAGGCATGAAGAAATCTGCTGTTGAAATTAATGCCGTTCCATTTTCCAGATCGTACACGGCGGCATCATCATTACTTTCTAATCCGATCAATAAATTTTTTATGCCCGTCGTATTCTTTTCTCCTTTCAATATCTCCTCGAGTACATTGGGGGCTATTTTGCACCCGCAACCTGCACCCTTCGAATATTGAGTCAATCTGATTTTATCTTCCATTATTGATTTGATATGGTCTGTAATATTGTTATTGCATTTTTTTGAACATCAGTTGTTGATGATGTTATTTTTTTCAGCAACAGTTCAAGATTTTCTCTTTTATGCATGGATTTGTCGTACTCACGATCATAATATCTCAAAAGCAATTCAAAGGCGGCCTTGATGTTATTGGCAGCCAAAAATGCGATGGTCATTTTTGTTTCGTTAGGTCCGAATCTTTTCTGAATACGCAACACGGCTTCTGTCAGTTTTTCTACAGGAAATACACCATATTGTTTGGTGATGAGCTCCAATCGTTCATCAAAGGGAATGTCTATAAACAATATTTTATTTTTTCTGATGGTTGCCCACAATTGATGGGGTATATTCAGAACGCCAATGCGCTGACTTTCATCTTCCAGCCAAAATGAGTTTTTGTTTTTGTAGTAGAGCTCAAGCGCAAGTTTGTTTTCAAACATCTCCTGAGTAGGTTGTTGAGGCTGGCCCAAACCGCCAAAAGCCGATCCTTTATGATGAGCCAATCCTTCAAGATCTATGATGGATTGACCTTTTGATTGCAGCTGAGTAAGAATTTCCGTTTTTGCGCTGCCGGTAAATCCACCCAATACATTTATTTCATAAGGCTTCGAAAATTGTTCCAACACCCAACTTCTATAGGCTTTATAACCGCCAACAAGAATAAACACGTCAAAACCATACAAATCAAGCAACCAAGCCACTCCGGCACTTCTCATTCCACCTCGCCAACAATGTACAATAACCGATGAATTTTGTTTTTTTAATTGTTTGAGGATGAGCTCCACCTGTTCAATGATAGGCTTCATCTTAGGTCCAAAAAAATCTAGACCTTGTTTTACAGCAAACGTTTTTCCCTTTTGCTTATAAAGTGTTCCTACTTCTGCTCTTTCTTGATCCGAGAATAAGGGAAGAGAATGAGAGCCGGGAATATGGGCGTGAAGAAATTCGGCTGGGCTTCTTACATCAAATACCGGAGTGGTTTTCAACAGTTGGATAAGATCCTGGGTTACGATTTTTTTAATGGCCATTGAAAGTTGAGTGTTCTTTCATAAAAATAGCTTTTTAATGGTTATCGAAATCGAAAATATTATTGAACAAATGCATGGCGGTGTATTCTTCCGTTTCTTCCTCCAAGGTTATTTTTTCGTGAACAAATTTTTGGTGCTGAATATATTTAAACACGTTTGAAACAATGGACTCTGATACCGAATAGGCTGTATAACCGGTTTGCCAGGAGAATTTTTCATCCGTCAGATTATTATAGTTGATGAAATGGGAGGTAGATCCCTTGATGTGTTTTACGGTTTCGGCTACAGAAACTTGAGCATTCATTAAAAAGAGACAGTGCACATGATCGCTCGAACCATTGACGATGTTGAGTGTACAGCCAATTTCATACAGTTGTTTTCGGATGTAAGCATATAGTCTTCTTTCGAGTTTTGTGGTGATAAGTTGTTTTCTGTCTTTCGTAGAGAAAATTACGTGTATCCAAATTTTGGAAAGGGTTGCAGCCATAAAAAATTGTTTAGGGTAAAAAATATTTTTTGTGTTTGTTTGTATAGCACGATTTAAATCGTGCTACGGCAATAATGTTTGTGGCTGCAATTTCAATGGGGGGGATAAGATATCCAAGTTGAAAACACTGTTATCAAGGGATTATTTTCTGATCAATGCGTGATTAAAAAAACGCCTGTTTTAATTTAATTTTCGGTTTCATGGCTTTGCACGATTTAAATCGTGCAAAGTGAATTTCTTCTTTATTTTTCTTGCAAATTCACTCTCCCTCAACAAAAACGCCGCGTATTTTTCTTTTCTCTTTGTGTATTTTTCTTTTCCTGATTAAATCTCTACCTCTTGTTATTAATTTATGCAATAAAAAACCCGTACAAAATTGTACGGGCCTTAATTTGATATGTATCGAAACTTGCGTGAAGTTCTTAACCATTCATTGATGTCAAAAACTCGGCATTGTCTTTTGTTCCCTTCATGTTTTTCAAAAGCATGTTGATGGCTTCTTCCGGATTCATGTCTGCTATGTGCTTGCGCAATATCCACATGCGCTGGAAGGTATCTTTATCCAACAACAAATCGTCTCTTCTGGTAGAAGAGGAAACAATATCTATGGCAGGATAAATTCTTCTGTTGGAGAGTTTTCTTTCCAATTGCAATTCCATATTGCCGGTACCCTTGAACTCTTCAAATATCACCTCGTCCATCTTGCTTCCCGTATCCACAAGGGCTGTGGCGATGATGGTAAGCGAGCCTCCGTCTTCAATTTTTCTGGCTGCACCAAAAAATTGTTTGGGCTTTTGCATGGCATTAGCTTCCACACCACCCGACAATACTTTTCCGCTTGATGGGGCAACAGTATTGTGGGCACGTGCCAATCTGGTAATCGAATCCAGCAAAATGACAACATCATGTCCGCACTCTACCAGCCTTTTGGCTTTTTGCAAAGCAATGGTGGAAACTTTTACATGCTTCTCTGCTGGCTCGTCAAAAGTTGAGGCAATCACTTCGGCCTTCACACTCCTTTCCATATCTGTAACCTCTTCCGGTCTTTCATCTACCAACACAATCATCAAATAACACTCCGGATGGTTTTCTGCAATCGCATTGGCCAGCTCTTTAAGCAACATGGTCTTACCTGTTTTAGGCTGCGCTACAATTAATCCACGCTGACCTTTACCAATCGGCGTAAACAAATCCATGATTCTTGTGCTGAAGTTGTCTGCCTTGGTGGTGAGGTTCAGTTTTTCAAATGGAAATAATGGGGTAAGATAATCGAAAGGAACACGGTCTCTGACTTCTTCCGGACTTTTACCGTTGATGGTTTCCACCTTCAATAAGGCAAAATACTTTTCTCCGTCTTTTGGGGGTCTTACAGATCCGTTTACAGTGTCTCCGGTTTTTAAACCAAATAATTTTATTTGAGAAGGCGATACATAAATATCATCCGGGCTGGACAAATAGTTGTAATCGCTACTTCGTAAAAAACCATATCCATCGGGCATCATTTCCAATACACCTTCTCCGGGCACAACACCGTCAAATTCTATGTTGAAGGCTGGCGGACCGTTTCTGTTATATTGTGGTTGACGAATTTCCTTGTTTATTGTTGGATTGGGTTGTTCAAGTTCTACTTCCGGCTGTTGAATATCTTCTTGTTGCAACATCTGAGCTATAGCTGCCGGAACAGTTGTCTCCTCGTCGGAAATAGGCTGAATTTCCTCATCCATTGGAGCCGCTTCTGTGCGCTGTTTTCTGGCCATCACCTTTTTAGGCTTGGGTGTCGCAGACACTTCACTTTTCTCTTCTTCTTCTTCTTTTTTCTCAGGAAAAAGTGTTTCGCCGGATTTTTCTGTTTCTGACGCCTTGGGAATTCTTTTTCTTTTTGGTTTCTCTCCCTCAGGTGTGGTTTTATCTTTTGCCATGGCCTGTTGTTTTTCCAGAATCTTTTGAATAAGATCTTCTCTGGATATTTTTTTTGTGTTGGTGATTTTCAGCTGATCTGCAATATCAAGTAGCTCTGGAATGAGCAACTCATTCAGCTGTGATTGTTCATACATAAAATATCAGGAATGCGTTTTCAATGAATAATTACGCTCTAATTTGAATTAGATATATGTTGCGGTTGAAAATTGGTGATGATGGAACCGATGTTGTCGTTGAACCGACATTGTCGAAGTGAATCTTATTTTCGATTCCATTGCAATATTAAGCAGAATTTGTTTAACAAAACAATTTTTTTCATCTGCACTACTATGGTTGAATGTGCCTTCAATCAAAATCCGGCCTTCCTCTTTTTTTGTTTGCCTACCGTTTTTTCCAATAAAAAAGCAAGAGATGGTTTCTCTTGCTTTTTTATTGTTGCCGGCAGTACAATTACTTGAGATCAAAGCGATCTAAATTCATCACTTTAACCCATGCAGAGATAAAATCTTTTACAAATTTTTCTTTCGCATCCGCACAGCCGTATACTTCTGCAATAGCCCTCAATTCAGAGTTGGAACCAAAAATCAAATCGGCTCTTGTGGCTGTCCATTTTACATTGCCGGTAGTACGGTCTCTTCCTTCAAATAAATCCTGCACGTCTGAAGTTGATTTCCAGGTGGTGCCAAAATCGAGCAGGTTTACAAAGAAATCGTTGGAAAGCACCTCCGGTCGTTTAGTGAAAACGCCATGTGAAGAATGATCAAAATTGGTTTTCAAAACACGCATACCGCCAATCAGAACGGTCATCTCTGGGGCCGTAAGGGTAAGCAATTGTGCTTTGTCTACCATCAGTTCTTCTGTTGATACGGTAAATCTTTTTTTACTGTAGTTTCTGAACGCATCTGATGTGGGCTCAAGTACGGCGAAAGATTCAACATCTGTTTGCTCTTGCGATGCATCTGTTCTGCCCGGCGTAAATGGAACCTTTAGTTCGTATCCTCCATTTTTTGCCGCATGTTCTACCGCAGCACTGCCAGCCAATACAATTAAATCGGCCAATGATACTTGTTTGCCTCCTGTTTGTTCGGCGTTGAATGTTGTTTGAATTTTTTCTAGGGTTTGTAATACTACCGAAAGCTGTTCGGGGTTGTTCACTTCCCAGTTTTTTTGTGGCGCCAAATGAATACGGGCGCCATTGGCTCCGCCGCGCTTATCGGATCCACGGAAGGTGGAAGCCGATGCCCAAGAGGTGGACACCAATTGTGATATGGTCAAACCAGAGGAAAGTAATTTTGCTTTGAGGGATTCAACATCTTTTTCATCTATCAGTTGATGTGTTACCGCAGGAATTGGATCTTGCCATATTAATATTTCCGAAGGCACCTCTGTTCCTAAATAACGAGAAAGTGGCCCCATGTCGCGATGAGTAAGTTTAAACCAGGCACGGGCAAAAGCATCAGCAAAGGCATCAGGATTTTCGTAGAAACGACGTGATATTTTTTCATACGCAGCATCAAATCTCAGCGCCAGATCGGTAGTCAGCATCATAGGTGCATGTTTTTTTTGCGCGTCATGGGCATCCGGTACGGTGCCTTCACCGGCGTTTCCTTTGGGCTTCCATTGCTGTGCGCCTGCAGGACTTTTGGTAAGCTCCCATTCAAATCCGAAAAGATTTTCAAAATAATTATTGCTCCATTTTGTAGGTGTTGTTGTCCAGGCGCCTTCTAAACCACTGGTAATGGTATCTGCACCATTTCCACTGCCGAAAGTGTTTTTCCATCCCATGCTCTGCTCTTCCATTGAAGCGCCGGCGGGCTCTGGTCCTACATATTTTGAAGGATCTGCTGCGCCATGGGTTTTTCCAAAAGTATGTCCGCCCGCAATCAAGGCTACGGTTTCTTCGTCATTCATTGCCATGCGACCAAATGTTTCACGGATATCTTTTGCTGCCGCCAGCGGGTCGGGGTTACCGTTAGGTCCTTCGGGGTTTACATAAATCAATCCCATTTGCACCGCAGCCAATGGATTTTCAAGGTCTCTGTCTTCACTATATCTTTTATCGTCGAGCCATACTTTTTCTGAACCCCAGTATACATCTTCCTCTGGTTCCCATACATCTTCACGACCCCCGGCAAATCCAAAAGTGTTGAATCCCATCGACTCCAACGCACAGTTACCAGCGAGTATCATTAAATCGGCCCATGAAATATTCTTTCCGTATTTCTGTTTGATAGGCCATAGCAATAACCGTGCTTTATCCAGATTGGCGTTGTCGGGCCAACTGTTCAAAGGGGCAAAACGCTGTGTGCCAGTTCCCGCGCCGCCTCTGCCATCAGAAATACGATAGGTTCCGGCGCTATGCCAGGCCATGCGTATAAAAAATGGACCATAATGGCCATAGTCCGCTGGCCACCAGTCTTGTGATGTTGTCATCAAATCCACGATGTCTTTTTTTACCGCAGCCAAATCAAGACTTTTAAACGCTTCCGCATAATTGAAATCTTCTCCCATCGGATTGGAGGGTGCAGTATGTTGCCGAAGTATGTTCAACTTCAACTGGTTGGGCCACCAGTCGCGGTTAGTGGTACCGCTTACAGCACCTTGTTTATATGTTTTGCCCGTGAATGGACATTTCGCCTCGCCATTTACATTGTAGGAGGTGTGTTCCGCTGATGTTTTGTGTTCCATGTTGAATTTTATTTTTTGGTCAATAGTAGTTTTTGTTTGATGAACGTTGGATAACGAAGGTCATCCTCGTGGAGGACTTTTGCCAATTTGTAGTCGTGGCGACCTATTATTCTTTTTTGTTCAGCCGCCAAAGGTATCTGAGTGTGTTTGATAAATCAAATTGATTATTTTTATAAAATTATAAAGGAAATCTATGACTATTCAACAGCTCGAATACATTGTTGCGCTGGACACTTGCAGACATTTTGTTTTGGCTGCTGAGAAATGCTTTGTTACACAGCCTACGCTTAGCATGCAAATTCAAAAGCTGGAAGAGGAGCTTGGTGTGAAGATCTTTGACAGAAGCAAACAGCCGGTAATACCCACGGAAATCGGTGTGAAAATTTTGGCGCAGGCAAGAGTTGTATTGGATGAAGCGGGAATTATACAGCAAATTGTTTCTGCCCAAAAAGACAACATGGCCGGTGAAATCAAACTGGGCATCATTCCTACACTGGCGCCTTATTTACTGCCGCCACTTTTTAAAAACATGCGTGAAAAATATCCGCACATCAATCTGATCATCAAAGAAACCATCACCGAAGAAATACTTAAAGAGCTAAAAAACAACCGGTTGGATTGCGGTATCGTCGTCTCTCCTTTGAACGATATTTCCATTAAGGAAGACGTACTTTTTTACGAAGAGCTTTTTGTTTATGTATCCAAAAAAAACGCGTTGCACCAGAAAAAATATATTCTGGCTTCAGACATTGATCCCCGTCATTTGTGGCTGTTGGAAGAAGGACATTGTTTCAGGTCGCAGATATTAAACCTATGTGAAATCAGGAAGCTTGCCGATGCGCACTTTAAGTATGAAACAGGAAATATTGAAACACTAAAAAGAATGGTGGAAAAAAGTGATGGCATCACCATCTTGCCGGAGCTTGCTGTAATGGAATTCACATCCTCTCAAATGAAACAAATTAAACAGTTGAAAGAGCCCCGGCCGGCTCGTGAGGTAAGTTTGATCACGCATCGCAACCTCTTGAAGTATTCTTTATTAAACTCACTTAAAGCAGAAATTCTCAGCATCATACCAACAAGAATGCAAAAATTGAACAGGAAAAAAGTAGTTGAAATCAACTACTGATGTGTACCATTTTTTTATATAAAACACCCCCATCATTACCACAATCAAAAAGGGGATTTCATCTTCTGAAATCCCTCATAATAAAAAATATTTTTATTGCTTATTACATTATGGCCTTAGGGTCTGGGCCATACGCATTGTCTCCGCGGTCGCCCTCTGTGGCTGCAAGCACAATATTATAGATTGGAATCAAAAGATACCATCCACTTTTGCCAACGTCGTGCATTCTTCTTACCCCTACAGCAATGGCAGGAATCATAGTCACCAATGAATAAAGATTGCTAAGTATTGGCACCCTGATGGCCAAACCTATAATGCCTGTGGCAATAGAAAAAATGACATTAAAAAGAAAGAAATACCAATACTCACTTCTCCGGGCTCTACCATTGAAGTCGGCATATTTTTGAAAAGCCATCAAGTAATATTTCATATGCAATTTTTTGTGCTTACTCTTTTGGATTTTCAGCATACTCCCTTGCAGTGAATGTCCCCGCAAATCGGACTTTGGCGGTTAAGCCTTTTTTGTTTTGATAAATATAAAATAATTTGTGGACTCTACTCATCACTTTTCATATGCAGAAAACCATATCACAATTTAGTCATTTGAATTGTATCCACATTTTTTACAAACTCATCATCACTTTTTTGCTCTGTACTGGCACAACTTCTTTTTTTCAGCCAACAGCCGATAGCAATAACGATATGCTGGTTTATGTTATGAATCCAAATACCGAACATCTTCAATTGTATTGGAAAAACGATAATAATGAACCTCTTCTTAATTTCAAGAACTTAAAATCCTTTGTTGAAAGCAAACAAGAGAGGCTGGTATTTGCCATGAATGGAGGGATGTATATGACCGATAACTCTCCGCTTGGACTTTTCATAGAGAATGGCAAAACAATCACAATACTCAACAGGTCGAAGGGAAAAGGAAATTTTTATTTAGCTCCCAATGGTGTTTTTTTTATCAATCGAAAAAATGTGGCGGGAATCTGCCCGTCTTCAGATTTTAAAAAGAAAAAGGACGTTGCATTTGCCACACAATCGGGTCCGCTTTTATTATGGAATGGCCATATTCACCCGGCTTTCGTTAAAGGCTCGGTCAACCTGAACATCAGAAACGGCGTAGGCATCTTACCCGATAACAAGATTGTATTTGTGATGTCGAAACAGCAAGTGAATTTCTACGACTTTGCCATGTATTTTAAATCACTGGGTTGTAAAGAGGCGCTTTATTTAGACGGGTTTGTTTCCAGAACCTATCTTCCTGAACAAAACTGGATCCAAACAGATGGAAATTTTGGCGTGATGATTGGTGTTACAAAACCGGCCAAACACTAGCCGATTTGCTTTTTATCTTTCAAGCTCACTTTTAAAGCTTACCTTTACAGGAGTTCATTTATTTTCGCGGCGCAATGCCGGCACTATTGGTGTTTTTGTTTCAGTGTTGTTTGGGTTTATCTCCATCCATTTTGCTGACTTGTTTCTTTTTGCGAAACAGACAACAAATTACTATTCCGCCCTTGTTGATGAAGTTTATCTTCATTTCCGCATTCATTTTTAAATTTTTTATTTTGTTATTTACAGATCTCAAAATCATTGAGCCCATTCTTCGTGCGCTCGGTGAAGAAGGTTATGCCAACCCCACGCCCATCCAGTCGAAAGCCATACCCATTGTGCTTGCCGAAAGAGACTTGCTGGGTTGCGCACAAACCGGAACAGGTAAAACGGCAGCATTTGCCATTCCTATGCTTCAGCTGCTGAGTAAACCCAAACCCATGAAGGGTGGCGAAAAACCCATTCGGGCGCTGATCCTTACACCCACACGCGAACTCGCCATTCAAATTGAAGAGAGCTTCAAGGCCTATGGACGCCATCTTCGATTGAAACCTATTGTGATTTTTGGTGGTGTAAGCCAAGTGCCTCAGGTTCAGCAATTGCAGCGCGGGGCCGATATTCTGGTGGCCACACCCGGACGCCTATTAGACCTAATGAGCCAGGGTTATATTAGTCTCAAGGATGTTGAGATTTTTGTACTAGATGAAGCCGACCGTATGCTCGATATGGGTTTTGTTCACGATGTGAAACGTGTCATCACCAAGCTTCCGGAAAAAAGACAAACCCTTTTCTTCTCGGCCACCATGCCCGGCGAAATTCAATCGCTGGCTACCGCCATCCTCACCAACCCCGAAAAAGTAGAAGTTACACCCGTTTCTTCCACAGCAGATACCATCAACCAATCTGTGTTTTTTGTAGACAAACCCGGTAAGAAACAATTGCTGTTTCATTTACTGAAAGATGATACCATTAAATCCGTTTTGGTTTTTACACGCACCAAACATGGCGCCGACAAAGTGGTGAAAGACCTGGTGAGAAACAACATCAGTGCAGAAGCCATCCATGGCAACAAATCTCAAAATGCACGCCAGCGAGCACTCAATAATTTTAAAGACAGAACTACAAGGGTGCTGGTGGCCACCGATATCGCCGCCAGAGGAATTGATGTGGATGAGCTCACCCACGTTATCAATTACGAATTGCCCAATATCCCCGAAACCTATGTACACCGTATTGGGCGTACAGGAAGAGCCGGACTCAGCGGGATTGCCTTCTCTTTTTGTGAACAGGAGGAGCTGGAATACCTGAGAGACATTCAAAAGCTGATTGGCAAATCCATTCCGGTTGACAATAGCCACCCATTCCATATCGATATAGTGATACCGGTTAAAAATCAACATTCACCATCACCCAAACAATCGACACAACCGGCAAGAAACTTCGGTAACAAGAAAAGATATTTCGGAGGGCCCAACAGAAAACAATTTTCGCAGCAAAAGCGTGATTAAATAAAAACAGACCCTTTCATTTTTTATCTTTGCCACGCAAAACGTTATAACATGTTCAATACGCGCAGAAGAATCAAAGAACTATTGATTTCAGATAATGTAAACTTTCAAACCACCGTAATGGGTTGGGTAAGAACTTTTAGAAACAATCAGTTCATTGCTTTGAATGACGGAAGCACCAACAACAACCTTCAGGTTGTTGTGGAACTGGGCTCTCTTGAAGAGGCCACGCTGAAAAGAATTACTACCGGCGCCTGCATCAAAGCCGTGGGTGAAATCATCCCCTCTTTGGGTAAAGGACAAAAAGTTGAAATGAAAGCCACGTCCATAGAAATTCTAGGCGACAGCGATGCTGAAAAGTTTCCACTTCAGCCCAAGAAACACAGTCTGGAGTTTCTTCGAGAGATCGCTCACCTGCGCTTTAGAACCAACACGTTTGGCGCTGTATTCAGGGTTAGACATGCGCTGGCTTTCGCCATCCATGAGTTTTTCAATAAAAAAGGTTTCGTTTATCTGCATACTCCTATTGTCACGGCCAGTGATGCGGAAGGCGCCGGCGAAATGTTTCGTGTCACCACACTTCCTTTGGATGGTACCGCACCTAAAAACGATGATGGTTCCATCAATTTCAAAGAAGATTTTTTTGGCAGAAGCACCAACCTTACTGTAAGCGGTCAGTTGGAAGGCGAACTTGCTGCTATGGCATTTAGCGATATCTATACTTTTGGGCCTACCTTCCGCGCCGAAAACAGTAACACCACCCGACACCTGGCAGAGTTTTGGATGATTGAACCCGAAATGGCCTTTTACGACCTGGAAGACAACATGAATCTTGCCGAGGCCTTCATCAAGCATATCATCAAATATGCCATGGACAACAATCGCGAAGACCTCGAGTTTCTGGCCCAAAGACTGGAAGAAGAGGAAAAACAAAAACCTCAAAACGAAAGAAGCGAAATGGGGTTGATGGAAAAGCTTGAGTTTGTAGTAAATAATGATTTTGAAAGACTCACCTACACAGAAGCCATCGACATCCTGAAAGAAAGCAATCACAATAAGAAAAAGAAATTTCAATACCCAATTGAAAAATGGGGAACCGATTTGCAAAGTGAACACGAAAGATATCTGGTGGAAAAGCATTTTAAAAAACCGGTTATCCTTACCAACTATCCAAAAGAAATCAAAGCCTTTTACATGCGCCAAAACGACGATGGCACAACAGTGGCCGCTATGGATATCCTGGCACCTGGCATTGGAGAAATTGTTGGAGGTTCACAACGTGAAGAACGTTTGGAAAAACTTACCCAACGCATGGAAGAGATGCATATTCCTACAGAAGAACTCGACTGGTACCTCGATACCAGAAGATTCGGCGCTTGTCCTCATGCTGGATTCGGACTGGGCTTTGAAAGAATCGTTCAGTTTGTAACCGGCATGGGCAATATCCGCGATGTGATTCCTTTCCCCAGGTATCCCAAAAGCGCATCTTTCTAATTAGCCGACCGCCAACTCACAGATTATTTCTTACATTGTTTTCAAAATTTGAAAGCAATGCCGAAAAAGAGTTACCTCGACTACCTGATCAATCCTTTGGAACTACTCAGAACCAAAAGGGTCTTGCAGGTAAACCCTACCGTTATACCCGATCGGAAAGAACAGCAGGATTCTCTTTTTTTCCTTTTTGAATATGATGTCAACACCTGTGATTTTTATTCTTTATCAAATAGTGCGGATTGTTATCAACACCTGAATACACCTCAAACCAGCTGGATCAATATTGATGGCATCAACAAAAATGTGGTGGATGACATCGCCCGTCATTTTTCCATACATCAGCTTATTGTCGACGACATTTTAAGCATCAACCAACGTCCAAAAACAGACGAAATCAATGGCTTGTTGTTTTGCGTGTTGAACATGCTCTATTTCAATGAAAAAGACGCCTGTGTGGAAACTGAACAAGTGAGCATTATTTTGGGTAAAGATTTTGTCATTAGCTTTCAGGATGATGCCACCCGCGATGTCTTCAATAATTTAAGAGAAAAAATAAAAGTCAGCGGCAGCAAGATTCGTCAAAACAAAGCAGATTTTCTTTTTTATGCATTGATTGATTCTGTTGTGGACCATTATTTTTTAGTAATGGAAAAGCTGGGCGATAAAATCGAAGAAATGGAAGAGGAGGTTATCAAACCTTACAACAGCCGAACGCTTGTTAAAATAAATTCACTGAGAAAGGAAATGATTTTACTAAAACGAAGCATCGGGCCTGTTCGCGACCTTATCAATGGTATTCTTAAGAGCGAAAGTGAGCTGATTGAAGAAAAGAATTTGAAATATTTCAGGGATGTGCACAACCACATCATTCAAGCCAACGATCTGGCGGAAAATTACCGCGATATGCTGGTGAATATTCACGACCTCTACATGAGCAATGTGAATCTTCGATTGAATGAGAGTATGAAAATCATGGCCGTGGTTACTTGTCTGTTGGCGCCGGCAACAGTGATTGGGGGAATATTTGGCATGAACTTCGACTTCATTCCTCTACAGCATCAGAAACTTGGTTTTGTAATTTCGCTGATCGCCATGGTTATATTACCATTGTTGATGTTCCGTTATTTCAAAAGAAAGAAATGGTTTTAATTTTCTTTCGGTTTTTTGTACACCGGAACCGTACTGCAGGGCTCTCCGTACATAATGCTTTGTACAACCGGTAATAGTTTTCCTGTGATGTTGAGATAGGCCTCTTCAGGTATTTGTTTTTCTCCGCAGCCTTTTATCACCACTCGCTTGGCTGTATAGTCTTCTGTTGGAATATTGTTTATGTTTTGAAGCCATATTTTCTTTTCTACGGTTTCTTTATCTCCCATCATAACGCCAGCGCTTCCCTGCTTTAATGTGGATACAACAAGCATGTAAGCCCACATCGGAATGATCGCATCTGTGGTACAGGTAACAGCAACGTATTTGCCTGCATACTTTTCTTTGTCCAACTCTTTTAACGCCTGCCTGAAATCTTTCTCTTTCAGTATTAACCCCATGAACAAATAATCTTTGATGTCAAACAACTCAATCTCTTGTTTGGGAAAAAACTGTTCGAGGTCTATGGTGACAATTCCGCTTTCTGCTACTTTATTGATGAATGTTTCTGACATGCTGCAAAATTAAATTAAAAAGCCGGCCCTGAAGAGGACCGGCTATATTTTGATTTCCGAAAAAGGAAACGATTAGAAGAATTTGCTTCTTTGATCTTCGATATCTGCTTGTTTTTTCAATCCTTCATACCAGCCATTGGTTTGACTTCTGAGTGTGTTGATTTTCGCAGATTTTTGACTGGCCAAAACTTCTGCTGATTCTGCTGGTTTGCTTTGAACGCTGTTCACTTTGATAATAAAAACACCGGTAGTACCATCAATCAGCGGAGATACTTTGGATTGGTATTCTTTATTGAAGGCGGCACCAATCACTTTTCCTTCCATGCCTACACCATTGATGATTTGTGCGTTGAATGTGAGTGATGAATCGGCTCCTGCATTTTGAATGGTTTTGCCATAGGCGGCCTGTACGGATTCCAATGTGGCATTAGCACCAATTTTCTTTTTGATCACTTCCGCTTTTTTGTTGTTTCTGATGATGGCTTCACAACCCGGACGAGCTGCTGTTGCGTCCATTTCTCCTTTTTCTAGCACCTTATCTAAAACAGCCACAACATATTGGTCGCCGATGCTGAAGGGTTCGCTCACATCGCCCACCTTAGCGGTAAAGGCCCACTTTATCAAAGATCTGGCATCTTGCAAAGCACCAACCTGATAGTCGTTTTCTTTAATCAGGTTTGTGATGTTGGTAAAGCTCTTTCCGGCTTTGCTGATGTATTTTTCAAGATCGGCCTTGGTTTTTTCTGCAGAAGCTTTTGTGGCATCCAGGCTCGACTTATTTAATGTAGCGTCGCTGGCAAAAATATCTCTTCCGAGATAAGCGATTTTATACGCTGATTTAAAATCTTTTTGACTGACCAAATCAATAACATGATATCCGAATTGTGTTTTTACCACATCTTTTGATCCTGCGGGTTTGGTAAAACAAAACTCGTTGAATTCCTGTACCATCGCACCATAAGCGAATGTTCCCAGATCGCCGGCTTTGTCTTTATTACTTTTATCGGCAGAATATTGGGCTGCCAATACAGCAAAATCAGCACCACCTTTTACTGCGGCCAAAATACTGTCGGCAAGTTTCTTAGCGACCGAATCACTCATAATTTGTGCACCGGTTTGTAAATCCTGAGGAGTAATCAAAATATGACGAGCTTTAACGCTGTCCGGAAGTTGTTTCACCGCCAGCATTTTAGCGAGTACATAATCTTGTTTGTCAACAAAAGGACCAAAAACTTTTCCTACTGCTAACTTTGATAATGTATCACCATAAGCAGAGCTTAATTTTGATTTAGGTTGATAATCGTCTCTGAATTCTACAGTAGACAGGTTTTTGGCCAGGAAAGATTGTGTATTACTGTCGGCTTCAAAAGGTGCTTTCAATTCATTGAGTGAATTATACACCATAGCGCTATCTTCTTGCGAAGGCAATTGGCTGAAAGTAACATAAGAGATATTTCTACCGGCTTCTTGTTTGAATTGTTCTTTATGCTTGCTTACATATTCATTCACATCTTCGTCGGTAACTTTTACTGTGCTGTCAGAAATATCTGAATAAGGAACAGTGACGAAAGAAATATTGGCGAAGTTTTGATTATCAGCAGCTTCTTTTTTCTGCAACCAGGTAGGATAATATGCGCTAGCATTTAGCAAGGCAGAGTATTTAGCAACCGTATTGCTGAGTTTAAGTGAGTTAACTACCTGTGCATTGAAATTGTCTCTTTGCTCGCCTTTTAATTTTTTAATATTACTCAATGCGGTTTTAGCCTTGTTGACATCAAGTTTTCCTGTGACAGAATCTCTCAAAGATTGTTCTTGAAGAAACGGATTGGAAGGGTCGTTACTTAATAATATATAAGAGAGTTCTTTTGCTGTAAATTCAATTCCAAGTTTTGAAGCTTCTGCAAAAAATATTCTTTCAGCAACAATCTGGTTCCAGGTTTGCTCTCTTATTTCATAAGACTGTGTTCCTGAAGGACGCTGACCTGTACGCTGTGCTTGCATATCTTCGGCTTCGTTCACTCTTTTGTTGAATTCAGAGAGTTCAATTTTATCACCATTGACTTTACCTACGTTATTGGTCAATGAACCAAACAGTTTGTTACTACCTTGTTTGGCGTCCATCAAGATAAAAGAGAACAAGCTTAAGGCAATCACAACAATTACGATTGCAGCACCTTTATCGCGAATACTTTGGATAATTTGCATATGATTCTTTTAAAAATTTTAAGGATGGCAAAAATAGGGAAAAATTAAGTATGAACAAACTGTGGATAACCTTGCAAGCACTTAATAATTAAGCCAAAAAGTGATCATGTCATTTTGATTTTTTCTTTTTTCTTTTTCAACAAGGCTGATGTGTATAACCATGTTTTATGTGAATAAGTATAGATTTTTAAAATTATTCCCTTGATAAAATGTGAAAGAAATTGATGTTGTTTCATGATTTCGACCTTTTCATGATTTTGGTTACATTTTATCCTGACCAAATTCACATAGTTGGATGAAAAAATGATGATTTAATTTTACAGCACTCGTTTTATTAACTGGCGTGAATTATTCACTTCATTTTTTTACAAAATATTAATATTCAATAGTTTATTATTCATATGTAGCCAACAAAAATGTTATTGGAGTGTTGATAAGGGTGGATAACTTTGATTTTTAAAATAAACAAGTGGTTGATTGAAAATTTTTCCACTAATCCACACCCCTAATAGTAATAGGTATTTATAAAAAATAATAGTATTAATAGTTATTATGGCAGTTACTAACATCGCTTCAAACAATATAAAAAAATACGGCTTCACCAATTTTGAAGTTGATCCGAATATTGATTTGTTTGTTGAAATAGAAAAACTCAAAAAAGAAAAAAATGCAGTCATACTGGCTCATTATTATCAGGAACCGGATATTCAGGATATAGCAGATTATATAGGTGACAGTTTGGGCTTATCGCAGGAAGCTGAAAAAACAACGGCCGATATCATTCTCTTTGCCGGCGTTCATTTTATGGCAGAAACCGCAAAAATTTTAAATCCAACTAAAAAGGTCATTTTACCCGATTTAAATGCCGGCTGTTCTCTAAGTGATTCTGCACCTCCGGATAAATTTAAAATATTCAAAGATCAGCACCCGGATCATATCGTCATCACATACATCAATTGCAGTGCTGGCATGAAAGCTTTAAGTGACATCATCTGCACCTCCTCCAATGCCCGTCAGATCGTTGAAAGTTTACCGCCTTATCAACCTATCATCTTTGCACCTGATCGTAACCTTGGGGCTTATATCAACAAGGTAACCGGTAGAAATATGTTGCTTTGGAATGGAGCTTGTATGGTTCATGAAATATTCAGTTTGGAAAAAATCACCAAACTGAAAATCAGACACCCTAAGGCTAAATTACTCGCGCATCCGGAATGTGTGGATGAAATTTTACAAATTGCCGATTTTATTGGAAGTACCACAGCTTTATTGAAATATTCCCAAAAAGATGATGCACAAGAATACATTGTGGCCACAGAATCAGGTATTCTTCATCAAATGCAAAAAGAAAATACGGGTAAGACTTTTATTCCCGCACCTCCAGCTAATAATTGTGCATGTAATGACTGTCCTTACATGAAATTAAATACACTCGAAAAAGTTTATCTCTGTTTAAAACATGAACTTCCAGAAATCACAATGGATGATAATTTAAGATTGAAAGCAAAATTACCTATTGATAGAATGTTAGAAATCAGTAGAAATCTTGGATTATAAATCAGTTGGTTTTTAAAAAATATTGAATTGTTCTGTTTCTCACATTTTCTCTGATATTCATATAAAACAAATTGATATCACCGATATGGAAATTCTTTTTCGTAAAAAATATTTTACCTAATACATCTGGTTTACAAGACCATAAAACATTCCCTTCAATTTTTGCACTCACAACTTTTGATACTTTCTTATTGAAATTTTGTAATACCCCTCCTTTATTAAACTTTTTATCAATCAATGAATCTGTCAAATTCCATGTAAGTGGATTAACTACCACAGATTTAAATTTTTCCTTTTTTATCTCTTCTGGAATGTACCCCGACCTGAAAGTTCTCCAGCCTACAAAACATCCCGTTTGATCAGGATTTTCACAAACAGGAATTGATGTAAAAAAATTTTCAGGTATGGGCATACCAATGATATACGCACATACGAGTTTTTGATACAAAGGTTTATTTTCAAAAAATTCTTTCAACAATCTACCTGCGTGTTTTGTACCCTGACTATGAGAAGCAATAATAATTGGCCTTCCATTGTTTTCGTGTAGTAGATAATATTCAAACGCTTTTTTTATATCACCATATGCAATGTCAAAATAATTCTCAGCTTCATTTTCATTGATAAAAAATGCTCTGATATGAGCCTGTCTGTATCTTGGAGCATATATTCTTCCTATACCATTGAAAACACTAGCTTGATAAAGGATTGTTGATTCATCTGTTTTTTTATTAAGATTATTATCATCTATATCTGCATTCCATTCATTCATTTCATCGGTATATGTTGTTGGATGAATAAAAAAAACATCCACTCCCATATCTATCGCTTTTTCATTTTGTAAAAATTTAGGAAAACTGTCAGCATAATCTTTCTTTTCTGGATGTGCCGCCCAATATTTTAAATCACTGTAATTAGGTATATTTTTTTCAACAGTTTTTTCTTCTGAAAATTTTGTATTTAATTCCTGGCTATGTACCTCAACATTAATTATATGCAAGAAAAGACACCCCAGTAATATTTTTTTTATCATGTTTTTTTTACTTATTTTTCTAAAAATTATCATTCATTTTGTTTTTCAAAAATCATCAATCTTTTCTTAAAGACATTTTATTTTATACATTGTCTGCTTTTGGTGGTCCCCAAGGTCATTTAGGAATGATTTATAAAAAGTTCGTACAAGAAAAAAAGTATTTATCAGAGGAAGAATTAATTGACTTGAATACTTTTTGTCAGCTTTTACCGGGTCCATCAAGCACTCAATTATTAACATTAATCGCTTATAAAAGAGGTGGAATTTTATTATCAATAATTTCTTTATTGATTTGGATCATTCCTGCTTCTTTTCTTATGGGTGCTTTTTCTTTCTTAATCATGACAGCAGATTACGGCACTTATTTTTTACATCTTTTTAGATTCATTCAACCTATGGCCATCGGGTTTTTATTGTTTGCCGTATTCCGCACTTATCAATTTGCTGTAACAAATACGATAACAAAAGTAATTATGTTTTCTTCCACATTGATTACTTTTTTATTATTTAAACTACCGTGGATTTTCCCAATATTGTTAATTATAGGTGGTATCATTACCAATTTCAGTGATAAAAGAATTAAGATCATAAAACGTTCAGAAAAGAAATTTACACCCAAATGGATTTTGATTTTTATTTTCTTTTCTACTTTTTTGAGTTTGGGTATTTTAAGTGAAACAGCACGTAAACAAAATTGGGAAAACAGAAAGCTTTATAATTTATCAGAAAATTTTTTTCGTTTTGGCACCATTGTTTTTGGTGGAGGTGATGTTTTGTTGCCATTGATGTTGGATCAATATGTAGCGAGACCTACCAATAAAAATCTTCAAATTAGAAATCCTAATATCATCAAGATACCCCAAGATAAATTATTAACCGGTTTTGGTATTGTCAGAATATTACCGGGTCCTGTTTTTTCAATTTCAACTTATGTAGGTGGTTTGGCTGTAAATGATAGCGGAAATAAAATACATATATCAGGAATGTTTTTATGTACTTTATTTATTTTTTTACCGGGTTTGTTATTAGTGTTTTTTTTCTTTCCAGTTTGGGAATATTTAAAAAACTACGTTTTCTTTTTACGCGCGATGGAAGGTATTCAAGCAGTATCTACAGGTTTGATGGCAGCAGGTTTATTTTATATTTTACGAAATTATTTTTCTGTCGAAAGAAATGATTTTGATTTTCTAATTACAATTATGATCATTCCGCTAACGTTTTTATTGATGTCCAAAACTAAAACTCCTGCACCAATTATTGTACTTCTAATGCTGTTATTGGGTTTTTTATTTTAATTTTTACTTGTAATAGTTTTGAAATTGTATCTCATCCCAAACACTGTCTGGAACAAAATATCTTATAGACTTATTCTCGGCTATCATCGATCTTATCAAAGTTGAAGAAATCAATAGTTGGGGTGCTTCAAGTATTTTATAATTACAATTCTTCTTTTCCAGAATTTCATATCCGCTTCTTTCATAAACCCAAAAAAAATAATTCTCTATCAAGAGTTTTGCACTTTTCCATTTTTCAATATTTGAAAAACCATCGCTACCTAATAAAATAGAAAACGTATAATCGGGATATTTTTCATTCAAATAAAATAATGTTTCTATAGTGTATGAGGGTTTTGGTAAATTGAATTCTATGTTACTCGCTTTTAATCTGGTTTCACCTTCAAGTGCAATTTTCAATAAATTCAATCTGTGATTTGCATTTAGTAATTGTTTTTCATTTTTAAAAGGATTTTGTGGAGATACCACAAACCATAATTCATCTATATTTTCTGATTGTAAAAGAAAATTAGCTATTATTAAATGACCATTATGTACTGGATTAAATGATCCAAAATATAAAGCAACATTCATTTTTGTATAATTAAACTAGTTCAACTATTATATTTTCTGCTTCGTCTATTCTTAAACTAAGATGATATCCTGCAATTTGTATGGCAATTGGGTCTTTAAAAGGTGCAATATTTTCTACTATTACTATTTCACCTGGAATAATACCCATTTCCATTAATTTGATGTATAGCTCTTCATTTTCAAAAGATCTGATCAATGCTTTGTCTCCCGTTCCCAATTCCGATAATTTCTTAATCATCTATCAATTTCATTAAACCATAAAGATATGTTCTTTGATAATCTTCTTAAATTCGTCTTTTGAAAATTAAGTTTCTAATTTTATCTTTAAATGTATTATATATGAAAATAAAATTTAATTTCAATATAAACACAACTTTAAGAGACAGAATTAAATTAAAGAACTTTCTTTGTCTTCTTGCTAAATCTGAAAAAACGCAATTTGAGAGTCTTAATTTTATTTTTTGTTCTAATGATTTTTTATTAGAGATAAATAAATCATTTTTAAACCATGATTATTATACCGACATTATAACTTTCGATTTATCGGATAGTAAAACCAAAGTAAAAACTGGTGAAATTTATATAAGTTCAGAAATGGTATTGAGCAATTCAAAAGACTTTGAAACAACTTATAAAGAAGAACTCCATCGCGTAATATTCCATGGTGTACTTCATTTATGTGGGTATAAAGATAAATCAGAAAAAGAGCGCGTTACAATGAGAAAAAAAGAAGATCACTATCTTAATCTCTATTTCAATTAAAAAAGTTCCACGTGGAACAAAATTTAATGATTGGGTTTTTGGATGTTCCACGTGGAACAAATAAAAGGGGAATAATTTAAATAAGGTTTATGTTTATAAAATATGACGTTATTGTAGTAGGTGCCGGCCATGCGGGTTGTGAAGCGGCTGCATCGGCTGCAAATATGGGTAGCAAAGTTTTGCTTATTACAATGAATATGCAAACTATTGCACAAATGAGTTGCAATCCGGCTATGGGAGGTATTGCAAAAGGTCAAATTGTTAAGGAAATCGATGCTTTAGGTGGATATAGCGGAATTGTTACCAACAGAAGTATGATTCAGTTTAGGATGCTGAACAAGTCGAAAGGTCCAGCAATGTGGAGTCCAAGAGCACAAAGTGATCGTATGCTTTTTGCGCAAACTTGGAGAGAGATTCTTGAAAGTACACCCAACCTTGATTTTTATCAAGATACAGTAAATGAGTTGGTTGTTTCATCATCAGGAAAGATTGAGGGTGTTAAAACAGGTTTAGGGCATACTGTTTATGCAAAATCAGTTGTTTTAACTAATGGAACATTTTTAAATGGAGTTATTCATATTGGTGAAAAAAACTTTGGAGGTGGCAGAGTAGCAGAAAAAGCAGCAACAGGTATAACAGAACAACTGGTTTCCTTGGGTTTTGAGAGCGATCGTTTAAAAACAGGCACACCGCCAAGAATTGATGGAAGATCGTTAGATTATTCCAAAATGGAGGAACAGAAGGGTGATGAAGATATTGTTGGTTTCAGTTATTTAGAAAAGCCAAAATTAAAAGCCGAAAATCAAAGAAGCTGCTGGATTACTTATACAAATAATGAAGTACACGATTTATTAAGATCGGGGTTTGAATCTAGTCCAATGTTTCAGGGAAGAATACAGGGAACAGGACCAAGATACTGTCCAAGTATTGAAGATAAAATAAATCGTTTTGCTGAAAGAGACAGACACCAGCTTTTTGTAGAGCCAGAAGGATGGAATACAGTGGAGATTTACGTTAATGGATTTTCAACCTCTTTATCTGAAGATATTCAATATCAAGCACTTAGACTTGTGCCGGGTTTTGAAAAATGTAAAATGTTCAGACCCGGCTATGCAATCGAGTATGATTATTTTCCCCCAACGCAATTGCAATTTAGTTTGGAAACTAAATTAATAAAAGGACTGTTTTTTGCCGGTCAAATAAATGGCACAACAGGATATGAAGAGGCTGCATGCCAGGGTCTTATGGCTGGCATCAATGCACATTTAAGTGCTTATCAAAAAGATCCTCTGATATTAAAAAGGAGCGAAGCTTATATCGGCGTTTTGATTGATGATCTAATTAATAAAGGAACAGATGAGCCTTATCGCATGTTTACCAGCAGGGCGGAATTCCGTACATTATTAAGACAAGATAATGCTGATTTAAGATTAACTGAAATCAGCCACTCATTAGGACTGGCATCAGATGAAAGATTAAACTTGTTGCAAAAGAAAATAGCAGCAGTAGAGGAAGTAAATAATTATCTTTCCAAGGTTAATGTAGAACCCGAAGAGATCAATGATTTTTTGAAAAGCGTTTACTCATCACCGTTATTAAACAAACAAAAAGCATCACAAGTACTACTTAGGCCAGGCGTGGGTTTGAAACAAATGAGCCAGCAAATTAAATCACTCGAATCATTAAAGGAATATGAAGACGAAATATTGGAACAAGCAGAGATACAGACCAAATACGATACTTATATCGAAAAAGAAAAACAGCTGGTAGAAAAAATGAGTCAGTTGGAAAACCTGGTTATACCCGATAGTTTTAATTTTGATAATCTTGTATCTTTAAGCACCGAGGCCAAACAAAAGTTTAAAAGAATCAAACCGAGAACGCTTGGACAGGCATCCAGAATTTCGGGCGTAAACCCAAGTGATATTCAAATTCTGATGTTGTTTATGGGTAGATAATAATCAAGAGAAATGGAAGAAAAGATAAAATCAGGCATAGAAAAGCAGCTTAAAGCTTACAACATTGATATTGCTTTTTTAGATACAGAAAGGCCTTGGGGTGGATTTTTTGTCATTGAACAAAAAAGTACGACAACGTTTATTGAAAAATACTTTCAGGATGTTGAAGTCAATAATTTGGGCAACGGAATACTCAGTCCTAAAATATTGATTGTGGCTCCCGGTAAAAAACTTAGCTGGCAATATCATTTGCGCAGAGAAGAAATTTGGAAATTGATACAGGGCGAAGCCGGTATTGTAAGAAGCGAAACAAACAATCAACAAGCTGTTGAACAAATGAAAATGGGCGAAACCATTTATCTGAAAAAGAATGAACGCCATAGGTTAGTTGGGATGAATGACTGGGGAATTATTGCGGAAATTTGGAAACATACCGATCCTGAAAATCCCAGCGATGAAAATGATATCATAAGGTTGCAAGACGATTTTGGTAGAGATTGAAAAAAGCGCAAACCATCAAGTCTGCGCTTTGAATAACAAACAGATCAGGCATTCACTTTACCACTACCCAAAAAAAGCATTTCATTCACTTGTACTTCAGTAACGAACCGTTTGTTTCCTTCTTTGTCTGTATAGTCTTTAGTGATTAATTTACCTTCAACAGCCACTTCACTTCCTTTACTCAGATACTTTTCTGCCAAGTCTGCAACTTTTCCCCAGGCAATCAAATTATGCCATTGTGTTTCCTTAACTTTTTCGCCCTTGAGATTGGTGTATACCTCATCAGTGGCCAATGAAAATTTTACCAGCTTCTTACCGGTTTCTGTTTTTTTTACATCAGGTGATTTTCCTAAGTTACCAATCAACTGAACTTTGTTTCTCAATGAATACATAATTGTGTTTTTAAAAATTGAAAAAATATTTCAGTCTTCCGTGCGCACGGTTAACAGCACAAATTTGAAACATTGATATTCCTTATAAATCAAATAATTATTTATTGTTGAAAATAACCGGTTATACACGTTAAAACAACAATTGGTTTTAAGTTGTCTCAATTATTTTTGAATCATGATAGTTTCACTCGAACAGGAAAAAAAATGCTGCACCTGTAATAAAATAATCAGGGGAAGAAGCGACAAAAAGTTTTGCAATGAATATTGCCGAAATGTTTACAATAATAAAGCTAAATCAGCAGATTCGCCAACAACAAAACATATCAATAAAATACTCAACAAAAACAGAGTAGTTTTAAAATTAAACATATCAAAACAACAGGCTGTAAGAAAAATTAAAAAAGAAACATTGAGAGAACAAGGATTTGTTTTTAAATATCATACACACTTGTTCAATAGAAATAACGGCAATCCATATTTTTTTATTTATGATTTTGGATACCTTTCTTTGTGTCAAGAGTGGTGTTTGGTTTTTGAAGCAGACCAGTTGTTAGATAAATAAAAACTTTTAGCATTAAGACATTCTGCTATCAACAGAGTTATATAATTTACCAACAACAAAACCTCTACATTTTTCGCTTTTGCAAGAACAGTTGAAGGGTTCCATATTTTCATCAAGAAAATCTGTATAATCTAGCGTTAGTTCCTCACCTTTTTTTATTTTTCTTTTTGTGACAACATCAAGTCCAATATAAAATGTGTTTGCCTCACAACAATGATTTTGCGGAGCCCATTCGGCGGGATTTTCATCCCAGAGTAAAAAAACATTTTTGCTTAAGGGATAGGCATATCGTCTGAAGTTTTGAAGTTCAGATTCATTCCAGTTTTTTTCAATGAATGGAAGAGTGGCAACTCTTTGTGAGCGCTCTTCTCCCTTAAAAACAATTTCGTTTTCCAATAAATCTTTGGCAGCATAAATGCCATATCCGGCAATAGCATCACCACGCATCTCATATTTTTTTTGTTTATCCTGATGACGCTGCCATCCTTCTTCAATGATTTTCTTTAAAAAATAATCCTGACCTGTGCCATCAATCTTTAAAATATAATCTGCAGATCCTTCATAGCCGTTTTGATAAAAAACAGAACAGGTAAAATTGATTTCTAAAAAATATAAAACACCGGAAGAATTCAATCTGAAATCTAGCCTTGCGTATCCAACGCCTCCAAATCCGTTGAAAATGGCAGTTGCAGACTCTTGTAAACGAACGCAAAGCTCTTTATCTTCAACACTAACATTGGCATTGGTGTGAAGCTCCGAAGTTTTCAGTGCATAAGTTTTAAATTTCTTTCCCTTTGGAAACAAATATTCAACGGGTTTGAAAACGGTTACCGAATCTTTTGTTCCGGCATTTCGTACAAGCATCACCGTGAACTCTCTGCCGTCAATATATTCTTCCACCAACAAGGGGCCATATTCATCAATGATTTCCCCCACTCTGTTCTTCAATGCAATTTCATCACGAACCAACGCACTATCATCAATTCCCAGACTATCTCCAGCTTTGGATGGTTTCACAAAAAGTGGAAATTCAAATTTTTCTAAAACAATGGCAACGTCTTCTGTTCTTTCAACCAGGAAAAATTTTGGCGTTTTTACCTCTTGGGTATAGGCCACATATTTCATCAGCTGTTTGGTGGGATCATATAAAAGCTGATTAGGTCCTGTGTAGGGAAGGTTTAACAAATCGAGGTAATAAATAACATCAATCGACGGAACCCCCCAGTCCAGATATCCTTCACAGAGATTGATGAAAATATCATAGTTCTTTTTACTCAGTTCCCGGAGCTGTTTGTAAACAGTCAGTTTGTTTAAAAAAACATGGTCAAAATGGGCATCAGGCAATAAGTGCGAAAGGTTTCTGGGTGGGTCGTAATGCTGGTAGTCAACCTGGCTGGTAGAATAATCAGGCATGAGTACACAGATACGGCAAGAGTTTATATTTTCCATTAGGCATTACCGTTATTAAGATGAGGAAGCGTTTTCATCTTTTCTTTTACTACAAGATGAATGTGATTTTCGAAAGCGTTGTTCAAAATATCTTCCACCAGTTGATGAAAAGGAATGTGGGCAAATCGCAGAATTGCACCAATGGAAGTATAATTCTCATCTTCACTGATGCCACATTGCGCATTGATTTCAATCATAAATAACTTTCCCGTCATTGCATCCATTCTTATATCTGCTCTTGCATAACCAACACCTCCTGTGGCAATGAAAGCAGATTGAGAAATATTTTTGAGATCGGAAATAATGTTTTCGTTGGGAAGGCGATAGTCATAAAAATTACCATCTTCCGGCATTGCGCTTTCGTTTTCATAGATTTCCCACAACCGGTCAAAAGAAAGAAACTTTTCCTTTTCGGGAAGTGAAGGATGAAAAACTCTTTCTACCGGACAATAAATCCGAATCTCATCAGGCTTAAGATGGTGGCCACAAATAAGTACTGTGAACTCCGGACCCTGAATAAATTGTTCAGCAATAAGTCCATCTGCCATCAGGTTCCATCCTCTGTATCCGTTTGTCAATTCGTCCAATAAAGCGCTCAAGTCTGTTGTATTGTCGATTACATTTTTTGTACTTACCCCCATGCTACCTCCAGATACAGCTGGTTTCACAATCAACGGACCTCCCGTTTGCTGCAACAGCCTTTCCGCGTCTTCAATATCTTTCAATACACACCATTCGGCATTTGCAACACCATGCCTATCAAATGCTTTTTTCATCGGAATTTTAGAAGTAGTGATCTCATAAAAATGCCGATTGGCGCCTGTATATATCAACTCTTTTTCCTCCAGATAATCTATAACAGATACGCCGGGAGTGCCATTGATTTCATCACCATCACAAAGATTAAAAACAACAGGAAGAACAACTCCTTCGTTTTTCTCAAATGTAATTTCATCGATAATGTTTCGAAAATCTGTCAATGTTACCGGCTGCCATTTCCAGTTCAGTTTAAGTGTATTGAAAACCCTGGTATATTCTTCGATGCTTTGTGTAAAATCGTAGTAGTAATCTATGTTTTCATCTGCTGATGTCAATAGCGGCGAAAGCACCCAAACTTTCAATGGTTTTTCTGCTTGAAATGTCGCCCAATTGCTTATATGTACCAAGGAGTGGGTCATCTTATGGAATCAGATTTCGAAACGAAAAAGGATAAAGAACAGAAATTGGAAACTGAAAAAATTCACAAAACGCTTATTGATGGAAAAAAAAATTGTTCAATGAAAGGTAATCATGAAATAAAAAAGAATAAAAATATTTTTACTGAAATTATCCACTAACGCGCATAGAATAACTTACTGTCTGCAAAGCGAGTATATTATTGCTTCGTGTTGAGGAAACTGTCTGCAGAGTTCTTTAGCATTTGCCAACTCAAAATCATTAAAGTCAAAACCGGGAGCAACGGTGCACCCCACAAAAGAATAACTTGAATTTAATCCTGGTCTTGAGGCAAACCAGCAACTTGCCGGAACTACATATTGAAAAACCTCACCGTTATCAACATTGCTGCCCAAGCCAACTACTTCCAACTTACCATTTTCGTGTAAGACAAAAATATCTAGCTTGTCTCCGCTGTAGAAATGCCAGCACTCATCACTTTTTATTCTGTGAAAAGCCGAAAAGTTTCCTTGCTCCAATAAAAAATAAATGGCTGTTGAAAGATGGCGGTCGCCATTGAACCTATTCGGCAAACCATGCAATTGAATTTGCTCCTTGCTTCTGTAAGTTTCTTTGTACCAGCCTCCTTCGGGATGTGGAAGCAGCGCGTATTTGTCAATAAATTGCTTGGCTGATGAAGTCATTGGTGATTATAGGTTGTCATATACATAAAGAGGGTCAATCGCCGAACCCGGCTCCATTTCACATACTGGCTTGATGATGCCATCATTTAATCCATATACCCAACCATGTAATTGCGGACCATTCTGATGTTTCCAGGCCTTTTGAATAATAGAAGTTTTGGCCAGATTCATCACCTGTTCTTTCACGTTCAGTTCAACCAGTTTGTTGGTTTTATTTTCTTCGGTGATTTCATTTTCAATTTCATCTTTGTGAATACGATAAATGTCTTTGATGTTTCGCAGCCATTTGTTGATGATACCCAAAGAATGATTGCCCATGGCGGCCCGTATGCCACCGCACCCATAGTGTCCGCAAACAATGATGTGTTTTACTTTAAGCACATCCACAGCATATTCAAGAACACTGAGTAAGTTGATGTCTGTATGAACAACCATGTTGGCGATATTGCGGTGTACAAAAATTTCGCCTGGTTGAGTGCCTGTTATCTTGTCTGCGGGTACACGACTGTCGCTGCAGCCAATCCATAAAAACTCTGGTGTTTGAATTTCAGAAAGCCTTGAAAAAAATTCAGGATCTATTTGAATCTGAGCTTCTGCCCAGGATTTGTTTTCGCGCAGCAGTTTTTCGTATGAGGTCATTATAATTATTGTTTTTGTTGAAAAAAGGCGCTACTTCAATTTTCTGTATTAAATATTCATACCACCGCAAACACTGATGGTTTGTCCGGTAATATAACAACCCATATCTGAAGCCAAAAACAGACAAGTGTTGGCGATATCTTCGGCACTGGCAAATTTCCCCAAAGGAATCATGGCTTTGTATTTATCCGCACTATCACCTTCTTTCAGATAACTGGTCATGTCGGTTTCTACAAAACCTGGCGCAACTGCATTACAGCGAATGTTTCGGCTGCCTAATTCTTTTGCAACGCTTTTGGTGAAGCCAATCACACCGGCTTTGCTGGCCGCATAACTTCCTTGTCCGGCGTTTCCCATTTCGCCAATCACACTGCTCATGTTGATGATGCTTCCTTGGCGTGCCTTCATCATAGGTTTGATCACCTGCTTAGTCATATTGAAAACACTGTTCAGGTTCACTTGCATCACTTCGTTCCATTGTTCGAAACTCATGCGCAATAAAAGATTGTCTTTTGAGATACCCGCATTGTTGACAAGAATATCCACTTGTCCAAAATCGGTCAAAACTTCATTGGTAAAACTTTCACAGGCTGCATAGTCGGCGGCATTGCTTTGATAGGCTTTTGCTTTTACGCCCATCGCTTCCAGCTTTTCTACCAAACTAGCGGCTTTGGCTTGGCTGCTGTCGCTTACATAAGAGAAGGCGATGTGTGCACCTTGTTCGGCAAATTTGATAGCTACAGCTTCTCCGATACCTCTGGCGGCTCCGGTGATGATGGCAACTTTTCCTGCTAATAGTTTCATGTGATGTCGTTTTTAATTTTGGTTGTCAGAAAGTTTCATTGTTATCGCTGTTTGTTTACGACGGAAAAAAATCAATAGAAAACAAATGAACGATCAAACATATTGAAGCAAAAGTAAGCTTGAAGCAGGAGATAAAAAAGAAATGAAAAGAATATCATCTGTTGTGGATGGCCAGCACTTCATGGATTATATTTCTTTCGTTGCTGAGTCGTGGTATTTTGTGTTGACCACCGATGCGGCCTTTACTTTGCAGCCATTTATTGAATGTTCCTTTTTGCAAGGCAAGAATTTTTGGCGGCCCTAATGCGATATCCTTGTGTCTTTTGGCTTCATAATCGCTATTGATGGTTTTTAATGCGTGGTCGAGACGGTCTCTAAAAAAGACCAGGTCTTTCGGTTCTTTTTCAAATTCAATCAGCCATTCGTGTGCTCCATTGTTTTCGTCGGAGAAATAGATGGGAGCCGCTGTATAATCGGTAACGATGGCTCCGCTTTCTTTGGCGGCAAGGCTGATGGCCTTGTCGGTATTATCTACAATCACTTCTTCGCCAAACGCATTGATATAATGTTTTAACCTTCCGGTTACTTTGATTCGATAAGGATTGATGGAGGTGAACTTTATCGTGTCTCCCACAAGGTATCGCCAAAGTCCACCTGTTGTGCTGATGACAAGCGCATAATTTTTTCCTAATTGCACCTTGTCTAAACCTATTGTTGATGGGTGGGGTTTTCCATATTCTTCTACCGGTAAAAACTCGTAGAAGATGCCGTGTTCTGTAAAAAGTTTCATACCGTCATCTTCTGGCTTGTCTTGTCCGGCAAAAAAACCTTCACTGGCGTTGTAAATTTCGAGATAGCTGATCGGGCCTCCGATTATTTTTTCAAATTGCTCTCGGTAAGGGACAAACGAAACGCCTCCGTTGATGTAGAGTTCAAGGTTGGGCCAAACCTCTTTGATTGTTTTTTTCTTTTTGATTTCCAATATTCGCTTCAGCAGTAAAAGCGTCCATGTGGGAACGCCGGCAAGAGAAGTAACATTTTCTTCTGAGGTGGTTTGCGCCAGTTTTTCCAGCTTTTCGCCCCAGTCGTCCAGCAGAGCAACAGAGAGTTCTGGCGTTCGAAGCCATTGACCCCAAAATGGTGTGTTTTGCATCAATACGGCACTTAAATCACCGTATTGAATTTCATCGTTCAGCTGATTGACCTGATGAGAGCCGCCTATAACGAGTCCCTTTCCGGTGAGCAGGTCGCTGGATGGAAAATTATTGTAGTAGCTGGTCAATACGTCTTTGCTGGCTTTGAAATGATTTTCCTGTAAGCTTTCTTCACTAACCGGAATGAATTTGCTTTTCTTTCCGCTGGTGCCACTGCTTTTCGCAAACCATTTCACCGGCGTGTTCCACAACACATTGTCTTCCCCCTCCATCATTCTCTCGATATAAGGCAGAAGGTCTTCATATTCATGGATGGGAACTTTTAGTTTGAACTCTTTGACAGAAAAAAGAGAGGAGAAATTGTATTTTTTTCCAAAATCTGTGTACTGTGCCGCAGACACCAGGTCCTGCAATACTTCACGCTGACTGGCCACGGGATGGTTGGTCCAGTTTTTAATGCGCCATACACGCATGCGAGCCAGTTTTGATATCGCAGGAGAAAGCAGTTTCATCTAGTTTCGGTTGGAAACAACAGGTTAAAGCTATTCTTGTGAGCTTTTAAACGTATGATTGTTTCACACAACGAAAGATAAAAAATAAAAATCTTATTTAAACACTGATATGAATTAGTGGAAAACTAATTCTGTTGAGAAGCCTGTTCGTGCAGATAATCTTTTCTTTTCAGTTCGAAATTTCTGCCCAGATATAGACGTCTAACCTGTTCATCATCGGCCAGTTCCTGAGCGGTGCCATGTTTAAAGATCTTGCCATCTATCAATAAATAAGCCCTGTCGCAAATGGAAAGCGTTTCATTTACATTATGATCGGTAATCAGGATGCCGATGTTTTTATATTTTAGTTTGGCGATGATTTCCTGAATGTCTTCCACGGCTATAGGATCCACGCCGGCAAAGGGCTCGTCGAGTAGAATGAATTTGGGATCTACGGCAAGGGCTCTGGCTATTTCGGTTCTGCGTCGTTCGCCTCCGCTTAAGGTGTCGCCATTGTTTTTTCTTACATGTTGAAGCCGGAACTCATTCAGTAAAGATTCCAGCTTATCTTTCTGTTCCGCTTTGGACAATTTTGTCATTTCCAAAACCGCAGTGATATTGTCTTCCACGCTCAGTTTTCTGAATACACTCGCTTCCTGAGGTAAATAGCCGATGCCCAGCTGGGCTCTTTTGTACATGGGTAATTGGGTGATATTGATATCACTCAGGAAAACTTCACCACTGTCGGATTTTACCAAACCCACCACTTGGTAAAAAGAGGTCGTTTTTCCTGCACCGTTAGGTCCAAGCAGACCTACAATCTCGCCCTGGCTCACCTCAAAAGAAACATCATTGACCACCTTGCGACTGCCGTATGTTTTGATGAGATTTTTTGTGTGGATGGTAAGTGCCATGCGTTTTTTTACAAAAATAAACGTTGTTATCCACTAAAATCAAATAGTTGAAATAGTTGCAAAAATAAATGTGCGTAATAATGAACATTCTTTGATATTTTTTTCAATAGGTTTTATCTTTACTAACCATTCATCTACTTCATAAGATATTTTTTAAGATAAAATGATTCTTGAGGTGTTTGATTAAAACAGAAAAAAATGAAAGTTACCGAACACATCCAACAAGCTTCTGATACGTTGATCTCTTTTGAAATATTACCTCCGTTGAAAGGAAAAGGAATCCAGTCGTTATACGACCATCTGGACCCCTTGATGGAATTCAAGCCTTCATTTATCAACGTCACGTATCATCGCAGCGAACATTCTTTTAAAAAAAGGGCGGATGGCAGTTTTGAAAAAGTGGTGGTAAGAAAAAGGCCAGGAACGGAATCGATTTGTGCGGCCATCATGAATAAATACAATGTAGATACGGTTCCGCACCTTATTTGTGGAGGTTTCAGTGTAAGTGAAACTGAAGACGCATTAATCAATCTTAATTATTTAGGGATAGACAATGTACTCGTACTAAGAGGCGATGCGGCCAAAAACGAAACAGCTTTTGAGGCCGAGCCGGGTGGACATAAGTATGCGTTGGATTTATTGAAACAGGTTACCAATCTTAATTCGGGTATTTATTTGGAAGAAGATCTTAAAAATACAACCAAGACCAAGTTTTGTATTGGTGTGGCCGGATATCCCGAAAAGCATTTTGAAGCCCCCAACATGGAGAGCGATTTGAAACACCTGAAAGCCAAAGTGGATGCCGGTGCAGATTATATCATTACTCAAATGTTCTTTGATAATGCAAAATATTTTGCTTTTGTAAATGCCTGTCGGGAAATTGGAATTACCGTGCCCATCATACCGGGACTCAAACCTATTTATACCAAAAAGCAATTAACCATACTGCCTAAGACTTTCCACATTGATTTGCCAACGCCTTTGACAGAAGCGGTAAATGCCTGCAAGTCGGATCTTGATGTTGAAAAAATTGGTGCCGAATGGTTATTGGAACAGTCAAAAGAGCTTAAAAAGGCCGGAGTTCCTGTGTTGCATTTTTATACTTTGGGTCGTCCGTTGCTGGTGGCCGGAGTTGTAAAGCAATTGTGCTGATAAGCCAAATCTTTGAAAACCTTATCATTTTTTGTAATTAAAGTTTTTTCAGAAGAGTACCCGAAAGCAAATAATAGATATCTTTCGGCAGTATCTTTTATTGTTTATCATATTATCAGAAAGGGCGAAGATTGGCTTAAAAAAAATCGCATGTATGAAACCATCACAGAAACTTGCTTTTATCGTCAAATCATTCATTCTTTTTCTGTTTCCCCTTACACTATTTGCCCAACCCAGGCGAGGTCCCGACGTAACAGGCGCCTGGACCGGCTATGTAAAGACCAGAGATAAAAAAATTACCTATGAGGCGGTGATTACCAGAAACGGTGAAGAACTGACCGGTTACTCCAAGATCATTTTTGAAAACAAAGGAGAAGAAACCTACGCTATCAAATCTTTATCAATCAGCATTCAGGACGACAAATACATTCTTGAAGAAGACAGTTTGTTGTTTGATAATTTTAAAGACGAAGCGCCTAGAAAAATAAAACAAGTCAACACGCTGGATTTGCAGATTGGCACCAAGAAAATGCTTTTTTCCGGCACCTTTAAAACAAAGGCAACAATGGGGCTCAAGGCGGCAACGGGCGAAGTGAGTTTACAAAAATCCATTGTGCCCGATTCATCTTTGTTGTTTGTAGAACTAGGTTCAATGGGCATCAAAGAGAATCTCTCGTTTGTAAAAGAAGCCAAAGAAGCCGAAAGGGTAGCAAAAATAGAACAGCAAAAAAAAGACTCATTGGCTGCCATTGCGGCAATGGTAAAAGCAGAAGTGCCACCTCCGCCACCTGCTCCTAAGCCTGCACCCCCGGTAATCAAACCGGTCCCTGTGGTAGCAAAAGTATCTACGCCGGTAGCAACGCCGTCTCCGGCACCATCACCAACCGCTCCTCCCAAACCGGCGGCGGCAAAACCCACACCACCTCCAGTGGTTGTCAGAACACAAAAACCCATGCCCATTGCGGGTGTTGAAGTGGCTTCCAACATCAACAAAAGAGAGCTAGAAATGATTCAGACGGTAACCTATCATACAGATAGTTTGATTTTCACGCTATATGATAATGGAGAGGTGGATGGAGATACTGTTAGTGTTGTGGTGAATGGCAGGGTTTTCATGGGCAAAAAAGGTTTGAGTACGCAACCCGTAACGGAAACTCTTTATATCACTCCGGATTTGGGCGACTCGCTGCAGGTGGTGATGTATGCCGAATCGTTAGGAACCATACCCCCCAATACGGGCTTGCTTATTGTACAGGATGGAAGAGACCGACATGAAATCAGGTTTTCGGGAGATTTGAAAAAAAATGCCGCCATTACTTTCCATAAGCGAAAACAGGAAGAATAGCCGAGAGCCATTGATAGGTGTTCCCTGAAAAAAATATTTCAACGCTTGACAATAAAAAAAACCATTGCTACGTTATTTATGCAATCCTGTATAAAAACCGTACAAAATGGCAAAACTTACAATCCAACAAGAAGTGTTATTGGTTAATGGCACTCAATTTGCAAACCGTCAATACGTAGAAAAGTCAAGATCTGAAACCAAAGACAACTATCTCCATCAACACGAAAAGCTTAAAGAAGCCTGCTGGAATGGCTTGTTGAAAGACATTATTCCCGAATTGTTTTTTGTTTTTGGGCCCGATTCCAAATTATATCTCTGGCAAATGAGAGAGTGTGAAAACATGCTCACGCTGGAAATGTCGGAAAAACCCACCGAGCTAGATTTTTATGCCTCCATCGACCCGTATTGTTTCATGGAGATTCAAGAGTACAATTAATTTATTTCTTCTCATATGCGTATAAAAAACCCCGGATTCTTCCGGGGTTTTTGTTTATGGCTTCGTTGAAAGTTGTCGTTAGTATCGGACATAGGAATTGGAAGCCGGGTTCTTTTCAAGGGATAGGTTGGATTGGAAAATTGAGTTGATCATGGGATAACGGAATTAAGGGGTTGGATTTTTAATAGAATCAGGACAATTGGGTTTTAATAAGGATTGGATAGTTGGTTTTCTTAGGATTTGAATCGATTGGTTTTTTAAATGATATTGGATTTCTTAGCGGCCTATCTGATGTAAAAATAATACCCCGCACATCGCAATACAAATATTGAGTTCTTCTTGTTTTCAAATTCGGTCTTTTCACTTTGATTCATTAAGTAGAGCTACGTACTGTTTATGATTTGCCCAAACAAATCGCATGATTCCTATCAAAAATCAACATCTATTTGCGTAACGACACGAATATGAATTGGTATTGCAAATCGAGCATAAACAATGATTATAAATTTACTTTAGTGATGATTTATGTCATTTGACAACTATCAACGGCTCTATATTTTGCCAATATATTATGAACGATGATTTTTTGATGCACAGGCATCCGTTAATTAAGGGGGAGCTTTTGGATGCTTATTTAGCTAATGGCTGGTATCGTTATGGTGCTCATATTTTTACCATCAAAACTTTTTCCGAGGCAGGCAGGGAATATGACGTTCACTGGCTGCGATATAATGTAGATAAGATAGATCTAAAAAGCGAGCATCAGAAAATAATTACAGCCAACTCTTCTTTTCATATCGTTATCAAACCTTTTGTTTTAAATCAGGAAATTGAAGATCTCCACGATTTGTATTATGACAGTATTGATTTCATGACCACCCGAACCATAAGAGATTTGCTCGAAGATGATGAGCGTTCTGTTTTTGACACTTACATGATAGAAATCAGAGACAACGGCTTGCTGATTGCTGCCGGAATTTTTGATGCCGGAGCGGAAAGCATTGCAGGCATTAAAAACATTTTTCACCCGGCTTATCGAAAATATGCCCTGGGAAAAATGCTCATGCTCTTAAAATACAGGTTTTGTAAAAGAACAGGTTTAAAATGGTATTACCCCGGTTATATAGCCCCGGGGTTTAAAAAATTCGACTACAAATTATTTCTCGACAAAAGAGCCACCGAAGTATTTGACACTGAAAACAAAAACTGGATAAGATTTTCTGCATTTAAGCAACAAAATGGCATCACTCTTTAACAAAAGAGCCTTCTATTACAGTGCCATCATTACCCCTGAATTTGATATAGTAAATACCAGAATTCCAGGCAGAAATATTGAAATACAGCCCATTCTTACCTTTTTCCAACATTACTTTCCTTTTGTTCATTATTACTCCGTTTTCACCTAACACTACCAAATCTCCTGCAACACGAGCGTTGACATTACATTCAATTTTAACCATATCACGAGCCGGAGAAGGGTTTGTTGAAATTTTTATTATGGCACCATAGTTTAAAAACAACACATCAGTCAGATGATATTGCCCGTCTCTGTCCCATTGTTTCAGGCGATAAAAATTATCAGATTCAGGATTCTCATCAATAAAAGAATAAAATTGACTATGACCACAGTTGCCATTGGGGGCCGAACTTTGGACGGTGCCGATGCTTTCAAAAGCCTTGCCGTTCGCGCTTCTTTCAATAGTATACTTATCACAATTGATTTCACAAGAAGAGGTCCATTGCAATAATGAGGTGTTGTTTTTTCTTTTTTCTGCCTTCCAGCCCGAAAGCACAACGGGCAAAACGCCACCGATAGGAATGTTTTGCGCATAAGACCGGTATTCAACTCCACGGTTTTCGTACCAAACAGCCACCGACTGACCATTAGCTGCTTTCGTAAATGCGAAACGACCTTTTTCTGCGCCAGTGAAGAGGTGGTTGAACTCAATTCGATACGGTTGCTTGTCCAATAAAAATCACCGTTACTGTTAAGCCTTGTGGCATAAATTTTATAGTTGACATCGTAACTCATCAAAAATGGTGCATCATTTACCAGCGAAAGCTCTCCGGTTTGTGTATCGTAATTGCTGCTTATGGGGTAAACTTCTTTTCCCTGAGGGTTAAGTAAAACGGTGCCACTGGTGGTGTCAAATTTTTGAACATAGACACCATAAGCGGTTTGGGCAGGGTTGCTGTAGGTGGTAACCGACCAAATATAGGGAGAACTGTTGTCGTGTGCTATATTGGTGGTTTGTTGCTGAGGGTCGGCCCCGGTGGAATAAGAAGAAACCGGACTTCCATTAATCCCCCAAGGCAATGCGCCTGTTTCAGTGATTTTTTGTACATAGGCAAAGAACCTGCTACCGGAGGCAACATAATAACCAAAGTAAACTGTGTTACCATCGCCTAAAATGGAATAATATCTGGCGCCCGAAGAGGTGAGATTGGAAATTTGAACCGGTGCGGTCCAAATAGGAGCGCCCCCCGATGTGTAGCGTTGTGCATACAAGGTTGTTGAGATACCGAAGCTTCTTTTTTGAAAAACCAAGGTAAAATCTCCGTTTGCATTTGCAACTACCTGGGCTCTTGTCGTGTTGCTGGTTCCTACGGTCACTGCTGTAGGCGAGCTCCAGGCAAGTGTTCCAGAGCTGCTGATTTTTTGTATATAAGTAGTGGATGGGCTATTGTTGTTCCACGCCACCACCACTTCGTTTGTTTTTGTAATGGCCGGATAAGGCGCCAACCCTTCACCCAACACCACGCCATTTCCCCAGGGTAAAGTACCATCTGCATTAACTTTGGCCACCACTGCATTTAGATTACCACCAATTTCGTATTGAAAAGCAATCACCAGGTTATCGAAAATATCTTTACATACATTAAATACAAAGGTGGCAGTGCCTGAGGGCTGGCTAGAAACCAAGATGCCATTAGCGCCTAAAAGTTTATTTCCATTGATATCCAGCAGCTGAGCGCGCATATCATAGTTGCCGGTGCCGCTGTTCTGCGAATAATAGGCTATCCAGGTTTTTCCATCGCTGGTGGAGATGGATTGCTGATCGGAACAATTTAATCCGGATACTTCCAGGTTGACAAAAGTATTGGGGTTCCATTGCGCATTGGTGTTTAAGTTAACAAGCGCGAGAACAAAAAAACAAAGACAAAACACTCTCATTATTTACAATTGATGCTATTAAATAACAAAAAAACACTTCACTAAATGTATGAAAAATCTTTTTTAAGGAAATGATTTGCCGTATTGGACTAATGATTTATATCAGCTTCCAAAAAAGAAAAATGTTCATATTTTGCGACCCGGTTACCAACAATTTTTTAACAAAATTCTTGGCGGGTAACAAAATTTTTATAAATTGACCCCCGAATAACTTGTAAAACGCTCATCATCAATAAGGATTTCTGTTATTTGCCTTGATTGCAAACGATTGCGAAAACGGTTGAAACCCTTGATTTTATTGCGTTTGTTGAACTTTTTGAATTGTTTTATCAGAATTAAATCAATAAGACAGGAATAAAAATATCAACTGGGTTATTTAAAGAGAAGATGTGGTTTTTCGAAAAAACCATACTAATAATAAAAAAATTACACAAGAGAATTGCGAAAGTAATTCTCCCAAAACTGTAACAATTACAAATGAGGGTTGGCAAAAAGTCAATTTTCGTTTGAATTATTAAACCAAAAACCAACATTATGCAAAAAAGTGTACTTCAGGGCCACAGGCTGACGTGGTCCAGGACGCTTCTCAAAACACTGCTTGTTACGAAGCTTGCCGTTCTCGCCATTTTTCTTACGGCGCTCAACCTGGAGGCGCGTCCTCTCAGCGGAAATTCCACCGAGGTAAAAAATGACAAAATTAAAGTTTACGGAAGGGTACTTTCCGAAAATGGAGAGGTGGTAGCCGGAGCTTCTGTTGTTGAAAAAGGGACTAAAAACGGAACCTTTGCAGACAACAATGGTACTTACAGCATTACCGTCGACAATAATGCAACACTTGTAGTGAGCAGCGTTGGTTATGAAACACAAGAAGTTAGTGTTGGCGGACGTACGGTAATAGAAATCAGATTGAAATCATCTGCCTCTAAAACAGACGAGGTGGTGGTGATTGGTTATGGTGTGGCCAGCAAAAGAGATCTTACCGGATCAATTGTAAAATTGTCTGGTAAAGAAGTGGCCGACAAACCCAACAGTAATCCAGTTGCCTCCTTGCAAGGAAAGGTTGCCGGTTTGAGTGTTGTAAATAATGGCGTTCCGGGTTCTCAACCCGATATCCGTATCAGAGGTACGGTAAGTATGGGTTCTGTTAGTCCATTGTTTGTAGTGGACGGAATCTTCACCGATAATATTGATTATCTGAATAACAGCGATATCGAAAGCATTGAAGTGTTGAAAGACCCTTCTTCGCTTGCCATCTTTGGGGTTAAGGGTGCTTCGGGTGTAATTGCCATCACCACCAAAAGAGCAAAAACAGGACAGATTACCGTAAATCTGAACTCAACTTTTGGGTTCAAGAAGCTGGTAGATAAAATTGAATTGGCCAATGGTGATGATTTCAAAAAGATTTTCGCCATGGAAGCTGCCAACGGTTTGGATGATAATGATCCTACCATCGGTATCAAAAACACCAACTTCCTGAACGGAGAAATGAGCAAATGGACCGGTAATACCGATTGGATTGACGCCATTACACGTGTAGCAGGATTCAACAATTCTAATTTAAGCGTGTCTGGTGCTTCTGAAAGAAACAAATTCTATCTCGCATTTGGCTACAACAAAGACCAAGGCTTGGTGAAACATGTTGATTACCAAAAAACAACCATCAACTTCAGCGATGAGTTTAAAGTAAACAGTCACCTGAAATTAGGGGTAAACCTGATAGGCTCTAAAGAAAAACTGCCATATGATGGTAGCTATCAGTTGTATGATGCGAGAAAAACACTTCCGATCATCAACTCCGGAACCAAAACCTTCTGGTTGCACAACCCTTATGGTTCACAATTTGACTCTGCCAACTATAATGTATACTCAGGCGTACCTGTCATTCAAAATACAGAACACAACCCGCTGATGTCTATTGAGCAAAACTGGAACAAGACATCAAATGATCAATACAGGGGAATCGGAAGCGTTTTTGCAGAATTGAATTTCCTCAAAAACTTCAACTTCAAGGTTACTTATTTTTCCGACCTGACTACTTCAAACAGAAGAAGCTATCAGCCATTGTATTATGCATACAATCCTGCGGCAATCGACATCAACAATCAAGCTTATCTGGTTAACAACACTACGGCTGTTTATCAAAATGACAACAACCGTTTGGCCAATCAGAGAGATTACATTCTTAATTACAAGAAGAATATCAAGGGTCACTCATTTACCGCAACAGGTGGTGTGACTACATATGAAATCAGAAACAGATGGACTTCTGCAGAATCAAAACAAAAAGCAGGAGACCAGCCTATTCCTGATGATCCAAGATTTTACTACATCTCCAATGGATTCAGCATTCCAGGTTCTCCAAAATCTGACCAATGGGAATATGCTACCATCTCCACACTAGGAAGATTGTTGTATAACTACAAAGGAAAATACTATTTCACCGGATCTTTCAGAAGAGACTATGCGAGCAACATCAGCCAGGATTATGGTAAAAAAGGCCAGAACTTCTGGGCTTTGGGTGCTGCGTGGGAGTTGACAAAAGAGAAATTCATGGCCAATCAAAAAGTATTTGATTACCTGAAAGTCAAAGTGTCTACCGGTTTGTTGGGTAACTTCAATACTGGAACCATCGGTGGTTACTATCCAGCTTACCCAGGCCTTAATTACAGCAACGCACAATTTGGTGTAAATACCGTTTCAATCGCCAGCCCTAACTATCTGGCAGATCCAAACTTGAAATGGGAAACTGTAAACGCCAGTGAAATCGGTTTCGAATTCAATGCGTTGAAAAACAAACTTCATGGTGAAGTTTCTTACTATAGCAAAACCACAAAAAATCTATTGGCTTTGCTGAAACCATCGGGCGTATTACCAACCCTGACCAACTCTGGTGAAATTTCAAACAAAGGTTTTGAAGTGAGCGCAACCTGGAACGAAAAACTGACCAAAGATCTTTCTTTGTCGGTTTCTGGAAACATCACCACTTACAAAAACAAAGTAGTTTCGCTGAACTATCCAATTCCTGCAGATCCTCAATATCCTAATCAAACCGAAACCGGAATGCCTATCGGATATTTCTATGGATATGTAGTGGAAGGACTTTACCAATCCTATGCCGATGTATTGGCTTCACCGGTTAACACCGTTAATGGCGGTGGTGCAAAACCAGGCGACTTCAAATACAAAGATTTGAACGGCGATGGAAAAATCGACGATAACGATAAAACCAATATTGGAAATCCTACACCTGATTTCACCTATGGTGGCAATGTAACTTTGAAGTATAAAAACTTCGATTTGAATGTTGATATTGTGGGTTCTTATGGCAACGAGATTTATCGTTACTGGTCAACTTCAGAGCAGAAAAACTCTGTGTATAATTATCCAAAATATTTCCTCAATGCCTGGAATGGCGCAGGAACATCCAATTGGGTTCCTATTGTGGATGCACAACACCTGATCAACAGAGCTCCATCATCATTTGGTATTGAAGATGGAAGTTATTTCAGAATCAGAAGTTTTGGAATCGGTTATAATCTGGATGAAAAACTGATATCAAAAGCGAAAATCAAAGCGGCCAGAATTTTCTTCAATGTTCAGAACCTGAAAACATGGAAAAACAATCTGGGTTATTCACCCGAATATGGTGGATCAGCTACTTCATTTGGTATCGACACCGGTGGTCCTGAAGGCGCATTGCCACGCATCACTTCATTTGGATTTAATCTGACCTTTTAATTTTAAAAGATAAAATAACTGATATGAAAAAATATATAATTCTTCAATTGGTTTCGTTGGTCCTTGCAGCCACAATGTTTTCCGGCTGCGAGAAGTTCCTCGACAGAAAACCACTTACGGCCACGCTTGATGATTTAAGTCAGGGTGGTTTAGAAACACAGGCTTTGGGTCTTTATGGCTCTATTCGTAACTCTGCCAGCAGTCCCTGGATTGGCGATGGCTTCCAATCTATTCCCTGGATTGGTATCAATGGTTTCCGTTCAGATGATCAGGAAATCGTTTCAGATCCGGGTGCGGCAGGATGGCACGCTACTTACGACAACTTCCAGTATACCAAAGATGATTGGGCTGCCGGTTTATATTGGGATAAACATTATTTGTTGATAGGCAACTGTAACACCATTCTTCAAACTGCAGATTCATTGCAATTGAACGATGCGCCATCTCAAATAAATGTTGCTGAGGCGAAATTCTTCAGGGCGTTGTCTTACTTTGACATGGTTAGAAACTTTGGCCCGATTCCAAAAATCGATTTCAGGGTTTATAATGCAACTGATGCCAACATTCCAAAATCACCAGAAGCAGAAGTGCTTGCATTGATTGAAAGTGATTTGCAATATGGTGCAAGCCATCTTCCTTTGTCGTGGCCCGACAAATTTGCCGGTCGTTTAACTTCCGGTGCTGCACAAACATTGCTGGCCAAAGTTTATATGTGGCAAAGCAAATGGGCTCCGGCTTTGGCTACTTGCGAAAACGTAATGAACTCAGGTCAATATCAATTGGTTACTCCTTACTGGGCCATCTGGAAAACAGACCATGAGCTTTGCAGAGAATCCATCTTTGAAATTCAGGCCGATCAAAAACCAGGCGATGGCGGTTACTATTGGAGCTGGTTTGGTACAGCGCAAGGCGTGAGAGGTTCAGATGCAGATGGCTGGAACCTGGGTTGGGGCTGGAACACGCCAACTGCAAGCCTGGTAAATGCTTACGAAAGTGGAGATCCTCGCAAAGCAGCTACCATCTTATTCTCTGGTCAATCTGATGATCCTGCCAATGGCGGTTATGGTAAAACTGTTCCTCCTTATACCAATGCTTTGTATTGGAATAAAAAGGCCTACACTTCAGATGCAGAAAGAACTGCATCAGGCGATATTCATGGTTCTTATTTTTACAACTGCAGACTGTTGAGATATTCTGATGTTGTGTTGATGGCTGCAGAAGCTGCCAACGAATTGAACCGTGGTGCAGATGCAGATACCTATCTTGAAATGGTGAGATCGAGAGCAAGAAACGGAAATAGCGCTGTTCTTCCTCATGTTGCCTTTAGTACACAAGCTGCCATGAGAGATGCCATCAAGCACGAACGTCGTGTTGAATTCGGAATGGAGTTTGAAAGATTCTGGGATCTCGTAAGATGGGGTGATGCCAACTCTGTATTGGGTTCTTTGGGATATCAACCTAAAAATCACTATTATCCCATTCCATCCAGCGCTTTAAGTGCTAATCCGGCATTGGTTCAAAATCCTGATTATCCATAATAGTACCTGGATATCAATAAATCATTACAACCACTAAAAAGATAATAATGAAAAAGATAACAATGTCTCTGTTGGTTCTGGGTGCAATCGCTTTGTTCTCAGGATGCCAGAAAAACACAAGACCCGCTTTGGGTGATTATCCTAAAGACGCCAATCCTCCGGGAGGTCCTTTGAAATTTTACGTTGCTATGGACGGCTCTACGGCAGACAATCTCAGAAATGCGGTTGACAGTATTAAAGCCAACTTCCCTGCATCTAACCCCTTTACCACCATTGATGGTGTAACAGGAAAAGGATTGCAAGGTGCTGACCAAGCTGCATTGAAATATGTGGCAGCCAATGATTTTTCAACTGCTACAAGTTTTACCATCTCATTCTGGGAAAAGAATGGAGTGCCTTCCGGAGGTAACCCACAATTCTTATTCTCTCTGCCTTCTCATGATTACTGGCATCAAAGCGCCATGTTCGCCTTGGTGGATCATGATGGTGCAGGTTCAACCACCAGCATGGCAACCTTCAAGTTTGCCGTTCAAGACCATTGGTTTGAATTTACGCCTGCCAATGGACAGTTGCCAGGAAATATTCTGAATGGTCAATGGCATCATATGGTTATCGTTTATGACGAAACCACATCAAAAATGACTTATTATATCGATGGTCAAAAATTGACTGGCCTGAATCCAGTATTGACCGATTTCAAAGATGGTGCTAATCCACACGGACCGGTACATTTCACCAACACGTATAATTTCGTATTGGGTGGCTGGAACAAACACGCCAACCTGGGCAATGGTGCTCCAACAGATGGTTGGATTCAATCATGGCAAGGTGGTCTGGATCAATTCAGACTTTATGGCAAAGCACTTAACGAAACAGAAGTACTTGCGTTATATAACAGCAGACTATAGTACAGTTTTCTCATCAATGCGATTGTAATAAAGAGGCCGGACTTTTGTTCTGGCCTCTTTAATTTAGAGAGGCTGATCAGCTGAAATTTTCATGTATAATCGATAAGAGAGCATTGACAGCCATCCATAATTCATTAACTTGATGAATGATGATGATGAAGTCAAAAACTTCATGTCTCTCAGCATCATTCATCAACAACATTTTACCTTTTATCCAGAACCATCCCATTTATCATGCGTTCATTTTATAGTATCATTGCTGTTTTCATCCTTTCAATTTTCTTTTCCTCTTGCGGCACTAAAAAGCAGGATGCTTTATTCGAAAACGTTTCTGCCTCGTCAACCCATATCAATTTTGTAAACAAGCTGGAAGACAAGCCTTTTTTCAACATTCTTTATTATCTGTATTTCTATAATGGTGGTGGCGTGTCGGCCGGAGACATCAACAACGATGGCTTACAAGATTTATTTTTTGTATCGAATGCAAAAGGTGGCAATAAGCTGTATCTCAATAAAGGCAGTTTTCAATTTGAAGACATCACATCAAAGGCGGGTGTTGCGGGTCAATCGGATTGGAGCACCGGCTCAACTTTTGCCGATGTGAATGGCGATGGTTTAATGGATATTTACGTTTCAACCGTTAGCAACCGTTATGGTTTAAAAGGTCACAATGAACTTTACATCAACAAGGGCAATGGTGTTTTTTCGGAAGAGTCGGCAAAATACGGACTGGATGCCAGTTGCGCCACTACGCAATCTGCCTTCTTTGATTATGACCACGATGGCGATTTGGACTGCTTCATACTCAATCAATCCCATCATCCTCACGCCAATATTGTAGACACCAGCAATCGCAGAGTGTATGATACACTGTCGGGCGACCGTCTTTACAGAAACGACATTTCCTCTTCCGGTAAATTTGTGGACATCACCGCAGGCACAGGTATTTTTCAGAGTAACCTTGGTTATGGTTTAGGATTGGCCATCGCCGATTTGAATCATGATGGCTGGGACGATATTTATGTGGGCAATGATTTTCATGAAAACGACTATTACTACATCAATAACGGCAATGGAACTTTTACAGAATCGGGTGCTCAACACTTTAAACATTACAGCCGCTTCAGCATGGGTAATGATGTTGCGGATTATAACAACGATGGTCAACCCGACTTGGTAACGGTAGACATGTTGCCGGAAGATGAAAAAATATTGAAGACCTATGGAAGTGATGAAAATCCGGATATCTACAAAGTAAAACTGGAGATCAACGGGTATCAAAAACAATATTCCAAAAACTGTTTACAGCGCAACAACGGAAAAGGAAAAAGCTTCAGTGAAACCTCACTGATATCCGAAATGTCGGCTACAGATTGGAGTTGGTGTCCTTTATTTGCCGATTTCGACAATGATGGCAACAAAGACCTCTTCATCACCAGTGGAATCGTCAAGCGTCCGGTGGACCTGGATTATGTACGCTTTGTTTCCGATTTGAAAGAAACCAAAGGCATGAACAAAACCGATGCCTACGATAAAGCCGCTATCGACGCCATGCCGGATGGTTCATCACATCCTTATTTTTTCAAAGGAGATGGAAAATTGAAATTTGCCGATGTGAGTAAAGACTGGGGAACGCTGGACCTAAAAGGATTTCATAGCGGTGCCGCGTACGTGGATCTGGATAATGATGGTGATCTGGACGTGGTTGTCAACAGCATCAATTCTCCGGCCATCGTTTTGAAAAACAAAACAACAGGTAATAAATCCATCATCCTTTCATTTAAAGGAAATGATGCCAATACTTTTGGTGTAGGTACTAAAGCCTGGGTGTTTCAAAAAGACAAGATGCAATATCAGCAACTCATGCTTACCCGTGGTTTTGAATCCAGCTCCGAACCAAGATTGCATTTCGGTTTACAACAGCAACAGCAAATAGACAGCATACTCGTTGTTTGGCCCAATCAAAAATATCAGGTCATCAAAAATCTTGTTCACGATTCATTGCTGGTGGTAAAACAAGAAAACGCATCGGGGCATTTCGTTTACGACTGTGTTTTTGTGCAAAAGCCCTCACCCGTTATCGACGTTACCGAAAAAATGAAGGTGGCTTATCGTCATGTTGAAAATCCATTTGAAGATTATAATGTGCAATATCTTATTCCACATAAAGAAAGCACCAGAGGTCCTAAAATGGCAGTGGGCGATGTGAATGGTGATGGTCTTGAAGATTTTTACGTATGCGGGGCGTTGGGACAGGCTGGAGCGCTGATGATTCAAAAAACGGATGGCAGTTTTGTAGAACAAGACAAAGACTTGTTTGAAGCCGACAAAGGAACCGAAGGTGTTGATGCCATTTTCTTTGATGCCAATGGAGATAAAAAATTAGACTTATGGGTAGTTGCCGGCGGTAACCAGTATCCACAAAATGAAGCGATGCTGGCCGATAAATTGTATATCAATAACGGTGACGGTCACTTTACGAAGAAGATGAAATTCATGAGTCAGCAGTATGAAAACAAGACTTGTGTAACCGTGTCTGATTTCGATCACGACGGTGACATAGATGTTTTTGTGGGTAACCTGGCAGGTCCAACCGGTTATGGTTTTTTACGTCCTTCCTATTTATTGATCAACGATGGTAATGCTAATTTTACCATTGCAGACAACAAGGTGCTCAAGTCCATTTCCATTGGAATGGTTACCGATGCCGCATTTACCGATGTGGATGGTGATGGATGGGATGATTTGGCAATTGTGGGTGAGTTCATGGCTGTAAAAATTTACAAGAACAATAAAGGGGTATTTACAGAACAAGCCATTCCTAATTCAACAGGTATCTGGCAAAATGTTACGGTGGCGGATGTGAACGGAGATGGTCATCCCGATTTACTGGCGGGTAACTATGGACTCAACAATAAGTTTCATTCCGGCAAAAACGGTCCGGTGAAGTTATATGTGAAGGACTATGACAACAATGGTTCGCTGGAACAGATACTTTGTTATACCAAAGACAAAAATGAATATACCTTTTTAGCGAAAGATGAACTCGAGCGATCGTTGCCGGTGCTTAAAAAGGCGTATTTGAAATATGATGAAGTGGCAGGTAAAACAGTACAATACATGTTTTACGATTTGTTCAAAGGGTACATGGAATATAAGGCCGAAACACTGGCATCTGCGGTTTTCATCAATGATGGAAAAGGAAACTTCACCCAACTAGATCTTCCGGATGAATTTCAGCTGGCGCCGATCTTTTCTTTCACACCATTTCCATATGAGGGCAAAAACGCATTTCTGTCAGCAGGAAATTTTTATGGTGTGATTCCCTATGAAGGAAGATATGATGCATTGTTACCCACAATCTTTTCCATTGATACAAAATCGAAACAGGTGAATCTTTTGGGAAACATCACTGCGATAGACGGAGAAATCAGAGACATTAAAATGATCAAAGGCGCAGGAGGTAAAACAACCATTGTGGTAGCCAGAAACAATGACAAGCTTCAGTTTTTATCTACCCATCCTTAGTTATATTGAGACAGAAGAAGACAAGAAGCAAACCAGAAAAATAAAGAAGATGATGCTATGAAGAGAACCAAACTGATATTGTTGCCTTTTATCGCACTTGTTTTTTGTTGTGGCGATTGCAAGAAAAGTCCCGTGGTCAATAATAACGCATCAGTCAACAATGCCACGGTTTGGATTACTTATGCCAATGGTGCGCAATTGTTGAGCAAGCAGGCACAGACGATTCCCTTCAATTCAATAGCTCAAAGCAATGTTCCTTTGATTACTGTTGATACTACGCAATCCTATCAGCAGATAGATGGTTTCGGCTATACCTTAACGGGAGGAAGTGCACAATTGATTCATGCTATGGACGTTGGTGCCAGAACACAGCTGTTAGATGAATTGTTTGGCCATGCAGAAAATTCAATAGGCGTTTCGTATTTAAGAATCAGCATTGGTGCCTCCGACTTGAACAGTGAGGTGTATAGTTATGATGATATTGCATCCGGACAAACAGATGAAAACCTTAGTCAATTCAGTTTATCAAAAGACACTATTGACCTGATACCTGTTTTACAGGAAATTCTGGCCATCAATCCCGAGATCAAGATTTTAGGTTCACCCTGGAGTGCACCGGTTTGGATGAAATCGAATACAAGTTCAATTGGTGGAAGTTTGCTTGCCCAATATTATGCTTCTTATGCGCAATACTTTGTGAAATACATACAGGCCATGAAAGCACGTGGAATCAACATCGATGCGGTGACGATTCAGAACGAACCCGAAAATCCGGCCAACAATCCAAGCATGGTGATGACGGCAACAGAACAAGCTTTCTTTATCAAGAACAATCTGGGTCCTGCTTTTCAGTCGGCGGGCATCAATACAAAAATCATCATTTACGATCACAATTGCGACCACCCCAATTATCCCATAGCGGTGCTGAATGATCCACAGGCAAGGCCATATATCGATGGATCGGCTTTTCATTTGTATGCCGGAGATATCAGTGCGATGTCGTCCGTTAAAACACAATTTCCCGACAAGAACATTTACTTCACCGAACAATGGACCGGCGCTACGGGTTCGTTTTCGGGCGACCTGATGTGGCATATGAAAAATGTAATCATAGGTTCGATGCGCAATTCTTCCAAAACAGCGCTCGAGTGGAATCTGGCATCCGACAACAATTATCTTCCACACACGCCCGGCGGTTGCAGCGAGTGCAAAGGAGCCTTAACCATCAACGGATCTACTTACACCAAAAACGTTTCTTATTATATCATTGCCCAAGCCGCTAAATTTGTTCCGTCGGGTTCGATAAGAATCGCTTCAAACCTGGTGGCCGATTTGCCCAATGTGGCTTTCAAGACTCCCGATGGCAAAAAGGTATTGCTGGTGATGAACGAAACAACATCGAATAAAAAAATCAACATCGGATTCAATAACAATTATGCATACACCACGTTAACCGCTGGCTCCATCGGCGTGTATGTGTGGTAAAACAACAACGATGAAAAAAGCAAAATGGATAATCGCCTCGGCGATACTTTTCAACTCGGGCCTCTTTGCACAGACGCAAAGAAAGACAAATAACAATTTGTTCAAAGTGTACACAACAGCCGACAGCACCAACTATCGTTTGTCGCTGATTGATTCCGGACAGTCTAAATACAAAGGACAGCCTTTTGAAAACGAAGTGACTGTTTTTGTGGATCCCTCCAAAACATTTCAAACATTTTTGGGTATCGGCGGCGCCATCACGGATGCGTCTGCAGAAACTTTTTATAAGCTGCCGAAAGAAAAACAAGAAGAACTGCTGAATGCCTATTACGACAGAGATAAAGGAATCGGTTACACAGCAGCCAGAACCAACATCAACAGTTGCGATTTCAGCAGCGACATGTACACCTATGTGAAAGACGGCGACGAATCTTTGTCATCATTCAATGTGGAACATGACAGAAAATTCAAACTCCCCATGATCAAGGCGGCAGATAAAACAACAGGAGGAAAGCTGAAGCTGTTCGCTAGTCCCTGGAGTCCGCCGGCCTGGATGAAAGACAACAAAGACATGTTGCATGGAGGCAGACTATCAGATAAATATTACGCCACTTGGGCCAATTATTTCGTGAAGTTCATCAAGGCTTATCAACAAGAAGGGGTGAATGTTTGGGGTGTGAGCATTCAAAACGAACCGATGGCCACTCAGCGTTGGGAAAGTTGTTTGTACAAGGCGGAAGAAGAGGCAAATTTCTTAAAAAATAATCTTGGTCCGTTGTTTGAAAAAGAAGGGTTGAAGAATAAAAAGATAATCGTGTGGGATCACAACCGCGACTTGATGTATCAACGAGCACAGACCTATTTTTCTGATCCTGCAGTTGCCAAATACGCTTGGGGTATTGGATTTCATTGGTATGAAGACTGGAGTGGCGGAACACCGATGTATGACAATGTGAGAAGAGTACACGAAGCATTTCCGGATAAGAACATATTTTTCACCGAAGGTTGTGCCGAGAGTTTCAATGCCGATAAATATCAGTCCTGGTCGTTGGGAGAAGAATATGGGAAGTCGATGATTACCGATTTCAACAACGGCATGGTGGGCTTTACCGATTGGAATGTTTTGTTGGATGAAACCGGAGGCCCTAATCATGTGCAGAATTTTTGTTTTGCGCCCATCCACGGCGACACCAGAACAGGCGAGTTGATTTACACCAATGCCTATTATTACATTGGCCAATTTTCGAAATTCATACAGCCCGGTGCCAAAAGAATCATTGCCAGCTCAAGCCGTTCGCAATTGCTGACCACAGCGTTTAAAAATCCCGATGGAAAAATTGTGATTGTAGTGATGAACAACACCTCCATCAAAACGCCTTACAGCATTTGGATAAACGGTTATGCGTTACCGTTAATGGCATTACCTCATTCCATTTCCACAATTGTGAGATAATGAAAAATATAAGCAACCCTATATACTTTCTTTTATTGTCTTGTTTTTTGTTAACACAATGCAAGAAGAAAGAAGTTTATCAGGAGCCGAATGTTCCACCGGTTGCCTTGCAAATGACATCCATCAGTATCAATCAGGTGAATCCATTGCCAGGTGCCACCACCACTAATGTAGTGCTACAACCCAATATCAAACTGCGATTCAGCAATGCCCTTGATCGTGCAACGGTAGCCGGCGCTGTAACTATCAAAGAGAATTCATTGACTCCTGTTGCGCTCAACATCAGCTACGAAAACAGCGACAGCACACTTGTGCTTGTGCCCGTTGCTCCACTCAAATACCTGACGAGTTATCTGCTTGCAGCCACAAGAGATTTGAAATCAATCAAAGGAGGAGCGTTGGATGTAGCCAAAAATTACTCATTCAATACCCGCATCGATTCCAGTTATAAATTTCCGGTCATCAGTGACAGCGCATTGCTGGACCTCGTTCAGCAACAGACCTTCAAATATTTCTGGGACTTTGGGCATCCGATAAGCGGAATGGCCAGAGAAAGAAACACTTCAGGCGAAACGGTAACGACGGGTGGAACTGGATTTGGCGTGATGGCCATACCGGTAGCGATTAGCCGAAATTTCATCACCCGCGACCAGGGGCTGGCCCGTATGCAATTGCTGGTGGGGTTTCTTAAAAACACCGCACAACGCTTTCATGGCGCCTACCCACACTGGATGAACGGCAGCACAGGTATAGTACAGCCCTTCAGTCAGAAAGACGATGGTGCCGACCTGGTAGAAACCTCTTATCTGATGCAAGGTTTGGTTTGCGTCAAAGAATATTTCAATCAAACAACAACAGCGGAAACCAATCTGAGAAATGACATTGGCTCTATACTTGATGCAGTGGAATGGGATTGGTTCACCCGTGGCGGACAAAATGTTTTGTACTGGCATTGGAGTCCGAATTACGGCTGGGATATGAATGTTTCCATTCGCGGCTGGAACGAATGCCTCATCACTTATGTAATGGCGGCCTCATCCACTACTCATCCGATAGCGAGGGCAGTATATGACAACGGCTTTGCACAAAATGGTGGAATCCGCAACAACAACGCCTATTACGGCTATGTGCTGCCGTTAGGTCCCACACTTGGAGGGCCATTGTTCTTTTCGCATTATTCCTTTTTGGGAATCAATCCACATGGCTTGAGCGATGCATATGCCAACTACTGGACACAAAACGAAAATCACAGTCGAATCAATTACAGTTACAGTGTTTCCAACCCGATGAATTATTTCGGCTACAGCAACAGTTGCTGGGGGCTCACCGCCTGTGATGTGATGAACGGTTACGATGCCTGCTCACCCACCAACGATCTGGGCGTGATTGCACCTACCGCCGCACTTTCGGCCATGTCTTATACGCCCGATGAGTCGATGCGGGCATTGCGTTTTTATTATTACATCCTTGGCAACAAACTATGGGGAGAGTACGGATTTTATGACGCCTTCTCCTTACAAAAAAACTGGTTCGCCTCTTCAGCCCTTGCCATCGACCAGGGTCCCGTTATTGTGATGATAGAAAACTATCGATCGGGTTTGTTGTGGAATTTGTTTACCGGAAACGCCGCCATCAAAAACGGCATGAGGACCTTCGGCTTTACGGCACCCTATTTATAATAGTCATTCCATGAAAAAAATAATCTTACCGCTTACCTTCTTGATGGTGAGTGTTATCTGTACAAAAGCACAAAACGATGTTGCGCCCGATATGAAGTTGATGTCCCGCGACACACCCGACAGCATATTACTCGATGCGGTGCAAAAGCAAACCTTCCGCTACTTTTGGGATTTTGCCGATCCCATCAGTGGCATGGCCAGAGAAAGAAGTAATGAAACTTTTGGATATGGTAAAGAGGTGTCTACCATTGGCGGAACCGGGTTTGGCGTCATGAGCATCATTGTTGCCGCAGACAGAAAATGGATTTCGCGAGACACTGCCGCCGGAAGAATATTGAAACTGTTGAATTTCCTCAGCAAAGCCGACCGTTATCATGGTATGTTTCCGCATTGGATGAATGGCGCAACAGGAAAAACCATACCCTTCGGAAATGACGATGATGGTGCCGATATTGTTGAAACCTCTTACCTGTTTCAGGGACTATTTTGCGCCAGACAATATTTCAACAAAGAAAGTTATCAAGAAAAAGAAATCAGACGTCAGATCAATCAACTTTGGAAAGAAGCCGAATGGAGCTGGTTTACCCAAGGAAAGAATGTATTGTATTGGCATTGGAGTCCGAAGCATGCGTGGAAGATGAACTTTGCCATTCACGGTTTCAATGAATGTTTGATCACCTATGTGATGGCCGCTTCTTCCACATTCCATCCGGTAAGTGATAAGGTTTATCATGAAGGATGGGCCAGCGGAAACAATTTCATCAATGGCAAAAAATATTTCGGTTATGAATTGCCGTTAGGATTTGACGTAGGAGGTCCTTTGTTTTTTTCGCAGTATTCATTTTTGGGACTCGATCCCAGAGGTCTGCAAGATAAATATGCAGATTATTGGAAGCAAAATACAAATCACACCCTGATCAACTACACTTATTGTGTCAAGAATCCTGGCCAATATAAAGGATATGCCGAAAATTGCTGGGGACTGACGGCCGGAGACGCCTGGAATGGATACAACGCCTTCTCTCCTACCAATGATGACGGATCCATTACGCCAACGGCTGCCCTATCGGCTTTTCCGTATGCGCCCGAAAAATCGATGGCCGCCCTCAAACATTTCTATTTCGATATGGGCGACAAGCTTTGGTCGGAATATGGTTTTAAAGATGGCTTCAATGAAACCAAAGGATGGTATGCAGAGAGCCATCTGGCGATAGACCAGGGACCTATTATTGTGATGATTGAAAATTACCGCTCCGGTTTGTTGTGGAAGCTATTCATGAGTTGTCCGGAAGTGCAGGGGGGATTACATAAACTGGGTTTTACCTACAAGTCAAAACCATAGGCATTGATTGATAGGGGCGATAACTTCATTTTACAAATCATCCAAACAATGTTTGACAAACGGTGTTATTCATCTGCATCTTAACCATTAAATCAGAGAAATGAAAAGCTTAAAAATGATTTTCTTACTGACGGCTCTCTTGTTCATGCTGTCCTGTAATCAAGAATGTAAATTGAAAAACACTTCAACACTTCAATCCTATTTCAATTATGGTGATACGGGTGTGTTATCGGGAGGGGTTAAGATGATACCGATTCAAACGCCCAAGGGAGCCTTCAAGGTTTGGACGAAACGATTTGGCAACAATCCGAGAATCAAGATTCTGTTGTTGCATGGAGGGCCTGCCACCACTCATGAATACATGGAATGTTTTGAAAGTTTTTTTCCGCAGCAAGGATTTGAGTTTTACGAATACGACCAGCTGGGTTCTTATTACAGCGACCAGCCGACCGATTCGTCGTTATGGACTTTGGACCGATTTGTAGAAGAAGTAGAGCAGGTGAGAAAAGCCATTCACGCCGATCAAAACAATTTTTATCTGTTGGGCAATTCCTGGGGAGGATTGCTCGCCATGCAGTATGCATTAAAATATCAGGCCAACATGAAAGGGTTGATTGTGGCCGATATGATGGCGAGTTGTCCGGATTATGGAAAGTATGCAGAAGACGTGTTGTCGAAGCAGATGAAGCCGGAGGTGCTTAAAGAGATCAGGGAGTTGGAAGCCAGGAATGATTTTTCGAATCCGAGATACATGGAATTGCTGATGCCCAATTTTTATCAGGAACATTTGTGTCGCTTACCCGAATGGCCCGAAGCCATCAACAGAACCTTCAAGCATTTGAACAGCAGCATTTACACCATGATGCAGGGACCTTCGGAGTTTGGTGTGAGAGGCCGTCTGGAAAAATGGGACATCAAATCGCGGCTGCATGAAATAACGGTTCCAACATTGATGGTAGGTGCCAAATACGACACGATGGATCCGGAAGCGATGGAAGCGCAAAGCAAGGCGGTGAAAAACGGAAAGTATTTATATTGTCCCAATGGAAGTCACATGTGTATGTGGGACGACCAAAAAGTGTTTATGGACGGTGTGGTGAAATTTATCAAAGAGGTGGATGAGGAGAAGTGAGGGGATGTAATTAGTAAATGTGAGAATAAAAATAACTAACCTCAATCGTTTCGGGTTTAATAACCTCCCCTTTTCCGCTTCCGCCATTTAAATGGCGGAAGTTATTTTTTCAAAATTCACGATTACAAACTGCTCAGTAAAAAATAAAATCTGTTTTTTTTCTAGAGATAGAGGAGAAAAAAACGTTGCGTCAACCGATCTCTACCAACCCTCTGTCAATAGCAATTTTTTTCACCTGACCGTGTTCGCCTTTGATGATGTAGTGCTGTGCCAGATCGCTGCCAATCGTATCTTCAAAAACCCGTTTGATTCTCGAAATTTTTTGCGTGGCCGACTCGCTGAGCACATTGGCCAGATCGTCGATCCTTTGCCTCATCTCTTCTACGCTTCCATTTCCCGAACTCAGCGAATAGGCATCATACAGCTCTTGCTTATGGTCGCATAAAGAACTCATGTAAAGACCCTCGGGATGTCTCAAAAAAAGCAGATAGAGCGTAAGCTCCAACGGTCTTAATCTGATTTCGGTGTTGTTATAATCGGTAAGAAAAATGCTTTTCCCCCTTATCTTCATTTTACTGGGTTGCAAATAACTTTTTCTGTTGGCCACAAAAAGCATTCGCTCGCGCAAAACATTCATCAGTTGCAGGCAATGATTGATCACGGGCATCGGCAACTTACCTTCAATATGCTGCATGCAGCTGTTGCAGATGTCGGCTGTTCTCATTTTCAACATCACCTCTTGCTTGTTCATGCACAAGTCGCTTACACAACCAATGGCCTTTTGATGGACTTTTGTTCTCAGCTCTATCCAGCCATTGAAAATATGTTTCTGTAAAATCAAAGCAATCACCTCGTAAGCTATAGGAAATGCTTCCGGACACTCCATGAAATAATCCCAGTCGTCGGTATGAATGAAACCATTGTAAGGATTGGCTTCATCCAAACAAGCAAACCAGTTCTTGTTGTTGGCCACATCGGTGAGCAGAATCACAAATTCATCATTGGCTATACGATGCTGCTTACGGTATTTCGAGCATTTCGAAAACAGGGTATCCCAGGATACTTCATTTCTCTCCAAAGGGAACTCCATTTTACTTGAACAGACTTCTGAAAAATAAACATGTCGTTCCTGTTTTTCAAAACGGTCTCTTCCTTCGATGAAGCTCACAAACATTTCGTCTTGCTCAAAGTTGATGACGGCATCAGGTTGAAATAAAAAATCAATTGGACCGGAAACCGATTGTAAAAGATTCACCACGTCGGTAAACTTTTCGGCATCCACTTCTTTGGATTTGATGAGATGTACTTTCATGAAAATAAAAAAGGATGATAATAAAAATAAACAAAAGGACCGAATGAATTTGCCCATTCAGTCCTTTGGTAAAGATTTTAATCAAATAAATTGTCCAGCTTGTCTCCGCGTCTTTTCTTATCCATATAATGATGCATGGAGTCTGAGAGTTTGTTCCACACCTCACCGCTCATCGATTCTTTTGTAAATGAAAAACTGTTTTGGCGTTTGATCGCCAATTGGTCGGCCACTTCAACGGCATCCAGTGTGGCCCCAATAAAGCTGAAGGTCCATTTTTCGGTGCCTTCCAATCTGCTGATCATTTCCCTGATTTGTTGCAACCTATATTTTCTCGATGCATTTTCATACCCATCGGTAAGAACCACCAGCACCACTGTGGTATCGAAGACCATGGAGGTTTCTTCAATGATGAGTTCGATGTTACGCACCGAATCGCCGATGGCGTCGTAAAGTGCGGTACTGCCGTTGGGTCGATAAGTTTCGCGTGTGAGTGGCTTTACAACAGCTGCGGGATACTGAAAAAAATGATGATTTACATCGTCGTTGAAGGTGGTAAGTCCGATAGTGATTTCCTGTTCGGCAAACTCTCTTTGTAATTGCTGGATTTTGTTGATCTGCTCGTTGAAGCCATTGATGGTGTTGTCGATACAATCGCTCATGGAGCCGCTTTTGTCAACGATAAGATGGTAGATGGTTTTCTTTTTCATGTTGTTGATTTTTGAATGGTAAAATATGATGGATGAAATTTTGCAATTGTTGATTAGTAAATAGCGATTAGTTTTTGAAAGAGATGAGCTTTACATAAATCGTGCTGGGATAGGTGCCGTAGAAAACGAATTCGGTAACCGGACAAAGCCATAGCCGATGATTAAAAGATTGCCCCTCACAAAGACCAACCTGATAATAAGCGCCATATTCAACGGGATTGTGGCCAACCGATTGCAAGAGTTCTCTGTTAAGCCCGATGGTCTCTTTGGTCAGTACTGTGTCGTGGCCCTCAAATGGCATATTCGACAATTCTATGGTGGCTTCAGCCCCATTTCTAGACAGGTAGTCTAAAAAGGTGTCGGCCCCATCCACCATCATCAGGTTTCCTTTGTCGCCGAGTCCGAGTTCAAGGAATTCCGGAATGTCGGCATACCAGATCTTGTTTTCTTTGTAGAAGCGCAGTGTTCTCAATAGGGTCAGTGTTTTGGCGGGTTTTGTTTTGAGCATTTCCATGTTGTTTGATTTTGGTGCAAATTAGTATCGAAATCAGGCGATGGGAATTCCCTGCAAGGTTGTAAGGCTCACAAGGTTGCAGGTATGAATAGGTATTCCCGTTGAAAAGAAGTAATGGTCGCTTTTTGGTTGATGCTTGAAAAATGGAAAAGAAGAAGTAATTTATGATCTAAGAGAATCTGGGAATCCAGGCTTCTGACGGGGGTATCTGATCAATCTATTAAAGCAGGTCGATTGCAATGAAAACAGAATGTTTACCAGAGAGGTTCAATGTGAAAGAAATCGTCGATTCGATTTTTTTGTCAAGGAAGAGGGATAAGAAAATTGAGAAGTTCAAAAGAACCGCTTTCGCCATTTAAATGGCGAAAGTTAAAACCGCAGCAAATTTTAAAACAAACCGCCACATTTTTAAAAAGCATCAATGCGAATATTCACCAACCATCTGTTGTTTTTCTCTTGTTCAATCACGACCAACGTGAAGTAACATCATTAAGTAATGCATCACCATCATCCCAATATTTAAAAAATCAAAATCAGTGTATCCAGGTTCCGCTTGATGTTGATGTCCATTTGTTTTTTTCTTTTGTGAAGACCACAGTCCATCCCGTACCGCAAAGTCCGGGACAAAGATTTCTGATCATCATCACCGCTTTGCTTTTGTCTTTTGAAAAAAGCGGAATGGAAAAACAATACCAATTTGCATTGTTTGAGCTGTTGAACCCAAGCCGGCGGATGCTCCAGGTAAAAGCATTCAAAGTTTTCTTTTGTGTCAACATGTGGTTAATATCGTCCGTTGTAAGGCATTTGGGAAGTTCGCCCATCGAAATTGGAGAGACGTAAAAGGGGTCGTTGTTCTTGTTTTGAGTAGCAGTATTTTCTTTCAGTAAGGTTTTTAGAAACACACTGTCGTTCTGCGAAAGATCACAGTTGGGTTCAGGTTCCTCCGACAAACCAAAGCTCAAATCCAAATGCTGGTTTCTTATCACTTCTTGCATGAAATCGTAAATGTATTGATTGGCAGTGTCGGGCTTTAGTTTGGGATGAAGCCATAAACTGTCGGACAATTTGAAAGAGGTGTCCAATAAATTGTTATGATCGAGGTGGGATGAAGAGCGCCTGCAACTGAAAAGACATAGCAGAAAGATGATCGAAATGCTGCGGCCCAAAATTTTATTCATGTGAAAATGTGGATGGTTTTATGTCACATGTTAACTTCTTGTATGTTGACAAGAACCCTTGATGCTCATACCTGGTTAGAAAGGCTCTTTCGCGAATTGGTCTTTCATGAAAATGCTAAAGGAAAGTTTCATTGTTGTTGTCAACTTTTGCAAGTATGGCTTTCATCAAGAGACAATTGCTTTTATTTCTTCACACAATTATCTACCTCTTTCAGGAATTCCAGGATAAAGGATTGGTTTTCTTTCGTGAGTTCGACATCGGTAAGACCGGAGTTATTTCTACCATGAAAAAACTGAAAATAGACCGCCATTTTTTCCGAAGGAAAATACAGATAACTACCACCGTTTCCAACCTTGCTTAGTTCTGCTTCTGTTCTGTACACCTGATGGCCACCGATGTTGAGGGTGTTCTCATTAGTGATGGGACCTTTTATTTTCTTGATATAGCCATGCTGTTCAGTGTAGTTGAAACTGGTTAAAACATCTTGACTGAAACTTTTTTTCGCTGCCATTTGAATATTCAACTCAGCAAACATGTGCCCCGACGCATCGTTAAACACCAAGGTATGTCCATCTACCAGCGTGTGTGTAGAAATGCGTTGTTCACTTACCGGATATTTGATGTCAAGTGAAAGGTTGTAATCCTGATGAGTATGCCCCGACTTTACATAGGCACCAATCCGATCGTGCTCATAGTAACAAGTTGAAATATAGGAAGGCGAGTTGAAAACTGCGGAACCCCACAACAGCAAAGCGATAAAAAAAGAAGGCATAAAAATTGTATTATTTGCAGCAATAAAATCTCTTTAAAAATTCAATATCGGCATACATCCGAACTTGGAAATAAATGGATACTCGCATACCATTAGACACTCATCTAACTTTATTGCATCTCATTAGTACTCCACAGGCTCCCTCGTGACTATTGTGTTTTCTTCGTGGTAAAACCAACTCGATATTACACCAATTCAATTCGCCTCATCAAAATTGTTTGATCAGCGGAAAGTATTCAATACTTTTTTTCAATTTGAAAAAGGGAAGCGCTTCCATATACGCTTTCACTTGCTCTTCGCTTAAGTCTTTAAAAATCAATACCGCACCATTTCTGGTTTGACGTAAAAAAAGGTGCTCCAAAATTCCCTCCTCTTTCCACTTTGCCACCACCTCTTGTTCTTCTTTCAGGATTTCCTGAAAATTACCCGGAAGATTATCGACATCAATCGTTAAGATTACTTGTATGCAGTTCATGGTGTGTTTTTTAAAATGAAAACATAATTATCGTTCTACCGGCATCATGTTTTGCGGAGTGAAGTTATCATTTAAAAAATAGAAACGGTTTTTCATCTGTTTCTTTTTTCAACTTTTATTTACCCGCCGGTCCGCTTTTTTTCAATGCCTGGAGATATGATTTTTCAATATCGGTTCCGTAACAAGGGATCCATTTGTTTTGATACTTGTTGAATTCGAGGTGAATGTTGTTGAGCGTAATGCCATCTTTTGAAACAAGAGATAAGGTATAGGCGTCGGGTTGATGAAACAAATCGGGTGATTGATGGAGCTTGATTCCCCTGATGACAAATTGATGCGTGAATGAACTGTTGAGGTAGTTTTGAATTTCGGGCCTTACAGACTCAGGGTTTGGAAAGCTGTAAATGTTGTAAAGTAAAAAAGCCGGCCCTCCAGTCAGCAGCATCAATAAGATAAAAATGAGTTTGCGGTTGCGCATTTTTCAAAGCGAAAATTAATGAGTTTTTAGTTTATGAATGATGGCATTCAGCCCGTTCAAAGTTCCCTCAAAATAATTTCCCTTTTTGAAAGAAGGAATGAAATTTTTATCGATGATGTTTTTTGTTTCCTCGTCTGAAAAGAATGAAGATATGCCCAACCCATTATCAATTCTCATTTTACGGTATCCTTTTGATATGCCAATCAGTATGCCGTTGTCTTTATCTTTTTCACCAATGCCCCAGGTATGGGCTATGTGAAATGTTAGTTCTTCAAATCGTTCTTTTGGAGTAGCAGATGTATCAAACGTGACGATGGCAATTTCAATGGTGGTCTGTTTTTTAAAATCTGAGATGATGCTGTCCAGCTGATTAACTTCTTCTTTTGTAAAAAGACTTTCGTAATCATTCACCCAGCCTTTCGGTGCAGGCAGGCTGTCCCAAAATGAAAAATGAAATTGTCTGTTTGTTGATACTAAACTGCTGTCGGTGTTTTGGGCAAAAGCGGTAATGATTGAAAAACAAAAAAGTAATGTGAAGAGAAGTGTGCGCATTTGGGATGATATTGTTAATAGAATGAGACGTGAATAAATTAAATTATTGCCCTTGTTTTACCCCATCCATTACCGCCACTTTCAAAACCTCCATATTGATCTCATTCAAATTTTTGAACCTGATGCAATAACCCGTCACACTTGCTTTGCCAATGATTGACCCGTAGGTTTTCGATAGATAAGTTTTGTCATTGAAGCCGAATAGATAAACCGATATGCCTTTTGTATTGGCGCTGATACCTACACGAAAAAATTCTCTGGTTTTCCCATCAGCATAGGTTATGGTATGAAGTCCGTAACCGATATTGGGATTAGCAACCACCTTTCCACCCTCGTCTTTTCCATCCAGAAACCATAGTTGGCTGTCGGGTAAAATGTTCAACAAGAAATCATGCAGTCTTTGCATCTCGCTGCGCTTAGGTTCGGGCAGACTTGAAATGTATGTATGAATTTGTTGAGGTATGGTCATGAGGAGTATGTCAATAATCAATCACCTGTTCCACCATTGGAGGCATCTCGCGCCATTCGTACTGCTGGCCTCTCAGCTGCGGTTCGAAGCCGGCTTCGCGGATGGCTTCTTGTATGGTTTTGCTGGTGAAACGATGTGGGGCACCGGCGGCACTCACCACGTTCTCTTCAATCATGATGCTGCCGAAGTCGTTGGCACCGGCACGTAGACAAATTTGTGCTACGGCTTTTCCTACGGTCAGCCAGCTGGCCTGAATATTTTTGATGTTAGGCAACATGATACGGCTCATCGCCAGCATGCGTATGTATTCTTCGGTGGTGGTTAAATTATGAACACCGCGGATGCGCGTGAGCAGTGTGTCCACATCCTGGAAGGTCCAGGGAATGAAGGCCAGAAACCCTTTCGCATGTTCGGGTTTGCGGCTCTGCACTTCGCGAATCTTTACCAGATGTTCGAATCTTTCGGCAATGGTTTCCACATGTCCGAACATCATGGTGGCCGAAGTAGTGATGTCAAGCTTATGACACTCATGCATGATGTCGAGCCATTCTTGGGCTCCGCATTTGCCTTTACTGATCAGGCGTCTAACCCTGTCGGTGAGTATCTCTGCTCCGGCGCCGGGCAAACTGTCCATGCCCGCTTCTTTCAGCGCTTTCAGCACTTCGTGGTGTGTGCTCTTTTCGAGTTTGGTAATATGCGCAACCTCTGGAGGACCGAGTGTATGCAGTTTGATATTCGGATAAAGCGATTTGAGCTGTTTGAACAGGTCTACATAAAATTGCAGTCCCAATTCGGGGTGGTGCCCACCTTGCAACAACAGCTGATCGCCGCCGTATTTGATGGTTTCTTCTATCTTTTGCTTATAGGTTTCAATATCGGTGATATAAGCTTCGGCGTGTCCGGGTATGCGATAGAAATTGCAGAACTTACAATTGGCGATACACACATTGGTGGTATTCAAATTCCGGTCGATTTGCCAGGTGACCTTGCCATGAGGCACTTGTTTTTTTCGCAACTCATTCGCCACGTACATCAGGTCGGTCAGTGCTGCATTTTCAAACAAAAATTGGCCTTCTTCTACCGAGAGAAATTCAAAATTCAGTGCACGCTGAAGTAGATCGGAGATATTCATATGTTATGGGTTGATGGGAGGGCAAAGGTAATAAGAATGAAGGTGTTTCGTAGGTTTTGTATGTTTGGTAAGTTTTAAACACCTGAATCTCGAGACCTACGAAACATTTCAAACCCTCAAAACTTACCGTAACTTCGCACCATGATTCAGTTTGAAAAATTTACCCTTGAAAACGGATTGCGGGTGCTGGTGCATGAAGACAAAAGCACACCCATGGCTGTTTTGAATGTTTTGTATGATGTGGGCGCCAAAGACGAGCATCCCGAAAAAACCGGATTTGCCCATTTGTTCGAACATCTGATGTTTGGTGGCAGCATCAACATTCCTTCCTACGATGAACCGCTGCAGGTAGCCGGTGGTGAAAACAACGCTTTTACCACCAATGACCTCACCAATTATTATTGTCAGTTACCGGCAGAAAACATCGAAACCGCCTTCTGGCTCGAAAGCGACCGCATGCTGAGCCTGGCTTTCAGTCCCAAAAGTCTGGAGGTGCAACGCAAGGTGGTTTGTGAAGAATTCAAAGAACATTATATCAACAAGCCTTATGGCGACGTGTGGCACCAAATGCGAACGTTGGCTTACACCACACACCCTTACCGCTGGATGACCATCGGCGCCTCTTTGAAACATGTGGAAGATGCCACGCTCGATGATGTGAAGTCCTTCTTCCAAAAACATTACACGCCCTGCAATGCCATTCTGGTAGTAGCCGGAAACGTCGAAACGGCCAACATGAAATTGCTGGCAGAAAAATGGTTCGGTACTATTCCTTCAGGGACGAAATATAACCGTTTGCTGCCGGAAGAGCCTGCACAAACAGCACCTCGCTTCAAAGAAGTGAAAGCCTCGGTACCCCTGGATGCGTTATACAAATGCTGGCACATGTACGCACGTATGGATGGCCGTTATTATGCCTGCGATCTGATTTCCGACATCCTCAGTGGCGGAGGATCTTCTCGCTTGTTCCAAAGCCTCGTCAAAGAAAAGCAACTGTTCAGTAACATCGATTGTTATCATTTTGGCAGTACCGAACCCGGACTCATGACTATTGAAGGAAAGCTGGTGAAAGGTGTCGATATCAAAGTAGCGGAAGCCGCATTGATGGAGGAATTGAAAAAACTGCAAACAGAAGGCATTACCGAGAATGAATTGCAGAAAGTGAAAAACAAGGCAGAAGCCGCCATGGCTTTTGAAGACATGAGCCTGATGAACCGTGCGTCAAGCATCGCCATGTATGAAAATCTCGGAGATGCCGACCTTATCAATACCGAACTCTCCAAATATCAACAGGTGACTGCCGACGAGATAAAGGAGTTATCCAATATCATTTTCAACGACAACAACTGCAGCACTCTCTATTATCTCAGCAATGATCAGGAAACGGTTGTGGATGAAGAGAATGAAGAAGATGATGATGATGAGGAAATGTAGAATGCAAAATGCAAAATGCAAAATGCAAAATGCAAAATGCAAAATGCAAAATGCAAAATGCAAAATGCAAAATGCAAAATGCAAAATGCAAAATGCAAAATGCAAAATGCAAAATGCAAAATGC
>CANGIT010000014.1 GCA_947454155.1 Chitinophagaceae bacterium
AAAGAAATCAGCTGTCCGAAAACGGAATTTCCATAAAAATGTGTACTATTGTTCATATAGTTCAGTTGTGCAAAACCAAACTATATCTTTTGGGCCATATTTTAATTAATATGGCTCAATTTTTATTTTTTATCGGACAGTAGTGATTTATTATTTCTCATTTCTTATTTCCTTTGCATTTCCAATGAATATCAAAAAAAACAAAGTATACCTGTTGCTCGGCAGCAATATGAATGCGCCTGAAAAGCAACTCAAACTGGCTACCCAGGCCATCAACAAAAAGATTGGCCAAGTGGTTCGTTCGTCTGCTGTATATGAAACAGCCGCCTGGGGCAAAACAAACCAGCCCGCTTTTCTGAACCAGGTACTGATTTTGGAAACTCCTCATGATCCATTTGCTCTGATGAACATCATTTTAAGCATCGAACAACATATGGGCAGAATCCGCCAGCAAAAATATGCGGCACGTATCATTGACATCGACATCCTTTTTTACGGCAAAGAAATCATCAACGGCGAACAACTCATCATCCCCCATCCCCTCATGAATCAACGGAAATTTGTATTGACGCCTCTCCATGAGCTTTCACCCCGGTTCTTGCACCCGGTGTTCAAACAAACAATTCATCAGTTGCTGAAGGAATGTCCCGACAAGCTTTCTGTGAACAAATTATTGAAATAATTCCTTGCAATGAACTTAATTTGCGCCTCGAATGAAGTACAATTTTGTAACCATTGAGGGGAACATCGGAGCCGGAAAAACAACCCTGGCCGGCTTACTCAGCAAGCATTTCCAATCGAAACTGATATTGGAAGAATTTGCCGACAACCCCTTTCTGCCCAAGTTTTACCAAAACCCGGAGCAATTCGCCTTTCCGGTGGAGTTGTTTTTCATGGCAGAACGTTACAAACAGCTTAAAGACATGTTGCATACCCACGACATGTTCCAACAAATCATCATTTCTGATTACCTGTTTACCAAATGCCTGCTCTTCGCCAAGGTGAATCTGCCCGAGGAGGAATTCAGGCTTTATCAGAAATTGTTCGAGATCATCCATGCACAGATCATTCAGCCCGACCTGCTGATTTATTTGCATGCGCCGGTCAACAAGCTGCAGGAAAACATCAAAAAGAGAAACCGCAGTTACGAGCAAGGCATGCCCGACGAATACCTGTTCAATTTGCAGGAAACCTACACCCAATACATCAAACAGCACAATATCAAAACCCTTTTTGTAGATACCACTAATGCCGACTTCATCAACAATGAAGGCCATTTCAATGCCATATTGGAGGCGCTGGATAAAGAATACGAACCCGGACAACATTATATAACTTTACCGTAAAATAAACGCATACCCTTGTTCAAAAACGATCCCGATAAAAAAGCACTGGAAGCGCTGAACATCAAAGAATTCAGGTATTTCATCAGTGGTCGCTTTTTATTTATCATGGGTCTCCGCATGACATCCACGATTATCGGCTGGTGGGTTTACCAGCTTACAAACAGTCCGCTGGCGCTGGGATTGGTGGGGCTGTCGGAAGTAATTGCTGCGCTTTCATTTGCCTTGTACGCCGGTCATTATATCGACAGAAATGAAAACCGGGCCTTGCTATTGAAATGTGTCGTGCTCTATCTCTGCTGCATTTTAGGATTCTTTTTCCTCTCCGACCCTTCCACTTTAAAATCCATGAGTGGCTGGACCACCTCGTTCATCATCTTTTTCGTCATTGCCATCACCGGCATCATCAGGGCTTTTTCGGGACCAACATTTTCTTCCATGATTTCGAAGATCGTCCCTAAAAAAAACCTGCCTTCGGCGGCTTCCATCAGTTCGGCTACCTGGCTCACCGGTTCCATTATTGGGCATGCTGCAGGAGGATTTTGTATAGCACTTTTAGGTATCCATTTCACTTTTTTAGTGGTGATAATGTTTGTAATTGTTGGCTACTTTTTATTGAGCAAGCTATCGTCAAAACCTGTTTATGTGCATGTGGCTCAAAATACCTGGCAAAGTGTGAAGGAAGGCATCGATTATGTTTTTAAAACCAAAGAGATTCTGGGGGCTTTAAGTCTCGATCTTTTTGCTGTTTTATTTGGAGGCGCTGCCGCGATGGTACCTGTTTTTGCTCAGGATATTTTGCATACAGGACCCACCGGATTTGGCTGGCTGAATGCCGCTACAGATATCGGCGCCATCATCATGGTGTCGGTGCTGACCCTTTATCCGCTTCATCGCCAGCAAGGAAAAATGTTGTTATACTCCATCGCCGGTTTTGGCGTCTGTATCATTCTATTCGCAGTATCAAAACTCTACTGGCTTTCTTTTATCACCCTGATGATCAGCGGCTGCCTGGATGGCGTAAGTGTGATTGTGAGAAATACCATCCTCCAATTGAAAACACCCGACGAACTCCGTGGCCGTGTCATGTCGGTGAACAGCATGTTTATCAACTCATCCAATGAACTCGGCATGTTCGAAAGCGGCATCGCTGCTAAACTCATGGGCACCGTCACCTCGGTTGTTTTTGGCGGCTGCATGACGATTGCGGTTGTGGTAACCACCTGGTTCAAAGCTCCGGGATTGAGGAAGATGGAGTACTAGGAATTGTTTGTTGTTTATTGTTTATTGTTTATTGTTTGTTTGTATCAACATACCTAAACAACCCAACTTACCAAACCTACGCCCCCTTCACCAACGCATCCAATACCACATGCACGATCGGACAAAAAGTGGAGTTTTTCAGTGTCAGCTGCTTTCTTTTCAGCAACACATCTTCATCGGTATAAGGAAAGCGGGTGCAGTCGGAAGGCCTTGATTCGTAGATGCTGCAAAAATTATCGGCACCCAGAAAAGGACAGGGATGAGATTGCAGCACATAGTCGCCTTCTTCATCAATCTTCAAATATTTGTCGATGAATGCACCTTCTTTGAGGTTCAGGAGCTTGGCAATCCTTTTGATATCGGGGGTTTTGAACCGGGGAGAATAATTTTTACAACAGGCCGCACATTGCAGGCAATCCACGGCGTTTGTTGCTTTTTCGTGCAATTCGGGCAATTGCTTCAGCACTTTGTTTTTATCGGCCTTGGCTAAGAAACGGGCGTATCCTTTTTGGCTTTCCGCAGATTTTTTTTGCCAATTGGGAGGAAGAATTTCTGCCATGGTGAAGGTTACAATTTTAATTATCCTTGTTTTTTCCACAAGTTAATCCATTGGTTTAGATAATCTGAAAATCTCGGTCTTGTTGGCTTAATTTTGCAGCGCAATACAATTCCTTTTTTACTTTCAACGCCCCTCATATGAATCTATTCGACCTCCAGCAAAACGAATTTATCGGCAGACACATTGGCCCCAACGAATCAGCCATTCAATCCATGCTGAAAACCATTGGACTCAGTTCTGTTGAAGAACTGATTGACCGTACCATTCCTGCTTCCATTCGTTTAAAAAAACCGCTTAGCAAAGGCAAGGCCATGAGCGAAGACCAGTATCTGCAACTGCTGAAAGGCTACGCAACCATGAATAAGCCCTTCAAAAGCTTTATTGGAAAAGGCTATTACAATACCATCACGCCCAATGTGATTTTGAGAAACATTTTCGAAAACCCGGGATGGTACACGCAATACACGCCCTATCAGGCGGAGATTGCCCAGGGCAGACTGGAAAGTCTGTTGAATTATCAAACCATGGTGAGTGACCTCACCGGCTTGCCCATTGCCAATGCAAGTTTGCTCGACGAAGGCACCGCAGCAGCCGAAGCCATGGCCATGCTGCTCAATCATAAAAACAAAAACACGGACCATTTGTTGGCTCCGAAATTTTTTGTAGACCATAACATCTTTGAACAAACGAAACAGATTCTGATCACCAGAGCCAAGCCCATCAACATTGAGCTTGTTTTTGGCGATTACAAAAATGCTGTTTTGGATGAAAGCTATTTTGGTGCTTTGGTACAGTATCCCAACGCCAATGGCGCAGTGGAAGATTATCGTCAATTCATTCAGGAGGCGCATGCTATCAATGCCTTGGTGATCATGGCTACCGATTTGCTGGCATTGAGTTTACTTACACCTCCGGGAGAATTAGGTGCGGATGTGGCCATCGGCAGTGCACAACGTTTTGGCGTTCCGCTGGGATTCGGCGGGCCACATGCAGCGTTTTTCGCCACCAAAGACGAATTCAAAAGAAACATACCCGGCCGCATCATCGGCGTCAGTGTTGATGCACAAGGTCACCGTTGCTTACGCATGGCTTTGCAAACCCGCGAACAACATATCAGAAGAGAAAAAGCCACCAGCAACATTTGCACCGCTCAGGCCCTGCTGGCCAACATGGCGGCCATGTACGCCGTGTACCATGGTGCGGAAGGCATTAAGAACATCGCCAAAAGAGTCAGTCTGCTGGCCAAAAAACTCAGCCATCAATTGCAGGCACTGGGCTTTGCCAACCTTAACGCTTTTTATTTTGATACGCTTTGTTTCGACATTGAAAACCCCTCTTCGCTGCGTGCGCTTAGTGAATCGAAAGAGATGAATTTTGGTTACCATGATAAAATGGTGAACATCACCCTCGATGAAACCACTACACTCAAAGATGTGGAAAACATCCTGGCCGTATTCGCGGCCTATGCCCAGCAAACGCCATCTTCCATCAACCTGAGTGAGGATGAAATGCTGATCAACATACCTACAACGCTTACACGCACTTCCGCTTATCTCACCCATCCTGTGTTCAACGCCCATCACAGCGAAACACAGATGATGCGCTACATCAAACAGCTCGAAAACAAAGACCTCAGTTTAAATACCTCCATGATATCTCTGGGCAGCTGCACCATGAAGCTGAATGCCGCCACCGAACTCATTCCCGTTAGCTGGCCCGAGTTCAATGCCATTCATCCTTTTGCACCCGCCGACCAATGGAAGGGCTATGCCCAAATCATTGCCGACCTGGAAGCCTGGCTCAGCGACATCACTGGATTTGCCGCCACTTCGTTGCAACCCAACAGTGGCGCACAAGGCGAATATGCCGGACTGCTCACCATACGCGCTTATCACGAAAGCAGAAAAGAATCACACCGTAACATCATCCTCATCCCCATCTCCGCACACGGCACCAATCCTGCCTCGGCAGTGATGGCCGGTTTCAAAGTGGTGGTGACCAAATGCGATGAACACGGGAATATAGATGTGGAAGACCTGAAAGCACAGGCCGAAAAACACAAAGACCAACTGGCCGGATTGATGATTACCTATCCCAGCACGCATGGTGTTTTTGAAGAAACAGTTATCGATATCTGCAATATCATCCATGAACTGGGCGGACTGGTGTACATGGATGGCGCCAACATGAACGCACAGGTAGGACTTACGAGTCCGGGCAATATCGGTGCCGATGTTTGTCATTTGAATCTGCACAAAACATTTGCCATCCCACATGGTGGTGGCGGACCCGGCATGGGGCCGATTTGCGTAAATGAAAAACTGGCTCCGTTTTTACCGGGGCATGTTACACTTCAAAACACTCCGGGTGCCATCACAGCAGTGAGTGCCGCTCCTTATGGAAGTGCCAGCATCTTATTGATCAGCTATGCCTACATCAACATGCTGGGTTCGGAAGGCATGAAAAAAAGCACCGAAATCGCCATACTGAATGCCAACTACATGAGAGCCCGTTTGGCAGATGACTATAAAATTCTTTACACCGGAAAGAACTGCACTTGCGCTCATGAATTCATCATCGACCTGCGCCCTTTCAAAAACAGCGTGGGCATTGAAGCCGAAGATGTGGCCAAGCGACTGATGGATTACAATTTTCATGCGCCTACACTCAGTTTCCCTGTGCCAGGCACCATCATGATAGAGCCAACCGAAAGTGAAGACAAAGCCGAACTCGACAGATTTTGCGATGCACTCATCAGCATCAGCAATGAAATAAAAGCTATTGAAAATGGAAGTTTCGACAAAGCCGACAATCCGCTGAAAAACGCACCTCATACACAGTTTGTAATTACTGCTGATGAGTGGACGCATGGCTACTCGCGACAGCAAGCGGCCTATCCACTAGATTATGTTCGCCACAATAAATTCTGGCCATCGGTTAGCCGTGTGAACAATACCCATGGCGACAGAAATCTGGTATGCACCTGCGAGCCGGTGAGCGCTTATGCGGAAGCTTAATTTCGATTAAAAAATAAAAGATATCTTTCCTAAAATAAAAAAACAAAAATGAAAAAAATAATCATGGCTGCTGCTGTACTTTACAGTGTTGGCGCACATGCACAATCCGCTTCACATGGCGGAGTACAACTTCAAAAAGGACAAGTCATCAACTCCAGCACCACTGCCGAAACAGATATCGATATCAGCATGGGGACCATGAAAAACAACATTGGTGCCAAAGCCAAAATGATCGTTATTGGCGAAAACCCTTCGAGCTATACGCTCACATTACAAACTGTTAGCATGAAAATGTCGATGGATGGAATGGGACAAAACATGTCGTTCGATTCCGACAAACCTGAAGACATGAATGGCGAAGTAGGCAAAACATTTTCAGGAAAATTCACCAAGCTGGATACATTTCAGGTATCTAAGAAAGATGGAAAAACCACATTGCTTTCTCAACCGGCCGAAGAACAGGAAAATCCAATGATGATGGGTATGGGCAATCAGCAAAACAATGGATTCAGTGGCGCATTCCTGGTATTACCTTCCACTAAGATTGGCTTTTCTTGGATGGATTCTGCAACATTGAAAACCACCAAGACCAAAACAACCTATACCCTACAGTCTATTGACAATGGCGTGGCTACCGTAAAACAAAGCAGCACCATGGATGGCACCAATGAGTTTGAAACACAAGGCATGACGATGAACATGACCATCAACATGAAGACTGAAGGCATCATCAAAGTGAATGCGCAATCAGGAACAGTGATCAGCAACAATTCCAATATCGACATGACCGGAAGCATGGATGCCATGGGGCAACAAATTCCCATCACCAGCAAGATTGTTTCTACAAGCACCTATCAATAATATTTCTCAAAAGTGGAGCTTATATAAAAAGCGGCTGTGTCTCAACAAGATCAGCCGCTTTTTTATTGTCAACAAAATTCGCCATCAGCACTTTCAATGTAAAGAAAGCACTTGGCCAATTTTTACTTATACAGTAATTCATAATACTCTCTCGCCATGCGGTTGCTGTCGAATTCAACACGCACATCTTTCATACCGTTGTATACGATCTCTTTCCATTTTTTGGGTTCATCATAATACATGGGTAAGATCTGGTTTTCGAGAATATCGTAGAGTTTGTTCATGTCGTAATCATCCAGCTCCTGCACCGACATATTGTCGTAATCGGCGATGGGTACTACGAATCCGTTTTCACCATGATTGATGAATTCCCTGATCCAGCCATCGTTGGTGCTGAAGTTCACTGATCCGCTCATGGCGGCCGTCATACCGCTGGTACCACTGGCTTCGCGCGGTACGCGGGGATTGTTAAGCCAAACATCAGATACCTGTTTCAATTGCTTGCTGAGGGTCAGTTCATAACCAATGCAAACCGCCATATTGTTGTACGATTTGCTAAGGTTCACCAGGTAATTGAAATCGCTGATGGCGGGATAATCCAATGGATAAGGCTTTCCGGCCCATATGATTTGTACAGGATATTTCTTGTTGTTCATCAAAGCTTTGAAACGGTTTTCGTCGCGCGTAAGCAATTCGGCTCTTTTATAACCGGCAAAACGACGAGCCCAAACCATCGTGAACACATTGGGATCAAACAGCTTTCCGGTTTGATCGGCAACGATTTCCATAGAGCGTTTTTTCAAATAGAATTTACGGTCGGCAAACGTGGCATCGTCCTTCTCTTCCATGGCACGGTAAAGTTTTTTGTCGGACCAATACAGCCAATTTTGCGCATTGGTGATGTAAGTGATCTCGCAGATGTCTTCATACTTGTTCCACATTTCACGGCTCACTTCGCCATGCAACTTGCTGACCCCGTTGGCATATTTGGCAAAACGCAAGGCGGCCAGCGAGTGATTGAATTTATCATCATCAATCATGCCGGTGAGCTGTCTTACTTCTTCCAATGGAATACCGCAGAAATAGCCCATCTTTTCGCAGAGATGCATTTCGTGTTTTTCGTTGCCCGCTTCCTCGGGTGTATGGGTGGTAAACACCATGCGCTTTTTCACTTCTTCCTTGCTGCCATATTTTTTATAGAGATAAAAAGCCGAGCTGATAGCATGCGCCTCATTAAGATGATACAAAGCGGGATTGAAATTCAATTCATCAATCAGTTTGGCACCGCCCACACCCAACAGAATGAACTGCGCCACCTTTGTGGCCACGTTGGCATCATACAAACGATGGGTGATGGTTTGAGAAACATAATCATTTTCGGGAATATCGGTAGTCAGCAAAAACAAAGGAGCTGTATTGAAAGTTTCAGGATTCAGATACAAGGCCTTCACCCAAACCGGATGACCGTGGATTTCTATCTGGTATTTGATGCCGGTATCTTCCAGGAAACTGTATAATTTCTCATTCCATTGGATCTGAAGTGTCTGATCCTGATTACGGGCCTGGTCGTAATAGCCATATTTCCAGAGAATACCCACGCCAATGAGGTTCTGTTTTAATTCGTAGGCACTTCTCAGGTGCGAACCGCTGAGATAACCCAAACCGCCGCTGTATATTTTCAAGGGCTGGTGCACGGCAAATTCCATGGAGAAATAAGCCACTGGTTTTTCATACTTTTTCTCGATGGGATACGGAACATTAAATTGTCTGAAATTCATTTGATATAGGTTTAATGGATTGCAATATAACCCGAATTTGAAAAAACAACGTGTATGCAAGGCATATATGGAGCTGATGGATTCATTGCAAACGATTGAGATGGATAAGAAGTTATTTATTAATATTGCCAACAGATCATAAACCCGAAAAATTGAACGTAAACGACCCCTCATTAGGAGAAGTACATGGCAGCGTGGATACCACCCGAAAGGCAAATGGATGGAGGAAGATTTTTTCCTTTATCGGTCCCGCCTATCTGGTAAGTGTGGGTTATATGGATCCGGGCAATTGGGCTACGGATATCGCCGGGGGCAGTAAATACGGTTTTTCGCTGATCTGGGTTTTGCTGGCCAGCAATCTGATGGCGATTGTATTGCAGAGCATGAGTGCGAGATTGGGAATTGTGAGAGGTCGCGATCTGGCACAAGCCAACCGGGAGGCTTATCCCCAACAAATTGTTTTTCTCCTCTGGATTTTTGCAGAGATTGCCATTGCCGCCACCGACCTGGCCGAAGTGCTGGGTATGGCCATCGGATTACAATTATTATTTGGACTGCCATTAATGGCTGGTGTTACAATTACGGTTCTGGACACTTTTCTGTTGTTGTATCTCCAAAAACTGGGCATGCGAAAAATTGAAGCCTTCATCATTGTGTTGATTGGCATCATCGGCATTTCCTTTTTAATCAACATCATTCTTGCACAACCTTCCCTCGATGAAATCATCAGCGGATTCATACCCAGCTTGCCCGATGCTCAACAGGTTTATTCAACAGCCGGTATTCATGGCGTTTTGCCCAAAGAAACAGCACTTTATCTGGCCATCGGCATGATTGGTGCCACCGTGATGCCTCATAATCTTTACCTGCATTCCGCCCTCATTCAAACCCGAAAAATAGACAGAAGTCCCGAAGGCATCAAAGAAGCATTGCGCTGGAGTAAGATCGACAGTGTGGTAGCCCTCAACGTGGCTTTTCTGATTAATGCTGCCATATTGGTATTGGCCGCTACTGTGTTTTTTAAAACAGGACGCACAGGCATCGGCGAAATAAGCGAGGCGCATCAATTGCTTTCTCCACTGTTGGGGACAGAACTGGCTTCCACGCTTTTCGCCATAGCCCTGATTGCTTCCGGACAAAGCTCCACCATTACCGGTACTTTATCCGGACAGATTGTTATGGAAGGATACCTTAAAATCAGGATCAATCCGATGATGAGAAGATTGATCACCCGTTTACTCGCTGTTGTACCGGCGATGATCTTCATTGCTGTATCCGGTGATAAAAACATCGATCAATTGTTGATTTTCAGTCAGGTGATTTTAAGTCTTCAACTGGGCTTCGCCATTATTCCGCTTATTCATTTTGTCAGCGATCGATCCACCATGAAAGAATTTGCCATCAGCAAAAAAACACAATGGCTTTCCTGGGGCATGGCTTTATTACTGGTGATACTCAATTTCAAAATGGTTGCCGACGCCATCATTGGCGATGGCATGAAGAGTCATGATGGCTATTATTATTACTTGCTTTTTCTGCTCCCTCTTCTGTTTCTGGGATTGCTCGTTTACATCACCATTTATCCTTGGCTGAAAAACAAAAAAGAGCATGCCTCTATCGCAATGCACGATGACGAAGAACATCTATATGACATCAACACCCCAGCATACCAAAAAATTGCATTGGCGCTCGACTTCAGCAACAACGACAACAAAGTGATTGCGGCAGCGATTGGTCAGCATGGAAAGGCGATGCAATATGTACTGATTCATGTGGTAGAGACCGCCTCTGCCGGCATACACGGCCATCTCACCGCCGATTTTGAAACCATGAAAGATAAAGAAAGGCTGGACGGACTGACTGAACAATTAAGAAGAAAAGGTTACGACGTTACAGGCAAACTGGGTTATCATCATACGGCCAAAGAAATAGTACGCATTGTGCAAGAAGAAAACATCGACCTGCTCTATATTGGCGCACATGGCCACAAAGGCTGGAAAGATTTCATCTATGGCTCAACGATAGACCGTGTAAGGCACGACCTTACGATTCCTGTTTTCATTGTGAATGTTTGATTACAAAAGTCCAAGCTTGCGGTGAACCTTGGCCGCCAGCATGTCCGTATCGATATTCCGCATGCATTTGAAATGGCCCAGCGGACATTTTTTACCCCCATATTTGCTGCAAGGCTGACACCAGAGATTGAGTACGATATTTTCGTACAAGCCCGACAGTTGTAATGCATTCAGCGAAGAGCCATAATAAGGTTCCACATCCAGCTTGGGTGAAGTGCCGCCCCAGATGGCCAGCACGGGCTTGTTCAAGGCACAGGCAATGTATTGCAATCCTGTATCGTGTGAGATCACCAGCTTCGAACGCTGCAACAAATCGGAGGATTCCAGCAGCGAAAATTTTCCGCAGGAGTTGTAGATGCGTATCGGATCGATGGCTGCAATCTGCTCCCCTTCTGCTCTTTCTGAAGGGCCGCCCAATAAGATGATGGGATATTTGATGGCTCGGCAAAGGTCTTGCAGTTTTTCAACGGGCATTTTCTTGGTGGCATGATTGGCCCCAATCACGAGTGCCACATATCCCAATTGATGAGAAGCAGGAATATCGTCGTTTTTCACTTGTTCATGAGAGGGAATGAAAAAATCCAATCCGCCTCCATCATCCTTCACCCCCAATGCCTTTACGGTATCCAGACTCCTTTGCGTGATATGACGCCCCGGCATCAAATTGATTTTCAGACGGGCCAGGATGATTTTTTTCACGCTCAACTTATCAATCACTGAAGAAGGCTTTTTCAATGCCTTCACTACACGATGACTCCTGATATTGTTATGCAGATCCACCACAAAATCGAAATCCTCATTCTTCAACTGATCGAGTAAGGTATCCAAATCATTATCGTAATAATGAAAACGATCGATATGAGGATTGTAGGCTGTTACCGCTTGAAAAGACAACTTGGTGAGGAAATGGATTTCACTTTCTGGCAGCTGCTGTTTGACACAACGGAACACAGGCGAAGCCAGCACAATATCGCCAATGGAAGAAAATCTGATGATCAGTATTTTTTTCTTATTCATGATGGATGCTTTCATTTTGTAATCATCAAATTTGAAAAGCCTGGTCTTTGAGGTTTGACCTGTATCAACTTAACCAATCGCCATTCTCCCTACAGGATCATACTTCTGTGAAATTGAGGTCTTTGCCGAAAGTCTCTTTGATCAGCACAATCGCCACCAAAGAAAAAGACATGATGACCACTGCTGTGATCAGTCCGGCATGATAATAATCGGTGTAAAGTCTTAACCATTTGAATAAAGGCAGAATGGCTACAGCCAGCATGCCTCTTACCATGTTGGGGATGGTGGTAGCGGCGGTGGCCCTCAGATTGGTACCAAACTGTTCGGCCGCCATGGTGACAAAAATCGCCCAGTAACCTGTACCAAATCCGATGCCGGCACAGATCCAGTACATACGTGCGGCAGAGTTGTTGAAGGCGGGCAAGAAAAACAAAGTGATAAACAACAAGGTGATGGATATGTAAATATACAAGGCCGTTTTTCTGCTTTTAAAATATTGACTTACGAGTCCGATTAAAATATCACCTGCAGAAATGGCGGCATAGGCATACATGATGGACTTTCCCGGATCAATGGCTTCCTTAATGCCCATGGTCTCGCCAAACTCTTTAGAGAACGTCACTAAAATACCGATACAAAGCCAGGTGGGCAATCCGATAAGGATATTGAGCAGATAACGTGTAAACCTGTCGGCATTATTGAAGAACATCAGAAAATCGCCACGCTTCATTTTTTCTTTTTTGACCTTCTGATACATTGACGATTCAAAAACAGACATCCTCAGCATCAGCAACACGAAACCCATTCCGGCACCGATGAAATAGCAGGTACGCCAATGAAAGTGCTGTTTAAATACAAAGGCCATCACCGCACCCGAGAGGCCGATGCCTGCCACCAGTGAAGTGGCTATTCCTCTTTTCTCTTTGGCCATCAGTTCTGCCACAAGCGTGATACCTGCACCCAATTCGCCCGCCAAACCGATGCCCGCCACAAAGCGGATCAACTTGTATTGCAAAACCGTTTGCACCAGACCGTTAGCGATATTGGCTAAGGAATACAACAAGATCGAACCAAACAAAACACTGAGCCTTCCTTTCTTGTCGCCCATCACCCCCCAGATGATACCACCGATCAGCAAGCCCCACATCTGCCAGCTGAGGATATCCTCACCCACTGTTTTCACCATTTCCTTACTGATGCCCATGTCTGTTAAACTGGGTATCCGGATAATGCCAAAAAGCAGCAAATCATAGATATCTACAAAATAGCCCAATGCTGCAACAAAAACTGCTGTAGTGAATATTTTAGAGGAGTGGGACATATTAAAACATTAGGGTTTCGTAGGTTTTGTGGGTTTCGTAGGTTTAGTAAGTTTCGTGTGTTTAGTAGGTTTTGTAGGTTTCTTGGGCTTTGTGAAATGGTTTAAAAATGATCAACCAACCAAACCTACCAAACTTGCCTAACCTACCTAACCTACTTTGCTTTCTTCGAAAACACCATCTTCATAATCACCGGAGCGGTGGTCACCAGCACGATACCGATGACAATCACTTCGAGATGATTTTTTAATTCGAAATGATCAAAATGATTGTAAATGAATCTTTCCAGATAATGACCGGCGAACAACATGGAATAGACCCAGGCGAAACTTCCCACAATATTGTAAAATAAAAAGTTCTTTCTGTTCATTTGAACAACACCGGCAATGATAGGAGCAAATGTTCTTACAATAGGAATGAACCTGGCGAATACTATGGCTCCACCGCCATGCTTTTCATAGAAATCTTTAGCTTGGAATAAATATTTTTTCTTGAAAAAAAACGTGTCTTTTCTTTCAAACAAATAGGGGCCGCTTTTTTTACCAAACCAATATCCAACAGAGTTGCCAATGATTCCGGCCGCTGCGATCAAGAAACCTAAAAATAAAAGATTCAATATTTCATTATTCAACTGAAAACCAAGTGCGGATTCAATTATTGGTGGAATTCCAGACGAATTATCCCCTTCGCTGAAAATACCTGTAACAAACAACAATGAGTCGCCGGGTAAAAAGAATCCGGCAAACAAACCGGTTTCGGCAAAAACCACAAACAAAATAAACCAGAGACCGCCATGTTCAATGTACCACTGCGGCTGCAGCAGCTGCATCCAATTAAAAGACAGAAATATGTTTTCGAGTATCATAAAAAGATATTTGAAGTTTGATTGTTTGGTGGGTTTAGTATGTTTAAATCAAACCTATGTAACATAAAAAACTAGTGCTTTTGTGCAGTCAGGTATATAACATATCAACCCTACCCTTCCAACGCTCCTTCCCATTTACTCACAGCGGCCGTAGCCAATGCATTTCCGAGTACGTTGGTCATGCTGCGGCCCATATCGCAGAAGGTATCAATCGCCAGCACCAGACCAATGCCTTCGGGCGGAATGCCAAACATGCCGCAAGTGGCCAGCACCACCACCAGTGAGGCACGTGGCACACCGGCAATGCCTTTGCTCGTAAGCATGAATACCAGCAACATCGCGATTTGAGTTTCCAGATGACCGGTTACGGAAGTGATATTGTAAGCCTGTGCGATGAACATGCCGGCAAAGGTCATGTACATCATGCTGCCATCCAGATTAAAAGAATAGCCTAAAGGCAATGTGAAAGAAACAATCTTGTTGTTACAACCAAAACGTTCCATCTCTTCCACCAGTTTGGGGAACACCGCCTCACTGCTGGCAGTATTGAAAGCGATGGCCATGGGGCTGTACAAGCGTTTCAATAAAACCTTCAAGCGTTTTTTCAATATGAGATATCCAACCCCCAATAAGATCAGCCAGAGTGCTGCGAGTCCAAGATAAAAAGAGCCGATATAATACGCATAGGTTTTTAAAATCATCAACCCTTTGATGGAAATCACGGCGGTCATGGCGCCAAAAACGCCGAGTGGAGCGAGATTCATCACATAAGCAACCATTTTCAATACGATATGCGTCAGTGCATCCAACGCTTTCACAATGGGTGCACCCTTTTCGCCAATGGCGGTAACGGCTACACCAAAAAAAACTGAAAAAATCACCAGTTGCAGAATCTCGTTGTTGGCCATGGCTTCCACCACGCTACGCGGAAAAACATGCTCAATGAATTTATCGAGAGAAAACTCTTTGGTTTTCCCTATCAGATCTTTAGCGCCTTCCAGGTCGTTTCCGGCAATATTCACGCCTACACCGGGTTTGGTGATGTTCACAAGAATGAGTCCGAGTGTAAGACTGATCAGCGATGCGGAAATAAACCACAACATGGCTTTACCACCCACCCTGCCTACCGTTTTCAAATCACCCAGCTTGGCAATGCCCACCACCAGGGTGGCAAACACCAATGGGGCAATGATCATCTGCACCATCCGAATAAAAATGGTGGCCAGCAGTTTTATTTTGGGCGAAAAGTCTTTGATGAATTCGGGAGAAGCGTTTTCATGCACAAGATAACCGGCAAAAATTCCCAACACCATGGCTATGACGATATACAGTGTAAGCCTGTTGGGTTTTGAAGTTGGAGCGGAATGTTCTTGCATGTTTGTTTTTTGGATTTGCAATATAAAGATAAAAGCCATAATGGCTTGTGGGTATCTTTCGTGTGAATTTGCACAACGAATTCAATTATTTCCTATTTTTCGGTTTCATTCAAAAAAAATAAAGAAATCATTATGGGAATTTTTACGAGAAAACCAATTCAAATGCTGATGGAAGAGGCAGGAGATTCGGAAAAAGGATTGAAAAGAACTTTATCTGCTGGATCATTGGTGGCCTTAGGCATCGGCGCCATAATTGGGGCTGGGCTTTTCGTAAGAACAGCAGCTGCTGCTGCTCAGAATGCTGGTCCTTCTGTGACTTTGGGTTTTATCGTAGCTGCGATTGGATGTGCACTGGCTGGATTATGTTACGCTGAACTTTCTTCATCAATTCCAATCTCCGGTAGTGCTTACACCTACACATATGCAACTATGGGTCAATTGTTGGCCTGGGTCATCGGTTGGGACCTGGTACTCGAATATGCGGTTGGTGCAGCCACCGTTGGTATCGCCTGGAGTGAATATCTAAATAATTTACTGACCAATGTATTCCATGTAAAAGCTATTGCTTACGAATGGTGCCATTCTCCATTTGAATCCCTGCACCAAGTAAGTGGAACCTCCATCGATACCATCATCAATTTTTTCACTGCCAAAGATCATGATTTGCTCGTCAAAGCAGTTCAAACCGGAGCTGATGGCAGCAAATCATTAATCATTCCACACGAACAATATATCAAACTTCCCGAAAACCTGACAACCTTGGTGCAAACTAGCAATGGGATGGTCAATTTACCCGCTCTAGGAATTGTTGCTTTGATGAGTTTATTATTGATCAAGGGTACACAGGAATCTGCTTTTGTAAATGGCTTGATTGTAATTACAAAAGTTTCCATCGTGATTTTGATTATTGTGCTGGGTTGGGGTTTCATACAATCCGGCAATCACACACCTTATATTCCTGAACCTAGTAAATATATCGACGGACAAGGCGTATCACATAACTATGGTGGTATTATGGGAATTCTTGGTGCAGCAGGTGTGGTTTTCTTTGCCTTCATTGGCTTTGATGCGGTAAGTACGGCCGCTCAGGAAACAAAAAACCCAAAAAAAGCGATGCCTATTGGTATACTGGGATCGTTGGCTGTTTGCACTGTTTTGTATATTCTGTTTGCACATGTGCTGACAGGTCTGGTGGATGTTGATTTTTTCAGAACGAACGGTAAAGAAGCATCTGTCGTCAAAGCAATTGAAAAAACAATGGTGGGATATTCCTGGCTTGGCAAGTTTGTAACGGTTGCCATTCTTGCCGGTTTTTCATCTGTAATATTGGTAATGCTGCTCGGGCAAAGCCGTGTTTTTTACTCGATGAGTAAAGATGGAATGTTGCCAGCTGCTTTCAGTGCCATACATCCTAAATTCAAAACTCCCTATAAAGCCAATCTTTTCATTTTGATCATTGTAGGTGCATTTGCCGCATTTGTACCGGGCGACATTGTAGGTGATATGACCAGCATTGGAACTTTGTTTGCATTCATTCTGGTTTGTGCCGCGGTAATCATATTAAGAAAAACAGACCCAGATCTGCCTCGTCAATTCAGAACACCACTGGTTCCTGTTGTACCCATATTGGGCATCATCGTATGTGCTGCCATGATTTTTGGATTGGGCTGGTTGAATTGGGCAAGACTGATTGGCTGGCTGGCCATTGGTTTCATTATTTATTTTGGATACAGCAGAAAGAACGCACATATCAAGTAAACAAACTGATATTTTTTTTCGATCACCCGGTAATAATTTTAAAAGTATTACCGGGTGTTTTTTTACGATGCTAATTAATTTCGGCAGTTTTTTTGTTTATTATCGTTTGTGGTTTGTGGTTTGGTGTTTGGTGTTTGAAATTTATGATTGGTGATTAGTGATTAGTGGTTGTGAGTTTTGCTGTTTGTAAAGTTTACTTTACATTTGTATTTCATCAAAAACAAATAAAATGAAGCCTTTTTACTTGTTGCCAAACAGATTCAAGCGAATCGGATTTTATCTTTTTCCAGTAGGAATTATTTTCTGGATGGCCACACAATTGGGATGGATGGGCTCAGGACTGAGTCATAGTGATAGGGTCGCCATTTTGAGTTTATCTTTTTTTAGTTTTCTTTTCGGATTGTACTTCTCCATATTTTCTAAAGAAAGAATTGAAGATGAATGTATCCAAACGATCAGGTTGAAATCATTTCAAATCAGCGCCATCACTCAAATGTTGTTTTTTATGATTGCATTCGGCGCTATGTTTATTTTCAATTCCGAGCCCGAGGGAAATGGAGGATTAGCAGCGTTTTTTCTGGCTGCCATTGTATTATTCTGGCTCAGTTATCTTATTGCTTTCAATTCTACATTAATCATCAATAAATACAAAGCGGATGATTAACTACGTGAAAGAGGAAAGAAACAAAAAAGGAATTACTCAGCAAGAGTTGGCTGATTTACTGAATGTATCGCGTCAAACTATCTTTTCAATTGAAACAGGCAAATATGTCCCCTCTACCATACTTGCTTTAAAAATTGCAGAAATTTTCGGCAAGTATGTTGAGGATATTTTTAATTTGGAAAAAGGAGATTAGGATAATTGATTGTATTTGTTGTTTGTGGTTTGTGGTTTGTTGTTTGGTCGCTTCGCTAGTTTAGTAGGTTTAGTACGTTTGGTAAGTTGAGTAATTTTGATAACAAAGATTCTTCAACCGCTCTCACACATTTTGAATCCTCAATACCTTAAACATCAAACCTACGAAACCCTCAAAACCTACCAAACCCTCACAACAGGCAGGCATTGAACCTTTTAAACTATTAAACCTTTGAAACCTTTTATTCCACCTCCACTTCATCCACAAAAATATGTGTATCGCCGCCGGCGCCTTCGTGCCAGGCGGGCAATTTGCCGTACTGAATGGCTTTCACTCTTATATATCTTGCCTGTTGTGAAGTACAATCCGCAACCACATTTTTCACTTGTGGCTTCAGATCTTCAATGGGGAGTAAACGATCGGCTCTGTAAACTTCTTTGTAAGTAATTCCATCTTCAGACAATTCTACAATCACAGTTTGAGGCATAACTATCCATGCACCCACATCCTGTAAAAAACCGACTTTTACATTTTTGATTGTAGTCGCCTTTTTCAAATCAATCACCGCTTCAGGGTTGCAAAGCTGGTAGCCTTGCCAGTTACCCATGCGCCAATTGGTGGTTCCGCGGATGCCATCAATCAATCCCTGTGCACCTCCTCCCTCATATTGCGGCTCAAATTTGCTGTTCAGTGTTACGCTCCAATCGTGTGTGGATTTTTTAAATTCAGCCTTCACCACTTTACTGCGATTACCCATTTGATCGATTGCAATGGCTTTAATGACAGTGGTGGTATCGATTTCAAAAGGCTGCAAATACCGGTTCATCTTCTCGTTGGGTTCTTCTCCATTGGTACTGAAATAAATCACCACCCCTTTTTGTGCACAATTCATGCTGATTGTCTTCTTCTCTCTGAATGCCATGGCACCACCCGAAATTATCGGATTGGTTACAAACGAATGATTAGCCGACTCGTTCAACAAATATTTCACTTCAAACTCCTGCCGCTTCTCTGAAGTTTTTTTCAATTGTAAGTCCTCAAGTTGTTGCAGCTTTGTGCATGCAGGCAATTGAGTAAAAGCTGAGTTGTTTTTATCAGCCGACATTTCAAATAAAATCACCCCCCCGTTCATCAAATCTTCATGACGAATGGCCGGCGCTTTGATGGGAAACATCCCTTTCTTACCATATAAACCCATTGTGGCTTTAGAAACATACACATGTGTACTGTCGGGATATTGCGGATGAAACTGAAAAACGCGTTGATTTTCGAGCGTTAACACTACCAACCCGAACTGCGGACTTCCAATCATGTATTGGCCATTACCGGGTGTAACAGGATACAAACCCATGGCGCTCATCACATACCAGGCGCTCATTTGTCCGCAATCTTCATTGCCAATCAAACCATCAGGCGCATTCTTGTAAAACTCATTCATCACTTTATTGGCATAGAATTGTGTCTTCCAGGGATGACGGGTATAATTATAGAGATAGATGATATGATGACTCGGCTCGTTGCCATGCGCATACTGACCAATCAAACCGGTGATATCGCTTTGGTCGCGGCCAGTGGTTTTTTCGGGCGCATTGAACAAGTCGTCCAACTTTTTCTCCAATGAGTCAGGTCCTCCGATCATCTCGATGTAACCAGCGATATCTTGCGGAAAATAAAATGAATACTGCCAGCTGTTGGCTTCTGTAAAATGGTTGTTGACTTCACGGGGCTCAAAAGGCTCCAACCATCCACCATTTTTAACCGGACGCATGAAACCGCTTTTGGGATCAAACAGGTTTTTATACTGTTGTGCCCTTTGATAAAATTTTGCAGCAATCGAATGGTATCCCATCTTTTCCGCCATGATGGCTACGCAAAAATCGTTGTAGGCATATTCCAATGTTTTACTCACATTTTCATGATCATCCTCCACCATCACCGCTCCATGATCCATATAACCTTTCATCCCTTCATGATCCCAAAAAGAAGCCACCAACATGGCTTCCATCGCCAGCTTTTCATCAAACCCCTTGATGCCCTTCATCCAGGCATCTACAATCACCGGAATGCTGTGGTTACCGATCATACAATCGGTTTCGTTGGACGACAGTTCCCAAATAGGCAGTTGTCCGCCTTGCTGATATTGTACCAAAAAAGTTTTAAGATAATCCACCGTTCTTTTTTGATCGATGATGGTGTACAAGGGATGTGCGGCTCTGTAAGTATCCCAAAGGGAGAAAACGGAATAATAGGTAAATCCATTTGCCTGATGAATCTGATTGTCTCGCCCTCTGTATTTCCCATCCACATCCATATTGATGTTGGGTACGATGGTGGTATGATACAAAGCAGTATAAAAAATGGCCATCTTGTTTTGATCTATAGAAGAAACCTCGATCTTATTCAATTCATCTTCCCAGCGATTTCTGGCCCAACCTTTTAAATTTTCAAAAACCCTTTGATTGGCTTCGCTGTTAAAATTATTCATGGCGCCTGCCTCGCTTACGGGCGAAATGGCTACTCTGACTTCAATATTATCGGCTCCATCAGGAAAATGAAAAGCACATTTGATATTTTTTCCGGTATTCTCTTTTAGTTCATTTACCGGCAAGTCATTTTGGAAAAGGGTGATGCCTGTAACTCTTTTAGAAAAATGGATGGAAAAGAAAACATACTGATCTTCGGCCCAGGCCTTGCTTCTGCGCATACCAGTGAAAGTAGAATCGTTCACACGCTTGAGTGATGAAGCCAGCACTTCATCGCGGTGCTTGAGATCGAGTAAAATGAAACGTTCATTGGGATTATTGAAATGATACCTGTGTAAGCCCACTCGCTCCGTAGCCGTAAGTTCCACATCAATATCATCTTTATCCAAATGAACATTGTAAAATCCCGGAGAGGCTTTTTCGCGTTGGTGACTAAAGGCCGATTTATATATTCCATTATCAGGGGAAGGCCTGCCGTTTCCGGGCATCAGCAAAATATCGCCATAGTCGCTGCAACCGGTACCACTCAAATGCGTATGCGAAAAGCCATAGATGAAGGAGTCGGAATAATGATAGCCGCTGCATCCGTCCCAGCCCTCCAAACGGGTATCGGGACTCAATTGCACCATCCCATGTGGGACCACCGCACCCGGGTAAGTATGGCCGTGTCCACCTGTGCCAATAAATGGATTGACCCAATCAATCGCTCTTTTGGAAGTGTATTGCCCCAATGACAACAATACAAAACAACAGGATGCGTTGAACAGCAAAAATAGCTTCTTCATGTGCTTTAAGATTATGCTTAAAGGTAAAATAAAAAAGGTCTGCCAAAGGCAGACCTTGAAATAAATCGAATCAGTGTTAGAAAGGCACTATTTCATTTTCTGCCGCATGTGGCTGTGATGAGCCTGATGTAGTGCCAGCCGTGTTTTGTTGATTTGGATCTTGTTGATTACCACCTAGCAGCTGAAGGTTTTGTACACGCATTCTCAGTGTTGCTGAGGCTTGACCTTCTTTATTGGTATAGGCATCTGCTTCAGGTGTTCCTTCGGCATAAACAGTTCTGCCTTTGGTAAGATACTCAGATACGTTGGTCTTTTCGTTCCAATAGGCACATTCCACCCAAGTGGTTCGTTCTTTTTGATTGCCCATGCTGTCTTTGTAACGCTCTGTATGCGCCACACTAAAGTTGATTACTTTTCGGCCGTTTACTTCTTTCACGATACAATCTTTACCGAGATTGCCAATGATTTGTAATTTGATCATGTTGTTTTGTTTTATGTATTATCGGTGTATCTAAAAAATGTTTGTTGTTTGGGGTTTGTTGTTTGGAATTTGTTCGCTTTTATTGTTTGGTAGGTTTAGAACGTTTGGTAAGTTTGGTATGTAAAGTAAGTTTGACTGCTTTGAACCTTCAAACCCTCTGCCACATTTTGAATCTTAGCACCCTAACTTACGAAACCTACGAAACTTACCAAACCACTGCATGCAGTTACACAAATAATTAATCCTCCCAAACCTACTTTTCCCTTAATTCATCTTCTTCTTCAGCGTACTCACTTGATCGTGCAGGTTGCTGACCAGGTTGGCGAGTGAATTCACGTCCCACCTTTGCTGCGCAGCCACTTTGGCTATCACCAGCTGCGCCTGCCAGATTTCCAGAATATCTTCGACATTGATCTGGTAAGGTTGGTAAGAAGGATTGTCACTTTCCAGCGTAATTTTATTTTTGACTTTGGGGTTCTTTACGATTCTTTTGTAAACGATGCCTTCGTTTTTACTGAGCACGATGAAAGCTTGTCCGCTTTTTACATCCTCCATCGAATCAATTTTTTCTCCCACGATGATGCTACCGCTGGGGGTTGGCAGCATACTATCGCCGATGATTTCAAAGGCCCGGTATTGTCCACCTGTAAGCATAGGCAGGGTAAAAGTGTTCAGTTCGTCGATGAACTCATTGTCGGCATAACCGGTAAGATAACCCGCAGCAGCCTTCACCGGAACAAAATGAATCACATTTCGCTCGGCTGTCATCAATTTCTGCATCCTTCTTTTTTGCAAATAGCTGCCGGCACTGCCCGCCTGCTGATGAGCAAGATCTTTCAGCAACAATTCGTCCAGAGAAAGTTTGAACATGTGCGCCACTTCTTCCAGCACCTCGAGCCTTGGTTCGGCACGCTCTTCTTCATACGCGCCCACCAGCGACCTTTTGATGTTCAGTTTGTGCGCAAACTCTTCTTGCGTCCAACCTCTTAATTTTCTGAGGTATTTTAGATTTAATCCGGCTTTTGACATGGCTTGACTAATTTGATTAGCACAAACATACTAAATATTTTAGTTTATCAAAATTTATTTTTCCAACCCATTTTTATTCCAATTCAATATTATCCAAATTTGAATCCCATAAAACCTTTATACTGCTTACTTTTGTTGAAAAATCAACACATATGCAAGCCATTCTTGTTATCCACAACCTCATACGCTGGGCCATTCTAGTTTTTGGCGCCTGGACTTTAATCAATGCTTTTACAGGCCTTATCAGCAAACGTGCTTATTCTAGTGCCGACAATAAAAGCAATTTGTTTTTCATGATTTTTTGCGACATTCAGTTACTGATGGGGCTCATCTTATTCTTCTCCAATTCCTGGTTCGATAAAATGAAAGCCGGCATGGGTGATGTGATGAAATCAACCACCGACCGCTTTTTCATTGTGGAGCATGGTTTCATGATGATTATCGCCTGGATACTTGTGCATGTGGGCAGAACCGCGGTAAAGAAAGCCGAAGCCGACAAAAAACACAAGAAAGCGGCCATTTTCTTTGGTATCGCTTTTTTACTGATCATTGTTTCCATACCCTGGCCCAATAAAGCAGAAGTGGCCAGACCCTTATTTCGCTGGTTCAATTAATCAAACTCATTATGGCAAAAAGTAAAAAATCCGAACCCATCATTCTGATCACTAATGACGACGACATCACCTCTCCCGGTATCAGAAGCCTGGTGGAAGCAGTAAAAGGACTGGGGAAAGTTGTAGTGGTGGCACCCGACAAACCACAAAGCGGAATGGGACATGCCATCACCATCGGCTCCCCCCTTCGCATGAATAAAGTGAATTTATTCGGCGAGATTGAAGCCTGGCAAACCTCCGGTACTCCTGTGGACTGCGTGAAGCTGGCCGTAGATAAGATCCTTCATCGTAAACCCGATATTTGTTTGAGTGGCATCAACCATGGCGCCAACCATTCTATTAACGTCATCTACAGCGGTACCATGTCTGCCGCCATGGAAGCTTCTATTGAAGGCATACCCAGCATTGGATTTTCTTTGTTGGATTACCGTTACGAAGCCGATATGGAACCTGCAAGGAAAATTGTACACAAAATTGTTTCAAAAATCATGTCGCAACCCGTCATGGATAAACATTTGCTTTTGAATGTCAACATTCCTTCAGTACCTTATAAAGAAATCAAAGGAATCAAAGTATGCAAACAGGCATATGCCAAATACGATGAGTCTTTTGACGAACGCATAGATCCTCAGGGTAAAAGATACTTCTGGCTGACAGGCGAATTCAAAAACTTCGACAAAGGAAAAGACACCGATGTATGGGCCTTGCAAAACAATTATGTGAGTGTGGTACCTGTGCAGTTTGATTTAACGAACTATACGTTAAAAAAGCAATTAGAAAAATCAAAACTCTTCAAATGAAATTATTAAAAGATAATTTGAAAATGGGAATTGTGTTGGGCTTTATTGCACCTGTAATGGGTATGCTAGCTTTCAAAATGTATAATTTTCCAACCACACCAATTGGTACTTTCTTCAATGACATGTTTTTGGACTCCACATACAGACCATTACTTTCCAGTTTTCTGACCATATCCCTACTGGTGAATGCGCTTGTCTTTACCATATTTATTCAATTTGAAAAAGATAAAACAGCCAAGGGAGTCTTTATTACTACAGCTATTTATGGGTTCATCATTTTGCTTATCAAAACATTTGCCTAAGAGATTCAAACAAGAGAATGATAAGAGAGGCTACTGAAATCGTTTAACGAAAATTTTCAGATTAATTGGCGATAGGTTAACACCGAAAAGAGATTTCATCACGTAGGTTTGTAATGGAAATAAAGCTTTTAAGAATTTCTCATAAGCAGTTAGTTTTGGTAAACCGGAGCCCTTATTCTTAGGGGCTCCTTTTTTATTCGCCTAACTGAAACATGCCATCCACAAAATCCTGTTTATCGAACACCAGCAAGTCGGTGGCTTTTTCTCCCACCCCAATAAACTTTACAGGGATATTGAATTGGTCTGCTATGGCCAGCACCACACCCCCCTTTGCCGTGCCATCGAGTTTGGTGATGGCCAAAGCTGAGACTTCTGTAGCTGCTGTAAAATGCCTGGCCTGCTCCAAAGCATTTTGACCGGTACTGCCATCCAATACCAACAATACTTCATGAGGTGCATCCGGTATCACCTTCTGTATCACTCTTTTAATCTTAGATAGCTCATCCATTAAATGCGCTTTGTTATGCAATCTTCCTGCAGTATCAATGAGAATAACATCCGAATTCCTGGCCACACCACTCAACACCGTATCATAAGCTACGGAAGCCGGATCGCTACCCATCTCCTTTTTCACAATCGGCACATTAGCTCTTTCACTCCAAATGGTAAGCTGATCTACAGCAGCTGCCCTGAAAGTATCGGCAGCCCCCAATAAAACAGATTTGCCTGCCAGCGAAAAGTTATGCGCCAACTTACCAATGGTAGTTGTTTTACCCACACCATTTACTCCCACTACCAACACCACATGTGGCTTGTGCCCTTCTGGCAATTCATAGTTACGATAAGAGGTGTCCTGTGGCGCATCAACTAGCAAAGACTGAATCTCTTCTTTAATTATCCTGTTTAGTTCACTCGTATTCAGATACTTATCCTTATATACTCTTTTTTCAATTCGGTCAATAATTTTTACCGTAGTGGCTACTCCTACATCGGCTGTTACCAACGCATGCTCAATCTCATCCAGTACCTCACTGTCGATGTTACTCTTTCCAGCTACCGCCTTGGCAATCTTTCCCATAAAGCCCTCACGGGTCTTTTGCAGCCCTTGATCAAGCGATTCCTTCTGCTCTTTCTTGCCGAATAACTTATCGAATAATCCCATGGTAATAAATAATTCAAAAGTCAAAAATTAAAAGCCTGCCCCATAAATTTGAAGACGCTTTTTTACTTATTAAACAAAACAAATAAAGCCATTCTAAAACAGAACGGCTTTATAAAATTAGTTATTGTCGCAATTACTTGCTCAGGTGTTCCTGAATCTTATCCTTGTGAACCATTGCTTCTTTAAAGGTATAAGCACCAGTCTTTGGACTGCGTACGGTACGAATAACTTTAGTCCAGTTTTTTGCCTCTGCGGCTGCTTTCTGGTCCTTGGTCTTAATCGCGGTTTTAGCTGCTTTTGCCATTTTTCCTATTTTAAACCGATAGTTTTATAAATTAACTATCGAAAATTAATAAACTTTAATTACTTGATTTCTTTATGTACAGTCACTTTCTTCAAAATGGGATTGTACTTTTTCAATTCCATACGCTCAGGCGTATTTTTTTTGTTTTTGGTAGTGATATAACGGCTTGTTCCGGCCTGACCACTGGTCTTATGCTCGGTACATTCCAAAATCACCTGAACCCTGTTACCTTTCTTTGCCATTGTTATAAAATTTTAAAAGCGCTGATTAAATTTTTTCTCCGGCAGCACGCAATGCTTTCACTACCGAATAGAGACCATTTTTATTGATGGTTCTGATTGCTTCTGAAGACACCTTAAGTGTAACCCATTTGTCTTCTTCAGCCAGGAAATAACGCTTGGTCTGCAAATTGGGCAGGAATCTGCGTTTTGTTTTGATGTTGGAGTGAGAAACCTTGTTTCCTGTAATGGGTTTCTTTCCTGTTACCTGACATACTCTAGCCATGTTCCTAAATTTTGGACGGCAAAGGTAGGGATTATGTTTTATAATTGGAACGATAATTTTAAAAACTTTTTTGAATTTGTGGAAAACCGCAGTTTTTTTGACCTTTATCTCCCCTTAAATAGAAATTAAAGATGAATATACACAGCGTGAGCACCCAATTTGAATCAGGATTGGCATTTACTGCTACCATTGATCAATATAAAATCAAGATGGATACAACCGATGATAATAGTCAGCATCTGGGACCCAGTCCCAAGAAGCTGATGCTGGCCGCACTGGCTGGCTGTACCGGCATCGATGTGGTCAGTATCCTGAATAAAATGCAAGTAACTTTTAGTCATTTCTCCATACGAACCGACGCTTCACTCACTGAAGAACACCCTAAGATATATGATAAAGTGGCAATTGTATATGCAATTAATGTTTTTGCAGATGATCGGCATAAGGTGGAGCGAGCGGTGCAATTGTCCAAAGAAAAATATTGTGGTGTCAGTGCGATGTTTGGGCATTTTGCCACTATCGACTGGGAAATTGAATTTCTTTGAGTTGGTTAATCTTCATTGCAGAGATGTTTCATTGTTAATCTCTCATGCCAACCTTTAGAACTTTAGGTTTATTGTTTCTTCTAACCCTTAACATTTGTAATACGATAGAAAGAATAATCAGGAAGAATCCCCAGTAAAAATGGTGTGACATATTTTCATCCTCATGAAAAAACACAAACGCCAAAGCTACTCCATATACCGGCTCAAGATTATAGGTAAGATTGACTGTAAAAGCGGATATTCTTTTTAAGGCATTCATTTGAAGGTCCATTGCGGCAACCGTACACAAGCAAGCCATGATGATGAGCCAGTACCAATCATTGCCCTCTACGCGATAATGGTGTGCAGGAGAAATCAAAAAATAAAAGGGTAACAACAGAGTGAGTGAGAGGAGTCCGCCAATGAATTCATAAAAAGTGAGCACCTCTGGACTATGTTTCTCAAGCAGTTGTTTATTAAAAATTGGAAAAATTGCACTCCCCATTGCGGCCACCACACCAAAAAGAATCCCGATTTTAAAATGGGGATGAAAATCAAAAATGATATACACTCCGGCCAATGCTATCAATCCCAGCAGCAATTCCACCAACACTATCCTTTTTTTTAAAATCAGCGGCTCAAACACAGAGGAGAAAAAACCGGCCATCGAAATGCAAACCACTGCCACAGAAGCATTGGCATATTTCACCGACCCGTAAAAAGTCACCCAATGAAAAGCCAATATAAAACCCACTCCTATTATTTTAAAAAATTCAAGCCAGGTGATCCGTTTCAACTGACCTCTAAAAATCATGAGCGCACCCAAAATGACTACAGAAAAAAACAACCGATACCAAACAAGCACCCCCTCATTCAATGTGATGAGCTTTCCCAAAATAGCGGTGAAGCCCGCCAAAAAAACAGCCACATGTAACTGAATAAGGGCTTTGTTCATATATTTCTACATTAAAATCTGATCGCAAAAAATGCTGGCCATCGAATTGACCTTTTCTTTTTCAAATGCCATTACTTCTTCCTCTTATCATTACCATGCAATCTAGTCAAAACAAAGAATTTAGCCCATCTAAATAATAAAGGCCTTAGTGTTAGTGCAAAAAAATGGTGAAGTCCCAAAAATCAAAACAAACATGATTATATTTGCCCACTTATAATTTTAAGCGTATGAATTTCAAAAGAATAAACAACCTTACCGGATGGGCCGTGTTTCTGCTGGCCAGTGCCGTTTATTTGCTGACCATGGAAGCCACCGGCAGCTTATGGGATTGCGGAGAGTTTGCTTCCAGTGCCTATAAAGTTCAAATCCCTCACCCTCCGGGCGCACCTTTGTTCGTTCTGATTGGAAGAATCTTCATGATTCCTTTTTCACCGGCCACTGCCGCTACGGGTATCAACACCATGAGTGCTTTGGCCAGTGCGTTCACTATATTATTTCTATTTTGGTCCATCACCCACTTTGCCCGTAAGATTGTTCAAAAAGATCAACGTGAGCTGACCACTTCCAATATCATGGCCATCATGGCCGCAGGTGTTGTAGGGGCTCTCGCTTACACTTTCTCCGATTCTTTCTGGTACAGTGCCGTTGAAGGTGAGGTATACGCATTGTCTTCTTTCTTCACTGCCGTTGTTTTCTGGGCCATGCTGAAATGGGAACAAAATGTTACCGAAGAACAGGAGCAAGGCATCAAAGGACATTTCACTCGCGCCGACCGCTGGATCATCCTCATTTTTTATCTGATGGGCCTTTCCATTGGCGTTCACTTATTGAACTTGCTGACCATCCCGGCTATCGTCATTATCTATTACTTCAAAAGATATAAGCCTACCAATTGGGGCACTTTGATGGCTTTCATTCTCGGTTGTGTTATCACCGGATTGGTTCAAAAAGCGGTTATCCAATGGAGCATCAAAGGCGCCGGCAACATGGACATATTTTTTGTGAACAGCCTCAACATGCCTTATTTCACCGGTTTTGCCTTCTTCTTCTTACTCCTTGGCGTATTGATCTTTTTCGGCTTGCGAATAGCCGGTAAAAACAATTGGAATTTTCTGAAACTCGGACTTTGGAGCTTCACTTTCATGCTGCTCGGTTACTCCACTTACTTCACCACCATGGTAAGAAGTACGGCAGACCCAAGCGTAGATATGTTCAATGTTGACAATCCCGTGAGCTTGGTGGGCTATGTAAGCCGTGAACAATATGGCGATTGGCCGATACTTTACGGTCAAGATTTTACCGCACAAATTCAGGAAGCCAAAACAACCGATACTTATATCAAGGCCAATGGTAAATATGAAAAGAACGGCAAGAAAGTAGAATACATTTACGCTCCTGAAGACAAACACTTCTTCCCTCGCATGTGGGACATGAGCAACGACCAAGGACATGCCGACTATTATGCCAACTGGGCCGGCATCGGCAAAAACCAGGATGGCTCTTATGAACGTGCTCCAACCATGGCCGAAAACTTGGGCTTCTTCTTCAGCTATCAAATCAACTGGATGTATTGGCGTTATTTCATGTGGAATTTCTCAGGTAAGCAAAATGATATTCAAGGCACCAATATGGGCAATGTGCGCGATGGTAACTGGCTCACCGGCATTTCATTTTATGATGATATGCGTTTAGGTAATCAAGACCTAATGCCAGATAGCATCAAGCATAACAAGGCCAATAACAAACTTTACATGTTGCCGTTCATACTCGGTTTGTTGGGCTTGTTCTACCAATACAGGAAAGACAGAAAAGACATGCTGATCACCACTTTGTTATTCTTCTTCACCGGCTTCGCCATTTGCCTCTACCTCAATCAGGCAGGTAACCAACCCCGTGAGCGTGATTATGCCTATGTAGGCTCATTCTATGCCTTCGCCATCTGGATCGGACTTGGTGTTTTATATGTAAAAGACCTTTTCGGCAGTTTCATTAAAAATGAACAATCCGCCATCATCGGTGCCGGCTTGTTATGTTTGCTGGCTGTGCCCGCCATCATGGCCGATCAGGAGTGGGACGATCATGATCGCAGCCGCAAGACATTGGCCCGAGACCTTGCCAAAGATTATCTGGAAAGCTGCGCCCCCAACGCTATTCTCATTTCATTTGGAGATAATGATACTTACCCGCTTTGGTATGCGCAGGAAGTGGAAGGCATCAGACCCGACATAAGAGTCATCAACAGCAGTTTGCTGGGTACCGACTGGTACATCAACCAGCTCCGCTATAAAGTAAACAACAGCGACCCCATCGATCCTATCTGGTCGGCTGCCGACATCGAAGGCTCTAAAAGAGATGTGGTGCGCTTCAATCCAAATGTACCGGGCGTTGATTCAAAATCATACATGGACCTGTATACTATGATGAAAGATTACGCAGGTTCTGACGATCCGGCCAAAGGCACCACAGAAAATGAAGGTGAAACCATCAATGTATTCCCTTCTCAAAATGTGAGCGTGCCAGTGGATGCAGATTTGGTTAGAAGAAATGGAACGGTAAATGCCAACGACATGATTGTTCCCGCTTTACAATTCAATATCGGCAAAAACTATCTCTATAAAAACGATGCGGCCATCCTCAACATCATTGCCGCCAACAAATGGAAACGTCCTATTTATTTCACTTCCGCCTATGGCGAACTGGGCTTTGAAAAATATCTTCGTCAGGATGGCATGACCTTCCGTTTGGTACCAATCGATAATGGCGGTGCCAACCTCGACTGGGTGTCGGATAAGATGAACAACAAATTCGCTTTTGGCGGCTGCGAGAAAAAAGGTGTCTATTTCGATGAAGAAAACCGTCGTCACCTCAACAGCATCCGTTATGCTTATGCACAGGCCGCTGGCTCATTAGCCGATAATGGAAGAATGGAAGAAGCCAAAAAATTGCTGAACAAATGCGATAAAATGATGGATCAGGAAAATATGCCTTATGGTATGGTGGGCAGATTCCAACAACACAATTCCATCTCTTTACAAATGCTCTATTCGGCATACAAAGCCGGTGACAGCGTTCTGGCCGCCAAAATAACCAGAAGTCTGAAAAAAGACATGGAGCAGCAATCGTCCTATTATCAAAATCTGCCCGACAGAATGCAGGATAATCTCTCTCCCGAAGCTGAAAGAAATGCCGGATTGATCAAAGGCATGATGGGCATGGAACAGCAATTCAGAATGATCAAGGAAGCTGAAGCACAAGCTGCGCAGCGTAAAGACTCTGTCATGTCTTACCCTCAAATCAAATCTCAATTGAAGAAAGCCAATCCCTAAAAGGATAAGAATCATCTTCCCATAAAAAAACAGGTTTAAAAAATGCATGAGCAGATTTTAAACCTGTTTTTCGTTTATGGCTTTACGTCAGTCAATATACAGTCAATATACATTCACTTCCCTTTCGAGCCTTACCCCAAATTTTTCTTTCACTGATGCGATGATCTCCTGGCTGAGCGCTATGATTTCGGCGCCTTGGGCATGGGCATGGTTGACCAAAACCAGGGCTTGTTTTTCGTGACAACCCGCATCACCTTTACGAAAACCTTTCCAGCCACATTGTTCAATCAGCCAGCCGGCGGCGAGTTTGACTTTATCCTGTGCAAGGACATAGCCGACAATCTGAGGAAATAAGGCTTGCAGTTGGATGTACTGGTATTTTTCAATTTCAGGATTTTTGAAAAAACTTCCTGCATTACCGATTTGTGACGGGTCGGGAAGTTTGCTTCTTCTGATCTGCATAACAGCCTGGGCAATAGCAGCAATGGAGAGATCTTTTACCCCCATTCTTTCCAGTTCCTGTTGTATGGCACCATAACCGGTTTGATAAACCGGCTTTTTGTTCAGCTTATATGTCACCGAAGTAATGATGAACTGTCCTTTGTATTTGTTTTTGAAAACACTTTCGCGATAGCCCAGCTCACAATCCTTCAATTGAAAAACCACTTTCTCTTTTTGGTGCAGATGGATGGCTTCCAACTCGTGAAAGACATCTTTCAGTTCCACCCCATAGGCGCCGATATTTTGCATGGGCGAAGCGCCCACATTACCGGGAATCAGAGCGAGATTCTCCATACCGGCCCAGCCTCTTTCCACACAATGCATCACCAGACTATGCCAGTTAACGCCCGCTCCGGCTTTTATATAAATATGGTCCTCCTCTTCATTCACCACCTCCACACCAGCAATTTTGTTGTGTAAGACAGTATCCTCTATATCACGGGTGAATAATATGTTGCTACCTCCACCCAAAATAAACAGGGTTTCATCATGCACAGAACTTTCATTGAGCCATGTCAACAATTCTGCTTCATGTTCTATGGTCACCATCTTGCGGGCATGCACATCCATCCCGAAAGTATTGAATGGCCTGAGTGAGATGTTGTATTGAATGTTCATGTATCAGTTATTGAGGATCCGCATCTGCAATGATAGTCACGGAGCGGTATATTTTTTCGGTTTGCAGCAAATTAATTTGATGGCGAATCACTTTTTTGAATTGTATGCCGCTGTCGCGTGGAATTTTAATGATGAGTTCCATGTGATAAAGATTCCTGAGCCTCGGAATTACGGGCTGCGCCGGACCGATGATTTGATTAGGCATATCCTTTTTCAACAAGGCTGCCAGTTTTTCGGAGGCATGACGAACCAGGTCGGCATCTTTATGTTTTAATGTAAGTTTCACCAAACGGCTAAACGGCGGATAGCCAAACTCTTTTCGGGTGTCCAGTTCCTGTTTGAACATGGATGCATGATCATGGTCTTGCACCCATTGTATGACCGGGTGTTTTACATTGATGGCCTGGATCAGCACCTTGCCCTGCTCCCCTTTTCGGCCGGCTCTTCCGCTCACTTGTTCCATGAGCTGAAACGCTCTTTCATTCACCCTGAAATCGGCAAAGCTGAGTAAGCCATCGGCATCAAGGATGCCTACCAATCCTACTTTTTCAAAATCGAGACCTTTCACCACCATTTGCGTACCCACCAGCACATCCAAACGATGCTGCTCAAACGTCTGAATCAACGTATCATGTGCTGTTTTACCTTTCACACTGTCTACATCCATACGGGCGATCCGCAGCTCGGGCAATTCTGCCTCCAACAACTCTTCAATCTTTTCTGTCCCGAAATTTTTCTCGAGCCAGTCGTTAGATCCACAAGCCGTACAAGCGGTAAGCTTGGGGTAAATGCTGCCACAATAATGACAGTGCAGTTTATTGCTATGCTTATGTAGGGTAAGCGACACATCACAATGCAGGCATTGTGGAATAAATCCGCAAGCCCCGCAAATCAGATAGGGATTATAGCCTCTTCTGTTTTGAAAAAGTATCACCTGTTTTTTATCTGCCACTGTTTGACGGATGGCTTCCTTCAACACCTCGCTGATGATTACTTTTCCTTTCTTTTTGTCTTGCAAAACATTTACAACATCAATTTTGGGAAGTTGCAAACCGCCGAATCTTTCTTTCAATTCCACCAGACCATACTTGCTTTGCTTGGCATTGAAATAACTCTCGATGGAGGGCGTACCGCTGCCGAGGAGAACTTTGGCATTAAATAACGAAGCATAATAAATCGCAGCATCCCTTGCATTATAACGGGGTGCAGGATCTTGTTGCTTGAAAGAGCCATCATGTTCCTCATCCACAATGATCAGCCCCAAATGGCGAAAAGGAAGGAACAAAGCACTTCTCGCCCCTAGCACCACACTTACTTTCCTATCACGAATACGGTTCCATAATTCGATTCTTTCCTGGTCGTTGAATTTGGAATGATACACTGCAATATGTCCGCCAAAATGTTTTTGTAATCGACGTATAATTTGTGAAGTCAGCGCAATTTCAGGTAGCAGGTAGAGCACTTGTTGTTGTTGCTGAATCGCGTCGGCCATCTGTTTGATATACAGCTGGGTTTTTCCGCTGCCGGTAACACCATGTAAGAGACATACTTTTTTTGAAGTGAATGCAAGGTTGATTTCATCCAGCGCTTTTTGCTGCGCAGCAGAAAGTTGGAAATCAATGTTTATGTTGGGAGGAAGCTGGGCAATACGGTCTACATTACGCTTCTCCGTTAGCAAGATGCCTTTTTCCACCAGGGCATTCAATTGAGCTGATGTGGCATTGGCTTTTTTCAGCAATGACGTTTGTAGCACCTCTCCTTCCGTTTTGTGCAGGTGCAGAAAAGCCAGCAAGAGTTCCATTTGTTTGGGTGCGCCTTTCCAATCATTGAGCAGCGCAGCCAGTTCTGCTTCCTGCCTGAAGCGAGGCGACAAAGCCACATAATTCTCTTTGCGAGGTTTATACTTCTCAGTTAGTTTTTCCCAGATAAAGCAAACCTGCTTGTCAATCAATGACCGAACTACAGGATACACATGCGATCCCTCCAGCAGCAATTGTACTTCGTGTATCTGTAACTGTTTTCTGATGAGCAAAGCTTCTGCCAAAACATACTCTTCGTCAGTAAGCCCAGAGAAATCATCTCCAAACTCCTCTTGAAACATCAGTATCGATTCGCTGCTCAATTTGAAATTCGCTGGTAAGGCAGCCGCCATCACTTCTCCTTCGGTGCACATATAATATTCCGTTATCCACTCCCACAATTTCAATTGTTGAGAAAACAACAGCGGTGCATCATCCAGTACATTCAATATCGGCTTTGTTGCATAAGGTGGCTGTACCGATGAAAGATCTTTCACCACACCAGCATATTTTCTGTTGTTGCCAAAAACCACTTCCACTCTATAGCCCGGATGTACTTTGTTATGCCAAGCTACTGGTACATGATAGGTATACACCTGCGGCAAAGCAAGCGGTAAGATCACCCGAGCCCATAAGACCGGCTTTTCTTCAGTGAACATATTTTGTTGCAATTTCGGCATGACAATCATTTACCAATCCAGGTGGCTTTGTATTTGAGTAGACCGGCCTCCATGATTTCAAATACTTTTTGCTTTAACAATGGCAGCTCATCCAATGTGTAACCCTCTACCGCCACTTCTTCGAGATAGACCACTCTGGATTTTCCGGGGGTTAGACTCAGCATGCTGTTGTAGTTCATCCGATCGAAGGTGTCTAAAAAAAGTAAGGGTCGAATGGGTGTTTGGGTTTCGATAGCTATCCGAAAAGCCCCGTCATAAAATTTAATCAAGGGATTAGGCGTTGTATTGAAAGTACCTTCGGGGGCCAGGATAATGGAAATATTTTGGCTGATGGCAGCTTTAAGATCACTCACACTTCTGGCACGGTCTGTGGCATCATCACGCTTTACCATCACTACTGCACTTTTATAAATATAGCCAAACACCGGAATTTTTGAAATTTCGAATTTCCCGAGTCCACGGATCCGTTGACGCCTTACCGCTTTTAAAATAATCAGGGCATCAAGATATGAAATGTGGTTGAATACAAATACCGAAGGCCGGTCTTCGGTATGAGGCGCTTCATAAATATTTCGATGATACATCACCCAGCAAAACATGCCTACATCCACTGCGCGCCGGCTTATATAATAGACAGCATTGCCGCGTTTATGTTCGGGCAGTAATAAGGTGAGCAATACCAGTGGAAATAAAACAAGCACAATAATCAACAATACCATTATCGCATATACATTATACAATAACAGCAGAATCTTTCGTAAAAAGTGCATAAGATTGCGAATGTAATGAAATGTTTGGGGTTTGATGTTTTGGGTTTGGGGTTTGTGATTTGTTATTGGTTATTGGTTGTTGGTTAACGGTGGATTTCGGTCAACAAACTGACTTGTTAGCGAGTTATTATCTCAATTCAGGAGGAATTTATCGGATGGGCACATGGCAAACAGTTAGTTTTGCGACGAAAAAGCTTGCCAATGGGTTGATTTCGGCTTATTTGGAAAAAAAGATCAAAAAAACTTTACTAGAATAGTGTAAAACCATTACCTTTGCCGTCCTAAATTCAGGAAACTTATGTTGGCAATCGTAAAAATCGCTGGACAGCAATTTAAAGTAAAAGCGGGTGACAGTTTATATGTACCCCATATTGATGGCAAAGCCGGAGACGCTGTAGAATTCTCCGATGTATTGTTTACCGACAACGGTGGCAGCATCAACAGCGGAGCACAGGTTAAAGCTGTTGTTAAAGCCGAGATCATCAATGATCTGGTAAAAGGACAAAAAGTCATCGCCTTCAAAATGAAAAGAAGGAAAGGCTTCCGTAAAAAACACGGCCATCGTACACAGTACACCCACATCAAAGTAACTTCAATTGCTTAATCAGATTTTGAACATTTGGTTTTCAAAATAAAAAGTATAAACAATGGCACATAAAAAAGGTGAAGGTTCGGTAAAAAATGGCCGTGATTCACAAAGCAAAAGACTTGGCGTAAAAATTTATGGCGGACAAGCCGCTGAAGCTGGTAACATCATCTTACGTCAACGCGGAACCGTTTATCATCCGGGTAAGAATGTTGGATTAGGAAAAGACTTCACCATTTTCGCTCTTGCTGATGGTGTTGTTGAGTTCAGAAAATCAAAAGGCGATAAAACGCTTGTTTCTGTAAACTCGATCTAATCTTAAAAAAAATAAAAAATTTTTTTGGTAGTTAAAAAATACTAATTACTTTTAAGCATTATTTACTAACCAATTAAATTTTAAACAAATGGCTACAAAGAAAAAAGCTGCTCCTGCAAAGAAAGCCGCTCCTGCAAAAAAAGCTGCTCCTGCTAAGAAAGCTGCTCCTGCAAAAAAAGCTGCTGCTAAGAAAGCTGCTCCTGCAAAAAAAGCTGCTCCTGCTAAGAAAGCTGCTCCTGCAAAAAAAGCTGCTCCTGCTAAGAAAGCCGCTCCTGCAAAAAAAGCTGCTGCTAAAAAAGCTCCTGCTAAGAAAGCTGCTGCTAAGAAAGCGTAATCTTTGCTTGAAGCAAAAGATAATGGTCCCGGTATTTACCGGGACTTTTTTATGCCCCATCCCAACAATCAATAATATCTCTTGCAAATTCACTTTGAAATTAGCATCGGAACTCTTTTCGCTTTCCCTACTTTTGCAACATGCATAATCATCAAATTGCAGACGCCTTCTCTCTGCTTTCCAAGCTCACAGACATACATGGAGAAAACAGCTTCAAAGCCAAATCATACGCTACCGCAGCTTTTGCCATTGAAAAAATAACAGACCCTATTGCCGATTTACCTTTTGAAAAAATGGCCAACCTCAGAGGTGTTGGAGTTTCATCTGCACAGAAAATTACAGAGTTGCTTCAAAACGGTTCCATCAAAGCTTTGGAAGAGCTGGTGGCCAAAACACCTGAAGGCGTATTGGAAATGTTGCAGATCAAGGGAATCGGTCCCAAAAAAATAAATACCATCTGGAAAGAGATGGAAATTGAAAGCATTGGCGAATTGCTCTATGCCTGCAAAGAAAACAGACTTAAACTCTTTAAAGGATTTGGCGAAAAAACACAACAGAATGTTATCGACGCCATCGAATTCTATTTCCGACATAAAGACTTTCATCTTTATGCACAAGTCGAATCCGCTGTACCAGAGATTTATGATTTGCTTAGCCAGATTTTTCCGGATCGTAAAATTGTCTTGGCCGGGGAATACCTGTTACAGCTGGAAACTATCACCCGACTGGATTTTGTGATTGATGAAGAAACTGCTGTTGCAGAGAAAAAAATCACCGACATCAAAGGATTTCTACTTAAAGAAAAAACATCTTGTCTGATATTCTCCACACCGGCATCCATCGATATCGCCTTGCATTGTTGCGCTACTGCTTCCCTCATCGAGCAGCAATTACTTCTTAGCGCTTCCCCTTCTTTTATAGATGAAATATCAGCAATCGCTACCCTTTCATCATCATCTTTCAACAACCTCTCCGAATATTTTCTATCGAAAGGTTTGCAGGAGATTCCACCTTGTTTATGGGATGTACCTTCTGCCCTAACACTTTATCAAAGCAAAAAAGAAATACCTGCGCTTATTGAAACCAAAGACATAAAAGGCATCATTCACAGCCACAGCAATTGGAGCGACGGTTCTTTCTCGCTTGAGGAAATGGCCATCGCCGCCATTGAAAAAGGTTTCGAATATCTTGTGATCAGCGACCATAGCCAAACCGCTTTTTATGCACAAGGATTAACCTCCGATCGTGTGCTGGCACAGCATCAGCTGATCGATGAGCTGAACATCAAGCTGGCTCCTTTCAAAATATTTAAAAGTATTGAATCGGATATTCTCAACGACGGCAGCCTGGATTATGATAACAGTATGTTGCAACGTTTCGATCTGGTTATCGCATCGGTGCACAGTAATTTGAAAATGTCGGAAGATAAGGCCATGATGAGATTACTGAAGGCCATAGAAAATCCTTATACCAGTATTCTTGGTCATATGACCGGACGATTGTTGTTGAGCAGAAAAGGTTATCCGGTAGATCACGAAAAAATCATCGATGCCTGCGCCGAACAACAGGTGGTCATTGAGCTGAATGCTCATCCCAGCAGACTTGATATTGACTGGAGACATATCAGAAAAGCACTGGACAAAAACGTGTTGATTTCCATCAACCCAGATGCGCACGTCATCACAGGATTTGATGATGTAAGCTATGGTGTGAAAGTGGCACAAAAAGCAATGGTAACGGCAAAGAACAACCTTAGCAGTTTTTCGCTAACCGAATTTGAACATTTCATTGCAAAACAACAAGCGAAAAGAGTAAATTAGTTTGATCAAGTAGTATCCAGCATCCAGTATCCAGCATCCAGTATCCAGCATCCAGTATCCAGTATCCAGTATCCAGCATCCAGTATCCAGTATCCAGTATCCAGCATCCAGTATCCAGTATCCAGCACCTCTATCACGATGCACTTTTCACCACAGGCAACTTCACTACAAAAGTGGTGCCTTCATTAATGACGGTTTCGAAGCTGATATCGCCATCAGATTGCTCTGCAATTCTTTTGCACATGGCAAGACCCAAGCCGGTGCCTGAAGTTTTGGTGGTGAAGTTGGGGGTGAATATTTTTTCTTTTACTTCGTCGTCAATACCGGTACCATTGTCGCGGATACTAGTATATAGAAAACCGTCACTGATTTGCTGACTGATGATAATTTTGGGCATACGATTGGGCGGCACCGCCTGTATGGCATTGATCAATAAATTGGTAAACAGCCTGTGCAACTGTGTCTTGTCGGCAAATACATGGATATGCTGTGGCAATAATTGTCTTACAATCTGCAGCTGTTCATTGGTTTCATGCATCAGCAGAATATTGCGGATGGTTTCGTTGATATCGAACAATTCTTTTTTAGGCTCCCCGATGCTGGCAAACTGACTGAAGGCATTGGCAATATTGCTCAAGTGGTCAATTTGTTCAATGAGTGTCACCGATACATTGCGGGCAAGCTCATCGATATGCTGCGAACGGTTATCAATCGACTTTTGCAGAAACTGCATGCTGAGTTTCATCGGCGTCAGCGGATTTTTGATTTCATGCGCCACCTGTCGGGCCATCTCTCTCCAAGCCCCTTCCCTTTCGGTACGGGCCAGTACAGCGGCACTTTCTTCGAGCTTCAACACCATCTTGTTGTACTCTTTCACCAAGGCCCCGATTTCATCATTCCTTTCCCACTTGATCGGATCATTTTGTGAGCCGATATTTATTTTTTTCATTTTTTCGGCAATCAGTGAAAAAGTGGAGCTGATTCTGTTGGTGATGAACAAAGAGATGATACCCGCCAGCAAAAATATGAATGCGTTAAGGTTGATAATAGTGATCAGGAAATTGGAAATCTCTTGCTTAAGGATGTTTTGAGAGGTGAAATAAGGGATGTTGATATAGGCATACACATTGCCATTGGCGTCGATGACCGGAATATAATTGCTGATGTAAGTAAGATTGCCGATACTTTCTTTTTGGAAAAACTGAATCTCCTTGTTGTGATTGAGGTGATAATAAGCTAGCGGATTCATTTTGGTGGAGAGAATCCCTTTGTTGTAAGGTAATGGAAGTGATGATACCCTGAGGTTGCCTTCAAGATCGTAGAGATTGACATCCACTCCATGAATATCAGAAATCTTCTGTACGGCATCTTCCAGCCTTTGATCGTAATCAAGTGTATTGAGCTGTGTGGAATCCGTTAGGCTCCAACCACTGGTAATCGTACTTTTTACCTCTTTTTCCATGATGCGAATGGTGCGATTGAGCTTTTCACGATTGTTGGACTCGTAACGGAAAATAAAAAACATCACAGAAGCCAGGGCAATTACCACAAATGAAATCACACTGATCAAAATGATGGCGCCATGAATTTGGTTGCGCAAAGACAATTGCCAATAGGCAATGATCCGTTTTCTGTTCAACCTGGAATGGACAATGGTGTTGATCAGCCAAAGTATGGCCGTAATGAGCAAATAGCAAAAGAAGAAATAGGAAAACAAGGTAATGGTTTCTATGATGACCTTACTTTCCTTGACGATGACCACTAAATTGCCTGCCCCCGCATTATACCAGAGTTCGTCGTAATTTTTCCGATTGACAACTTTGAAGCGTAAAGATTTTATATCTGCGGCAGACAAAGAAGTGGGGAAAGGATAATCATTATGGATATTGACCAGTTTATAACTGTTATATAAGGCAAAAGCATAGGAAGCTGAGTTTTCGATAGAACTGGATTTCCCTTTACTGAACAGCTCGGGATACAACGCATCTCTTCTTTGTTTTTTGGGAGTAGCCAATATGAAAACCACACCTGTAGGAAATCCCAAGGTATCCAGCACATCTTTCTTACTGATATAGCTGAACACATCAAAAGACTGGTCGAAATAATACAAACCAACAATGCTGGTGGGTTTGGATTGGGATACCCATACGGCATTCAGCTGATCGAAGCTAACCGAATCTTCATTAAATAACGGCTGCTGGTTGTTGCTAAATGTGTAAATATGAGTATCGTATTTGTTGGTATATGCACTGGTGTTGCTGCTGATGATACTGTCTTTCAAAGCAGAACTGGAAGCCTGGTTGTTGAAACGGGAATAATTGGCAGTTAGAAAATCAGAGGTGAATGAAGTAAGCATTGAATTGACCAGGATCTCATTGGCCGGATCGGATTTAAGCGCCAAGGCTTCTGCATAATTTTTTCGCACATCAATCTCTTTTCTATCATTCTCCACCTTTATCATCAAGGTGATTGAAAAAGAGAAGTAGACCAGCCAAAATACCATTCGGGAAGCAAGATTTGAATTGTCATGTATGCGCAATTGAGGCCATGAGCACATCCAAAGAAACAGCAACAACCATATCAGCACAGATAATTCATAGCCACCATTTATATTACCTAACCTGAAACTCAGCAATAACAAAGCCTCTACGGCCACCACAACTAAAAATGGATAGAACAGTCCTGGCATTCCTTCCTTAATGACCGTCACCATCATCTGGCAGCAAACAAAGAAACCGATGGATAGCAAACACAATACCGCAATAGCCAATACGCTATACTGATTTAAACTGAAGAAATTCACCACATCAAAAGATATGGAAGAATCAGCCATGGCTTCCAAAATATGGCTGCAAAACTGTGTGAGGGCAAGAATCATGAAACCAAAAAACACAATGACCATCCATCTCCCCCATTCTTGCTTGGGTGTAATTCTGAATTTATGCAAGATGAACTGCGAGCGAATGAATAGAATCATCCATAATAAAAGAAATACATTCACAAACAGATCGCCCAGCGACCTGGCAAAAATCCCCCAATTAAAAACATCTGAGTTGAAAAGGATGAACTGTTGCCAATGAAACGGAAAATTAAAAAAATAAGTGAGCGCACGCAATCCAATAATGATTGCAGCAAGAAACAAAATCCCTTTGAGGGCAGAGCGGCGAGAAGACACATAAGCCGCTAGTAAGTGGGCGTAAAACAACAGCAAGAGTAATGCTATCAGTTGAAATGACACAGCCACAGGATTACTTTTTTCAAAAAGCGATTGTCTTTTTTCTATCACAGTAAACAAGGGCCTGCCAGAAGTTGAAAGCACCAGACCTTCACTGGCTAAATTTTGCGTGAGATCATAATTATACGACAGCGACTGGTCAATGATGAAATTATTTTGCAGATATTCATTCTCAATAAAATAATCCCATTTGACAGGAATCATTACAATGGCTTTGTAATTATTGAGTTTGTTTTTTTTCCAAACATAATAGCCGTTATCCATCTTCACAAAGCCTTCCTGATCTTTACCATACAACATGAACGGCAATGGAATTACATTTTGTGTACTCCAGAATTGAAGTGATTCCGAAGAACTGTCTGAATTGGCATATAGAAAAAGATAAAAATTCTTTTGAGAAAGCTCATTCAGTAGTTTATCATCAAACTGATGTGTGCTGAGCTGTCGGCGATGGGCCGAATCGGCTAAAAAGGCCTGTGCATCTTTTTCCTGCTGATGTACGTAAGATGACACTTTGCTTTGAACGGTGGATACAGAAGAGTTGGCCGACCAGTAATTATTGATGACAAATGAAAAAGTAAGCAGCCATGCGGCAATGATTGGCAGGTAAATGTGTCTGTATAAGAAATTCTTGATTGATCCCGACTGCTCCATTTTGTTTTAGCTTTCTGATTTTTTTATTCGGTTCCACAAGGCATCCATCTCTTCGAGCGACATGTCGTGCAGCATTCTGTTTTCGGCTGCAGCAGCGGCTTCCATCTGGCTGAAACGGTGCTGAAATTTCTTGTTCGTGCGTTCCAGGGCGTTCTCGGCATCAATCTCCAAAAACCTGGAATAATTGACCAGTGAAAATAACAGGTCTCCGAATTCTTCTTCCATGTGATGCTTATCGTTACTGTTGACAGCCTCTTTCAATTCCTGCATTTCCTCTTCCACTTTGTCCCAAACCTGCGCCACATGATCCCATTCAAAACCCACTTGCTTGGCTTTCTCCTGCAACCTTATGGCTTTCACCAGCGCAGGCAGCGATTGGGGCACTCCGGCCAGTACCGATTTTTTTCCTTCTTTCAATTTCAGTTTCTCCCAGTTCTGCTTCACCTCTTCCTCATCTTTCACCTGCACGTCACCATAAATGTGCGGATGACGATGAATCAGTTTTTCGCAAATGCCTTCAATGGCGTCTTTCAATTCAAATTGTTGTTGCTCTTTGGCGATGCGTGCATAGAACACGATATGCAACAATAAATCGCCCAGTTCTTCACGAATGCCTTTCCAATCGGCATCAGTAATGGCATCAGCCAGCTCGTAGGTTTCTTCAATGGTCAAATGTCGCAAGGTTTGTATTGTCTGTTTGCGATCCCAGGGACATTTTTCGCGCAGGTCGTCCATGATGGACACCAACCGCGAAAATTGCGCTTCCGTACTCTTCATATTACCCTATTTTTGTTAAAAATAACAAAGTTTAGCATTACGTCGCCATGGTTCTGCAAATGGATTTACTTTTGCGCCGTTGACCTTGTTGCAACTTCAATGTAAAACCAAGTATAAAAGATGAAAAAAGATTTAATGCTGTTCTCACTCTGCATCCTGATTACCTGTTCGGCCCGTGCACAGTTTTATTATAAAGATTTTATCAGCAGCAATTTTGCCGCTTTCGATCAGTTAAGCTACAAGAAAGCCGGCATCAGAAATATCAAGTTAAACAGCTTCGAAGCCAATGGCTTACCTTCTGAAGATTTTTTCTGTGAAAAGAAAATATCCAGGGATTTTAAAAAATCGACATTGTATACACGTATCGGACTCACCGGACAGCAAATGCTGGAGAATTATTTTGACAATAAGGGCAGACTAGCCAAAACATACGACAGCTCTCAGTTTGCTGTGGCCACCACCCTTTTCAGTTACGATGCACAAGGTCGCTTGACCAATACAACTAACTTCTCCAAATCCAACGACGATGATTTTGTAAGTGAAATATTGGAAACCCATCTTTATCATTATGATGCGGCCGGCACTCTAACGGATATGATCCGTATCAAAAACCAAAGCGACAGCAGCATCATTTCATTTTCCTCCGACGACAACCATCATGTGGCTGTGGAGAAAGACACCCGCACCAATGCAGTTTATTATTATTACTATGATGCCGAAGGCAGAATGACAGATGTTACACATTTCAATGAGGAAAAAAACAAAATGGTGGCTGACTATGTATATGAATACAATCCCGATGGACAGATGGCACAACTCACCACCACTGAAGCGGGCATTGATAATTTTGTGGTGTGGAAATACAAATACGAAAATGGCTTGCGTCGTTCGGAAAGACTATTTGACAAAGATGGCTTCTTGGTAGGAAAGATTGAATACGAATACAAATAACACAAACTTCAGTCCTCCAGCACTTGCACGATAACATTGGCCACACCGGATGAGATTATGTTCAAGTTTGTAGCGGCAATTCTGCTCAAATCAATCAACCTGACCGATGCCGCGTTCATCCTGTCGTTGATTTTCACTTTTACGCATTCACCATTGGCGGGGTTGACAACAAGCACCTGAGTCCCCAATGGCAGTTTGTTGCTAGCCGCTGTATATTTTAACTGACTAAATACTTCTCCACTGGCTGTTTTTCTGCCTTCAAATTTATTGGCATAATAGCTGGCTTTGCCTTTCAACAGTCTGATAACTTTAAGGGGTTCGTCATTTACATTTCTTGCAGATACATCACTATCATGCGTTTGTGCATTAAGCGTATCAGACTGTGCCACCGCATAAAATTTCAACATGCAAATCAACAACAAGATGGCCAACCGTTTGAGATAAAAAGTAAACATTTTGAGATGATGATTATGGTGTTGTAGCAAAATATTTTTCCAGCATTTTACTGTCTTCATCATATATGTCGGTGTAGAAAATAAGTTGTCCATTCACCGATTCGCAGCTCATATAATTGATGAAGATGGGCACTCTTTTTTTAACGGGCACACGCAGCTTTTTTTTCTGCGCAATCCAGGAAGCTACAGAGTCAGGCGTGTAAGCCAATGAATCTTTGGGCGCCAGCAAAGTACTGTCGTTTCTGATGAGCCACTCAGCCAGTGGCAGCCATTCCTGCACCCGCACACAACCATGACTCAACGCCCGCATGTTGCGAGAGAAAAAATAACGCTGATTGGTGTCGTGCAAATAGACATCGAAAGGGTTTCTGAAATTGAACTTCATCACCCCCAACGCATTGTCATCACCGCTGTCTTGACGAATCTGATAGGGAATCCCTTTTTTGTATTTCGACCAGTCCACTTTAACAGGATCTATCTTAGATCCTTTATGGTCGAACAATTCAAGACCTTTCCGTTTGAGATAATCAGGCGACTTTTTAAGCCCGGGCAACATTTCTTTTTTGATGATACTGGAGGGCACGGTCCAGGTGGGATAAGTCACCATTTCGTAGATGCTGCTGTTTAGTATAGGCGTTGGCGTGATGGGCTTGCCGCAGATGATCCTGGAAGTAATACATAGTGAGTCAGAAGACCAGGTTTGCAAATAAAAGCCCGGAAGATTCACCCATACATAGCTCACCGGAACGGTATCGGGCAAAAGTTTATAACGATCGAGTGTAATCAGCAGGCGTTTGAACTTCACCTTGTCGGTTAAATTCAGTGATCTGATCACCGCAGGACCCAATTTTCCATCGGTTGTAAGTCCGGCTTTTTTTTGATAGCTCAAAATAATTTTCGCCAATGTTGCCGTATCGGTTTCATCCTCCCATTTCAACTCCAGGCCTTTTTCTTCAGCAAGTCTTTTTTTCAATGATGAAATAAAGGCCATGGAATCTTCATCATTTCCGGATAAGAAAGGAAAATGAATATAAGTGAAGGAAGTGGTATCCATTTGGCGATAAAAAGAATCTACATGCAGTTTGAGTTCACGATAGCCATGCCACAGCGGCTGCAGCGACTCAAAAAAAACAGTATCTTTTTCCCCTTGTAAAAAACGAAGCAAGGTGGGTCCAAAAAATCTGCGGTAAGCAGCCGTATCATTTTTATACAACAAACTGTCCGGTGCCATCCGTCCCTGGTGAAGATCTGCCGCCACATGCATGAAGGCATCGGAGAGCAACAAATCGGCCTTAGCCCAAAGCACGGCATCTTTTTGTTTTAATGAATCGGTACAAAGAGAAGCATAGAGTTCTTTGATTTCCTGGTAGTGATAAGCTTCCCTAAACAACCCATCACTGATGGAGGTATCGAGATAAAGAATGAATCTTGTTGTATGCTTTGAAAAGACAGCCGTATCGGACCAAACCGGAGTAAATTCATGCGATTGGTAATAAGCTGCAACCGGAAGATAGTAAGGCAGATGCAGGTCGGCTTCAACATTTCCCTGCTGATCCTCAGCTATATCAAGAGCCGACTCGATGTTGTCGGACACATATTCATTTATGGATTTGGTATCCTTCACAATCTCCTTATCTTTCATTTTGTAAGAACGACAAGAGAAAAATATCAGCATCAAACTGCAAAGGATGATCGATTTGCTTATACTTTTGTAACACATAGGCTTGGGCTGTTGACCGCTATAAAACGAAAAATCAAGGCTCCTACAATTTAATGAAACGATTGCTCATTACTGCCATCTTATCGCAGTTTTTTTTACACATCATGGCCATGCAACCTTTTACCGATACTACTTTCAATCCCTATGGGTTGAACATCATCAACACGCCTCTTGAATACCATCAGGCGGTCATACAAAACAAAGACAATCAGCTTGTCGACATCAAACGAAATATCCCTCAACTGCACATCAATCTGCCCTATTGCACTGATCAAAATTTCACCGGTATCGTTTTGTATCCGCCGCTCCAAACTAGCTACCTGCGACGTCCGGTGGCTGAAGCCTTAAAGAAGATAACAGAGGAGTTGGAAAAAGAAGGACTGGGATTGAAAATATGGGACGCCTATCGCCCTTATCAGGTCACGCAACAAATGTGGAAAGTAGTTCCCGATGCCCGTTATGCGGCCGATCCGGCAGTGGGCAGTGGTCATAATCGCGGGATTGCGGTGGACCTTACATTGATTGAGAAACAGAGCGGTAAAGAACTCGATATGGGTACAGAATTCGATAACTTTACGGAGAAGGCTCATCACGATTATGTGGCATTTTTACCCGAAGTTTTAGCCCACCGCCAAAAGCTTAAGAAGCTGATGGAGGCACATGGATTCAAAGCACTGCCCACTGAATGGTGGCATTATGCCTGGGCAAGCGGAGAATTCGAACTCATGGACTTTTCGTTTAATATTCTCCGTGAGTTATGCGAAGGCGCCGCACACGATAACCCTAAAAACCATCTTCATTGAAGTATTACATCATAGCCGGAGAAGCCAGCGGCGACTTGCATGGCAGCAACCTCATCAAGGAACTGAAACAACTCGACAACCAGTCGAATATCCGCTGCTGGGGCGGCGATCTGATGCAAGCCGCAGGTGGCCAAGTGGTAAAGCATTACCGCGACCTCGCATTTATGGGCTTCGCTGAAGTAATAAAAAATCTGCCGGCCATCCTCCGTAATTTCAAATTCTGCAAGCAAGACATCAGCGAATTCCAACCCGATGTACTGATCCTGATCGACTATCCAGGCTTCAACTTGCGCATGGCCAAGTGGGCCAAAACCCAAAACATCAAAGTAGTTTATTACATTTCTCCACAGGTTTGGGCCTGGAAAGAAAACAGGGTGAAAACCATCAAAGCCTGTGTAGATAAAATGCTGGTGATTCTACCCTTTGAAAAAGCGTTTTACCAAAAATGGAATTATGATGTAGTATATGTTGGTCATCCATTGGTAGCTGTGGTGGATGATTACATGGTCCAACAAAAAACAGCTGTTCCCGAATGGGAAGGCAAACCATTCATAGCGCTTTTACCCGGTAGCCGTAAACAAGAAATTCTGAAAAAACTACCGGTGATGTTGTCTGTTTGTCCGCAATTTCCCGCTTATCATTTTGTGATCGCAAAAGCGCCCGGCATAGAAAATAGTTTTTATGATACACTGATCACTGCCCATCCCAATGTATCCACAGTTAGCAATAAAACCTATGCATTGCTTAGTCATGCACAGGCGGCGTTGGTCACCAGCGGAACCGCAACACTCGAAACCGCATTGTTCGGCGTACCCGAAATCATCTGCTACAAAGGCAATCCCATTTCTTACCAGATTGCCAAACGACTCATCAACATCCGCTTCATCGGGCTGGTGAATCTGATCATGGACAAAGAAGTGGTGAAAGAATTGATACAAGATGAGCTGAACACAACTCAGCTGACAAAAGAATTAAAATTGATGCTGGAAGATGAAAATCGGAAAGCGCAAATACAAAAAGATTATGCGGCACTAAAATCATTACTCAGCATAGGTGGAAATGCTTCTAGAAAAGCCGCTGCCAGCATCGTAGAAATGCTCTGACCCATCAATGCTTCCCGAAAAAAATGCGGAACAGTATCACCAGGATGGCAAACAGAAAGAGTAAGATAGAAAGCCTGTTGATGCCATGCATGTATTTCGTCCAGGTTGAAGGATGCTCGTTCGGATCTTTCTTCCGCAGATATAAATAAGTGGCGATTTGTTTAAGGATTCCCATACTTCAAATATTATGATGTGCTGCCATCAGCAGTCGCAGGATTCGCTTTTTTGTTCAAGTATTTTTTTAAAAACCATACCAGGTGTATGCAGGCGATGACGCCATTAGTAACAATAATCGGGTTGATTTGTTTGAAATAACCATAGCCAATCCAGATGATGCAGGCTGTGATGTTCAGCAAACGCAACCAGATCATTTTGTCGGCTGTGAAAGACAACATGGTTACGCCAGTTGCCACCCAACCAATGATTTCAATTTTATCCATGACAGGCTGTTTGTTTTGCGATTCGGTAAACAGCAAATATAGTGTTATCTCTTATCTAATCCCCATGCCGAAATTCATGTTGAAGTGAGAAAGAACTAAGCTTAAAAGTTATCTACTTTCAAACAGCCACCAGAAACGTTTCTTGGGTCGCTCATGCTTTAAGCCAAATTTGGTGATGGCATTTTCAATATGTTTTACCGCTTCATCCACCGAATCGGTAAAAAGGCAAAGGTTGAGGTCTTCTGCCGAAATGGTGCCTTTCTTTTTCATCATTTCTATATGCTCGATCATGTCGTGGTGATAGGCCTTGTCGAAAATGATGATCGGAAACTCGCTAAGCATGCGGGTTTGTATAAGGGTGAGGGCTTCAAAATATTCATCGAGCGTGCCAAAGCCGCCAGGCATCACCACAAAAGCGTAGGAATATTTAATCAGCAAGGTTTTTCTGACAAAGAAATATTTGATGTTCACCCATTTGTCGAGATAAGGATTGGGATTTTGCTCGAAAGGCAAAACGATATTGCAACCCACGCTTCGGCCGCCTACTCCTTTGGCGCCTTTGTTGGCAGCCTCCATGATGCCCGGTCCTCCACCCGTCATGATGGTAAATCCCAGTCTGGCGATAGCACCAGCCAGCTCTTCTGTTTTTTGATAATAAGGATGATCCGATTTGAAACGCGCAGAACCGAATATGGTCACGCAAGGTCCGGCGAAATGCAAGGCCCTGAAGCCTTTGATAAATTCCACCAGCACGTTTAATGAGAACTTCAAATCTTTCCATCTGCTTTGCGGACCGTCAAGAAATTTTATCTCGGAATTGGGCATGATATAAAGTTAAGGAATAGGGTTTTACAATCCCGTAGCTTTTTCTGCCGCTTCGTGGTAGCGGTCGCCCATGATGTTGATGGTATCTGAAAGCGTATTCAGTTCTTCCAGTTCGGCGGCACTGAGTGTAATGTGCAATGCCCCTATATTTTCTTTCAAACGAAGAATTTTGGTGGTACCCGGAATAGGCACATGGTGAGGATTTCTGGCCAGTATCCAGGCCAGGGCCAGCTGTGCGGTTGTAGCATTTTTTTGCGCCGCAAAAGTGTCCAACGCATCGAGTAAGGCACGGTTGGCTACGCGAGCTTCCGTAGTAAATCGGGGAATCATTTTTCTGATATCTCCGTCAAGGAACTCTTTATGCTCGTCGATTTTTCCGGTGAGGAAACCTTTGCCCAGCGGACTGAAAGGCACGAGGCTGATGCCCAGTTCATCGAGTGTGGGCAAAATATCATTTTCGTGGCGACGAAACCATAGAGAGTATTCGCTTTGTAAGGCAGTGACGGGAAATTCTTGATGCGCCCTGCGAATGGTGTTGGCACCGGCTTCCGACAAACCGAAATGTTTCACTTTACCGGCTTTAACCAGATCGGCCACTGTACCCACCACATCTTCGATAGGTACGTTGGGGTCAACGCGGTGTTGATACAGCAAATCGATCACATCGGTATTCAATCGCTTCAGCGAGCCTTCCACCGATTTTACGATCTGTTCCGGTCGACTGTTCACGCCCAGCATTTTTCCATCAACGATGTTGAACCCAAACTTGGTGGCGATCACCACTTCATTTCTGAAGGGGGCCAACGCCTCCCCTACAATTTCCTCGTTGGTATAAGGACCATACACCTCTGCCGTATCAAAAAAGCTAATGCCTTCGGCAACGGCTGTACGCATCAAATCGATGGCTTCTTTTTTTTCGGGGAAGGGGGCGTAAGAAAAGTTGAGTCCCATGCAGCCCAGCCCGATGGCCGATACTTCAAGAGAGGATGCGAGCTTGCGTTTGGGAAGAGACATAGGGATGGGGATTGTTAAACTTAATAATTATGCTACAAATTGAATTTCAATCAGAATAAATCCAAGAATGAACAATTAAATTAATCAGACATTTTTTGAATTATTTTTCAGATGCGATAATACAAAAATCTAATTCAAAATATTATTATGAATTAGGCTCTACCAGGGACTATTTTAATCCCAACTTCTTTTACATTTGTTTCTGATGTTGGAATAAAAATCTCAAATGGAACCTTTATGCCAGATGGCAAGGACACTTCATTATCTCCCTTTGTTATACTTTTTTCTGATTTGTTCATAATGGCGCCTATAATTTTTACTTGCTCCATTGGAAGAGAAGTCAAATTCGCAACATATCCAGTTACCTTATACCCATTATTCTCGTACTGATATTCATTAATTGAAACATAATAGTGTATTTGAACAATTTGGTGGTATTTGCTTCCAATACTAAACCATGTGTAATTGTAGTTAATTAGTTTATTCTCCAGCAAATCGATTCTTTGCGATTGACTTTCCACTTTTTTTTTCAAAAGGGCTATGGAATCATCATTATTTTTTGTATTACAAGAGATGAGAATAATTGACGTAAATAAAAAGATAGACAGGAAATTAAGGATTTTCATTTTTTGATTTTTTATTATTAAATAAAACATACTATTAAGAACCAGTAAAACATAAAAAATATTGACGAATACTTTGCCTTTACTTCTATTTATTTTTTCCTAATCAAGTTTAAGTAAAAAAGTAAAAGGATTCCATCTTTCAATGAAATCCTTTACATATTTCGTGGAGAATACCGGAGTCGAACCGGTGACCTCTTGCATGCCATGCAAGCGCTCTAGCCAGCTGAGCTAATTCCCCGCTCGGTAGATTTGGAGTGCAAATATAATCGCTTTATGTATTGCACCAAAACAATCCTAAAAAAATAGCCCGAGATTTTTACCCGGGCTATGTTATCATTTGAAGTCAATTGTTTTTATTCTCCCCAAACCTCGCCTTTTCCTTCGAGCCACTCTTTCACCAGTTCGGTGGTTACCGATTTGGGTCTTTCGAGGGCGAAGCCCAAGGCACGGTCCCAACAGAGGCTGGCCAATACGCCCAATGCACGCGAAACGCCGAAGAGAACGGTATAGAATTCATATTCCAACATGCCATAATGCACGAGCAATGCGCCGCTGTGTGCATCTACGTTGGGCCATGGGTTTTTGATTTTTCCGAGAGATGACAAGATGGGGGGCACCGCATCGTAAATGTTCCAAACGGTATTCACCAATGGATCGTTGGGCATGTGCTTTTTACCGAATTCCATTTGTGCGGTGAAACGGGGATCGGTTTTGCGCAATACGGCATGTCCGTATCCTGGCACCACCTTACCTTCACTCAACGTCTTTTTCACATACTCTTCAATCTGTTCTTTAGATGGAGATTCGGTACCCAGCTCTTCTCTCATTTCAAAAATCCATTTGATCACTTCCTGATTGGCCAAGCCATGCAAAGGTCCTGCGAGACCGTTCATACCAGCGGCAAAGCTCAGGTAAGGATCGCTGAGGGCAGAACCCACCAGATGAGTGGTATGTGCAGAAACATTACCTCCCTCATGGTCGGCATGGATGGTCATGTACAAACGCATCAGTTCCTGGAATGAATCATTGTCGTAACCCATCATGTGGGCGAAATTGCCCGACCAATCGAGCAGACCGTTGGGTTGGATATGGTCGCCGTTCTTGTACTTACGGCGATAAATATACGCAGCGATACGGGGCAGGCGTGCGATCAGGTCCATGGAATCGTCGAACACCGCTTCCCAATAATCTTTTTTGCTCATGCCCTGTGCATATTTTTTGGCAAACTGACTTTCAGTTTGCAGCGCCATGATGGCCACTACGAACTGTGTCATCGGATGCGTGCTCACCGGCAAAGCTTCAATGGTATCGAAAACATGATTCGGCACATGGCTTCTGCGTTGCCATACACTGGTGAGATGCTGTACATCTTCTTCAGTGGGCAACTCGCCTACCAGCATCAGGTAAAACAATCCTTCGGGCAATGGCTCTGCACCTCCAGGTGCTTTTGGCAGCTTTTCTCTCAACTCCGGTATGGAGTAACCGCGAAAACGGATTCCTTCTTGTGCGTCGAGCAAAGATGTTTCAGTAACCAATCCGGTGATGCCTCTCATGCCCTGATAAATCTGACTGAGGGTAACCTCTCCTATTTTTTTATTGCCGTGATCCTTGATCAAATTTTTGATCTCACCTGCAGTGATGTCTGCCTTGGCTTTGAATCTGTCTTTAATGATACCCATATTTAAAAATTAAAAATGAAAAAAAATAAAATGAAAAATGAAAACCCTTTTGATTGAGAAAAAATAAAATTAAACGTAATCATACTGATGCATCAATCCAGGCGATAAGCATGTGAAAGGGCGTCTAAAATTACGATGCGCGTGTTAGTAAAACAAAAGTTTGGCAGAAAAGTTTACGGCAACGTTTTCGTAATTATTTGGGGGCTTTTTGATAGAGGTAAATCACCAAACAACCGAAGCAGATATTGGGTGTCCAAGCCGCCAGCCAAGGCATGAAATTTCCCTTGGTAGCAAACACGATGGAGAATCGACTGAAGAGAATATAAGACACACTGATGAGCACGCCGATGGCCAGATGAAAACCGCTGCCACCTCTCACTTTTCGCGAAGAAAGTATGGCACCAATCAAAGTGAGGATCAATACCGAAACTGGAATGGCATCGCGATTGTAACGCTCCACTTGCAGTGTACTCAGCATCTCAGATCCGCGCATTTTTTCTTTTCGGATGAACTCGTCGAGATCAGAAGTGCTCATCTGGTCTTTGAGGTAATTGTCTTTGCGAAGATCGATGGGACTAAAACTGAATCTTTTGGTGACCGCATCCGAAAACTTCACGCGTTCGCTGGTGCTGTCGAGCGTTCTTTCAATCACATTGAAAAAGTTCCATTTGTGCGAGGCGATATCCCATCTGAAACTAAGCGCCCTCATGTTGTACACCACCTGGTCGTTGATGATCCTTTGCAATGCAAAATTGGAGCCGCTTTTGCTGATGGTGTCATAACCTTTGATGCCTGCATAAGAGTTGGAGTCGATACGGAAATAAAGGTTTTGTTTATAGGTGGAATTGTTGACATCAGGCGCCATGTTGACATCCACATATTTTTTTTCAAATTCCGACCATTTCCTGTTGGCATCGGGTACCACATACTGATAGCCCAACCACAGCATGAATGACAAAATGAATCCACCTAAAAAAAACGGAAAGAGATATCTTTTGAAACTGATGCCACTGCTTAAAATGGCCACCACCTCCGACCTTCCGGCCATTTTGGAAGTGAAGAATATAACAGAGATGAAAACAAACAAAGGAAAGAGCATGGCGTCGATCCTTGGAATGAAGCCCAAATAATAATCTGTAAAAAGTCTGGAAGCAGAAAGGCCCGACTTTACAAAGTCTTCAGTTTTCTCACTCATGTCTACCACCACCACAATGGCTGTAAACAACAGCATGCAGAAAAAGAAAGTGCTGAGGTATTTGGAGAGGATGTATCGGTCGATCTTCTTCATTTCGGCAGGCAAGTTAATTCATTTATGGCTGAACTTTTTCACTGCCGGCAATATGGTGGGCGGCGAGGTAGCCTGTTGTCCATGCGTTTTGGAAATTGAACCCTCCGGTTACACCATCTACATCCAGTATTTCTCCGGCAAAATAGAGACCCGGTACTATCCGGCTTTCCATGGTATGGGGATTCACTTCAGAAAGGTCGATACCTCCTGCGGTAACAAATTCTTCTTTGAACGTGGTTTTTCCTTTGAGCTGAAACTGTTGTGAAGTTACCAGTTTGGCCAAGGCATTTTGTTCTTTCGCAGGCAGATCGGCCCATCTGATTTCGGGATTGATGCCCGCTTTTACCAACAGGTATTCCCATAAGCGCGAAGGAAGTGACAAGGGATTGCGGTTGCCGATTTTTTGAGTGGCGATAGAAAATCTGATTTTTTGCAATTCCTCGCGGAGCGAGTTCTCATGATAGAGAGGGAGCCAGTTGACAAGCAATGTGGCCTGATAGTTCATATCGGCCAAAGTTCGTGCACCCCATGCCGATAGTTTCAGGATGGCCGGTCCGCTCATCCCCCAGTGGGTGATCAGCAATGGTCCTTTTTGCTCCAGCTTGGTTCCTGCAATTTTCACCTGCACCTCACTCAGGGTAACGCCCATCAGCTGTGTGATGGTATCTCCGGGCAAATTAAAGGTAAACAGTGACGGCAATGGTGAAACGATTTTGTGACCCAGTTTATTCAGCCAGTCAAACTTGTTGGAATGTGATAACCCGCCGCAAGCCAGACAAACCTTATCTGCTGTAATTTTTCTGCCACCCGACAACATGATTTCAAATCTGTTGCCGAAAGAAAGCACTTCCTCAACAGTTGATTGCATCAGGATTTCGATCTTTTTTTCGTTGGCCTCTTTTAATAAACAATCGATGATGGTTTGAGAAGAGTCTGTTATGGGAAACATACGGCCATCGGCTTCGGTCTTGAGCTTTACCCCTCTTTCGGCAAACCAATTTACTGTGTCTGTGGCCGCAAAATGATGAAATGACTTTTTTAAAAAAGCATGTCCTCGCGGATAGTTTTTCAACAGTTCGGCAACAGATGTACAATTGTGTGTAACATTGCATCGCCCGCCTCCACTCACTTTCACCTTGCTGAGCAATTTACCTGTTTTTTCCAACAGGATGACTTTCAACATCGGACAGGCAGCTGCCGCATTGATGGCACAGAAGAAGCCAGCGGCGCCACCGCCGATGACGACTAAAGTATTGGGGTTATTTGGTGGTTGATGTTTGATGGTAGTATATATAATTTCACCCCTTCGGGGTTGGTTTGTTTTGTTTGTGTGTGTGGTGTTACTATAGTTTCACCCCTACGGGGTTGGTTTGTTTTGTTTTTGGTGTTAGAGTAGTATCACCCCTACGGGGTTGGTTTGTTTTGTTTTTGGTGTTAGAGTAGTATCACCCCTACGGGGTTGGTTGGCTGTGTTTTTGGTGTTAGAGTAGTATCACCCCTACGGGGTTGGTTTGTTGTGCTTGTGGTGTTACTATAGTATCACCCCTACGGGGTTGGTTTGTTGTGTGTGTGGTGTTACTATTGTTACACCCCTGCGATGTTAGTTGATGTTAGCGTTTTTGGTCACCGCCATTTATGGGTTGATAAACCTGCAATCTTATCAACTATTAAACTACTCCATAACTCCAAGTCAAATTCGAATTGGCTTTTTCAGCAGCTTCAATTTCTACAAAAGAACTGAGGATGTCGGGTTCTCCTGAGGTGATGCATACATCATGTTCAAAATGGGCGGAAGGCTTGCGGTCTTTGGTCAGAATGGTCCATCCATCATTCAATTGAGAAATCTCTTTAACTCCCAAATTGATCATGGGCTCGATGGCAATCACCATTCCGGCTTTCAGCTTGGCTCCTGTCCCTTTTTTTCCATAGTTAGGCACTTGTGGATCTTCGTGCAATTCGCGACCAAGGCCATGTCCAACCAATTCCCTAACTACGCCATAGCCATGTTTTTTTTCAGTATGCTCCTGGATAGCATTGGCAATGTCTCCTACTCTATTTCCTTGTCTTGCTTTTTCTATACCCAGATAAAGAGATTCCTTGGTTACACGCAGCAATTGTTGAATACTGGCTTCAATATCCCCAATGGCATAAGTATAGGCGCTATCACCGTGAAATCCATTCTTTTTCACACCAATGTCCAGTGATATGATGTCTCCATCTTTTAAAACATGGCTACCCGGAAATCCATGTACTACCGCTTCGTTCATTGAAATGCAGGTGGCATAAGGGAACCCGTGGTAGTTTTTAAATGATGGAATGGCGCCATTATCAAGTATAAACTCTTCTACCAGATTGTTGACTTGTAAGGTGGTCATGCCGGGCTTTAACAGAGCTGCTACTGCAGCATGCGCTTTGCCCACCAATAAACAACTTTCGCGCATAATTTCTATCTCTGCCTGTGATTTATATTGAATCATGATGTACTAAATTAAAACAAACCCCAACGAATGATCGCCGGGGTTTGACAGTATTTTTGAAATTTAAGAAATTACATTCCTGACTGAACGGTTTGTCTGCCCATAATTCTTCCGCTGTTCATCAAGCCATCGTATTGACGCATGAGTAATTGTGTTTCGATTTGTTGCAGTGTATCGAGAATAACTCCCACCATGATCAGTAAAGATGTACCACCAAAGAAAGTAGAGAACCCTTGAGTCATTTCAGCATTTATACCTCTTGTCAACAATTGCACCAAGCCAGGAAGAATACCCACCATGGCCAATAAAACAGCTCCAGGTAATGTAATACGATCCATGATGGTGCCGATATAATCTGCAGTAGGCTCACCGGGTTTAACACCAGGAATGAAACCATTGCTGCGTTTCAAATCATCAGCCATTTGCTTGGGATTGAAGATTAGAGCAGTGTACAGGAAAGTAAAGGCGATCACCATTACAAAATACACGAGCATGTAAATTACATTGGTATGATCTGTGAAGTATTTGGCCCAGCCTCCATTTTGGAATCCAGTAAAGATAGTAGGCAGGAACAAAATTGCCTGAGCGAAGATGATAGGCATTACACCTGCGGAATTCACTTTCAAAGGAAGGAAGTTTCTGGCACCACCGAGTTTGCTGTTGCCCACAATTTGTTTGGCATATTCTACAGGTACTTTTCTTGTGCCTTGAACCAGCATAATCAGTCCCATGATAATGGCCACCAGGAAAACGATTTCAACCAGCATCAAAAGAATACCACCGGCTGCTTTTTCAGAAAAACGAGCGGTCCATTCTTGACCAAATGCCTGAGGAAAACGAGCCAAGATACCGATCATGATGATGATGGAAGTACCATTTCCTAAACCTTTATCAGTAATTTTTTCACCCAGCCACATCACAAACAAAGTACCCACAGTAAGTGTGATGATGGTAGACACCCAGAAATAACCTGCATAAGAAGGAATCAATGCGTCTTGGTTGGAAGATTTAAGATATCCGATATAAGCGGCTGCTTGAAATGCAGTTACAATAATGGTGAGATATCTCGTCCATTGATTGATTTTTTTTCTTCCACTCTCGCCTTCTTTCTGCACTTTAGCCATTTGTGGTACCAAGATGGTTACCAATTGCATAAAGATAGAAGCAGAAATGTAAGGCATGATTCCTAAAGCAAAAATAGAAGCTTTAGAAAATGCACCACCCACAAACGCATCCAACAATCCAAGAACACCATTGTTGTTGCTTTTGGAAAGTAGGCTTAATTTATTGGGATCGATACCGGGGAGTACGATATAGGAACCGATGCGATAGATGAACAATAACAACAGCGTGAAGATAATCTTGCTGCGCAATTCTTCTATGCTCCAGATATTCTTTAAGGTAGTAATGAATTTCTTCACAGAAAAAGTTAGTTTATAAGTTGGATAAAAAGTAAAACACTCAAATTGAGTGCTTTACAAATATCGGGAATTATTTTACAATTTCAACAGTTCCTCCGGCAGCTTCAATTGCAGCTTTTGCTTTGGCGCTGATGGCATTTACTTTGAAGTTGTATTTTCCTTTGATTTCGCCATTGCCCAGGATTTTTACGGCATCAGTTTGACCGATAAGGGCGTTGGCATACAAATTAGAGAGTGTAAATTCTGTGATGCTATATTTTTCAGCATAATGATCAATCATACCTACATTGATCACTTTGTATTCTACTCTGTTGATATTGGTAAAGCCACGCTTAGGAATACGACGTTGAATAGGCATCTGTCCACCTTCGTGAGCTTTCTTACTTTTGTAACCAGCACGGCTTTGTCCTCCCTTGTTCCCTTTTGTAGATGTACCACCTTTACCACTGGCCTCACCGCGACCTAATCTTTTTTCTTTGTGTGTAGAACCTGTTGCAGGTTTTAATGAATGTAATTTCATGTTATTTGATTTTTACTTTCGGGGAATCGCCCCTCGCGTTTTTAATTAATTGGGGAATTTGAAGAAAGTTCAATTTGAAGATGCGAATCCTAGATATTTTCAAATTTTAAAATCTTCAAATCATTTAGATCTCCTCCACTTTCACCAGATGGTTCACTTTGGTCACCATACCAAGAATTTGCGGAGTAGCTTCTACTTCAACAGAAGCGTTCATTTTTTTAAGACCCAAGGCGATCATGGTTCTTTTTTGGCGTTCAGATCTGTCGATCACGCTTTTCACCTGAGTTATCTTTATCTTTTTCATACAGAGATGATACTTTTACTGTTAATACGGAAGATTGTTGAATTATCCGTTGAATACTTTTTTCAATGAAACGTTTCTTGATTTAGAAACTGAAACCGGTTCGCGCAAGCTGGCCAAAGCTTTGAATGTAGCTTTTACCACGTTATGCGGATTAGCAGATCCCAGATTTTTAGCCAAAACGTCGGTGATTCCAGCTGATTCCAGCACTGCACGCATGCTACCTCCGGCGATTACACCGGTACCATGAGCGGCTGGTTTGATCAACACTTTAGCAGCACCTTCTTTGGTGAGCTGGTCGTGAGGAATCGTACCATGCATTACAGGTACTTTAATCAGATTTTTCTTGGCATCTTCGATACCTTTGGTGATGGCTTCCTGAACTTCTTTGGCTTTACCCAAACCATGACCTACGATACCATTTTCATTGCCCACTACAACCAATGCAGAAAAGCTGAATGCACGGCCACCTTTAGTTGTTTTTACCACACGATTGATAGCAACCACTTTCTCTTTCAGTTCGAGGTCACCGGCTTTCATCTTGTTTAAAATTACGTTTGACATTTTTCTATTTGATTGATGATAATGTTATTGATTTAGTAGCTGATTAGAAAACGAGACCGCCTTCTCTTGCGCCATCAGCAACAGCTTTAACGCGACCATGATAAACATAACCGCTACGGTCGAATACTACTTTAGAAACACCCAATTCAACAGCTTTTTGAGCGATGGAAGCACCTACCATTTTACTTTTGGCAGTTTTGTGTGTTTTTTGTGCAGCGATATCTTTTTGCTTAGAAGATGCAGAAGCAATGGTTACGCCTTTTGTATCGTCGATCAATTGAGCGTATATGTCAGTGTTGCTTCTAAATACAGACAATCTTGGCATTTCAGGTGTACCGCTAACTTTTTTACGGATACGATATCTGATCTTTTGTCTGGCAGTTGATTTATTGTTCATCTTATTCTATTTTTTACTCCCGATACTGCCGGGAATTTGATTTTAAAATTTGAAAACCTGAAGGTTTAAATAAAGGAAGAAAATGCTATGCTGTAATTCTTACACCTTATTTACCGGCAGACTTACCTGCTTTTCTTCTCAATACTTCGCCCACAAACTTAACCCCTTTACCTTTGTATGGTTCAGGCTTACGCAAGCTGCGGATTTTGGCACATACCTGACCCAGCAATTGCTTGTCGATACTTTCCAAAGTGATGATAGGGTTCTTACCTTTTTCCTGAGCCGTAGCCACTTTCAATTCTTTTGGAATTTCAATCAGGATGTTATGAGAATAACCCAAAGCCAGATCGAGGATATTTCCTGTATTGGCAGCTTTATAACCCACACCCACCAGTTCAAGTTCTTTTTTGAATCCTTCTGTAACACCTTTTACCATGTTGCTTACCAAAGAACGGTAAAGACCATGTAAAGCACGGTGACGAATCTGATCGGTTGGACGACCGAATTCAATGTTGTTGTCATTTACAGTTACTTGAATGTCTCTGTCAATGGCTTGTTTCAATTCGCCCATCGGACCTTTAACGCTGATCACGTTATCTTTTCCAACCGTGATGGTTACTCCGGCAGGAACATTTACGGGCTTTTTACCTATACGACTCATTTGTTTTTATTTTATTTTCTGCGGTCAGCCTGGTATAGCGGGCTTAAGGCAATGATGAAATGAATTAGAAAATGTTGCAAAGCACTTCGCCACCTACATTCTGTGCTTTAGCTTCTTTATCGGTCATTACTCCTTTAGAAGTAGAAACGATGGAAATGCCCAGACCATTACGAACGCGTTGGAATTCGTCTGGCTTTGCGTATGTACGCAGACCCGGACGACTTACTCTTTCCAAACTTTGAATAACAGGCAATTTGGTTGACGCATCATATTTCAATGCGATTTTGATCAAACCTTGTTTGCTGTCATCTTCAAATTTGTATTTCAGAATGTATCCTTTATCATACAAGATCTCAGTGATACGCTTTTTCAAATTGCTGGCAGGAATTTCCACGATGCGGTGATTCGCCATTTGAGCGTTGCGGATTCTTGTTAAATAGTCTGCAATAGGATCAGTTACCATTTTTATTTCGTGTTAAAGATTTTAAATTTTATTTTCTCGGAGGCCTTTGTTTGTTGCAGTTGGTGCATATATTAAAGGAAATTCCGAAATCGATTACCAGCTGGCTTTTCTAACCCCTGGAATTTTACCGGCCAAAGCCATGTCGCGGAAAATCACACGACTGATTCCGAACTGGCGCATATACCCTTTCGGACGACCTGTAAGTTGACATCTGTTTTTCAGACGTACAGGTGAAGCGTTTTTGGGCAAGAGATCCAAAGCTGCGTAGTTTCCTTCAGCTTTCAGAGCGGCTCTTTTTTCAGCAAAACGAGCTACCATTTTCTCTCTTTTTACTTGTCTGGCGGTAATTGATTTTTTGGCCATATCTTAATTTTCAGATTTTTTAATGTTCTTGAAAGGCATTCCCATTTCTTTAAGCAACTCATAGGCTTCTTCGTTGGTTTGAGCCGTGGTTACAAAAGTGATATCCAGTCCGGTGATTTTATTTACTTTATCGATATCGATTTCAGGGAAAATGATTTGTTCGGTTACACCCAGGGTGTAGTTACCACGACCATCGAAGGCTTTGTCGTTGATACCTTTGAAATCACGTACACGTGGCAGTGATACAGAAACCAGACGATCGAGGAACTCATACATCTTTTGACCACGTAAAGTAACTTTTGCACCAATGGGCATGTTCTTACGCAATTTGAAGTTGGAGATATCTTTTTTCGACATGGTCGCTACAGCTTTCTGACCGGTGATATTGCTCAGCTCGTCGATGGCCACATCAATAAGTTTCTTATCGGTTACAGCGCCGTTAACACCGCGATTCAAACAAATTTTTGTCAGCTTGGGAGCCTGCATTACAGTCTTGTAGCTGAATTTTTTCATTAAAGCAGGTACAACTTCATTTTTGTACTTGTCTGCCAATCTGGTAGTAGAATTATTCGTGCTCATTATTTGATTACCTCCCCTGATTTTTTAGCGATTCTGATTAATTTACCGTCTTTTCTGGTGCGTTTTACTTTGGAAGGAGCCTTGGCTTTAGCGTCCCAAAGCATCACATTGCTGATGGCGATGGGGGCTTCCACTTTCTCGATTCCACCCTGAGTATTTTTAGCAGAGGGTTTGGTGTGTTTGGTAACGATGTTTACACCTTCTACCAGTACACGTCCTTTATCAACGATCACTTCGAGAACCGTACGAGGTTTCTTCAGGTCTTTGTCATCACCGGCAATCACTACCACTGAATCCCCTTTCTTGATGTTGAATTTTGGTTTGAATCTTGTATTCATTTTATATTGCTTTTGGCTTTAGCTTTTGCTTTCTGCAGTTTTTAAAGTTGGGTTACAGTACTTCTGGTGCCAGAGAGATGATTTTCATGTAACCTTTATCTCTTAGTTCACGGGCAACGGGTCCGAAGATACGTGTACCTCTCGGTTCGTCGGCATTGTTGAGCAATACCACCGCATTGTCGTCGAAACGGATGTAAGAACCGTCTTTACGACGCAACTTATTTACCGTACGAACAATAACGGCTTTACTCACCGTACCTTTTTTGATACCGCCTGCAGGCAAGGCGTCTTTAACGGTAACAACAATCTTGTCGCCGATTTTGGCGTAATCCTGACCACTGTTACCCAATACACGGATGCACAATACTTCTTTTGCTCCGCTGTTGTCTGCAACATTTAATCTGCTCTCTTGCTGTATCATTTTATTTAGCTTTTTGTTGAGGGCTTAACCTTCAACCTGTAATAGATTTATGAATTGTATCTGCTTCTTTTGATGCAGAAGCCATGGTTGTTATTTCACTTTTTCAACCACCTCTACCAATCTCCAGCGCTTTGTCTTACTCATCGGACGAGCTTCCATAATTTTAACGATGTCGCCGATGCTACATTCGTTTTTCTCGTCATGAGCATGAAAACTGGTGGTTTTTTTAAGGAACTTTCCGTAAAGCGGATGCTTGATCTTACGTTCAACTTTAACCGTAATGGTTTTATCCATTTTATTGCTGGATACCACCCCGATTCTTGTTTTCCTTAAGTTTCTTTCCATTGAATTTGTTGTTTCCATCTTGTATTGTATTTATTGGATTAAGCTCCAATTTGAATTTTTCTTAATTGAGTTTTTAAACGGGCGATATCTCTTCTCAGTGAACGGATATTTTGTGGATTATCCAAAGGAGTTAAAGCGTGTGCGAATGACAGTTTTTTCAAACGCAGTTCATCTTCTTTAATTCTGGCCGTAAGATCAGCTTCACTTAAACCGTTAATGCTTTTCAAGAAATCAACTTTTTTAGACATCTTCTTTAATTTGAAATTTTTGAGTTAGATACAACCTGTTCTGCGGAATTATTACTGTGCAGAGTAATCGCGACTGATCACAAATTTGGTTAAGATTGGTAACTTTTGAGCAGCCAGTTCAAAAGCTTCTTTGGCTACCTGTACAGGGACACCATCCGCTTCGAAAAGGATACGGCCCGGTTGAACAATAGCAGCCCAACCTTCGGGATTACCTTTACCTTTACCCATCCTTACCTCTGCTGGTTTGGCAGTGATAGGTTTATCGGGGAAAATTCTGATCCAAACATTACCTTCACGTTTCATGTGACGAGTCATAGCCTGACGCGCACTTTCAATTTGACGGTTAGTTAACCAAACACTGTCCAGCGCTTTCAATCCGAAAGTTCCAAAAGCAAGTGTAGCACCTCTTTTAGTATCTCCTTTCATTCTGCCTTTCTGGGTCTTTCTGTGTTTCGTTCTTTTTGGTTGTAACATCTTATGTTAATTTGATATTTTGTAGATTTAATGATCTGTTGTTGTAATGATGGAATTAGATTTCGTCATCATCACACCAACCAATTACTATTTTCTTCCACCACCGGTACCGCCTCTGCGATCTCCGCCTCTTCCACCACCTCTTCTGTCATCTCCACCTCTGCGGTCGAATCCACCTTGTGGTCTTTCTGGTCCACCCTCTTTACCACCGGCTAAAACATTTGGATTTAAATCGCGTTTGCCAAGTACTTCACCTTTACAGATCCAAACTTTGATACCGATTTTACCGTATACTGTCATCGCATAGTGGCTGCAATAATCGATATCCATACGCAAAGTGTGCAAAGGCGTACGACCTTGTTTGATTTCTTCGCTACGGGCAATTTCAGCACCACCCAAACGACCACCAACTTTCACTTTGATACCTTCGGCACCCATACGCAATGCAGAAGCAATCGACATTTTGATAGCTCTTTTATAGTTGATACGGTTTTCAATCTGACGAGCGATGGTATCTGCAACGATAGCAGCATCCAACTCAGGTCTGCGGATTTCGAGGATGTTGATTTGAACATCTTCTTTACCACAAAGTTTTTTCAATTCTTCTTTGATACGGTCAACCTCGCCACCACCTTTACCGATGATGATACCGGGTTTTGAAGTATGAATGGTAATGATCAACTTGTTGAGTGTACGCTCAATAACGATCTTAGAGATACCACCTTTGTTGATACGAGCATTCAGATAGTTGCGGATTTTATCGTCTTCGATAAGTTTACCGGCAAAATCTTTTTTGTGGGCATACCAGTTGCTGTCCCAGCCACGGATGATTCCCAATCTAGCTCCTATCGGATTTGTTTTCTGACCCATATTCGGTTTTTAAATATTAGTTGTTTGTATTAATCTTTTTTGGCTTTGGTAGCTCTTTTTGGTTTAGCAGGAGCTGCTACCGGAGCTGCTTCTACTGCAGCGGCTTCTACTGTTTCAACAGCTTTTGCTGCAGTAGTACCCACAGTATCAACAATCACAGTTACGTGGTTGCTACGTTTGCGCACTCTGTAACCACGACCTTGTGGTGCAGGACGCATACGCTTGATTACTCTGGCGCCGTCAACGAAAATTGTTTTCACCACCAATGCAGATTCATCGGCTCCTTCATTTTTTTGTTTCCAATTGCTGATGGCAGAAACTACCAGTTTGCGCAAAGGAACTGCAGGATGTTTAGGATTGTGGTCCAAAACAGCCAATGCCTTCTCTACTTTCATACCTCTGATGAGGTCGGCCAGCAAACGCATCTTACGAGGCGATGTGGGATAATTATTCAATTTTGCTACTGCTTCCATTTTATTAAGTTTATTGTTTAAGGTATTGTTTAAGAAGAACTTAAACCTTTATCCTTAAATTTAAATTACATCTTTTTGCTTGAGTGACCTTTGAAGTGTCTGGTGGGTGCAAATTCACCCAGTTTGTGTCCTACCATGAATTCGGTAACATACACAGGGATGAATTTGTTTCCGTTATGAACCGCGAAAGTCTGACCAACGAAATCAGGAGTGATGGTACTTCTTCTACTCCAGGTTTTGATCACATTTTTCTTTGCTTTTCCTTCAACGATAGCCAGAACTTTGTTTTCAAGTTTAGCTTCAACGTAAGGACCTTTTTTTAACGAACGAGCCATGTTTTATTATTTCTGTTTATTCTCCGGTTTTAACACCGGATATTTTAACAAGTGAATGATTAATTATTTGTTAGGTAATTTCTTACCGTTTCTTCTTTGGATGATCATCTTATCTGATCCTTTTCCTCTTGTACGGGTAATTTCACCTTTGGCATATTTGCCGGTACGGCTACGTGGATGACCACCTGAAGCTTTACCTTCACCACCACCCATCGGGTGATCTACGGGGTTCATCGCTACGGCTCTGTTTCTTGGACGGATACCTTTCCAACGATTACGCCCGGCTTTACCCATGCTTTCGAGGTTATGATCTCCATTGCTGGTAACACCTACAGTAGCGTAACAGTTGATGAGCAATTTTCTCAGTTCACCGCTAGGCATTTTAACCACTGCGTATTTTTCTTCTTTATTCGCCAACTGAGCAGAAGTACCGGCACTGCGTACCAGGATACCACCTTGTCCAGGTTGCATTTCAATGTTGTGAATATTCGTACCCAATGGCATGTTCTTCATCATCAGGGCATTTCCTAATTCAGGAGCCACTGCGTCGCCGCTTACTACTGTTTGACCTACTTGCAATCCTTGAGGAGCCAGCATGTATCTTTTCTCACCATCAGCATAGGCTAACAAAGCGATGAAAGCGGTACGATTGGGATCGTATTCGATAGATTTAACAACAGCAGGGATATCTTTTTTATCTCTTTTGAAATCGATTTTACGGTACATGTTCTTGTTACCGCCACCGATATATCTCATGGATCTGCGACCTTGCGCATTTCTACCGGCTGTACTGTTTTTTCTTTCCAGCAATGATTTCTCTGGAGTGTTGGTTGTGATTTCTGCATAAGCATTACCAATTCTCCAACGGGTTCCTGCTGTGATGGGTTTGTATTTTCTAAGTGCCATTGTAAAACTTTATTTTGTCAAAACTTTGCGGTGTTGACCACCATTCATGATTAAATAATAATTATTGTTCGATACCTGTGTAGAGGTCGATGGTTTCGCCTTGAGCCACAGTAACCACAGCTTTTTTCTTGGCAGATTTACGGCCACTGATGAATCCGGCTTTGGTATATCTTGATTTCAGTTTAGAAGGCATCACCAAAGTGTTCACCTCTTCTACCTGAACGCCGTAGAAAGTTTCTACCGCTTTCTTGATTTCAAGTTTGTTCGCTTTTCTGTCTACTACGAAAGCGTAGCGATTCATTTTTTCTGTTTGCTTGTTAGCCTTTTCAGAAAGAATGGGCTTGATTAAAACATCAGACAGTTTCATATTCTTGATTTGATAATTTGATAATTTGATGGGCTGAAGATCACTCTTCAATCAGTTTACGATTCAGTTTCAGTGAACAATTTGGCGGCAGTTTCGGTCATCACCAAAACGTTGGCATCGAGAATATCGTAAGTGTTCATGTCGCTGAGTACGGAACCATTTACACCTTGAACGTTTCTCAAACTGAGGTACAGATTATTATCATACTCAGGAATCACGAACAAAGCTTTTTTCTTTCCGATGTTCAGGCTCTTCAAAATACCGGCGAAAGCTTTGGTTTTTGGAGTATCCATGTTTACATCTTCCATGACAACGATAGCGTTTTCTTTAGCCTTATATGCCAAGGCACTCATCTTAGCCAGATCTTTCACTTTACGATTCAATTTGATATCGTATTTATGGGGCTTAGGTCCAAAAATGGTACCACCACCTTTATAGATCGGGTTACGCAGGTTACCCTTACGAGCACCACCGGTTCCTTTTTGCTTGTGCAGTTTTTTAGAAGAACCTTTTACTTCCATACGGGTTTTCACTTTATGTGTACCCTGACGTTGAGCGGCCTGGTATTGCTTTACAGCCAGATAGATCACATGATCATTGGGCTCAATACCGAATATTTCCTGCGGAAGCTCAATGGTTCTGCCGGTTTTCTCACCTTTCGTATTAATGATATCTACTTGCATCTCTTTTTGTTTTTAACGCTTTTATTAAGTATGGCGTCGATTGATTATTTCTGAATTAAAACGATTGATCCGTTGTGACCGGGAACTGATCCGCTGACCAGGATGTAATTCTTTTCAGCGAAAATCTTTACCACTTTCAGTCCTTTCATTTTCACACGGTCGCCACCCATACGACCCGCCATGCGCATTCCTTTGAATACACGGCTGGCATCGGATGAGTTACCGATTGAACCCGGAGCACGCTGACGATCATGCTGACCATGCGACTGCTCACCTACCCCGCTAAAGCCATGGCGTTTAACAACACCCTGGAAACCTTTACCTTTGGTAGTACCCACAACTTCAACTTTATCGCCTTCGGCAAATATGTCGACAGTGATGGCTTCGCCAACGTTTTTGTCAATTTCGCTATCGCGGATTTCCTGTACGAATCTTTTTGGAGCTGTAGAAGCTTTGGAGAAATGGTTGATCTCGGCTTTTGTGGAGTGTTTTTCTTTCTTGTCGCCGAATGCAATCTGGAGTGCATTGTAACCGTCTGTTTCAACGGTTTTCTTTTGTGTAACGATACATGGACCGGCTTCGATGATGGTAACAGCAGTTTGCTTACCTGCGGCATCGAAAATGCTGGTCATGCCAATTTTCTTTCCAATAATACTTTTCATTGTATCTGTTTTATACCCAGCGGTCTCTCCGTTGAGGCGAGACTTAGGCGTTCATTATAATTCTTTTTTAAGAGCTTACCTCATGCCTTTCCCGTTTTTCGGGAAGGTTCATCAGGCCTTGATCTCAACATCCACACCACTTGGCAAATCCAATTTGCTCAGTGCATCCACCGTACGGCTGGTACTGGTGTAAATGTCTAATAAACGTTTATGTGTGCACAATTGAAACTGCTCACGCGCTTTCTTGTTAACGTGTGGCGAGCGCAACACAGTGAAAATTTTCTTTTGCGTAGGTAAAGGAATAGGACCTGTTACCACGGCTCCTGTACTGCGTACAGTCTTTACAATCTTTTCAGCTGACTTATCAACGAGATTGTGGTCGTACGACTGTAATTTGATTCTGATTCTTTGTGACATATAAATAAGAACTTTTAAACTTGATTTTCAAATTTGGAGTGCAAAGGTAAGGGGCTAATTTCAAACAACAAAGAAAAAATGAAAAAAAGTTTGAGGAAGGCCAAGTTTTGGAACTATCTGCCCGAAGGCAGGGGTTTGGGAGGTTGGGGAGGTTTGGGTGGTTGGGGTGGTTGGGGAGGTTTGGGAGGTATTTTAAACCCATTAAACACTTTGAACCCTTTGAACTTATTAAACCCATTGAACTCATTAAACCTACCCAACTATATAAACCTACCAAACTAATTCATCACTTCGAGCAATTGTCATCCAATCTTTGCCCTACCTTTGCCGCATCATGTCAGAAAAAATCATCATACTCGATTTTGGTTCGCAATATACACAATTGATTGCCCGCGTAGTGAGGGAATCCGGCGTCTATTGCGAGATCCAGCCTTTCAACCGCAACATCGTCTTCGACAATTCCATCAAAGGCGTCATCCTCTCCGGCTCTCCTTTTTCGGTGAATGAGGAAAAATCGCCGGATATTGACATCCAATCCATTGCCGACCAGGTACCAGTATTGGGCGTATGCTACGGTGCCCAGCTGACGGCCAAAAAATGGAGCGGAAAAGTGGAAAAAAGCGATAAACGCGAATATGGCCGCGCCGGATTTACCATCAGTCAACCCGATGTTTTTTTTACCAACATCTCTCCTACCTCTCAGGTTTGGATGAGCCACAGTGATACCATTAAAGCACTCCCCGATAATTTTATCCTTCTGGGCACTACCGACAGCATTCCTGTAGCGGCCTTCAAAAGCACGGCAGCAGCCGCTTTCCCTATTTACGGATTACAATTTCATCCCGAAGTTTTTCATTCGGTGGAAGGCAAGAAGATGATCGATAATTTCTTAGCCTTGATCTGCGGATGCACACGCGATTGGACGCCCGCGCATTTCATCAGCGAAACCATTGAAAAGCTGAAAGCCCAATTAGGTAACAGCAAAGTGGTGATGGGCCTTAGCGGTGGTGTAGACAGCACCGTGGCGGCTACGTTGATTCATCAAGCGATTGGCAGCAACTTCTTTGGCATTTTTGTAGACAATGGCGTACTGCGTAAACATGAATTTGAAGAAGTACTGGACATCTACCAAAAACTGGGCTTGAATGTGAAAGGCGTTGACGCCCGCGAACATTTTTATACCCGCTTGGCCGGAAAAGTTCTTCCTGAAGACAAACGCAAAGCCATTGGTGCCACTTTCATTGAAGTTTTCGATCAGGAAGCCCACCAATTAACAGATATCGAATTTTTAGGACAAGGCACCATCTACCCTGATGTGATCGAATCCGTTTCTGTGCATGGCCCTTCCGTCACCATCAAGTCGCACCATAATGTAGGCGGACTACCCGACACCATGAAACTCAAGCTGGTGGAACCTTTGAGATTCTTATTCAAAGATGAAGTGAGAAAAATAGGCGCAGAGCTCGGCATTCCTGCAGATTTGCTGAGTCGCCATCCCTTCCCAGGACCGGGATTAGCCATTCGTATTCTGGGTGAGGTAACTGAAGAGAAAGTAAAACTATTGCAAGATGCAGATGCCGTATTTACTCAACAATTGAAAAAGACAGGGCTCTATCATCAGGTTTGGCAAGCCGGTACCATTCTTTTGCCTGTAAAAAGTGTGGGTGTGATGGGGGATGAAAGAACTTATGAATACACAGTGGCTTTAAGGGCTGTTACTTCTGTAGATGGCATGACGGCCGACTGGGCGCATCTTCCTTACGAATTCCTGGCCGATGTTTCCAACGAAATCATCAATCAGGTAAAAGGCATCAATCGGGTTGTGTACGATATCAGCAGCAAGCCGCCGGCCACCATCGAATGGGAATAATTTTATCGGCTAAGGATGACAACGAGTGCCATTGTTTAAGTCATTGATCAAGACATCGCCTTCATCACAATGAAGTATGAATGTACATCCCGGCAAACAAAATCTAAACCATGAATTTCTTCAAATCAATATCCCTGCTTCTATTGCTGAGCGGTTGTTTTATGAACATCAAGGCACAAGATGTTACGGATATGCCTATACGCAAAATAGGCGTGTTCGCCCCACTCTATCTTGACTCCGCTTTTCATGGCAACGATTACCAGTTTGGCAAAAAATTCCCCCGCTTCACCCTGCAAGGGTTCGATTTTGTTCAAGGTGTGCAAATCGCCTCCGACAGTTTTCCCCTCAGCGATTGCAAATGGGAAACCAGCATTTTTGATACCCGCTCCGATAGTCTGCCACTGACTTCCTTGATCGCTTCTCATCAGCTCGACGATTTGCAACTCATGCTGGCTTCGGTAAAGGATGAGGCCTTTCTGCAACTGGCAGGTTTTGCCAAAGAAAAAAACATACCGTTGATTTCTGTCACCTATCCCAATGATGGCAACATCACCAACAATCCTTACCTCATCATCCTCAACCCAACACTCAAAACGCATTGCGAATCGATATTTAGCTATTTGCTGCAAAACCATAACACAGACAATATCATTCATGTACGCCAGACCGGTAGTCAGGAAGACCGTGTGGCCGGTTATTTCAACGCCATCAACAAAGCCGACAACAAAGCGCTGCTCGACATCAAAACCATGAACCTCGACAGTAATTTCTATCTCATCAAAACCAAACTCGACAGCACCAGAAAAAACATCATCATCGGCGGCAGCCTCGATGAAGACTTCGCCAATTCCATCACCGTCGCCCTCAACAATTACAAGAAAAAATACGATATCATGCTGATCGGCATGCCCAACTGGGAAAGCTTTGGTACACTGGGAAAAAATCTGAGAGAATCGGCCAAAAACTTCCCCATCTATTTTACTTCTTCCTACTACAACAGCAGAAACGACACCTTCAGCAATACAATCCAAAACAACTACACCAAACAATTCAAAGGGAAACCTTCTGATTATACCTTTAAATCATTTGAAGCGTTTTATGTTTTCAGTCGTTTGCTGAATTTATATCCCGAATCGCTGATCAACAACATCACCGACCAAACCTTTTCCCTTTTTTCTAACTATAATTTAGTTCCTGTTCATTCGAAAAAAGGATCGAAACAAACCGATTATTACGAAAACAAGCATTTGTTTTTTCTCAAAAAAATGAATGGCCAAACGGTGAATGGTTGGTGAGGTTATGTTTATGATTTGTGGTTTGTGATTTGTGGTTTGTGATTTGTGGTTTGTGGTTTGTGGTTTGTGGTTTGTGGTTTGTGGTTTGTGGTTTGTGGTTTGTGGTTTGTGGTTTGTGGTTTGTGGTTTTACATTTTACATTCAATATTTCTTATTCTTATTTCTAAAAAAAAAGTCTGCCCCGGTTAAGGAACAGACTTTGAATGTTTGTTTAGTTGATGAGTTCTTTAAAACTTCATCACTCTCATCGTTTTCACCTGATTACCCTGGATCACTTCCACCAGATAAGAACCGGCTTTCAGTTCATTACCAAAGTTGAGGCGGTCATTCGGCATCATGCTGAACGTTTTGAGGATTCTGCCCTGCACATCCATCACTTTCACACTTACTTTTTCTTTGGCTGCATGCAAGCCGCTGAGGGTAAGGTTAAAGGCAGATGTGGTGGGGTTAGGTGCTATTGAAGCGTTGATAGGTTCTGCAACGGCCTCGCTGGTTTTTCCCGTTACGGTTGCATTTCCTGCAAAAGATGAAGGACATGCAGCCAGTTTGATATTCAAAGTACGCAGCGAACTGCTCGAACAGTTGTTAAAAGATTGTGCGGTCACCTGTCCACCCACCGTTGTTGGCGGATAAGCCACTGAAATGCTGGTGGTACCCTGACCGCTGATGATGGTGGCACCATAAGGAACCGTCCATAACACACTGGTAGCATTGCTCGGCATGGAAGGTAGCGTGTATATGTACACTCTGTTTGGACAAGCACTGGTTTGCGTAACGTCGAACTGGCTTGGTGTAGCCGGATTCAGGCGACTGATACTAAGGGTACGTTGAGCACTGCTACCGCAGGCATTGTAAGACCTTACACTTACTAAACCTGAACTAAAGCTTCCTTCAAATTTTACATTAATGGTGGTATCGTTCTCTCCTGTTCCTGCAGGATGTGAGATGATGGTGGCTCCAGCTGGAGCAGCCCAAATGTATTGTGATGCACCTGTTACTTTTCTGATGGTATAGCTGGCTATGTTTCCGTTAGGATTGTTAGCTGACACCATGAATTCGCAGGCATTTACAGGACCAGAGATGATACCCGGTGAAGATGGAATCACACCATTGATGGTGAGGCTTCTGGCCGCACTCGCACCGCAACCCGCAGACTGCACAAGTATTTGTGAACCGTATACGAAGTTGCTGTTGAAGCTTACATTGATCACCGTATCATTGGCACCCAAGCCTGCAGGATGAGACACAATAGTCACACCCGCTGGCACTGTCCAGATATAGCTGCTCACATTGGCCACTTTTCTGATTTTGTAAGTTGCCACAGCATCCTGACTGTTGATATAAGGACAAGCGTTGGTTGGACCTGTAATGGTACCAGGAGCACTGAATGTGGCTGCCGTTACCGACAATTGACGATCGCCGGTACTGAAGCAATTGTTCACCGATCTTACTTTGAAAGTAGATGTGGTATACGAACCACTGAACGTTACCACGATGCTGGTGGTTCCCTGACCGCTTACCAAAGTCACATTATTAGGTACTGTCCACAAGTAGCTGGTAGCATTAGCTACCGGAGCTATACTGTAAGTAGCCTGAACATTGGTGCCGATGTAAGCACATGCGCTGGTGGGCCCCAGTATGGCTACTGGCGAACTTGGCAACAGCTTGGTCAACGACAATGTACGAGCAGCTCTGTTTCCGCAAGCCGCCATGGCGGTTACTTTCATACTGCCTGAAGTGAATGCAGGAGTGAATTTCACTTGTACACTCGTGGTGCCCTGTCCACTCACAATCACTCCCCCAACAGGCACTTCCCACAAGTAAGAATCTGCGTTGGTAACAGCAGCTACTGAATAGGTCAGTGTGCTATCCAAGCCCATCACAGGACATACATTGGTTTGACCAATGATGGCCGCAGGGATGTTAGGAATTGTTTTAGACAACACGATGCTGGATGTAGCACTCAAACAGCCCTGATCAGACACTGAAGCCACCTGAATGCGCTGATTGGTAGCTGCCAGTGCCGAGCTGAAGGTAACAGTTACAGATGTGGTTCCCTGTCCACTCACCAAAGTGGCGCCTGTAGGCATTGTCCATTGATAAGACACCGCATCATTTACCCCTGTGGTGTTGTACACCGAAGGCGTTGTAGAACCAATCAACGAACAGACTTCCGAAGTACCGGTTACTGTACCGGGCACTGTTGGTATCGGGTTGATGGTAAGATGCAATGTATCTGCAGAGGCACAAGCCGAAGCATTGTTGTATTCATACACATAGGTTCCGCTCGCTGTATAAGTATTGCCGTTCCAGGCAAATGATCCGCAGGACACCTGTGTAAGTACATTGTGTGTACTGTTGTTGATGGTGAGGTTCAGCACCTGCGTATGGCAACCTACTACAGCATTGTAAGTACCCGACTGCGTATACGTTGAGCCATTCATTTCCCAAACATAACTATCGCAGGCAGTTATTGTCAGCTCATCATTGAGTGTGGTAACGATAGTCAGTTGCAAGATTTCTGTATGACAACCATCAACATTCGTGTAAGTGCCACTGGCCGTATACGTTTGGCCATTGAGACTCCAGATGTAACTGTCGCAGGCATTAACCACCGTTGTGTTGCTGCTGCTGCTTATGATGGTGAGATTCAACACCTCGGTATGACATCCCGTAACAGCGGTGTAGATACCCGACTCTGTATACGTTTGACCATTCTCACTCCAGGTATAACTGTCGCAAGCCGATGCGCTGTTAGAATGAGTAGTGCTGGATGTTACAGTAAGATGTAACGTTGCTGTATTACAACCATTCACTGCAGTGTAAGTACCTGACTGCGTATAGGTTTCTCCATTGGCCGCCCAGGTATAGCTATCGCAAGCTGATACACTCACACTGTTACTGCTACTAGGCGTGATCGTTAAGTTGAGGATTTCTGTATGACAGCCATCAACATCTGTATAGATACCGCTTTCGGTATACGTTTGACCATTCACACTCCAGATATAACTGTCACAAGCTGATACCGTGGCCGAATGACTGGTACTGGCCGTGATGGTAAGATTAAGGTAATGTGTAGTGAAACCGACAACATGGCTGTAGATTCCTGTGGAAGTGTATGTTTGACCATTTTGCGACCAAGTGTAGGCATCACATGCTGCTACAACAGTTGTATCATTGGTGCTCGCTACGATCGTCAGATTCAACACTTCTGTATGACATCCGGTAACGGCAGTATAAGTACCACTGGCTGTATAAGTGGTGTTATTCTCTGCCCATGTGTACTGATCTGCAGCCGTCACCGCATTGGTATGGGTGGTACTGGCAGTAATGGTAAGCTGTAGGGTTTCAGTATGACAACCACTAACTGAAGTATATGTACCACTTTGTGTATAGGTTTGACCATTCACGCTCCAGGTATAACTATCGCAGACAGATGCTGTGGTGGTATTTCCTGTAGAAGCGTTGATGGTCAATACAAGGGCTTCGGTATGACAGGCATTTACGTCTGTATATGTACCACTTTGCGTGTAGGTTTGACCGTTAACACTCCAGGTGTAACTATCGCAAGCCGATATGGTTGTGCTGTGGCTGCTGCTGGCCGTGATGGTGAGGTTCAACACCTCGGTATGACATCCGGTAACCACACTGTAGGTTCCGCTTTGTGTGTAAGTCACGCCGTTTTCTGACCAGGTATAACTATCACAAGCCGAAACACTGTGGCTGTCAGCAGTACTTTCAGTAATGGTCAGATTCAAAGTAGCCACCGAATCGCAACTTACACTATTGGTTGTGGTATAAGTATATGTACCCGATGCTGTGTAGATAGTGCCATTCCAGCTGTAGCTATCGCAAGCTGCAATTGCTGTCATGCTTGTACTACTGCGCTTGATGGTCAGATTCAAAGTAGCCACCGAATCGCAACCTACACTATTGGTAGTGGTGTAAGTATATGTTCCCGATGCTGTGTAGGTATTGCCATTCCAGCTGTACGTATCGCAGGCGGTTGCCGACGATGTAGAGCTTGTAGGTATTTTAACTGTTGCCGTCACCGCTGTTCTGCTGGCCGATATACAACCTGTGGTTGCATTTCTGGCTTCTGCATAATAAGTGGTGGTAGCCGAAAGGCTTGGCGTGGTAAAGCTATTGCTTCCAGTGAAAAGTGCTGTACCGCCCGAAGCTGAAGCATACCAGTCGAAAGTGATACCCGACACTGCTGACACAGACAGATTGACTGTTCCTGCTCCACATCTTGAAGCATTCACCGCCACAGGTGCTGCAGGGATGGCATTAATTGTAGCTGTCACCGCTGTTCTGGTGGCCGAAACACAACCTTTGGCTAAGTTTCTGGCTTGCGCATAATAGGTGGTGGTAGCCGATAAGCTCGGTGTAGTGAAGCTGTTGCTTCCTGTTGAAAGTGCTGAACCTCCGGAGGCCGCCGCATACCAATCGATGATTTCGCCGATACCCGGTGTAGCACTGATGGCTACTGTTCCAGTTCCACATCTTGAAGCATTACCGGCTGATGGCGCGGCAGGCAATGCATTGATGATAAAATTACCCGCACCACGACAATTCGGATTCAGTGAACATTCTACATAATAACTTACGGTTCCGGGTGTATTGGTGTTGATGATACCAGATCCCGCTACACCTACAGGATTCAATGAAGATCCGGTAGCGATGGCAGAACCTCCCGAAGAAGCCGTGTACCAGCTTAATGTGCCGGTAGTAGTATACGTTACTGTAACTCTTATGAAATCTACCGTTGCGGTTCTGGCAGTTGTAGTGCTCAAATTGGTAACAGACATTACAACACCAAAGTTAGAGGCGTTGATATCTGCAGGAGTCCAGGAAGATCCCCACAAATCTGCCGCTCCACCATATGTAGCATTCGCCAAAGTGGTGTTACTCCATTGTGTGGCAGAAGCCCTGTTGGTAGCCTGTACTGTACCGCCTTTCACCAGACTTACAACATTATCGCGCAAGTTGGTGGTAGTACTTGTACTGCTCGATGAACGACTAATCGTTACGGTTATACCGGTAATGGTGGCATAACTGGGTATGGCAAATCCATAACCCGATCCTTGTAAATTGTTAGTGGTGGCATTGGCGGCAACTGAGACAGAAGCTGTACCGGCACCGGCAATATTACCAGGCGTTGTCCAGCCTGTGCCTGTTCCAGCAGTGGCGTCATTGTCTCCTGCTGTAATCCCCGTTGTGGTAGGACAGGAGAAGCTGGTGGTCAATGCACTACCCAAAGATCCCTGGCAAATTTCCACATTGCTTACAATGGGCGCGCGGAAAATCACTGCCGCACTGCCTTCAGCTCCCCAGCAACCTAGCGCCGATTGCGCTCTGAAATAATAAGTGCCATCTTGCGACACCTGTTGTACTGTTGAAGGCGTGGCCGTAGAAGTGCCGCCAGATGTTGTACCCTGATAGTAAATGGTACCGCTCGAACCATTGGAAGCGTTAAGCAAAGTATTGTTACAGAAAGTACCCCCGCCGGATACAGTAACTGCTGTTGGCAAAGCATTCACTACAACTGCACCCGATACATTACTGGTCATTGTACAACCATTGGAGTTGGTAACAACACAGTAGTAATAAAGTGTTCCCCCCACAGCTGTTGATGGTGTGATTGTTGAAGACGTAGCACCGGCAACTGGCGTACCGCCAAAATTATTGGCTATACTGTTATTGTACCATTGGTAGCCGCTGATGGTGCCGCTTCCTGCTGTGGCAGCAATGGAAAACGAAGTGGCTGCCGCATTCTGACAAATAGTCTGTGATGTTGTAGAAGGATCCTGTGTGATGGTAGGCACATCCACAACTGTCATAGTACCATTTACATAAGTAATGCTATAATTTGATGCCGAGAACGATGCACCGGTGGCGCCTGAAGGAACAATAGCATACGTTCCCAGGTCGGCGAAGATATCGGCGCCATCGCTGGCAAAAGAAACTGAAGTAATCACATCACCCGAACCCAAACCGCTGCTGGTGAAAGCTGTGCCCGCAAACGTGTAGGTATTACCAAAGCATTTAGTGAGGTTGTTGGCAGTTACAGTCAAAGCCGACTGTGTAATATTAGCAGTAAGTCCTGTGGGCTGCGTCAAAGAATAATTGCCGGCGTCGGTTCCACTTAATGAACATGTAGATGTAATGGTTATTCCATTACCCACATTCTTACTAGCAAATGTGCCGGTTTGATTGAGCGTTACAACATCTGGTGACAACACTCCCACCAATGAACCACCTGAAAGTGTTGCTGTCGTTGTTCCATCATACACTTTATTATTACCTGTGGCACCTGTAACCGTCAATGATTTTGCGGTGATGTTTCTGGCGGTAAGTGTGGGCTGTGTAAGGGTATAATTACCCGCATTAGCACCACCTAACGTAGAAGTTGAAGTAATGGCTTTATTGGTACCCACTGTTTTGGTGGCGAAATTACCGGATGGGTTCAGCGTCACCACATCGGGCGACACCACCCCTACCAATGAACCACCTGTTACTGTGGCCGCCACTGTTCCATCGTACACTTTATCTGCAGTGGTAACGCCGGTTGCTGTCAATGCTTTGGCATTGCGGGTATAAGTCAATGTGGCTGTAGCTGTACACCCGCCGGCATTAGATACCGTAATGGAAATACTGTGTGTTCCTGCAACCGCATTGGCAGCAAGACTCAATATGCCTGTGGAGGCATTTAAAGAGAAGCCTGTAGGCAAACTGGCCGCACTGTAACCTGTAGCTCCGGTAGCAGTAATTGTATAAGATGTAGCTGTACCGTATGTTGAACTGGAAGTTTGATTGCTGATTGATGACACTGCATTGATAGTAGCCGTAACCCCCGCTCTGGATGAAGCCAGACATCCTGTTGTAATATTTCTTACCTGAGCATAATATGTTGTCGTTGTTGAAATGCTGGGAGTAGTCAGCGTGGTTACTCCAGTGCCACCCGCAACGATGCTGCCACCAGAAGCAGCAGTATACCAGTCGATGGTTTCATCAGCACCTGCAACAGCAGATAGATTAACAGAACCCGTACCACATCTTGATGCGTTGGTTACGCCGGAAGGTGCCGATGGCAAAGGATTTACCGTTACAATAGCAGTATCGGTTGCTGTACAACCATTGCTGTTGGTAGCAGTCAATGTATAGATGGTTGTTTCCGAAACGCTTACTCCCGTTGGATTTTGCGAAGAAGAAGTAAAGCCTGCTGGGCTAGACGTCCATGCATATTGCATGGCGGTACCGGCAAGCGTGATATCATCTATTATCCAACCTTCCGATGTTGCGTTATTCACCATGGTGATTCTTATTCTCACCTGAGAAGCATTGTCCGGCAAATTGATCACCATTTGACCATAACCATCTGTGGTTCTGGCGCCTCCACCCGTAGGGGCAAATACCGTAGGTGTATTTGTACCATCATAGGTTACAGATGCCACACCGGTACCACTGGTAAAACTCCAGTAGGAATTTGCGGTTGTACCACCATTCACCTCTAATTCATCAGAATAGGTAGTACCACCATCCAACGAAATACCCACTCTCACATAATCACTGGCATCTGCACCATTAGTAGTAGATGCAATAGAGAAGGAGGCCAGATCTATTGTAACTGATTTGGCTGAATATGCCGAAAGACCAGTAATATTGGCGGTAGTCACAGTGGCAGTCCCATTGCTGACCCAGAAAGCTGTAGACCCTGTATTGACAAATGAAGTAGAAGCCGGGCGATCACCTGTACCCGAAGTTCCGGTTTTTGTAGCACCGCCAGTGTTGGCGTAAGTTACCGTGCTTCCGGTAGATTCAAAACCTTGAAAAGCTAAAGTACCGGATGTAGCACCGGTAGCACTACCTGTTAAATTGACTGACCCTGATCCACAAATTACATTTGCACTGGCCGTTGCTGTAACCGCTCCGGGTAAGGCATTGATGGTTACTGCTTGAGAAGCTGTACTCACACAACCATTGGCATCCGTTACCGTAACGATGTATGTACCCGATGTGGTGAATGAATTAGCAGCAGTTGCTGAAGAGGATCCCCCATTCCACGAATAAGATGTACCTCCGCTGGCCGTAAGCGTCACCGATCCGCAACCTGTAGCGGTTCCGCTGATGGAAGCCGTAGGCAATGCATTGATGGTTACAGAAGAAGTTGTTGTATACACCGAACATCCTCCTGCAGCAGCTACAGTGTAGGTAACCGTATAAGTACCCGCTGTACTCGTGGAGGGATTGATGACACCCGTGGATGAGTTAATGGACAATCCAGCAGTTGAAGAATAAGTTCCTCCTGTGGTTCCTGTAAGCGTGGGACTGCCTGAAGTGATTGATTTACAAAATGGCGAACCGCTGTAGGAAAGTGAAGCAGCAGGTACTGCTGTAATCGTAACATTTGTAGTAGCCGTTTGAGCAACGCAAGCCCCTGTGGCTGCCATGGTATAAGTAACCGTATAGGTACCGGCTGTACTTAAGGAAGGATTGATGGCGCCTGTGGAAGCATCAATACTTAAACCTGCTGTTGAAGAATAAGTACCACCTGTAGTTCCCGTGCGGGTTACAGCTTGTCCGGTACTAAGTGATTTACAAAAAGGTGTACCTGCATAAGAAATGGTTGCTGCAGGTTTTGTAGTTGTGGTGATTGTAGCTGTATTATTTGCACTGATCGTGGAGGTACAATTGACACTTCCACTGGTTGATACAATTTGAGAAATGGTTATGGTCGTAGAGCCGGCAACGGTCAACGACGAAGTATTAAAACTTCCAGAGCCTGCCGTACTAACCGTCATGGAAGCGGTAGCATTGGTGGCCGTATTGGAACCCGTCAAACTATAAGTAACGGTATAACTGCCTACAGGCAGCCCCGATGCGCTACCTGTTAATGTGATGGCCGATGCGCCAGGCAAACAAACGCCCGCTGCAGATACACCGGTGAGACTATAAGTGGGGCAAGTGTAAGTAATGATCACCTGACCATCACCTCCGCTCCCCCCCAATCTGTCTGTATTACTACCGGCACGTCCACCGGCGCCACCACCACCTAAGTTCGTATTGTTGGCACCGTCGGCTGAAGCAGTTGAGCCTGCAACACCTGCGCCGCCGCCTGTAACAGCTAATGCCGCATTGGCACCGGATGCGGGATTTCCATTGCCACCTGTACCTGCACTACCGCCGCCGCCGCCGCCTGAAGCACCACTGGCACCACCGGTACCACCGCCACCGCCATAATAAGAGTACGGTGAAGTAGATCCCACATTACCTGTGGTGAGCGCAGCCGCACCGGAAGCCGTTGAATTATTGCTACTGGCCAAAGCACCTCCTGCTCCACCTTTGGCTAATATTGTTGAAGTTGTACCAAACCATGAATCACCACCGGCCGGGCCAGCTGTAGCAGCACCCACACCTCCTGTACCAACAGTAACGGTGTAAGAAGTTCCGGGCACAACGGTTATGGCGTTGTTTCGAACATAACTACCACCTCCTCCGCCGCCGCCGGCAGAAGTGTTACCTGTAGCACCGCCACCGGCACCACCACCACCCCAGCATTCCACCTTGATGGAAGTGACTCCGGGAGGAGGGGTAAAAGTACCACTTGTGGTGAATGTTTGCGGAGTTTGCGACCATGTGGTAATGGACGACAACAGCAAACCCATCCAAAGCAAAATGGCCCCTAATAGTTTAGGCGCTTTCATTAAGCTGCGTTTTTTGAATGTTTCTCCGGTCGTTTGGTGTACACCGGAAAATTGCCATGAATTCATAGTTTTTAATTTGAGGTAAGGAAAAAGTCTTTATTTATTATTAACTGGTAGAATCCTAAGATTTTACCCGACGATTTTCAATTCTCTTTTTTTCATCTGCCCAAAATTCCTCAATGGAACTAGACAAAGAACATAAACGACAATTGTTATTGTTTATTATTGATTTTCATCATTTTATTTTGGGAATGCTATTGTTTCCAAAGCATAAAATCAAAACATTTTGAGCCACACAACTCACACAGGCTTTAATATATGGCCTGTATTTAGATGAATATCAATAACTTAAGCAAATAGAATTTCGGATAGGGATCTACAGAGAGAAGCCGTTTTGCAGAACTTTCATTAGGGCCGGACACACCTCTTGCGTAGATTAGAGGATAAAAATAGATAGCGGTTTTTTGAAATGCAAATGAATTGCAAAATATTTTTTTTAATAGCTTCAAGAACCTGCCTAGCCCCTTCCCCATAGAGAATATTTATGTAACCTCCAGTATCCAGTATCCAATATCCAATATCCAATATCCAGTATCCAGTATCCAGTATCCAATATCCAGTATCCAATATCCAGTATCCAATATCCAGTATCCAGTATCCAATATCCAGTATCCAGTATCCAGTATCCAGTATCCAATATCCAGCATCCAGCACCAAATACACAATTTGCCACATAAAAAGAAGCCTGCCCCAATTAAGGAACAGGCTTCTTTCATTATCATTAAACGAAAATCAATCCCGCTTAAGTATTCAATTCTGGATGAAACTAGAACTTCACTACCCTTTTCACCACTTTTTCATTACCAACAACAATCTCTACCCAATAATTACCGGGATACAAATCACTGCCGAAAGTAAAGCGAGAGGCCGGACTGAAATTGTAAGTTTTCACCACAACACCTCTTGCATCCATCACCCTTACTTTAATTTTCTCCTTGGCATTGACACCATTTTTGATGCTGAATGAAAATGAGGTAGTGGTTGGATTGGGCGACAAAATAGCGTCATTCAAAACAACCGATTCCTCTGTTTTCAGCGTGGTTGCACCACCTGAAGCAAATGAAGCAGCGCATGCAGGGAGCTTGATATTCAATACCCTGAGCGAACTACTTGAACAATTATTAAAGGACTGGGCGGTCACTTGTCCGCCGATTGAAGATGACGGATAGAATACTGTCAGCATTGTTGTGGAGTCTCCGGAAACAATCACTGCTCCGGCAGGAACTGTCCATTTTACAAAAGTGGCATTGGATGGCATGGCCGCCAAGGTATAGGTGTACACTCTGTTAGGACAAGCCGAAGTTTGTACCACATCAAATATGCCCGGAGTAGCAGGATTCAATCTTGAAATGGTCAATGACCTGTCGCTGCTGGTACCGCATGCATTGGAAGAATTCACCTTCAACACACCGCTAAGGAATGCGCTGCTGTATTTCACCTGCACAACAGTATCATTGGCTCCCGTTCCGGCAGGATGCCCAATGATTGTGGCACTAACAGGCGCCACCCAGTTGTATCCGGTTGCAGACGCTACTTTGCGTATGGTATAGGTAGCGATATTGCCGTTGGGTCTTGTTGGTGATTCCATGAATTCACAAGCATTTGTTGGCCCAGCGATAACACCAGGCGTGGAAGGTAAGGTGCCTCCTATTGAAATTGTTCTGGCCGTGCTGGTTCCGCAACCTGTAGTTTGAACAGAGATGAAAGAACCTACAACAAAGCTGGTGCTGAATGACACCTGAATGATGGTATCATTTACACCGGCACCTGCAGGATGAGAAACTACAGTAACACCCGCAGGAACTGTCCACAGATAAGCAGGCGCATTGGCTACTTTTCTGATTGTGTATACCGCTACCGCATCGCTACTGATATAAGGACATGCATTGGTGGGTCCCGAAATTGGGCCTGGCGCACTGAAGGTAGATCCGCTGATGGCCAGTGTTCTGTCGCCGGAATTTCCGCAATTGGCCACAGACCTTACTTTCAATGAAGCTGTAGCGAAGCCCTGGCTAAAGGTAACCACCAAAGTTGTGGTACCCTGACCGCTCACTACGTTCATGCCGGCAGGTACCGTCCACAAATAGGATGTGGCGTTGGCTACAGGAGCAATAGAATAACTCACCTGAGTATTCACCCCAATGTAAGCACATGCACTGATTGGGCCAGTGATGGCCACCGGTACGGTGGGCACCAATTTAGTCAAGGTAAGTGAGCGCGCTGCTCTGTTTCCGCAGTTTGATTGCGCTGTAACCGTAACACTTCCGGATGCAAAAGTTGCAAAACTAACAGAAATGGTTCTGGTTCCTTGTCCACTTACAATAGTTCCTCCGGCAGGTACCGTCCAAAGATAATTGGAAGCACCTCCTATTGAATCGCAGCTGTACACTGCGTTGGTAGCCTGGCCGATATAAGTACAAATATTGGTAGGCCCTGTGATGGCCGTAGGAATAGCCGGAATGGTTTTAGTTAAGGTGATATTCACTGCCGATCCTGTACAGCCTTGTGCAGAAACAGGTGTGGCGGTGATACGTTGGTTGGTTGCAGCCAATGTGTTATCAAATGTAACAGTGATGCTGTTTGATCCCTGTCCACTTACAATGGTAACGCCAGTAGGCACTACCCAATTGTAATTACTTACACCCGCAACCGAAGCCACGCTATAAGTAGAAGGAGTTGTAGAGCCAATCAAAGAACAAACTTCAATTGGGCCCGTAATGCTTCCCAGAGAAGGAATGGCGTTGATAGTCAAACTTAGGTTGATGATTGAATCGCAACCTGACGCACCGGTAAAGGTTTGACTGTAAGTACCTGAAGCCGTATAAGTATTTCCATACCATACATAACTTCCGCAAGCAGTGGCAGAAACTGATGTGGTGCTGCCCGGCAAGATGGTCAAATGCAAGGTAACTACTGAATCGCAGCCCGCAACAGTGCTTAAAGTAGCGGTGTAATCACCACTGGCGGTATACGTATTGCCATTCCAAGAATAGCTGTTACAATTGGACGCGCTGAATTCAGTACTGGCCGGACTATTGATGGTCAGATATAGCACATCAGATGAAGCGCAACCCGATGCGTTGGTGTAATTGTATACATAAGTACCAGAAGCTGTATAAATACTTCCATTCCAGTCGAAGCTGCCACAAGCGGTTTGACTTTCGCTATTATGTGTACCATTGTTGATGGTCAGATGCAGCGTATCTACCGATGCGCAGCCATTACCATTGGTATAACTGTAAGTATAATCACCGCTTACAGTGTAGGCAGTGCTATGCCATGTATACGTTTCACAAGCAGTTTGCGATTCAATGTTGTGCGTACCATTGATGATGGTCAGATGCAGCGTATCTACCGATGCGCAGCCATTACCATTGGTATAGCTGTAAGTGTAATCACCGCTTACAGTGTAGGCAGTGCTATGCCATGTATACGTTTC
>CANGIT010000015.1 GCA_947454155.1 Chitinophagaceae bacterium
CAAATGAAAATAGGTTATAAAATGGCAATAAAATGAAATAATAATAATGAGTAAACATCTAAAAATACTAACAGCGGAATATTTGAACGAGTATTCAAGCGAATTAAAAATAGATTGGTTTGATGTGTTCAATCACTTCAGAACAAAAAACACTTATTCTATTAATGATTTTGAATATTACATTCAATCTTCAGCAACGTATTCGTCAAATATTGAAGGGAATAGCATTGACATAGACACGTATCTTAAAAATAAAAAATTTAAAATAAAGTCGAAACCAAAGGAAATGACTGAAATTGACGATTTGATTCTTGCTTATAATTTTGCAATGAAAAACAAATTAAGTCAAACAACATTTTTAGAATCACATAGAATTTTAAGTAACACAATATTGTCTCTCAAAAGCCAAAAAGGGAAATTGAGAAATCAGCAAGTAGGCATTTTTAGTAATGGGAAAGTAGAATACATGGCGGTAGAACCTGAATTAGTTAAAGAAGAAATTAGCAAATTATTTTTTGACATAAAGGAGTTGTTAAATAGAGATTTATCTCATAAAGAAATATTTTATTATGCATCTATGATACATTTGTTATTTGAAAAGATACATCCATTTATGGATGGCAATGGGAGAGCTGGAAGATTATTAGAAAAATGGTTTCTATCTGAAAAGTTGGGAGAAAATGCCTGGTCTATACAAAGCGAAAAATATTATGCAAAACATAGGTCAGAATACTATAAAAAAATTCACATTGGTTTTAATTATTACGCATTAAAAATGGAGCGATGTGTTCCATTTCTTTTGATGTTGCCAAAGTCATTGAATGCTGTTTAAATTCTGAATGAAAATAAATCAAAAATTTATTGTTTAGGTTCGGGATTCTTTCTAAATTTGAACCGTTGCAAGAGGGATTTTGGCATTAACGGTCGCCCTGCCAAAAAACATTTTGCAACTTGTGACGTTGACGCGTCATGAACAACGACAACTAATTGATAATCAGTAAAATAGTATATGCGGTGTGAGTACCTCTCTCTCCGCCAAACTAATGAAGCCTGCGAGTATTGCAGGCTTTTTTCATTTGTGACCTGAGCCAGGCTTGTCTGAGTGAGAGGTAGCGAATGAAAAAAGCCGGTTATTTAATTTCTTAAATTCCCTACACTGACAACCGTCAGTCTCCATTTTGACTACCGTCATCTTTTTACCCATTGCCCTGAAAGAGATTTGTGCCTCCAAATCTTATCATCATTACTGCTACGCCATCCATAAAAACCCAATGCTACCACTGCGGCGACGATTGCTACGACCCGATTTATCATGAAGAAAAAACGTTTTGTTGTCAGGGTTGCAAACAGGTTTTCACGCTGCTGGAAAACAATCAACTTTGTAATTACTATCAACTGGATAGCAATCCGGGCTTAAAAGCCAAAGGGAAATTTGTCAGCGAGCGATTTGCCTATCTGGAAGATGAGTCCGTCATCCAGCAACTGACACAGTTCCGCAGCCGAGATCAGATCAATGTTACATTCAGCTTGCCACAGATGCATTGTTCTTCCTGTGTGTATCTGCTCGAAAATCTTCACCGTATCGAACCAGGCATCATCAGATCTCAAACCCATTTTACCCGAAAAGAAATTTTCATAGTATTTAATCCTCAACAAATCAGTTTGCGAAAAGTGGTAGAACTCCTTGCCTTTGTGGGTTACGAACCTTCCTTGAGTTTGAATGATGCCGAAAAACAAAAAGAAAAGAAAACATCAAACAAATCACGCATCTATCAAATGGGTGTGGCAGGCTTTTGCTTTTCCAATATCATGATGCTCAGTTTTCCAGAATATTTTTCGGGCGGAGCCATTGAGGTTGATGGATTGAAGGCTGTTTTCACCTGGCTGATTTTCGGCTTGTCAATTCCGGTGCTTTTTTACAGTGCCCGAACTTTTTTCACCGCAGCCATCGCCGGATTCAGACAAGGCATCATCAACATTGATGCACCGATCGCACTGGCCACATTAATCACATTTTCGAGAAGTTATTACGAAATCATTTCCGGCACGGGAAGTGGGTATCTCGATTCGGGGTCGGGAATCGTTTTTTTCATGCTGATCGGCCGTTGGTTTCAAGATCGTACTTACGACGCCATTGCATTCGACCGAAATTATTTATCTTTTTTTCCATTAGGGGTTACAGTGATGAGGGGAGACCAAGAACATTCCATTCCGGCCACACAACTAAAAAAAGGGGATCGGATTGTGTTGAGAAATGAAGAGATGATTCCGGCTGATGCCCTCTTGCTGGAAGGCGATGCCCGTATCGATTATAGCTTTGTAACAGGAGAGAACACTCCGGTGTTGGTGTCTCATCAAGAATTGGTACAAGCCGGAGGCAAACAGTTGGGAGGAAGGATTCAACTCGAAATCGTGAACGAGGCTTCACAAAGCTATATCACTCAGCTTTGGAACAAGAACGAATTGGGGCAATCCAAAAACAAAGCAGAATCATTCATCCATCCATGGGCCAGATATTTTACCATAACCTTGTTTGCTGTGGCACTAGGCGGTTTCATATACTGGAGCATAACTGACCCTGTCAAAGCATTTCCGGCGCTGACCTCGGTACTGATTGTGGCTTGTCCCTGTACACTATTGTTATCGGCTACTTTTACCAATGGACACATGTTAAGCATTTTTGGCAAACATCAGTTGTACATGAAAAATGCCAATGTGATTGAAACGCTGGCAGATGTTGACACGGTGGTGTTTGATAAAACAGGCACCATTACTTTAAAAGATGAAGCAAAAGTGGAATTCGTGGGGCCTGCATTAGAGGCATCATCACTCCAAAAAATCGCCGCCCTCAGCAGTCACTCGGCACATCCCCTCAGTAAAATATTGTTCCATCATTTACAATTTCAAGCTCATCATTTACCCGCTGTTTATCATTTCACAGAGATAGCAGGCAAAGGCATGCAGGCCAATATCGATGGCACTCAGGTGAAATTAGGCGCGGCCGGTTTTATTATGCCCAATCAAATACTCAAATCGCAACCTGAAGGCACCGTCATTCATGTGTCGATAGGAGGAAATTACAAGGGCTATTTCAAAGTCAACAACCAATACCGCAAAGGGCTCGATTCCATGGTTGAAGCCCTTCGGCTATCCGGTTATCAATTGAAGGTTTTATCGGGTGATCATGATGGAGAGGCGAAATTTTTATCGCATTTGATGGGACCAGATACAGAAATGTTATTTCAGCAAAATCCACAGGACAAGCTGGATCAGCTAAAAAAATGGCAAGCACAAGGCAAGAAAATTCTGATGGTGGGAGATGGGTTAAACGATGCCGGGGCTTTGCTTCAGAGTGAGGTAGGGATTGCCGTGAGTGATGATGCCTCCAGGTTCACACCGGCTAGCGACGCCATCATCCAGGGCAATGTCTTGCACAAACTTCATCAACTGATCCAATTTGCCCGATCAGGAAAAACAATCATCTCCATATGCTTTGTTGTTTCCATCCTGTATAACATCATTGGATTGTCCATTGCGGTTCAGGCAAAATTATCACCCATCATTGCCGCGATGTTGATGCCAGCGAGCAGCATCAGCGTGGTGTTGCTAACGCTTTTACTTAGTCGCTTTTTTGCCTGGAAATACAAATTGATGAAAAAATAGTCAGGGGTTGATTCATCGAATAGGATCATCATCTAAACATATAAAAAACAGGAATTGATGATTATCATTAAACCAAATGACGAAAATCAGTACCTACCCCATAACCCTGGAATACTTTTGACTATCAAAACTTTATACAGTTGACTGCTTTATTCATCCTGATTGGAATCAGCATTTTGGTGGCCGGTAGCTTCTTAACCGCATTTATCTGGAGCGTTAAAAATGGCCAATACGACGACGATTATACACCCTCCATTAGAATTCTTTTTGATGACGACAAAAGCATCGCATCATCAACTTCAACCACTTCTTCAACTACATCCAAAACATAATCTTATGCAACTTGAAAAATTCTATTACGACAACAAAACGGTAAGAAATTTCGCGTACGCCACCATGTTATGGGGCGTAGTGGGAATGCTGGCCGGTTTATGGGTAGCGTTACAATTAGTCTTTCCCTCTTTGAACATCACAAAATACGGCTCGTTTGGACGATTACGCCCATTGCACACCAATGCGGTGATTTTTGCTTTTGTAGGAAACGGCATTTTCATGGGCGTTTATTATTCCTTACAACGCTTATGTAAGACGAGAATGTTCAGCGACACGCTGAGCAAAATCCATTTCTGGGGCTGGCAATTGATTATCGTAGCGGCCGCCATCACACTGCCTTTGGGCATTACCGCCGGTAAGGAATATGCCGAACTGGAATGGCCTATTGATATCGCCATCGCTTTGATATGGGTGGTATTTGGATGGAACATGTTTGGTACCATCATCAAAAGGAGAGAGAAGCATCTTTATGTGGCCATCTGGTTTTACATCGCCACTTTCGTCACCGTAGCTGTTTTGCACATCGTCAATTCATTCGAGTTGCCTGTTTCTTTTCTCAAAAGCTATTCTTGGTATGCCGGTGTTCAGGATGCACTGGTGCAATGGTGGTATGGTCATAATGCCGTAGCCTTCTTTCTTACCACACCTTATCTCGGTCTGATGTATTATTATATGCCTAAGGCCGCCAATCGCCCTGTTTATTCTTATCGTTTATCCATCATACACTTCTGGGCCCTCATTTTCCTTTATATCTGGGCCGGCCCACATCACTTGTTGTACACTGCGTTGCCCAACTGGGCGCAATCGCTGGGTGTGGTATTTTCCTTCATGCTCATTTTCCCCAGCTGGGGCGGAATGATCAATGGCTTGTTGACGTTAAGGGGCGCATGGGATAGGGTGAGAGACGACGTTATCTTAAAATTCATGGTTGTAGCCGTTACCGCCTATGGCATGGCAACTTTTGAAGGACCGATGCTTTCTTTGAAAAATGTGAACGCCATCAGTCACTTTACCGACTGGATCATTGCTCACGTGCATATTGGTGCGCTGGGATGGAACGGTATGCTCACCTTCGGTATTCTCTACTGGTTGATTCCGCGGATTTTCAACACGCCACTTTATTCTAAAAAATTGGCCAATCAGCATTTCTGGCTGGGCACTTTGGGTATCGTGTTCTATGCAGTTCCCATGTATTGGGCTGGTTTCATGCAAAGCTCCATGTGGAAACAATTCACTGAAGCCGGTCAAATCAAGTATACTTTTTTAGAAACCGTCACATCCATGAGACCTTTCTATATCATGCGTTCCGCAGGAGGGACGCTTTATCTCATCGGCGTGATTTTCATGGTTTACAATCTCATCAAAACTGTAAAATCGGGCAAACTGGTGGCCAATGAGGAAGCTGAAGCAGCTCCAATGATGAAAGAGGAAAAATCACATGCCGGTGAACACTGGCACAGATGGATTGAAAGAAAACCGGTTCAAATGATGATCCTTTCCCTGGTAGTGATTTTGATTGGCGGTATCGTGGAACTCATTCCCACTTTTCTGATCAAATCTAATATTCCTACCATCACAGAAGTGAAACCTTATACACCTCTTGAATTACAAGGCCGCGACCTCTATATCAGAGAGGGATGCTATGTCTGTCACTCACAAATGGTTCGCCCTTTCAGAAGCGAAACCGAGCGTTATGGAGAATATTCAAAAGCAGGCGAATTTGTATACGACCATCCTTTCCAGTGGGGAAGCAAAAGAACCGGTCCCGATCTGGCGCGTGAGGGTGTGGGCAACCTGAAGAAAAGCAATGGCTGGCATTTCCGCCATTTGAGAGAACCGTCGTCCATGAGCGAAGGCTCCATCATGCCTCCCTATCCACATCTGCTGGAGCAAGACCTTGACACCAGCAGTACCGTGGCAAAAATCAATGCAATGAGAACTCTCGGAGTACCTTATACGAAAGGGTATGAACATCAGGCCAACGCCGATCTTATGCAACAGTCCATGGACATCTCTCAAAATCTTTATGCCGACAGCATCAGGGTGGCACCCAGTAAGGAAGTCATCGCCCTCATCGCTTACTTGCAAAGGCTCGGAAAAGACATCGACAAATCTCATTCCATCACTACTAAACCTTAAGTCATGTTCAAATTCATCAAACAATACGCCGAAACGATTGACAATGCTCAGATTTATCCATTGTTTTCACTGCTGATCTTCTTTCTCTTTTTTGTTGTGCTGCTGGTTTTGGTAAAGAAAATGGATAAGAAAAGAGTGGATGAGCTATCGCACATTCCTTTTGAAAATGAAAGTGCTTTGAATGATTACTCCAAACCATAAAATCGATTGCATCATGAATATCAAATCAAACATTATAAAACTTACTACAGCCTTTGCTTTGCTGGGATTGAACTCTAATACCATGGCACAAGATGCCGCCTCAAAACCCGCCACTGAATCTTCCTTGGCCAATCCGCTGGAAATAGCGCTTATTGTAACCGCCATCGTTCTCTTGTTTGTGCTTTGGGGCATGGGTCAAGCGCTGGTGGCCATCAGTAAAGTGGTCAGAGACAAGCAAAAACAATCCACCGCCGCAATGATCATTTTATTGCTGCTTTCGTTTTTTGGACAAAGTTTGTTTGCACAAACCGCCACAGCGGCTACCACAGATGCCGTAGCAACAGCAACTAGCTATGGAGGACTTTCTTACACTTCATTTCTTTCGCTGGTAGCTGTAATTGGCACCGAAATCCTTGCCATCGTTTTTCTTTCCATCGTCATCAAAAGAATGTATGAAGAGCTGATGCCTGAAGAAGCCAAAAAGAAAACCACGTTCAGCAAATTGACCATCTGGTGGTCGAATATGGACAAGAAAATATTTACCAAAGCCATCCCTGTGGAAAAAGAGGCCGACGTATTGCTTGACCATGATTACGATGGCATCCGTGAACTTGACAATGCTTTGCCACCCTGGTGGAAATATGGCTTTTACTTCACCATTGTTGTGGGTTTCATCTACCTGCTCAACTTTCATGTATTCGGCACCGGTATGAATCCAACAGAAGAATACAATGCCGAAATGGAAAAAGCCAAAGTTCAGATTGAACAATATGAAGCCATGAACAAAGACAAGATAGATGAAAACAATGTGCCTATGGCTGATGCCACCGGAATCACAGCTGGCAATGAAATCTTTCACCAGCCCGGCATGTGTCTGAGTTGTCATGGTGCCAATGGTGAAGGCGGTGCAGGGCCGAACTTGACCGATGAATATTGGATTCACAAAGGTTCACTGAACGATATTTATAAAAGCATCAAAACCGGTTATCCCGATAAAGGCATGCAATCCTGGGAGAAAACTTTCACCCCCAAACAAATCAGTCATTTGGCCAGCTATATCAAATCCATCAGAGGCACGAACCCTGCCAATGCCCAACCACCCAAAGGCGAACTTTGGATAGAAGCCGGCACCGACACCACAAAAAAAGCAATGTCAGACGCTGTAACAGGTAAATAAGCCCCATGAATACCGAGCATGACAACAAACCATACGATGAAAAAGGCAGCTACCGCGATGCTGTAGCCACCATCAGCAAAGAAGGCAAACGCAATTTCATCAACCCCAAAAAGCCGTCAGGTAAGCTGTACAACAAAAGAACAATTTTCAGCATTTTCTACCTGACAATTTTCTTTGGCTTACCATTTATTTACCTGAACGACGAACCTTTGTTCATGCTGAATGTGCTGGAAAGGAAGTTTATCATATTCGGCATGATTTTCTGGCCACAAGATTTCTTCATCTTCGGGCTGGCAATGATCACCTTCATTGTTTTCATCATTTTGTTTACTGTGATATTTGGCAGGATATTCTGCGGATGGGCTTGTCCACAAACCATTTTCATGGAAATGGTATTCAGAAAAATAGAATATTGGATTGATGGCGATGCTACACAACAGAAGAAACTGAGCAGCATGCCTTGGAACAGTGAAAAGATTACCAAAAGAACCCTGAAGTTTGTGACGTTTTTTCTGATCGCATTCCTCATCGCTAATTTCTTTCTGGCTTATCTGATCGGCATGAGAAATCTGCAACAGTATATTTCAACGCCTGCGGAACATGTGGGCACATTGATTTCATTACTCATCTTTACTACCGTGTTTTTTTTCGTGTACTGGTGGTTTCGCGAGCAGGTATGCATTGTGGTTTGTCCTTACGGAAGATTGCAAGGTGTGTTGCTCGATAAGAATTCAATTATTGTTGCCTATGACCATGTTAGAGGAGAACCCAGGGGAAAGCATCATCATAAAGAATCTGAACAGCAAATAGAGGATACATGCGTATGCACCGACTGTGACAGAGGAGGAAAATGCAAAGACATTGCAACAAAGTTCAACGCCATTTCATCACAGGGCGACTGCATCGATTGTAACGCTTGTGTAAGGGTTTGTCCTACAGGAATCGACATCAGAAACGGCACCCAGCTGGAATGCATCAATTGCACAGCGTGTATTGATGCCTGTGATGCCATCATGACAAGCACGCACCAACCCACTGGACTTATCCGTTATGCATCCGAAAATTCAATCAGGGAAGGAAAAAAACTATCTTTCAATGCCAGAATCAAAGCTTACAGCACCGTCTTGTTGTTGTTGCTGGGCTTACTTACCTTTTTCATGGTCAGCAGAAGTGACCTTGATGCCAAATTGATGAGAACTTCGGGCATGACTTACACTTCTTTGCCCGACAGCAGAATTGCCAATTTATATAACCTGAAACTCACCAATAAGACGCATAAGAACCTTCATTACCAAATGAAGTTGGAGAACATGGAAGGTGAAATAAGTATCATCGGCCTTGATTCTTTAATGGTAAAAAAAGAAGACTACAGCTATTGCCAGTTCTTTGTGAAACTGCACCGCGAGCAGATCCACAACTGGAAAACCATACTTCAAATCGGACTCTATGAAAACGGCAAACGCATCAAAGTGTTGGAAGCCAAATTCATTGGTCCGGAAATATATAACTGATAAAATCAAATAAAATGAACTGGGGAACAAAAATCATATTGGCCTACTGTTTGTTTGTTATTGGCATCATGGTGCTGGTGGTAAAATCGATGAATCAAAATCAGGAGCTGGTGACATCAGATTATTATGCACAGGAACTTCAATTCCAAAAGCGTATTGATGCAGAAAGCAGAACAACCCGATTGATGACTCCGGTTAAAGTGAGCTATACAGAGGGAAACATCAATATTAGATTTCCGGATGATTTCAAGCAAAAAAAATGCATGGGCAGTGTAAATATTTATTGTCCCAACAATCAGCAAAATGATATGCGTTCGGATTTCGCCCTGACAGAAGATCATTCGCAGTTTTCAATTCTATATAATACAAAGGGGATGAGGAAAGTTCAAATCGACTGGATCTGCGACGGTCAAACTTACTACACAGAAAAAACAATTTTCATCCCTTAATTCTATTCGTCATGTTTGCGATTTTGAGCACCGCCATGTTGTTGGGAATGCTGGGAAGCCTTCACTGTGTGGGCATGTGTGGCCCATTGGCTTTGTCTGTTCCTGTAAAAAATGATACTGTTAAAGCGCGTATTTACGGTAGCCTTTTATATAATATGGGCAGGGTAGTTACCTATTCTTTCTTTGGAGGGATTATCGGTGTATTCGGCCAAACACTTTCTTTGATAGGATTTCAGCAGTGGTTATCAATTATTGCCGGATTACTGATACTTGTATTTTTCATTTTCAATAAGAAAGGTTCCCAAAAGCAACGCGATCTATTTCCCGGTTTTTACGAAAAAATCAATACCCAATTGAGCAAACTGTATTTTCAAAAAAGCCGTAGTTCTGTATTTTTCATTGGCATGCTCAATGGTTTGCTGCCTTGTGGTTTTGTCTATTTCGCCATCACAGGAGCACTGGCCACAGGAAGTTTGCCTAAAAGTATTGTATTCATGGCCGCATTTGGAATGGGCACCTTGCCATTGATGTGGAGCCTGGTGTTTTTTGGGAGGTATTTTTCGGCCAATCTATCTCGTAACATAAGAAAGGCGTATCCGTATTTAATGATGACTACCGCCTTTTTACTGATCATCAGGGGTATGGGACTGGGCATTCCGTATTTAAGTCCGGCTTTTGAAATTAAAAATACAATTGTCCACAGCTGCTGTCATAAGTAAATAATAGCATTACTTATCCCGTCAACACTTGCACATTTTTTATCATCTCAGTCTACGAAAAGGTTTGCGTAATTTTCATGAACCTGAATATCATTTTCAGCTAATTTTGCAACCTGATTTTAAAGTACATAGGTTCAACAACTTATACTACACAAACCGACTACGCTCTTTTTGCTTGAAAGTCGGTTATAAATTAAAATCAGCACATTGCGCAGATGAGGATTATTAGAATGGCAACAAGCGGGCTGGCAGTAAGGTCTTTCATACTGCCCGAATTGGATATGCTCAAAAAAGAGGGGCATGAGATCATTGTCATTTCCGACAAAGAAGATGCGTTGGCGTTACTACTGAAAGAACGCAAAATCCAATATTATCCTTTACCGCTAAAGCGAAACATCAGTCTTTTTCACGACCTGTTTTCATTGATCAGACTTTTCATTTTTTTCATCAGAAAAAGGCCCGATATTGTTCATACCATTACACCCAAAGCCGGATTGTTAGGAATGTCCGCTGCATGGCTGGCCCGCGTGCCGAGGCGTGTACATGATTATGTGGGGATGGTTCAGGAAACCCGTTCCGGTATCAGCCGTAGAATTTTAGACATTACCGACAAGATCTGTTGTCGCAGTGCCACCATCGTATTTGCCAACAGCCAGTCGCTAAAAGTCAAAATGCTGGAACACCATATCATCAGTGAACAAAAAATCAACCTGATTCATAAAGGTTCAAGCTATGGCGTGGACACGATTTTCTTCTCCCGTGAAAATATCGATTCGTACCAGCTGATGATGGCTAAGGAAAATATCAAGTACGATGCTTCCCTGCAATATCTATTGTTTGCCGGCAGACTCGTAAGAGACAAAGGCATTGAAGAGCTGGTCAAATGTTTTGTGGAGCTTACTGCAGATTTTCCGGCAATCAGATTGCTGCTCATTGGCGATTTCGAACCTCATCTTGATGCCATTGCGCCTCACATTCAAGATAAAATCGAAAACCATCCCCAGATCATATTTGTACCCTGGACCGATAAAATCAGGGCTTACCTGCATTTGGCCACGATGCTCATTCACCCCACCTATCGCGAAGGCTTTGCCAATATCTTATTGGAAGCCGGTGCCATGAGATGCCCGATCATCTGCTCCGATGCCACTGGAAATATAGATCTGATTCGTGACGGCGAAAACGGATTGCTGTTTCCGGTAGCCGACAAGGAAAAGCTCAAAGAGAAATTAAAATGGGCACTGGATCATTCCGTAAACATGAAACAACTGGCAGATAGCTTATATAAAGATGTTCAGCACGATTACACCAAGGAGATGATCATCAAAATGAATCTCGAAAAATACAAATAAGTTCACCGACTGACTTGCCTTCACTAACTTTATCTGATGTCGTCGCTTTCATCCATCTCACCTTTTTTCTGGAAATACAAAAAACGCTTTTTGCTGGGTGTATTCTTTGTGATACTCACCAACTATTTCCGCATTCTCTCTCCACAGGTAACGGGCTTTGTGGTCAATAATGTAGTGAACGCGATCGGCCCAAAAAATGGCCATATAAATGTCAATGTAACAGAAAACACACTGGCCATCCACACATTGAATTCCGTGTTCAGTCATTCCGATTTCAGTCACAAGATCCTTTATTGCGGACTCATATTGCTCGCGCTGGCCATCATCAGTGGTTTCTTTATGTTTTTGATGAGACAAACCATCATTGTGATGAGCAGGCATATCGAATACGATCAGAAAAATCAAATTTATCGTCATTATCAATTGCTCGATATCGGATTTTTCAGAAAGCATTCCACCGGCGACCTGATGAACAGAATTTCGGAAGACGTAAGCCGGGTTAGGATGTTTACCGGCCCTGCCATCATGTACCTGATCAATCTAACCGCAGTAATCGGCTTTAGTGTTTATTTCATGTTTTCTTCGGATGTACGTTTATCTATTTATGCATTAAGCCCTTTGCCTTTGCTGGCCATCACCATCTATTATGTAAATGCCATCATTAATCGCAAGAGCGAGCAGATACAAGCCAAGCTCAGCGACCTTACCGCCAGCGCCCAGGAATCCTACTCGGGTATCAGAGTCATCAAATCTTATGTGCAAGAAAAACCGATGACAGATTTTTTTAACCGCATCAGCGAATCCTACCGCGTAGATGCATTGAGTCTGGCTAAAACAGAAGCAGTCTATTTCCCCAGCATGTCATTGCTGATTGGATTGAGCACGCTTATCACCATTCTGGTGGGAGGGCTGGATGTGGCCAACAATGTGCCCGGTGCCAGCGTGGGGAAAATAGCCGAGTTTGTGTTGTACATCCAGATGCTCACGTTTCCGGTAAGTGCCATCGGCTGGACGGCCAGTATGATACAGCGTGCTTCTGCATCACAAAAAAGAATCAATGAGTTTTTAAATACCATTCCGGAAATCAAAGAAGAGAACAATGCCATGCCTTTGACAGTGATCGGCGATATTGCCTTCAATACTGTCAATTTCACTTATCAGAACACAGGCATACAAGCTTTAAAAGATATTCAGCTGAATATCAGAAAAGGAAGCAGCATAGCAATAGTGGGCCGAACCGGATCGGGTAAAACAACGCTGGCCCAATTGATCATGAGGTGTTTCGATGCCGAATCAGGCGAAATCAGCATCAGCAATCAACCCATAAAAAAATGGACAATCGACAGCATTCGTCATTCCATCGCTTATGTACCTCAGGATGTATTTCTTTTCAGCGACACCATAGAAAACAACATCCGTTTTGGTAACCCGGCCGCCAATGAAGAGGCGATAAAAGATGCTGCGAAAAACGCCGGTATTTATGAAGAGATCATGTCATTCCCATCTGGTTTCCAAACTTTGGTGGGAGAGCGAGGCATCACACTCAGTGGCGGACAGAAACAACGGATTTCAATTGCCCGGGCTTTGCTAAAAGATTCACCCATATTGATTTTCGATGATTGCCTCAGTGCTGTTGATGCTAAAACCGAGCAGTTGATCATTGATAATCTATACAAAGCCACACAACAGAAAACTTCCCTCATCATCACCCACAGGGTAAATACCCGTTTTGAATTTGAGCAGATCATCGTCATGGACAGAGGCAACATTGCCGAAACAGGCACGCATGAACAATTGCTGGCAAAAAAGGGCATTTACTTCGACATGTACAACAGGCAAAAGGAGCAAGACTAGAAACAAGTTCATTTTTCTAAAAATCGGCCTCCTTCATTTTTTTTGTTATATCAAAACATCATTTATCTTTGTTCATACTATCAATTTCATTCATCAGTAAAATCAAAAACGGTGGCGTACGACAACAACGACAAAAAAATGGACAGCGTTTACAGCATCAGAGTAAAAGCCGGAAAACGCAGAACTTACTTTTTTGATGTAAGAGAAACCAGAGGAAGCGATTTCTATGTAACAATTACCGAAAGCCGCAAACGTTTTGATTCTGATGGCTACGATAGACATAAAATCTTTCTATACAAAGAAGATTTCAATAAATTTTTGAAAGGACTCAATGAGACGGTTGACCACGTAAAAACCGTTTTGATGCCGGATTTCGATTTCGATGCATTCAACCACGACACACCTTATGAAGGTGAAGAAGGAGGAATGGGTCAGCATCAAGAAGCTTCTGCATCCAATGAGGAAGCCCCTGCGGCAGCTCCGGAAACTTCATCCTATACTGCTTCTGATGACAATGCCAATTTAGACAATGGCAGCACTGAAGAAGTTGACAAATGGTAATTTCCCAACGATCATATTCCAATAAAAATCCCGATTTTTCAATCGGGATTTTTTTATATTGATCACCTCAAACGACTTGCGTTAGCCTCTTAATTTTTTATACGCGTTGATCAATCCATTGGTAGAGCCATCATGACTGATCACCTCATCATCGTGCAACAATTCGGGCAGAATGGAATTGGCCAGTTTTTTCCCCAATTCCACTCCCCATTGATCGAAGCTAAAGATATTCCAAATGACCCCTTGCACAAAGATCTTATGTTCATAAAAAGCAACCATTTGTCCCAGCGTATAAGGCGTAATTTTTTTGATGAGGAATGAATTGGTGGGTCGATTTCCTTCAAAAACGCGGTATACATTTTCATGACCGGTTCCGTTCATCAACGCTTCTGTTTGTGCAAAGAAATTGCTGAGCAGCAATGTATGATGATCACCGATGGCATGATGAGAGAGGGCGGGTGCAATGAAATCGCAAGGAATCAATTGCGTGCCCTGATGGATCAGTTGATAAAAAGCATGTTGTCCATTTGTACCGGGTTCGCCCCAGATCACAGGACCTGTTTCGTAATTGACTTTATGCCCGTTACGATCCACATATTTGCCATTGCTCTCCATGTTTCCTTGTTGAAAATAGGCCGCAAACCGATGAAGGTATTGATCGTAAGGAAGAATGGCTTCGGTAGGGGCGTTGAAAAAATTACGATTCCAGATGCCTATCAATGCCATCATCACTGGTATGTTGAACTGAAATTCAGTTTGTCGGAAATGAACATCGGCGGCGTGTGCCCCTTTAAGCAATTCATCGAAGCGATCGAAGCCAATGGTTAAAGCGATGGACAAGCCGATGGCACTCCAAAGACTGTATCTTCCACCAACCCAATCCCAGAAAACAAACATGTTTTTGGGGTCGATGCCAAATTGCTTTACCGCATCGGCATTGGTGCTCAAAGCCACAAAATGAAGCGCGATATCTGCTTCTGCTGCCCCTTGTTTCAAAAACCAGCTTCGCGCAGAATGAGCGTTGGCCATGGTTTCCTGAGTGGTAAATGTTTTGCTGGCAATAAGAAACAGGGTTTCTTCCGCATTGACTTTTTTCAAAGTTTCAGCGATTTGGGTACCATCCACATTGCTCACAAAAAAAGTTTCAATGCCTTTATCGGCGTAGGGTTTCAATGCTTCTGTAACCATCACCGGTCCCAGGTCGCTTCCGCCAATACCGATATTCACCACATATTTTATTGGCTTACCGGTATATCCTTTCCATTGACCGCTGTGAACCTGTGTACAAAAAGATTCCATCTGCTTCAGCACCGCTTTAATGGCCGGCATCACATCTTCGCCATCCACCCAAACAGGCGCATTAGAAAAATTGCGTAAAGCCGTATGTAAAACAGCCCTGTTCTCTGTACGATTGATTTTTTCGCCGCTGAACATGGCCTCGATGGCATCTTTCAGTTGACATTCTTCAGCAAGCGCAATCAACATCCTGCGTGTATCGTCGTTGATATTGTTTTTGGAATAATCAAACAAGATATCCTCTTTTAAAATGGAGAATTCTTCAAATCGATGTGGATTTTTTAGAAACAAATCGCTGATGCAGCTGCTTTTCAACGATTGAAAATGCTGGATTAAGTTTTTCCAGGATTGAGTTTGTGTAGGGTTGATATTGGGAAACATTTTTGTTGTTTGTTGTTTGTTGTTTGTTGTTTGTTGTTTGGTGTTTGGTGTTTGGTGTTTGGGATTAAGAGTGGGGATTTACGTGTTTTCACATTTACTGATTAGCACATTTAATAGTCATCACTTTAGCACATTAACTATTCAGCACATTAGCACACTAACTCATCTTCAAATCTTCAAATCATCATTCCATTCCTTCAATCACATTCACCAACCGTTCCACCATAGCTGCGGAAACGCCGAGGTGAGTCACCATTCGCACATGGGTTGCAGAGATGGCGATGCATAAGACCTGATGCGATTTCATTTCTTCGGCAAAAGCTGTAGCGGTGCGATTACCTTTCACCTCAAAAATAAGCATGTTGGTTTCTATGGGCAATACTTCTCCAATGAATGACTTTTGTTGTAAGGCAGCTCCAATTTGACGGGCATGAAGATGATCCTGATGCAGCCTTTCGATGTGATTATTTAGCGCATACAATCCGGCGGCGGCAAGATAACCGGCCTGACGCATGCCACCACCCATCACTTTACGTATCCTTCTAGCTTTCTTGATAAAATCTTTTTTACCCAGCAACAAGCTGCCCACAGGAGCACCCAGGCCTTTGCTGAGGCAAACTGAGATACTGTCAAATATTTGGCCATATTGCGCAGGATTTTCCGACTTGGCGACCAGTGCATTCCAGATGCGGGCGCCATCAAGATGAAATCCAATGTGGTTTTCTTTACAAAGTTGATGAAGAGCAATGAGTTCATTAAAATCGTAACAGCTCCCACCGCCACGATTGGCCGTATTTTCTACTGCCAGCAAAGTGGTAGGGGGTTTATGAATATCGTCATTATTGATGGCAGTGGCTACCAAAGCGGCATTGAGTCTTCCCCGATCGCCCACCAGTGGCCTCACCTGGCTACCGCTATTGAAGGCGATTCCGCCACCTTCATAAATGTAAACGTGGCTCATATGATCGCAAATCACTTCATTTCCGGGCTGCGTATGACACTTGATGGCAATCTGATTGGTCATGGTACCACTCGGACAAAACAACGCCGCTTCCGTGCCAAACATATTTGCAGTTTGAGATTCCAGCTCATTCACGGTGGGGTCTTCACCAAACACATCATCTCCCACTTTGGCAAGAAACATGGCTTCCAGCATTTCGGGAGTAGGCTGTGTAAAAGTATCAGATCTGAGGTCGATTGTCATGCAGCAAAAGTAAGCATTGAGCCCCAAACCCAATTCAGTGAAAAGACAAACAAAAATCATTTTTTCACCATAGGTACTCTTAATACAAAAAAAGTTTGATTTTCAACGTTTTTTTTTTCAAAAATCACTATGAATTGCCAAAAGCAAATGCTACCTTTGTGTGCTGTTCGGGAAATGCCTTAAAAATCTGTTTTTTTTCGTTTCTCGTGCAACTTTCCCCATGAAAACGTTGTCATTTCACACTTAATCCTAACACTAATACCAAAAAATGAGACAATTAAAAATTGCTACCCAGATTACCAACCGTGACTCACAAGCGGTTGAGAAATATCTGCAGGAAATTTCTAAGATTTCAATGATCACGCCGGAAGAGGAAACCATCCTTGCCCAGAAGATCAAAATGGGGGATCAACGTGCTTTGGACAAACTGGTGCAAGCCAACCTCAGGTTCGTGGTATCCGTTGCCAAACAATACCAGCATCAGGGTCTCTCTTTGAGCGATCTGATCAACGAAGGCAATCTTGGTCTCATCAAAGCAGCTCAGCGTTTCGATGAAACAAAAGGTTTCAAATTCATCTCTTATGCGGTATGGTGGATTCGTCAATCAATATTACAAGCTTTGGCCGAGCAGGGAAGACTGGTACGTTTGCCACAAAACAAAATCGGCACCTACAATAAAGCCAACAAGGCTTATATGGCTTTTGAACAAGAACACGAAAGAGAGCCATCTACAGAAGAACTGGCCGAGCTCCTTGAAATGAGCGAAACCGAAATCAACAACATTTTCCAAAGCAATACACGTCACACTTCATTGGACGCTCCTGTTCATGAAGCAGAAGATGTGGCCATGGGCGATTTGCTGAAAGGCGGCGATGAAACAGATGAAGATGTGATGCATGATTCACTTAAAAATGAAATCCGCAGAGTGCTTAAATCCTTAAGTCCACGTGAAGCGGAAATCGTAAACGCCTATTTTGGTCTGGATGGCGAAAATGGGGTTACCATAGAGCAGATCGGACAGAAATACGATCTGACCAAAGAGCGTATTCGTCAGATCAAAGAAAGAGCCATCAAGCGTTTGCAAAAAGCCCGCTACAGCGGAGCCCTTAAAGCTTATCTGGGTTAATAGATCTATAATATTTTAAAACAGCGTCGGACATCATCCGGCGCTTTTTTTATCCTTAATCGTTTCAATTTAAATTTTCACCTTTTATCTGTCTTTTCCTCTCTTTATTCAATAATTTCGCACCCATGAATCGGTTACTCTTCAGCCTCCTCTTTATTGTATCATTTACCGCCTGTGAGAAAAATATTGATTTCAAACTTCAGGAATCCAATCCAACACTTGTGGTGGATGCAGAAATTGAAAACGGTAGCGCACCAAGAGTGATGCTCACCAAAAGTTTTTCTTATTACAGCCAGCTCAGTGCAACGGCTTTGCTCAACTCCTTTGTGCATGATGCTGAGGTATATATCTCAAACGGACAGTATACGCACCGGATGAAAGAATTTACCTATCCCATTTTTCCCGGACTCAATGGATATTATTACGGCATTGATTCCTCTTCGTTAAATACCGCATTTGTTGGCGAATTGAATACTTCTTATCAGCTGCGTATAGTTGCCGATGGAAAAGAATACCGCTCGCAAACCTCCATCACACCATTGAACATCAAGCCCGACAGCATCTATTTCAAACCCGCGCCTTTCAATCCCGACACCAACAAGCGGGTGATGATGATCAAAATTACCGAGCCCGCAGGGTTAGGCAATTACATCCGCTATTTCACCAAAAGAAACAGCGAGCCTTTTTTCCCCGGATTCAATTCTGTTTTTTCTGATGAAGTGATTGATGGCTCTACCATTACCTTTCAGCTCGAACCCGGAGTCAACAGAAATGACCTGCCCAAACCCGGCGATAATTTTTTCATGAAAGGAGATACCGTCAGTATCCGCTACAGCAATATCGACCGATCGGCCTATACCTTTTGGAGCACCTGGGAATTTTCGCAACAAAGTATCGGCAATCCATTTGCACAACCGGTAAAAGTGCTGGGCAATGTAAGCAATGGGGCACTGGGTGCTTTTTGCGGATACGCCTCCTGGTACAATACCTATATTGTAGATTGATTTTTTCGTTAATTTCAACCCTCATTTTTTCATATCAACATCAGCATGGATAAGCACATCTCAGAAAAAGTAAATTGCCTGATCATCGGATCGGGACCGGCAGGATATACAGCTGCCATATACGCGTCAAGAGCCAACCTGAAACCCGTATTGTATCAGGGTATTCAGCCAGGCGGACAATTAACCATCACCACAGAAGTGGAAAATTACCCCGGTTACCCAGAAGGTATTCAAGGTCCTGAAATGATGGTCCATTTCGAAAAACAAGCCACCCGAATGGGCGCCGACATCCGCTATGGCATTGCCACCGCAGTTGATTTCTCGTCGCATCCCCACAAAATTCAGATTGATGAAGAGAAATGGATAGAAGCCAATGCGGTAATCATCAGCACCGGTGCTTCGGCCAAATGGCTGGGCTTACCCAGCGAACAACGCCTCAACGGGTTTGGGGTAAGTGCCTGCGCGGTCTGCGATGGTTTCTTCTTTAAAGGAAAAGAAGTGGCCATTGTGGGAGCAGGCGATACTGCAGCCGAAGAAGCCCTTTACCTTTCGAAGCTCTGTACTACAGTGCACATGATTGTAAGAAAAGGGCAGATGCGCGCCAGCAAGGTAATGGCCGACAGAGTACTGGCTACCAGCAACATCAAAGTTTACTGGCATAGTGAAACCGATGATATCTTAGGAGAAAACAAGGTGGAAGCGGTAAGCATCAAAAACAATCAGACAGGAGAGCTCACCACTATACCGGTCAGCGCTTTCTTCGTTGCCATTGGTCATCAGCCCAACAGCGATATTTTCAAACCCTTTATAGACATGGATGAAACAGGCTACATCCAAACCATTCCCGGTACATCCAAAACAAATGTGGAAGGTGTTTTTGCCGCAGGTGATGTACAAGATAAACATTATCGTCAGGCGGTAACCGCTGCCGGCAGTGGATGCATGGCCGCGCTGGATGCCGAAAGATACTTGGGAGAAAAGGGATTTCATTGATTGATAAACACCGACCATTGATTGCCATACAACTTGAGAAAATGCAGTTTCATGCATTTCATGGACTATATGAAGAAGAGCAAAAAATCGGACAGATTTTTGAATTGGATGTTTCGCTGAAAGCCCATGTAAATGGGCCCATCATGAACTTATCCGACACAGTGGATTACGTTGCCATATTTCAAATCATTCAACATGAAATGAATAAAGCAACGCCTTTATTGGAAAATCTTTGTTCTACCATCGCCGATGCCATTGCCGCATCTGATAAACGTATCGGAGAGATATCCATCGCCATAAAAAAATTACACCCTCCGATACCTGGATTTACAGGCCAAATCAGTGTAGGTTGCAACAAAAAATATGGATCATGAAGCCGTTGACATTCTTCATAATTTTTTTTTGTTTTCTGGCATTTACCACATTGCCATCCTTTTCACAAACCAATGCTTCAGCCTTTGACAGATTGATGCAGGAAGGCTTGCAACTCGAAAAATCACTCAATGAAAAAGGGGCCTTTGGCAAATACAAAGATGCTCAGGCTTTACAACCCACCCAATTGGATGCTTTGTACAAATGCAGTGAAATTTGCAGCAGAATAGGCAATAGAGAAAAAAATACAACCAGCCGCGACCGCTATTACAACAGCAGTCTGGCTTTTGCCAAAATGGCTTTACGCTATCATCCGCAATCCGATCAGTCCAATCTGGCCATGTCTATCGCCTTGGGCAGAATTGCGCTGACTAAAAGTGGAAAAGAAAAAATCATTGCAGTTAAAGAAATCAAATCCTATGCAGAAACCGCCATCGCCATCAATCCCTCCAATTTCAAAGCCTGGCATGTTTTGGGCAAATGGAATTATGAAGTGAGCAATTTGAATATTTTTGAAAAAGCCGCAGTCAAACTGTTTTATGGTGGATTGCCCGAATCTTCATTTTCAGCAGCCATCAAAGCTTACGAAAAAGCAGCTGCCTTGAGTCCATATTTCTGTTTGAATTATCTGGAGCTGGCCAAGGCTTATAAAAAAAATGGCCAGACAGACAAAGGCATCAACATATTGAAAAAACTCATCGAGCTCGCAAGCTATACAGAAGATGATGCTCGTATAAAAGCAGAAGCCGGCAAATTATTGCAAGAATGGGTTTAACTTAGAACTTCTATGCCTGAAAAAACGGAGGCTTCAATTCAAAAAAAACACTTTCCACATCGTAAAACAACAATCGACAAAGCATGAAAAAAAGATTGCTCTTCGTGTCACTGATCACATTGAGTTTGACAAACTCCTTTGGACAAGTCAAGGAAAATGATTTCAACTACAATTACGATCCACATGAGTTGTTTGCCCCCTTGCAACATCCCTCCGGCGACTTCACCACAAGAGCTACCAATGGCGAACCCACGGGTGCTTTCTGGCAAAACAAAGCCAGTTATGCCATCAATGCGAGGCTGGATGATGTAAAAAAAGAAATTGCGGCCGAGGTGACCATTACCTATCAAAACAATAGTCCTCATGAGTTATCCTACATCTGGTTGCAACTCGACCAAAACCTTTTCAATAAAGGCAGTCGCGGGCAAGCACGCATGCCGGCCACCAGCAGAAGCCGTTACGGAGATGCTTCATCCACATTCAATGGTGGTTTCAGCATTCAGGCGGTGAAGGCCTCAGGCAACAAAGCCGATTACATCATCGACGACACCCGCATGCAGATCCGACTCGATAAACCCATCGCCGCTCATGGAGGCCAGGCAATTTTCACCATCAGTTATCAATACAACATTCCTGCATATGGCGCCGATCGATTTGGTATCCTTCCTTCCAAGAATGGCGATATTTTTTGTATCGCGCAATGGTATCCGCGTCTCTGTGTATTTGATGATGTGAGAGGATGGAATACGGATCCTTATTTAGGTCCCAGTGAGTTTTACCTCGAATACGGCGATTTTGATTTCAACATCACCGCACCGGCCAGTCACATCGTAGTGGCCGGGGGCGAATTGCAAAATCCGCAAGAAGTACTTACAGCTGAAGAAATCAAAAGGCTGAAAGCCGCAGCAGAAAGCGATAAGACCATTTTCATCCGTACCGAAAAAGAAGTCACCGAGGCTTCTTCTCGTCCGGCCCGCAAAGAGCTCACCTGGCATTTCAAAATGAACAACGCACGCGACGTTTCCTGGGCCAGCTCGGCCTCATTCATCTGGGATGCCGCTAAAATCAATTTGCCATCCGGAAAAAAATCACTGGCCATGAGTGTGTATCCTGTGGAAAGCAAAGGCAATGCAGCCTGGGGCCGTTCGACAGAATACATCAAAGGCAGCATTGAAAATTACAGCAAACGCTGGTTCGAATATCCTTATCCGGTAGCGGTGAACGTGGCCAGCAATGTAGGAGGTATGGAGTACCCGGGAATCGTTTTCTGCGGATCTTCATCAACAGGAGAAGGACTTTTTGGTGTTACCGACCACGAGTTTGGTCATACCTGGTTTCCGATGATTGTAGGAAGTAATGAAAGGCTGTATGGCTGGATGGACGAAGGTTTCAATACTTTCATCAACTCACTGGCCGATGATGATTTCAACCATGGCGAATACAAATCCGTTCAGCCCAATGGAGAAGTGATGGCCTATTCGTTTTTCAGTCCATTCTCCGAAAGCATTTTCACCACCCCCGATGCCATGAAGGAAGAAAACATCGGCATCGCCCTGTATTACAAACCGGCCTTCGCCTTGAACATGCTGCGCGACCATGTGCTGGGCAACGATCGTTTCGACTATGCCTTCAAAACCTACATCAAAACCTGGGCGTTCAAGCATCCAACACCATGGGACTTTTTCAACACCATGAACAATGCCTCCGGCGAAGACCTCAGCTGGTTTTGGAGAGCCTGGTTCCTGAACAACAGCGTAATGGACCAAGCCATAAAAAAAGTGGAATTTGATGAAACCAAAAAGATGCCGCTTGTCACCATCAGCAATCTGCAACCCATGGCCATGCCGGTTTACCTGAATTACGAAACCGTATCCGGCAAAAAAGGACAATTGAAATTACCAGTAGAAATCTGGAACAACACCGCCGACTTCATTGTACGCATTCCGGAATCAGAAAAATTGAAAAGCGCCAACATCAATCCAGACAAGGCGTTTCCGGAAGTTAACTATAACAATAACGAATGGAAGGAGTAGGTTAGATGATTTGGTGATTTGGTGATTTGGCCATTTGGTGATTTGGTCATTTGGCGATTTGGTCATTTGGTGATTTGGCTATTTGGTGATTTGGCCATTTGTCCGTTTAGTGATTTTTTTTAAATAGTATAATCTTCAAATCATCAAATGGCCAAATCATCAAATCAAACTTATTTCAACCTGCTCAACCCATCCAAACTTGAAGCATCTGAAGGGTGTATCAACAGAGCTTTGTTAAACAGCAATCTCGCATCGGCACTGCGTCCGAGATTAAGGCAGGTCCAGGCCATCATGTGATTGGCATCGTAATCGAAAGGGTAGAGGTTGACCAGCTTTTCGAAATATAGGGAAGCCGCTTCATATTTTTTGCGGTTATATTGCAATACACCGGCCCAGTAATTGGCGGTATAATTCTGCGGATCGATTTTTAAGATCTCTTCATATTCCGTCATCACCTTATCCCACAATTCCAATGCAGCCAAAGCCTTTACCAGTCCTAATTTGGCTTCAACGGAATAAGGTTTCAAGGCCACGGCATTCTGGTAATACACCTGCGATTGGGTGTAATTCTTATTGCTGTAATACAACCAGGCGAGTCTGATATTCACTTCATAACTTTTATCACTATAGTTTTTGTTGAGCAGGGCAATCGCCTCATTGTATTTCTTACTGTACTCCAACGTGTAACTTTCTCTGAATACCGATTGCAGCGCCGCTTCGTTTTGAGCGAATAATGCTGATGTTTGAAACAAGATGGCGGTGGCGATGATGCCTTTCTTTAAAATTTCCATGTAATACCTCCGTTGATTGAATTTTGATTAAAAATATAGTCTGTCTTGAACATCTCTCTTTTTTCCAGTGTCAGGCCGGCCATGAACTGCAGGTGGGCCGTTGGATAATAAAATAAATTGAGTCCGAGTTTGTAAATATTATTATCGATTGCATTGTACACATAAGCGCCGTCATTTTCGAAACGATTGTTGAATTTTCCGGCAGTGGCATTCACTTCTGTCCATAAGTCGCTGCGCAATTTGAAACCCAGCACCTGCTTGATGTTGAACTGCTTTTGGCCATAACTGTTGTGGATACTGGCCGTGGTTTGGCCATAGATATTGAGGTTGCCGGCAGGGAAATATTCGGCCTGCAAATCCAATTGCTGCAATGCGCTGTCATTTAGTTTGCCTCCCATCAGCATGGCCTGCAGGTTGAGGTAACTTCCATAATATTTGGCACCCACCATTACCATATGGTTGCGGAATGTGTAATTATTGAAGGGGGTATAGATGAAATGATATCCTCCTTTGAGCATCCAGTGATGATTGACCACAACACTCACTTTGTTATAATATTCTTTTTGACGGATGGCGATGGAATCATTTCTGGTAACACCGGTGTACCATGGCTCACTGATGGTTTGATTGTACATGATCAGCGATTGCTGCACGTTGATACGATGCCCCAGTTGCCATCCCAGCTTGGCCGCAACATAATTGGCTGAACCTCTCGCCGAAGTATCGGTAAATTTTAAACTGCTTTCCAATGCCGCTTCTGTAGGACGATATTTGACAAAATGTTCTTTATCAAAATTTTCCTTGCTCATGATGTGCGACAAAGGCAAAACCTCATAAGCCGCCATCTCACCTTGGTTAAGATATAATCGGCATAATCTTGAATAATAATGTGCCACTTCGTTATGGCTGTCTTTTATCAACACGGCATCATAATGTTTCAGCGCTTCCGCATAATTCTTGAGCATGAAGGCGGCATAAGCCATACGCAAACGGAGGTACGTAAAATCTACATTGTCTTTCAAAGCTTCTTTGCCATAGCCCAGTAATACCGGCCAGTTGCCATTGAGATACAATTGATAACTATCGGCATCCGCTTCTTGTGGGGTGATGGCTGTTCTTTGCGCCCAAGATGGTGAAGAAAATACCAGTAAAAAAATAAATATCAGTTTACGGAATGACATGAAATTTTGATTTTAGGTTGATGGGGAATGCTCACCGTGATCGAAGACAGTTTTTTTTCTTTCACTTCAATGGAGGCACTCAGTTTTTTCTTCGCTTGCCAGCCATAGTGCTGGGTCAATTCACTTGTTATGTTCACCTTACCCGAACCCAGCAGGTTGTCTTCGGCCTTCACATGGCTTTGATATTTCACTTGAATGAAAATGAAAAAAGGTGAACACAGATCCTGACACCAGCGGATGAGGTTATTGGCAAACTCATTCACCGGGAAACTATCGTTGACGGCTATAGGCTTTTCCGAACTCAGCAGCACTTTATAAGCCGACAAATAAAACAAGTAAAGCAGTCCTGTTTTTTCTCCAATGAAATTGGTGAAATAATGGACAGTGCCGTTGTTGGTAAAATACGCCACCGCATTGTTTTCTTTACACCAGAAGTAGGATTCGTTGTAGATGTCCGTCATCACTTCCCAATTTTCTGTACGTCCATCCTCCGACATTACTTCAAAGGAATGACCCGGCTGAAAATCGAAGGCAGCAGACATTTGACTGTCCACCGAAACGTTTGATACAAAATCGCCTTCTTGCGGTGCTGTATGATTAAGCAGCCTGATGGTTTCATTGCGTCGACCGTAAAAAAATCCAAAAGGATATAATAAAGTCTTCGACCCGATATAAGGCGTGGATTGCAACTGAAAATGAAGATGAGGTTCCGGAGATCGGCCCGAATTACCACAGGAGGCGATGACATCACCTTTTTTCACATAATCGCCCCGATTGACTTTGGCCGAACCTTTTCGAAGGTGCGAAACCTTGGAATACAGCTGCGGCGCATGTTTGATGATGATCGTATTGCCCCAGTTCTGCGCGGTATTGTTATGTCCGATGGCATTATCGTCAATGTGATTCACCACTTCTTCCACCACACCATCACCAACGGCGAGCACCGGTTTGCCGAAGCAGTAAAAATGCTCGGGCGAAGAGGCGGGCGGCTGAAATGTTTTCATCTCTTTATCCAAAATCACAAAATCGATGGCTTTGCTCCAATCTCCTTTGTGGGTAACCGATCCGTCGTACCCCTGACTCACCATCCATTCGCCCATCACCGGCAAAGCAAACTGAAAATAATACCGATTGAGCAATCTTTCCTTACCATTGACATAACGATATAAATTGGTTTCGGGATGATAATATTGAATAGGCGTGATAGCCAGTTTACCCGGTGTTTTGCGCAGCTGAAGACAGTATAAAAAAAGGATAACGGTAATGCAGAAAGGCAGAGAAAACACAGGCAAACCAAATGAAAAGCTGATGCTGCTCAATCCCACAACCAGCACATAGGCAATGGGTACCGTTATCAACGTCCATAAAAAAGAACGGACAGAAGGGATGATGTAAAAACCGCCAAGGGCAACGGCCACCAGCATGAAATTGGTGCCCAGATTGTAATACGAGAGATTGCCATTGCTGAAACCACCCATCAGAAAATTGAACAACATGGCGATGGCATAGCCATACACACTCAAAGTAAATGAAATACGGGAATGATAGAGGATGCCAATAGCCAGCAAAATCCCGGCAGAGATGTTGCCCTGAAAAATAATGGCGCTCATCGAACGGAAATAACCGGCAACATATACAGGCAAGGGCCATCCTTCCACCCATTGTACCCACTTCACCAGCAATTGCCCACCCAGCGCATAAGTTTCATTCACCCAATAAATGTGTCGCTGGTTGAGACCAAGTGCATTGAATTGCTTGGCAGATAAAATCAACATCCAGGTAGTAAAGATGAAAGCCAGTGAAAGTCCAGGAATATTTTTCACATTCAATCTTGAAGAAAGGGCCACCGACAAGAAAGTGCTCAGAACGGCACCAATCAGCAACATCAGTCCGAAGGCCATGCCCCATTCAAAATTGGTGGCAAAGCCCAAACCAAACAACAGGGCGCTGTAACTGTAAATGCCCGAATTCACCTGCTCTCTGTCGAAACCCAGCAATCTGGCGGTGAGCAAAGAGATGGCCACTGCAGACAAAGCAGCCCATCCCGATTCGGGAATAAAGAAACTGACCAGCAAAATCAAAGCGGCCAGCAATTTGTTTTTAGCAAAAAACAACATGCCATAGCTGTTCAAAATGGCTATGGCAGTTTGTTTGATGCTGTTTGATATTTTTTTAAATGACAGCACTATAATGTAAACTGCGCCAGATGTCCGGGCATTTTTTCGAGTTGTTCGATGTATGGTAAACTTTCTGCTTCACGAATCAGATGGGTATTTCCTTTTTCATCAATCATCACCACATTGGGTCGCATCTGAATGAACTGCATCCACTGCGTCATGTTGTAAGCACCCACACGATGTACCACCACATGATCGCCACGGTTGAGCAAAGGTAAATTAATCGTTTCTCTGACCACGTCGATGTTCATGCACAAGGGTCCGTACAAAACCATGTCTTCTGTATGATGGGTGAAGTCTTGGGCCGGACTGATTTTATGTTCATACCAGAAAGAAGTGAACATGATGTTGACACCAAAATCCATGATGGTGGCGCGTCGGCCATCGCTGAGCCGTTTGTTGGCCAATACTGTGCCCAGTAAATAACCCGCTTCATCAATCAAGGCGCGTCCGGTTTCCAGGATGAGCAAAGGAAGTTCGTCTGTTTTGAATCCGGCGTTGAGGATAGTGTTGGTGATGGCTTCTGCAAATTCTTCCAGTGATGGATTGGTATCGCTTGCGGGCAAATAAGCTCCACGAAGGGTATTGGCCGATGGAAATCCACCCCCCAGATCCAAATATAGAATGGTGGTGTCCAACTTGGTTTTGCAGTCTTGCGCCAGACTGATCAGTTTTTTGGCGGCCACGGCATAAGCCTCGGAAGAAAGCATGTAAGTGCCGATGTGACAATGCAAGCCGGTAAGCTGGAGTTTTCCGGAAGCCACAATTTTTGTCAGTGCATTCCAGGCCGATCCATTTTCATAATTGAATCCGAAGCGATCCCACATCGGATAGATGCCGGTATCCATGTTCACACGAATCGCCACACGAGGTTTTTTGCTGGTATGTTCACAAATGTCAATCAGCTGATACAATTCGTCGAAATGGTCGATATGGATCAAAGATTCATTTTCGATGGCCTGTTTCAGTTCTTCATTGGTTTTTTCGGGTCCATTGAAGATGATTTTATTCCCCGGCACGCCATTGCCTAGCGCCTTATTGTATTCGAAACCGCTCACCACTTCAGCCCAGCTGCCTTCCTGGTGAAAGACGTTGCAAACCGCGTTGATGTAATTGGTTTTGTAACTCCAGGCAAACTGCACTTTGGGGTAGCGTGTTTTAAAAGCCCTGACGGCATCCTGGTAAGTCCTTCTGATGGAGCGTTCGCTGATCACAAACACCGGAGATCCGTATTGTTCGATGATTGCTTTTACGGCAACGCCGTCGATTTGCTTTACAGGTTCGTATTCGGTACGGGTGCCGAATTTATTCATCAGCCCGGCATTCATTTTCTGAATCACGGGTCTTTCATATCTCAACTTTTGCATGATATTTTTTTTATAGGTAAGAAGTAAAGTTTACAATTCGCCATAGGCGCTGATTTGCTGAAACTCGGACACATCGGTGATGTGGTCCCAGGAATAACGGATAAATATTTTTCCCACTGCATATTCAGTGAAGGGATCAACGGTTTCACCCAGGGCCAGCTTCACCAGGCTACCGGGCTGGTTTTGTCCGGCGGCGGCCGTTAAATAGATCCAGGCCGGAAAGCGCGGATTGACTTCCATGATGAAAGGTTGTCCATCGGCAGTGCGCATGATTTCGAGTTCACAACCACCTTTCCATTGAGTAGCGCTGACAAAAGTATTAGCCAGATCAATCAATTTCTCGTCTTCGAGTGTGATACCTGCCCAGGCCTTACCCTTGTCCGTTATGTAGAGTTTGCGCATGGGAATGGCACTGATCATTTTACCATTACCATCACCCAACACGGCGATATTGATTTCGGTGCCGGTGATAAATTGCTGAACAATGATGGGGAAGCCCCATTTGGCCGATAATTTATAAAAAGCTTTTTGCGCCTGCTCCAGCGTATGTGCCACTACGGCATCATAAAATTTGCCCTTCACCACCAGCGGATAGCCTAATTCTTCGGCACATAAAGGCAAGTCGTGAACACTGTAGATGACCTTGTCTTTGGGTACCATCAAACCATATCGCTGGCCAAATTGAAAGAGATTGATTTTATCGCGGGCATCAAACTGCTCGAATGTGGGCAGAAATGTTTGAATGCCCATGGCATGCAAAGCAGGAGCGATCTTGATGAAGTTGTACAATTCGGCATCGAAGTTGGGAATGATGACCGAAATGTTTTCTTGCTGATGAATATAAGCCAACCTGTTTTTCAAAGCTTCGGCGCCAGCAGCGGGATAGGGAATCTGGTAGGTTTTATCTACCACATTGTGCAGATAAATACCGGGTTCCAGGGTTTCGTAAGACAAGCCGATGATGCGCACTTGTTGTGGAAAAGCTTCACGGATAGCCCTGATGACGGCTACGCCCGGACCGGGACTATCGATAGCGTTAAGGCCGGTAACGGCCACAACGAGGGGAGAGGATTCACGCATGGGTTCAATATGATTTAGGATTCAATAAGGTTGGCATCTCTGAGCTGAAGCATAAAATCATCCCAGTCTTTCTCGAGTTGGCCAGATTCCACTTCATATTTTTCCAAAATGATTTTTTTGATGGAGGCCGATGAATCGCCTTGTTTGAGGAGGGAGATGATTTCAGCCGCCATGGGATTGGCTGAAAAAGAATCGCCTGTGGCCGGATTAAAAATAAATCCGGAGTCGCTGGTAGCGACATTTTTTTTAATCATCATGATGAGATTTTAAAATTTATGCATTGGACGATGAGTGAATAGGAATCCTTCGCGATCATCCTATTCAAAACAAGAAGAAATTGAATGAAAAACTGTTAAAAAAATGAAAACAAAAATTCTGTTACCAACCACGCAATTTTACCCAGATATAATCATCCATCAGTACGTCATTTTTAAAGACGGATTTCCTTCTTACCCCTTCGAGATAAAATCCGTTTTTTTCTAGCGCACGCATGGATGCTTTATTGTTTTCAAAAACTTCGGCGTAAACCCTCACGATGTCGAAATAATAAAAAGTGTATTCCACCATTTGCCGGATGGCTTCGGAGGCGATGCCTTTGCCCCAGAAAGGCTCACCGATCCAATAGCCTATTTCGGCCGACTTCACATAGACATCTGTATTTAAAATAAGACCGATACCCCCGATGGCTTGCCCTTCAAATTCGATCGCAAAGCTGATTAATGGAACTTCATGTTCAGCATTGGTTATCCAGGCTTTGGCATGCTCCTCAGTATAGGGATGAGGAAAATAGTTTCTGAGATTGTTCCAGATATTGATATTGTTGGCATGCTGCGCCAAGTGAGGAATGTCTTCAGGCGTCCATTTTCTAATGATAACCGACATGGTTGAATGTTTTTTGATTAGTGATGCTGGATAATTGATACTGGATACTGGATACTGGATGCTGGATACTGGATACTGGATACTGGATGCTGGATACTGGATGCTGGATACTGGATACTGGATACTGGATGCTGGATACTGGATACTGGATGCTGGATGCTGGATACTGGATGCTGGATACTGGATACATGATTTGCGATTCTTGATTTGTCATTTGTCAAATAATCAATAACAAATTAGCCAACTAACTAATCACCAAATCATCAAATCATCAAATCTTCAAATCAACCTCTCTTCCTTTTCTTCCATTTTCCCGAAAGCATAAAACCCAATGCAAAAAACAAGATCACCGACCAATACACCAGTTCATTGCTCCAGGCCATGGCCAGCGAAATGTAGTGCAATTTCATAAAATAGAGGGTATATATCAGGTATAAAGAAATGGCCACGATTTCAATCATGAGATTGACCCTGGTGTTTCCGGTTCCGGTGACAGCATTGAGCCAGATATTGGAAACACTCATCAGCAGCATGGCCATGGAAACCACGCGAATTACCGCCACTCCCGTGTGCATGAAATCTTCTTTTTGTCCGAATAACTGAAAGAATGTTTCAGGGAAAATGTTGAGGAGCACAACCATCAGTAAGCACAGTCCAAAACTCCACATCGAAATTTTACGAACAGCCAGCAGCACTATTTTTTCCTTTCCTTGCCCAATCAGATTCGACACCATTGTATTGCTTGTGCCGGCAAAAGCCCAAATAAAAACCCCGGCCAACCCAAACACATTGCGCATCGTGTTGCTCACCGCTTTAGCCATGGCACCTTTTGATTCAATGAGCAGATAAAATACAAACCAGGTGGAGCAACTGATTAAAAATTGCAAAATGAGCGGTATAGCCACTTTCAGAATTTCTCGATGTGTGCCGCGGTCGTAAGCGAATGTCTTCAGCAGTCCATAATTTCTTCTCAGCCCGGTGATGCCGATGACAGAAAATACTACAATCATCCCCACCGCTTCTGCAATTACGGACGCCAGGGCGGCGCCATTGAAACCCATGGCTGGAAGTCCCCAATGGCCAAAAATAAGCATGTAATCCAACAAGATGTTGACTCCAGCTTCAAATACAAATCCAATAATCAGGTAACGGCTATTGAGCGTTGAAATTAAAAATGCGTTACCAATCTGAAACAGATATAAAAATGGCAAACCAAAAATCCTGATTCTTAAAAAACTCATTTCTTCTGGAAAGGCGGAAGTTTCAGCCACCGAACCTAATATCAGCGGTGATACAAACCAAGTAAATAAGATAGCCATGAGGGCCAACAGTAATGCAATGCGAAAACCCTGACTCATCACCGTTTTGAAGGCTTCGGGCTTGCCGGCCCCAGCATATTTTGAAAATACAGATTGTAAAGCACTATTCAGTCCATGACCTACAACAGCGAAACATAAATAATACACCCCGGTAATTCCGGCATTGCCCAACGCTTCTTTGCTGAGGTGACCTAAAAAAATACTGTTGACCAGCATGTTGAGCTGGGGAATAAAAATAGCCAAGGTAATAGGCAAGGCAATCGATAAAATCTGCCGATTATTAACCCTGACCATTAAATCGTTGTTTGACGCTGCACTTTCCATAAAGTGAGCAAAATTATTCTTATTTTGCCACCTCAAAATAATTAATTGAAAACGGCCTGTAACATACCTGTACTTAACGAAGAAGCAACTACTTGTACGCTCACAATTGAAGCTGGTGACCAGGGATTGTCGTTGTTATGGTTCAACGATGAACAACAAGCGGTGAAAGGACTGGTGGTTTTTAATTTTGAAGCACAGGAAAAAAGTTCCGATCAGTTGTCGGCTTTGATCAATAGTTACAGCGAGCTGATCACCAAAGCCCCAAAACTAAAACTGTTTATCAACCACAGTAATTGCCTGATTGTTCCTGCGCTATACAACAAACCCGAATGGCATGCCTCATTTCTAGAGCTGATGTATGGTGAAAAAGAAGGAATGAAGATTGGTGCTGATGAGATGAACAGTGAAAATTGTGCGGTTATTTATTATTTACCTTCCGACATTCAGGCCTATTTGAAAGCTAAAACTGACAGTGGTGCTGAAAAACATTCCAATACAACTATACTGAATACGTATCAAGAAGAAGATTTATTGTATTGTCAGGTTTTCTACGAATCCGTAAAGATATTACTCCGCAAGCAAGGCCAGTTGTGTATCCTGCAGGAATACAGGTACAGCAGTCCAGAAGATGTGGCTTATCATTTGTTACAAACCTGCGCTTCGCATGATGTGAAGCCCGAATCGGCCCGATTGAGACTATGCGGCATGATTGCCCGCGATTCCCATTTATACGATCAGTTGTACAATTACTTTTTGGACATCGCGTTTATCGATTGTCCGGCTGAAATTGAATTACAAAAAGAATTGGCTGCCTTGCCGCCTCATTTCCTTACCCATCTAATCGTTTTGGCCCAATGCGAATCATAAGCGGAACACACGGCGGCAGAAAGATCAATCCACCTGCCAAGATGCCCCATACCCGGCCCACCACCGATATTGCCAAAGAAGGTTTGTTTAATATTATCGGCAACAATATCGCCATTGAAGGCATCAGCACTTTGGATCTATTTGGCGGTACCGGCTGCATCAGCTATGAGCTGGCCAGCAGGGGAGCGGCTTCACTTACCATCATTGAAAAAGACCCCAAGATGTACGATTTCATCAAGCAAACTGCGGCCCAGCTTCAATTTAGTCAAATCCACATCATCAAACAGGAAGTGTTTTCATTTATAGAAACCTGCAAAGAACAATACGATCTGATTTTTGCCGGACCTCCTTATGCATTGACCACCATTGACGATCTTCCCCGTAAAATTTTCGAAAAAGGATTGCTTAAACCCGGAGGTTGGTTCATTCTGGAGCACACTCCCAGAAACGATTACAAAAAATTTGAACATTACCGTTCGGAGCGCAATTACGGCACCACGATATTTTCATTTTTTATCAATAAATAAATTAGATAACATTGCTTAAAAGTTTCAGGTTCATGCTTTTCCCTTTTTCACTCATTTACTGGGTGATCATCCGTTTGAGGAACAAGCTGTTTGACTGGAACATCCTGAAATCCTCTGCCTTCAATTTTCCGCTGATTTGTGTAGGAAACCTGGCTGTCGGCGGCACCGGCAAAACCCCAATGACAGAACTGATTGCCGGAATGCTGAAGAACGATTATCGCCTCGCCATCCTGAGCCGAGGTTACAAAAGAAAAACAAGAGGCTTCGCCATTGCCAATGCATCCACCACCGCCATTGAAATCGGCGATGAACCCATGCAATTTCACTTGAAGTTTCCCGACATTACCGTAGCCGTAGGCGAGGAGCGTCTGGTAGCCATACCCCAGATTCTCTTTCAACACCCCGATACCCAAGCCATCATACTGGATGATGCTTTTCAGCACAGAAGCGTTAGGGCGGGATTGAACATTATTCTTACAGAATACAACAACCTTTTTACCCGCGACCTGATGTTGCCGACTGGCGATTTAAGAGATACACATGTTGAGAAAAAAAGAGCTCAAATCATTGTGGTGACTAAATGTCCTGCCGACATTTCAAACAACGAAAAACAAAAAATCATTGCAGAAATCAACCCTGCACCACACCAAACAGTTTATTTTACTACTATCCAATATGGTCATCCCTATCAATTGTTCGACCATCAAACCACTGTATTGAATGCAAATACAGATGTATTACTTGTTTGTGCCATCGCCAACCCAAAACCACTAAAAGAAAAACTGAACCAGACAGTGCATTATTACGAGATGATGAGTTACCCCGACCATCACATCTTCAGTTTCGGCGATTTGAAAGAAATCAAAAAGCATTTTGAGGCCATAGTATCCAACAACAAAATCATCCTCACCACGGAAAAAGATGCCGTGCGGTTGTTGAAATTTGGAGATGAACTAAATAACTTTCCCATCTATGCGATTCCAGTAACACACGAATTTCTTTTTGAAGAAAAAGGTCAATTCCAACTACAGCTGACTGATTTTATCTCTTCTTACAAGGCCAATGATCCAATGTCCACAATTATCACTCCCGAAAATTAACAGACAGATTCTGATAACTTTGATTTAAAAGGTTCAAATTGCAGTCCAAACCAACAACTGCAGATGAAGAAGTATATCTACCTGACATTTATCCTGGCCTTTTTATTCTCATTAGCATCCTCCGCGCAGGATAAAATGGTGATCTCCGGAAAAGTAACCAACACCGATGGCAACACGCTTTCCGGCGCTTCCGTAATCTTATATTCATTAATAGGAAATGACTCAGCAAAAGCAGTCACCAACGAAAAAGGGTTGTTCAGTACAAGTTTGCTCGCACAAAATTTTATCATTAAAGTCAGTTATATAGGATATAGCGAACTGACCAAGAAAGAGAGTCTCAAAAATTCAAGCCTTGAATATATAGTTGAAGGACTGGTGTTAAGTCCTTCGGCCAATTTGCTGGGCAACGTTACTTTAGAATCGCAGAAAGTACAGATTAAGGAAGACACGGTTTCCTACAAGGTAGACAGCACGATGTATCGTAAAAATGACAATGTAGAAGCTTTATTAAAGAATCTGCCTGGCGTGCAAGTGGATAAAGATGGCAATGTGACGGCACAGGGAAAGCAGGTGACCAAAGTAAAAGTGAACGGAAAAGAGTTTTTTGGGGGTGATGTAACAACGGCTACAAGAGAGTTGAATGCCGATATGGTTGAGCGTGTACAAATCATCGATGACTATGGCGATCAGGCCGCATTTACCGGCATCAAAGATGGCGACCCCAGTAAAACGCTGAATATCGAGCTTAGGAAAGATAAAAACAAAGGCTATTTTGGCAATGTTTCAGGGGGTGTGGGGAGCGACGGCAGGTACCTGGGTTCGCTGTCGGTGAACAAGTTCAATAATAACCAGCAGATTTCTGTAATGGGCAACATGAACAATACCAATGCCAGCTTATTCAATTTCAATGGAGGAGGTGGTGCCATGGGCAACATGATGATGGGGATGGCCAGATCGATGGGAATTGGCAGAGGAGGAGGAGGAGTTGCTTCAGCCATGGGAAATTTTGCCAACAGCGACGGCATCAGTAATACCAAATCGGCCGGGATCAATTACAGAGACGACTGGAGTTCGAAAATATCGGTATATGGCAGTTACAGTTTCTCCGACAAAGGAACCAGCACTTTGAAAACTTCTACCCAGCAAAGCCTCTTCCAAAATAAAACCAGTAGTTATCTGCAACACGCCGATAATTATACCTTAAACGACAATCACAGGTTTTCATTTAACATTGAATATAAGATAGATAGCGTTAATTATATAAAATTCAATCCGAGTATAAGCTACAACAAATCATACACCGATTACAACAGCGATTTTACCAATCTGGTCGACACATTTAAAAATTCTTTTGGCACAACACTAGATGGAAGCAGTTCAAAATCACCTAATTTCAGCGGAAATCTTTTATTTAATCACAGATTTAAAAAAAGAGGCCGAACATTATCGCTCAATCTCAATGGAGGCTCATCACAAAGCAATTCAGATGAAGATTACAACACCAATACTACCTATCTTTTTCCTAATGGAATTTCGTTTCAAAATAATCTTTATCAAAATATTACACAAGATAACTCCAATAAAAATTACGGAGGAAAAATATCTTATACAGAACCCTTAAGCAAAAAAAGGAGCCTGGAATTCAACTATGCCTATAACTATCAGTTTCAAGGAAATGACCGAAAAAACTATAATGTGGATCCTGCAACCGGAACATCAACTTATGTAGATTCCTCGAGCAACATCTACGATAACATTTACCAAACCAACCGCGTTGGTATCAATTACAAAACCAACGAAAAGAAGTACAATTACACCATCGGCTTATCTGCACAGCCTGCAAGTATTGTCACCAACAGCAAATCGGGCAATGCCACCAGCTACAACAACAAGTTGGTCAATTATTACCCCGTCATCCGTTTCGCATACAATTTTTCCAGGAGTCGCTCGCTGAACATCAACTACAACGGCAACTCCAATCAACCCAGCAATGCACAATTGCAACCGGTGGTGGATAAATCCAATCCGCAATTCATCACCATAGGCAATCCCGATTTGAAACCCGAATTCACCAATACACTCAGCGCCCGTTACAATAATTTTGATTTTATCAGCGGCAATGTGTTTTTCGGCAATCTTTCGGCTTCATTTACCCAAGACAAGATTGTAAACAGTACCCGATTACTCAGGGGAGGCGCCCAGGAAACCAGTTACCTCAACAGTAATGGCTACTATACGTTATTTGGATTTTACAATGTTTCTCGTCCGATAAAAAACAGAAAATACGTTTTTAACCTGGGGGGAAACATCGCGTACAACAACAACGTGTCATTTATTCGTGATAGCGCCAACAACGCCTTTAAAAATAATGGCCGGAACTGGGTTATCGGTCAGCGCTTTTCCACAGACATCAAGATCAAAAAATGGCTGGAAACGAATTTCACCGCCAATTACAGCTTCAACAGCAGTCGTTACAGCCTGCAATCCGAGCTGAATTCGAATTATATCGCCTGGACGTTTTCGCACAACTCAAGAATTTTCTTTAAAAAAGATTTCATTTTCAGCTATGATATCGAGAAAGTGCTTAACTACGGCTTATCGGCCAATTCAACCGCCAATCCGCTCATCATCAATGCCACGCTGGAGAAGCAACTGCTGAAGAAGAAAAATCTTTCCTTCAAGCTGCAAGCATTTGATCTGCTGAATCAAAACATCGGCATCAGCAGAACGGTATCAGCCACCGGATTTACCGATACCAGATCGAACCGACTGGGCCGTTATTTCATGCTCAGTTTTATTGTAAGGCTTAATAAGTTCTTTGGCGATCAATCGCAAAACATGATGATGGGCATGCCGCCGGGAGGTGGTATGGGTGGAGAAAGAATGATGAGACCTTTTTAAAAAAAAAACAACTATTTTTATAAACTATCAACCAGTAAACTAAATATTTTATATGAAAATTAAAATCGGGGTGGTCTTATTTGCATTTGTTGCTTTTATTTCCTGTTCAAAAAAAGCACCTGTAGCTACTGTTGCATCAGTCACCGCTTTATCATGCAGTAGTGTTTCTTTTTCGGCATCAGCCACTGCAAATGTTGCCTATAGTGCCGTTGCCACAGTTCCTTATTCGGGAGGTAATGGCATAAGTTATCCATCAGGCACAGCAATAGCTTCTACCGGAGTTACCGGCCTGACTGCTACGCTTCAAAATGGGGTATTGGCCAATGGTAATGGAAACTTGTCGTATTCAATTTCAGGTACAGCAACTTCTTCCGGCACTGCAGGATTTGCCATCAGTTTTGGTGATAAATTTTGCTCATTCAATTTAACCGTAAATGCAGGGGGAGGTTCAGGCGTGCCCTCTGTTTTCAATAACATTTATGGTGCTACCAGTATCACATTTGATGGCACATATGTGGTAGTTAAATCAGGTGATCAACCCAATCATAAAAGTGTTTATTGGCCAGTAGGCAACTCCTTATATGAAGCCTTTAGTGGTCCAACATTTAATGACAGTAGTTTTATCAGAGCCCCAGGTAATATTATCACTCAAAACATTACTTTAAAAATTCCGCCTCACCCGGTTGCCGCAACTGTGCATCAGAATACCCCAATGGGTGTGATAGGGGTAGCGCTGGATGGTGTTCCATTTTTTAATCAGTATGCTGCTGGTGGTGTAGCCATTGGAGCAGAAATACATGGTTTTGATCAATATTGGGGACACCCACAAATGACTGGCATGTACCATTACCACGTAGAACCCAAGTATCTGACTACTGTTTATGCTACAAGATCTTCGCTGCTTGGATTTTTGTTAGATGGATTTCCTGTTTACGGACCCCTTGAAGCGAGCGGATCTGCACCTACAGGATTAGATGTTTATCATGGTCACACACATGCTACAGCAGAATACCCGGGTGGCACTTATCATTATCATTTTTCAGCTACCGCTCCTTATCTTAATGGCAATGGCTTTTATGGCACCCCGGGAACAGTCACTCAATAAAAATGGCTTAATACATGTTTTCATCTAAGCAGATAAATACATGAAGATGGTTTCCAGATTATTCATCATCATCTTTTGGAGTTCAATCCTGCATTCATGCAAGCCTCATAAAGATGTTGTTGAATCAGCACCTAAAATTGCCAAAACAGTTCCTTGGCAATTTTTAAAGTTTAGTGACCGACATCTTTCAAAACACCAGGATACGTTGTATTATGAGGATAAATTTTACAGCGGCTATCTTTATGATTTGTATGAAAATAATGACACTTCTATTTTGAAATCTTATTTCAATGGAGTAGAAGAAGGCTTTCAAAAAAAATGGTACCCCAAAGGCCAATTGGAGGAACTGCGTTTTTATATCAATGGAAAAAAAGAAGAAATTCAGCAAGGATGGTGGCCCAATGGTAATTTAAGGTTCTATTTTACCGCATATAACGATGAATATTCCGGTGAATTCAAAGAATGGATGGAAAATGGTCTCCTCGTCAAATGCTTTCATTACAAAAATGGATATGAAGAAGGAAGCCAGAAACTTTGGTGGGCTAATGGAAAAATCAGGGCTAATTACGTCATTAAAGCAGGAAGAAAATTTGGCCTTTTAGGCTATCGAATTTGCGAAAACCCTTATGATTCAATTATTCAAAAATAGTAGTTCAATTTGGTTGATTGTTCTTGTTCAATTTTTTTGGGGATGCAAGTCCAACAAGGCAGAAACAACATTACCATTTATCAATAAGCCCGATTTTACTCCGGAATGGATCAGCGAAGATTCAATCGCTTACCCTAAAATACATACCATTCCTGCGTTCTCATTTTACGATCAGGATGGAAAAATAGTAACCGAAAAAACGATTACCGGTAAGATTTATGTGGCTAATTTCATTTTTACACGTTGCGCAGGCATTTGTCCGGTAATGACCTCTAACATGAATATCCTGCAGCAAAAGTTCAAAGATGATGATGAAGTGATTTTTCTTTCCCATTCAGTAACGCCTGATATCGACAGTGTTCCGGTTTTGAAAAAATATGCGCTTGATAAAGGAGTAATCAGTGGAAAATGGCATTTGTTGACAGGGAATCAAAAAGAAATTTACAGGATAGCCCGGCAAGAATATTTTGCAGGTGATACCATAGGGTATTATCAAACCGGCAACGAATTCCTTCACACCGAGAATTTCATCCTGGTAGACAAGAAAAAAAGAATCAGAGGTGTTTACAATGGCACACTGGCCTTAGAAATGGACCGTTTGATTGTAGATATTGAAACCCTTCAACAGGAAGAGGATTGAAACCCTTAATTGAACTCGTTATTTGGCTATAGCCATTTTCACTTTCTTGTTTTTGATTTTCTCGTTCTTGATGGATTCGATGACCATTCCCATTTTTGATTTACGGATAGCCACAAATGAAGAGAAATCCTTGACTTCAATCAGCCCGATATCATCTTTTTTCAATTTTCCTTTTTGGCTCAAGAAACCGACGATGTCGATCTTGTTGACTTTATCTTTTTTTCCGGCGGCTATGAATAGGGTGCTCCAATTGGGTTTTGCAGGCAGTTCTAATTTATCGGGGAAAGTCAACTCCACCGACTCATCCGCCATGAAAGTGGGCAGCGTTTCATCCGGTGCCAATATCAGGTATACCGACCCCGTGGCATCCATTCTGGCGGTACGGCCATTGCGGTGGGTGTATACATCTAGAGTCAAAGGCAGGTGATAATGTACCACATTACGCAAGTAAGTTACATCCAAGCCTCTGCTAGCTAAATCTGTGGTTATTAATACATTGGAAGTTCCATTTCTAAATTTTATCAAAGCTACTTCGCGGTCATGCTGCTCCATACCACCATGATAAAAAACACTGAGAATACCTTTATCTGCCAACAATTGACAGGTGCGTTCAACGGCATCACGATGGTTGCAGAAGACAATGGTGGAAGTATCTTTCAGCAAACAAAGCAGATTGGCAAGGGCATCAATTTTGTCGTTGGTGGCGGCATAAAAATGCTTCACCAGCAATTTATTTTCTTCAGGCTGATCGTTACCGATGCAATTCAATACGAAAGCCTGATCCATTTTTACAAACTCAGGAAGCTCAATGGAGCTTGTAGCGGAAGTGAGCATTTTCTTTTGTACGGCAGGCAGTAAAGAAAGGATATAAGCCATTTCTTCCTGAAAACCGAGCTCGAGGATCTTATCGAACTCATCCAGCACCAAAAATCTGATAGCCTCTGTTTTGATGTTTCCACGGCGCAAATGATCGGCCATTCGGCCGGCAGTGGCAATGATGATGGTTGGAGCTTGCAGCAGATTGTTTTCTTCAATTTCACGTTTATGTCCGCCATAACAGCAGGTAACTTTACAACCGGGACGCATTTCTTTGATGACGGCTTCAATTTGCAAGGCCAGTTCGCGTGAAGGCGCCAAAATCAACGCCTGGGTTTTATTCAATTGATGTATATCGATGGATTGAATCAGAGGCAGTAAAAATGCCAGGGTTTTCCCAGATCCGGTTTTAGACAATAAAACGATATCTGCATGTTCGGCTACAGCAGTCATAGCAGCTTGCTGCATTTCATTCAGCGATTTGATATTTAAATTACTTAAAGCGGTTTCAGTACTCAGCAAAATTTCATTCATTTGATTTAAAATTATGACGGTCATTTTTTGAACCGCGTTTTATGTTTGCGCAAAATTACCTGATTAATGTTCAGTCGGGTAGATTAATATTTTAAAGCATCATTTGGCGACCCAACCCAAGCACAAAAAAGTTCATCCATTTGCCAAATCCATCAACACGCATCCAACTAATCGTTCATTTCGAAATTACCTTTTTACTTATAATTAATATTATGTTAAATAAGGGAATTCAATACTAGTAAGGCTTATAGACAACCAGGCTCCCTTTACCAATCTTCCATCCATTTAGTTGATAAGAAAAATGACCAATTAATAAGCTGATTGGATGATCATTGAAAAAAGAAAATTAAACATAATAAAAACCATCTCCTTTTGAGAGATGGCTTCGAATTTTTTGGCGCAAAAATTGAGTTACACATTAGTTGGCTCTTCTCCCGATTCGGATTCATTGGCATCTGATTCGGTCTGATCAGTTGCATCATTGGTTTCCTCATTGGTTGAATCCTCGTTTGAAACTATTTCCAAACCTTCGGGATTTTCTTCGTTTTCGATTTCTTCCTCCATTTCTGCCAAACTGGTGATGGCGGCAATTTCATCGCCTTCGTCAACCCTGATCAGTTTCACCCCTTGTGTGGCTCTTCCGAGTTCGCTGATTTTTTTCACGCTCATTCTGATGGTGATACCACTTACGCAAGTAATCATCAGATCTTCTTGTTCGGTTACTGCCAGCAACCCAACCAAACCACCGGTTTTGTCGGTAACGTTGATGGTTTTTACCCCTTTACCGCCACGGTTGGTAATTCTGTAATTGGCTTCGCCCGATTCGGCGTCATCCAAAGGCGTACGTTTGCCGTATCCTTTTTCACTGACCACCAAAATAGTTTTCGATTTATCTTCTTTATTCACACAAGCCATTCCCACCACGGCATCATTTTTTTCATCCACTTCGATACCGAATACGCCAATACCGCCACGACCGGTGCTTCTTACCGCATTTTCATGGAATCTGATAGCGCGACCGCTTCTTACCGCCATGATGATTTCTGAGTTACCGTCGGTCATTTCAGCGGCCAACAGCTGATCACCTTCAAGAATGTTGATGGCATTGATACCCGTTTGACGTGGACGACTGAAGTCTTTCAGGTCTGTTTTTTTGATGATCCCTTTTTTGGTACAAAGAACGATATAATGGTTGTTGACAAATTCCTCATCTTCGAGGTTTTTGATATCGATGATGGCTCTCACCTTGTCATCCGGAGCAATTTGTACCATGTTTTGAATAGCTCTTCCTTTGCTGGTTTTGTCACCTTCGGGAATCTGGTAAACTTTCAACCAGTAGCAACGTCCTTTTTCGGTGAAGAACATCAGTGTATGGTGAGTGGACGCCACGAACAAATGTTCGATATAATCTTCCTGGCGTGTGCTGCTGCCTTTGGCGCCGCGTCCGCCGCGTTTCTGCTGACGATATTCGCTGGCTGAAGTACGTTTGATATAGCCATGATGTGAGATGGTTACCACCACATCTTCTTCTTCAATCAGATCGAGCATATCGATTTCATCATCAGCAAATACGATTTCTGATTTGCGGTTGTCGCCGAACTTGGCTTTTACTTCCAGCAATTCGGTTTTGATGATGTCGAAACGGATGCTTTGATTGCCGAGGATTTCCAATAAGCGGTCGATCAGTCGCATAATTTCTGCATGTTCCTCACGGATCTTGTCGATTTCCATACCGGTCAGTCTTTGCAAACGCAGTTCCAGTACAGCTTTTGCCTGAATGTCGGTCATGCCGAAATTCGACTTCAGTCCTTCATGCGCCATTACCGGCGTGGCACTTTCACGAATCAGTTTGATAACGGCATCCAGATTGTCGAGTGCGATGATATACCCTTCGAGGATATGTGCTCTTTCTCTTGCTTTTTTCAGTTCATACTCGGTTCTGCGCACCACCACTTCATGCCTGAAATCAACGAATTCTGCAATCAGGTGCTTGATATTGAGGATTCTTGGGCGTCCTTTGACCAGCGCCACATTGTTGATTCCATAAGAAGTTTGCAATTCGGAATATTTGTACAGCTGGTTGATCACCACCTGTGCCACGGCATCGCGTTTCAGTTCGATAACGATACGCGTACCCTCTTTGTTGTTACTTTCATTATTGACATCACTGATGCCTTCAATCACTTTTTCGTTGATGAGCTCACCTATTTTTTGGGTTAAGGTATCGCGGTTAACCTGGTATGGAATTTCGGTGATGACAATTTTTTCTCTGCCTTTAGCATCCGACTCCACCGTGGTTTTACCTCTTAATACCACACGACCTCTGCCGGTGAACAAAGCCTGTTTTACGCCTTCATAGCCATAGATGATACCGCCTGTAGGAAAATCAGGTGCTTTCACATGTTTCACCAGGTCGTCCAATGAAATTTCGTTGTCTTCAATATAGGCAATACAACCATCCACCACTTCATTCAAATTATGAGGCATCATATTCGTGGCCATCCCTACAGCAATACCGCTGCTTCCGTTCAGCAAAAGCTGAGGAATACGTGTAGGCAGTACAGTAGGCTCCTGCAATGAATCGTCGAAGTTGTATTGAAAATCGACCGTTTCCTTGTCGATATCATCCATCATGGCTTCGGCAAATTTTTCCATGCGCACCTCGGTATAACGCATGGCCGCGGGAGGATCGCCATCCTGACTACCGAAGTTACCCTGTCCGTCTACCAGCTTATAACGCATCGCCCAATCCTGCGCCATACGCACCATGGTATCGTAAATGGATGCATCACCGTGAGGATGGTATTTACCCATCACCTCACCCACAATACGCGCCGATTTCTTATAAGGTTTATTACTGTTGTTACCCAATTCATTCATACCGTAAAGCACCCTTCTGTGCACTGGTTTCAGTCCGTCGCGCACATCCGGCAAAGCCCTTCCTACAATCACACTCATCGAATAATCGATGTAGGAGGTTTTCATCTGTTCTTCAATATTTACGGGAATGACTTTTCCTCTGTTGTTGGGGTTGCTACCCTCAAATTGTTCTGAATTTTCCATATACTTTTATAGTCCGCAAATCTAAGCTTTTGAGGCCTGATTACCGCAGTTTTCAGGCTTTATCGTCAGTTAGTTTTTTCACAAATTGAAAGGATTTTGTGGACAACTAATTTTCGTCAATTTCAGGCGGTGGTGCCTGTAATTTTGGCGATACCAACCCAACCCTCTAACTTGCCGATTCTCTAATTTTTGAGGCTGAAAAATCTTGTCATGATGAAGAAAATACTGTTGTTTGGCGCCGGAAAATCGGCTACTGTGCTTATCGATTATCTGATCAATGAGGCTGCCAATGAAAACTGGCAAGTGATCATTGCCGATGCCAACCTTGATCTGATCACTTTAAAGACCGGCCATCATCCGGCTACCCAGGCTGTGGAGCTGGACATACAAGATGCAGAGAAAAGAAAAATGCTGATTGCCCAATCGGATCTGGTGATTTCAATGATGCCTCCTGCTTTGCATATCCTCATCGCGCATGATTGCTTACAATTGAACCGTTCTTTACTTACCGCCTCTTATGTAGACGAAGCCATCCAGGCATTGCATGAAGAGGCAAAACAAAAAGGATTGTTGTTTCTCTGTGAAATGGGACTTGATCCAGGCATCGATCACATGAGCGCCATGAAAATCATCGACCACATCAAAGTAAATGGTGGTAACATCTCTTCCTTCAAAAGTCATTGCGGCGGACTTGTTGCACCTGAGAGTGATGACAATCCATGGCACTATAAAATCAGTTGGAACCCACGCAATGTAGTTCTCGCCGGCAAGGCCGGTGCCATTTTTCTGGAAAACGGATCTACAGTTCAGTTGGAATATGCACAGCTTTTCTCCAACAATCCTGTGGTGGATATTTCACAGGACGAGCATTTTTCTCTCAGTTACTACCCTAATAGAAATTCATTGCCTTACATCGACCTCTACAACTTACAAGGCATCCGCACCTTTGTCCGCACCACTTTACGCTATCCCAATTTCATGAAGGGCTGGCATCATCTGATCGAACTTAAGCTGACAGACGAAACACCCGCTTATGAAACCGATGGTCTTTCGCTTAGCGATTTTTTCAAAATCCATCTCAAGCGTCATCAACTCACCCAATGGGTAGACGATAAAATAAGCAGTGATTTATCGGAAACCAGAAATCAATTGGCCGGACTGGAAAAACAGCTTGAGCACAACCCGGCTTCATTAGATCCCGCAACACTCCAGCAAGCCTCTTCGCTGATTCAATTCAAAGTCAACGAAGCACAACAGCTGGTAGAAAGACTGATTTATCTGGGCTTACAAGACCATGAAACGCTGATCAACAAAGGCTTTTGCAGCGCCGCTGATGTGTTGCAATTCATATTAGAAAAGAAACTGGTATTGCAACCTTCCGACAAGGATATGATTGTGATGCTTCACGAGTTTGAATACCTGCTGAATGGCGAAAAACACACATTGAACAGTTCACTGGTGGTAAAAGGAAAAGACCATCTGCATACAGCCATGGCTAAAACAGTGGGATTACCTTTAGGCATCGCTGCCAAGAAAATGCTGAATGGCGAAATCACCGCCACAGGCGTTAAGATTCCTACCACCAAGGACATTTACGACCCCGTGCTTGCAGCATTGGAAAATTTTGGTATCAAATTTCAAGAAACCCTCCGCTGATCAATTGGCGAAACTGGTGGTGAGCGTAGCGGTGAATCCATATGATGCCGGAACAAATCGGCATACACCGCCTACACAAAATAATCCGGCACGCTGGCGACCGAAGCCCAGACTGAAGCGTGTGGCATTCTTGGTATAGCTGGCACCCAGGTTGTAATAATGAACTTTGGTAACATCGTAATTGTACAAATCGCTTGCATAAAAAGCTATTGGGGATGAAAAGGAAAATTCCGTCAATGCAGAAGCCCAATTGCCATTGTCTTGCTTTGTAGCTAAATGTTCCAGTTTTACTCTGACAGATTTTTTAGGTGCAAATTTGTACAAAGCCCCTACTGCCACCACATGGGCAATCACGCTTTGGTTTGCGGCCGACTGCAGTACAGCAGCATTGTAAAAAATGTTTTGAAATGCCAAAGTGGTTTCGAGTTTTTTACTCCACTTTTTCTTGATCTCAATATTGGCATCGCTGAAATATTTTTTCTTGCCAATGGTAAAAATATCGAAGCTATCGGCCAATGACTGATAGATGGAGAAATTGGCGGCGATTTTGGTTCCGTATTTTCCTCCCAAGGCCGACCCCGATTTGAATGTATAATAAACATCCGACTGCAATCCTGTTTCACCTTTCACCTGAGCACCATAAACATAAATATTGCTGGTGAGGTAATCGTGTTGCTTGGTAAGCGCAGGTACAAAATTCAAAGGCGCTACTGAAGCAAACTCGCCTTCTCTTTCGGCTTTGAACAACATGTTGGTCAGGGCTCTCAGCGTTACTGTAGCCCCGAAATTATTTTTGGTAAAAGTTGAATTGATCTGCAGTGCTTTTCCTTTTTCAAAGCTTTGATTGTTGAGCAACATCGGATCCGCACCTTTTTGCACATACTCGCCATTCAGATTGAAATCTCCCGCCGAAAAATCAAACCTGCCCGCATAGGCGTTGACGGTAGCCGGGAAATTATCGACAGCACCGGTGTATTCCTGATAGCGTCCCACATAACTGCCGCCAATTGACAACTCGGGTGTGTTGTCTTTGACTTTGATGCCGAACAGTTGATTGACATTGATATCCGCATCCAGACCGCGCGTCATCGAATTGGAGTATTCCATCAGTTTTCGGGTGCGGCCATAAATCACTTTCAGCTTCATGAATTTTGTAGGTTCCACATTTACATTGAAGCCTTCGAGGGCGTTATTGATTCCAATCTGACGATTTTCGTAAGAACGGAAAATCAGTCCATTGCCAAATTGCTCGTAAAAATCTCCCACCTGAACAGAGAAACGATTGTCGGTATATTTGAAATATTTGTTGATGATTTTGGTTTGATTGTTGACGGGCAGCGGAAAATAACCCAATATCGCCGGCAGATAACTTTCCATCTGCATCCCTGCAGAGAATTTACCATAATTGTAATCGAGCTTCAAAAAACCATTTGAACCGAATCTGTCCTGAGGCAATACCGCTCCTATTTCATCATCCTTCATGTATTGCTGCGTATAATTTTCGTAACTGCCGTTGAAATGTCCTTTGAGATACTGTCCGATGGATTGAGAAAAGGTATTCATTGAAACCAGCACGAATGCTGATGTGGCGACTATAAATTTCATTATTGATACTTTATACTTTGTGATTGAGATGCGTTTTCAAAACATTCAAAGCGAATACACTTGTGAACATGAAAACAAGTGAACTTGTAAACCTTACAAACCCTTTATCGTTTCAAACAGATTATCTTCCTCACCTGCAATATAACCGGTGTGGCGATAGGCGATTTTTCCATCTTTCAAAATCAGCACATGTGGTACGTCGGTGATGTTCAAGGCTCTTTTCAGTTCGCTGTTGTTGTCCATCAGTACTTCAAATTTCCAGCCCTTGCCTTTGATGAATGGCTTTACTCTGCTGGCCGTGCGGGCGTCGTCGATGGCTACCCCTATGAATTTAAATGGACGAATGGCTTGTTTTTCTTCCAATTCGTCGTTGATGTTTTCGAGTTCAGTTACGCAAGGAATGCACCAGGTGGCCCAAAATGATACTACAATCATGGTGTCTTTGCTGGAAAAGGCCATTTCTGCAAAATCGTAAACCTTACCGGAAACAGCTTTCAATTTGACGGAGGGAAAATTTTCTTGTGCTTGGGAAGTGTACATGATGAAATTGAACATCATCACTAGAAAAAAGAATTTGCTTTTCATTCGTTGCGATTAGATAAATGTTTCGTCCAAGATTTCGTCAGCTTTTTGTCACGTTCATCCAATACATATAGCCGAAGATTGCCTGGTTTGATTTTTGTGCTAATTACCGATTTTTTTTGAGACGCTGACCTTTTTCTCTCTTTATTTCCTATTTTCACCTACCTAAATCAAAAAAATAAAATGAAAAAATTATTGATCCTGAGTTCAGTTTTTGTGGCAGGAATGCTTTCTTTTTCATCCTGTAAGAAAGGTTCTCCAAAAGTGGATACCACTGCCGGAGACACGCTGCACATCACACTTTCCAGAAGCTCTGTTGAATACAACAACTTCGATTATGTTGCCATCACTGTTAAAAACAACGCAGGTGAAGATGTTACGGCCAATTGCACATTGTTGCAAAATAATACAGTAGCCATCAGCAGTAAATTTGTACCTACCGGCATCGGCACCTTTACCATTTCTGCTCAGCGCTCATCAATGGCTTCAGAAACTAAAACCTTGACGGTTGTTGCCAAATCTCCTTCTCCTTTCACTCAAAAAATTCTGGTGGAAGATTGTACAGGCGCATGGTGCGGCTATTGCCCGAGAGTGGCTTATCAACTGGAACAATACAAAGCTACTCACCCCAACTGCATCAGCACCACGGTTCATGGCGGCGGTGGTACAGACCCCTATAAATTTCAGTATTACACAACATTCAATAGCCATTACGCTGTAGGTGGCTATCCTACCGCTATTCTGAACAGAAAAAAACAAACCAGTGGTGGTTACGATTGGAGCGAAGATAATGCAGACCTGGATGCAGCTTTGAGAAACTGGGCTCCTTTGGGATTGGCTATCTCCAGCTCGGTGAGTGGCAACAATGTTACTGGTAATGTGAAAGTGAAATTCAATGTTACTACCGACAAGTCGATGAAAGTGGTGATTGCTTTGGTGGAAAACGGATTGGTTTATGCTCAAACCAACTATTACTCACCTGCCGGCGGTGCTACTCCTTACTTGTATGGCGGCTTAGATCCTATACCCAACTTTGTACACAACGGTGTGTTGAGAAAAACCGCTACTGATCTTTTCGGTGATGCCATTAACGTAAGCGCACAAACGAAAGACAATATCCTGGATATTCCATTCAACCTCACATTAACAGGAAACACTGCCAGCGGAACATTTACTGCATTACCTGCCAATTGCGCGATTGTGGCCTTTGTACAGGATGGATCAGGATTGGAAAAAGGTGTATACAATGTTCAATATGCTCCTTTGGGCAGCACAGTAAACTTCGACTAAACATTAGCAAAACAACCCACAATAAAAGGAGTCGGATTTTTTCCGGCTCTTTTTTTTACAGATAAGACTGTAAGTGCTTGACCAGCTCTTTCATGCCATGGGTGGCAGGCTTCTCTATAGCCACACAATTTCTTACTGTTCTTATCTCCGGTATGTTTTTGTCGATGACAAACTTGGGCACATTATCTTTCACGTAATCCAATAGCCCTGCAGCAGGATACACTTGCAGCGAAGTACCGATGACCACAAAAATATCTGCAGTTGAAATCAGGGCTGCAGCCAATTCAATCATGGGAACGGGCTCTTCGAACCAAACAATATGCGGACGTAATTGTCCACCATCCTCTGCCAACTGTCCCACCTGTATATCATCTTTGATATCAAAAATCTTGTTTTCATCCTTCACACTCCTCATTTTGAAAATCTCTCCATGTAAATGCAGCACAAATGAAGAACCTCCTCTTTCGTGCAGGTCATCGATGTTTTGTGTGACAATAGAAACCTTGAAATCGTTTTCGAGTGCGGCGATTGTTTGATGCGCCTCGTTAGGCATGGCATGTGCCACATCGCGTCGGCGCATGTTGTAAAAATCCAGCACCAGTTGTGGATTCTTCTGAAATGCCCTGGGCGTGGCTACTTCATGTATATCGTAACCATTCCACAAACCATCGGCATCTCTGAAGGTTTTCAATCCGCTCTCTGCAGAAATGCCGGCACCGGTAAGAAAGACAAGATGTTTCTTCATTTGCTGTATGAATTGAAAATGCAAGTATAAGAAGTGGAAGAGATGTATTCAAAAAGGCATAAATAAAATTATTGCTTCTCTCCTGCGAGCTCCATTACAGTGGCCCATTCTTCGGGCTTTACCGTTTGCACCGACAAGCGCCCCAGTCTGACCAAATCCATCTGCGCCAATCTTTTCTCGGTTTTTACCATGGCCAAGGTCACCGGCTTTTTTAATTTTTTCACGGGCTTCAAATCCACCACCACCCATGCTTCTTCATCTGTGGTAGGATCCTGATAATGTTCTTTCACCACTTTGGCAATGCCCACAATCTCCACACCTTCGTTGCTGTGGTAGAAAAGCACGAGATCGCCTTTTTTCATCGCTTTGAGATTGTTTCTTGCACCATAATTGCGCACGCCATCCCAGAAAGTCTGCTTATCAGCCACAAACTGATCCCAACTGTATTTGAAAGGTTCTGATTTTACCAGCCAGTAGTTCATAATAGTAAAGAGGGTTTACAGGTTTTAGGGTTCTCGGGTTTACAAGTTTCTATATTTTAATAAAACAAACACAATGGAAAATTATCAACTTAGCACAACCCTCTTGCATCTCCAAATCATCAAATCATCAAATTACCAAATCAACCTACCATCCACTGGCGAGCACATCGGCAATATGCATGGTTTCGAGTGGCAGCTGCTGTTTTTTAATATATCCTTCCATTTGCATCAAACAGCTGAGGTCGGTGGAGATGATGCAGGATGCTCCGGTGGCCAGTGCGTTATGTACTTTTTGATCGGTCATGCCGATGGAGATAGGCTCGAATTTTACGGAAAAGGTTCCGCCAAATCCGCAGCAGGTTTCATTGTCCTGCATTTCCACCAGTTCCAATCCTTTTACATTGGACAATAATTTACGGGGGGCCTCTTTGATCTTACATTCTCTCAAGGCGGCACAGCTGTCGTGGTAGGTAGCCTTGGTATGCAGTGATGCGCCCACCTCATGCACATTCAAAACCTTATCCATAAATTCGGTGAATTCAAAAACCCTGGCACTGATGTCTTTGGCGCTGTGATGCGCCGCGCTGTTTTCGAAAAGCTTGGGATAATAATTTCTTACAAAGCCCACACAGCTGGCACTGGGCCCCACAATATAATCGGAGCTGCTGAAATCTTTGAGGTACTTGGCGGCCACATCGCGCGCATCATCCCAGAATCCGGCATTGAAAGCGGGTTGTCCACAGCAGGTCTGAGCCGTGTTGTAGCACACCTCGCACCCTGCTTTTTCCAATACTTTAATCATATTGAAAGCAGTTTGCGGATACAATTGATCCACGAAACAGGGTATAAAAAGCTGTACTCTCATTTGTAGTTGCTTGAACTTTTTTCTTCTGCGATGCCCAATCTTTATTTTGATTCCACTTTCACCATCATTTTTAATGCGGTGTAAGCAGCTTCTTCTCCTTTGTGCCCATGCTTTCCACCGAGTCTTTCCATGGCTTGCATTTCATTATTAACCGTCAGTACGCCATAAATGGTAGGAACAGGCAACATCAGATTCAGTTGCAAAACTCCTTCAGTCACTGCTTTGCATACATAATCAAAATGAGGTGTATCGCCTTTGATGACACAACCCAATGCAATGAATGCATAAGGCAGATTTTTGGCACTCGCTTTTGTCCAGTAATTTTTTATGGCAAAAGGAATTTCAAATGCCCCCGGTACGGAGATCACTTCATAGCGACAGCCATTTTCCTGCAATACCTTGATGGCACCGGCTTCCAGCTGACTAAGAATGGCGTCGTTCCATTCTGTACGTACCAAAACAACAAAGGCATCCTTTATGGAAGGGATGCCTGAGTTCAATATATTATCGGGTCGATAAATAGACATGTTACATTGGCTTTCGGATCACTTGAATTCGCCCAAACGAGCCAGGTGCTTGTCTACTTCGCCGTTGCTAACCGCGATGTATGTTGGAAAATTGTCTTTCAGTTTAGTGAAGAATCCTGCCGCTTCTGCATTTTTGCCATTGGCTTCGGCGTAGTTGCCACACAACATCAAAGCATCGGGTGTAACCGCTTCATCTTTTTCGTTGACTTCAGCCGCTTTTTTATAGTTGTCCATTGCTTCGCCCACCTGATTTTTTTCGGCATAAGCATGGCCCATCAAAATAAAGGCTTTGCATTTTACCTGAGCGGCATTGGCGCCTTTGAATTCTTTCAGATTTTGAATGGCTTTATCGTATTCGCCAATTTGCAGGTAGCAAGCTCCGGCAATGTAGCGGGCGCGATCTGCTGTAGATGTTCCATCATACTTGCTAATCACCTTAAGAATACCTGTGATGCTGTTGCCTTCCAAATTACCACCATTTAAAACGATGTTCACTGAATCTTTGTTGAATCCGGAAGTGGACATTTTATCAAACAGGTTTTCGGCCATGAAGATGGTTTCTCCGGCTTCGAGTTCGCGGGGTTCTTTAACGAATTTCTGATAGCCTATCCATCCCAACATCAGCAGGATGACGGCAGAACCGCCGTAAATAATGATTTTGCTGTAGCTCGACCAAATATTTTTGGCCTTATCCATAACATCGGTAGATGATTCTGTAGATGTGATTTGTGTTTCTGACATGTTGTTTTATTTTGCTTATTGTACCTTTTAAATGGGGTGAAATTAATCCATGATGAAAGGATAATCTTCCTGGACGTAAACATCTTTGAGCAATTCGCTGTCGTCGGGCCAGGGACTTTCTTCGGAGAAGCGAACTGATTCTTCGACTTCTGCTTTCACTCTTTCGTTAATCACTTCGATATCTGCTTCAGATACTTTGAATTCGTCGGTCAGTACTTTAAGCACATGATCGATTGGATCTTTTTGTTTGTATTCCTCTACTTCATCTTTGGACCTGTATTTCTGCGGATCACTCATACTGTGACCTTTGTAGCGGTAAGTTTTTATTTCTAGTAAAGTTGGCCCCCCTTTTTCTCTTGCACGGTTCACCGCTCTGAGTACGCCATTGTGTACAGCTTCGGGACTCATGCCATCCACCACGTCGCAAGGCATTTCATAGGCATCAGCCATTTTCACCAAGTCAACAGTTTTACTGGTACGGGCCACCGAGGTACCCATGGCATAATTATTATTTTCAACAATAAATACTACAGGAAGATCCCAAAGCATGGCCATGTTGAAAGTTTCGTGCAACATACCCTGACGAGCAGCTCCATCTCCAAAGAAACTAAGAACTACATTATTGGTGCCTCTGTATCTTTCTGCAAAAGCCAAACCGGCACCTGTGCCAATTTGTGCACCAACGATACCATGACCACCGAAGAAATTCTCTTTAACACCAAAAAAGTGCATGCTTCCCCCTTTTCCTTTACTGCAACCTGTTGCTTTTCCGTAGAGTTCGGCCATACAGCTTTTGGCGGAAACGCCTTTGGCAATTGCCAGTCCGTGGTCGCGATATGCGGTAATGAATTTATCGTCGGGATTGGTAGCGGTCATGCACCCAGCAGCCAGGGCTTCCTGACCGATGTAGAGGTGACAAAACCCGCGTATTTTCTGCATTCCGTACAATTGACCGGTTTTTTCTTCGAAGCGACGAAGCAAAAGCATCAATTCGTACCAATAGAGATAAGTTTCTTTAGAAAACTTGGTTGCCAATGTTATAAAATTTTAGGTGGCAAATATAAGTACAAATTGATAAAATAATATGATTGATACGGGTTTATTTGTTTTTTACACGAATGAAAAAGAGCTGGGCCTAACCGATTCCATTTCAAGCCGGGCTTGTTTTCAAACTAATCACTTATGTGCTAACTTGCAGCACTCATGTTGTCGCTGAAAAATATCATCATCTCTTATTTCAAAAACTATGAAATGGCCCGCTTCGATTTTGGCGACAGCAAGATGGTGGGCATCTGTGGCCCCAATGGAACGGGCAAAACCAATCTGCTTGATGCCATTTACTGCTGCTGTATCACCAAAAGTTATTTTTCTTCCACCGCCCTCAGCAATCTTACAGCCGGCATTAATGGGTTCAGAATTGCCGCTGGTTTTGTCAAAAATAATCAAACCAATGAGTTGGTTTGCATACAGCGCGAAACCGGCAAAAAAGAATTTCAGCTGAATGGTATGCCCAATATCAAAAAAACTGAATTACTGGGGCAATTTCCTGTGGTGATGATTGCACCCGATGATATTGAAATCATCAATGGCGGTGGCGAAATCAGGCGCAAACTGGTAGATGCCCTGCTCAGCCAAACCGACCCGGAATATTTGAAACAGCTGATCATCTACAACAAAGTGTTACAGCAGCGCAATGGATTTTTGAAAAACGCCTCATCACCCCAACAGCAATTCAATACTTCCCTGCTCGATATTCTCGATCAGCAGCTGATTACTCCGGCCCAGGTCATCCATCAAAAAAGAAAAGACTTTTTCAACATTTTCAATCCTCTGGTGGCCAACAATTATGCCCACATCTCCGGCGCAGGCGAGAAGCCCACCATCAGCTATCAAAGTCCTTTGTTTGCCCACGATATGGCTACGCTCCTGAAAAACAATCTCGAAAAAGACAGATGGCAACAACGCACCACTTCGGGTATTCACCGCGATGATATCATATTGGAAATGGATGGTCAGCCTTTCAAAAACATGGCCTCGCAGGGACAGAAAAAAAGCATGCTCTTTGCTTTGAAGCTGGCCGAATACGAATCACTGCAGCAAGCTCTTTCCGTGTCGCCCTTGTTGTTGTTGGATGATGTGTTTGAGAAACTGGACGGCAACAGAATGAACAATCTGCTGCAAACCGTCTGCAACAAATATGATACGCAAGTAGTGATCACCGATACCCATAAGGAAAGACTGCAAGACATGTTTGAGCGCTTGCAGGTAGAAGGAAAAATAATTGAACTGGGACATTGATGATAAGGATTCAACTTAAACCGATTGCAACATTTATTTTTCAGCGTAAAAGCATGTAACTTAGTTGCCCTTCTCTTAAAAAAAGCAAAACCATGGCCGAACTATCGATACAGGATGCGATGAAAAAGTTTCTGAAACAAAGCAGAATGAAATCGGACATTCAGTCGATACAGATTGAAGAAGTGTGGGAGAAAATCATGGGCAAAACCATCGCGCAATACACCGACAGCATCAAAATCATGGGCAATAAACTTTTCATCACCACTTCCGTGGCACCCTTGAAAAACGAATTATTGTTTCAGAAAGAGATGATACGAGATCGCGTAAACGAATCGATGGGAGAAAAAGTGATCTACGAAGTAATCATTCAATAATCAATTGGCTACGGGTGTTACCCAATAACCTTCCTTGCGCAACAAAGCGATTAAACCTTGTGCGCCTACCAAATGTCCGGCCCCAATGGCCACGAATACGCCGTCTTTTTTCATGATACCATTCAGCTGTGCCACCCAGTTTCTGTTGCGACCATCCAGCAGCAATTCTTTGGTGGCATTGAACGAAGGCTCCTCCACCATGGCTTTTTCCATCTCCTCCACACGCTGGTTTTTATAGATCTCTAGAAGATGCAAAAAATTTTGTCGGTAAGTATCTATGCTATCGATGCTGTTCAACAATTCTTTAGCCTGGTCTTCGTAAGGAATTCGATCAAACACGGAAGATTGAAACGCCATGTTTTCCAAACCTTTGATTGGGATTTGATGATCTGCGGCCATTTTTCTCAGCTCTTCCTCTACCCCGCTGATGCGCTTGCAGGGCATCAGTTTCGGATATAGCATGGCTTCAATAAAATTGGGCTTCATGCGGTTGAAGTAGTCGAGGGAAGCATGCAATGAATCTTTGAAAAAACGGGCTACCCTTTCATACTCCTCTTTGGTGTATAAAGCAGACAAAGTTTTTCCGTCCTTCATGTTCACATAACTCATCATGCCCAAAGTATTTTCGGGATCATTGAAATCCATTTCCATGTAGATGAATTTCGAATTGGTAAAAGCCTGTTGGAGAGCGGAAGAAAACTGAATATCGTCTTTGCACATCAAATGAAACGTACCGAACAAATAACTGGGCGACGAAAGACCATTGCCTGAAACCTTCCACAATAGCGTATTGTTTTCGTTGGAAGATGACTGTGCACAAACAGTTTTACCCCATGCGAAAAACAGAAAAAAAGAAAGTATGGCCAACCGTAATTTCATGCGTGAAGATGAATTGAATTATTGTAAAACACCGTACAAGCTTCCTCCTTTTTCAAAAAGCCTGTTGATGCGTTCTTCCACTACAGGATCTTTTTCCACAGCAGGTGCATGATGCGGCTTGCTGCGGGCATCAATGATCAAGGGCCCACGGCAACCCCAATGCTTATGTGCAGTTTCCTCTTCTACACCATAAATATCATGCGAAGGATTGGAACGGGTAAAGCTGACCCACAAAAAATTATTGAGATGGGCAGCAAGAAATGAAGGGTCGTCGCAAACCACAATCAGCGCTACCGATGTTTCGTCGGGTTTGATTTTCGCTGTCCATTGCTGCGACAATAAAGTCATTTCCTCACGGGCATTTTCGTACCCGGAGAAGGCGGCTAGCCGCACCCCAATGACACCGGGCAAAACCAATGACAGCGATTTTACCCCTTGCAACTCACTGCAACCTGCCGGCAATTCGGTATTTAGTTTTCTGACAGGATTGCCGTAAGCGGCAAATACCACTTTACTTCCCGTGTTCAATCCTTCGCCGGAGTAATCGAGTGTGTCCAACGTGGTACAGGTATCGAAATGCACGTCTCTTCTCCAGTTGATGCGTTGCAACATGTAATCGAAAAACGCCGGAATATCATGGGTGTGCAGTTGATGGGTATCGTCGGCAGTGATGAAAAGGTACTTGGCCAAACTCAGTTGTCCGGTACCTAAAATATGATGTGCGATGGTAAGCAATTCAGCAGGTTGTTGGGTTGTGGCATAAGGCGTATATCTTTCGCTGCCGATGGCCAGCAACAATGGATGAACACCGGCGGCATCCACCGCATGCACTTCCTTCAACCCCGGAATTTCTTTTTGCAAGGCAGAGCCTGAAATCGCATGAATCAGTTGTCCGAAGCTGGTATCTTCCTGTGGAGGACGCCCCACCACCGTGAAAGGCCAGATGGCATTTTTTCGGGCGAAGACCTTATGCACTTTCATCACCGGAAAATCATGTTGCAGGCTATAATAACCCAGATGGTCGCCAAAAGGGCCTTCGGGCTTAACGGCGCCGGGCATCACTTCACCAGTGATGACAAAATCGGCATCCGTACTGATGCAATAACCATCGATGTATTGATACCTGAATCTTCTGCCCCCCAATACGCCGGCAAACGTCATTTCACTCATGCCTTCAGGCAAAGGCATTACAGCCGCCACCGTATGTGCTGGCGGTCCACCCACAAAAATGCTCACCTTCAGCGGTTCACCTTTACGGTTGGCCTTGGTTTGATGAACACCGATGCCCCGATGCAATTGATAATGCAGGCCAATTTCCTTGTTCAATGCATAATCATTCCCGCTCAGCTGTATGCGATACATGCCCAAATTGGATTTCATGATTCCGGGCGTGTCGGGGTCTTCGGTATAAACTTGTGGGAGTGTTACAAATGCGCCACCATCCATGGGCCAGTGTTGGATTAATGGAAGATCGGCAATATCTATTTGTTCAAAAGTTACTGGAGCATGAACAGGGTTTTTCAGTGGAAGAGCTTTTAATGCAGCCCATCCCGAGCTGAGGTGCGAGAGTGGATGTTTAAGTACCTGCAGCGGATCATTTTTAAGTCGAATCAATTGTTCCACCTGAGGCAAGCTGTTTCTGAAAATAAAACGGCTTCTTTCGAGTGTACCAAAAATATTGGAGACAGCTCTGAAACGACTGCCTTTTACCTTTTCAAATAAAACGGCAGGGCCTCCGGCTTCGTGCATCCTCAAATGGATGGCGGCCATTTCAAGCACCGGATCTACCTCTTCAGTAATTGTTACCAGATGACCATTTTTCTCAAGGTCTTTCAAGCAATCTTCCATCGAGGCGTATGCCATAGCAAATGAATTAAAGTTGATCAATCAATAAGGGCATTCCACACTACCAGCGTGTTTTTCAGATTCAGACTTACGGCCTTTAACAGTCATTCTGACTTTTAGTGTTGCGGTCAGAAAAAAATAAGCATCTTTCGTATCAGGATTACCTCGGGCAGTTCCTGCAGCAGGGTATGGAGATCCATTGGTTAGTTGATTGCCACGATAGGCAATAATAACAGCATTTTCACCTCTCATTCTTGTCAATAAATCCTTGTCAATATATGTAGTACTAACATCATCCAAATAGTCGGTTGGCGTATATCGCCAGCCCAGACTGAAAGCGGCTCTCACTTTATTGGAAAGGGCATATTGAAAACCACCGCCAAATGGCAAGCACCATTGTGTAAGTTTGTACTTCTGTCGACCTTCATAAAAACCCTGCCCCTCTGTATCATATTCCCATAAATATCCTCTGTTTCCATTTTCAAATTCAATGTAGGGACTGAATCTAAAAACACCGATGCCCACAAAAAAATAAGGCGTTGCTTTTACCTGATAAAGATCGAAAAGATTGTATTCAAAACGAGCAGACAATTCAGCCACATCCGATTTGAAATTGAGATTACGCGCACGATTCAGCGGATTGTAACGATCGTTGGCGCCAATTTTACCATAATTAAAATCCACGTTGGCAAACATTCTGTCGCTACATTCAAGCATACAGCCGACGCCCCACACACCCCTTGATTGCACAAACCGAAATGCAGATTCCTGCAAATCACCTTTATAGCCGGCAGCCCCCAGTGTATAGGTAGTGAAAAAATTTTGAGAAAAAACAGGCACTCCGATGCACAACAATATGAACAGAATGACGGTTCTCATAATAAGTAATAAAAATTATTTCGCCATGTACATCACCTCTTTGATCAGTTTTACTGAACGGGTAACATCGGGCAAATAGGCGTTTACCAGATTGGGCGCATAATGCATCGGTGCATCTGCAGAAGTTATTCTTCTGATGGGAGCATCGAGGTAGTCAAAGCCCTCTTTTTGTATACGATAAGAGATTTCTGAAGATATTGACGCAAATGGCCATTGCTCTTCTATGATGACCAGTCGATTGGTTTTCTTCACACTTTCCAGGATAGTAAACCAGTCGAGCGGACGAATAGTGCGCAAGTCAATCACTTCGGCGCTGATGCCTTCTTTGGCCAGTTCTTCCGCGGCGCCGAGCGCCACTTTCATCATTTTATTAAAAGATACAACAGTCACATCCGTACCTTCGCGGGCGATGTTACATTTGCCAATAGGAATAATGTATTCACCTTCGGGCACTTCACCTTTATCGCCATACATCAGCTCACTTTCCATGAACATTACCGGATCGTCGTCGCGGATGGCGGATTTCAACAACCCTTTCGCATCGTAAGGGTTACTCACGGAAATGACTTTCAACCCGGGAATATTGGCATACATGCTTTCAAAAGCGGTAGAGTGCTGAGCACCCAGCTGACCCGCACTGCCATTGGCTCCACGAAACACAATCGGACAACCTACTTGTCCGCCACTCATAGCCAGCATTTTAGACGCGGTATTTAAAATTTGATCCAAGGCCAAAACAGCGAAGTTCCAGGTCATGAATTCAACAATAGGACGCAAGCCATTTTGGGCAGCGCCTACTGCAATGGCAGAAAAGCCAAGTTCTGCAATGGGCGTATCAATCACTCTTTTCTCGCCGAATTCGTCGAGCATTCCCTGGCTCACTTTATAAGCTCCATTGTATTCAGCCACTTCCTCTCCCATCAGAAACACTCTATCATCCAAGCGCATCTCTTCAGACATTGCCTCACGGAGGGCTTCACGAAAAGTAATTTGACGCATAATCATGCCTTTAATTTTTTGTTTTTTGTACGGCAAATTTATTCTTTACAAGCGATACAAACAAAATCTAAACGACCTATTGATTAAAAATCTAAAAATAAATTCAGGGTTTGTTTAAAAAATGACAATAAAAAAGGATGTTCAGAAGAACACCCTTTAATCAGATAAACTATTCAACTGCTCAGCAATTTTCGATAACCATAGCACTGGCGCCGCCACCGCCATTGCAAATACCGGCAGCTCCGAATCTGGCATTATTTTGCTTGAGTACATGTATGAGCGTTACAATGACACGTGCACCGCTGCAACCCAGTGGATGCCCCAACGCTACTGCGCCGCCGTTTACGTTTACGCGCGCCGGATCGAGCTTCATTCTTTTGGTATTTTCGATACCCACCACCGCAAAGGCTTCATTCAATTCAAAGTATTCAATCTGGTCGAGGGTAAGTCCTGCTTTTTCCACAGCTTTAGGCACTGCCAGTGAAGGCGCCGTGGTAAACCACAGAGGCTCGTGCTCGGCATCAGCCGCCGACCTGAAAATGGCGATAGGTTTCAAGCCCAGTTCTTCCGCTTTGGCTTTACTCATCAGCACCAGTGCAGCTGCGCCATCGTTCATGGTAGAGGCGTTGGCGGCTGTAACAGTTCCATCTTTCACAAAAGCACCTTTCAGCTCGGGGATCTTGTCGAATTTCACATTGAAAGGCTCTTCATCTTTGGCAAACACTACCGGATCTCCTTTGCGTTGTGGTATAGCTACGGGTACAATCTCCGCATCAAACTTACCCGACTGCACAGCAGCCTGGCTTTTTCTGTAACTGTCTATGGCAAATGCATCCTGCTCTTCTCTGCTGATGCCGCAGGTGGAAGCACAATGCTCGGCAGCATTGCCCATCGCCTTGCCATCATAAACGTCGGTTAACCCATCTTTGGCCAAGCCATCCACCAAAGTAACATTGCCGTACTTGTTTCCCCATCTCATGTTTTCGCTGTAGAAAGGCACGTTGCTCATGCTTTCCATACCCCCGGCCACTACTACATCCGCATCGCCTAACATAATGCTTTGCGCTGCCAAGGCGATGGCTTTCATGCCACTGGCACAAACCTTATTGACGGTGGTACAAACCACCTGATCGGGCAAGCCGGCAAACTTGGCCGCCTGACGGGCTGGTGCTTGTCCCAGGTTGGCCTGTATCACAGACCCCATAATGACTTCGTTGACCAATTCGGGACTAATACCCGCTTTTTCCACTGCCCCTTTGATGGCAACGGCCCCCAACTGAGTGGCCGAAAATCCTTTCAAAGACCCGCCGAAACTGCCCATTGGCGTGCGAACGGCAGCAATAATGTATACTTCCTTCATATGAATATTATTTATGTTTGAATAACGACTCTGCTCCATTTGATGAGCGATCACCTTTTTTCGCAGCAAAAGTATTGAATAAAGGCGTTTGGTTCTTCAATATATTTTCCACTCATCAATTACCAATACAGAAGAAATGAGAAGAACACCAATAAATATCACACCCATCAGTAATTTACAACACGGCATGATTTCGGGAAAGATCAAAAAAACTTGATTCTTTTGCCAAATGAGAAAAACATCTAAATAAACTTGCATTTAAAAAAAATGAATTTTACTTTTGATTAGCAGTATATAAACTGCTTCCCACCATCCACCCTATCTTAAGAAAAGCTCGTTGCTATTTTTCTAATTTCAAGCCTACGACAGACCCCTAATTAAAGTTCCAATTCGGTAACTTTGTTTTGATTCAGAGCATTTATACCACAAGAAAAATAAAACCTTCATGAGCTTACCAACCAAACTGATGGCATTAGCCTGTGTGCTGCTTTCCGTATTTTCATCTTCATGCGTATCTACTCAAAGCGCCACATATTTTGAAAACATAGATGATACCACATTCAATGCCAAAACAGAAGAATCTGATGTGCTGATTCAGAAAAACGATTTACTGAGTGTATACATCAGCAGCTTGAATCCAGAGGCCTCTGCGGTTTTCAATGCACCCAATTCACTGGCCACAAGCACCACTACTACAACTGGCAATACAAGTGCGGGAGGTTATCTGGTGAATACGGATGGCAACATCCAGCTACCTATATTGGGCAACATCAAAGCCGCTGGACTTACCAAAAAACAATTGAAAGCAGATATCACCAATGCTATCTTGGATAAAAAACTCCTGCTCGACCCTATCGTCACCATTCGTCATCTCAACTTCGAGGTTACGGTGATTGGTGAAGTAGGAAAACCCATTGTGATCAATGTACCTAACGAAAGAATCTCCTTACTAAAAGCATTGGGCATCGCCGGTGACATCACAGTTTTCGGTAAGAAAAACAATGTGCTGCTCATCCGTGAATCGGAAGGCAAAAGAAAGGTGAAAAGGATCGACCTCAATTCAAAATCATTTCTCAGTTCCAGTTATTATTATTTACAACCCAATGATGTGGTGTATGTAGAAGCCAACAAAAACAAAGTGGCCAATTTGAACCGCAATCAGCAAATTCTGCCAACGATTTTGAGCAGTCTTTCCATTATCGCCATTGTTGTGACCAACCTTATCATAAAAAAATAACAATGAGTACTGCCAAGAAAACTAAAAACCCACCGCCCAAGCAGGAAGAAAATCTGTTCAATCAGATCATCAACAGATATATTGCCTACTGGCCTTTGTTTGCCTTGCTGATTATTGCCATGGTGAGTGCGGCCTATGTATACTTACGTTATGCTACGCCAAAATATGAAGCCACGGCTACTTTGCTGATCAAAGACGAGAAGAAAGGAGCAGAGGATTCAAAAGCGATGGAGTCTTTGAACATGATCAACACCAAGAAAATCATCGAGAATGAAATCGAAGTGTTGCAATCCAGGAACATCATGGCGAATGTGGTTAAAAGCCTTCACCTCTATGCACCCTTGTATCAGGAAGGTAAAATAAGAACCATTTCAGGGTATACCATCAGTCCGGTTATAGTGCTGGCCCAAAATCCCGAGAAGATTGTCACTAAAAAGAAAATCGGTTTTAAGTACGATGCAAAAAGCGGTGTGATTGTTTTAGAAAAAAAACAGGCCATCAAATTAAATGAATGGACCTCTACTCCCTATGGCATTTTGAAATTTGAAATCAATCCTAAATACGAAGAGCCTAAATTCAGAAAGCCATATTTCTTCTCTCTCATCTCGGTAAAAGATGCTACAAAATCAATTATCAGAGACCTTACGGTAGTTCAACCTAATAAACTCTCTTCTGTAATCAGCCTATCTTACAAAGACGAATCGCCCGAAAGAGCAGAAGACATCCTGAATGAAATCATTTTGATGTACGACCATGCTTCAGTTGATGAAAAAAACTCAATGGCCAAAACCACATTACAATTTGTGGAAGACAGGCTCGGTGTGGTGGCGAAAGACCTCGACTCTATTGAACGTACCGTGCAATCGTACAAAGCCGGCTCCGGTGCATCGGATGTAAGCACACAGGGTCAGCTTTATTTGCAAAATGTAAGCAGCAACGACCAGGAGTTGGGCAAAATAAACATGCAGTTGGCCGTGTTGGACCAGGTAGACAAGGCCATCAATTCCGGTGGCAACAACTCCAGCAGTCTGATGCCATCTACGCTTGGCACCAACGACCCTTCATTATCAAAATTGATCGGCGATCTGCAAAACAAAGAATTGGAATATGAAAAATTGAAAAAAACTGTAGCAGAGAATAATCCGCTATTGATTTCTTTGAAAGATCAGATCAATAAAATCAGACCCAGCATTTACGAAAATTTGCAGACGCAACGCAAAAGCCTCGAAGCCAGCAAGGATAATCTTCAATCCACCAATGCTAAATACAACTCCATGCTGAGCACAATTCCTCAAAAGGAACGTGAGATACTGGAGATTAGCCGCGACCAGAATGTGAAACGCAGCATCTATTCTTTCCTGTTGCAAAAAAGAGAAGAAAGCGAATTGTCGTATGCTGCAACCTTATCCGACAGCAGAGTAATCAATACGGCTCAATCTTCCAAGGCACCGGTGAGTCCTAACGGTACTTTGATACTTTTAGGCGCATTACTGGGCGCCATTGCCATCGGCATTGTAATCATCACTGCCAAAGAGGGGTTTGCTAAAACCGTGCTTTATCGTAAAGATCTCGAATCGATGACGCAGATTCCTGTGATTGGCGAACTGGCAGAAAATGAATCAAAAGAAAGTATTGTCATTGAAGCCGGTAAAAGAAGTTTCATTGCCGAAGAGTTCAGAAAGATCAGAGTTTCCCTGCACTTCCTGGGCATAGGTACACAACAAAAGAAAATTCTGATTACCTCCAGCATTCCTACCGAAGGTAAAAGTTTCATCGCCGCCAATCTGGCCATCAGCAATGCGCTCACCGGCAAGAAAGTAGTATTGGTGGATCTGGATATGCATAAACCCGGACTCAGCAAGATCTTCGACAAAAGTCCGGATGAACCGGGCATCAGCGATTTCCTTACAGGAAAAAAATCTGCGGAATCCATCATTCATCGCTCAACACAATCAGACAATCTGTTCTTTGTTTCTTCTGGCACCCTGCATGAAAGCCCTTCTGAACTGTTGCTGAACGGAAAAATCAACGAGTTTGTTGATTATCTCAACGAAAATTTTGACATGGTGATTTTGGATACGGCGCCTTCAGTATTGATCACCGACGCGTTTGTATTAACCGAGCTATGTGACGCCACGCTTTATGTGGTAAGACATAAATTCACGCCCAAAATGCTGATCAAACGAATAGATGAGAACATGGAAGTGAACCCGCTCAAAAACCCGGGCATCATCTTCAATGGTGTTAAAAAGAGAGGGTTTTTCAAGAATAATTATGGCTACGGCTACGATTATGTGTATGGCAAAAATTACTATGGTGAAGAAACTAAAGGAAAGAAAAAAGCTAAAAAGTAATCAATCAAAAAAATGACGAAAAGTAAATTATAATTAACAAATTACTTGGAATACTCTTGTATATGAACTAAGTTTGCAATCCTCTACAAACTGCAAGACGAAAGTCTAACCTAAGCATCCTAACCAAAAAACCTTTTTAAAATTATCTGATCCTGTTGAGAAACTGCATCGTTTCACCCTAATTCACCCATTATGAAAAAGAATTGGTATGCAGTTTACACAAAGCCTAAGGCTGAAAAAAAGGTATGTGCTTCACTGTCCAGAAAAAAAATCGAAAGCTTTTGTCCCATGAATCGCGTCATCAAGAGCGGCTCATTCGACAGAAAAAGACTGATGTCGGAACCCTTGTTCCCCAATTATGTTTTTGTTTACATCACAGAACAGGAAATTCCACTCATCAGACAAAACAGCGATATCATCAATTTCCTGTATTGGTTGGGGCGCCCTGTGACCATCCGTGAAAACGAGATAGACAACATTAGGGATTTCTCGAATCAGTACATGAACATCACTTTAGAAAAAACACAGGTTTCACTCAATAAGATGGTCAGAATTGTCAATCGTGTGCCTTTTGTGGGCGAAGACAACAATATCTATCAAATGAACTCTGCTCTGGTTAAAGTAACGCTTCCGACATTAGGTTACAATATCTGTGCCATGTCGAGTGTTGAGCATGCAGAATTACAAGAAATTTCTTTTGGAGTCAGGAATCTCGTATCTTAATCTCCTAAATGGCTTACCGGTACTTACCGCCGAAGTGCTGCCGAAACTGAAACCTTCATCCCGTTAAACGGGATATTACCACCTGATTATTGTGAGAATTGCTGCATTTACTTGTGGCTCAACAATAGTTTTTATATCTGAACGTTTCAGTTTCGGCCAGTACAGCCATATAGCGATTGTACTTAATCTGAAACCATGACATTTCTTAAAGCACTGGGAATACTGAATTTACTTGTCTTTTTAGGCTTGATGCTGTTTTCTAAGAAAGACAGGAACCACCTTTTTTTAAAATTCATTTTGCTGGGCTATCCGTTGATGCACATCAAATTTGTGCCTTCCATCACTTCTTTCGACCTTTTTTCCACCATTTTTTTTATCTTATTTTACAGACCCAAACCATCCGGTGTGCCATTGATGGGGATTTTTAAATACGTCGTATTTGTATTTACCATCGTCATTTTTCTGGGTTTCTTTTTTGCACCGGTTCGAGTGGACAAAGAAAATTTCCAGGAACTGTTCACCATTTTTCCGCTTTTCATTTTCGTAAGAGTATTTGTAGAAGAAAGCATGGACAATCCTCATTTCTTCAAAGAAGTGATGGGATGGTGCCGAACAGGACTCATTTTCGCGTTGATATTTCTGGGGGCTCAAATGATTGTAGGACTTAGCCTTGTGTTGGTGCCTACGCTCAATCCCAATGTAATCATCAGCAAAGGCATTCGCTATCCAGGCATTTTCTCCGATCCGCAGCAATTTTCGCAATACCTGGGTGCATTCGGGTTTTTATGCATGATAAAAACCGATCCGGATAAGCCCATTCCTACCCTCAATTATTTATTGATGATGCTTTCCATCATCGCCATTCTGGCGGCCGGTGGCCGTGCCGGTTTGATGGGTTGGGGAGCGGGCTTCTTTTTGTACCTGCTTTTCAGTGAGGGGAAATATAAATTCTATATGCTGGGTGCACTGGCCGTGATTGGCGGAGTGGCATTGGCTTTTCAGGATAGCCTTTCCATTTTCAACCGGGGTACCGACCTTGATGACACTTACGCTTTCCGGGCCATGATATGGGGCGATGCCATCAACATTTTCAAAGAGAATCCATTCTGGGGCATCGGATTGAACAATTACAGCAAATATGTTTTCATCCACAACCCCGACCAGGTATACATGACGGCCAATAAAGACATTGTGAGTTTCGACCAGCCCGAAAGCGGCTATCTGCTTTTTCTTACGGAATTGGGGGGCGTGGGATTTCTCATGATCGCTCTATTACTGCTCTTGCCTGTTTTCAACAACATGATCCGGTTTATAAAAACCAGGGATATCAATTACATCCTGTTTTTCTCGGGACTGGTTTGCTGGATGATTGGCTTCTACTCCACTTATTCTTTGGGCGATGTAAGAATCAGGATCATGGTGGGCATGCTGATTGGCCTTATGCTCACTTATGGAAGAGAACCCGCTCACGAAGAAGAGGATGATAATGAAGAGAATTTATCTGCCGATCAACTTTCTGCCGCATAAAATCATTGCCCTAAAAGAAATTACCCAAAAATCATTGAATAAATTATCTGCCATATTCATCAAAATCAAGGAAAACAAACTGTTCAGCAACAGCGTTTGGGGCGGTGTATCCAATGTGCTGCAAAACCTTTTGCTCAGTTTCTTCTTTGTGATCCTTGCCCGAAAATATTCTACGGATGAATTTGGGAGCTACGTCATCGCCAACACTTTATACTCTTTTGTGCTCGGCTTCTCTTCGCTAGGCTTAGGTCATTGGTTTATCAGAGAAGTGATCAATCATAAAGAGCAAAGAAGTGAAATCATCAACAAGTTTTTCAAAATCCAGTTATTTATCGGCATCGTTTTTTATGCTGTCAACATTATCATCTCCTATACGCTTTATGAAAGTTCCGTCATTCGTCAACTTTCACTAATCATCGGCATCAACATCATTTTCGACAATGTGATCAATGCCATCAAGTCGCTGAACATTGCCGACCTGCAACAGAAAAAGACTTTCATCCTGCTGGTCACCGAAGCCTTCATTAAGTTTCTTATCGCCTGCCTGCTGATCGTTTACAAAATAGACATCACCCTGCTTTCCTTCATTTTGATTCTCGTTAGGCTTTTCACTTTAAATCTTTTCATCAAAATCGGCAGCAATAACGACATCTCATTGGGCCACCTGATCAAAGTAAAAGTAGACTGGGGCGAAATCAAAAAAATCATATTCAATAACTGGGCTTTCATCATCATGAGCAGCCTGTCTGTGGTGAACTGGCGCATCGGCAGCATTATTGTTTCCAAATCGCTTACGCTGAAAGACGTAGCGAATTATGAAGTATGTTTCAAACTGCTGTCCATCGCCTATTTGCTGCCTATCATTGTCAGTTCATCTATATACCCGATGCTGATTGCCGCTTTGAAAAAAAGCCGGGTAGAGATGCAGAACATTTACAACAAAGCTTTCTATCCGATGTTTGCCTATGGTTTACTGGCCTTCACTTTTGTATTTTCATTCATCGATATTTTCATCCCTCTGTTGTTTGGAGAGGCCTTCATCGACACTTCCCATTATTGCGTACAGATGTTTTGGGTGATGATTGTTTTCCCCACCATTTTTTTACAGGCCAATGTGATTCTCACCATGAAACTGGAAAAGCTCGATATGGTCTGTAATGTGGCCAGTGTACTGATCAATATTGGTCTTTGTATTGCCGGACTGGCTTTTTACAAATCGCTGATGGTGATCAATATGGCCATTTTCTTTTCTTTCCTTGTATTCCATATCATTCAGGATGTGATATTGATCAGAAGAAAAGTAGCTACGTTCAAGCATGTACTGTCTTATTATCTTATCAGCGCCTTGGTGGTATCCGGTTTTTATTTCGGCTCCACTTTAATAGATAAAAAATGGGTATTTATTATTTTTTGGACTGCGGCAACCTTCATCCTTTTGCTGAATAAACAGAAGCTAATTCTGTTTTATAAAAAACCGACTACACAAGATGTCAACTAAAAAGAAAATAGCTTACCTCACTTCTACCCACATGCTGGATTCGGCATTGGGCACTCTGCAATTGTTGGCAGCTGAAGCAGACGTATATGTATATATTGAAATCACCGATTTCTCCAAAAAAGCTACTATTGTTCAATCGCCTTCCATCAAGGAATGCAAAATGATTGAAACGCCTGAAAAAGTTTTAGGCACAGAACAATGGAACAGGCTAAAGCCCTTTTTCAAAAAGGTAAAGTCGGTGGAATTCATCGTTCATCAAAATAAAAGAAGCATTTCTCCGGTCTCTTTTCTGACTACCTATCGATTTGGATTTCACCTGAAAAAAAAGGGCATCGACATTCTGCATCTCGACAATATTTCGCAACGTTCACTTGGCTTGATCCCGCATCTGCATCGTATGCGACTAGTAATTACACTGCACGACCCCAAGCAACATTCGGGAGAGGAAAAAGATGCCCGCAAGATCAATTTCATCCGAAATTTTTTCATCAAAAAAGCCAGCGCTTTTGTTTTTTATTCGGCCTACTCGGCGCTCATTTTCAGCGAAGGTCATCCCGAAATCAAAGTGCCGATTCTAAACATATTACTCCAACCCTGTCCATATCAGATTCCTAAACAAAAGCAACCAGCTGAAGATTATATCCTTTTTTTTGGCAGACTTTCGGTGTACAAAGGAATCGACATCTTGCTGGAAGCCATTCCAAAAGTTGTAGAAAAATTTCCGCAGCAGCAGTTCATCATTGCCGGCAATCCGAGTTACGATTTTAAAATAGACAAAGAAAAAGTGGAAGCTGACATTCCCAACATCAAAATCATCACCGGCTACCTCGAAATCGACCATCTCAACGCCTTAATTGAAAAATCGAAATTCGTGGTTTGTCCTTATCGCGATGCCACGCAAAGCGGTGTACTCACCACTGCCATGGCATTTGGCAAAATGACCGTTACCACCAATGTGGGCTCGTTTCCTGAGTATGTAAAAAATGGCACGAACGGTATCAGTTGTGAAGCCACTCCCAAATCCATAGCCGCGGGTATCATTGCCGCGCTGGACAACAATCACTATCTGGATTTGGAAAAAAATGTGACCCCCGTGTATCCCGAAAAATTAAGAAATGAATTAAGAAACACATTACTCACTGCTTATGGCCTTTCGATTCATTCTTAATTTGAATATACCCAAACCGTGAAAATGACCCGCAAAATTTCCATTGTATGAAAGTACTCATCGTTGTAGCCCGACTTCCCATAGCCACCCATCAAATAAAAGGCGGCGTGCATTCTGCCATGATGAATTTGCTCGATGGATTTTCCAAAACAGACGCGCATGTAAGACTGCTTTCTCTGAATGACGACATCGGTCAAACGCAACAAGTACGATTCTCCAATAACATCGACATCTTTTATGAACCGGAAGGAAAACTGAAATTCCATTTATTGAATTACCTCGTCAATGGCAGTAAGATTTTAAAAAAACACCTCACCGAATTCAAGCCCGACATCCTTCATTTCCAGAACGGCAACTCGCTATATTTGACAGGTTTATTTGCCGGAAAACTTCCGCCCAGGGTTATCACCATTCATGGCAACTTTTTAAAAGAAGCCTTTGCCCGTGATAAGTTTTCAGAAAAAATAAAATGGATCGTGAATGGATTGATCAACGAAGCCTTGAAAGCCAGCAACATCATTTTCTTGTCGCAAATATCAGTGGATGGTTATCAACCTAAAAAATCAGAACATTATACCATCATTCCCAATGCCATCAAAAGCAACTTTTTCAACATCCCGATGAAAGAGAAGATGGAGAACAAACTGCTTTACATCGGTATCATCAACAAAAGAAAAAACTTGTTGCTGCTTATCGATACTATGCAACGCTTAAGAGATATTGGATATGATTATACCCTTGAAGTGATAGGTGGTTTTGAAAACGATGAGTATAAAAACCTGGTGATGGAAAGGGTAAACAAACATCCAATAGAACATCAAATAAAATTTTCCGGATGGGCCGATCAGTCGACTGTGATGGCGGCCATACAAAACAGTGATTGTTTGGTAATGACCTCCTACGCCGAAACACTACCGATGGTGATTGCAGAGAGCATGTGTGCCGGGAAAATGGTGATCAGTTCAGCTGTAGGTGGCATTCCCACACAAATCAAGGACAAAGTGAACGGCTATCTGTTCGACCTTTCCCAACCCGAACAACTTTTCAATATTCTCTCAACTTTACACAATAACACGACTACTGTTACAGCACTTTCAAATAAGGCCCGTGAATACGCCATCTCTTGTTATGAATCTCAAAGCGTAGCCCAAAAAACGTTGGCTTTTTACCACAGCATTCTGCATGCAAAATGAAGCCATACAGAATTTATTTTCATTAAAAAAGATTTTTAAAAACTTCATTTCATAACACTGGTCATTTCGTCATTTTCAAAGGTTAGTTTTCTTTGATCAGACAAAATGCAAATGTACCTGTGAATTTATTTTCTAATCTGCTTGACAAGCTCTACATCAAACAATGGACCTACGGAATTGGGAAAGTTACCCTTCCAACGTTATTAACAGACGGTATCGACAAGGTTCAATTCAAATGGAAACAGGTCCCTTCTCCCACCCGCTTTTACGCAGATCCTTTTATCATCAGACTCGATGAAAACAGACTACTGGTGACTTACGAAGATTATATCAAAGAAGACCTTTATGGCCGTATTGCATTGGCAATTGTCGACAATAATTTCAATACGATTCAAGAGAAAACCTTGCTGGATACCGGTTCTCATCTCTCTTATCCCAATCTTTATAAGAAGGGTGACAAAATTTATATACTCCCCGAATCAAGCAAAGAAGGTGGCTTGCATCGTCATGAACTGGATTTGACAACACTCGAACTCAAACCAAAAGAAACCATCATTCCCGATTTGCCCTTATTGGATTCCACTATTCAGTTTTACGAAGGGAAATACTGGATTTTTGCCACCCATCGTGGACCCGGTAGCGATAGTCAGCTGTATATTTATTATGCCGATCAATGGGATGGACATTATCAGCCACATGCACAGAATCCAGTTAAAACCAACCTGAACGGCAGCAGACCGGCAGGAAAAACATTTGTGTACAACAATACCCTTTACCGTCCGGCTCAAAACTCTTCCGCATACTATGGAAGAGCTGTCGTACTTCACCAGATCATCAAGCTCAATGAACACGAATTCGAAGAAATACCGGTTTTAGAGATATGTCCACCCAAAAATTCTGCATTTAATTTCGGCTTACATACAATAAATTTTTCAAATGACGTTATTATAGTCGATGGTCTGAGGCGCATCTTCAGTCCATGGACTCAGTTAAAGATTTTATTTTCCAGATCTTTACGAGTAAATTGAGGAGTGCAATGAACCTGATTGCCTCCGTATTCTATTTTTTATTTACCCATAAAAAATGGAAAACACCTGACCCTTATGAATGAATTCGTAAAGTTCCATGCAAAGAACAACTTTCTGACTTTGGAAAGAATGAAATTGCTGGAAAAATTATCTCAATTGTCCGACGAACGTTTGGCCGAACGTTACAATGATGCCTTTCTGGAATTGTACAGGTACGCCCGTTTGTATTCGCCGTTTTATACCAAGCTTTATGCCGATCATGGTGTAGGCATCAACGATATCAAAGATATCAGCGATATCACCAAATTGCCTGTCATCAACCGCGAAATGATCCGCGATCATGTGGAAGACATTTACAACAGTTTGGATAAACTGAAAGTGATTGGACTTACCAGCGGCACTTCCGGCACCCCCCTAACTTTATACCGGACCCTCTTCGACATCAGTATCGAGCAAGGCTACATCAGACATTACCGCCAACAACATGGCTACACGATTGGTCAGCCTCTGTTATCGATACGTGGCACCTTAGGTAAAAAAACCTCCTTCGATTATTTCAAGAAAGCCAACATACTTTACATCTCCAGTCCCGACATCAATGAGGGCACCATCGACAAATACTATGAGATGGTTAAAGATTTCAAGCCGGTAGCCGTGGAAGCATACCCCAGCTATCTGCATAAATTCTGCATAGAGCTGAGTAAAAAAGGCCATGTACTTACCATTCCCAATGCTTTTACTTCTTCGGAAACACTGGTGGATTTTCAGAGGGAAATGATAGAGCCTTATTTGAATACTACAATACATGATTGGTATGGCAATGCCGAAAGAACCATTCTTCTGGCACAAGACAAGCAGATGAGTTACAAACCTTTGCCATTATACAGCATCAATGAGTACCGCGAAGACCATGTGATTACTACCGGTTTGATCAGCAAAAGATTTCCTTTGATTCGTTATGAGGTAGGTGATGTGATAGATATGCAACATAAAGGTTTTGTTCCCGACCTTGTGAATCCCTCCATCAAAGGTATCCAAGGGCGTATAGGCGACAACCTCGACCTCCGCGACGGCAGTGTAGTAGGCTGTATCGACCACGCATTCAAAGGCATGGAACATCTCGACATGGCCCAGGTGCATCAATACAACACCATCGATCCGATTGAAATCAAAATTGTAGCGCGACCCGCATTCGGCCCGAAACAAGAAAATCAACTGAGAGCGAATTTTGTAAGAATGGTAGGAGCCGAAACACCGTTGAAATTCGTTTATTGCAACAAAGAAGACCTTACCTACAGTAATAACGACAAGTTCCGACTGGTGATCAAAAACAAACCTGCAGGATCTTAAAACCATCCGGCATCAACATGAACAAGAAAAACAACATACTCATAGCCGGGCCCTTACCTCCTCCGGCCGGTGGCATCAGCATCCATATTGAAAGGCTGCATCATCTGCTGTCTGCTGATTTCAACGTGGACCTCATCGACGAATCTCCTCAGCAAAAACAAGGATTGTTCAACATCAGAAGCGGCAACGTATTCGGCTACCTGAAAAAGATGAAACAGTGTGAACTGGTATTCATCCACAGCGGCAACCGCCTGTTTAAAAAAATACACATTCTCACCGCATTGCTGTTGAGAAAGAAAATACTACTCACCTTGCATGGCTATGGCCACAAACGCAACGGCATCATGCGCTGGTACGATTCCTTTCTGTTCAACAAAGCGCATGGTATCATTCTGGTGAACGAAGGCATCTTTCAAAAACTCCATCTCAACAAAGCCATTTGTAAAGTAAGACATGCTTTTCTGCCTCCGGTGATGGAAAATGAACCTGTACTTCCACCACAGATAAAGGATTTTATCGGTGAAGCACGCTCAAAACAAAAAACCATCATTTGCGGCAATGCCTCCAGGCTCGACACTTTCAACAACCAGGACCTTTATGGTCTTGATATGTTTGTAACCTTGGCACAAGCACTGCAACAAAATAATTGTCAAGCCGCATTCATCTTCAATGTTTCTGCGCTGGACGCAGGGAAAGACCGATTCGACAAGGCTTTGAAAGAAATTCAAGCCCATGGGCTCGAGCAAGATTTCTTGTTGCTGAATGAAAAAATCTCCTTTTCACGTCTCATCGAATCCAGCGACATCATGCTAAGGCCCACCAACACCGATGGCGATTCTTTATCGATACGGGAAGGCTTGTTTTTAGAAAAAAAGGTCATCACCTCAGATGCGGTATCCAGACCCGAAGGATGCATCCTCTTCAAAACAAGAGACAACGAAGACCTTTTGAAAAAAGTTGAAATGACCTTAGCAGCCGTCAACAAAGAAGCTGCCACTCCAACCCAAAACACCGGCAAACAAGACGATCTGCTGGATTTTTATCAACAAATCATCACTGATATCTTAAACCCCAAAAAATAAATGCAAAAAGGAATCGACATACAACACTCCTTCGTGCAGCTCAAAGCCTACTGCGAGCAATCTGCATTCAAGGGATACGATCCTTACGATGGGCTCAACAGTCCGTTATTTCAGCATTTACCCTTCATTTCCAAAAACAAATATTGCCGATTGGCCTGGATCCAATTCTTCAAGCGTTCGCCGATTGATTTCAGAAAATGGGTGGGCATCAAACCCGGCTACAATCCCAAAGCCATCGGTTTGTTTTTGTCGGCTTATGTAAAATTGTACCAGCGCAGCAAAGACGAGGCACTGCTGCCTCAAATTGATTTCTTTTCGCAGAAAATCATCGAACTGACCACACCGGGATATTCGGGGCATTGCTGGGGTTATAACTTCGACTGGCAAGCCAAGGCTTTCTTTCAGCCCAAAGGCACGCCCACCATTGTAGCCTCTTCCTTCATTGCCAACGCCCTATTGGATGCTTATGACTTGAATAAAAAAGAGGAATTACTGCAAATCGCCCGTTCCACTTGCGATTTCATTTTAAACGACCTCAACCGAGAAACTGATGAGCAGGGAAATATCGCTTTCTCTTATTCGCCTTTGGACAAAAGCGTAGTGTACAATGCATCGCTGCTCGGCGCCAGATTACTGAGTCGCGTGTATGCCTACACGAAAGAGGACATATTGAAAAACACTGCAGCCGCCACTGTTCGGTATTGCTGCATGAAGCAAAAAGCTGATGGATCCTGGGCCTATGGCAATTATGATTTTCACCAGTGGGTAGATAATTTTCACACCGGATACAATCTCGAATGTATCGCCGATTACATGAAATATACCGGCGACCATTCATGTGAAGCCGTATTAGAAAAAGGCTTCCAATATTACATTCAAACTTTTTTCGGGAAAGATGGCGTGCCGCATTATTACAGCCACAGCATCTACCCCATCGATATTCATGCACCCAGTCAATTGGTAATCACCTTGCAAAAACTCAACAAGGCCCACGACCACATGGATATCCTAAACAAAGTAATGCACTGGACGATTGAACATATGCAGTCGCCCAAAGGATATTTCTATTACCAGATCAATCGCTGGGGCACATCCAGAATTCCATACATGCGCTGGTCGCAGGCTTGGATGATGCTGGCCTTCGCCACCTATTTCTTGATTGAAGACGCTAAAAAAACAGAGCCATGACAATGAATACCAAAAGAGGCGATTTCATGGGCATTCCGCTGGATGCGCTAAGCATGCAGGAAACCATCGCTATCATCGACAGTTCGGTGAGTCGCAACGAAAGAATCAACCATGTGGTGGTGAATGCCGGTAAAGTGGTGTCAATGCAAACCGATCCACAGCTGCATGAAAGTGTGGTGACCTGCGACATCATCAATGCCGATGGTCAATCCATCGTATGGGCCTCCCGTTTTTTAGGACATCATATCCCGGAGCGTGTAGCCGGCGCCGATCTGATGCAAAAGCTGGTAGAGCTGGCCGCACAAAGAGGTTATCGTTGTTTCTTCTTAGGTGCCAAGGAAGAAGTAGTGAAAGCCGTTGTAGACAAATACCTTGAATTGTACGGACCAGAAGTGATTGCCGGATATAGAAACGGTTATTTCAAAAAAGAAGAAGAAGCCGAAGTGGCACAACAGATTGCCGACAGCAGAGCACAGCTGTTGTTTGTAGCCATCACCTCTCCCAAAAAAGAGAATTTCATGTACAATCATCGCGATATCTTGTCCAAAGTGTGCTTCACCATGGGCGTTGGCGGCACCTTCGACGTGATTGCCGGCATCACCAAAAGAGCACCGGTATGGATGCAGAACATCGGCATGGAATGGTTTTACCGGTTTTTACAAGAACCCAAGAGAATGTGGAAGCGATACCTGGTAGGCAACAGCAAATTCATCATGCTGGTGTTGAAACATAAATTCAAGGGCAACAAAAAGAAATAAAAAACACCTGTACGATAACCGTCAATAAAACGTTTAACAGCATAAGTATGAAAATATCTATCATAGCGGGCGCGAGGCCCAATTTCATGAAGATCGCTCCCATCATCAAAGCGATTGAAAAATCGAGAGCCGAAGGCCACAACATCGAATACAGACTGGTGCATACCGGACAACATTACGACAAGGCCATGAGCGGCGACTTTTTCGAGCAGCTGGGCATTCCCAATCCGCACGCCAATCTGGAGTGTGGCGGTGGTACCCAGGCAGAGCAAACAGCGGCCATCATGGTGAAAATAGAAAAAGAATTCATGGCGCATCGCCCCGATGTGGTGCTGGTGGTAGGCGATGTTACCTCAACCATGGCCTGTACCATCACAGCTAAAAAACTCTGCATCGATGTGGTGCATGTGGAAGCGGGTATCCGTTCGGGCGACATGAGCATGCCCGAAGAGATCAACCGTATTGTCACCGATTCCATCTGCGACCATTTCTTCACCACCAGTGAAACGGCCAATCAGCACCTGAGGGTGCAGCAGATTCAGGAAAGCCGCATTCATTTTGTGGGCAACACCATGATCGATACACTTTTACAGCAACTTGAAAAGATAAGCGCGCCAGATTTTTTCGCATCATCAGGATTGACTAACGGCCAATATTACCTGCTTACCCTTCATCGGCCCTCCAATGTAGACGATCCCGAAAAGCTCAGGTCGGTACTGCAGGCCATCAGCGAATCCACCGCCGGTACACCGGTTATTTTCCCTGTTCATCCCCGCACCCGTCAGATGCTGGAAAAAATCGAATACAAGGCAGATAGTTTCATTACTGTTCCGCCACAAGGATACCATCAGTTCATCTACATGGTTAAACATGCCAAAGGCATCATCACCGATTCGGGCGGCATTACAGAAGAAGCAACAGTATTGCATGTACCTTGCCTGACCATGCGAACTTCTACAGAACGTCCCGAAACAGTAACCATGGGCACCAACGAACTGATTGGCGACGACATGGTGAAACTCAAAGCCTGCATTGGAAAAATACAGGACGACAACTGGAAAAAAAGCAGCATTCCTCCTTTTTGGGATGGCCAAACCAGTGAAAGAATCGTGGCCCGACTGATCAGCCTTTATGCATAAAAGAAAATCCTTCCCAATATGAACAAACAATTTAAAAGATACCTTCAAACCACACTGATCCTGCTCGACCTGCTGGTATTGAACATCTGCTTTATCATTCCCGGATTGATTTTCAGGGGAAGGATTCCGCAAACCTATACGAAAGCTTACATCTCGTTTTTCTTTTTTTACAACATCCTTTGGATCGCGCTGAGTTTTGTATCAGGTAATTACATCGAAAAAATCATCCTTCAGTTTGAAACCTTCACCAAAAGGACGCTGCAGGTATTCATTCTTTGGATGATCATGCTGCTCTTGTATCTTTTCTTTTCGAGGGAAGTACAGGTGTCAAGACTTTTCATCGTGGCCTTCATTGTATTGTTCAGCATTGGTTTGATGATCAATCGCTTTCTGTATCTGGGCATCCGCAATTATTTCAAATCGAGAGACTCCTTCATCAACAAGGTACTGATACTGGGCTATAACGAAACAGCCGACAAGCTGGCCTCCTATTTCGAGCAGGAAGCCATCAACTCGAGCCTGATCGGATTCATCGAGGATGAAGACAATGTGAAAGAACTCACCCGTTATCCCGTGTTGGCCGGCATTAAAGACACCATCACCATCGCCAAGGATTTTGATGTGCAGGAAATATATTCCACCATCACGCCCGAACAAAATATCTTCATTTACAAGCTCATCGAAATGGCCGAAAATGAATGCATTCGTTTTAAGGTCGTGCCCAATTTATCACAATTTTTCAGCAAGCCGGTTGTGGTGGACTACATCCGCGATTTGCCGGTTTTATCCATGCGCAGCGAGCCTTTGGACGATGTTGGCAACCGATTGAAAAAACGCTTTCTGGATGTGGTAATCAGCTTGTTTGTTGTCGTTTTCGTATTGTCATGGTTGATTCCCATCATCGGCTTATTGATCATGATTGAATCGCGAGGACCCATCTTTTTCAAACAGAAACGAACGGGAAAAAACAATCAGCCTTTCAACTGTTTGAAGTTCAGAAGCATGAAACCCAACAAATCGGCCGACTTGCAGCAAGCGACCAAGAACGACATGAGGGTGACCAGAATTGGAAGGATTTTGCGTAAAACGAGCTTGGATGAATTTCCCCAGTTCATCAATGTGTTGCGCGGCGAGATGAGTCTGGTAGGCCCCAGACCGCACATGGTGAAGCACACCGATGATTATTCGAAAATCGTAGAGCAATACATGATCCGTCATTTTTTAAAACCGGGCATTACAGGCTGGGCACAGATCAACGGCTTCAGAGGAGAAATCACTGAACCCCGTCAAATCAAGCTCAGGGTACAGAACGACTTATGGTACCTTGAAAACTGGAACATCTGGCTCGACATCAGGATATTGTTCCTCACCGTTTACACCATTGCCAGAGGCGACAAGAATGCCTATTGACGGACAGTATTGACCTCAGCCCCAACAACCATTCATCATCCCGAACATTAAAACCCAAGCATGAATTTTTTCAATACCAAATACATTCTCGGCAACAAAAGGCACGGCTGGATCGATTACGATCGGGGCATCAGCATCATCCTGGTGGCCTACCGACATTGTTACGAAAGCATGGTGAAAGCCGGACTGAACATGAAAGACCATCCCTGGCTCGAGTACATCAATGTGTTTTTCTTCGGCTTCAGGATGCCATTGTTTTTTATCGCTTCGGGCATGTTTTTATCGGGCAGCATGAAAAAATACGGATGGGGCAAATACGCCAAGAACAGGGTGTACAGCATCCTCTACCCTATGCTGGTTTGGGGTATTATTCAAATCACTTTGCAAATTATTTTCAGTGAATACACCAATTCCAAAGGAGATGTCAATTTCAGAAGTTATGGCTACCTGATTTACTTTCCCAGGGCTACCGGGCAATTCTGGTATCTGAATGCCTTGTTTTTTGTGGGTATCATTTATGCCTCACTTCGACATTTCCTGAATTTCAAGGTCATGCATCAGCTGGCCTTAGGACTGGTTTTGTATTTCGTGTGCTCTTATGTGAATACGCACGACATCCAGGTGGGATTTTTGAATGACATCATGAAGTATTATCTGTTCTTCAGCATCGGTGACTGGATTTCAGATTTTTTACTGAGCGAGAAAGCAGAGCAAATCTTCACTTCCGGCAAATTCATCACCTTCATCATCGTGGCCTTCATCATCAACCAGTTGATTTTTACCAAACTCAACATGATGCACAACACCACTTATTATGTGGAAAACAGTGTACCATTGTTTTTCTTATTGGTGGCCATAGTGGGGTGCACCTTGTCGATATGCGTATCCTTCAGTTTAAAAAGGAACCAGAAGTTGAAATTCTTGCGTGTGGTCGGCTTCAACTCGGTGCACATCTATTGCATACACATTCTGGTGATATCGGTGAGCAGGCAATTTTACATGAAATTCCTGCACATCCACAATCCCTCCCTTTTGATTGTACTTGTATTGATCACCTGTCTGCTGGTACCGGTAATGACTTACAATATTTTCCTGCGATGGAACATGTGGTGGTTCTTCACCCTGAAAAAACCGGAAGATGAAATCGCATTTATTCGGAGTGGAAATTAATCAGCTTAATTTTTGATCAGCTTTCTGGAGAATCGTTTATCTCCCTGGGTGATGCGCAGATAGTAGATGCCTGGCTGAAGATACTTACCCAATACTGTTTGTCCCGCATCATCAAGTTTTCCTTCTTCCACTTTTCTGGCAGCGTTGTCATAAATTTCATAACGGCCATTGCGGTCGAGAATATCCGCATGCATGATATTGAATTCTTCTTTACTTGGATTAGGATAAACTATCAATCCCTGTTGGTTAGTATTAACTTCTTGTGTGTTTGTTGAAACCTCAGCACCTTTACCACAAACCAGGGTACTTGATTTGATCAGCACAGATAAAGTATCCCATGTGGTACCCAAGCTGTCTCTGATTTTTATTCCATAATTACCTGGCGCCAGATTCAAGAAAACGGAATCGGGACCATAAGCATTGGTGGTGTTCACATTATTGAACTTATAAATCTTAAAGGTATATGGTCTGTATCCTCCATCACCTCTAACAGAGATGCTTCCATTATTAGAAGTGGCGCATGTTTGATGACTAGATGAAACAAACAATAATTTAAGTGGCTGATAAATTCTGATGAATGTGTTTTTTACACAACCCTTACTGTCCTTAACAAAAAAAGTATGATCCCCACCTCTGACGGTAAATGAAGTTGAAGTCTGATATACGCCGTTGTCAACCGCATATTGATAAGGTGCAGTTCCACCAGAAATACCGCTTACTGTTAATGTAGTAGTTCCACCATAAACTGCAATAGCTGCTCCCTGTGACAATACAGGAGCAGTAAGCAATGTGGGCTGAGTGATAACAAAAGCTGATACTGTATAAGAAGCACCTGCAGAATCAGTAACTGTAAAATTATAGGTGCCTGCTGCCTTATTGAAAGAGCCTACACCATTATATGGTGCGATGCCTCCGGAAGCACTGATGGTTACCATGGCCGAATCGCCGTAACAATTAATGGCTGTGGCATTGGCCGAAGCCACAAAGGCTGCCGGCTGAGTGATGTTGATGATACTGCTGGCCACACAACCATTGGCATCTTTTACATACACTGTATCTACTCCAGCTCTTATACCGGCAAATGAAGCCAAGGATTGATAAGCTCCATTATTCAGCTTGTATGTATAAGTTCCGGTTCCACCTGTTGCAGTGGCATTGATCGTGGTGGTACCTCCATAGATCAAAATACGATTGAAAGTGATTTGAGGTACGATAACGGTTGGCTGTGTAATGACTATGGCTAAAGATTTCACAGAACCTACCGCATCAGTGACAGAATAAGTGTAACTGCCGGGTAACACATTGGCAAAAGTATTGACAGCTTGAGCCGTACCTCCCGTTAATGAATACGTATAAGGAGAAGTTCCGCCGGTAGCTGTGATGGTAACTGTTGATGCTCCGCCATTACACAAGATGGCTGTTGATGAGGCCGTACAAGCCAAAGTTGAAGCAGGCTGAGTGATAACAACAGTTTTTACCAGGGTGCATCCCTTATTGTCTTTGATGGTGACCGAATGTGTACCGGCCGGCACATTACTAAATGTTGTGGTGGTTTGATAAGCTCCACCATTGAGCGAATAAGAATAAGGAGAAGTACCTCCGCTAACGCCGCTGACAGTAATGGTAGTTTTAGCCCCATATACCGCAATAGTGCCGGCAGTGGCAGTAGCAGCAAGGGCCGTAGGCTGTGTGATATTGATGGAGACACTTTTTGTGACGCCATTTGAATCCATAACAGTGAATGTTTGTGTACCGGCAGCCACTGTTGCAAAAACAGCAGAGGACTGATAAACTCCTGCATTGAGCGAATAGGTGTAAGGTGCTGTACCCCCCGACCCGGCTACATTCACAACCGTTGTTGCGCCATTGCAGGTAAGTGGGTTCGTTACAGGCGTGGCTGTTAGATTAAGTAATGCGCTGGGCTGTGTAATGACGAGTCTTGTAGACACCATACATCCGTTGGCATCTTTTACATAAACCGTATCAGCTCCAGCCGCAATATTGCTGAACACACCACTGACTTGATAAGCACCATTGTTCAGTTTATAGGAATAGGCTCCTGTTCCACCTGTTGCTGTTGCAGTGATTGTAGTTGTAGTTCCGTATATGATGACTCTGCCCGCAGTTACATTAGGGACGATTGCAGTAGGTTGTGAAATAGTAATGGTGTTTGTCTTCACAGATCCTACGGCATCCGTTACGGTATATGTATAGGAACCAGCCAATACACCTGCAAAGGTGCCCGTGCTTTGTGATGCACCGCCTGTCAGTGCATAGGTGTATGGAGATGTACCGCCTGTAGCCGTTACTGTTACTGTGGAAGTTCCGCCATTACATAAAATTGCCGTAGCCGCTGAAGTGCAGGCCAAGGTGCTGGCAGGCTGTGTGATGACAAATGAATGTGAGCTGATACATCCTTTGGCATCTTTACAAAGTAAGCTATGTGAACCGGCTGCACTATTGGCAAATGAAGCTGAAGTTTGATAGGCGCTGCCATCCAATGAATAAGAATAAGGCGAAGTACCACCGGTGGCAGATCCCGTAACTGTTGTCTTGGCGCCATAAACAGCTATTGCCGGATACGTTACAGAAGGTAGCAAAGCAGCTGGCTGAGTAATTGTTATTGAGGAAGAAACACTAACACCATTTGAATCTGTTACTAAATAATTGTAGGATCCAGCAGCAACATTGAAAACTCCAGTACCGGTATAAGGTAATGTTCCCCCTGTGGCAGAAACAGTCACTTGTGAGGTTTCACCATTACAATTAATGAGTGATGCAAAAACATTGATTAATAACTGAGATGGCTGAGTAATTGTAATCCTGGTGTTGGCCACACAACCGTTGGCATCTTTTACATAAATCGTGTCAGTACCTGCTGCAACATTGCTGAATAGTCCACTCGTTTGATAGGCTCCGCTGTTTAGTTTGTAAGTATATGCTCCAGTTCCGCCGGTAGCGGTGGCAGTTAAAGTGGTTGTACCACCGTAAACAATGATTCTGCCATGAGTTACACTTGGTACAATTACCGTTGGCTGTGCAATAGTAATTGTCGTAGTCTTCACAGAACCTACCGCATCTGTGACCGTGTATGTGTAGGTGCCGGCCAATACGCCTGCAAAGGTGCCTGTGCTTTGTGATGCTCCGCCCGTCAATGCATAGGTGTATGGCGATGTACCACCGGTAGCTGTCACTGTTACTGTGGAAGTTCCGCCATAACATAAGATTGCTGAAGCTGAAGAACTGCAGGCCAATGTACTGGCCGGCTGTGTGATGGTCAGAGTTTTTGTCAAGATACAGCCATTGGCATCTTTGATGTTGATCGTATGATTGCCGGCTCCAACATTCGAGAAGGTAGCCGTAGTCTGATAGGTTCCGCCGTTTAATGAATAAGTATAAGGTGATACGCCTCCACTGACACCACTTACCGTGATGGTTGTTTTGGCACCGTAAACCGATATCGTACCGGATGTGACCGTGCCTGCAATAACTGCAGGTTGAGTGATCGTGATGCTCGCATTTACTACAACGCCGTTTGAGTCCGTAACAGGATAAGTATAGGTTCCTGCTCCCACCGTAAATG
>CANGIT010000016.1 GCA_947454155.1 Chitinophagaceae bacterium
CAGGGTTTCAGTATGACAACCACTTACGGAAGTGTAAGTGCCACTTTGTGTGTATGTGCTGCCATTTACTGACCAGGTGTAGCTGCCACAAGCAGAAGTCGTAGTTGGTGTATTGCTTGATGGAGTGATAGTAAGGTTCAGCGTTTCGGTATGACAACCGACTGTATAAGTATAGGTACCACTTTGTGTGTAAGTATTTCCATTCACCGACCAGGTATAACTGTCACATGCTGATGCAGTAGTTGAGTTGCTGCTGGACGCAGTAATGGTCAGGTTCAGGGTTTCTGTATGACAACCACTCACTGAAGTATAAGTACCGCTTTGCGTGTAAGTGGTACCATTTGCATTCCAGGTATAACTATCGCAAGCTGTTTCAGTGGTGCTATTGCTGCTTGATGCAGTAATAGTCAGGTTTAGCGTTTGAGTATTACAACCAATCACTGAAGTATAAGTACCGCTTTGTGTGTAAGTAGTACCATTTACATTCCAGGTATAACTGTCGCAAGCAGATATGGTTGTAGGCGTATTGCTTGATGGAGTGATAGTCAAGCGCAATGTATCAGCAGAAGGACAACCATTGCCGTTGTTGTAATTACGAATATAAGTTCCGCTGGCAGTATAGGTTTGTCCATTTGCAGACCAGGTATAAGTATCGCAAACACTTGCAGTTGTTGAAGTGAATGTACCGTTATTCACTGTCAAAATCAAAGTGGCAGCTGAATCACATCCTGCAGCATTGGTAAGGTGAACGAGGTAGGTTCCTGCAGCTGAATAGCTATTGCTATTCCAGCTGTATGGAAGAGAAGCCGAGCAAACTGCAACGGAAGTAGAACTGGTTGTTGGAGCGCCTACAGATACAGATGTGGAAACATTGCTTAAACATTCGCCCGAAGCAGTTGCATAAGCAGTCAAAGTTGTTCCGGCTGTCAATGCTGATGTAGTTGCTGACCATGCGCCGTTGCTAACCACTACAGATTGATTCCAGGTTCCATTCAGATAAAGATCGATGATTGTGCCATTAGCCTCAGCACTTGTACCACTAACACTTGTTGCACCTGCGCATACAGGAGAAGTGATAACGGGAGCATCAGAATAAGTACTGCAAGAATTGATATTGCCATTCAAAGCGAGGTCACTGGCTACAGATGCATTCACATTATTGATGTAGAAGGTACCGGTAGATGATGAAGCACCATATGGCACCAAACGGAAGGTAACTGTTTCATTGGATTGTACATTTTGAAGTGCAGCGACTCCACTCAAATCAATCGAACCTAATTGACCGGCAGAAGTATTCAAAGTCAATGAAGTTGACAATACATCTACAAATGCGCCGGAATTGATTTGATATTGAATCAAGATGGCGTTAGGACCAGAACTTGAAGTTCTGTAAGAAATAGGATTCAAAGACAGCAAATCAGTTGAATATCCGCTATTGGGTTTCACTGTGAATGTGATGAATTTATTTCCGCTGATACCCAAAGCGCTACTTGCACTGTTGAAACCACCACCAGCACCCCAAGCGCCTGCGGCTGCAGTACCTGCAGTGGTGAGGCCAGATCCTCTTACCAAACCTGAACTGGTTACATTGGCATTCAGAGTAGTAGCTGTGTAAGGTGATGTGCCATACAAACCAGATCCACCTGCCAGCGTACTTACGTCAAATCCTACAATCTGAGGAACGTAAATGCTGTTTTTGTTACCGATGACGAATAATGTAGATCCTGTGTTGAGTGACAATCCAGATTTAGATGCAGATGTTCCACTAAGGGTTCCCAAAGAGCTCACACTATAAGGCCCAGGTGATATGTATTGGCCTAAGAAACCTTCGCTGCTATTGCTGAACGAAGCTCCCTCATTACCCGAGTTCCAATTGAAAGTAACATTGGCATTGGCGCCGGCAGTTGCAGCATTGATGGTCCATTGCAATCCAACCGCTTTGGCTGAGCTGAATAGCGCATTGGTAATTGTAGCTGATACCGCTACACCGATATCACTGGCTGTTCCTGTATTGGTTAATGTTACAGGTGTATAATTTGTGGTTGAATTACCCACAGGATAAACTGTAGCGGAATTGCCTACCGCCAGATATTTCAATAAACCTGAACCACTGGTTACGATATAGTTGCTTGAGCTGGCACCTGAAACGGCGTTGCTTAATGTGAGGGTATTACTTCCCAACGTCACCTTACCTGATGTAAGCGTCAGCGTACCGGTTACAGCGGTTGAAGCACCTAGTGTCAAACCGGAAGCATTGTTAACAGTAACGTTTTTGGCTGCAGTCATAGAGACAGAAGCCGTTTGGGCAACAGCACCATTGAATACATAATTAGCTCCGGCATTCAATGTTTTGGTTCCGGTAGTTGTGATAGAACCTGAGGCATTCGCCGAAATCAAAGTGGCACCGCCATTGATAGTTAAGGTAGCTGTACCATCAAATGCGCTTGTACCTGCATCAACGGTTGAAGTACTGTCAATCACAATGTTGGCTGCAGTCATTGTTCCGGCAGTTTTGCTGAAGGTTTGTGTACCATTTTTAGCAAAATGGAATTGTGCCGCCGTATGTGAACTGTTGAATACACCACCTGTCATGTTCAGATTGCCATAGAGGTTCCAATTCATGGTGGCGATACCTGTATTTCTTGTGAGATAGAATGAACCGTTTGTGATGTTCAGATTACCCTGAATATTTACAGTCATGTTGGTGACTGTGCTAGCCGAACCTGATCTGTGTGCACAAATCTGGTTGGTATTTACCGAAGAGTTTACATTGAAATTACCCAAGATGGTCACTACGTTGTTAGGCCCTACACCTGCACCAGCCAAACTCAAGGCAGTTTCTTGTGCTGCAGCACCTCCATTCAGGAAGTTGAAATCTCCTCTGATGGTATTGTTGTACATGGCCATGTTCAAACTGGCCGTTTGACCGGGACAGTTCCAGGTAAGGTTGTAGAAATCCTGACTGAATCCATTAGTAGCAGTACTGCTGGTTACACCGGTAACCAAACAAGTTGAGCCCGTGCTCCAGGTTGAAGCAGGAACTGTACCACCGTTTACAGCATGCTCATATGTGCCAGCCACTATGATGGATGGAGCACTATTCAATGCTATGGCCCCCTGATTTTTCAGGTAACCGTTTACGGTAAGGTCTGTACCATTGCCATTTGCCACAGTCATGGTTTTTCCCGCATTGACTGTAACTTGAGCCGTAGCTGCAATGGTCATTTGATCGATAGAGATAGATGTATCCAAGGCCAAAGTATGTCCGGCCTGGATGGTGATATTTCCTTTATCTGCTGCTGGGAAATCAGAAGAAGCGATCCATGATGAACCGTCATATTTTTCCCAAATCGCAGCATTACTCCAGTTGCCTGAAGCGATAGAACGATAATCCGTATTTAAAGTAGCCTGACTTCCTGTAGCAGGAGCAGCTGTAAGATAATTTTCAGAACCGGCTGAGCCATTGAATGCGTAAACTGCTACGTTATAAGTTACACCTGGTGTTAATCCGGTAAGTGTTACGGAATTACCAGCGCCCACATATACCACATAGTTTCCGGTACCTAACTGACTTCCGGTTCCAAATGCAGCATTAGCTGTGTAAGATGTTCCGCTGACAGGATTGCTGTTTACAGCTGATGTGGCTTTTACCACTACAATTGAATTGGCACCATCACCAGCCGTGAAACTTACCGTCATGCCATTCAACGCAATGTTGCTGAAAGCAACGGCAGAAGCTTGAGTTGTTGGCTGTGCGCTAAGTGTAGTGAAACTTACTTCAGCACCATAGCTTGTGCCAATGCCGTTAATAGCATATGCACGAACATAATAAGTTGTCAATGGTGACAATGCACTGATGGTACTGATGAATGATCCTGTTGTGATTGCAGCATCAACAATTTTAGTATCCGCCGTGGTTGGGTTAGATAAAGTACTGATGACGATTCCTTTTTCTGTGATGGACGAACCACCATCAGAGGTAACATTACCACCACCAGTAGCCGAAATACCTGTGATAGCTGAAATGGCATTTGTTGTTACGGTAGGAGAATTGGCCAAAGTCGTAAAGCTTTCATCTGCACCATATGCTGTACCCGCGCTATTGATAGCGTAGGCTCTTACGTGATAGGTAACAACACTTCCCAGTCCTGTCAGGTTGCTGACAAAAGAACCCGTTCCGGTTGAAGCATCAGCCAATTTGGTATTGGCCGTGGTTGGATTAAGTGAAGTGCTATATACCACACCTCTTTCTGTAATGGCTCCTCCACCATCATAAGTTACTTCACCACCGGTGGTGGCTGAAGTCTGAGCCACATTGCTGGCTGCAGTGGTTGTAACAGTGGGCAATACCGCGTTCATGGTAAAGGCAACATCACTTCCATATGAAGTGGCAACCCCATTGATGGCATAAGCTCTTACGTGATAGGTGGCACCAGGAGTCAATCCGGTGAGTGAAGCCGTAAATGAACCTGTTGCGGTTGAAGCATCTGCAATTTTAGTATCTGCAGTTGTAGGATTGGCACTGCTGCTATAAACCACACCTCTTTCAGTGATGGCATCCCCACCGTCTGAGGCAACGTTTCCACCTACAGTAACTGTTGATGATCCCAAGCTGCTTACAACAGCTGTGGTTACTGTTGGAGCGATGGCTCCTGAAATGGTAGCGAATGTTTCATCAGCACCATAAGAGGTGCCTGTATTGTTGATAGCGTAAGCTCTGATATGATAAGTTGTAGATGAAGATAATCCGGTCAGGTTTACAGCAAATGAACCGGTAGAAGCAGTACCGTCAGCAACTTTCGTATCGGCGGTAGTAGGATTGGCCGAAGTGCTGAAAACAACACCTCTTTCTGTAATCGCATCACCGCCATCGGCAGAAACATTACCACCAGCTGTGGCAGTAGCAGCTGTAATTAAACTTGCAGCAGTTGTTGTAACAGTCGGTTTATCAAGTGTTGTAAAGCTAATCTGACTGCCATAAGAAGTGCCGATATTGTTGATGGCATAAGCTCTTACATAATAGGTTGTATTATTGGACAATCCGGTTACAACACTTGTAAATGTTCCAGTTCCTGTAGACGCATCAACCACTTTGCTGTCGGCTGTGGTAGGGTTGGGAGAAGTGCTATACACAACGCCTCTCTCTGTTACAGCGTCACCTCCATCGGAAGTAACATTACCGCCTGATGAGGCCCCTACTCCCGAAACGCTGCTTGAAGCAGTGGTGGTTACTGTTGGCGCATTGGCCAAAGTGGTGAATGTTTCTTCTTGACCATAAACAGTACCGGCCACAGTGATAGCATATGCTCTTACAAAATAAGTGGTGGCGGCAGTTAAGCCTGTGATGGAAGATACAAATGCTCCTATGCCCGAACCATTGGCCAATTTGGTATCAGCGGTGGTTGGAATAGAAGAAGTACCATATACAATTCCTCTTTCTGTAACAGCAGCACCCCCATCAGTAAGCACCTCACCTCCAGAAGAGGCTGAACTTGTAGTGATGTTTGATGTAGCAGTTGTAGACAAGGTGGCATAACCAATGGTTGTAAATGTTTGATTGGCACCATAAGATGTTCCTCTTTCATTGGTAGCAAAAGAACGGATATAATATGTAGTGGCAGGACTTAAATATTCTATTAAAATACTCATTGATCCTGTTGTGTTAGAAATATCTGATAATTTATAATCATCAGTTGTTGGATCTGGATTATAACCGATAACAAAGCCTCTTTCAGAGAGAGTGCCACCACCGTCAGAAACAACCGTACTGGTGGCTCTGGCCGAATCCACACGAATGTTCGACATGGTTGTGGCACCTAATACAGGTACGGAAGGAACTACCAATGAAATATTATCGATACCTGCTGCTTGTGAGTTGGTAGCCGCAGAACCATTGTATGTCCATTTGAAATAATAATCAGCACCGGCTGAGATATTCAAACCTGTCAATGATACTGATTTGGAAACAGTAGTTGGCGGATTGATTACAGCAGCTGTACCTGTAGCCCATGTGTTATCACCATTGGCGTCTGATGTCCAGGTGCTTCCATTGGCTCCATGATAAAAATTGAAAGTAAGTGACGATGTATTATCGCGATATTTTTCGTAATCGAAATTGAGATTTAATTCTGTAATGGCTGCACCCGTATTGTTTTTCACTCTTAAAATGATGCTTCTGCCATTAGAATAAGATCCACTGGTGAGGAACCCGAGAGCGCGGTCTGTTGAAGAAGCTGTTATTCCATTGGCAAAGTTCACAGCTCCACCACCACTGGATGTAGTAATGGCTCCTGAACCTGTAGAACCATATGCGGCAGTGGTAATGGTAGTGATGGTACCAGTCCCTCCCTGCCATTCACCGGCAGTATTCAAGTGTATGCCAGAAGGAACAGTGGCCGAAGCAGCACTACCCATTCCATTGAAATTTTCAGTGGCAGGTATACCTGCTGTAGTGATGCTAAGAAATTCAGGAGCCGCAATATTAAAGGCGGCCGAAGTTCCGGAAGTCAACCCGGTTGAAGAAAAAGTAATGGTGGCTCCGTTAACAGCAGCTGTTGCGGTTACGGTCAAACCACTGAATGTAGCTACCCCACCTACCGCAGATACACTCGTGGTGCCATTCAAAGTAAATGAACCACTGCCGACTGAAGCTGTAATGGAAGCTGTGCTGGAAGACGCATTTCCATATTGATCTTGTACAGTAGCAACAGGCTGTGTTGACAAAGCAAATCCATTGTAAAGTGCGACCGGTTGAGTGGTAACTCCAATTTTATTGGGTGCACCAGCGCCTGTAACCTGTGTAACTTCAGCTAATGCATAGGCTGTAGCGGTAATGGCCACTGCTTTTGAACCTGATGTTCTTAACACGCTGTTTCCTCCACTTGGTTTCAAAGTAAGCGTGCCTGCACTTAATGAGTAATCAGTTCCAGATGTCAAAGCCGTACCATTTACTGTAATAGCGGTGATGGCAGCTCTCCAACCTGAATTATCGGTAAATGTGATATTGAAATCGTTATCTACAGTAGCACCTACGGCAGCTGTCAAAGTTGGAGAAGCAGATCCAACAGTGATGCTGATGGTGCCGGCTGTTGAATAGTTGTAAGCTTTATCGTAATTGATAACGGCTACTTTTGAAGGCGTACCAGTAACTGTCCAACTGGTAGAAGTGGTATTGGTGGCTACCGTCCAGTTGGCATCAACTGCGGCTCCGGCCGGATAGTATCCCTGATCTAACAAAGTGGGAGCAGCTGCTGTAGCGTTGGTGGAAACCAAGACGATAGAGCCTTGAACACCTGTACCTGCATCAGATCCATTGGTCCAGCCGATAGCACCACTTGTGTTGGTCAATGAACTGGGTCCTGATGATGGCGCTGTAATATCGGTAGTTGTACCCGCATCAAAATAGACAACAAAATCATCATAATAAACCAGTGCGGTACCGTTTCCTGTAGAAGAAGAAAATGGTGCCGCATGATACATTCTGGTAGCATTATTCACAGTCGTATATCCAGTACATCTTGTCCATGAGGTAGTACTTAATGTAGTGGCTGTGGAAGTTGTTGAACTGCTTGAAACAGAACCGGTAGCTCCCGTAGTTGTATACCTGAATGTAGGTACTGTACCTACAGCCGATGCCGTATTCAATACACCTTTTGCCCAATAAATCATATGAGCGTAACCTGAAGAATTACCCACCACACCGATACTGGTATTGTACCAGTATTTGTTTGTTGTTGATCCTGGAGTGTGAGATATCGCAGAACTGCCAGTTCGGTATGTTCCGGACGCAGTCACAACAGTTGGCCCAGTACCACCACTGTTCCCAAAATAGCTGGTGGTCAATGCCTCATAGTCTTTGGTCTGATACCAGCTGACAGATGTCTGTCCCTTGACTCCAATTGTCGACATCAGGCTGAATACCAGCATCGTCAACAACATAAAACCTTGTTTAGTAAAGTTGCTTCTTCTCATACGTAGAGATTTTGGTAAAATGGTTGTATTGTTTAGTAAAAATGAAAACGATTTGATAACAGTGCATGTCATTGAAAATGCAGAAACATGAATTATATTGACAATTAAGATGAAATAAATTCATCTATGCTTCATATCAAAAGTCCATGATCTTCAGGCTGCTTCAATAACAAATTTTCTTTCCTGGGGTAATCAGAATTACGTTCTTTAAGGGGTAAGTTCAGTTTTCAATAAAACGGATGCATAATGTTAGTCAACATTATTCAAAAATGGAAATACCCTCTTAGAATTATTTACGCAAACGTTACCAATTTTAAGAATCAAAAAGCTTTTCAAACATTATTTTCTACAATAAAAGATCATCGGCTGCTAAACAATTGCAGTAACATCTATCATTCATCGTTTCGGGATGATGACTAAGATGTTCAATGGAATTGTCTTTGCGCAAGAAAAAGGCCCGCTCGTTTGAGCAGGCCTTTTAATATTATTTTATGGCGATAAATTACTTCACCAAAATTTCTGTTTGTTGTTGAATGCCATTGCCTGTCATTCTCACAAAATAAACACCACTGTTCAATGTACCATTCAATACGATGTTGTTGTTGAAATAACCACCAGCATGACCAACTGTATTCTTTTGTACAATTTGACCTGCTGCGTTCACAAATACAACCTGATAAGTTCCGGCAGATAAATCATTCATCAAGAGATTTACATTTCTGTCAGCTACCAAAGCGCTCGCAACAGTAAGATTGTTTTTGGTGTTGTTTTTCAACACGATTACATTGCTGTATTGGTATTGACCATCTTTATCCATCATTTTGATTCTGAAATAAGATTGTCCCACCAAAACAGAAGTATTGACAAAAGAATAGTTGTTCACTGCGCTGTTTTCTGTTGCATTTACAGAACCGATTGCGTTATATCTTACACCATCTTTGCTTTCTTCAACCACAAAATGACTGGCATTTTGCTGGTTGGCAGTGGCCCAGCTAAGATTAGCTCTTCCATTTCTTACAGCACCGTTGAACGACAACAATTTCATAGGCACCGGAGTGAAAGTAGTGACACCAAAAATTCCCACGTTGGTAGTTACCGCTTTGGCTTGATAGGGATCATCGATAGTGCCTGTTCCGGAAATGGAAGCAGGAAGATATTCCCAAGCAGAACCTGTCCAACGCATGATATAGATGGTTGAGGCAGGATCAAAACCAGCAGCCTGATCTGCCACTACCCAACCCAATCTGAGGGTATCAACACTACCACCGGCAACAGCTTCAGCAATAGTCCATTGACGATTGACTACTTTATTGGGATCGGCAGGAGCATTGTCGAATGTAGATTTCAATTTAACGGTATGAACATCCGGAGTACCACTGTTGGCAATACGGCAGTTATTCATTGAAGTGGCCGTGTTGATGCCTATATAAAACCTTGTATCGGTAGCATCTACATTACGCTTAACTGATGAAGTTGCATCTACACCAAAAAAAACATCATTAGCTCCGCCAGCTCCATTGGTTGTTTTACCTACTCTCAAATAAGTAGTAGCAGAAAGATCAACGATACCACCATTGGTAACGTTGAAATCTAAAACACCCGAACTAACCGGGCCAGTTGTAGAAGTATCCATTTTCACACCTGCACCTGCTTTAAACGTTCCGCCATCAACATTAACAGTCAATGCAGAACCAGTACCGGCTGGAGCAATTAAAGTGGTAGATAAGTTATTGGCGGTTTGTGTATTGGCTGATAAATCAAGTGTCCCCTGGATGTTGTAGGTGTATTTTCCGTAGGTGCCAAGATTTTGACTATTGTGGAAATAGCCGTCAACGCTTTTAGTGGCAACAGTTCTTCCAGGTTTGATGTTCATGGTGTAAACATCAGTGGCTGCAGGATTATAAACTAAAGAGATAGCATAGTTGGCACTTTTCCAGAAATTCATATTGATGTCCACATCAATAGTCATGGTACCACCCGAGTTACCTCCTGGGCATCTGAAACGAGAGAGATCAACCGTACCCGTTCCCCAGATTTTTACCAATTGAGCATTTGTACCCACTTCGATATAGCAACCGTCGCTAGGTCCACCCAGTGTGCCGTCAACTTGCACAGTATCAACTAGAGGATAAGTGAAGCCTGTTCCACCAGCACCTATTTGTAATCTTCTGTCGGTAGCTTCATTGGCCCAAAGTTTACCACCAGCATTGATGATAATACCTTTGCAACCGCGATTGGCACCATTCATGGAAATGGTGTGTCCGTTACGGATAACCACATTGTGTGTACCACTTGGAACTGTGGTGGCAGCAGTGCCTGATCCTGGAGCAGCAGCTAAAGCCGCAGCAAATGTGTTGTAAGTTTCCCAGGTTGCAGCATCACTCCAGTTGCCTGATGCTAATGTTGCATAAACAGTTTGAGCATTTGCAGCATTGAACAAAAATGCTGTAAAAAATGACAACAAAAACAGTGTAAAAATCTTCTTCATGTTTGTTTTTTGAATGAAAGGGTTAAAATTCGGTAGTACCTTTTAAGATGGAAGTATTACAAATTCTGTTTTCAAATGGCAGAAAACAGAGGCTGAAATTACAGAGATTAACTGTAACAAGGATGAGAAATGACAAAAAATTTGTGCAATCGTTTCCGAAATATTCAATTTTGAACAGATTTTGATTAATCTCCGTTGAAAATTTACATTAGTTTGTTTTACAAAAACGAACCCTGATGATGTTTGCCCCATTTTGGTAGGCAATCACATACATGCCGGGGGATAATGACTTTACATCAATCAAGTGACGAGTAACGCTTTTAGGCAAATTCATTTTAAGACAAACCTGACCCGCCGTATTGGTGATACAGATTGAACCGGAATTCTCAGCTTTATTCATTTCAATATTCAACACATCTTTTACTGGATTAGGATAAGCCAGGAGGAAATTTTGATTGCCAAAATACACAGGAGCAATAACACTGTAACTATCATGACCATTGAATTCATGAATTTTTAAACGATAATAAGAGCGGCCGGCATAGGGCAATACATCCGTATAATTATATTGATGAGTTCCGGATAAATTTGAAGCCGCAACAACACCAGCTTCTACGAATGATTTGGCATCCTTGCTTTTTTGTACTGTGTAAGAAACAATTTGTTGCTCCTCTGTACACGTCCAGTTGGTTTCAACAGCACTTTCTTTCGCCGTGGCTTTAAACGTTGTAAGCTTCACCGGCAATACAGTATTAACGCCAGTGATATAAAAAGAACCCAATGCAGCGGATTGAAAATTGATATAGTAACCATTGTTGTAACTACCAAATACACCTGTAGCTATAGGTTGACATACCGTATAACTTGAAGGTAACACGCCAGAACAGCTATTGTTGTCAGACCTTATGACTCTAAGGTCTGCTAATGACAGAATCGTATTATCTGCAGCTCTCAAATCATCATACTCCTTTTTGCTGATATACATACGCAATGCAACCGGTGCGGCAAGTGTGTTGGATACACTGGAATTCAAGGTGACATTTCTATTCAGGTAAGGTTTGCCGTTAGCATCTGTCCTGATGGCGGAAGAGGTGTAATAAGAAGCGTTCAACGCACCAAATGCAGCATTGTCATATACCGAAATGATCAGGTTATTGGTATCGGTAGAAACCAGATAACGGGATGAATTAAAATCACCATAAGAACTGTCTTTCAAGTGCAACCAATTGCCTGAATTGGCAGAAGCAGCCACACGTCCATTAACGCAAGTATTCAGTATTCCCGGAGCCGTAAGGGTATCACCATTCAAATACGTTTCCACATTGTTGTATCCGGTGGTTGATGTATATAGATTGAGATCTGCAGTAGAGTTGGGATTCAGCCCTCTTTGTGTTTCCCAAACATCAGGCATGCCGTCATGATCTGTATCTGTAGGCGTATAACCCGCAGGTAAAAAGGGCCAAGCTGTTGCGGTAGTGGCGTAAGCCGTTCCGCGAGGATATCCACCCTGACAATTGATCAATTTTCCAGTACTGTTGATGACGTTGCTTACAATACGTTCATCCAATGTGTCTCTGTAAGGAAGTACACATCCGGCTTTCTGCAGTACCGATTGATACGCATCAAGTGCAGATTGCATGTTGATGTTGACACAATTGAAAGGAACGGCCACTTTCGAACCTGTGGTATCAGCCAATGTGCCACCAGAAAAACAAGCCCCCAACCAATTGTTGGCGGTAACCGCTGCACTGTTGAAACAATAATTTCCGTTGAGATAGTATTTGCCATACGGAATAGCAGGAGAAGCTTGTTTGTAAGGCTCTATGAGCATATTTCTGCGGCTGACACCACCCACTGTAGTGTTGGGTGTATTAGGTCCCTTTTTATAATAATTGTTCACCACATTATAACTGCCACCTTCTCCCCCGTTGGTATTGTAATCGGCCCAATTGTAAATCACATTGTTTCTAAAATCTGTGGAATCAGCCACACCATTGCGGATACCGCTGAAACGTGGCATACGTCCTCTGCAATGTGCATACAAGTTATGGTGCAACGAGGCATGTTTTCCGCCTTCAATTCCTCCGTATGCGTGCTGCTGTACACCAGCACCTTCATCATGATAAGATGAATCAAGAGGCTCGGAAATCATACACCATTGTATAGACAAGCTATCGCCTTCGTAAATCGAACAGGCTTCATCATTGCTCCAGCTCATGGTACAATGATCGAGCATGATTTTTTGCTTGGCACCGCCATTGTCGCCAAAAGCATCGTCGTTTCCCAAACTGGCGGCCTGGTTTTTGTCGCCCAACCTGAATCGGATATACCTGACCACAATGTTGTTGTTGCCCAGATATACCGGATAGTCGGCAATGGTAATCCCTCCACCTGGAGCAGTTTGACCCGCAATGGTGGTGTTGGCTCTGGTTAGATTTAATTGTGCGTAAAGATGAATAGTTCCCGAAACCCTGAATACTACAATACGGTAAGGGGCAGAAGGACTATTGTTGGTCACTGCATAACGAAGCGTACCGGGGGTTGTAGCTGATGAGGCATTATCCACCAATGAAGTCACTTCAAAAATCTTAGGTGCAGTGGTGATGTTCCCTCTGCCACCACCAACATATTTTCCGGCCCCCTCGGCACCGGGGAATGACAGCAACTGAGCATCAGCCTTGTTAAGCAAGAGAAAAACAAACAGGGTATAAATTAATGACTTCAAAAAATTGTTCATGGTATTAGACGCCAATTTAAAAATTAGGCCTTAAAGTTACTATTCTGCGCCAATACCGAAGAATGAAGTGTATAAATAATCTATGCAATCGTTATCAATTTCAGTTGAAATGGCAGACAAATGAGATATGACCTGCCCTAAAAAAATTATTCTTTAACGATTTTCAGTACCTGTTTCAACAACCCGTTTGCGTATTGAATAAAATAAATACCGGAAGGAATTCCAAACAATTGTATTCTTGTTTTTGAACTTCCTGGCGCAGGAATAACTTTTTGCATCAGCTTACCCTCATTGTTGAATAAAGATACCGAGGATGCTGCTGTAGCCTGGGGGTGCCACAAATCCGTGTACCCTGTTGCCGGATTGGGCTGAGCCATAAGTTTTTCTGTTATTCGTTTCACCTGTACAACATGGCTGTATGTTGAAGATCCATCTGCAGCAATGAATTGCAAACGATAAAATTGCTGTGTGGAAAAGTTCAAATCGTCAAATTCATAGAGATTTGAATTTTGATTTTTAGCCTCTTGCACGGCAATGACGGCGAACCTCACACCATCCGAGCTTTTCTGAATTTCAATTTTGCTTTGTTGTTGCTCATTGGTCGTTGTCCAGGTAAGATGATTACTTTTTGACGCTGCCTGCGCATCGAATCGAACCAGATGCATCGGCACTGGAGTCAATACTACTCCCTTTACCACCACATCTTTCAAAAACGCAAAACGCGGAGTACCTGTACTGCCACAAGCCCAATACAATCGGATAGTGATGGTCTCGCCAGAATTCAGCGTAATGCCATTGATACCATTCAATGATAATGAATATCTGTTGACCGGCCCCGCATCATTACGTTGAAGTGTAAACGATTTAGCAAATGTTCCGGAGGTTGCCAGTGTCAAGCTTACTCCACCGGGCCCTACTCCACTGTAAAACTCGCTCGAATCCGCGGGAGAACTGAATCCATTTTTAGAATAAGCCACCCCCATTTTGATGCCACTGATGGTATTGAAGAAATCGCTCATGAAGGTGATGGAATCCACCCTTACCTGAGATCCTGTAACTGCGGTAACCGTAAATTGTTCGTAATAATTCCTGTTGAGTGTTCCTCCTACTGCCGACCAATTGTTACCTGCAGCTATGGCCCCCAAGGCTTGCCCATACTGACCGGAATAAGAAGGAATAGGACCTGCCGTTGGCGTTGTTCCGTCGGATGTATAAAGTCTGTTCAACGTTGAAGTGCTGGCAACTACTGCCGGAGACCTTACAAAAGCACTGTCGGAATTATTGATGGTAAGCGGCCATTCTTGTAAAGGGAATGAAGTGGATGCGGCAAATGTAACTCCACTAACGAGGAAACTATAATCAGCTACTGCACTGGTTGTGACCATCACTGTACCTGAATAATTACCCACAGCAGTAGCATTGAGATGGATATAGACAGTAGTAGTGGCAATACTGCCGGTTCCAGATGGGATTACCAATGGGTTTGAACTCGTGTACCAGTTGTTGTTGTCTGTGGAGATTTCATAATTAGTAGGTGGTGTTATGGTAACATTTCCCGTAAGATTGGCTCCCGAAATTGTAAACGTCTGGCTGGCTGATGGCGCTCCCAGCAATTGACTGAAGCCACAATAATTCAAAGCCGCCGAAGCGTTTACTGTCATGGATGCAAGATTGGAAATAACAACGGTATCTGAAATCTCATTCGTATATCCGGCTGCATTAGCTTCCACATAATAATACCAGGCATTGCCTGTTGATGGCAATGCCGCATCGGTGTAATTGAAATTGACGGCAGTATCTGTTGGTGATGTGACGACATATACCGGAGAAAAATTTACCCTGTCGGCACTTCTGTATAGCGTGTACGTCATATTACTGACGGGCCATGTGGCGTTCCAGGTAAATTGTGAAGAAGACGCGCCTTTAACACCTTTGAAATTGGAGATGGCCAAGCTGGCAGATTGAGCGTAACAAATCTCAGGCACTGTGGCACAAGGATCCCAGGTGCCTAAAATATTGGCATTGTTGTATGTAGCCGCATCTGTGGCACTTAGCTGATAACTCCAAGCTACACGTTGCGACACATCTGCCGGCTGGCCATTGAAATACTTGCTGTCGTATTCGCCATAATACAAATTGGCGGTATTGGTATTGGCATCCCATACGCTCCAGCCTTCGGGTTTGATATGCGAACTGAGTCTGCTGCTGAGGAACACCGCTTTCTGTCGGGTACTGGCCACATCCGGACTGGGCCATGGTCTGCTCAGGTAATACAAAGTGGATCCGGTATTCATGGGCAGTCGTGCATTGCGGAATACATAGCCATAAGCCTGACCGTTAGGAGTATTGGGCGCCGTGATGTAAGATACACCTGCTGAGGAGCGTGACTTGGCGTAAATCACACAGGAATCAAACAAAGCGATGGCACTGCCAAAAATAAAATCAACATTCCCGTCGATATAGCAATTCTTGAAATAGTTTCTTGGGGCTCCAGATCCTTTTAAATAAACAGTATCCTGATTGGCCATGAAACGGCAATTTAGAAAAATAGCCCTGTCGGCATTAACCAATACGGCCACCGCCTGCGACCCATCGCCATAATTGTTTTCAAAAGTTATATTGACAGCAGAAAAATCATTGGCGTTTACAGAAAATGAAGCCGAATTCTGCGTACCTACCGTATTGGTACAAGAGGTGAGTTTGGCGGCATAATCATCATAGGTCAACACTACATGCGCCACGTTTTCTCCTACAAGTTTCAAGAATGGCTTGGTTGCCGGTATGTTGATCTTCTCTTTGTATATGCCATTCTTGATATAAATGACATATGGAGTCGTTCGGCCCGCTGGCGCTGCATTGATAGCCGCCTGAACAGTTGTATAATTCCCGGAACCGTCTTGGGCCACTACCAAATCGTATTGCGCAAAAGAATCAACAGACAAAAAAAACAAAACGAACAATAGCAAGAATAATTTTGGAAGTAAACGTTTCATGTAAATGAAATTGATGGGAAATGAATTTTGGATGACTTGAACAAGAATTAAATGAACACGAATTTATAGGTTTCAAGGAGTAACACCTCATAAACTAAAAACCAAGCGGTTTGATTTTACGCAATCGTTGCCAAGAAAAAGGCTGTAAATAAAAAACCGTCTCTTTGCTGGAGACGGTTTTTACAGTTTTTTATTCCGATTTATTGTTGCGCTTTTGACGCTTCTTTTTGTCTTTTTCTGGCCGCATTGTATTTTTTATAGGCATCTTCTCCCATGATCTCTTTCAGCTTCGCATTTTTTTCATCACTGATCAGTTTTTTACCTGCAGTTTTTTCATCTTCTGTCAAGCCTTCTTTCTTTTTCAACTCATTGCTTTTTTGATTGGCAGCTGCTACGGCTTCTTTACATGAAGCAATTTGTGCATCGGTAAGTCCCGCTTCTTTATAGGCTTCCATGGTCTCGGCCTCTTGCTTGGCTTTCAGCGCTGCTTTTTCTTCTTTGCTCAATTCTTTCTTCGGGGCAGTAGTGTCTTTGGCAGTTTGAGCGAAGGACGACATGGTAGCTGTCATCAAAACCAAAGAAAGCATGATCATTTTTTTCATAATCTGGTTGTTGTTTTTTTAATAATTGCGAGGTAGACCTCAATCAAGCAATTTAGTTTAATAAAGATTAAAACTAAAGAAACTAATCTATCCAGAGCAGCATCTTCAATTTTTTGATGTAAAATCAATAACCCGGATTTTGTTTCAGGTTAAAGTTGGCATCCACGGCAGGTTGTGGAAAAGGGAATAATTCCGATTTTCCGGTTACGAAACCAGTGGCATAACGAGAAGCCGAGGTGGTATTGACCGAAGTAGCCAACCAGGTCACTTTTGTGGTACCGGAGGGTGTGCTGGAATAGCCGGGATAATAAAAAGAATTCTTCCACATGGTTACATCATCGGCGTTAGTTCCAGTATAATAGAACATCCCTTTGGGCAAATCTGAGCTTATACAATAGGAAGGAAATGGAGCCATGTAACTTGGATTGACCATGGGTTCGTATAGAGACATATGAATCATGTTTGCTCTTGTTTCTCTTACGGCTGTATTCATCAGGTTCCAGCGAATCAGATCAAACTTACGGATGCCTTCGCCGCCAAATTCAAGAGAACGCTCTCTTACTACAGCCTTGAAGAAATCGGTTTGAGACAATCCGGATGGCAAATCAATTGTAACATCCGCAGAAGTGATAGGCTTTCCAAATCCTCTTCTGCGTACCATGTTGATGGCATTGTAAGCATCTGCAGAAGGGCCATTGATTTCATTCTCCGCTTCGGCAAACATCAGCAACACATCAGCGTATCTGATGATCTGCCATTTCAACCCGAAATACTGAATGGCATTGGTGGGATCAAATGAAGGATTGCTGATCCAGTCTCTTCTGTACTTTCCATCATTGAGACCAGTTAAACCGGTGCAGGTTTTGGTAGCTCCGTCGGCCTGAACATTATAAGGCGCAATGGTTACATCGCGTCTTTGATCCAGCGAATCGAAACGATAGAAATAGACAGGAAGAATATTGATACTCTTGTTGCCATAACCATTTACAGTAGGTCCATTATAATAACCGAGTTTAGAATCTTCAACACCTGTATTGCCATATGTGCTGGCTTGGAACATCAACTCACCATCCGGATCATTGACAGCATGTGCACAAACCTGATTTTTCCAAAGGGCTTTAAAACTTGGGTTCAGCGCATGCTGGCCGGAGCTCATGATTTCACTGCACTCCTGACGGGCTATCTGATAATACGTCAGATAATCAGCACCTCTTCTCATCACACCATCTCTCCTTAAAGCATAACCGCCGCGGAATAAGGCGATGCGCGCACGAAGCGCTTTGATGGCTCCTTTGGTCAGGCGCTCATCTTGCTGATCGCCGATGCTGCCTACTTCATTCCTCCAGGGCACAAGGCCTTCCGCAGTTTCCAGATCATTCAGCAAATGATTGTACAAACTGTCGCGGTCTGTTTGTGCAGGGAATGGATTGGTAGTGGCTTGTACACTTGCAGGTTCAAAATGCGAAGGCAAATCACCCCAGATTCTGATGGCCTCAAAATAAAATTGCGCACGCAAAGCCAAAGCTTCACCATACATCCTTTTCATTTGCGATTTCTGCTGGTCGTTGCCATTACTGTACATATTTGACTTTGGAATATTGGCAATGCAGATGTTGGCGTATTCAATGCCTTGAAATATTTGCTGAAAAGGTCTGTTGAGCTGAGCATTACCGGAAGTCAGCTGATAACGGGCCATATCGCGACGATCATTATCGCCACCACCCGATGGCCCTTGTGTTTCATCATTATCTACAGTGTAGTAAAGACTCAAACGGATGCCATAACCTTGATCGCCCATCAACCTGCTATATACGCCGGCTAAAGCTTTTTGTGTATTGGGCACATCACTGAATACCATTTCGGGTCCCAACTCAGTAATCGGTTGCTGGTCCAGATATTTTTCACAGCCCGAAAAAACGGCCACAGATGCTGCCAGTGCAGAAACAAGAATCAAATTATTTTTTATAAAACGTATCATATTGTAAAATTTGAAAAGTAGAAATTTGATGATGGATTAGAAGGATGCATTGATACCAAAGATGAAGCTTCTGCTTTTGGGATAGGCCGAGTAGTCAAGACCCGGTGTCAGCTGGCTGCTTTTCACACTAACTTCGGGATCATATCCTGAATATTTGGTGAATACGTGGAGATTGTTGCCGGTAACATAAAAACGGAGTTTAGACATTTTCAATTTCACCAGGTATTTCACGGGCATGCTATAACCTAAAGTAACGTTGTTGATGCGAAGGAATGACCCATCTTCAATCGCCCATGAATGAGGATAGAAAGCACCGGCTCCTTTCAGTGGCGACCAAATTTTAGCAGTGTAATTCAAATTAAACAAATCGTTGGGGGGCAGGCCATACACAGTATTTCCACTCACCCACTGTGCAGTTTGACCATCAGGTGTGATGGTTCTCCATCTGTCTTGCATGATACCCAACAGATTGGCATTGCCGGTATAACCGTTGGTAAACTCAATCTTGTTTGCATTGTAAATGTCGTTGCCATAAGAGAAGTTGACAAACGCACTGAAATCCAATTGTTTGTATGAAACAGTTTGAGTAAGACCACCGGTGAATTTAGGTGTAGGATTTCCTATGATGGTTCTGTCATTGTTTAAATCGATAACACCGTCGCCATTAAGGTCTTTGAATTTTACAGAGCCTGGCATAACGGGACCGATAATGCCCGTATTGTTGACCACGCCTGGCTTCAATGTATAAACACCATTGTTATAGTCGAATTCATTCAGATGATAAAAACCATCAGTCACCAGACCATACATGGAACCCACCGGATCTCCTACTCTGATAATATAATCCGTAGGTTGACCAGAAACACCCCAGCTCGCTGCAGGAAAGAAGCTGGCTTGATTGACACCCAGTGCTTCCACTTTGTTTCTATTGAACGACATATTGAAAGACGCATTCCAGTTGAGGTTGTTTTTTCTTTTCAGCAACACAGTACTCAATTGAATTTCCAATCCTTTGTTGCTTGTTTTACCAATGTTCTGGTATTGCGAAGGATAACCATAAGTAGATGCAATAGGCACAAACAGCAGCAAGTCTTTCGAGCTGTTTTTGTACACATCCACACTCAGGTCGAATTTGTTTTTGAAGAAAGTGATGTCCAAACCGAGGTTACGGTTGATGGTCGACTCCCAGCGAAGATTTCTGTTGGGAAGCGATCCTGGATAATAAGCAAAAACAGGCGAATTGTTCAAACCATAGTAATAGGCATTATCATTGCTGAATGTATTCAGGTAAAGATAATCGCCGATACGGTTGTTACCCACCAAACCATATCCGCCTCTGATTTTGAGGTCATTGATGAATTTAACATCAGCCAGAAACTTCTCTTCTTTCAAGCGCCAAGCCACAGACCCTGCAGGGAAAATACCCCAGCGTTTGCCGGGTGCGAATTTCGAAGCGCCATCCGCTCTCACATTGAAAGAGAAGATGAATTTCTTTTTGTAGGAATAATTGAGGCGACTAAAGAAAGAAAGGCTGGTATAACGTGTTTTCTGTACTGGTTTAGGATAACCGGGGAACGCAGTGCCTGAGTCTGTATTGTTGAAAGCCTGGTCGGGCGTAGTAAACAGTGGATAAAGCCCAAACAGACTGGAATGATTTTCCGTTTTCAAATCATACGTTTCTTCTCCCAACAGAAAATCAAAATCGTGTTTGTTTTTGAAATCTTTCAGCGAATAAGTGAGTACGTTGGAATTGGTGAATGTTTTAGTCAAAGCCGTATCTAAACCTGCAATTGGTTTTCTTGAACCCTGAATTACCGAATAAGAAGTGATCGAATCACTGAATTGCATGTCGATATAGCGTTTGTCTTCGTAGCCCCAAGTGGTTTTGAAAGTGAGGTTCTTTTTGATATTATAAGTGGCACTTCCGGTGATATTGAGGTTATTGGTATACTTATGACGGAACTCAGCGTTGGCCAATGAAATCGGATTGATCAAACTCAATCCATTACCCACTTGTTGATCGGCCAGGGGATCCTGGTCATCGATATTTTGACCATTGGAAAGGAAGGGCCTGTATTTCACCGAATTTCTCAATCTGTTGTAGGCCGAACCTTTTGTATCTGAAACGCCGGAACCATAAACATTTTGATTGGTGTAGCGAACGATAGCCCCCACCTTGAGCTTCTTGGTGATTTTATAATCGGCTTTCACATTGCCCAAATGGCGAATATATTTTGAATTGATGACAATGGCTTTTTCGCCATTGTAGGTATAACCAAAGCTATAGGTCAGTTTTTTAGTGCCGCCGGTTCCGGAGATAGAATGCGTTTGCTGAATACCGGTATTGCCCATCACTTGCTTCTGCCATAAAACCTTGTTGGCATTTTTATAGTTCTGTAAAGTATCCCATGTAGACCCGAAATTGCCAAGAAAATTAACACTGTCTGCCGCACTGCCTCTAGAACGTTCAGACTGATATAGCACATATTCGTATGGATCCAGCACATCCAATGTATTGGTCAGATATTTAACTCCCACCAGTCCGTTGTAGCTGAGTTTCAACTTTCCGGGCTTACCAGACTTGGTGGAAATTACAATGACACCATTAGCACCACGCGCACCATAGATAGCGGTAGCCGCTGCATCTTTCAACACGTCGATGGTTTGGATATCCTGAGGCGATAAAGTAGACAAGCCGTTTTCGACCTGCACACCATCGATGATATATAATGGTGAATTATCGTTGGTGATTGACATCCCACCTCTTACTTTGATTCTCACATCGGCATCAGGCGATCCTTCTGCAGTAGTGGCGGTAACGCCAGCCAAACGACCATTGAGCGCTTCAGCAGCCGAATTGATGGGCACATCTTTCAGATCTTTGGCAGTGATAGATGATACCGACCCTGATAATTCCTTTTTCTTTAAAGTGCCATATCCCACGTTGATCACCACTTCATCCATTACGGCAATCTCGCGTGTCAATGTCACATTCAATGCAGCATCATTTTCCAAAACGCGTGTCAATGATTTAAAACCAGTTGAAGTAAAAGTGAAAGTAACAGCACCTGCCACAGGAACTTTCACGGAAAAGGCCCCTTTGTTATCGGACTGGATGACTTTGGAAAAGCCTTTGGCTTTCAGCGAAATGGTAACGGAAGGAATAGGTTTACCTGTACTGTCGGATACACTTCCCGATAATACCCTGTTTTGAGCGATACCACTCACCGAAATAAGCAACACCGATAAGAAGAAAATGATTTTTTGCATAAAAAGAGAACTTAAAAAAACTTGATGATTAGATAAAAAGAAAAAATGAACCTAAGAGCGCAGCTTCGGAAAGCACTTTGGAAGAAGGCAACAAACGTCGATTTTTTCAGTCAACAATTATACACACATATTGTCTTACAGGCAATTTTCAACCTTTATTATTTACGCAAACGATACCGAAATGTTTTAAATTTAAGCTTTGAAAATGAACACATTAAAAGTTTAGGAAATTATCGCTACATTTACTTTGTTTTACTTTGTACTATGAAATTTGAATCGGTAACGATAAAAGACATTGCTCAGCAACTCAACCTTTCCACTTCTACGGTGAGCAGAGCTTTGAGAGGCAGTTACGAAATCAGTGACGAGACCAAGAATCTGGTGTTGGAGTATGCCAAAAAAATCAATTACAGACCCAATCCAATTGCATTAAGCCTTAAGGAAAGGAGAAGCCATACCATTGGCATCGTTGTACCAGAAATCGCCAACAGTTTTTTTTCACAAGCCATCAACGGCATGGAATCCATCGCATATAAAAGTGGTTACCATGTGAGTATCTCTCAAAGCCATGAGTCATTCGAAAGAGAATTGTCCAATGTAGAACACATGGCCTACAGATCTGTTGATGGGCTTTTAATTTCGGTATCTGCCGAAACTTCAGATTTCACGCATCTGCAAGCTTTGCACGACCGTGGGCTGCCCATTGTTTTTTTCGACAGGATTGTGGATCAGATTGATACTTATAAAGTAGTTTGCGACAATTTCAAAGGCGCCTACGACGCCACTACTCATTTAATAGCTCAAGGGTTCAAGAACATCGCACATATTTCCAGTGCTGAACATCTTTTCATCACCCGCAAAAGACTGGAAGGATACAAAAAAGCACTGGAAGACCATAAGATTCCATTTCGCCAAGAGCTGGTGCGATTTTGCAATCATGGCGGCATGGCCACTGAAGAAGTTGAACAAGCTGTTGCCAGTTTGTTCAATGAAAAAAAGAAGCCGGATGCTATCTTATCTGCTGGCGACAGAATCACAACGGTGATGCTGGCCACCATCAAAAAGCAAAAGAAGGTCAACAAAAAACTGGCTTACATTGGCTTCAGCAATTCCGACCTCACAGACATGTTCTCTCCTTCTCTATCTGTAGTTCGACAACCCGCATTTGAAATTGGCCAAACCGCTATGGAACTTTTGATCAAAATGATAGAGAGCAAACGCCCCATCACTCAGTTTGAAACCAAAATCATGGAAAGCAAAATCATCATCAAAGAGTCTTCAGAAGGATAATGGGAAGCATTGCCTCTTATTTCCATTCGGCATTCACACCTGTATACCCTTTGATGTAAAAGCGATAACGCCCAGAGGCAGGCTTTGCATAATCACCATTTTTTAGGTAAATCGCTATAGTTCCCCCCTCTCCACTGCCGGCTGTCAAAGCCATACCGGGCCTGTATACTTTTATCAAGGCTATATCAGCAGGATTAATATCCAAAGGTGCATCAAAATCCATCTTTATCTCATTCAAAAAAAGTGCAGTGGGCTTTTTTCTCCAGGTAAGATATCTCATGCCGCTTTCATTATCTGTTTCAGCCCTTAACCCGGGAATCTTAGAACACAAGTAATAAAACAGATCGCCGGCATTGGACATTTCATCAGTAGTAATACCATCGATAGAAAAATCAGACATTCCGGAGAAAACACCACTAACATTTTCTTTTTCAAAATCATCAATCGTTTTTTTAGATTTTCCGGTGATGGTTATCGTGGGTAAAATTGTTTTATAGAGATCATTTTGAGGAACAAAAGTATAGCCTGAATTGGCAGTGAGATTTTTAGTGGCTGCTGTTGAGGAACAGTTTAGTGTATCCTTGCATACGGTCATCATCTTTGAGATGGTGAATAAAGGTGAAAATGCAGAATCAAGGGGTGTTTCCACTTTCAATTCCAGCTCATTCTTTTTTTGCCCCGGTCTTGAAAAGATAATGAACGCAGAATCCTGAAATAATAGATTGGGAATTATAAAAGAAAGATCATTGTTAAGTTTCACTACATCCACCATGCTTTCCTTATCCTTGGCAATCAAAACATAAGTGAGTGTTTTTTTCTGTTCATCTGATTTGATAGGATGGTCGATTTTACCCTTGAAAGAAAAGAATTTTTTCTGCACTGAAAAGTTAAAAGCATATTGTCCTTCCGCCATTGAAGAAGATACTTTTAAAGATGCTGAAAGATGGCCATTCAATAAAGGATACCTGTAATGCCATTGGCGTCCTGTTTTCAATTCTTCTATCCACAAATGCAACGTTGCCAGTTTACTTACCTGTTGATCGTCTGCAAGGTCGGCCTCGATGAGCAAAGTGTCCTCATGGGATATCCGGGAAGCATTCATTTCAATTTTCAAAGTGTCGGCATCAGCTTTTACAATTGCAGAAAACGACAAGAACAACAGCGACAGCAGCAGTTTAGACATAAGTGATGTTATGATTTATGAAAGTGCTAAAGATAAAAAATGTGCAGCTTTTATTAGTTAAAAAAAAGTGCCGTAATATAAATTACAGCACTTACAACCAAGAACCGAAGTTCAAAAAAAAATTATTCTACAATCCATTTTCTGATCAAATGCAATCCTTTGTTGCCATTGATGATAATGTTATATAAACCTGCGGGTAAATCAATGTCAACGACATTGAACTGATTGATTCCAATTTTCACACCGGTTAATTGACGATGTTGATAGATTCTGCCGTCGGCACCCATCAAGGTGAAAGAAACGGACTGCATCTTTGTTAATGTAAAAGAAACTTGAGCATTAGCACCAAAAGATGGATTGGGCGCAATCAGCATATTGGGTTCAGCGATTGTAAGGTCGCCGGTTATAATGTCTGCAGATTTTGCCACCAGGCAGTTGCCTGCCAAAGGCGAATTTCCTGTCACTTCCACCCAATCAATATCTGCAGTTGCTGTACCATTTGTAGACTCCAGTCTGATAATATTACTGCCTGCATTGAGGTTAAGCACCGCAGTAGTGTTAGCAAACACTGTACTGCTAGAAGTTTTAGGAAAAGGAAGCGCAGAATTGATAACTACGCCATTCAAGATTAGCTTCATCAGATAAACATTATTAGTACTGCTGTTTACATATCTCCAATTGAATGTATAAGCGCCGGCGGATGGCGTTACTATTTTCCAGTTGGCGCCCATGGCTGTGGAATTAGTGAGGTTGATCACCTTTCCATTGTTGGCTCCACTATTGCTGCTTAGAGTTCCTTGATAGGAACACAAACCTGTGGAAGGCGTATTGCTATCTTCAATTCTAAGCGTTGAAGTACCGACTGTGCTGGCCTGAAAATTGGCCACCACCGAAAGATTGGCATTCATCACCACCGTTGTGGACAGTGATGTACCTGATGCAGCTCCACTCCAACCGGTGAACACATATCCGATGGAAGGTGTAGCCGTTACCGTTACAACTGTTCCTGAGGTGTAAGTTCCAGCGCCTGAAATGGTACCTCCCGCAACATGATTGGCTGCGGTTGTCAAAGTATAAGTAACAGGAACCACTGCCTGGAAATTGGCAGTTACTGATGCATTTCCGGTTACCACTATTGATGTTGTTGATGATGTTCCTGTAGCCGCTCCGCTCCAGCCTGTAAAGGTGTAACCTGCAGCAGCAGTGGCCGTAAGTGTTGCAGTTGTTCCACTTACATAAGTACCGCCTCCTGATACTGTTCCGCCAGCAGCAGGATTAGCATTTGTGGTAACTGTGTAGCTTGCAGGGGCTACCGCCTGGAAATTAGCTGTAGCAGTTTTGTTGCCATTCATCACAACAGTTGTTGTTGATGATGTTCCTGCCGCATCTCCGCTCCAACCAGTGAACGTATAACCCGATGCAGCAGTAGCAATGAGTGTGGCTGAAGTTCCTGACGCATAGGAGCCTGCCCCGCTTACGGAACCTCCAGCTGCAGGATTTGACAGGGTAGCCATGGTATAATAGGTAATTGGCGTTGATCCGCAACCGCAAGCGGTGGGACTGGACATGGTAGCACCTGCCCCGCAACCCGCATTGGTGACCATTGATTTTACATTGGCCGCGGGTGAGATAGTCAAAGCATATGAAGGTGTGAATGAAGTGCCGCTTCCTGCACTATTACCCGAAGTGGCTACATAATAGTTATTGCGTGAGGTCACCGCGGTGAAATTATTCTGATACAAATCAATTGGCGTGCTGGTAGAATCAAAATAGTTGCTTTCCACCAGGATGTCTGCTTCAATTCCTGCACGAACGCAATAACTGGCCTGACGGCTATTGAAATAATTGTTCACCACATGTACCTGTCCGAAACGAACCCTGGGCATCCTTTCTACACAACCTTCAGCCCACCAGTTGTACATCATGGTGATTTTCAATTTTCCTCTGTCGGTGGTTTTTGTATCTGAGTTGCCTAACAAGTTACAAAACTGGTGATTGGTAGAAGCTGAGGTGTAATGAAATTTGCACCAGGTAACCGCCACATAATTCGCACCATTGACGATATCCATATTCCCATCCTGTCCGTCGTAGATATCACAATGATCTATCCATACATTGCTTGCACCATCAATCGTAATACAATCCACACCATTAACATCTACTGATCCTGGGCCCTGAATTTTCATATTTCTGATGATGATGTTGTTGGCTTTCACATCAAAGCCGCCAAGCAAAGTGGCACCTGGCAAACCAATGATGGTTTTATTTGCGGCCACAGCAACTCTGGTTCCTACACCTGCGCCCATCACCCCGGATACATAAATCACTTTCGCTCCTGTTGATTTGGCTTGCGTTTGTAAATCTGCAATGTTGGTCACCGTCACAGGCGCCACATTTCCGCCTCCCGTTGTACCGCCATTTTGCGCTGCCCACCCAATGGGAGTACACATGTCTTGTGCCTGAATTGCAGTTGATGCAGTCAATAGCACGGCAACAAAAGCAATGAAATTTTTAATGAATTTGAATTGCATGATAATTGGGGATTTGATAAATTATTGTTTTTTAATAAAAAGCAGTGTAAAGTATTTTTGGACATTTGCTTCCGGGTGTGAAAGTTACAGCAATACATATGCCGTTAATTGTATCTAAGTTGTTTTTTTGCGCAAACGTTATCGGCATCGTTTGCAAATTCAACTTAATAATAAAAACAAAAAGCCCCGGTAAAAATTTACCAGGGCTGAATCAGGAATACGGACAACCAAAAACATGATATTATTTTAATAAAATCAGTTTCCCACTTTTTGGTGGAGTTGTTTCTCCACGAATGGAATAGAAATAAGTACCATTGGCCAGTGAAGCGCCACCATCACTTTTTCCATCCCAGGTAACAGCATAAGGCCCCACAGGAATCACCGCACCATCAACCAGTTTTCTTACAAGTTGTCCTGCACTGTTGTAAACCAAGATGCTGATTTTTTCAGGCTTCACCATTGAGAACTCAACTTTGGTTTGACCATTAGAAGGATTGGGAAACAAATGTGCGTCCTCATAATTGGTATTCACAATAACAGGTACAGGAGGAGGTGGAACCGGCGTCAATGAATCATAACAATTGCGGGCGCCAATGATATACAATGATGACACGTCTTTATTATGACGTGTGCCACTTTCACTGGCGGGCAAATAAACTCTAACATATTCCACTTTGGCCTGGTCGCCATTTACGGTAACTCTGATATAGCCAGAATTCGGCAGTATCTCCCCTTCGTGATATCCATATGCAGCAGCATAATTGACAGTTGTGTAATTGGGGTGACTGGGCTGCGGTGTTTCTTGATAAATCAAGCAGTCTTTCTCTTGCTTTCCAAAGAAATGATCATGCCCGTGAAAAAATACATTGACTCTGTTTTCCTTAAAAAGATCTTTAATGGGTTTGTACCATCCCGGACGATTGGTGGCGAATCCATCCGTACTGTCGAGGTTTTTTCCACCCCATTCGTACAAATCGGCAAACTCAACACCACCCCTGCCATCAGGATCTCCACCTACAAGATGATGGGCAAATACAAACTTGAATTTGGAATGATTGTTTTCTAATGTTGACCTTAACCAATCGTATTGCACTTTGCCCAGCGACCATCTCCACCCATGCAAAGAATCGGGCTTGACCATTGTATTCCAATAAGGGTCGATAACAATAAATAAGGCATCGCCCCAGGTCCAGGCATAATAACTGTTGCGTTGACCTACGAATGGATAATGAGTTGTGTCTGAGCTAAAAAATCCGTCGGGTGTGGGCGTTGGGAAATACTTCTTACGATCGAGCGTACCCCATACTGCAATATTGTTGGCATTGCCATTTAAATTCCAGCCAGATTCACCTTCATGGTTTCCATTGGCGATGAACAAGGGTACTGAATGATTGATTTTTTCGTAATAAGAGCGTAAAAGATTGCAACGATAAGGAATGGTGTCTCTCGGTATCTGATTGGTGGTTCTGCTTTTCAGTTTGTCTGTCATCAGAAAATCGCCCAAATCAATCATGAAATCCGGATGATCCTCCAGCTGATTTTTTAAACAAAGTGCATAGACAGCAGTATCGCTTTGTTCGTCCATATGAGGATCGGCCTGAATTACAAATGAATAAGTTGAGCCTACAGTCCGCTGTGTGTAAAAACTATGCTCGGGTCTAAATTGTGTAGTATTGATTCCAGGAGAGCGATAGTTGACACGATAGAAATATTGGGTATTGGGCGTGAGTCCGCTTAACGTAACGGCAGCCGGATCTCCGCCGGCAAATGAATACCAGGAGGTCTGACCGGAATAATTTCCGGAAGTAGTTCCATATTGAACTTTAACCTGAGCAGAATCTGCAAACATTAAATGCACCTGAACACCTTTATCTGTAGGCGCACCCAATATCTCTGCCCTTTTGAGGGTTTGAGCTTTTGCAAAAAAAGCAACAACAATAAAAGCGAAAAAAACAACCGACTTTTTAATTAACTGCATGTTGAATAAAAATTAAGGATGATTGATCAGGATCTTTTTGGTGATATGATTTTTTTCAGTTTGTATTTCCAGGAAATAGATGCCTGGAGAAAACTTAGCCACATCTATAAATGTGTCATTCCCTTTAAAAACAGTTTGTCCCAATGCATTCATTAATTTAATTTCGTGAGAAGTTGACTGATCATGAAATTCCAAATGAATTACATTTTGAACAGGATTAGGATATACTGTTACAAATTCGGCATAGTTACTGTCTGCCACAGGAGGTATGGGTGGTTCTACGCAGGTTCCTAAGGTATAAGCAAATCCTATTTCGCGATTGTGGTGAAGGCCAGATAATGTATCAGCAGGAAGATAAGCCTTCACATAATCTACTTTAACGCAGGATGGTGTAACCGTTACGCGGATATGCCCGGTACCATCAACAGTGTCTGACACATAAGCGTCCGCATTAGCGAGCATACCGATTTCATAAGTAGAATCGGCTGCCATGGGGCAAGCCTGATAAGTGATTCCATCCAGTTCTTCATGTGCAAAAACATGATCATGACCTTGAAAAAATATATTGACATGATTATCGATAAACAACTGATGAATGGGCTTTGTCCAACCTTCAGAAGCAGGTCTGTTGGCATCAAAAGTATATCCATTACCAATAGTGCCATTTACACGCTGATAACCTCCCCATTCATTGGTGATAGCATTGGTTATGCCGCCTCTTCCCTCTCCTCTGACATGATGAGCGAAAACAAATTTATATTTCGCATTGCTATTTTCCAGCGTATTCTTCAACCACAGATACTGAGGAATACCAAGTGTCCAATCCCAACCTGTTGGTTTTGCTGAAGTGTCTGAACGACTATCATAACGATAAGGATCCAACACAACAAACAAAGCATCTCCCCAGGTCCAGGCATAATAGTTTTCAGGCCTGTCTACCCCATACAATTCAGAGGCATTATTACCGGAATAAAATGTATTAGGAAAAGGATTGGGAAAATATTTTTTTCTTGACAACGTACCATTGATAGGCAAATTATTGGGTGGAGCAATAGGAAAATTGAAATGGTGTTTTCTTTCTCCTTCATGATTTCCCAATGCGATGAAGAATGGAACTGAATGGCAAATCTGTCCCAGAAAAGGCCTGTAATATTTGTGCAATGTATCCAGTTCGTCTGCCGTGATGGTATAAGTATGGTCGAGATAGCTGTGGTCATCGCCAAAAATATCGCCCAGCGACAACATGAAATCCGGATGATCGTTCAACTCGTTTTTCAATGTCACATTGTACATGTTCGAAACGCCCTTTTTATCGTACAAATGCTCATCAGCTTCAATAGTAAAAGTAAAGCTGCTACCCGGAGCCCGCTGGGTCATAAAACTGTACTCATCAGAACTGATAAAATCAGCAGCGCCATTGGGCTTGTATTTGAGTCGATAATAATATCGGGTATTGGCATTTAACCCTGTAATATCTACCTCGTCTGGCATATTCACCGTATTGTTCATTGTGGGTGTAGTACCAGAATAGCTACCCGACTGCGTACCATAAGTAAGATAAAACTGACCATTTTGAGCAAACATGATACTTGCCGTAATCGTATGATCGGTTGGTCTTCCTAAAATGATGGAGAAGGGTTGTGAGAATCCAGCAATAGATAATAAAATAAAAAATAATGATAAGGATAAATTTCTCATGAAGAAGGAAAATTTTAGATGTTAACGCTGGTAGGTTTGTGTAGAGACCACACCAGCAGTATCGGTAAGTTTATAAGTATAGAGATTGGTGGCATTCCATGAATATTCAACATATCCATATTTTGTTCCGATCTTATAAGTAAGCAGGTAATGATTGGCACTGGGCGAAGTAAAAGCGGTGATTGCCGCACCACGTAACGGACTGGTGGCAGGCCTAACCGGATGTGCAAATGCCTGAGGAATGATTTGATTTTCAGGAGCCGTAGTAGTGGGATCCAGTATCACTTTTCCTTTCATGGCACCTACTACATAAGGATAAGTGGCTGTACCATGATAATGATATACCCCATTGTTGTATATATGACCATGACAGGAATCCAATGTTTGCATAGATGAACCATCAGGCTCATTGGTACCATACACAGCAAATCCATCCAAAGCAAATGCGATTGGCATCAATCCGGATGTACCCGACAAATGCATAGGTGCAGCATGATAATGGTAATCATCGCCCTTGCCACAATGACCACCCCATTGATCGAGCTCACCAATCAAGTAGGAATCTTCACCTCTGTTGTTCAAGGCATTGAAAATAGGAATACCATTCACCGCTATGGCCACAGCACCACGCATCAGATTGGTTCTTGTACTCAATGGAGTAGTGGCATAAACAGGTTGCAATGGAATTGACCAGCTGTTGGCACCGGTATATGTTTGCGGAATAGGCACCTGCTGTTGCCAGTTAGTAATACCAATCATCATGTTATGCTGAGGATATCCTCCTCCACTCACATGAAAATAGGCCGTATCCCACGAAGTGGAAATAGCTGGTTTATACGGCGTAAACGCCGAATCGATGAAAGAAGTTGATGTACGAGGAATGGTGCCGTCACCTCCAATCACATTGGGTACAACATTGCTTTTTTTACAGGCTTCCAAAGATATCAGCAGCATTACTACTGAAGATAATGCCATGGCATATTTGCGATAGGCGTATCCATCTGCAGACCATTTCTTATAAGCCCCCAACAAAAGACCAATGCCGCAAAGCAAAGTTGATAAAAACCATAACAACTGCATTTTGTCTATTGGAGATTTTTCAACAACAGCATTGTAATTAGACTTGCTGTTCATTTCATTTATCCTTCCCACTTCACTATCAACATATTTTTTATCTTCAGTGGCAAGTTCACTAATTTTCAACTTCCACATTTGACCGTTGATTCCCTCCGCAATAACAAACCCTGAGTTGGAAACCATATAATTTCCTATTACGGGTTGCCCGTTTTTTTCGATTTTCCAATGGTGCAATGATGATAAATCCGCCTGGCGATAATGACCACCTGGATGGGCAAATGCAACTTGACCTGCAAATAGCAAAATCAAAAAAAGCTGAATTGAATATTTCATGTATTTTAAAATTTAAAGATTATTGATGCTGTATCAATATTTTTTGATTGTAAACTGCAGTTGAAGTATTGATGCTAATAAAATAAGTACCGGAAGGGATTGTACTAACATCGATAATATTTTGATTGGTAGTGGTCAATAGTTTTCGGCCACGTTCATCAAACAGACTCATCTGCAATATTTGTGAATTGGAAGGTAGTCCGATTTTCAATTGTTGATCGCATGGATTGGGATAGACGGAAATATTGGCAAAAGCAGAATCTACATGAACATCAGGAGGCGTTACTGCTGTATAAGAACCATCTCCTCTTACCAGCAACACCATCAATTTGGAAGTCTTTTGGGCATATGTGGTGATGCCATAACGCGTGTCGAGATACCAGGCCCTTGTAGGTTGATTAGGCAGTGAAGTGGATGCCCAGAATTTTTGATTAATCCCCACATTAAAATATGTCAGAGGCAAAGACGGGGAAATTAATGTTTCATCATTGATGGATTGCAACTCTTTGATATTAGGCAACCTCCAATCGGATTGTCCGGCGAAACTGTAGGCCTCTGCTGCAATTAAAGCATTTTCCCAATTTAAAGAATCCGTTAAGGGCAGTTTTGTCCAGGTTAAATGCGTAAGTGAGTCTCTGATGGTACCATCACCATTATCTTTAAAATGTACAGGAACCAATGCAGTAAATTGTCTGTCGCGTACTGCCCTAACATGAAAATGTTTGTTTCCGCCCATGCTGATGGTTTCTGTTTTGGGATGATTGCCCACGCCTCCTCCTGCATTTACCGCCCACACTTTTGACACATCATTACTTTGGCGCTGGCAACTCCACCAATATTCTGCCAGCGTTTTGGTGAAAACCGAAGTGTCCAATGCAGGATTGGTTTTGTCGTGATCTAAAATGCTGTACAATTCATGGCAGGTTGGCAAGCGCCAATTGGTAAACCCACCAAGTGTAAGTGTATCGCAGTAGAATTCCGCATTTTCTACAGTCATTTCTCCGCCATCCACTCTTTGCCACATCAACCCTGTCACCGTATCCGTGATGGTGCCATTTGCATTGTTGATGTACCCAGGCTCGAAATAATGATAATCGGCATCTTCGCCCATAGTATTGGTATAACTGTTTTGCTGATGGGTGTCGGACAAGTGCTTCATGGTGCTCATTGTTGTTTGAGCATATACAGAGCTGCATAACAGACAAAAAAGTAAAATAATTTTATTGTTCATAGATTCTATTATTGTATTGTGTTTATCTTCTCTTCCCTTCTCGCTTGAAATAATCCCTAATATCAAATACGATTTTTCTGAATTCAGCCCTTTGCGCTGGCGTGCAGATTTTTTTAAACGCATCAGCCTGCTCGGTTCTTAACATCTCTATTTCATACTGAAATTTTGAAATCTGATTTGCCATTCTTTTGATATTTACCGTATCCTTTTGTTCATTAAACATAAGCAAATTCAGCGTATCTCTGAAAGGCCTAGTATGCAAATCAATCTCCTCTTCCCTTTTTAAAAAATCATTTCTTATGATCATCATTTGATGCAATTGATCATCACTCAAATCTAACTTCTCCTTCAGCAACGCTCCTGCTCCTTTCATTTTTGCAGATTCGTTCCCCTCTCTTCTTTTTGAATTCATATTCATCCAAAATAAACCTACTTACAATAGATTGACAATTATCATCAAAACAACGGCAATAAGTAACAATTTTGTCTTTTTCATTTTATCACTATTAATGCCGGGAAATTAAAAAATTGGAATTAATTTCTTCGAATGAGTTCAACTCGTGAGAACTGTGATGTGCAGCGGGAATAAAAATATAAGCAGCTATCGAAAATAAATTAATCGTAAGTAAAATAACAAAAAGCATCAGCAATTTCCGCTGTTCTGGCTCTTCAGCTTTCTGTTGTTTATTTTTACTAATTTCAATCAATAATTTTGTTTGCCAATCCGCAGAAGGCTTTATCGATTGCAAAGTTTCGAATAATACAAGGGGGTTATCGGGGGTTTCCATGACAGTATATTAGAATACCTTTTAAATAATTTCTTTCGTCATTTATTGCTTTTCTTCTTCAAGTGCTGTTTTCCCCTAAAAATCAGGGCATCTACAGAAGGCACGGAAGTATTCATAATATCCGCTATTTCTTGTATAGAGTACCCCTCTATTTTACTTAAGTTCAAGGCTATGCGCTGATTTTCAGGCAGTTTATCGAGCGCTTTCATCAAACTGTTCCATCCTTCTTTGTCTTCCATCTGTTCATCGGGTCTGATTTTCGCATCCAGCCAATCTGCCACCTGATCCGGCAAAAGACGCTTCCCTATTGCGATGAATCTTTTTTTTCTGTTTCTTTTTTTAAGCTCATCCAAACATTTACTGACAGTTACTCTGTATATCCAGGTACTCAATTTGGACTCCTGTTTAAATCTCGGTATTGATTGAAATATTTCAATAAAAATCAATTGCGCAACATCTTCAGCATCTTGCTGGTTTAAAAAAAAACGAAAACAGATGTTGATAACTTTCAAATTATATTCATCAACCAGCCTTTTGAAAGCCTGTTCATCACCTTTTTTCAACAATTCAATAAAACTGCTCTGTTCCAAATGACTACAAATTTTTATTTGAAGTCACACTGACCTTTTCTTATCGAATTGGTTTAATTTAACTGAAAATAAATGAGATAGGATCAAAACCTTATGGCAATTTCCTGTAAAAAATCCTGCAACCAAATGAGGGCGTTTCAGGCGTTGACACTTCTTTCCCTTCCAACAGTTGAGCAACAGCGTTGGCGATATATGGAATGGCTTTTCGTGGGTTTTCGCCATTATCGTCTATGGCTCCGGAATAACGTATCTGGTATTTTCCGTTTTTTGTTTTCCAAATTACAAATGCCTGCGGTGTATGTTGGGCTCCAAATAATTTACCTACCATTTGAGTGGCATCTTGCAAATAGGGAAACTTGTATTTTTCCTGCTTTGCCTTTTCCTGCATATGAGTAAATGTCTCCGCTTCATATTGAACGGAATCCATCGCGTTGATGGCCAGCACCGGCACTCCTTTCTCTGCAAATTGCCCATGTAATCCATTCAAACGCTTGGTATACAATTTGGCAAAAGGACAATGGTTGCAGGTAAATACAATGATAAACCCCTTTGCATCGGCATAATCATGCAAGGCAACAAATTGGCCATTGGTTTTTCGTAAACTGAAATCATTTACTTCCTTACCGATGACCGAACTATTTTGCGCAGTCAAACTGCTGAAATTGATCAACAGCAGTAAAAGCAAAAGCCCTATTCTTTGCATCATACCTTTAAACATAGCACAGCATTTAGCCTTTCACGAACTTCTTCGATAATTTCTGTTTGAAATAGGCATCCATCACTCTGATGAAATAGGTGCCTTTGGGTAAACCGCTTACATCAATCCCTCTGCTCACATCAGGCTGAGGCAGCATCATCAGGGTTCGGCCCAATGCATCATATATCCAAACGTAATAAACTACAGTATTTGATGGTGTAAAACTGAGATGAAGAATATCTTTTACAGGATTGGGATGGATGGTGTAATCAAATGATGTGGATGCATTGTTCACCGGCAATGAAAAGCTGCAGGTTTGACCAGCAAAGTTGATCGAAAAACTGGCAAACCCTGTTGAAGTGGGTGTACCGGTAATGGCAAAAATGAAATTGCCGTTGCCATTCGACAAGGTACCGGGCTGCAATTGCGCATTCAAACCTATGACACCAGAAGAGGCTTGCAATGGACCCGGGAATGGATAAGGAGCTCCATTACCACCTGTATAAGGCACGCTGGCGGTGGAGGCATAATAGCTGTTCAGCGTTGCTGGCGTACCAAATAGAGTCTCGGCACAATTTATACTAGTCACAGTAGGAAACTGCGGCTGATTATTATTGATGGTCAATGACAAGTTGCAATTTCTGCCTCCGAAATTGATGGAAAAATTGGCTACGCCCACACTGGCTGGCGTACCTGTAATGTTAAAGACCAAATTGCCATTGCCATTACTCAATGTCCCGGCCTGTAAAATGGCGGTTAGTCCAGTTACGCCTACCGAAGATATTGGATTGCCTGTTGGATAAGCCAATCCGTTTCCTCCTGTGTAGGGCAAATTGGCAGTTGCATTAAACGGCGTATTGACCACCGCAGTGGCGGAATAACTGACAGTAGCACAATCGAGAGACAAAACTGCGGGAATGGTAGGCTGACTATTAATCACCTGCAAATTGACGATACAATTTTGCCCGCCAAAACTGATGGCAAAACTCGCTACACCAATAGATGTCGGCGTGCCGCTTATGGTAAAACTTAAATTTCCAGCCCCATTGGCCAAAGTGCCGGATTGTAAGGTAGCCGTAAGTCCGGTTACACCCGTTGAAGCGATAGCCGTACCGGCATTATAGGCAACTGCATTACCGCCAATGTAAGGCACTGTTGCAGTTCCGTTATAAGCCACATTCACAATGGCATTAGAGTTGAAGGAAGTTGCGGCACAATTGAGTGCGGCTATAGTTGGCGATACCGCTCCATTCGTTACTACAAACTGTCCCATCATTCCTCCATCTTCATGATTTGAAAAATGACAATGGTACATGAATGGATGTACAGCATCGGCATAGTCTTCAAACTTGGCCACAAAAGTCACGCTTTCACTACGAGGCACATACATCACATCTTTCCAGCCTGATTCATGAGCACCTACAGCTGCGGCGGAGCCATTGCGCGCCACTATCTTAAACTGTACATCATGAATGTGAAAAGTATGGCCAAATACATTATTGTTAGTAACTGTCCAGCTTTCAATGGCATTAAGATTCACAGTTTTGTTAATTACCGATAAAGCAAATGGAGTGTTGTCAAATATGAAAGGAATGTTTGTGCCCGGATTCCCTCCGGTGATGGCCAGGCTTCTGTTCACCGTTGCCTGTCCAGCCGTCCAATAAACATTACTGACCAATGATGCCGGCATATTAGTAATCGGATTGGCCGTGGTGGCTGCTACATTGATATGTAAAACAGTAAAATCTATATTGTTCAACAAACTCCCAAACTGCCCGTTGGTGGCGGGTTCTCCACCAGGGAAACCAAAAGCCTGGTTGGAATTGAAAGCTTTCAGGTCAATAGACGAACCCACAGCATCATTGCCAAGATTCACCATGATTTCAATCCGCTCTCCTACCAGCAACTTCACACGGGTAACGGCAACAGGTGCATCAAGTAAACCACCGTCGTTGGCGATGATGTAGAATGTTCTGTTGTCGGCAAAACCAAGATCGTAACCTCTTTCAACTTCAGCATTCAACAAACGAAGACGTACATATTGTTTGGGCAATGAAACTTGCGCGTTTGGTGTGCCGTTAGTCAGCATATAATCGCCATAGGCTGTATTGTTTACCACAAATTGGTTGGCAGCGTCATACCTTCTGCTGGTCAGCATCAGTGGAATATCATCCACACCATAATTGCGCGGCAAAGCCAGTGCTGATTCTTGAGGATCTCTTACAATAATAAAACCTCCAATTCCTTTGGTAAGATGATCCAAAGTCATTTCATGGAGATGGGGATGATACCAGTAAGTTGCCGCATTGTTGGTCACTTTCCAAAAAGGTTGCCAAAGTGCTCCTGGTGGTATAACCTGATGAGGGCCTCCATCCATTACGGCAGGAAGATGCATACCGTGCCAATGCAAGGTGGTAGAATCATTCAAAAGATTGCGCACATTCATGTGTACAGTATCGCCCTGATTGAAAAACAAAGTGGGTCCCCAGAATTTAGTGTTGATACCTCCAGTGATAGTTTGCTGTCCGGGCCTCAACTGAGCAAAAGTATCTTTGATGGTCAAATTGAAATTTCTCCCGGAAATGGTATCGGGCACCCAGAGATTGTTGTACTGAGCAAAGCAGGATGCGCTGATTACGATGGTAAAAAACAGCGTCAAAAATTTTTGTCTGATCATAATGTTATTGTTGTTCCAGATGTTTCATTCCTGCCTAAAGACAGGGGGTTTAAGAGGATCCAAAAGTTTCGGATGTTCAAATAAAATAATATACTTATTAAACTTATTAAACCTATTAAACTTTTGAACCTTGAACTTATCGCCACTACACTACTTCCTGATCAAACGAGGAAGTTCATCCACCAGTTCATCAAAGTCATGCAGCTGATCGGGCTTGCACAACTTTCTGATTGCAGCAAAATGCTCATATCGTATCGCTTCAATTTTCACCTGGTATTTTCCTATTTTATTTTCAAGTGCATTTATTGTTATGCTGTCGGGCAGCTGTGTAAGCGTACTCATCAAAGCGCGTTTAGCCTCATTCAGTGAGTCATTCATTTCATCGATTCCGTTGCGATGAATATCAATCAGCTGATCGTATTTGATTTGCTGGCTTTGGTCGAAACCCAATCTTTCGATGATGATTTTACGGGGATCACGTGGACCTGGTCCTTCTGGGCCACCGGGGCCGCCGGGTGGACGTTGCAGAAATAAAACAATCAAGATAACATTGGCCAGTAACAATCCTGTTGAAACAACGACCAGTAATTTCACTTTATTCATTGGTAAAGATTATTATCGTTATTAAAACTGTACAATGCTGTAGTATTGGACGAAGAATCAAGCTTATCGGTGTGGCGAGCCTGATTGACATGCAATATCAACCACACATTCATCAACATCACCACCATGAAACAAGCAGAAATTACCCAAGTTCTTTTAACTACCCAGGCTTGCTCTTCCTTTTGCTGTTGAATCGCCTGATGTATTCTTGTCAGCAGAAAAGCAGGGGCTTCCACTTCTCTCACCTCAAGCAACGGATCGAATATGTCTTTGTTGATTTCACTCATATTTTTGAATTATTGACAGTTATAGCTATCAATCGCCCGCAGTTGGACGACCGCTTTTTCAATTTCCTTCTGTTTGATTTATTTTTTTCTGTAAAGCCAGTTTTGCCCTTTGCAGCAAAGATTCCACCGCTTTGGGGGTGGAGCCCATGATTTCGGCGACTTCCACCTGCGACTTTTTCATCATCTTGCTTAATATAATGACCGTTTTGTAATTTTCCGGCAACGCATTGATGCATTCGAAAAGTCTGCTCATGCTTTCTTTTTGCTCCGCCAGAACTCCCGGGTGATCGAAATGAGGAGCACCATCCCAAGTGTTATCGTCGCTGCCAAAAACGGAGAACAAAAGCCCCAAACGTCTTTTTCTTTTTCTGCTGCGCAGATGATCGATGCATTTATTCACGGCAATGCGGTAAATCCAGGTAGACAAAGCCGACTGGTGCTGAAACTGATGCAAGGATTGATGAACGGTTACAAACACTTCCTGCGTCACATCCTGCGCATCTTGCGTATGTTGCAGGTAATGCAAACAAAGGCTGTACACCTTATCGGCATGTTGTTGATATATGGTATCGAATGACAATGAAGAAAATGAATGGTAACAGGAAATCAGATAGCAAACATAGCTATCAACAGATGATTAGCGGATAAAAGTTTTAAACAGACGAAATGCAGTCAACAAATGATGGAAGGATGTTGGTATTAAAGTGAAAGTTGATTGGATATTCTTTTCAGTTCTGTTTCGGCCAGTTTGGTGTTGTACATCAACTGAATCAAGTGAAAGCCCGAGGCTTCGTAACTTTTTTGCGCTTCCCTCAATTCGAGGATGGTGGCCGACGACAATTGAAAACGCTGCAACGCCAGATCCACCAGCTGTTTCGACATGTTGCAGATATCTCGCTGAGCTTTTAACTGAGCCAGACCAGTGGTGTAAGCCTGGTAAACTTTGGAGGCGCTGGTTTGAAAATCTGCCATTGCGTTTTCATGTTGTAAATGGGCTGTTTGCGTTCTCACCGCTGCCATTTGTTCTTGCCTTTTGCTGTTGCCTCCGTTGTATACCGGTATTGAAATGCCCAAACCCACAAACGGTCCATAATTCTGATTCAACAATAATTGTCCAGCACCTGCTTTTGCCTGCAGATAATTGATTCCCGCAAATGAATTAAGCGAAGGCTTGCGCAAAGCGGCGGCTTCTTTTTGCAGGTACTCATTAATTTTAATCTGTTCGCCCAGTGCCAACAATTCAGGATTGGCCGACACCCGGTTCAACACATCGGCATACACCAGATTTTCATTGATGGTGATGCTGTCTGTCAAATTCAGTAATGTATCTGCAGGTAAATGCAACAGATTGTTCAAATCGGCACGGGTTTGTTTGATGTAAGCCTCTTGCTGGCTGATGTCTTGTTCACGGGTATTCAGATCTATCTGAATTTGAAACTGATCGGCTTCTGTAGCCAATCCTACCTGTCGTCTGGTTTTTATGATGTCCAGTTGTTTTTGAGAAATGGCTAAACTCGTTTGTAAGGTCTTTAGCAAGGATTGCTGACGGATGACATCAAAATAAGCGACTGTTACCGCAGCTATTGTGTTTTGTATACGGGCATTAAGCACTTGCTGACTTTGTGCTTCCAATGCCTGCAGTCTTTTTTGGGCCGCCACTACCCTGTTGCCGTTATATAAAAGCCAGCCGGCTGTAAGATTTCCATTCAGATTATTCGAGGCGATGCCACTGCGATCGATGATGGTTCCATTGTTGAGTTTTTGATTGACACTGATCAAACTCTCCTGATTGTTGACATTGGCACTCACAACGGGAAGTCCACCGGCCATACCGTTGCTGTTGGCTAAATGGGTCAGTTGCGCATTGTTTTTTTCAATCAGAATGTCGTAGTTATGCTGTAAAGCAATGTTATAAGCATCAGACAAATGAAGGTCTTGTGCTGATAATGAAAATGCCGTGCAAAAATTCGCAAAGCATATGACTAAGATTTTTCTGTACATGTTATTTGATTATGACAAATGATCAATCTTCTTTTTGATCTTTTCGCACCCCGCTCATGTAGGTGTACATGGCCGGTATCACCAGCAAAGTCAGGAGCAAAGAGAAAAGAATTCCACCCACAATAACAATTCCCAAAGGAATACGGCTGGTGCTCGCCGCGCCCAAGCTTAACGCAATGGGCAATGCACCCAATCCTGTGGCCAGACTGGTCATTAAAATAGGACGAAGCCTTTGCTGAGCAGCCAACAACACTGCTTGTTTTTTATCGAGCCCCTCTTTTCTTTTTTGGTTGGCGAACTCAACAATCAGAATTCCATTTTTGGTCACCAAACCTATCAGCATGATCATACCGATTTGCGAAAAGATATTGATGGTTTGATCAAACAGCCAGAGACTGAGCAAAGCACCCGCCAGGGCCAAAGGAACTGTAATCATGATGATCACCGGATCTCGGAAACTTTCAAATTGCGCCGCCAGAACCAGATAGATCAGCACCAAGGCCAATAAAAAGGCGAAGTTGGTATTGCTGCTACTTTCGGCAAAGTCGCGCGATGGTCCGGCCAGGTCGGTTTGAAAGCTATCATCCAGCAATCTGTCGGCAATTGCCTGCATGGCTTTCACGCCGTCGCCAATGGTTTTGCCTTCGGCAAGAGCAGCCTGAATGGTGGCCGACTTATACCTGTTGAAATGAAAAAGCGTGGAAGGTTGTGCATTATCCTGCATTTTCACAACAGCCGAAAGGGGAATACTTTCTCCTTTGTTGTTTCGAACATAAAGATTGGAAATGTCGCTCGGCACTCTTCTTTCCTGATAATCCACTTGCGAAATCACCTGGTATTGTTTGCCGTTGTTGATATAATACGCCAGTCGTCTTCCACTGAAAGCACTTTGCAAAACATCACCCACATCACTTACATTCACGCCCAAAGCAACTGCACGGGTTCTGTCGATAGTGAGCGACAGTTCAGGTTTATTGAATTTCAGATTGGCATCTACAGTTGGCGTAATGAAGGTTTTGTCTTTGCGGGCCTCTTCCAAAAACTTAGGCACAAAGGTTTTCAATTTCTCAAAATCGAGGTTTTGTATGATGAACTGCACCGGCAACGAACCCCTGGAGCTCAGTCCCACCGAAATAGTTTGCTCTTGAATGGCGGCGATGCGCACTTGATTGAAACGGGTTAGTTTTTTAGAAAGTTCTTGCGCGATGTCCATTTGCGAGCGATGGCGCAATTTGGGATCCACAAGATTTACCCTGCCCAAACCTGAATTCAATCCGGTTGAAAAAATACTGGGTATCAAAGCAAAAACAAATTGCTTTTCCGGAACCGAGTCGGCCAGGAATTTGGTGATCTGATCACCGGCATCCACCATGTAATCATAACTGGCTCCCTCAGGACCGGTGACAATAAAACGGATGGTGCTTTTATCTTCCATGGGTGCCAATTCGCTTTGCAGGTTGTTCATGAAATAAAAAATCATACCGCCGCAGATAGTCACTACTATCCAGGCCATCCATCTGATGCGCAAAAAAGCATTCAATATATTTCTGTACCCATTTTCCATGCCTTTGAAAAAAGGTTCGGTGGCTTCATAGAATTTTCCGTGTCCGGATTTCTTACGATGAAGCACCACATTCAGCACCGGTGTGATGGTAAGGGATACAAAGGCCGAAATCAAGACTGCGGCAGCCACCACAATACCAAATTCACGGAACAGACTGCCCACAAATCCCTGTAAAAATATCACCGGCAAAAACACCACCGCCAAGGTGATGGAAGTGGAAATCACGGCAAAGAAAATCTCCTTGCTTCCTTCAAGTGCTGCCTTTCGTATCGGCAATCCCTCCTCGAGTTTTCTGAAAATATTTTCCGTCACCACAATACCGTCATCCACCACCAAACCAGTAGCCAGCACAATGGCCAGCAAGGTGAGGATATTGATACTGAATCCCGCAAAATACATGATGAAAAAAGTAGCGATTAGGGAAATCGGAATATCGATCAAGGGCCTTATGGCGATGAGGAAATTTCTGAAAAAGAAAAAGATTACCAACACCACCAAACTGAAAGAGATCAATAAAGTGTCAGCCACTTCACGTATGCTTTTTCTAACGTTTTTGGTGTTGTCAATCAACGGAGTAAGGGTGATGTCTCCATGCTGCGCTTTGTCGATTTCTGCAATTCTTTTATAGAATGCGTCTGCAATCCGGATATAGTTGGCTCCCGGCTGAGGGGTAATGGCCACACCGATACCATTGATTTGATTGAGCTTCCAGCTGAGTTCAAGATTTTCGGGACCGATTTCCACGCGGGCCACATCGCTTAGCCTTACAATACCATTGCTGTTTTCTCTGATGATCAGTTCATTGAAATCTTTTTCGGAAACCAATCTGCCCAACACCCGAATCGACATTTCGGTTCTTGAGCCGTAAATTTTCCCGGATGGCATTTCCACATTTTCCTTATCGAGCGCAGTTTTGATGTCGCTGAACGTGATATTATGCTCGTTCATCTTGCCGGTATTGAGCCAAAGTCGCATGGCCGGACGCTTTTGCCCGATGATGGTTACCGAACTGACTTCCGGGATGGTCTGTAGTTTTTCCTGCAATACATCTTCCGCGTACTGACTCAATTCCAATAAACCTTTAGTCTTACTTTGCAAGGCCACAAGAATAATGAAATCGCTGTTAGCGTCACTTTTAGTCACCACCGGTGGCGCATCCAGATCTTGTGGGAGGTTACGAATCGCCTGCCCTACTTTATCTCTCACATCATTGGCGGCGGCTTCCAAATCGGATCCCACGTTGAACTCTACCGTGATGTTGCTTCTGCCGGTACTGCTCGAAGAACTGATGGAGCGAATACCCTGTATGCCGTTGATGATTTTTTCGAGTGGCTCGGTAATCTGACTTTCCACAATATCGGCATTGGCACCGGCATAAGCGGTGCTGACACTGATGGTAGGCGGATCGATAGCCGGGTATTCTCTTACAGCTAAAAAATAATAGCCCACAGCACCAAACAAAATGATGAGCAAGTTCATCACGGTAGCCAGCACAGGACGCTTGAGCGACAATTCGGAAATATTCATTTACAATATTTTAAAGCAAAAGCAAAAATTCAAAAAAAATGAAAGCAACTTCTTGTGTGATGAAACTTTAATTACCCATCATATCCTGCACTTTCTTTACCGACTTCACCTTCAGGTCTGCACCTTTTTTTACAAAAAGCACCCCCATCACCACAATACTGTCGCCGGCTTCAATGCCCTCTTTGATTTCTACACTATTGGCAGTTCTGTAACCTGTTGTCACTTTTACAAATTCGCCTTTCCCGTTTCTAACTAGAATCAGTTTGTTGGCAGTGGCATCCGGGATGATGGCATTGGATGGCACCATAAAACTTCCGGAAGGCGACGAAACATCGATATATACTTTTACAAATGCACCGGGCTGAACATCGTTTTTTGCCGCTATCGCTCTCACTTTGATATTTCGGGTAGAGAGATCAACCTGAGGATCGATGGCTTCAATGACGGCGATATGTTGTAAAGTGTCTGTGGCAGTAAATGAAAGTTTACCCCCTTTTTTGATAAAGCCTGCGTAAGATTCAGGAATGGTGAAATCGATTTTAATCTTATCGGTTTGTTGCAAGGTGGCAATAATGGTAGATGGCGTCACAAAAGCTCCTGGACTGATATTCCTCAAGCCCAATTGTCCGCTGAAAGGCGCCTTGATCAGCGTCTTTTCAATTTGCGCATCTAACAGTTGAATGTCTGCTTTTATAGCATCCAAATTACTTAAAGCTAAATCGTAGTCAGATTGATTAATAGCATTTATGGCCAATAACTTACGTTGTCTTTCTTCTGTTTTTTCGGCCAAAGATAATTGCACTTTACTTTTCGCCAGCTGAGCCTGAAGATCCTGGTCATTGATTTTAGCAAGAACAGTTCCGGCACTCACATGAGCTCCATCCGGAACATTCAACAATACCAATCTGCCACTTACTTCGGGATGGATTTCCAGACTTTCATTGGCCAATGCGGTTCCGTTGGCTTCAACCGATTGAGGAAAAATTACCTTCTCCGCCACGATCACGTCTACATTCACCGGAGGCGGTGGACCCGAAGGAGCAGCATCTTGCTTACCGGATTTACAGGAGGCTAACAGCAATACCATCCAAGCGACTGAAAGGAAAAAATATCGATTCATGGGGGATTTTTTAAAATGATGGCGAAGGTAAGATTTATCTAATTGTTACCATTGAGGAAAGAAAAGGTGTTTGTGTATTTCCCGAAATAAAAAGCCCCAACGAAATCGTCGGGGCTTGATATTGTGGCTTCAGTTTGTTGTTACTTGTCAGTTACATAGGATTTGGAAGCCAGTTGGTCTTTTCAAAGGATTCGGATAGGATGTTGGTTTTTTCATTGGATTGGAAAAGTGGTTTCAGAGATATTGGATGCTTTTTCCTTGTTGATATAAAAGTAGAAGTTGTAGATGAGCGTAACAAAGAACTTGAAGCGCATGTTGTAAAATTCGGTTGAACTACTTGCAGGCCCTAAGTACTCTTACTTAAAATTGACTTTACTTCATTAAAATCAAGTTGAATGAAGGCCGATTTCTTCAAGAAACTTACCGATAAAAACTATGCCTTACTGATATTATGCAAAGGTATTTTTCCGATATTTGCTCAATTCCAAATGCACATGAAGCTATTACTAAAGCAAGTTCGCATCATCTCACCTGCATCGCCATTTCATCAATTACAGAAAGACATTTTAATTCAAAACGGAAAAATTCAGCTTATCGAAGATCATATTGCTGAAGAAGCCGACCAAGTGATTACAGGCGATGATTTACATGTAAGTATTGGATGGATGGATATGTTTGCGCATTTTGCAGACCCCGGAGCGGAGCACAGAGAAACCATCGCTACCGGCGCCATCGCTGCTGCTGCTGGAGGATTCACTGATGTGATGATTATTCCCAACACTAAACCCGTTATCGACAGTAAAACCCAGGTAGAATACGTTTTAAAAAGTGCAAAAGACCTGCCTGTCAATATTTACCCGATAGGCGCCATCACTAAAAATACAGAAGGCAAAGAACTCGCCGAAATGTACGATATGTATCATTCGGGCGCCATCGCTTTTTCTGATGGCACCAAACCTGTGCAACAGGCCAACATCATGATTAAAGCACTCCAATATGCATTAGCTCATCAAACCCTTACCATACAGCTGCCCGACGACACCTCTATTTCCAATCACGGACTGATCAATGAAGGCGTCATCAGTACTCAACTAGGACTACCGGGCAAGCCATCCATTGCCGAAAAGCTCATCATTGCCAGAGACATCGAACTGATGAAATATACCGGCGCCCGCTTACATTTTACCGGAATTTCCACCCAAAAAAGCCTGAACATGATTTTGGCCGCCAAACAAGAAGGCTGGCCGGTTACTTGTTCTGTAACACCTTATCATCTTTACTTCTGCGACGAAGATTTGCAGGCCTACAATACCCATCTCAAAGTGAATCCCCCGCTTAGAAACAGAACCGACCATATGGCACTTCAAGCCGCTTTTCAACGCGGAGATATCGATGCGCTGGCCACCCATCATCAGCCTTTGCACTGGGACGATAAAACTTGCGAATTTGAGTATGCGAAATATGGCATGATTGGTCTTGAAACCGCTTTTGCCGTGGCCAATGAAATCACCAACGATTTATCCAGCCTGATCAAAATGCTGACACTCACCCCACGCCAACTTACCGGCGTTTCTGTACCGGAAATTGAAGTGGGCGCCAAGGCCTGTCTTACAATTTTCGAACCTTCCACTACCTATACTTTCACCAAAGACATGGTCAAATCCAGGTCGTACAATACACCATTCATTGGCAAAACTTTAAAAGGCAAAGTAAGAGGCATCATCAACAACAATCAATCTTATTTTAATTAACAACAACAAAATCTAGTTTCCTGTTTTGTACTTGAACTAGAAAAGAAGAGCACTTTCGAATCTAATAATCAAATTTTCATGCTACAATTAACTCCCGCCAAAAAAGGAATAGTCACCGCATTAACGATGATGACCAGCTCTATTTGCACTTTTTATCTTTTTCACCTGCCCGACAACGGCAACAGTCAGTACCTTATACTTTCGGAATTCATCGGTGGCATGTTATGGGTATTGCTCAGCTTCGGCAAGGAAAACCCAGGCAGCAGTTTTAAAGCTTATTTCAACACTGGCTTTAAGGCATTTGTGATGATTACCTTTCTGATGGTGGTTTACGCCTATGTATTCTATAAACTGAATCCTCAAATCATGGAAGAAGGCATCAGGATGAATGATGAACTGATCAGAAAGGAAGGCAATAAAACCGCAGCAGAAATTGCGGCCAACGACATCCAGCTTCGCAACATCTATATGCCCATGATGCTTTCACTCACCACCATCAAATATTTGTTTTTAGGCGCATTATCCACTGCCATCACAGGCGGTTTGTTGTCGCAGAAAAAGTAGCAACTTACACCAACAATATCTACATTTGTAAACATTCAAATTTCAACTGATGGACGTATCTATTGTGATTCCGCTTTTCAATGAAGAAGAATCCCTGCCTGAATTATCGGCATGGATCAAGCGTGTGGTTGATGAACATCAACTGAGTTATGAAGTGATCATGATTGATGACGGCAGTACCGATGATTCATGGAAAGTAGTCAATCAGCTTAGTGCAAACAATTCCCATATCAAAGGCATCAGATTTCAACGTAATTATGGCAAAAGCGCAGCGCTCAATGAAGGATTCAAAGCCGCACAAGGCGATGTGATCATTACCATGGATGCAGATATGCAGGACAGTCCTGATGAAATACCTGAACTCCGTCGTATGGTTTTAGAAGGAGGTTACGACCTGGTGAGCGGCTGGAAGAAAAAAAGATACGACAACACTTTTACCAAAAATCTGCCCAGTAAATTGTTCAATGCCGCAGCCCGCAGCATGAGCAAAATCAAACTGAACGACTTCAACTGCGGATTGAAAGCCTATAAAAAGAAAGTAGTGAAAAGTATTGAGGTGTACGGCGAGATGCACCGCTATGTGCCTGTTTTGGCCAAATGGGCCGGATTCAGAAACATAGGCGAGAAAGTGGTAGAGCATCGTGCCAGAAAATACGGCGTCACCAAATTTGGCTGGAGTCGCTTCATCAATGGATTTCTGGACCTGCTTACTATTTTCTTTGTTGGAAAATTCGGCAAACGCCCCATGCACTTTTTTGGCCTTTGGGGCACATTGTTTTTTACATTGGGATTAGCTTTATTCTCTTACCTGACGGTTTCCAAATTCTTTTTCGACGTTACCGGTATGACCCAGCGTCCGCTTTTCTTTTTCGCCCTGATGATCATGATTATCGGTACACAACTATTTCTGGCCGGTTTTTTAGGCGAGTTGATCACCAGAAACGCACCCGAGCGCAACCATTATCTCATTGAGGAAAAACTGGGACTCTAAAACCCGGAAGTACATGTCAAAAAAAATCGTCATCATCGGCCCGGCACATCCATTGAGAGGTGGATTGGCATCCTACAACGAAAGACTGGCGCGGCAATTTCAGGCGATGGGTCATGATGTAAGCTTGGTCACTTTCTCGCTGCAATACCCTGACTTTCTCTTTCCCGGCACCACACAATACTCAACAGAACCTGCCCCAAAAAATCTTTCTATCTCCATAGCCATCAATGCTATAAATCCATTTAACTGGATTAAAATAGGAAATAAGATCAAACGCCAAAAGCCCGATTTGGTGGTGGTGAGATATTGGCTGCCTTTTATGGGACCATGCCTGGGCACCATTACCAGAATCATCAAAAAGAATAAATTCACCCGGATTGTCTGTATCGCCGACAATATCATCCCGCATGAAAAAAGACCCGGCGATTTATTGTTCACCCGTTTCTTCATCAAACCTGTCGACGCATTTATCACGATGAGTGAAAAAGTGATGCATGATTTGAAAAACATCGAACCCAACAAAATAGCAGCCTTTGTCCCCCACCCCTTGTACGATAATTTTGGAGAAAAAACAGATCCATCCGAGGCGAGAAAACACCTCAACATTTCCGAACATCAGCCCATTGTGCTATTTTTCGGATTTATCAGAAAATATAAAGGGCTCGATTTGCTGTTTGAAGCCATCAAAGAACTGACTGAAAAGTATCCTGAACAAAACGAAGTGAAATTTCTGATTTCCGGGGAATTTTACGAAGACAGAAAAGCTTACGATGAACAAATAGCGCAATTGGGCATTGCCCAGCGTCTGATTCTGCGAACCGATTTTATCCCCGACAGCGAAGTGAAATATCATCTTTGTGCAGCCGATGTTGTGATACAACCTTACCGCAATGCCACCCAAAGTGGCGTCACTCCCCTGGCCTATCATTTTGAAGTACCCATGATTGTCACCAATGTTGGGGGCTTACCCGCTTTGGTGCCCGACGGCAAAGTAGGACTGGTGGCTGAGCCCAATTCAAATGCCATAGCCCTGGCCATTCATCAATTCTTTTCCACAGGTCGCAATCAATTCATCCCCCATTTGGTGGAAGAGAAAAAGAAATACAGCTGGCAAGTCATGGCCGATAAAATATTATCCGTTTGATGACGTTATAGCGACTTATGATACAGAACATTTAGAAATTTAAATTTAATTCCATATTTTGTCGCCATTATGATATACAGAAGCAAAGCCCCTTTACGAATCGGCCTGGCTGGAGGAGGCACCGATGTTAGTCCTTACTGCGATTTATACGGAGGCGCTATCCTCAATGCCACTATCTCGCTATGCGCTTATGCCAGCATAGAACCTATTGCCGAAAAAAAGATAATCGTCCAGGCAATGGACAGAAATGAACAACAAGTTCATGATTATGCGAAAGAGTTGCCTATTGATGGCACATTGGATTTATTGAAAGGTGTTTACAACAGAGTGAACAAAATGTATGGTTTCCCTGAAACGGGTTTTAAATTAAGCACTTTTGTAGATGCGCCTGCAGGTTCGGGACTAGGCACTTCTTCCACCCTGGTAGCGGCCATCCTGGGCGCCTTTGTGGAAATGCTCAAATTACCTTTGGGAGATTATGACATCGCCCATTTGGCTTATGAAATCGAACGCTATGATTTGTCCCTGGCCGGCGGCCGTCAAGATCAATATGCTGCCACTTTTGGAGGTGTCAATTTCATGGAATTTTACGAAAAAGATAAAGTGATTGTCAATCCATTACGCATTCGTTCTCAATATTTACACGAGCTTGAAAATAACCTTGTCTTGTATTTCACTGCCACTTCTCGCGAAAGCGCAACCATCATCAAAGAGCAAGTAAAAAACGTAAACAGCAAAAATGAAAAAAGCATTGAAGCCATGCACCAATTGAAGGAACAGGCACGCATGATGAAGGAAGCCTTGCTGAAAGGCAAGCTGGATGAATTTGGCGAAATCCTGGATTTCGGATTTCAACAAAAACGGAAAATGGCGGCCAACATCAGCAACTCTGCCATTGAAGAGATTTATGATGCCGCTAAAAAAGCAGGTGCCACCGGTGGGAAAATTAGCGGTGCAGGAGGCGGTGGATTCATGATTTTCTATTGTCCTGGCGATAGCAGCTATGCCGTCAAGAAAACCTTACGCGAATTTGGCGGAGATGTAAAAAACTATAATTTCACCAAGCACGGGCTTACCACCTGGAGCGTTTAATATTTGTTTACCTTAAAAAAACTGAAGATGAACCAAACCATTAAGAACATCATTCAAAATTCGATAGACGTTAAAGCCGAAATCATCAAGGACGAAAAACTTGTTGCAGTGTTGGCCAATTGTGTCAATGATATCGTCAATGCTTTTCAACAAGGAAAAAAAGTTTTATTCTGCGGAAATGGCGGAAGCGCCGCCGATGCTCAGCATCTTGCTGCGGAATTCAGCGGAAGATTTTATACCGACAGAGATGCCTTACCGGCAGAGGCGCTGCATTGCAATACCTCCTACCTCACCGCGGTAGCCAATGATTACAGCTACGATGTGGTGTATTCCCGCATCATCAAAGGCATCGGTAATAAAGGCGATGTTATTGTTGGTCTCAGTACTTCAGGCAACAGTGGCAACATTCTCAAAGCTTTTGAAACCGCCAAAGAAAAAGGCATGATCACGATTGGTTTCACCGGCGCCACAGGTGGTAAAATGAAAGACCTGAGCGATCATCTGCTGAATGTCCCTTCCACTGATACGCCAAGAATTCAAGAAAGTCATATTCTGCTCGGACATATCATTTGCCAACTCGTAGAAGAAAAATATTTCAACACACAAAGCTGATCGTTCTTCTTCCTATCTACCATGTCAAACTTTCATAAAGGCCCCGAAAACATTGAAATCGGCCCAACAGAATGTATCATTCTAGCCGGCGGATTAGGTACAAGATTGCGCTCGGCTGTCCCAGATTTGCCCAAATGTATGGCCCCTGTCGCTGGGCATCCTTTTTTGAAATACGTGATTGAATCCATGTTGCGCCAAAGTATTCAACGCTTCATTTTTTCATTGGGTTATCTGCATGAATACATCGAAGCCTTTCTTCGGCAAGAATTTCCGGCGCTGAGCTATAAAATCGCACTGGAAAAAGAACCGCTGGGTACTGGCGGCGCCATCAGATTGGCGTGTGCTTTGGCCGATTCTCCGGAAGTTATAGTACTCAATGGCGATACGCTGTTTGAAGTTAATATTGCTGCAATGCTTGATTTTCATCGTCAGCAAAATGCGGCTTGTACGCTGGCTTTAAAGCCCATGCAAAATTTTGATCGTTATGGTGTGGTGGAAACAGACAAAGACAACCACATCATCTCCTTCCGCGAAAAACAGCATTATCAAACAGGTCTTATCAACGGTGGCGTGTATGCCATCGCGGTAAATCAGTTTCTAAATATTGATTTCCCTGAAAAATTTTCCTTCGAAAAAGAGTATCTGGAAAAATATGTGAACACCATCAAAATGCTGGGAATCAGACAGGATGGCTATTTTATCGATATCGGGATTCCGGAAGATTTTGCCAAAGCGAACATAGATTTGGCGGGTTAGCTGGATACTGGATGCTGGGTGCTGGATACTGGATACGGGATGCTGGATACTGGATGCTGAATACTGGATACTGGATACTGGGTGCTGGATACTGGATGCTGAATACTGGATACTGGATACTGGGTGCTGGATACTGGATGCTGGATACTGGATACTGGATACTGGATGCTGGATACTGGATGCTGGGTGCTGGATACTGGATACGGGATGCTGGATACTGGATACGGGATGCGGGATACTGGATGCGGGATCTAAACACCTATAACAACTTAACCTTCTCCTTAACATTTAATAACACCTCTATGATACGGACAAGTTTTACCCGAAGTATCGAGGCCGTCATTCTATATTTTACCTTTTAGATTTTTCATTCACTATCTCTTATCCCCCAATTTGGAATCTTTTGGATTTAAAGGTTTTGGAGTTGGAGCCTGCCCTTCTGGAGTAACCTGATTGAAAACTTTCTCTACATATATCCAACGGCCATTGCTCCATTTGAAACCCTCATAGTCTCCATCACCAATCAGTGTCCACTTCTTTCGGGGCTGATTGGATTCTGATACCAGATGTTCCATCACAATCATGTCGAGCTCTTTATCGTAAGTAAGACGAGGGCCTGCCTCTTTTTTAAACTCCATCACAAAACGGGAGGGGTTATGCGGCCGAATGCTGTCGTTGGGCACACTAAAGAACTTTCCGCCAAAAACGGGATCGCCATTTTCGAAATGCAATACTTCGATGTATTTTCTGCTGCTGCGGATGTTATTGTCGTCGAAGCCCAGCAAAGTGTAATATTTTACACCGGCGTGTTCTTTCATCACCATCTTATAATACAAGGCTCCTATCCACGCTTTATTGCTCACAATGCTGTCGTTGATATTGTCAATATTGTCGGAATGGTCTATTAAAGGAATCAGTTTGAGACTGCCATCATCAGTATGCATTTGTATTGCGCCATGCTGCCTGACTAAATTTTCATCAATGGTCAATTGCCATGAGAAAATACGAAAACTGGAATCGGGTGCGTATAAACAAGAAACCGTGATGAGCGAATCGAAGGGATAATAAAAAGAGTTGGGTGTTTTGAGAGAGCGCACCAACAAACGGGTAAGGATACTGTCGGCCATGAAACGGTCTTTCACGTTGATTCCTTGCACCATATCCAGCGCATATTGTTTCATGGAATCTTCTTTTGCTTTCAATAACTTGTTTTCATTGGCGGAAAGATGCTGTGCATGTGACTGATAAATAAGGCCAGTAATGAGCAGCAGAGAAAAAAGATATTTCATCTATAAAAATTGATGGCTAAAATTAGTCAAGTCTGTGCTTTTGACGATACTATTTTTCAATTGCGCCCTTGTTTTAACCGCAAGTTAGGATTGAAGCAATTGAGAGAATGCCAGCAGTGATTCGCAAACACAGTCGATGCGGGGGTCATCATGTTGCACTTCGGGACGAGTGGTAGGAAGAAAAACCGTATAAACACCAAGGTTACGGCCAAACTCCATATCACTGAGGGTGTTGCCCACCATGATTGATTTGTCAAAGTCTATTTCGGAAAAAAGGCGTTTAGCCTGATGCCCCATGCCTGGATTAGGTTTGCGATTGGGGCTGTCTTCGTTCAAATCGGGACAAAAAAAGACAGCATCAATTTTTCCGCCTGCGGCTTCAATTTCGGACCGCATCTTGAAATGAATTTCTTCCAGATCTTCAATTTTGGTCAAGCCTTTTCCAACACCTTTCTGGTTGGTTACAATCACAATACGATTGAACTTTTGCGCAAATACGGCTATGGCTTCCTTCACCCCATCATAAAATGCGAACTCATCCCATTGGTGGATGTAATCCATGTGTTTCTCATGATTGATCACACCATCTCTGTCGAGAAATAATGTCCAGGAATTATCGATCTGTGAAAAAGGAATCATAGGTAGAATTATTGATTAGTTATTGGGGATTGGGTGTTCGTTGATTTTTTTGTGAATTGTGATAGTCGTCGTTCCAACCTACTCAATCCATCATGAACTTTTGTAAATGACTATTAGCTTCACGTTATAGCTTTTTATCATCACAAAATCAAGAATCCCTTATTACAAATTCAGTGTCATCAAATCAACATCAATGTCTTCTGCTTAAACCATCCAGCTCCTCTTCGGGTATATGATGGTATTTGAAAAGCAATGGAAAGAAGACCACGAGCACCATGGCATATCCGGCAAATGCGAACCAGATGCTTGGCCAGTCTTTGACACCGTTTGTTGTAAAATAATCTACCACCCAACCACTGCCGATACCACCGATGGTGGCACCGATGCCATTGGTCATCATCATGAACAAACCCTGAGCACTGGCTCTGATATTGGAAGGTGTTTCTTTTTCTACAAACAAAGAACCTGAGATATTGAAGAAATCAAAGGCCATACCATACACAATCATCGACAAAACAAGAAACACCAAACCGCCTCCTGGATCGCCAAAACCGAAGAAGGCGAAGCGAAGCACCCAAGCGATCATGCTGAACAGCATCACCATCTTGATGCCAAATTTTCTAAGGAAAAAAGGAATGGTAAGAATGAACAAGGTTTCTGAGATTTGAGAGAGTGACATCATCACCTGAGGATGTTTCACTACAAAAGAATCGGCATGAGTTGATTTGAAATCGTCGAGGAAACTGCCGCCGAACGTATTGGTAATTTGCAGCGCAGCGCCTAATAACATGGAGAAAGTGAAAAACACCAGCATCTTTTCCTGCTTCAATAACACAAAAGCATCAAGTCCCAGCGAAGAGCTCAAAGATTCATTCTTTTTAGCTCCTGCAGGTGGACAAGCCGGAAGACTGAAGCAATAAATCCCCATACCTATCGCTGTGGCAGCAGCCACATAAAACTGAATGTTTGATTTGGCAAAACCGGTAAGATCACCAAACCACATGGCAAAAATAAAGCCGATGGTCCCCCAAACACGAATGGGAGGAAAAGTCTTTACAATATCATAGCCCGACTGTTCCAGTATTTTGTAAGAAACCGTATTATTCATGGCGATAGTTGGCATATAAGCCATGGAGTTGGCCAGCATCACCCAAAACATCAAGGCTGGACTTTTAACCATAGAAGCCACAATCAGGCAGGCTGCACCTACAAGATGACTGATACCCAAAACCCTTTCGGCATTCATCCATCTGTCTGCAACAATACCCAATAAAGCAGGCATGAAAAGAGAGGCGATGCCTAAAGTGGAATAAACGCTGCCAATTTCGAGTCCGGAAAATCCAATGGAAAAAAGATAGCCTCCTGTGGAAATGAGCCAGGAGCCCCAAATGAAAAATTGCAAAAAGCTGAGCAAGACAAGTCTTTGCTTGATGTTCATAGTATATCAGGTTTAGGTTTGTGATTTGAAGATATGATTTTTTAACAAAAAATATTCGTGTTCCAATTTTTATTCCCTTAAGATTTGAAATCGTTCAATAAAAATGAGGCAATGGGTTTAACTTTGCAAAAAAGAAACACCATGAGTGGAACAATAGCGCTGCTGATTGCATCAACGTCCGACAACGAGCTGAAATCAATCGCCCAAAAAGTATATCAAAAAGAACGCATCACCGATGAAGAATGTTTGACCTTGTTCAACAAAGGTGAACTGCCGTTTGTAGGCGCCCTGGCCAATTCTGTGAGAGAACGTATGCATGGAGACACTACTTATTTCAATCGTAATTTTCATATCGAGCCTACGAATGTATGCGTGTTCAGTTGTAAGTTTTGTTCTTACTCACGATTGTATGCACACAAAGAAGACGGCTGGGAATTGAGCATCGATCAAATGGTGGACATTGTAAAAAGTTACGATGGAAAACCCGTAACCGAAGTACATATCGTGGGTGGCGTGCATCCGAAGATGACCATGGAATACTTCATCGAACTGATTCAGAAAATAAAAGCACATCGTCCCGATTTGCATATCAAGGGATTTACAGCGGTTGAGCTGGAATACATGTTCCGTAAAGCCAAGCTTACTGTGGAAGAAGGGCTAAAAAGATTACATGCGGCCGGACTTCAATCATTGCCGGGTGGTGGCGCAGAAATCTTCCATCCCGAAATCAGAGAAGTGATTTGTGCCGATAAAGTAAGCGGCGATGGATGGCTGGAGATTCATGAAACCGCCCATCGCTTGGGCATGAACAGCAATGCGACCATGCTTTACGGTCATATTGAAAAATATGAACACCGCATCGACCATATGCGCAAATTGCGCGATCTGCAAGACCGTACAAAAGGATTCAATACGTTCATTCCACTTAAATTCAGAAATGCCAACAACGACATGAGTCATGTGCATGAACTGACCACTGCCGAAGACATGCGACTGTATGCCATTGCCCGGATTTATTTAGACAACTTCCCTCACCTCAAAGCCTATTGGCCCATGCTGGGAAGAAACAACGCGCAACTGAGTTTGTCATTTGGCGTGAACGACATAGACGGCACCATCGATGATTCTACCAAAATCTATTCTATGGCCGGTAGTGAAGAGCAAACTCCTACCATGTCTACCGAAGAACTTGTACAGCTGATCCGTCAGGCCGGTCGCAAGCCTGTGGAAAGAGGCACTTTATATGATGTCATCAAAGACTATTCCACCGAATCCATTGTTAACGCATAAAACCTATCAACATGTCAGTATGTAACTTCAATATTCCCTTCAGCGTTGATGCTGAAACCATTTTAGCCAAAGCCAAAAAAGCGGTAGAGTCGCAGGGTGGTAATTTTTCAGGTGATGTCAATGGAGGACAGTTTGATGTGAGCCTGATGAGCAATCGCATAGCCGGTTCTTACATGGTCAATGGCCAGCAACTCGAATTGACCATTACAGAAAAGCCCATGTTTGTTCCCTGCAGCGCCATTGAAAGTTTTCTCAAAAGCAAACTCTCTTAACACAATCCAATTTGTTGTAACTGCTTTTTCGAATCACCAATGAATCTGCTACATAAAAAAATCCCGACATCACTGTCGGGATTTTTCATCATAAAGCCATTCATATTAATGATTGCTTACGGTAAGCTCTGTTCTTCTGTTTTTAGCGCGACCTTCCGCAGTTTTATTATCAGCGATAGGTTTTTCGGCACCAAAACCTTCGGCAGTGATTCTTGAACCTTCAACACCTTTCTTTACCAGGTAATCTTTTACCGCAGTGGCTCTGGCTGAAGACAATTGTTTGTTTCTTTCTTCACTACCGGTATTGTCGGAATGTCCATCAATTTTCAACATCAATGACTTGTCATTGATCAGCAATTTGGCCAGTTCGTCCAGTGACTTATGGGAAGCCGACACCAGCTTGTTGCTGCCTGCATCGAACTGAATGTTCTTGGCGGTGAAATTCACTTTTTTAATGACAGCTTCTTCAATCTTGGGGCAACCTTCATTATCAGCCTCACCTGCTACTGTCGGACATTTATCTTCTTCATCGTTGATACCATCTTTATCTGTATCAGGAACAGGACATCCCTGATAACGGGCCACACCTTTCACATCAGGACATTTATCATTATCATCGTTGATGCCATCACCATCGTTATCAGGAACAGGGCAACCTTGATATTTGAAAGAACCGGCCACCGTAGGGCATTTATCCTGCTCGTCGTTCAAACCATCAGCATCCGTATCCGGAATTGGGCATCCCTGGTAAGCAGAAGTGCCCGGAACATCCGGGCACTTGTCTAGATTATCATTCACTCCATCATTGTCGCGATCGGCTACAACCGGCACGACAGGAGTACTAATTTCTACTTTTTTTTTCCAATGGACTGAACCAAACCGATTGAATAGAACAAGCTGTTGCTTTCAGTTTTAGTAGTCAGAGAGAAACGATATTCAGATTGCAATTTGATATAAGTGTCGTTATTGAAGTTGGCTTGCAAACCCAAACCTGCAGGCACATAAGCACCGAATTTATTGCTATAAGAACCAAAGCCCAAACCTGCACTGATGAATGCATTGTATTTGTTGGTTTCCTTGAATGCATAAGCATTGGCAGCGCCTTCAATTTCTACACCCAATTGGTTGTTTTTGTAAGTGTATACATTTCTGTCGATTGCAGAGTAATCATGAAACATCAGATTCACTTTACCAGAGAAATCAACTTGTTTGTACACATTGCGCCAGTATGAAAGAGAAAAACCCAGATCTTGTTGTCCAAGACCGGTCAATGTTTTAGGGCCACTGTTGTTTTTCCATACCATTGGTGTGTTTACATCAAGAGTATTTAAGTGAACACCGATACCTTGTGAATGTTGTGCCATTGCACCGAAAGCAATTACTGCAAATGAAAACAGAAGAGTGATTTTTTGTTTCATAAACGCTAGATTTAGTTTTTAGTTTTTCCGAATGATCGGGTGGGTTAATACGATTATTTGTTTGCAAATATATAGTGTAAACAATTACAAAAAATTATTTCAGCAAGGCTTTTTATCATGAAACTTATCATTAAAATCATGCATCTCGTAAAATGATTGAAATTATAGCTTGAAAAAAATAAAAATCACCCTATATTTGCCACCCCAAAACATGGGAACAAGGTTCGGTAGCTCAGCTGGATAGAGCATCAGCCTTCTAAGCTGAGGGTCATTGGTTCGAATCCAATCCGAATCACTTCAAAAAGTCCTGCATATGCTGCAGGACTTTTTACTAAAATCAATCTTATTTCGATTCTGAATTATTTTTCAATTTACAATTTTATCGCTTTCATTCTTAGCGTTTCTTTCCCTTGTGCAACTTCAAGAATATAAGTGCCTGAAGGCAAATCATCCCCTATCTGTATTTTTTGATCTGGAACCAGATTCATTACAAGTCTTTGTCTGCCCATTTCGTCATAAATTCTTACGTAAATGGCTGTCTCGTTTGGCAATCCGGCTACTACTGCAGGTTTGGCTACAATATGGAATGCGGAAGAAGATGGATTGGGAAACACTGATACTGATAAATGCTTGGGAGATAATGCCGTCCAGGGTACTTCTGGTAATAAAGATTTTGATAGTAGCGTTGGGCAGCCGGTTTTAAGCAAATTGGTCAGTTTTGTTGCTTTGGGTAGGCTATTGCCACAATCAGAGGTGAAGGAAACTTTAATGCTATCTCCTGTTGTTGCGGCAGCATTGCTTGTATATCTTATCCTTATCACTTTTGAGTTGATAGACCCAGAATCAATAACTCCTGTTGAGCCCACTGTACCAATAGGCATCGACCATACATATCCTGTAGCTGCCCCTGTAGTAAGTGAGGCAGCTGTTAATGCCGGTGCCGTGTATCTATAAACCCTAGCTCCACAGGCATCACTCACCAGCGACATCAATATCGAAGAAGGTGCTGCAGGAACACTCAATAAAGTATTGGTCAGTTTAGCTGCTTTAGGCAAACTGTATCCGCAACTTGAAGCGAATAATACCTTTATACTATCGCCATTGATTGCGGCCGCATTGCTAGTGAATTTCAGGCGAATAACCCGAGATGTAATGCTACCGGAATCAATAGTGGCAGTAGTCCCCAATGTACCAGTTGGCATTGACCACAAATAACCTGTGGCCGCTACCGCTGATGTTGTAGCAGAAGGCAAAAGAGGAGCGGCATATCTATAGATCCTGTTTCCGCAAACATTGGTTACTACCCCAGTAATGATGATGCTTGACGGCGCTGCAGGAACTGTGAGTAAAGTATTGATCAATTTATACCCTTTTGCAACTGTAGTTCCACAACCCGAAAACGCTCTTACTTTAATACTATCGCCGGTTATGGCAGCCAGATTGGAAGTATATTTCAATTTTATCGTCCTGGAATTGTTGATATCACCCGAATCAACAGCTATGCCCGAAACCCCTCCTACAGATAAAGGGATTGTCCATGCATATCCGCTGGCACCAGTAATCGCCGTTGTTACAGTATAACGATACACTCTTCCACCACAGGTATTGTCAACCAGTGTTTGTGAAACCAAAGGTATTGTTGTGGGCGAAGAGGTACTGACACTTAAATTCAAAGTAGCCACTGAATCACAACCTGCAACATTGGTCAGTGTCTTTATATAAATGCCTGCAGCATTACAAATAATCCCATTCCAATTGTAAGGCAATGATGAGCTACAGATCTGTAAATTGCTTGTACTTGCAGTCGGACTTTTTATGGTAAGATGCAGCGTATCCGCAGATGAGCAACCTGAAGTATTCTGGTAATTTCGGATGTAGATACCAGAACTATTGTAAGAAACGCCATTCCAGGTATAAGGTCCACAGGAATTTACGATAGTGGAGATATGCGTTCCTCTGTTGATTGTCAATAACAAACTATCTACAGAAGAACATCCATTGGTATTGACATAATTTTTCAAGTATGTTCCACTCACATTATAATTGACACCATTCCAAAGATAATTGTCACATGCTGTAACTACAGCTAAACTGTGACTACTGTTATTGATAGCAAGGAATAAGGTATCTGAAGAAGTACAGCCATTATTATTCAAATAATTCCTTACAAAAGTCCCACTGGAGGTGTAAACAGTACCATTCCATGTATAAGCATCACATGAAACTGCTCTTGTAACATTATGGGTTCCATTATTGATCGTTAATTTCAGTGTATCCATTGAAGGACAGCCACCGACATTTACATAACTTTTAAGATATACACCGCTTGCTGTATAATTCACGCCGTTCCAAGTGTAGGAATCGCAAGTTGTAATTTGTGAAGAATTATGAGTACCGCAAGTAAATGGATTACTCCAACGTACATCTGTTGTAATTACAGTGTCAGTAAGTGTTTTAAGAAACGCAACCAATGCTGCTTTTTCAGTCGGTGTGTAATGCGGATGTCTTGGTGGGCAAGTATCGCAGGTATTGTTGTTAGGATTTACTGTTCCTGGTATGATTTCACGAAGAAAACCGGATAAGTTCGGATGCGGCTTGATGGAATCACTGTAAAAATCAATCACTTCTTCCAGCGTTTTGAATCTGCCGTCGTGCATATAAGGCGCTGTGAGTGCCACATTGATCAATGAAGGAACGCTGAATTTGCCATCTTGGGCATGCCTTCCACTAGCCGCCCCAACTCCATTATCAGCATAAATCAGATCCAGACCAATATTTTGAGCGCCTTGCTGCACCATCACATTTCTGGTATGACAAGCCTGGCAATTTCCTCTTGTGATATCCATAAACAGATTCTTACCCAGATTCTCCTGATCGGTAAAATTGGGAAAAGGTACTATCTCAGGGTTCCCAGTAGATGTTTCAACCCCTTGTCGGAATTTAGATCCAAATGTGTTCATGCTTCTTACAAATTGCGCCAATGCTTTTGCAACCTTGTCACTTGTTACAGCAGTTGTACCAAATGCATTTTGAAACAATTGGGCATAAAAAGGCTTTGCACTGATTCTGGCAATCATCGTATCTAACGTCAGCCCCATTTCAACACTATTTTGAATGGGCATCAATGCTTGCGCCTCAAGACTTGGCGCCCTGTTATCCCAGAAAAAAGCACTGTCTCTTTGAAAACGGGCATGAATCAACCCCATTGAGTTTCTTGGGGTAAGCCCTCCATTAAAACCTCGGCTGAATCTGGCGGTATCCGTGAACGAAAACTTTTGAATATGACAAGAAGCACAAGAAGTAGTATGATTTTTAGAAAGATCAACATCATAAAACAATACACGTCCCAATGTAGCGCCATCATCTGTAATGGTATTATTGGAAGGTGTATTGTCCATTTGCGACAAATTATTAATTACATCCGAAGGAAAAGTAATGTTGGAATAATTAAATGGAACAGATGGTAAATCAGGTGTAAAAAAGTCTACAACCGTAAAAGACATCATGATGACAAATAAAGACAGGACTACAATTGTTCTTTTGGTCATAATCAGTTTAGTTTTGGAGGTGAGATTTTATAACGAGTAATACTTTTGGCCAACATACATAGACGACAATTTACATTAATACCTTTCACCTGATAAATAATAAACTTTAAGGATTCATAACATACAATAGCCCACCATTTAAATGGTGGGCTATATTTATTTAGAGAAGTGGAGATTTTAATATTTCACCACTCTCACCGTCTTCACTTCATTGCCAGATTTCACTTCCAGCATGTACACACCGGATTTGAGCTCTGAACCCAAGGTTACAGTC
>CANGIT010000017.1 GCA_947454155.1 Chitinophagaceae bacterium
TAAATGATGATGTTGTTGAATAGTTGATTACGATGTTGGCCGTAACAACTGAATCACAACCATTAACCGTTTGGTAAGTGTGATTGTAGTTTCCAGAAGTTGTAACTACTTGAGACCATGGTAAAGTCAGTGTGTTACATGCAGTATCATTGAATGATGATGTTGTTGAATAGTTAATTACGATGTTAGCCGTAACAACTGAATCACAACCATTCACTGTTTGATAAGTATGGTTGTAGCTACCTGAAGTTGTAACTGTTTGTCCCCATGGTAAAGTCAAGGTGTTACAAGCAGTATCATTGAATGATGATGTTGTTGAATAGTTGACTACGATTTCAGCCGTAACAACTGAATCACAACCATTCACCGTTTGATAAGTATGATTATAATTTCCAGATGTTGTAACTGTTTGTCCCCATGGCAAAGTCAATGTGTTACAAGCAGTATCATTGAATGATGATGTTGTTGAATTATTGATTACGATGTTAGCAGTAACAACAGAATCACAACCGTTCACCGTTTGGTAAGTGTGGTTGTAGCTTCCAGATGTTGTAACAGTTTGTCCCCATGGCAAAGTCAAAGTGTTACAAGCAGTATCGTTGAATGATGATGTTGTTGAATAGTTGATTATGATGTTAGCAGTAACAACAGAATCACAACCATTCACTGTTTGATAAGTATGATTATAATTTCCAGATGTTGTAACTGTTTGTCCCCATGGCAATGTCAATGTGTTACAAGCAGTATCGTTGAATGATGATCTTGTTGAATAGTTGATTACGATGTTTGCTGTAACAACTGAATCACAACCACTAGCATTGGTGAATGTATGTGTTGGTGTAGCCGAACTATTGTATGTAGTTCCATACCAAGTAAAGTTGTTACATGCAGCGACTGAAGTATCTCCAGTGTTCGCATAACCTACCGTTAAATGCAAAGTCACAACCGAATCGCAACCATTTACATTAGAAAATGTATGTGTTGGTGTAGCCGAACTGTTGTACGTTGTTCCATACCAACTAAAGCTGTTACATGCAAAGGCTGTAGTATCGCCAGTTGAAGTTGAGATATTTTGTGTTATTGAAACACTTGCTGTTGATGTACAACCATTCGCCCCTGTTGCCGTAACTGTATAATTACCAGGTGCAGTGATGCTCGCAGTAGCTGATGAACCTGAGCTGTTATCCCATGAGTAAGATACGCCTCCGGTAGCTGTTACACTGATTGAATTTCTTGAACAATTCAATAATGTAGAACCAGTATTATTAGTAATGCCTGCAGTAGGAATTGTAACATCTCTTGTTACTGTAATGCTTGATGTTGCAGTACAACCATTCGATCCAGTTACAGTAACGGTGTATGTACCCGCTGCAGTAATGCTAGCATTTGCAGAAGAGCCTAAGCTATTGCTCCATGAGTAAGTTGCTCCTCCTGTTGCTGTTAAACTGATAGCAGTTGTAGCACATGTTAACACTGTTGATCCTGTATTGTTGGTGATACCTGCAGTTGGTGCAATAGCATCTCTTGTTACCGTGATGCTTGATGTTGCTTGACAACCATTCGCACCCGTTACCGTAGCAGTGTATGTTCCGGCCGCAGTGATGCTCGCATTTGCAGAAGTTCCTAAACTATTACTCCATGAATAACTTGAACCTCCTGTTGCCGTTACACTGATAGATGTTCTTGTACATGTCAAAACAGTTGAACCAGTATTATTGGTGATTCCTGCAGTTGGAGTACCATTAACCGTAGCCGTTACAGAAGTTCTTGATGCTGACACACAACCTGTAACCGTATCTCTTGCTTCTGCATAATAAGTAGTAGTGGCAGAAAGCGTTGGTGTAGTGTAAGTACCGATACCTGTAGCTAAAGCCGTTCCTCCGCTTGCATCGGCATACCAATCAATTTTTGCGCCAGCACTTGCAGTAGCTGAAACCGTTGTAGAACCGCCACCACAAACAATGGCACCAGATGTTGAAGACGCAACAGTTGGTGTTGAACTTTTTGTCACTGTTACCGGATATTGTGCCGCATTCAAACCATAACCGTCAACATAATTCATTTGATTACCTCCAGTATTAAGACTAGTGAAATTATTCAACGTACCGTTATAACGATTGGGTGAAATATCATATAAAGTTGTAAGACCCCCATTATTACCAAACCAAATGCCCTGATTAAAGTTATAATATGCAGCTAAATTGGCTTCTCTACCATTTGCATTCATGTTCATATTAGCCAAAATTTCTGCCTGCGTTTTTACTTTGCTCCAAATCCTAACTTCATCAAGTGTTCCGCTATAATTTCCATATGCCCAGTTGGCTGGAGCACTTAGCGAAGTACCCAAACGCATAGCGGTCTGTCCATTTCTAGAGGCCGTTCCTCCAGTTGCACTAGCCTCAAGCACACCATTTACATAAAGCTTCATAGCCCCTGTGGTTGAATCCCAGGTAGCAGCAACATGTTTCCAACCTACGCCACTCCCATTCATCAAAGAAGTTGTTGTAATACTAATATCAGGATTACCCAACCCGAATTTCACATATTTATTAAACATGGTAACCCCAAAATCATTGTTACTTGCGGATGTCGACGCATCTACCAGACCTTCTCCACTTCTCCAATTTGAATTTCCTGCACTAGAAGTATAATTTGATTTCATCCAAAATTCAATCGTAAAACTTCCCGTAACAGGCTTGGTTGTTTGAACATAAGCGATACCTGGACCAAAGTTTAATGCCATAGACTGAGCCGTAACTCCGTTAGATTGACACCCTGTTACCGTATCTCTTGCTACAGCATAATAAGTTGTTGTGGCAGAAATATTAGGCGTGGTATATGAATTAGATGATGACAACAATGGCGTGGTGGCTGTTGTGCTTGCATACCAATCTATCACTGAACCAGTGGATGGCGTCGCATTTATAGTAGCCGACCCTGTTGAAAGACATGATGTGATAGATGCAGGAGTTGTTGATACAACCGAAGGCAAATTATTTACAGTTGTTGCTATAGAATTTGAAGTCGCTGTGGTACTGGTAACCTGAGCTGCACTTAAACTAGTGGTCATTACAACCGTAATAGCATCATTATTAACAATGTTATTTAATGTCAATGTCGCACCAGTACCCGAATTAACACCGTTCTTTCTCCATTGATAAGTGGGTGTGGCGCCTCCATTTGTTGGTGTTGCTGTAAAAGTTACGGCTGTTCCTCTACAAAGCGAATTATTGGTGGCGTTGGATGAAATACTAACACTTGGTGTTACCTGAGCCTGACAGAATGAAGCTGAGATCATTACTATAAGCAACGTTACCATCAACCGAAAAACCGAAAATGTATTTTTAGAACCTGTAGGAAGTTGAACTCTTTTATTCATAAATGTAATTTTGAAACCGAGATGCCTCTCAGCCGCTTTGAGTGCACGAAAGTAATTTTGCAAAAAAGGAAAAGGAAGCAGATGGAAGTAAAATGTGAATTATCTCCAAAATACTTGAACTAGTTCAAGATTTTGATTTGTGATTTTTTGGTTTGATTATTTAGTTACATTCACAGTCGCATGAAAGCCAAAACCAGTAAAGAAAAAAAAATAGCGGAAGTTTTTTCGAGCTACCACTTAAGTCCAAACTCCATCAATAAATTATTGGAGATAGCAAAAGTGGTCTCTGTAAAAAACAGAACAAAACTGGTAGAAGTTGGAGAAATTAGTCAACACGTTTATTTTATAGTAGAGGGTGGATTTGTGGCAAGAAGTTTTTATTTTGATTCCCAAAAAAAATCTGCTACCAATTTCTTTATAAGTGACTATTTCCCTTTTATGGGATGTGTTGATAGCTTTTTAACCGGAGCTAAAACCAAAACAGAATTAATTGCCATTAAAAATTCTACCTTATTATCATTTTACAAACCGGAATTCGATAAGCTCTTATTTGAAAATCATGACATTTTAATTTTCTATACTCAAATGTTGTCCGAAATTCTAAGAAATGAATCTGAATTGAAAGTAGTGTTGATTGGATCTGCAAAAAAAGATATTTATGAGTATTTAATTGAGAAATGTAACCCAGTGATAAAAAGTGTTCCTGCCAAATATATTGCTGAGTTTATGGGCATTACAGCAGAATGGTATAGTAAAATGAAAAAGGATTGACGATGAATTGTTTGATTGATATTCTGCTTTATCATATTCCTGGCAACCATTTTCCCGTATCGTTTTTTATTAAAAAGTTGAAAATAGCTTTGTAAGACAATTCCTCTATTGAGTAATGGCTATTGATTTGATTCTTTTAAAGAAAAATAAGTCAATCTCTACAATCTACTCCTCAAATAATGCGAATAAAAAAAGCCTACTCCTATTTAGGAGCAGGCTCGGAATATATTTGACAAATACAATGCATTTAATAGGTTCAAAAGGTTTCAAAAGTTGAATACATGACTCAACCTCTCAAACCTCTTGAACTTATTGAACCTTTTAAACTTAATATTTGACTACCCTCGCCGTCTTCACTTTTTCCCCTTCTCTCACTTCGATGAAATAAACACCTGATTTTAGTTCGTTACCAAAACTGATGGTCTCATCTGAACTGAAAGAAAGTGTCTTGATCAATCTACCCTGGGCATCCCGTACATTGGCTTTTACATGTTGAGAATATCTCGGCGATTTCACAAACAAGCTGAATGCACTTGTACTTGGATTCGGATAAATCTGAACACTCATAGGCTCTTGCACTATGGGTGCAGGAATTACAGGTTCCGATCTTGACAATAAAGGCGTTGTTGCACAACCTGTGGTGACCAGTTTTAAAACTTTCTTAGCACCCAGACAACCATTGGCACTCACTCCTTGTACAACAATACTGTCGGATGCTCCAGCAGTACTATAAACGACTCTTATCTTCAGTCCATTACTACCACTGTCAATCAGTGCTCCGGTAGGAACCGTCCACAGATATGTGGCAGCATTGGTAGTGGCAGAAACCGTATATGTGGCACCGGTAGGTGTACCCACTATCGGACAAATACTTGTTGTTCCGGTAAGTGTACTTGGCGTAGAAGGTATGGCCTGTGCTGCATTTGACAGTTTCTGAGCCTTAGGTGTGGAGCTACCGCAACTGGAGGTGTACACCAAAATGATGCTGTCACCTATTGTGGCTGCTGCGTTGCTGCTGTATCTGATTCTGATGATTTTAGAAGTCAACGAGCCAGAATCCAGAACGGCGGTTGAACCAACACTACCCTTTGGCATTGTCCACAAATATCCTGTTGGCGCAGCTGATACTGATGAGGCGCTTGTCGCAGGAAATGCAGGAGCCGTATACCTGTAAACCCTCGCTCCACAAGCATCGCTTACCAATGAAATGGCAATGGAAGCGGGCGGCAATGGCGCTGTCAGGGCATTGTTGGTGAGTTTACTTGCGTTTACAGCACTGTTACCACAAACAGAAGTGTAGTAAAGTTTCACACTGTCGGCATTGGTAGCTCCTTCATTCATGGTATAAGTGACTGTAATCACCTGCGAGTTTACATTACCAGAATCAATCACCGCATTGGCACCCAGTGTTCCTACAAACGACCACACATAACCTGTAGCGGCATAAGTAGAAGTGGTAGCAGCAGGTAAAGCTGGTGCTGCATAACGATATTTCTTAGCGCCACAAGTGACAGTAGAAATAGATGTAATAGTGATACTGGTTGGTGCGGCAGGCAATGACATATTCACATTCGTCAGTTTCGCTGACTTATAGGCACTGAGTCCACAACCTGAAGTAAAGGCAACCTTCACACTATCTCCTGTTGCTGCAGTGGCCATACTACCAAATGTCACCGTTATCACCTGCGAATTGACAGTTCCAGAATCAATCACAGCCAAAGAACCTAATGTTCCGGTAAACATCCACTGATATCCTTCAGCCACCCCCAAAGTAGTGGTTCCTGCTGTAAGTGCCGGGGCTGCATAGCGGTAACGTTTGGTGGTACATGGATCACCAATCTGTGTAATAGTGATGGCTGTTGGTACAGCAGGAGTACTTAATGCGGTATTGGTCAGCTTGCTTGCTTTGAACAAACTGTTTCCGCAATCGGAAGTGTAGCACAATTTCACACTATCGCCGATATTGGCCGCAGCATTATTGCTGAAGGTTACGGTTATCGTGCTTGAGTTCACTGTGCCAGAATCGATGGTCGCTCCTAACACTCCTATGATCTGCCAGAAGTATCCTGTAGCCGCTACTGTAGTAGTGGTGGCAGCTGGTAAATTCGGAGCTGCATATCTGTACCGTTTTGCACCACAGATATTGGTTACTATTGGAGTAATGGTGATAGTGGAAGGCGCTGTTGGAACCGTATATAATGTATTGCTCAGCTTAGCTGCACGTAAAGCCGTTGTGCTGCAAGGTGAGAAGGCACGCACACGTACACTGTCCGTAGTAAATGCAGCTTTTGTTGATGCATAACGTACAAGAATAATTCTTGAATTGTTGATATCTCCCGAGTCAACATAAACTCCTGTGACGCCTCCAACAGATATAGGTAACGTCCATGCATAGCCGGAAGCATTCGTTACGGCAGCTGCCGTGTAACGATAGACCCTTGCTCCACACGTATTGTTTACCAACGTCTGTGTGATACTTGCAGGAGAAGATGTTGGTGACAATGTTGATATCGTAAGGTTGAGTGTTTCAATTGAATCGCAACCTGCAACATTTACACCTATCCAGTCGATGGTAGTGGATGAAGTGAAACGTAAACCATGCCAAATGTATGAATTACAAGCATTCACATTGATGATACGGGTAGTTGGCACACAATCGTTGGTTAATGTAAGATCCAATGTAACAACCGAATCACAGCCGGCAGCATTGGTGCCTGTCCAGCTAGCTGTATGATTGGACGCTGTGTACACTACTCCATGCCAGGTATACGAAGTACCGGTAGCATCAATAGTTTCCGTCACATAACTGACCTCTTTAACTGTGAGGTTCAAAATAGCCATAGAATCACATCCATATACATTATTGAAGCTGGCAGTATATGTTCCTGATGCAGTCAATGTCAATCCATTCCAAGTAAATGGTAAACGATTGGAACATATTGACATGTTGGTATTGCTGGTGGAAACAGGTTTCACATTCAGCACCAACGTTGCAGTAGAATCACAACCCGCTGCATTGGTCAACATTTTCACATAAGTTCCGGAAGTATTGTAAGAAACGCCATTCCATATATAAGGCACTTCATTGGCACATATCGCAACAGACTGAGTACTGCTTGTTGGCAATTTCACGGAGAATACCAGTGTAGCTATAGAGTCACAGCCGGCCGCATTGACCAATTGCTTGGTATAAGTTCCGCTGCTGGTATAATTCACACCGTTCCAGCGATAGGGCAACTGATTGGAACATACAGACACATTGGTTGTACTTCTTGTAGTTTTGTTGATGGTCAAATATAAAGTCACTACTGAGTCGCAGCCTCCTCTGGAGGTTGTACCAACCCATTCAATTTCTGTTGAACTGAAAAAACGCAGACCATGCCATAAATAAGAGTTACAAGCATTTACATACAAATCTGTTGAAACTGGCAGACAAGTGTAGGTCATTGTCAGATGAAGTGTTACCAAAGAATCGCAACCAACCGCATTGCTATATGTCCACGTCGGTGTATTTGTAGAAGCATAGTAAGTTACCCCATGCCACTCAAATGAATCCACCGCATTTACAGTCTCAATAGTAGTGATCGGTGCGCTGATGGAAAGATTCAACACTGCGATGGAATCGCAACCATTGGCATTCGAAATGGTTTTGGTATAGGTGCCCGCAGCACTATAATACACATTGTTCCAACTGAATGGCAACTGATTGCTGCACACCGTAACATTGGATACACTTGATGGCGGCGCAGATGCTGTTACTGTAAAGGCATTGCTTGTACCCGAGAACCTGCTGGCATTATATACTGAAACCGTATAAACACCGGAAGTGGTAACTGTGAGGTTTTGTGTAGTACCCACAATCGTTGCTCCCAATTTCCATTCGTATCTGGAAACAGGTTGTCCATCTATCATATTGCCTGTGCTTAAGGTTATACTTCCGCCCTGACATAAGTTGCCACTGGAAGTAATGACCGGCGTACCCAGGTTATCATCATTCTTGATGGTATCTCTGATCAGGTAATTGGAACTGATGGTGTAATCGCCGCCGGATATCAACGACAACATGATGGTTTCATCGGATTCATTGTCAGCATCAGCAATAGGTTTGATAGTCAGTATCGCCGAATCCTGATAAGCAGGTATCGTAATACTTCCTTCTGTTCCGTTATATACTGTGGCCAGCGATTGACCGCTGCTGTAAGAAACGGTATAGCCCGTATTGTATTGAGCGGATCCACCCACAATAAACCTAACCAAGGTTCTTGACGTGGTATTGGAAGTGGTATCAAATTTGAATTTAACCATCAGGGAATCGCCTGAGTTTTCATAAATGGAAGTCTTCAAAGGATTCACATTGCTGATGGATACGCGTTTCTTTTTCACATTGCTGGCTATTGGTGTGGCGTTTCCACCTACCAAAAACACAAGTGTATCGGATGCGGTTTGAATGTTACCATTCAAATCTTCGATGTTTTTAATCACTACGCGAAGTGAATCGCCATAATAATTGGCAAACAGATCTGTTGTAGGAACAATGTTCACTTTATTGCCATAGCCTGAAACCTGAACAGGAATTTCAGCAGGATTGTTTACTTTAGTCAGTTTTACTTTATTGTTATTAAGTCCGCTGGTCAAAATATTCTCATCGAAACTGAATGAGATATCGTCACCAATAGAAAGTAATTGATCTGCAGGCTGAGGAGCACCAAATAGCTGAGGCCCTTTTCTGTCGATGATACCGGAATAACGTGTTGAGAATACGGTACCATTACCACATTGCAACATCAACCTGATTTCATAGCTGCCATCTTCCACATTGGTAATATCCCAGTTCCTGGTTTGTGAACCTGTAGTGGATATCGCACTTTGATTTAATACAAATCCCGACTGCCAATCTCCTCTTCCTGTATGCGCATATTGTAAAGTAACCGATTGAAGGTTGTTGATATTGTATCCATTAAAGCTAATCGGAATGATATTATTACCCGAAGTATTGGACAACCATCCATCGGTAGGCGATACCAATGTGATGTTGCTGCAAGGACTGGCAAAATAAGCCGACAACGTATTGTCTGAAACTTCTTCTTCATCATCACCGCAAGCATCTGTCATTACAAACCTAAGTCCCTCATAAGAATATACATTGCTGTATGCATTTTTCCTCACGGTAACGGTAACAATCTGTGTACCTAAATAAGGAATGGTATAAGTGACGGGCGCATTCGATGGATTACCACCAATGGTTACAATCGCTCCATTGGGGTTTGAAGATTGATCGAATTCAAGATTATAGGTTCTCGTCTCTCTGCTTTCACTAATGTTTCTTAATTTAAGTTGGTAGATGGCTTCATTGGTTGCTGGAATATTGGTTTGCACTTTGTTGGGAGCACCATTCGCTTCTTCAGGTATATCCAATCTTCCTGCATCTCTGTTTTGAGCAATCTCCTCGGCAGGGCAGCTTGATGTACCTGCTACCATTTCGAACACCGGTGTTTTATAAACTGGATCTCTTTTGATGTCCACTGAAAAATAATCACCGGCATCATCATCATCTAATGTATAGCCAATTGTCGTTTCGCTTGTACTTGTTGTACTCACAGAACCACCAATGCTCATCGTCATTGAAATTTCTTTAGAGCTTCCAACGCCAACGCCTGCAACTTTAGCTTCTACTTCTGCTGCAACACTTGCTTCAATTTCTAACCCAAATTCAATCGTATTATTGGTTGAACTGGATTCTGTAACAGATTCAGTAATAGGTCCGGCATTGCCATCAAAAGACCGGTTTCTGACAAATGATGCACGGGCTTTATTGCGATGATTATAGTCCACCACCTGGTTCCACACATTTACCTGATTCAGGTATCTTCTTTGCTCAGGAACAGTAGGTGCATTATCTGCCATTGCCTGCAAAGTTGGAACAATTACATCCGTAATCTGTCCTTCCGAATAAGTGTAAGTAGTAGCAAATCCATTGGGCGCTACCACAAAACGGGATTTATTAAACAATTCGCAAGCATGGCCCGATGTGTCATTAAACATCAATTCATCTGCCACTGCATATTTCAAATTCAAAGCCGCGCCTACGTATACATCACCACCACCAGGTTCTGTTTCATAACTGGTAGTAGTTGAAGTGGAATAAATAGCTGTGTGTGAACCATTCACAGATGCTGTTGTGGTAAGTGTTCCTGTCAAGGTTGCTTCAATTTCTGTGATTGTTGCAAACCCTATCCCTGTTACGGCCTCCAATCCCACTGTAACTGACGCCGAATTTGATTCAGAATTGGCCAATCCATAAGTAAAGGACATCTCCGTTTCCGTGGTATTATTTTGTTCCCACATACTGGAACTCTGATCCCCCGGAGGCGCATGTAATATCAATAGAGGAACTTGAGGAGATACCGTTACAAAAGTACCTCTGTTCGTTTTTAAACCTAACACGACTGTGATGGGTGCCAATTGTACTGCATCACGTTTCCACTTGTCTTTATAATCTAACTTAAACGTTTTGGTATAATTATCAAAAGCGAAATTATTGGGACTTCCACCCACCAAAGTAATGGTATCCGATCCGTTTCTCTGACTATAATACGTAGTATCTAAATTTACATCACCTGCTACATTGGTTACGAGTCTTAAGCTATCGGTGGAATCGGTAACCACTTTATAATTGTAAACAGGATCTCCTTCCCAGATATTCACAATAAATTTTTTACTCTGGTTTTGTCTGAATACTTTTTTACCGCATGAATCCGGTAAATTTTGGAAAGTGAGCACAGGCTTTCTGTGATAAATAAAATTCTTCGTCACATTCATGGTATCTATATCAATGATGGAAGAGTCTTTCTGACGAATATTGAAGAACTCCAGCAATTCTGTTGAATTGATATCATTGGTTTGGTTATTGGCCGGAATGAAACTCATTACCGTGGCCTTGTATTTTCTGGCAGGCAGGGTAACGCTGTAAGAGCCATCCGTATTGGTGGTAATTGTTTTGGTAAACTTTACACCCGGCCTGTTTTTTACCGTATCCTCAAATTTAATGACTGCACGGCCAATGATTTCCGAACCACCGCTGGCTCTGAATACACCCGAAATGGTATTGAAAGTGCTATCATAAAAATCAATATTGGAGTAGTTTCCGGTAACATTAATATCTTTATAGGCAGGTATAAATTTGTGGTTTTTATAAACAGGAGTAAATCGATAAAGTATTTGATCTACCACCGTGATGGCCCATTTACCATATCCTTGAGTACCTGTGGTATCGTTTCTTTCGTCTTGTGAAGTATTTACCCTGGTTGATTGAATCTTAATAAAATTCACGCTATCCATATCACCTCCATTCACGCCTTCCATAGAAGTAGTTACTGCACCTGTAATTGAAAGAGCAGAATTGTCTATAAAGTCAATATTAATAGCAGATGGATTGGTATTACTTAATATTACACTTACTCCATCACTGCTTTGTATATTATGATTGGTTTTAAATGCTTTTACAAGGTAAGTAACCGAAGCAGGATCTCCATTGTTGATATCTCCATAGAAGATATTGGGTATAATATATTTACCATCATTGCCTGTTGTAGTTGTATATACTTTGGTGATTGGACTTCCCAATAAGCTTCCACTTGTTTTTTGAATGGTAATATTAATGCCGGCTACGCCTGTTAATCCACTCGTTTTTACCATACCGGAAATACTACCATTTAATTTGTTGTTGGCTGCAGAAAACACTTTGATACCTACCACATTGGAAGGCACAGATGCCAAGCAAGCAAAATTGGCCAGTCTTCTGTAAAAAGTATCTACCTGAGCGGTAAGTGGCAAATTATAGTTAGCGCCATTGGCATTGGCAATATTGGTCCACGTACCCGAAGTGGTATTGGTTGTTTTTTGCCAAGTATAAGGGTTGGTGCTGCTCAAAGCTATCATACTTGTATTGGGTAACGTAACATTGTTGATGGCATCCGAAGTTAACTCGGCAGGATATGGAACGGTATGATCGATACCAATTTCTCCTCCGGTTGGTACTGTACCTACTGTAACAAGCGCATCATTCATATACCCGATGGTATTGGAAGCAGGACTACTGCTGCTTTCAGACACAATACGAATGCGGTATTGATTGCTCAATTTTGAGTTGGTAGGAATGGTAGCCGAAATAGACCCACTTGTACCGGCGCCATTGGTTACCGCAGCCCTTCCTATTTCTATTGGATTAAGAAATGTTCCTAAAGAATCACTCAATTGTACAATAAAATCACCTGCAAAACTGGTAGTAGAATTACAACCCAAAGAATAAGGCACATTAATTGTAGAACCCAAGCACAAACTGGTATTGACAATAGGTCCCGTTTTGATTGTTAAACCATTGGGGGTATATTCACTGATATAATTATTACCATCAGATACATTAAGAGAAGTTCCCCAAGTATTGCAACTGTACCCTTTATTGCCGAGGGTAAAACCTCCATTCATTGCATTTTTGGGCATTTCAGCTAGAGCAGTCCAGGTATTGGCAACAGGGTCGTATTTACTGGTCTTAAAATAAGGAGTAGCCGTGGCTCCTGTGGAACCGTTGTTATATCCGCCAAAAATGTATCCATACTTGCCAATGGTAAAGCTGCCCATAAATCCTATGCCTAAACCTTGACCCAATAAACCATCATTAGCAATTTGTGACCATAAATTTGTTGCGCCATCTAATTTATAATAATAACTCGTGGCAGTGGCTGAACCATTTTTAGTACCCCCACCCACATAGGCATTATTTCCAATAACAAACGAGGTCATATTATTTGTGTAAGTCTCAGGATAATCATTCCCTCTTGTCCATGTGCCCAATGCCCCAACTGTGGGATCATATATCCAGGTTTCTTTTCGGGGATCGAAGGCGCCATAATAACCCGCATCACCTCCTACTACATAGCCTTTTTTGCCTATGCTAAAACTAGTGGTGGCATAAACAGGGGTAGCACAAGTCTGAGAGGTATTGGGATTGGCTGCTGTGCCACCACACGGTGTAAAACCATATGGTGCCGGACTGGGAGTTGCACCAAACATGGGCTGATCAGCTACCTGTGACCAGCTATTTGTTGGTGGATAATATTTATAATAGTCCGCATAATATATATTGTTGGCAATTGCAGTGTTGTTTGTACCGCCGCCTACATAACCGTAATTTCCGATCACAAAATAAGCTGGTGTTAAACGAATTGTTCCAGGAAAATCTGCTTTCTGAGTCCAGCTGTTTAAGAAAGGATCGTACTCCCAATTGGCATTTGTACTCACAGCGTTATCTGTACCGCCAACCAAATAGCCCTTATTACCTATAGAAAAACTAGCAGCACCTAGTTTTTTTGTCACGCCTATATTCGATTTTGCCTGCCAGCTATTACCTACAGCATTTTCACCGGTTACTGTAAGTGAGTTACTGATAGCGGGAGAAGAAACTGCACAACTAGGTGCTGCAACGGCAATTTCACATTTAATGTCATCATTGCTTACCCAAGAGGATTGAGAATAACTGCTTGTGGTTGCTCCGGTTACCAATACATCGTTTTTATACCATTTATAGGTAACGCCTGATGTTGTGCTGGGGAAGGCAGTGAAAGAGATAGCCGTATTTAAATTACAAAGGGTGCCTAAATTATCTGTGGAGGAGCTAATGCTCACCGTAGGTGCCGGGTTGATCACAATGGTTTGCTGTGCAGAAGTGACACATCCGGTAGCGGTTGTTTTGGCAGTCACCACAAAGGTACCTGCTGCCGTGTCTTTGGGTGTAATGAGCGCCAATTGATTGGTGGTCACACCAGAATAAGGAGCCACATTGGCCAAAGCCACATTGGTACCATTGATTACTTTATACCACTGGTAGGTAACTCCGGTAACAGCTGTGAATTTCAATGTATCATTACCTACGCCGCTGCATATTTGTTTTCCTGTTCCACTTTTAGCCCAGGTAATTACAGGCGCAGCATTAATGGTAGGTGTTACATTTACAGCCGTGGAAGAAGTTCCGCTGCCTGCGCTGCTCACGGCCCGTATCCGAACGGTGTAAGCCGAACAGTTGCTATTGCTGGCTACAAGCGGACTTGCCGTTGATACAGGGTTTCGTGTGATCCAAGTACTGCCGTTATCCGTGCTGTACTCGTAATTGGTTATAGCGGCACCGCCATTGCTGGCCGGTGCGGTAAAAACAACCGAAGCTCCGCCCACCACGACTGTTGCCGAGGTGATGGTGGGAGCACCGGGAGTAGATATTGTAGTAGTATTTGTAGAAGCCGTTGCACAGCCGGAACCTTGTGAGTTCACTGCGCGCAACTGCACTTGATAGGAAGTTAAAGGGGTAAGCCCCGAAATAGTCAGCGGACTAGTTGTAACAGCCGGAGAAGGCGTTACCCATGTTGTTCCGTTGTTGGTAGAATATTCATAGTTACTGATGGCCGAACTACCGGCATCCGATGGTGCAGTAAAGGCCACACTGGCTGTAACAGCTAAGGGCGTAATGCTAGCAATCACTGGTTTATCAGGAGTCACCAAATCAGGACCAGACGCCCCAACGGTTTGCCCACTGCGAGGTGTGGCAATTACTGTCGAAGAAGGGGTGCCATTGCCCGAACTATTGACTGCCCTTATTTGTACATTGTAAGCAGTACAGTTGCTCAACCCACTGATGACTATCGGGCTTACAACAGATACAGGATTTAGGGTGGTCCAGGTGGTGCCGTTATCGGTGCTGTATTGGTAATTTGTTATTGCAGAACCGCCGCTATTGGCAGGTGCCGTAAAATTGATGAAAACCCTACCGGCTCCGGATGTAGCCGAAGTGATGGTGGGCGCATCAGGAGTAGCTACGGCGGAGTAAACCCAAGCCGCTCCGGCATTGCTGTTGTCATCAAAAGCACCAATGAAGGCTGTTCTGCCATCTGCACTGATAGAGACTGATGAACCCTGACGAGCGACAGTTCCTACAGCACCCGTGCCTATGAGTTTGCTGCCCTGTTGTGTCCAGGTGCTACCAGTACGGGTAAATACCCATGATGCTCCTGCAAAACTATTATCGTTATAGCCACCAATGATGGCTGTATTTCCGTCACTGCTCAGTGAAACTGAACTACCCAGCGCCGCGGCTCCCACTGTGCCGGTGCCTGCCAATTTTGTACCTTGTTGGGTCCAAGTGGTACCGCTACGGGTAAACACCCAAGCTGCGCCCACATTGTTATCACCATATCCACATACCATCGCCGTATTTCCGTTGGAACTCAGCGAAGCCGAAATACCCTGCTGACCGGCTCCCACAGCGCCGGTTCCTACTAGTTTTGTACCTTGTTGTGTCCAGGTGGTACCGCTACGGGTAAACACCCATGAAGCTCCGATTTGTGCATTATCCTGAGATCCTCCCACCAACGCCGTTGTGCCATCACTACTCAAAGCCACAGACCAACCCTGGTAAGCGGCGCCTACTGCACCGGTACCTACGAGTTTAGTTCCCTGCTGTGTCCAGGTGGTACCACTACGGGTAAACACCCAAACCGCTCCGGCATTACTATTATCACCACAGCCACCCACAAGCGCTGTATTACCATCGGAAGAAAGTGAAACAGAAAACCCTTGCTGACCAGCTCCCACAGCTCCGGTACCTACGAGTTTATTTCCCTGCTGTGCCCAAGTGGTACCAGTACGGGTAAACACCCAAACCGCTCCGGCATTACTATTATCTCCTCTTCCACCCACAAGCGCAGTATTACCGTCGGCACTCAATGCTACGGAGATACCTTGTGTTGAAGCACCCACATTACCTGTTCCTACCAGTTTAGTTCCTTGCTGAGACCAGGTGGTACCGCTTTTGGTATATATCCAAACAGCACCCACATTGGCATTGTCTTGAATGCCACCCACAATGGCGGTATTGCCATCTCCACTTATTGCTACAGCATAACCCTGTCGGGCTGCTCCTACTGCACCAGTACCCACCAGTTTATTTCCCTGTTGGATGGATGGAAAAGACGGCGTCTGACTGTAACCTATCATGGCATAAAGCATAAATAGGCAGGTCATCATACAATTACGAAGGTTGGCTGTGAATTTCATATGTCTTATTTTTCTTTTGAATTTTTTCTTTTGAATTTTCAATTTTTATCTATTCCAATCCGCTCCATTTCTTCTTTCGTTACAGTTGGCGGCATCTCTCCTTTTTTTATTTTACTGATCACCAATGCTGCCACTTTTGAAGCGCCCTCTTTGGTATCAAAGCCACGATTACCGGCCATTCCGGGTTTCGTAGGTTGATGAATCATCAAATTACCGTCGGTATAGATATCGTAACCGTAAGTATTGCCTTCGGCAGGAATGATTTTATACGTAATGTTTGATTGCTGAAATTGTGCGGCATCAGGGAATGTTGCCTGTGCGGGTGTTTGGGCCTGCGCAAATGAGCACAAGGCCATCAGAAAAGAGATTATTGGTGCAGTTCTAGGCATTGGTATGCTTGATTATCTGACATGAAGCAGCTTGTTTTTGTTTCGTTTTTGTATAAAAACAATACTGCAAATTTGAAATTGAGAGCAAGAGTAGATGAAAATTTTCCTTGTTACAAATAAATGGGACGAAGTAGGGAAAGTTTGGGGTGAAGGGGAAAATGTTTGGTGTTTGTTGTCCTTCGGACGTTTGTTGTTTGGTGTTTGTTGTCCTTCGGACGTTTGTTGTTTGGTGTTTGTTGTTTGGTGTTAGTTGTTTCAAAGGTTCAATACCTGCCTGCCGGCAGGCAGGAGTTCAATGAGTTCAATAGGTTTAAGAGGTTGCATTATAAATGGAAAGCATCAAAGTCTCACAACGCAACTACTGCTCATGGCTCCCCTCTCACTCGGGAGAGGGATTGGGCCTGCCTGCCGGTAGGCAGGGGTGAGGTGATAGAAAAAAACATCAAATAAAGGTTGTTTTCAACAAGGAAATAGTTTGCTTCATTGTTTACTTGCATCATAAATGACATTAAAATGTTCACCCTTTTTTTAAATAATTATCAATAAATTGTATGAAATTTCATTCAATGAAACGCGAGAAGGCTATTGAAGCAATAAAGGAATTACCAAAGGAATTTGAACTGGAGCAACTTATGGAAAAACTTGTTTTTGTAGAAAAAGTTGAACAAGGACTTACTCAATTAAAAGACAAAAAAACAACTCCGCATAATAAAGTGAAAGAAATCGTGAAGAAATGGTAAGGATAACCTGGGCTGCTCTGGCAATTGAAGACTTAAAAAATATATACGATTACATATTGATTGATTCAAAAATTTATGCTGATCGAATTGTTGAGAAAATAATTAATAGGGTGGATCAATTATCACTTTTTCCAAAATCTGGCAGAGTTGTTCCGGAATTTGAAAATGAGTCAATAAGAGAATTAATAGAAGGTAATTACAGGATTATTTATAAATTGACCGCTCATCAAATATTCATCATTAGAATTCATCATTCAGCAAGATTGATGAAATAGAAAATGGTATATCTATCATACCAGTCTCCAGATGATGTTTCAGAGGTTCAATGAGTTCAATAGGTTTAAGAGGTTGCATTCTAAATGGAATAGCATCAAAGTTTCACAACGTATTTACTGCTCATGGCTCCCCGCTCACTCGGGAGATTGTTTATGGTTTGGTTGTTTGGTGTTTGGTGTTTGGTGTTTAAAAGGTTCAATTAGTTCAATAGGTTTAAGAGGTTGCTTTAAAAAGAGCATTGCTTTAGTTTTTAGGCGATTGCAATGATTTGAAATTTTGATATTTCGTAGTAGTAAACCACAAACAATAAACAACAAACTCGCCGAAGGCGAACAAACATTGAAACTATTAAACCTTAACTCACCTTCTCCAGCAATTCCTGTTTCGATTTGGTGGTAATGGAGAATGTTTTTTCTGCTACAACAATCTGTTCAGTTTCTATTTTATCGATAAATGAATGATTGATGATGACGGACCGATTGATTCTGGTGAATTCATTTACCGGTAATTTTTCAAGCATTTCTGATAGCGTCGACCTCACGATTAAAGGTTTTCCTTCTGTTAGTTGTATCGAAACATAATTGTCATTGCTTTCAATAAATACAATTTTTTCGATTTGAATATTCACAAAATCATAGCCGGATTTTACAATGAGGTTTTCTTTCTTTGAGGCCTTGTCGGCATTTTCATAATAGTTGGAAATGGCGATTTCAATGGAAGCAAATAAATCGTCTTTAGTAAAAGGTTTCAGCAAATAGGCATTGGGCTTTACTGTTTTGGCCCTTTGTACGGTTGCGATATCGCTGTTTGCTGTTAAAAAAATAATCGGGAGTTGATAGTTGGCTCTTACAAATTCAGCCACGTCGATGCCGTCTTTCTGTCCACCGAGATTAATATCCAGCAACAACAAATGTGGCTGCTCTTTTTCTATAATCTCCAAAGCTTCTGCATAACCGGATGCCGGAGTGGATACTTTATAGTTTAATTTTTTGAGTGTGCTGACAATACTTGCCGCAATGATCATTTCATCCTCTACCACACCAATTTTTACGCTCAACATAAATTTTATCTTTCTCTGATGTACAGTTCTTTATTACAATCTTCGCATTGATAGCGCCTGGTCTTTTTTGCATCATTCATAAATACCCCCAGCAACTTCGTGGTTAGACTCTTGGGAAGTTCATGCATAACTCCTTTACAAATCTTACATTGTAAACGAGTTTCATTTTCCTTGTCGGGCACTTGATGGATGTTGAATAATGACACATGTCAAAGTAAAATCAAATAAACCGATTCCAAACATTTTTGGGACGAATGGGCTTTTTTTAGGGATGAATATTTATTATTTTTCCAATTTCCTTAATTCGGTGTCTTTAAAATAGATGATGAATTTGCTTCCTTGCTCAAAAATATATTCCGCCCTGCCCGAAAGCTGTTTGGCCAATCCTCCAATCAAATTAATCCCAAGTGTGCTTGCATGATTGAAATCGGGGACTTCTTTTAAGCCAGGCCCGTTGTCATGATAGGTTAACTTGTATTTTCCCTTTTCATATTGAATCAATGTGATGTCAACACTGGTTTTCATTTGATGTACAAATGCATATTTGTAGGAGTTGGTCAGCATTTCATTCACAATCAGGCCCAACGGTACGGCCGTATCGATATCAACATACATTTCATCGAGATCTAAAACCAGATTCATTTTTCTGGTTTCATTTTCATACAACTCAGCAACCTGATTATAAAGATCTTGCAGGAAAGATTTAAATTCGATGTTACCCAGATCTTTGTTTTGATATAGATTCTGATGGATCAGCGCAATACTGCTTACACGGCTTTGACCTTCATTGAAAGCATCCACTACTTGCTGATCTTTCAGTTCTTCTTTTTGCAATTGCAAGAGTCCGGTAATGACCTGCAGATTGTTTTTAACACGATGATGGATTTCTTTGAGCAACATTTCCCTGTCTTCCAAAGCCTCACTCAAACTGTTGGTTCTTTTTTGAACCAGCGATTCCAGTCTTAGTTTGTCTCTTGTCAGTTTGTTCACTCTGTACAGGTAAATCATCAGAAACAACAATATCAACAAAGCAGATGACAAAACGAAAAACCAGGTCTTCAGATAAAATGGCTTTAATACAGTCATGGGTATCAAAATCTCTTGAGCAGACCAATTACCCGATTCGAGCTGTGCTTTTATCTTTAATTTAAATTCGCCGTAGGGCAGGACGCTGATCCGAATCACATTTTCGTTTACATAGTTCCAGTCTTTATCCAATCCTTCGATGCGGTATGCATATCGATGCGGGCGATTTTGATAATCCAGTAAAGAAAACGATACAGACAGGATTTTATCTCCTACATTTAAAACAATCTTATTGTTTGCAGATAGTTCATCTGATATAGCGACAATCGTATCTTTTGCGGCTGAATACTTTGATAAATCAACCAATTGAAATGGCACCGAACTTTCTTTTGAATTATCATTCATTTTAGCCGGATCAAACGCATCTATCCCATTTTGTCCGCCAAAATATATCATACCATCTTCGTCTTTGAAAGATGAAATCCGATTGAATTCGGTATTAGCCAGTCCATCTTTTGTTCTGTATATGCTTGTAGAAAAGTTGTTCTTGTTGAATTTGACCAACCCGCTAAAACTGCTGATCCACAGATTATTGCTATTGTCCTCTTCAATCCGACACAGAATATTATCAGGTAGTCCGTTTTCTACTGTAAATCTTTTGAAATTTTCAGCTTCCATAGGATTTTTGACATTCCAGTCCCATCGGATGAGTCCTTCTCCATTTGTCGCCAGCCAGACAATTCCTTTTTGGTCTTCATAAAAATCATATATACCTGCGAAGGGTAGCCGCTTTTCTATTTGCGGTTGTTTTTGGCTATAAAAATCATAAACAACGCATTGGTCATTGATGAAATAAATACCATTTTCTGCAACAGCCATCCAACCCTTTACTTTTGATTTAAGCATTCGATAAACATTCGTTGGCGTTGGAATATTTTTTTGAGCATTCGGAATTAATCTTGATACTGAAGAATAAATATTGTAAGAGAGAATACCTGAACTACCTCCAACTAAAAGGATACTATCGGAATAATCAGCTAAAGACCATATTTCACCAATATCAATAAAGTTCGTTGACTTCTTTATTTGTCCGGTAGCAGGATTATACATGTACAATGGATTACCTGCAACGTAAAGCCAATTATTTTTTCTTAAAAGATTAGTTGCTACAATATTTTGAATCTTTTTTTCCGATTTTTCTTTAATCATCAAACCATAGTTTATCATGGCATAAACTCTTTTTTCATTTGTCTTATTTCGATCAACATATATAGCCCTTACTGCATTATTGACAAAAAGATTATTGCTTTGGTTTGAAAAAAGATGCCCAAATTGATTTTTTCGGATATTAACTTGATAAATACCTTTTTCAGTACAAAACCAGTAATTGCCAACACCGTCTTTGAAATAACTATTAACGCCAAAATCGATGATGTTGGAACGATCGCCAGCGTTGTATATTTCTATCCATTCATCAGCTGTCCATAAAAAATAATTATTTGAACCCGATTTGTACAACAGGGAATGATCTTCAAATTTTATAAAATTGATGCCGGACTTTTCTGATTGATTTATGAATGCTGTGTTAGCGGCTCTTTCTTTCCTTCCTGATGCATTCATTAAAAAAAAAGCTTTCGCTAATTCATCATACATCAGAAATTCCTTTTTCTCTGTAATGGATACGAGTTTGATTGTAGCATTATCAATTGATAGGGTCGTGTCCGGATAAATACAGTAGTCTTGATTCGGATTATTATTGTGAATGAGGATACAGTCATTGGCAGCAACCAGATTGTACGAAGTAGAAATTTTGGGCAAACTACTTTTTGCTGCCTCTTTAAAATCTTTTCGAAGTTTGAAAGCACTATTCTGGCTGAGCTGCCAAATTTTCGAACGCTGATCCGTCAGAAAATAGATATTTCCTGATGCATCATGAATCATGCGGTCAATCTGTTCGGCTTTGAATGGCATGTTGGAGAGCACCTGATCCATTTGTTTGAATTGATACGTATTCAAATCAAGTACCTGATAGTTGTTGATGGCATCACTCGTACCATAATTCAGGGTAGACTGAATAAACATTTGATTTTTGCCATCCACTGCCAATCCTGTGATCGTATTGGATGACAGTATTGAGTTCTGTTTATTGTAAATTTTAAATGAATAGCCGTCAAATCGACAGAGTCCGTTAGCCGTGGCAAACCATATGAAACCATCGCGATCTTGTACAGCCTCAAACACCAAACGAGATGGCATTCCATCTTCTACAGAGATTATTCGTTTGTTGATGATGAATTTGTCATTGGAGGTAAAGTCTTGTGCTTGATTAAAAAAGCTAAAAACAAGAAAGGCAATCAACAAGAATAACTGTCGGATATGTGTATTGATTAATTTCAAGAACTACAAATTAGATAAATAATTTGAAATGCTAAATTTCAGGCAAAAAATGAGCTCCTCAATATTTATGGTGTGATTAACATCAAAAACACCTGCTAAAACGTATTGAAAATATTATACTCCAGACGTAAGAGAAAACCTTGTGGAGCCGAGCGAGACAAATCATTGCTCAAGGAAAACCTGTAGCTGATATCCGCTCGCATTTTGCTGAGGAAGATGAACTGCATCACAGGGGCAAGATCGGCGTATGTTTTACCTGTGGTCAAATTGGTCTGACACAACATTTCCAGCATGCCATTGATGTTGGTCTGCTTGTAATTCTTATAGGCTTTAGGCAACAATAATTTTCCAATTGATAAAGTGTAATTCATGGCATTCCTGTGTTCTTTACCGAAACGATAATTGAGCGAATTACTGTTATCCCATGCATGCGCCAGCGCCATTGAGGCCGACACGGCCACTTTGTGTTGCAACTTGGTGGCTACAATGCCGAGTTCATAGCCACTGTTATGTCCTTTCATGTCTATCGCATCCTGGTGTATGTCGCTGTTATTAAACGCCATGCTGCCATAAGCCGCCATCCTGAAATGGCTGTGTACTTCATCAATACTATAAAAGCGATACTTGAGATAAACAGATCCGCCTTCCGCCTTAATATTTTTATTTCTGTCCGATAAAAACCCTTCCAGATGCAACATCCATTTTTTGGAAAGGCCCAACATCACTTCCGGCAAGAAGTGAAGATTGTTGCGAGATTCAATCTTGTCGTTCATCATTGTTGTGTTCAACCTGAAGCCTATAGTTCCTTTGGCCATATTGCTGGCAGGTTCGGTATAAGTAAACAATTCCTGCGCATGCAGGCCATGGACAAGGCTTATCAAAACAAGACTTGCCGTCAAACAAATATTTTTCATGGAGAAAGAAAAAAAAGGATACGGCTATCGCTAACTGTATCCTATGATTATGAAATAGTAACGTGATAAATCCTCGTTGCGGGCTTGGAAGTTTTCGACTGGTAACAAGCACCCATGTAACCGGTTTGATAGCAGGCCATCGATGTGTATTTTGAATTTTTTTTAAACTCCTTTGTTGAAACAAAACCTTTGTCGAGTATCCTCAACCTTGTTTCGTCATTGAGCAGTTTTTTATCAGTATTCAAAAAATGAAACATCGTGCCGTCGATGTCAACATGTGCATCGTTATTCACTTCCACCTGTTTCAGCTTCAGCACCACTTCCATTTTGGCTACAAAAAATCCGGCGTCTTCCACCTTTTTTTTCAGCAAGTCGAAATTCACCGAAGCACCGGGCTTCAAGGTCATTTCAAAAGAAGAGGATGATACATCGGCCTTTACCTGCTCCACAAAATCGACCGTTTTCAGCGACTTGTTGATGGCATTGCTGCACATGCTGCAGGTGAGTCCGCTCGCTTGCAAAACAATTTTTTCTACCTGGGCTTGCGCCAGCTGACTGATAGTCAATCCAATCAATAACAATATTTTTTTCATCTTGATTATTTTCCGGATTTGCAACAAGTTTTTTCTTTACAACAGCCTTTTTCTTTGCAAGCCGCCTCATCCTTTCCGCAAGTAGCATCTTTGCAACAAGAAAGCACAACCGGCATGGCTGAAGATTTTCTTTCGTATTTGCAGCAACCGTGAAGATTATCGTAGGCCGATTGATCAGCAGTGAAATCTTGTGTATCGTAGCCCACTTTGGCGATGGCTTCCTGAATTTTTGTAGCCGATGTGTTAGACACATTGAACGACACAATCAACTCGTGTGTGTCCGGACTCCAAGAGGCGGATTTGGCGCCGGCTTCTTTGGCGGCTTTTTCAATTTTCTTTTTACACATTTCGCAACTGCCCCACACTTTGATGGTCTCTTTTTGTTGTTGTGCCATCGCATTGAAGCAGATGAAGGAGAAGAAGAATATGGCGATAGACGAAAGGAATGTTTTCATTTTTTTTATTTTTTAGTGGATTGAAATAACAGGCAATGACTGCTGCTTCAAAAGAAGACAGACCAGCAATAGCTTGAATTGTACTATTGAGAAAAATCAATGACAGATACATCCTGTATGAGTTGTACTGCCTGATGGATTGATGGAATAAGGGAAAGATAATAAATACTATAGCCTAAAAAACCTGTTGCGGAGATAAACAGGCGGGCCGCCAGGTTCGGGTTGCTTATACAGCTGATAAGATAAGTCGTTCGTGAAAGGAATAGAATGACTAAAGCAATCAACGAAGCTCAACGGTTCTGCCATCACCAATTGATGATCAAAAGAAACCGACTTATCGCACTTGAAATTGTTTTCAAACTTGTAGAATTTATGCTCATCCCTGCAACAGCCCCCCTTCTTCTCCTTCATACCACATTTTGCACAAGCCTCATCTTTTTTGCCATACAACTCTACCCCCGACAATTCGCCCATGCAATAATGCACATCGAGCGAGAAGCCCGTTGAAAGCATCAGGTAGATGAACGTGAGGATGGAAAGCAAAAACTTTTTCACGAGGCAAAGATAGGGAGGTTTGGGGTTTGGGGTTTGGGATAAAACATCAATACATCAAACTACCAATACATCATCCCATTACCAAATCATCAAATTATCAAATCATCAAATCAACCCTTTTCCTTAATTCACAAATCGCCATTGAATACCAAACCGAATCATCAAACCCGGTGTAGGATAATAAGGGGCGGCGAAATTATTGTTGGTGAAGCCGAAACCGTTGGCAAAGCTCATGGTATTGAGATTTTCCGCGCGGAGATAGGCGGTAAAACTTTTGATGCCAAAATGCAGAAAGGCGGTAATGTCGGGAAGGTTTTTGATCTGAAGGCTGTCCTGACGGTAAAACTGTCCGATTACCGGTGAATACCCATTTCCTTTGAAGGGCGAAAAATAACGGGCCTCTATTCCGGTGCAGAGATTCAGGTTGCGGAAGAACCTGCCTTCAAATGTGAGTCGGTTGCGGGTGTAAAGCAATGGCAATTTGATGGGGGCGGCACCGTCTGTTTGCTGTACCGTTACATCAGCATACCAATACCATTTCTTGCTGAGCTTGATTTTCTTGGATGCCGATACCTGTATCAGGTTGATGGGATTACTGTATTGACGAGCATTGTACCTGTCGGCGAAATACGTGTAATTGACGATAAAATAATTGTTGACACGCAAGGTAAAAAAGGAATTGTTCAACGTAATGCCAAAAGAAGTATGGTTTTCTTTTTTCAGCGAAAGCGTATCCCCCAGATGGAAGGATGACCTTTCGTCGAAAATAAAAGAAGGACTGCGGTTGATGTTGCTGAAATAGACATTCACATCACCGAATTTCTTGTTGATATATCTGCTGATGGTACCATAAGCGCTGTAATCGCCGGCGTTCCATCCATTGAAATAAAGCTCGCCCTTCAACAGCATGTTCCAAAGTTTGTTGCGGGTTCTGTTGCGGTATTCGGCATGGGCCCAAAGATTATGAAAAGTATAATTGCCGCTGCTTAAGGTTCCGCTGATGTATTGATGCGTAATGCCACCCAATAAAAACTGCGCCTGATTTTTGGCATCCGGATATTGGATCAGACTGAAATCGTTGTTGATCAGTGTCCATTTTTCCTGCAAGCTGAACGTATCGTTATCCGGTGTGATGGCCATATGGTACCAATTGGCATAGATGGCCGAATCGGGCGCCACATCCCCAAAATGAAAGGAACGCTGGGAGTAAGTAATGCTGTGTTGCAATCTTAATTTGGGATAAAACAAATAATCCATGGTGGTATCGTTCACCGCCACAGAATCTTTTTTCCCCAGGTCATAACTCTGTCTGATCAATAAATCGGTATTGCGGTATTGGTTGCCTGTGGTAATGGTGGTGATGAAGGGATTGGGTTTGTAGGCTGCGCTGTTTCCTAAATTCACCGGTACGGCAAATCGGTCTTTGCGGTTGGGATCATACAAATCATCCACCGACTCTACCCCTCCGTTTTCAGAGGCCCGTAAATTATTAGACACCAGTGCCAACCAGGCGCGGTATCTTTTCTTCTCCCCCTGGTAATTACCCGACAAGCTCAAGCTGTTGTGGTTGGTGTTTTGTGTTACAAAAAAACCCGGCGCACTGATCAATTTGTAATCGAAGCCCCAGTTGAAATTGGGCTTTGGATTTTGTGTGTGCGATGCCTTAAGCATTTGCTCTTTACCGGAAGCCAGTTGATAACTGAGCATCGAATAGGGCCTGGTGGTTCTGTAAAAACGTACATCCTCCAGCGTAAACTTATATACATCATAGGCATGAAAGCCTGGATCGAACCCAATGGATTGTTGCGGCTTGTAGAGCAGTGAAAAAGCAGCCGCTCCATTGTTGCCAAGATAATTGTAAGAGGAAGGAACAGCATAATATTTATCGAAATCGTTCACGGAAGAATCCAGTGTGCTTCTTCGGGTGGAATCGAGATAACGAAAGCTGATGCTGATGGAGTCTTTGGCATCGTCGCGGTGCTCGAATGCGATGGTGTCTCTCCTGGGGCCTGATGCACTGTAATTGGGTGTTTGTCCGCTGGAAGGCTGTCCGGGATTTCCCGTTTCTGATAGCTCATCCAATTGCACCTTTTTAGGAGGACGAACGGGCACTTGTGCAAATGAAAGCATCGCCACAAAAACCAATACAACTGTAATCAGTAGTTTATTCATCATAAGCCCGATTCGTTCGATTAACGAGTGGCCAAAATTAGTCAAGATTGACCGTATTCCTGCAATTCGGTTTTTTGTTCATCAGAATCTAAAATCCTTCTTCTTTTTATAGTGAGTTTGCTTATCTTCGCAAAAATTTTTTAAAGATGAATTTACACGAGTACCAGGCTAAAGAATTGCTTAAAAAGTTCAATGTTCCCGTTCAGGAAGGTGTCGCTTGCAGCACAGTAAGCGAAGCAGAGGATGCTTACCGTCAGATCCACACCCAGTTCGGCAGCAAGTTTGCTGTAGTCAAAGCACAGATTCATGCCGGTGGCCGTGGTAAAGGAAATATCATTGGAAAAGAACAAAGAGGTGTTGCCGTTGGAAAAAGCTTGGAAAATGTAGCCGAAATCGCCGGTAACATTTTAGGCGGAACCCTGGTGACCCTGCAAACCGGTCCCGAAGGTAAATTGGTGAGCAAAGTATTGGTGGCACAGGATGTATATTATGAAGGACCCAATCCGGTTAAAGAATTCTATCTCTCTATATTGATGGACAGAAGCAGCTGCATGAATGTGGTGATGTACAGTACCGAAGGCGGTATGAACATCGAAGATGTGGCCCATGACACCCCCGAAAAAATATTCAAGGAATATGTTCATCCCGGCGGTCGTCTGCAAGGTTTTCAAGCCCGCAAAATCGCTTTCAATCTCGGTTTGAGCGGTGAGTCGTTTAAGAACTGCGTGAAATTTGTTACGAACTTATACAATGCCTATCTAGACCTCGACTGTGGCATGCTGGAAATCAACCCTCTTTTCAAAACCAGCGACGATAAGATCATTGCTGTGGATTGCAAGATGAGCATCGACGAAAACGCTTTGATGCGTCATCCCGATATCGCCGCTTTAAGAGATCTTTCCGAAGAAGATCCTACCGAAGTGGAAGCCGGGAAATACAACCTCAATTTCGTAAAACTGGATGGCAACGTGGGTTGCATGGTTAACGGAGCCGGATTGGCCATGGCGACCATGGATATGATCAAACTGAGCGGTGGCGAGCCTGCCAACTTCCTCGACGTAGGTGGTACGGCCAATGCCCAAACCGTTGAAGCCGGGTTCAGAATCATCATGAAGGATCCGAAAGTAAAAGCCATCCTCATCAATATCTTTGGAGGTATTGTACGCTGCGACCGTGTTGCACAAGGCGTTATCGACGCATACAAGAGCATCGGCAACATTGAAATCCCCATCATCGTTCGTCTGCAAGGCACCAACGCCGATGTGGCCAAGCAACTGATCGACGAAAGCGGACTGAAAGTACAAAGCGCCATCTTACTGAGCGAAGCGGCTGCCCTGGTGAACCAGGCGGTAGCTTAATACCAAAGCATAGCGGACTCCTTTTAGTTTTTTCAACCGCTTGTACGGATCAAAGATTAAAGCTTTTTCATTTTGATATTCCGTTACGCATTACTGGAAGACCTGCCTGTAATTGTAAGCATTTACAATTCAACCATCGCCGGACGAAGAGTGACGGCCGATACCGAACCCGTGTCTGTTGCAGACCGGCTGGAATGGTTTCACGAGCATACCCCTCACCGCCGACCTTTATGGATGGTGGAAAATGATAACGGAGAGACTTTAGGCTGGATCAGTTTACAGGATTTCTACGGCAGACCTGCCTATGATGGCACTGCGGAAATCAGCATCTACCTACACGAAAATCACCGGGGAAAAGGATATGGCAAAACGTTGATGGAATTTGCCATTGAACAATGTCACTCACTGCAGATTCATACCTTGCTGGGTTTTATCTTCGAACAAAACACAGAGAGCCTAAAACTGTTCAGCCGCTGCGGCTTTAACGAATGGGCCCATCTCCCCCATATTGCGGTGCTCGACAATACACCTTGCAGTCTTAAAATTTTAGGGCTTAAAGTGAATCAATAATCATTGCGCTTTTTGGGTTTCGGCTCTTCCTTGCGTTTAGGCTTGGCCGAAGAATCTTTTTGATTCTTGGTGGTTCCCTCATCGGATACGGATTGAGCGTCTCCATTGGCATCTGTGGAAGGCTCAACTACATCATCCGTTTCCATATCCGCATTCAAACTATCTTCTTTCCTGGCGATGTCGGCATAATTGAGATCGGCATAGATGGGATTATTTCTGAGTTCGGCAGGCTGTTCAAATTCGGTGACTTTGCCGTAATTCAATCTTCTGTCGTTATAGACACGGCTCATGAACAGGCCCCATTTGGGCGCCGACATTTCCGCACCACCACTGTTGCTGGTGTAAATGGGAATGAACGGATCTTCGCAGCCCACCCAGGTTCCGGCCAACAGTTCGGGTGTATAACCAATGAACCAGCCATCGGTGTTGGCATTGGTGGTTCCGGTTTTACCTGCCTTCTGCACCGGTATGCCATAATTATTAATTCTTCTGGCGGTACCAAAATCAATCACCCCTTTCATCATCGTCACCATGCTATAGGCATCCGACTCACTGATCACTTCCTTGCTTTGTGATACCGGAAATTCCTGCAACACATTGCCGTCTTTGTCTTCAATGCGGGTGAGGAATACAGGAGGTGTGTTATATCCTTTGTTGGGAAACATGGTGTAAGACTGCAACATTTCCAGCATGGGGATTTCAGCAGTTCCCAGGGCGATGGAAGGATAAGGAGGCAGTTCCGATTTGATGCCGCAGGTTTGTGCAAATTCAATGGTTCTTTTCACACCGATGGTACCCATCAGGTGCCAGGCTGCGCCATTCAGTGATTTTGCCAAACAATATGCCATAGGCCCTCCGGCAGTGCTGATGGTTTTGCCTCCCAGTGTCAATGGCCCTCCGGGAATCTCTGTCATCGGCGTGTAGCCGGCATCAGTAACGGCGAGGGTGTACAATAAAGGCTTGAAGGTTGAACCCACTTGTCTTCGGGCTGTCACGTGATCGTACTTGAACCATTTGTAATTAATGCCGCCCACCCAGGCTTTGATTTCGCCGGTGCGCGGGTCCATAGCGGCGAAAGACGTCTGCAGCAATTGCTTGTGGTATTTGATGGAATCATAAGGCGTCATCACGGTGTCCATCTCATGATTCTTATTGCCCCACCACGAGAAGATTTTCATCTTCACCGGCACGTGAAACGATTTTACGATTTCGGCAGTGTCGATGCCCTCTTCTTTCATCTGCTTCCATCGGTCGGTAAATTTCATGGCCGCCATGATCACATCATCGTGCCCCTTCCAAAGCTTATCGCCTTTCATCTTAAAATAGGCGTTAAGTTTTTCCTGAATGATGGGCATGTGTTCTTCCACCGATTTTTCGGCATAAGCCTGCATGCGCGAATCGATGGTGGTGTATATTTTCAGTCCATCGCGATAGAGATCGAAGTTGTCGTCGGTTTTGGGATTGGTATGTGTTTTACACCATTCTTTCAGCACATTCACTAATACTGAGCGGTAGTAAGGCGCCACGCCTACATTCTCATCTATTTTTTTGTAAAAGGTGATGAGTGGTTTTTGTTTCAGGACAGCCGCTTCTTTTTCGGTAAGGAAATGTTGTTGAGCCACCACCATTTGGTTGATGACTACATCTCTTCTGTTGCGGGCCATTTTCGGATGACGGATAGGCTCATAAATAAACCCTTTGAGCATGCCGATCAAAACGGCGGCCTCTTCAATTTTCAAGTCCTTGGGTTCTTTTTGAAAATAAGTTCTTGAGGCATTTCTGATGCCATACACATTTCCCCAGGGCGCACGATTAAGATAAAGTGCGATAATTTCCTCTTTGGTAAAATTTCGTTCGAGCTTCACTGCCACAATCCATTCTTTGATCTTTTCAATACCTCTCATGAAAACATTACTTCTTCCCTGCTTCAACATCATCTTAGCCAGCTGTTGCGTAAGCGTGCTGCCTCCGCCTTGTGTACCAGCGGTAAACACCACCCGTGCCAGGGCTTTTCCATCTATTCCCGAGTGGTCATAAAACCTTTCGTCTTCGGTAGCAATCAAAGCATTGATGACATTGGGCGAGATCTCGCTGTACTTCACCTCGCTTCTGTTTTCAGAATAATATTTTCCCATCAGCACGCCATCCGAGCTGATGATTTCACTGGCCAGGTCGGCCTCCGGGTTTTCCAATTGTTGCAGCGACGGCATTTTCCCCAACAGACCAAAGTTGGCCGCCAGCAAAACCAGCGCCACAAAGCCAAGTCCATAGAAAAAAACTTTCCAGAGTATTTGTACAGAACGTTTCATAGTGTGAGGTCTTTATCAGAATTTACCGGGATATTGATTATTGATGAGTTTGCGGTATCCTTCCATATCCTTATTCTTCTGCAGCAAGCGAAGATTCTCTTCGTTGATAACCATAAAATAGTATTTCCCTGCAGGTAACCAAGATACCTGATTGGGCGCGGCTTTCTTCACTTTGTCGTAGTAAGTCACCGCCTCATCGGCGCTTTCAAAAGCTGTAAAAATGAGGAGTGTACGCTGACCATCGAGGGTGTCTCTGTTGATTTTAAGGGTAGTCAACCCATTGCCCGCATTGAACCTATTGTAAGCGTTTTTGGCTTCGTTGATATAAACACCATCCACCTTATCGAGTACCATCAAAATATAATGAGCCCGACCAGGCATCCATTTAAAGTCACCGCTGATCATTGAAGGCGGCAGCTTGATGGCCGAATCTTTAGGTAAACTCGCGGTTTTCATTTCCTTGAGTTTCGGTGCGGCAGAAACATTGGCTACGGCCTTCTTCACTTCCACCGGTTTGTCTTCTGGCATCATCATGTGGTCATCATCCGCAACACGGATAACTTCAAGTTTATTGAGATAGGTTTCAATTTCGCGCCTTCTTTTCAATACATCCATCAGCGTTTGCGATTTAGGTTTCAGCGGCGACTCGGGATACATGGCAATCAAATCATTCAGTGTCTTCACCGCTTCGCTATCGCGTGTGCATTTCACATAATACATGGCTTCGATGTACAGCAGCTGTGGCGACCAGTATTGTTTGCCATATATCTTATCTGCGGCTTTTTTACGGGCAAAAGCGCTATCGAAATTGCCTTCGATAAAAAGATTGTAGATCTGTTGGTATTGCTGCGAAACCGTTGGATTGTTTTTATCGGGTTGCAATGAAGCAGGGTCGTTCAGCATTTTGGCAAACTTGCTGTCGGCATAACCCGCATCCAGCAATGACTTGTAATAAGCGGCTTTCTCTTTGTCGCCTAGTTTATTGTAACAATAGTACAAGCCCAGATAAAGTTCCCCATCGGCATGATCTTCGGGGAAACGCTTCATGAAAACATCATAGTAATAAATGGCTTCCTGGTAATCCTGCAATTCATTGCGGAACAGACGGCCCAGTTCTAGCAAGGCCATTTTAATTTTGATATTGCTGCTGTCCAGTTGTTCTGGTGTGAGCGGAAGATTTGCCAGCAGTGCATCATAACTGTTGGCCAACAATTTACCACCTTGATCTACCGCACTTGAATCGGCCGGAATTGGAGCCAACGGATCAGCCGCACCGGTATTCAGATTTTGACTGGCAATGGCCATCGCCGATTTCCGTCTCCAATTGTCTACATTATCGCGCTTGCCCCATTTACTTTTAAATTCATTGAAACCTTTCGACTTTTGATTGGCATTGTAGAAATACCACTCACCTTTGGAAGAAGAAGCAAAAAGATCGCCCCCTCCATTATTTTTTGTATTATCGAAGCTGTTCAGTGTAGGGCCCGAAAATGTATAATCATCTTCTTTCTGTGTCTTGTCTTTCCTCAATTTCTTTTCGAGCTTTTTCAAAAAAGCATCTCTTTCCGCCGCAGGCAATGCCGCAATCATTTGCAGGCTATCTTCATTGTCAATCACAAACAACTGATTGGCGAGTTTACGTAATGAAGATTTTCTATCGGCCACTTCCGAAGAATCATTTTTAAGCGAAGGTTCATTGATATCGAGACTGTCGTAATGATCGGCGGCAATTCTGTAGGCTCGCTGATTATAAGCGATTCTGCCCCATAGCAGATGGGCCTTGTTTTTAAAAGGCGCATTGTTTTGATTGGCCTGCAAGCTCTTGCTCAGTAAAACGACAGCGCCGGAGGTATCTGGTTTTTGCAAAGTAAGTACGGCGGCACTATGAAAGATGATATCGCGGTAAGTTTCGTATTTGTCTCTTTTCGCCATGCTCATCAGCGTAGCGATACTTTTGTTCAGCTCTACGGTATCGCCTTTGCTTTTCAGCATTTTGGCATTGTTGAGATGCGCGTAGATGTCCATCAATGGATCAACAGTGTGACGGGCGGCCATGTTGTAATACTGCGAAGCTTTGGCTTGCTGATTGGACATCTCATACAGCTGTGCCAATAAAAAATACCATCTGCTTTTGTCTGTATTGTTGTCGGCGCTGGTCAGCCCTTTTTCGAGATAAGCGGCCGCGCTGTCGTAGGCGGTTTGTTTGTAAAACCAGTAAGCGGTAATTTGATCGAGCTCATCTTTCAATCGCTTGGGCAGGTTGGGATCTTCCTGTAAAATGTTGATCATCCCTGCGGCTTCCCCAAACTGTTCGGTTTCGGTGTAAGTGCGAGCCAGCCATAAGAGCGCATCGTTTCTGCTCGGCGGCAGACTGAACGTACGTTTGATGATGTTGCGTTTTTCCTTTTCGGCAATGGACAATTTGCGAACGCCGGTTTCGTTAGCATTTCCTCCAACCACACGATTGTCGTCTTCGTGTTTTTTTCGGGGAAAGAGATTGTAGTTGATGAATTGAAAAGTCATGGTGGCCGAATCGAAAACTTTCCGGTAATAATACGATTGGCCGATGAGCAGGTACATGTTATCTACCCAATCGGTACGCAGATCGTGCAGCAAAATGCCGGCCGTACATTTGTAAATCACCGAATCCAGCTCCACCTGCTGAGAGGCTGTATTGTCGAGACTATATGGATAGAAGGAAAGCAATTGGGTATAATCGTCGTGCTGCGAAAGGCGGGCACGCTCAAGCACCGTATTCAGTTTGTTGTTGGCGTTGAAATAATAATTGTAGTGACTGACCGTGTTTTGCAAAAAATGACGGAAGAGGGTGAATTTTTTGTCGGCAGTTTTTTCGGAAGGCAGTTTCTTTTCTTCATATTCAGCCGGCTTCTTCTCTTTGCCAAACGGATCGAAAGTCCAGGTAGGCTGAGCCAGGGCAACCGTGGCCAGTAAAATAAAAAAGATAGTCCCGACCAGTGATAATGCGGATTTCCGTAGCTGATGCGGGTGAATGTTTAATGTGTTCGTCAACCGTTTCTTTTTAAGGGCAAGGACCGGCGAGCGTTTTCAAATTTGAATTGAATGCACACCAATCCGGATGATAAAAATTATGAGGTTAAATATCGGCAATTTTCAGTTCAAAATTATCATTTTCAGCCGTCAAACTATTTTTTTAACGGAATTAAAGAAGGTATCAACATGCGAATGCAGCAAGGATTCTTTCAATTTGAATCGCTTTCGGCGCATTTTCGTAATTTGGGCGGCAATATCAACGTGCATATGGCAAAATTCAGTGCATCCAACCAACTGAAAAGACTCAGGAACAATTACCGGCTGGTGATCATGAACGAAGACACATTTGAAGAGGTGGTCAGGTTCAGGCTCTCCCGGCTCAGTGTTTATATTGCCATGAGTTCATTGTTTGTGATTTTGGTGGCCCTCACTTCTTCATTGATCATCTTCACTCCGTTGAAATATTACCTACCCGGCGTTGGCTATGGCAATGCCCAACAAATCAGGGAGTTCAGAACATTGAAGCTGCGTACCGATTCCATGGAAAAAGCACTTGTCCAACAATTACAGTACAACGAAAATGTTGGCGCCTTGCTGAAAGGCGAACAAATAAAATCAGATACCACCACCATCGACATTCCTGATGCGGTGGTACAGGAAATGGATGGTGAACAACCGATAAAAAGCAAAGCCAGAAAAAAAAGCAGAAGTAAAAAAAGAAAAAGAAGAAGATAACCAAGCCCCAATGTCAAACCTGTTTTGATGAACGACAATAAAGATCTATTGAAGCGTTATGCAGGACTCTCGGGTCAGTTTCTGGCAGGCCTGGCCATTACGGTTTATGGCGGCATCAAACTCGACGAGTGGCTCAAATTATCTATCCCCTTGGCCGTATGGGCGCTCCCTTTGCTGTTCATCACCGGCATCATCATTCGCCTGATCATCGACACCGGAAAAAAAGACAATAAAAAATGAAAAAATCTTCACCCAAGTTCCTGATGCTCCTTTTGGTTTTCGTCGTTGTGCAGGCCTTCATTTTTTTGACAAGTTCCATGCTGATCAAATTCGGCGCGGCCATCCCGATCCTTTACATCGCCAACGCCTTTCTTTTTATCTTATCCTGCTTATCGCTTTACATCCAAACCAGGGCCTTATCGAATAAAAATCCCAACGTTTTTGTAAGAGCCATAACCGGCGGCATGCTGATAAAGATGATGGGCTGCGGCATGGGCGTGCTATTCTATTACATGCTTACACCTGCCACCTTCAACAAGATCAGCGTGGTGGTATCGATGGTGTTTTACCTGATTTATTTAACCGCCGAAGTGGCGATGATGATGAAATCGAACCAGCAGCATGCCTAAAGAGAAAGTACCCCTTCAGGAATTAGCCAGCTTCCTGCCCAACAACACCTTTGAGGAAGTATTGGCCTATCTGCAACAATACAAAGTACAGCTCACGGTCACCCGTCAACGCCAATCGGTATTGGGCGACTACCGCCATGCTTTCAAAGACAAAGGTCATCGGATCAGCGTAAACGGCAATCTCAACAAATACAGCTTTCTCATCACGCTATTGCACGAGCTTGCCCACCTGCTCACTTTCGACCAGTACGGCAATCGGGTGATGCCCCATGGCGCAGAGTGGAAAAAAGCTTTTGGTCAGTTGCTGGCTCAATTTCTTCACAAAAAAATATTCCCTGCCAATATCGAACAAGCCTTGATGAGATCGTTGCACAACCCGGCGGCCAGCACTTGTGGCGACACCCATTTACTTCGTGTGCTCAGACAATACGACAAAAAGAAAGAAGGCATCGTACTTGTGGAGGAACTGGCCATTGGAACCTGCTTTGTGATCAAAGGAGGCCGATCGTTCATTAAAGAAGAAAAAATCAGAACCCGTTTCAAATGCAGGGAGATATCAACAGGCAAGTATTACCTGTTCAATGGTTTGTATGAAGTGAAAATTTCATCTTGAGCTTTATTCCGCATATTGGCGTTTATCCAATGCCGATGGGCTCCAGGACTGCAAAAATTCCAGCACCTTTACTTTGTCATAACTTGATTTACCATCTTCGAGATAGGAAGAATTTTGGGTATGAATGCGCTCGCCTTTTTCGTTGAGGATGATAAATACCGGAAAGCCGAAACGCTGGGGATAGCCGTATTTTTCAAAGATTGCCGCGTTCTTGTTTTCCTTGCTGTAATTGAGATGATACCAAACGAAATTGGCATTGATCAACGAATCCAGCTGCTTGTCGGCCGTACAAAAACGATGAAATTCTATGCACCATTTGCACCAGTTGCCGCCGCCTTGCAAAAGCACGAACTTGTGTTCGGTCGAAGCTTTTTTGATAGCTGCTTCAATATCAGCCCCCGCATTGGCTTGGGGATTGTAAATGGTTTTGGATTGAGCGAAACTCAATAAAGAAAAGCTGATGAGAAAAACAAAAATGATGATGCGGCGCATATGTCTATGGTTTGGAATAAAGGTAAGGAATGATTAAGTTGTATAATCAAATGTGCGATGAACTTCTGAAATAAAACCGACATTCACCTCATGAACTTGCATGACTTAAAAAATCAAACAGACCACTTTGGCAAAAGTGCAAAAATGCCGGTGGTGTTCATTGGTCATGGCCACCCGATGAACGCCTTGCTCGACAATAGTTTCACCCAAGCCTTACAAAAAATGGGCACTCAGTTTGAAGCCCCCAACGCCATACTGATGATTTCGGCGCACTGGCAAACCATGGGCAGTTTTGTATCCACCAACCAACACCCCAAAACCATTTATGATTTCGGCAGGTTCGACGACAGATTATTTCAGTTGACTTACGAACCACCCGGCCATCCTGCGGTAGCCAAGATGGTGATGGAAAGCATACAATCGGCGAATGTAAAACCCGATGCGCAGATGGGATTGGATCATGGCGCCTGGACCGTTTTGCGACACATCTTTCCACAAGCCAACATTCCGGTTCTTGAACTAAGCATAGATTATTCCAAACCTCCGGCTTTTCATTATCAGCTGGGCAAAGAATTGAAATCCCTGCGTGAAAAAGGCGTGCTCATCATGTCGAGCGGCAACATTGTACACAATCTTTACGCCGCCGACTTTTACAATATGGAGGCCACGCCATTCGACTGGGCCATAGCCTTTGATGAACAAGTAAAAAAAATACTTACGGCCGGCGACCATCAATCTTTGGTCGATTATCAAAAATTAGGGACTGCTGCGCGCTATGCGATCCCCACCAATGACCACTATCTTCCTATGCTGTATACATTAGGGTTGATGGATAAAAATGAGCAAGTGAATTATTTATTTGAAGGCTATCAGAACGCCAGTATCAGCATGCGTTGCTTCAGTGGACATTGATTCAATTCAATACTTCCTCATTATTAAAAATGGACTTTCGCCTTCTCCAACTCAAGAAAAACAAAATAGCAATAATGAATAATGGACCGGCGATGAAAAAATAAACCGACAAAGGAAATCTGCCCCAGGCCCAAATGATATAGACAACACCCAGCAGCGAATACACTATTGCCCCCACCCACTCATATCTCCAGGAAACGATCAACACCAGCAGCATCAATAACACCGGCAACAGATGCATAAATAAGGCCAAAGCCAATGACCAAAAACCAGCATGCGATTCAAAAACATCTGCGGCGAAAATGCTGAGAAAAAGAGAAAAGACGATGGCAAGAATTCTGGGTGCCCATAATAAAAAACGATTGGTGTCTGCTGAAGTTTTCATGAGATGGAAAATTTCGATAAATGTAATTCAAAGCATCATAAAGTTGTATGACTTGCATAAGCGGAAGCATACTTTTCAATTAGCTATTGACAAAAAATGTGCAGATATAAAATAAGACCCATTCAGCAAAATGATTGATGTGTTTGATTTTCCATAATTTCAGTTGATGGAACAAAACAATTACGACAGAATGATTCAACTGGCAGAAGATGTTTTTGCCGTAAGAACAGACCCCGAACAACTGGATGTAGATGAGGCAGTGATGGAGAGACTGCAACGTATCCACCCCTCTACCCTATCGGCTTTTGAAACCAATGAGGGCCCTGCAGTGTGGATTCTCCTCCTTCCCACCACCACGGCTTTGATGAACGCCTTTCTGCAACATCAGATATCCGAAAAAGAACTTTACCTCCATACACCCGACCAAGGTCCTTATGAGGTAATCTATTTATGTTCTGCACTTGTACTGGAAGAATACCGCAACAAAGGATTGGCATGTCAGTTGACCTGCGAAGGCATCAACGCCATCCGAAACGACCATCCTATCAAAGCCTTGCTGGTATGGCCTTTCAGCGAAGCAGGCGAAGCACTGGCGCAAAAAGTGGCATCGCTTACATCATTACCTTTATACAAAAGAGAATAATAACAATGGTTTTCAATTATTGTATCTGTATATCCCTTTGATTCCTTTTTTATCGTTATTTTCATCAGACCTATTTACCAAAACATTGATCATGACTGAGCAAAAAACGCTGCGCTCTGTGATAGCGGCCTCATCAGTAGGTACACTGATTGAATGGTACGACTTCTACATCTTTGGCAGCCTGGCCTTGGTGATCTCCACCAAATTTTTTCCGCAAGACAATCCCACTGCGGCATTTCTATCCACACTGGCCACCTTTGCGGCCGGGTTTGTTGTACGACCATTTGGTGCTTTGTTTTTTGGAAGACTTGGAGACATGATTGGAAGGAAATATACTTTTCTGGTGACACTGCTGCTGATGGGGGGATCTACATTTTTGATCGGTTGCATTCCGGATTATAAAAGCATAGGATTTCTGGCGCCCTTACTGGTATTGCTACTTAGACTGCTGCAAGGATTGGCACTCGGGGGAGAATATGGCGGCGCTGCTACTTACGTGGCCGAGTATGCGCCTGCCAACAGAAGAGGCTATTGGACCTCATGGATTCAAACCACGGCCACAGCCGGACTATTCGTTTCACTCACCGTCATCCTGATCACGCGCAATGCTTTGGGAAACGAAGCCTTTGAAAATTGGGGATGGCGCGTTCCTTTCTGGGTTTCCATTCTGATGGTCATCATCTCTTTTTTCATCCGTAAAAACATGAAAGAATCTCCGGTGTTTTCCAAATTGAAAGCGGAAGGCAAATCATCAGCTCATCCCTTGAAGGAAAGCTTTGGCAATAGGTTCAATTTCAAATTCGTTTTACTGGCATTGTTTGGCGCCACAATGGGACAAGGGGTCATCTGGTACACCGGCCAGTTCTACGCGATGAGCTTTATTGGAAAAGTCTGTCATGTAGCTTCGCAACAAACCGATACCATGATGGCTATCGCCTTATTGGCTGCAACCCCTTTCTTTGTTGTCTTTGGCAGCCTGTCTGATAAAATCGGCAGAAAAAGAATCATGATGGCGGGCATGTTCATCGCCATCATCTGCTATCGGCCCATCTATGAAAAAATTTACACCACCATTGATGTCACCCACAAAACAATCATTGCCAACAAAACCACCATCAATATCAAAACACAACCCTTTGATGACAAAACCGGTTCTTTACGCATCAAAGAAACCCATCAGTTTTTTGAAGATGGTAGCAGTATGGTCACCACAACAAAAGATACTTTAAGTTCCAATGGCATCATCAGAGAAGGCAAAGAAAAGAAAGAGGCCATCACTTTGAATAACAACGACCAATGGACCATCATCCTGCTGGTATTTCTACAGGTGATTTTCGTCACGATGGTTTACGGCCCGATTGCCGCATTTTTGGTGGAGCTTTTTCCGGCCCGTATCCGCTACACGTCGATGTCGCTGCCCTATCATATCGGCAATGGCATCTTTGGCGGATTGCTGCCTACCGTGGCTACCTATCTGGTCACTACCGCTAAAAACAACAATCAAAACGCATGGTACCTCAACGGTCTTTGGTATCCCATCATCGTTGGAGCCGTTTGCTTCATTATCGGAATGATCTATCTCAATAAAAACAATTCAAACAAAGAAGCATGAATACGATTAAAAAATACGCAGGTATCTTGTGGATGATTATTGCCGTTGTTTCCGGCTATTTTAATGTGATGATCATGGGGATTCCTAAAATACAAAGTGGCAAACAGGAAGACCTGGTTTTTGGGCTGATCAACCTGTTTATTCTTACGCCCATCATTGTAGGCGGATTGCTCACTTTTGGTTATTATGCGCTAAAGGATGAATACGCGGATTAAGAAATTATTTCTTCTGTAGGATTGCTTTCACCTGATCACCGATCAGCTTACCCCAAAGCCTGTAACCTTCTTCATTATAATGCAATCTGTCATCTCTGTAGTATTTTGATTCAGGAAGGCCATCTGCATTGAGAAATCCAGATCCGGCATTGATGAAATATAATTTTGATTGAGTTGAACAATAATCTTTTATCAACTGATTGGCTTGCTGCACCTGTTTCCATACCGACCATCTTTTTTCACTGGGGGAAATGGCCAGCCATGTGATGGGCATGTCGGGATATTTCTCCCTGATTTGTTTCACCACATATTTGAAGTGTTCTAACACCTGGTCGGGATCCTTGTCTCTGGCTCCCCCAACAATATCATTGCCCACATACATGAAGATGGCTTTAGGCTTTACGGGATACACAATTCGTTTTACATAAAAAGCCACATCCCGCAGTGTGGCCCCGCCAAATCCACGATGAATAATGGCTTGATAACCCAAATCTTCGCGGATGTTTTTCCAAAGACGGATGTAAGAGCTGCCCATGAAGATGATGGCCGTATCGCTGTAATTCACAGAATTATTGATACTGTCAAAACGGTTGATATCATTATCGTACCTGAACACACTATTATCTTTTGCAGGGTTTTTAACCGAAAGTTGAGTATACAACCAGTGGGCTATGGACTGAATACAACTGTCTTGTTTTTGAGTATTGTTGTCCAATGCGTGACCGGCTCCGTTAAAAGGACGCCAACCAGTGGGAATACCCAGACTCAAACAATGCTGAAACAAAAAATAAGGTCCATATTTTAATCCATGATCATCAAAAGCACTGTCGAATGGAACGATTTTATCTTCAGTGCCGGCGGTATTGAACAACGGTACATCCCCATACCCAATCCACCGATAATCGATCATGGCTCCCCAGGCATTGATTACACCGTTAACTTTTGAAGAGTGCCCAGCGTTACCACTCTCCCCATCAAGGCTACCCCATTTTTTTCTGTCCACTTCATGCGGCACCTCATCTTCATTCAGGTAAGCTATGGCCAAACAGACAGAAGCGCCAAATGAGTTCCCGGAGATAAAAATCTGATTGGTATCGACTCCATACTGTTCGGCATTTTTTCTAAAAAAGCGGATGGCAGCTCGGCCATCCTGTTGTGCCCGATACAAAGCGTTGGTATAATCGGCATTAGTTCTATCTTTTCCCCGTAAACCATTCATACCAGATTGCGTAATATCCATACGATATTCAACTGCAGCTGTTACATATCCCCTTTGGGTAAAAGACCGACAAAGCATCTCGCCATAAGAGTTGTGAGAAAATCCTCCACCATCAAAATAAAGCAACAATGGTCTTTTCTTACAGGTATCAGAAGAAGGCATCATTACATCAAGAAACAGTTTTTCTTTTCTTCCAACAGTGTTCCTGTTTTCGCCATATTGCACGTTTACAATAGAATCCACTAGACCAAATACCTCATCTCTGAATCGTTGCTGTGCAAAAGAATTGATTCCGGAAAAAAGCAGTAATGCGATATAGATTTTTTTCATTTTTGAATTATTCATCATGTCAATATTAATCATCAACATCCGATAAAGATGTTATGATACAATTTATGGTCAAATATCCCTGATCGACTTAACGATGCCCAATTCCAGGCCTCTCAGCTCTGCCAATCCTTTTAACCTTCCTATAGCCGAATAACCGGGATTGGTTTTCTTTTTCAGATCATCCAGCATTTGGTGTCCATGATCGGGGCGCATGGGTATTGAAAGTTTTCGCTGTTGCATGATGACGACAATTTCCTTTACAATGGCATACATGTCGGTATCTCCATCGAGGTGATTGTCTTCGTAAAAATCTCCCCATTCATTTCTTTTGGTATTACGAAGGTGTAAAAAATTGATACGATCACCAAACTGCCTAAGCATTGCCGGAAGGTCATTATCGGGCCTAACGCCTAAAGATCCAGTACAAAAACAAAGACCATTACTTGCCGAAGGAACAGCGTCGAAAAGAGCTTGCAAATCATTGGCTGTACTCACCACACGAGGAAGTCCTAAAAGAGGATAAGGAGGATCATCAGGATGAATCACCATTTTGATTCCACACTCCTCTGCCACAGGTATAATTTCAGACAAAAAATAGATGAGATTCGCACGAAATTTATCCGTGTCAATGCCATCATATTGGTTGATGGCCTGCTGAAATTCTTCGAGCGTGAAACTCACTTCACTGCCAGGTAGTCCTTTGATCATATTTTGTGTCAGCAGACTTTTTTGCGCCTCACTCATTTGAGTGAATTTGTTTGTTGCACTTTCCATTTCCGTTGCTGTATAATCCTGTTCAGCATCTTTTCTTTTCAGCAGAAATAAGTCAAACGCCATCACATCGGCCTTTTCATATAAAAGAGCCAAGGAATGGTCGGGCATCGGATAAGCCAGATGGGTACGCGTCCAATCCATCACCGGCATGAAATTGTAAGCAACAATGTGAATACCGCATGCGGCCAGATGTCGAAGCGAAAGTTTATAATTATCGATGTAGGTTTGAAATCCGGGCGATTGTGTTTTGATCGATTCATGAACAGGCAAGCTTTCCACCACCAACCAGCGCATACCGACCGCTTCCACCTCTGCTTTACGTTTCATTATTTCCGCTACCGTCCACACTTCTCCGTTAGGAAAATGATGGAGTGCAGTAACCACTCCTGTACACCCGGCCTGACGAAGATCCCAAAGCGAAACCGGATCATGAGGGCCGAACCATCGCATAGACTGTTGCATTTGAAACATAAGGAAAGTTTTACCGAATAATCAATACAATGACAATTGCGTCATTGTTTCCTGCTTAATCAGGAAACACGCAAGATAATTACAAAAGTAACTGAAGAAGTACGAATAGCAGAAGATCATCACTTCGAAAATAAAAATGAAAATATTAGCTATGCCTCCATTTGCAAATCAAACTTTTCAACCAATGGACTTGCAATTGGCGACACTGTAATAATTAATTTATCAAACACATTAAAACTAAAGCCTATTCAGCTATTTAGCGTTGATAGTGATTTAATTCGAATGCTCTACCCAACTTTTTGTGTATCCTTATTTCCAAATGAAACACTCATACTTACCAATTAAGTTACTAACGCAAAGGACAAACATTTGTCTGAATATAAAAAATGCCCCAGAATTTCTTCTGAGGCATTCACTTCTTTCATCCAATCTGTTGAACTTATTGAATCTATTCAACCTATTGAACTTTTGATCGGACGCTTAGGAGGACAATTATCTAACCAAGTGGTGATGCATTTGATTCATTTTTCAACTATTTAACCGATGAATCAATCGCCTTCTCCAAATCCTCAATCGTCGTAGGCCCTAAGCCATTAACCGCAAAAATTATGATTGAGTTTTTATCAATTACAATATGCATGGGGAATGAGGTTACACCATAAGTACCAACAACATCTTTAGCTCCAGGAATGATATTGTATTTGTATTTTGTTTTCTTTAAAAATTGTTCAATCTTATCTTTTTCATTCATGGCAAATCCAAGAAAAACGACATCCTTGTTATTGAATTTTTCAACCAGCTTATTCAACTCTGGCATTTCCATTACACAAGGCTTACATTCCACAAACCAGAAATTAATAACAACTACTTTTCCTTTCAGACTTTCAAGAGAATAGTTATTACCGTTAATGTCTGAAACCGAAAAAGGCAAAGCCGGTTTACCCAACAAATCAGACTTGCGAGGCATTTCCGCATCTGTTTGCATTCTTACCATCTTACTTTTTTCAAGATCAGTTGCTTTTCTGAGTACAAAAGCTTTTACTTCCTTGTTGCTGTCGATATAGATATCCGGAAAATAATCGCCATTGCTCATCACTTTCATAAAATCATCGCCTTCTACCAGCGTAAGATTTTCGGTATACACTGGCGTTGATACACCATCCAGCATCAAAGGCTTTGAAGGATCAAGCTCAGTGATGTTGGCTTTTCTTAGTCCTTGTAATGGGTTATTCTTGTTTGAATTGGCAGGTTCTTTTTTCGAATGATTTACTTGCGCATAAATACACGAAATGCTGATGACCCAAAAGAAGACAATCGAAAATATTTTTTTCATCAATCTGTTTTTAATGAGATGTTGTATCATGAGATCTAATCCACATTCATCTAAGATATTAAATAAAAGCGATGAATTGGCATCCAAGAAAAATGGAGATAGATTTTTTTGAAATTCTTGTCCGATAAAAAATAATTTGATTTAATCCGGGCGAGAAACAGAATGAAAACGAAGAAAAAAGTCAGCACTCTATGATCGCTCTCGCTCTCATTCGCGTTCTGACTTTTTGTACGCTTAGGAGGACAAATATCTAACCGGATGGTGATAGATTTGTTGAATATTTTTAGATTATAATTATTTAAGCAGCTTTTCCATTGTACTGCTTTATATTCTTAAAATCTGTGCTTTTTTGTTTTTGTTGTTCCTCAATATCAAAATCATCTTGAAGTCCAAGCCAAAATTTTGGACTATTCCCAAAGTATTTTGATAGCCTCAGTGCCGTATCAGCTGTAATACTTCTTCTGCATTTAAGAATTTCAGAAATTCTGGTTTGAGGTATGCCAATATCCTTAGAGAGCCTGTAAGCAGATATTTCCAAGGGAATTAGAAATTCTTCCATAAGAATTTCGCCGGGATGTATGTTTTTTAAATGTTGCATAAAAAATATTTTAATGGTAATCAATAATTGACACTTCAGAAGCATTGCCATTATTCCATTTAAAAATAACTCTCCATTGATTATTAATTCTTATGGAATAATAATTTTTCAAATTGCCTTTCAACTTTTCCAAACGATTGGAAGGAGGAATCATCAAATCATTAATATCAACAGAGTTATTTAACATTCTCAGTTTTCGTCTTGCTATTTCTTGAATTTCAGTTGAAAGCGATTTTACCCGAACCCCTTCCCATATTTTTTGAGTATCCTTATCTCCAAATGATACAATCATAGTTACCAATTAAGTTACTAACGCCAAAGGTAAGTATTCTTCTGTAAATAAAAAATGCCCCAGAATTTTTTCTGAGGCATTCACTTCTTTCATCCAACCTGTTGAACTTATTAAACCTATTCAACCTATTGAACTTTTAAACGTACTCTTTGAAGGAAAAATATCTAATCAGTTGATAGAAGAATTATTAGAATTTGTTCAAGTAATTGATAACAATAAATCTAAGCCGCAACATTTTTTCGAATAGTTGCAGTTCTCTTTTTTCCCTTCATTTTTTTTGTCTTTTTCTTATAGTCGGCTATAAGTTTACTTATGTCATTTCGATCTTTATCTGTCAAAGGGTTAATTTTAATTATAAAATCAACTCCATTAGGTTCTTTAATATATCCCATGTCTTATGTTTTAAAATATTTTTCTACGAGCATTTTAGCAGAATGGGTTTGAATCAACATTCTTTGACCGCCAAAATGAATGGCTCCTAAATTATCCTCATAGTGTTTAATCAATTTTGTTTTTGCAGTAAATGCCAAGAAACCTTCAAATCCTGCCTGAAAGGAAACTTTACATGCATAGGCAACCAAATTACCTGCAACGCCCTCATATTGTTTTGATTTACCAATATTGAAAGGAGCATTTTCAAGAAGATTCATGAAAATATGATCTTTTTCTTTCCTTATGCTCAAAACACCTTGGATAATATTGGGGTTCCCTACGATAGTCAGTTTGTAAACCTCATTAACGTCATCATCCAATTCAGATTTCCTGTCAAAATTCCAACCATGTTTTTTTATTGTCGTTTTGCAATCCGTTCTTGTAAACCTTGATATTTCTGTCTGAAATGAATCACCAGTTATAACATTTCGAATTGAATTGGTTAATTGGTCAACGATAAAATCCAAATGAAAATTAACTCCGCGTTTCATACTTAAATATACGGATTTTCAGGGCGAGCTCAAAACAATTTTTTAAAATCAAATTATAAAAAATGCCCCAAAATTTCTTCTGAGGCATCTCAATATTGTTATTTTATAAAACAACTATTGTATTATAAAATAACAGAGTACGCTTAGGAGGACAATTATCTAACCTGATGGTGATGGATTTGATTCATTTTTCAACTATTTAACCGATGAATCAATCGCCTTCTCCAAATCCTCAATCGTCGTAGGCCCTAAGCCATTAACCGAAAAAGTTATGATTGAGTTTTTATCAATTACAATATGCATGGGAAATGAGGTTACGCCATATTTACCAACAACATCTTTAGCATCAGCAACAATATTGTATTTGTATTGAGTTGTTTTCAAAAACGTTTCAATCTTGTCTATTTGATTGATGGCCAAGCCTAAGAATACAACATCTTTATTTTTATACTTCTCAACAATCTTATTCAGCTCCGGCATTTCCATAACACATGGCTTACATTCTACAAACCAGAAATTAATGACAACCACTTTTCCTTTCAAACTTTCGAGAGAATAGTTATTACCGTTGATATCAGTAACTGAAAAAGGCAAAGCCGGTTTACCCAACAAATCAGACTTGCCAGGCATTTCCGAATCTGTTTTCATTTTTACCATCTTACTTTTCTCAAGATCAGTTGCTTTTCTGATTACATAGGCTTTTACTTCCTTGTTGCTGTCGATATAGACATCAAATAAATTATCACCATTGCTCATCAATTGCATAAAATCATCACTTTCTACCTGCGTAAGATTTTCGGTATACATCGGCGTTGATACCCGATCCAGCATCAATGGCTTTGAAGGATCAAGGTCAGTAGAATTGGCTTTTCTTAGTCCTTGCAATGGATTTACATTTTTTGCAGGCAGATTTTCTTTTGTTGTTTGACTTACTTGAGCATAATTGTAAGAGATACCCACAACCAAGGTTAATAGTAACATCGAAATCTTCTTCATTGTTGTTTTTTTTTAAATTTTACATAATATATCAAATAATGAACAAATAGTACAAAATCACTTAATCCTTATCAGCACGTTAAAAAGTACGAAGAATGCATCACTGAGTTTTGATTAGTTTACCCTGAACATCCATGATACGTAGCTTAACTCTTTCTATAGAAAATCCGACAACCAAAGGATTCTGTTTTGGGTACAGATACTTTTTTATTATTGAGCAACTGTTCTACAGCTTCAGATAAATAAGAATGAGCTTTTTCAGGATGTTCACCATCGTTATCTATTACCCCTTCATATTCTATAACCCAATTATTTATTTCTTTCCATATTACATAGGCCTTAGGAGTGTGTTGAGCCTCAAAGTTTTTACCAACTTTTTGAGTTGCATCTTGCAAATAAGGGAAATTATATTTTTCTTTTTTAGCGATCTGTTGCATCAATTCAAAAGACTCTTCTTTGTATAAGAATGAATCCATCGAATTTATTGCTAAAAGTGGGACACCTTTTTTTTTGTATTTTTTATTTAATTCATTCAACCGTTTAGAATACAATTTAGCAAAAGGACAATGATTGCATGTGAATATCACCATGAAACCTTTCGCCTGCTTTATGCCATTGATTGAAATCAATGAATGATCGATGTTTTTTAAACTAAAAGGTTGGATTTTTTTACCGATTAAGCTTGTCGACTGTGCGAACAATTCAGCAGTTCCTATTAGAAAAATAATAAGTACCAAGCATCTTAATACTTTTGATTTCATTGCCATATTCTAATTATTTTTTAAGGAACTTCTTTGTAACTTCATACTTGTTCTCCTTATCCATAATTTTGAGATAATAACATCCTTTTGAAAGCTGAGAGACGTTGATTCCATTAGACAAATCAGGTTGAGGCAACATCATAACAGTCCTTCCTAAATCATCATATACCCAAACATAATAAACAACGATATTAGGATTCATGAAGTTCACTTGCAATTTATCATTAACCGGATTGGGAGAAATAGTAAAATCAAAAGGTGACATCGCATTCAATACATTCAAATTAAGTGTGCATGACTGCCCGCCAAAATCCAGAAGAAAACTTGCTACTCCTGAAGATACAGGTGTACCTGTTATTGTAAAAGTTAGGTTGCCACTGCCATTGAATAATGTGCCGGGTTGCAATACGGCTGTTAATCCAGTAACGCCGGTAGATGACACCGCAGGGCCCGGTAGAGGATAAGTAGCTCCATTTCCTCCTGTATAAGGCACATTGGCTGTACTACTAAAGATAGTATTGGCATATGCTGTTCCAGAAAACGTAGCTTGGTTGCACAGCAAACTTACCACAGCAGGCAATACAGGACCTATATCATTAATCGTCAAACTCAATGTACAAGATTGTCCCCCTGCACTGATGGCAAAATTGGCGATACCTGTCGATGTCGGAGTACCCACCACCGCGTAGGTTAGGGTGCCCGATCCATTGGCAAGTGTTCCGGACTGAAGCGTGGCTGTCAAGCCTATCACACCCGTAGAAGCGATGGCGAAACCTGTCGTGTAGGCCAATCCGTTAGCTCCCGTGTATGGAACAATAGCTGTTCCAGAATAAGATGTATTGACGGTAGCTGAATTGGAAAAAGTAGCTGTATTGCAAGACAAATTCGTCACCGTAGGAACTGTTGGAACAGTGTTGTTGACCGTCATACTCAAGGTGCAGCTTTGTCCTCCAAGTGTAATGGCAAAATTGGCTGTGCCTGAATTTACTGGGGTGCCTGTGATCGTATAAATGGCTGTTCCTGCCCCATTGGCAAGCGTGCCCGCAACCAGTGTAGCAGTCAAACCAGTTACGCCCGTTGAACTGATGGCCAACCCTGCCGAATACGCTACCCCATTTCCACCGGCGTAGGGAACGTTTGCCGATCCTGTGTAAGCTGCATTGACGGTAGCAGAAGCAGAAAAAGAGGCTCCGGCACAATTCAATGAAGTAACAGTAGGTGAAACAACTGGGCCGTTCACTACGAATTGACCCATCATGCCATCGTCTTCATGATTGGAAAAATGACAATGGTACATGTACGGATGAATTGCATCTGAATAATCATCAAATTTTGCGACAAAGGATACGCTTTCACTTTTTGGTACATATATCACATCTTTCCAACCCGATTCATAATCCCCCACCCCTGCTGCACTTCCATTTCTGGCTACAATCTTAAACTGAACATCATGAATATGGAATGTATGCCCGAAGACATTACTATTGGTGATGGTCCATTTTTCAATATCATTTAAATTAACCGTCTTGTTTATAGTATTCAGAACAAATGGAGCATTGTCAAAGTTGAATGGGATATTGGATCCAGCGTTTCCACCTGCTATGGCAAGGTTTCTTGAAACAGTTGCATCAGCAGCTGTCCAATAAACGTTATTGGCCAAGACCGAAGGCACTGCGGTAATAGGATTACTGGTAGTTGCGATAATATTCATGTGCAAAACCGTAAAATCAATGTTGTTTAGCAAACTTCCAAATGGACCCGAACTGTTTGGCTCCCCTCCTGGAAATCCAAAAGCCTGGTTGGAATTGTAAGCTTTTAAATCCAAAGAACTACCAACTGCATCATTTCCTAAATTCACCATTATTTCAATTCTTTCACCTACTAATAATTTCACTCTTGTTCTGGCAACCGGAGCATTCAACAAACCTCCGTCATTTGCAATTACATAGAATGTTCTGTTATCGCTAAAGCCCAGATCATATCCTCTTTCAATCTCAGCATTTAGGATTCTTAATCGTACAAATTGTTTAGGCAAATTTACCTGTGCATTCGGGACGCCATTGGTCAGCATATAATCTCCATAGGTAGTATTCGTAACTGCAAATTGATTATTGGCAGTATAGCTTCTGCTAGTCAACACAATTGGAATGTCATCAACTCCATATTTTCTTGGTAAAGCTAAATTAGCTTCTACACTATCTCTTACAATAATAAATCCTCCTATGCCCTTTGTCATTTGTTCTAAAGTCATTTCATGTAAATGCGGATGATACCAATAAGTTCCGGCTTGGTTGGTTACTGTCCAAAATGGTTGCCATAAAGTTCCTGGCGGAATTACCTGATGTGGGCCACCATCCATTACTGCAGGCAAATGCATTCCATGCCAATGTAAAGTGGTTGTATCGTTTAATTGGTTAGTCACATTCATGTGAACGGTTTCTCCTTTTTTGAAAATCAATGTTGGCCCCCAGAAAGCACTATTGTTTATACCACCAGTAATGGTTTGTTGCCCTGTTCGAATCTGTTTAAATGTATCCTTGATAGCAAGATTAAAATCCGTACCAGATAATGTATCAGGAATCCATAAATTATTATATTGAGCAAACAGGTAGTTGCTAGTAAAAATGCAAAAAGCTACAACACAAACTAGAAACTTATTTTTCATGTATATTTTGATTTTAAAAAAAAGAGGTTTAATCTTTAGATGTAAATAGTTTCAAAACCCGTTGCAAAATATCTACAAGATTACAATTAGATAGATCAAAGTTTGTCTCAAATACTAGAAAGTATCTCTCGAAATTTGGAAATATCATTTTAGAGAAAACTATACTGATTTCAAAAAAATGTTCGAATTCATGATGCCACCAAGCTAATTGAAAGCGGATTTCTTAAACCCAACAATATATAATCGCTATCTATTCATTGTGGTTTTTCATCTTATAATACTTTTAATATGACATTTAAAAGCGTTACCGGGTATTCTATACAAGAATATGCGAAGATGTATTAGTTTTTTAACCGCATCGTACGGAGAAAAGGAGTTATAAATCGATTTCAATCATAAAAAACGATAAAAATCCTTTTCGAACCATTATTTCGGTTCAAAAAGGAGTGAAGTCGGCCGAATGGTGTGCTTTTGAAATTAAACTTGGCACCGGACATGTTGATGAAGCAGCCGCAACACTTAATAAATTTGTGTCGATTTTAGATACTAAAAAAATAAAGCAGCCTCAATCACTCAACAATATAACAGGAACAGAAATTAGCTATAATCGACAAGATATTATCCATGTAATTTCTTTGGCTGGGAATATAGCTTGAAAAAAACAAAGCCGACCAAATGGTCGGCTTGTTTGTTGTACTTCATAACAACAAGTCTTCTCATAGAAGAACTTTTATATAGAAGGGTGCTGAAGGATTTTTAGACTTTTCAACAGGATATTGGAAGAAACGAAACCGATTTTGAAAGAGTACTGTTTTTTTTCATTGCATACCGTATCATTTTTCAAATAATTCCAAAAACACCAAATAGCAGATACACACCACAATGGCAATAATCACAATTCCAAAACCGATATAATCGATTGCAGAGAAAACACTTTTCGACTTTTGCTTTTTTCTTGAATTCAACATAATTCTAAATCAAAGATTATCAGTTGTTGTCTTTTTATTAAATCAAAACTACTTGATGATTTATGCAATTGTCATGAATCGGACTTTTACGATTTAAAAAATCCTACTTCTGCAAAACACTTAAAAGTCAACAAAAAGTGATGGAGTAATTTGGTGATTTGATATCATTTATCGAAATGATTATCAAATCACCAAATTAAAAATCTACTTCCCTTCTAAAAGTAATAGTCAGACTAATACTTCACCACCTTTACGGTCTTCTTCTCATTACCCGATAACACTTCAATGAAGTAGGTCCCAGCTTTCAGATCAGTGCCCAAAGAAAGCGTCTCGTTGCCGGCGACTTTCATTGATTTAACAAAACGTCCCTGTATGTCAAAAACATTTATGGTCACCTCCGAAGATGTATTTTTTAATAACAGCTTGAAAGCTGTAGTTGTAGGGTTTGGATAAACCATCACTGACATAGATTGGTTGAACATTGGCTGGTTGGATTTTAAAACAGGAGGTTGAGTACTTGTAAATAATGAAGGACATGAAGGAAGTTTAATATTCAGCACCTTGAGCGAACTGACCGCACAATTATTGAAGGACTGAGCCGTCACTTGACCACCAACAGAAGATGATGGATAAGAAACTGTGAGCATCGTGGTGGAGTCGCCCGAAACAATTACCGCACCTGCAGGAACTGTCCATTTCACAAATGTGGCATTAGCCGGCATAGCCGCTAATGTGTACGTGTATACCCTATTGGGACAAGCACTTGTTTGTATCACATCAAATGCACCCGGAGTAGCAGGATTCAATCTTGAAACAATGAGTGTTCTTACAGTACTGTTACCACAACCATTGACAGAAATCACTGTTACTGTTCCGCTGACAAAATCGCTATTGTACTTAATTTGTACAGCTGTGTCATTGATTCCCGTACCGGCAGGATGGGCGAAAATGGTAGCATTTGCAGGAGCCGTCCAAGCATAACTGCTCACCCCCGACACCTTTCTGATGGTGTAAGTGGCTAAGTTACCATTAGGATTGCTGGATGACATCATGAACTCACAAACATTAGTTGGGCCTGCAATAGTACCTGGTGCAGAAGGATTAATACCTCCAACGCTTATACTTCTTGCTACGCTTGTACCGCAACCGGTGGTTTGTACAGTAATATTGGATCCATATACAAAGTTACTGTTGAAGGTCACCTGTATGATGGTATCATTTACTCCCAACCCTCCGGGATGTGAAACAATCGAAGCACCCGCCGGCACTGTCCAAATATAAGCTGGCGCATTGGCTACTTTTCTGATAGTAAATACCGCCAATGCATCGCTGTTGTTAATATAAGGACAGGCATTGGTAGGTCCAGTTATAGGGCCTGGCGCACTGAAATTAGCACCTGCTACAAGCAATGTTTTGTCGGCACTGCTGCCGCAATTGGCTACAGACCTTACTTTAATGCTGGAACTGATATAGCCTTGGTTGAATTTAATTACCAATGTGGTAGTGCCTTGACCGCTTACAATGGTCACGCCGGTAGGCACAGTCCACAAGTAAGAAGCAGCATTGGCTACTGGTGCAATTGAATAGCTTATTTGTGAGCCGGTTCCGATGTAACTGCAAGCACTGACTGGACCTGTGATGGCCACCGGAATACCGGGGACTGTGCGTGCGACCGTTAAAGAGCGAGGCGAACGGCTACCACAATTGGATTGGGCGGCTACGGACACCGATCCAGAAGTAAACAGATTGGTATAGTTGACCAAAATGGTTCGGGTACCTTGTCCGCTCACTAAAACGCATCCCGTTGGAACAGTCCATAAATAACCAGTTGTAGCCCCTCCTACTGAATCGCAGGTATAAACAGCGTTGTTGGTCTGACCAATGAAATTGCAAATATTGGTAGGCCCTGTTATGCTAGCAGGAATATTAGGGATGGTTTTGCTCAGTAAAAAACTACCGGTAGCACTGCTGCATCCGGCCGCTGAAACGGCAGTTACATAAAATCGCTGGTTGGTGGCAGCCAAAGCAGTGGTGAAAGTAACCGACAAAATGTTGGTGCCTTGTCCGCTTTGTATCAGCACACCGGGCGGAACCGTCCAGTTATAATTGGAAGCGCCTAGAACCGTTGCTATCGAATAATTGGTTGGAATGGCACTTCCTACTAGGCTACAAACTTCTGCCGGACCACTTATAAGACCAAGCACGGGTAATGTATTTACAGTTAAGTGCAACGTAATAACAGAATCGCAACCGGATGCATTGGTAAACGTTTGCATGTAGTTTCCGGATGCAGTATAGGTGTTGCCATACCATACGATACTGCCACAAACCGTAGCAGTCGTATCAATAGCGTTGCCGCTTAAGATGTTCAGATGCAATGTCAAAACAGAATCACAACCTTGTACATTGGTTAATGTATGGGTATAATTACCCGAAGCTGTATAAGTTGTACCATACCAGCCAAAGCTGTTGCAAGCCGAAGCTGTGGTATCTCCGGTGTTTGGTGTACAAGTGATCGTTAAATTCAAAGTAACGATACTATCACAACCCGCTGCATTCGTAGTTGTCCATGTTGGCGTGTTAGTTGATATTGTGTAAGTAACACCATGCCATGTATATGGACCTGCATTTGAAATGACTTCAATATAAGAAGATGGCTGCAAAATGGTCAAATGAAGCGTCACCACACTATCACATCCTGAAGCATTGGTATACACACGCGTTGGCGTTCCGGATGTTGTATAGGTTTGACCATACCAGTCAAAGCTGTTACACACCGATACTGTTGTATCACCTGTATTCGCATGACCTATAGTTAAATGTAAAGTCACTACAGAATCACAACCGCTGGCATTCGTGAATGTATGCGTTGTTGTTGCAGAACTTGTGTACGTTGTTCCGTACCAAACATAACTGTTACAAGCAAACGCTGTTGTATCTCCTGTGTTTGCATGACCTACAGTCAAATGTAATGTCACCACAGAATCACAACCATTTACATTAGCGAAAGTATGGGTTGGTGTAGCTGAGTTGTTGTACGTTGTTCCGTACCATACAAAACTATTACATGCAAAAGCAGTGGTATCGCCTGTTGATGTTGCAATATTTTGCGTTACTGTGATGCTCGCTGTTGATGTACAACCATTAGCTCCCGTTACAGTAACTGTATAGGTGCCAGGAGCTGTAATGCTTGCAGTAGCAGATGTACCTAAGCTGTTACTCCAAGAGTAAGAAGCCCCACCTGTTGCTGTTACGCTGATGGCTGTTCTTGTACATGTCAATACTGTTGAACCCGTGTTATTTGTAATACCTGCTGTTGGCGCTGTGATATTTTGTGTGGCAGTAATGCTAGACGTTGATGTACAACCGTTAGCTCCCGTTACGGTAACCGTATAGGTACCTGGAGTTGTAATGCTTGCAGTGGCAGATGAACCTAGGCTGTTGCTCCATGAGTAAGACACACCACCCGTTGCTGTTACGCTGATGGCTGTTCTTGAACATGTCAATACTGTTGAGCCCGTATTGTTTGTAATAGCAGCAGTTGGCAATGTAACATCTCTTGTAATTGTTATGCTTGACGTTGATGTGCAACCATTAGCTCCTGTTACGGTAACGGTGTATGTACCCGCAGCAGTGATGCTTGCATTAGCAGAAGCGCCTAAGCTGTTACTCCATGAGTAAGAAGCTCCACCTGTTGCTGTTACACTGATCGCTGTTGTTGTACATGTTAATACTGTTGATCCAGTATTGTTGGTGATACCTGCAGTTGGTGCAACGATATCCTGAGTTATTGTAATGCTTGATGTGGCTGTACAACCCGAAGCATTTGTTACTGTAACGGTGTATGTACCAGGAGCAGTAATGCTCGCATTGGCAGAAGTTCCCAAACTGTTGCTCCAAACATAAGACACTCCACCTGTTGCTGTTACGCTGATGGCTGTTCTTGAACATGTCAATACTGTTGAGCCCGTATTGTTTGTAATAGCAGCATTTGGTAATGCGCTAACCGTTGCCGATACTGCTGTTCTTGTTGCCGATATACAACCCGTAACCGTATCTCTTGCTTCTGCATAATAGGTAGTAGTTGCAGAAATCGTAGGTGTTGTAAATGTATTGGTTCCTGTTGCTAAAGCCGTACCTCCAGTTGGAGCCGCATACCAATCAATTTTAGCACCGGCACTTGCAGTTGCAGTAAGGTTAGATGTACCCGATACACATACTGTTGATGCTGAAGAGGATGCTACTGTTGGTAATGGATTTACCGTAGCCACCACAATCATTTTTGAATCAGGTTGAGCTCCTGCTACCCAATTTGAGGTACTACCTGTTAAAGCAAAATTATTTAAATTACCCGTGAAATTATTGCCTGAAGCATCTGACAATGTATTGATAGCAGGACTTGTATTATTGCCACTCGCAATTCCTTGATTAAAATGATAAGCTACAACTAAACCTGTTTGTGCGTTTAGCTCACTGTACATATTTGTCAAAATTTGCGATTGCGTGCGCGCGCCTTTCCAAATACGAAGCTCATCAAGTGATATTTTAGTTGAATAATTAACGCCATCCGCATAAGAATTATAGGTGCCTAATTGAAAATTTGGACTCGAAGCCGGAAGATTCAAATCCGCTGTAAAGGTTAGGGTTTCTTTATAAATTCCATTAATATAAATAGCCATACCTCTGTTCGATGCCGTATATACCAATGCCACATGTGTCCATACATTTGGAATAAGCGCAGCGGTTGTAGCCTCTTGGTCATTATTGGTAGAATTATGATGAACTCTTATTTTTCCAGTTTCTCCAGTATACCCAATTGACTCCGCCACATTACCATTAGAATAAGTACCAAACCAAACAATCCAACGATGTCCGGTTTGATCACCTTTATATAGTGCATAAAATTCTACACTATGGTCTTGATTGCCTGAGAATGGATTAACAAAGGAAGGAATATTTACATAATCATTTGTTCCGTCTAAATTCAATGAATTTCCTAAGTTGGCAACAATATTCGAAGTACATCCTGTTACTGTATCTCTAGCCACAACATAATAAGGAGTTGTAGTAGAAATGCTTGGCGTTGTATAAGTATTGGTAGCAGTTAAGAATGGAGTCGTGGCTGTTGCGGTAGCATACCAATCTACAACAGTTCCTGTAACTGATGAAGCACTCAATGCAACTGTACCCGTACCACATCTAGATCCGTTGGTTACAACAGGTGAAGCTGGAGACGTATTCACAGATGTAGTAATACTGTTGGATGTTGCCGGATTGTTGACAGCACAAGTCGCATTAGAGGTCATCACTACTGATACCACATCATTATTCGCCAATGCTGAACTAGAATATATGTTTCCGTTTGTACCTACGTTATTACCATTCAATTTCCATTGATAAATTGGCGATGTACCACCATTCGTTGGCGTTGCTGTAAACATAACAGAAATTCCAGAACAAGTGATGTTGTTGGTAGCATTAGAAGAAATACTTACACTAACCGGCAAATTGGAATTAACAGTTGCCGTTACCGCTGTTCTTGATGCAGACAAACAACCTGTAACAGTATCTCTTGCTTCTGCATAAAAAATTGTTGTTCCATTTATAATAGGAGTAGTAAATGTATTGGTTCCTGTAGCTAATGGCGTACCTCCAGATGAAGCAGCATACCAATCAATTTTTGCACGTGCACTTGTTGTTGCTGAAAGAACTGTTGTCCCTGAAACACATACATAAGAAGGAGTAGTAGTTAATACTGTTGGCAATGTATTTACAGTTGCTGTTACTGCTGTTCTGGCAGCAGATACACAACCTGTTGTTATATTTTTGGCTTGCGCATAATAAACAGTAGAAACAACAATGCTTGGTGTGGTATAGCTTAAGCTATTGGTTTGCAAAGTAGTACCTCCACTTGCAACTGCATACCAATCTATCGTTTCACCAGAAGCTGGCGTAGCCGAAATAGTTACGGTACCAGTACCACATCTTGAAGCATTACCTGCTAATGGCGAAGTTGGCAGCGCATTTATTGTTGCTGCTACTGCTACCCTACTTGGCGCCAAACAACCAAAAGTGGCATTTCTGGCTTGTGCATAATATATTGTAGTTGTTGATATTGATGGTGTAGTAAAGCTGGTCACTCCTGTTGCTAATGCTGTTCCTCCAGAAGCAGCAGCATACCAATCAACCGTTTCACCGGTACCTACTGTTGCACTCAATGTCACGGTACCTGTTGCGCATCTCGAAGCTGGTGTAGTAGACGTAATGGCTGGCGAACCAACACTTCCTATAACAATGGTATCACTATTGGCAACACATCCATTATTTCCTGTAACTGTAACACTATATGAGCCAGGAGTTGAAACTGGTATTGTAGAGGTAGTTGCGCCAGTAGACCACAAGTAAGAACTGATGGGAACAGCATTAGATGCTATTACAACAGGAGAAGGCACTACTCTTGTTACACCATTATTTAATGTAGCATTAGCATTCGAACGGGCAAGGTTATACGAAGTTGTTCCACCACCTTCATCAAATTTCAAATATTCAACCAACCCACTCGTATTAGGTGCCATTGATTGATTCATTCCCGCCTGAATTTGAGCCTGAGTTCTAGCTACATTCCATACTCGGAATTCATCAAACTTAGAGGCAGTCACCCTATAAGAAGTTTGTGGGGTATATCTTGGATCTAAGCCTAAAGTTATTCTACTGTTTGCAGGATTATTGAAACTTTCTGTAAATCCAGTTGTAGAAGCAACCAATTGTCCATCTACATATGCATACATTCCTGTTGAAGAACAAGTAGTGGCGATATGATGCCAGCCTGTTGTTGGGAAATTGAATGATAATGTTTTTGAACCACCTGAAATAGGCGATTGAATTTGAAAAACAATTACACCACTTACATCTATGTGCCAAAGCCATGTGAATTTTCCATTAAAATTAGGCAAAATCAATGCACCTTGTCCAGCCCATACATTACTACTTGAATTTACCCAAGATTCAATCGCAATCTCATTCGTAAAGCTGCGATAAGGATTGGCAACCTCTACATAATCATCAACTCCATCTACCTGAACAGCATTACCACCACTTGTTGATAATGTTACACTTCCTCCAGGACAAAGCGTTGTGTAGCCATCAGCATAAACCGAAGGTGTTGGCGATGCGTTTACAGTTGCCGTTACTGCTGTACGTGATGCTGAGCTACAACCAGCTATTGCACTGGTAAATGCTGCATAATATACTGTAGTGGCGCTTATACTTGGTGTGGTAAACGTAGTGGTATTCGTAGCTAATGCAGTACCTCCTGAAGAGGCAGCATACCAATCGATTTGATCATTAGTAGCTGTTGAAGCACTTAGGCTAACCGTTCCCGTTCCACATCTTGAACCATTAGTTACGTTCACTGTAACACCACTTAAAATTGTCGCTGTAACCGCTACCCTGCTTGCCGCTATACAACCTGTAATTGTATTTCTAGCTTCCGCATAATAGGTAGTTGTTGATGAAATACTTGGCGTTGTAAATGAAGCAGAACCTGTTGACAATGCAGAACCACCCGAAGCAGCAGCATACCAATCAACAGTAATACCTGACGCTACTGTTGCAGATATTGAAACCTCACCTGTTCCACATCTTGAGCCATTTACTGCAACTGCTGTAGCAGGCAATGGATTTACTACTGCATTTACAGTTGTTCTTGCAGCAGCCACACAACCTGATGTAGTGTTGGTAGCTTCAACATAATAACTAGTGTTTTGTGATAATGAAGGAGTAGTAAATGTAGCTCCTGTTGCGACTAAGTTTCCACCGGTTGATGCATCATACCAAGTATAAGTAATACCTGATACCACGTTCACACTGAAGGTAACGGTTCCATCTCCACAACGTGTTTCAGTGGTGTTGGTTAATGTTGGTGAGGCCGGCAATGGATTGATAGTAAGTTGCAGCGTATCTACTGAAGCACATCCTGTTGCATTGTTATATGCATAGGTGTAAGTACCCGACTGCGTATACACTGTACCATTCCAAGAGTAGGTAACGCATGCAGATTGAGTAGTTACATTATTTGTTGAGTAGTTAATTACAATATGTGCTGTAACCACTGAATCACAACCGTTCACTGTTTGATAAGTATGAACATAATCACCTGTTGTTGTAACAACTTGCGACCATGGTAAGGTCAATGTGTTACAAGCTGTGTCATTGAATTCAGAAGTTGTTGAGTAGTTGATAACAATATGAGCTGTAACTACTGAATCACAACCATTCACTGTTTGATAAGTGTGAACATAATCACCGGTTGTTGTAACTACTTGAGACCATGGTAAAGTCAATGTATTACAAGCAACATCGTTGTATGAAGATGAAGTTGAGTAGTTGATAACGATATGAGCCGTTACTACAGAATCACAACCATTCACAGTTTGATAGGTGTGGTCGTAGTTTCCAGAAACAGTTACCACAGTTCCCCATGGCAATGTCA
>CANGIT010000018.1 GCA_947454155.1 Chitinophagaceae bacterium
GTATCTAGTATCCAGTATCTAGTATCCAGTATCTAGTATCCAGTATCTAGTATCCAGTATCTAGTATCCAGTATCTAGTATCCAGTATCTAGTATCCAGTATCTAGTATCCAGTATCTAGTATCCAGTATCCAGTATCTAGTATCCAGTATCTAGTATCCAGTATCTAGCATCTAGTATAAACTTTTTCATTAATTTCGCACTTCAATTTTAACACCATGTCAAAAATCAAAGTAACGAATCCCGTAGTGGAATTGGATGGGGATGAAATGACCCGCATCATCTGGAAATTCATCAAAGACAAACTGATATTACCTTACATAGAAGTACCCATTCAATATTTCGATTTGGGTATGGAGTATCGCGACAAAACTGACGATCAGGTGACCATTGATGCAGCCAATGCCATCAAAGCCTGTGGTGTGGGTATCAAATGCGCTACCATCACTCCCGATGAGGCGCGTGTAAAAGAATTCAATCTGAAACAAATGTGGAAGAGCCCCAACGGCACTATCCGCAATATTCTCGATGGTACAGTATTCAGAGAACCTATCGTGATGCAGAATGTGCCTCGTTTGGTCACCAACTGGACAGCCCCAATCATCGTAGGTCGTCACGCTTTTGGCGATCAGTATCGTGCAACCGATACCGTGATTAAAGGAAAAGGAAAACTGACCATGACCTTCACACCCGAAGGTGGCGGCGAACCTCAGGTATTTGAAGTGTACAATTACAAAGGTGATGGTGTAGCCATGTGCATGTACAATACCGATGAAAGCATCTATGGCTTTGCCCGCAGCTGTTTCAACATGGCCTTGAGCAAAAAATGGCCTTTGTACTTGTCTACCAAAAACACCATCCTGAAAAAATATGATGGTCGCTTCAAAGACATTTTTGAAGAAGTATATAACAACGAATTCAAAGCTCAATTCACTGAATCCGGTATCGTATACGAACATCGCCTCATCGACGACATGGTAGCCTCCGCCTTGAAATGGAACGGCAACTTTGTTTGGGCTTGTAAAAACTATGATGGAGATGTGCAATCCGACACCGTAGCTCAGGGCTTTGGTTCTCTGGGGTTGATGACTTCCGTATTGGTGACGCCCGATGGAAAAACGATGGAAGCGGAAGCCGCACATGGTACCGTTACCCGTCACTTCCGCGACCATCAGGCCGGTAAACCCACCAGCACCAATCCCATCGCCTCCATCTTTGCCTGGACGCGCGGCTTGGCCTTCCGTGGCAAACTCGACAACAACCAGGAACTGATTGATTTCTGCAATGCCCTGGAAGCTGTTTGTATAGCAACCGTTGAAAGTGGCAAGATGACCAAAGACTTGGCTGTTTGCATACATGGCAACAAAGTATCGCACGGTGAACATTACCTGTACACCGAAGAATTTTTAGATGCCATTGATGAAAATCTGAAAAAGAAAATGGGTCTCTAATTGACAACCCCAATATATTTTAAAGCCCGCCAAATTAAATGGTGGGCTTTATTTATTGAATTAATTCCTTCTAGCATTAGATTTTTCTGGTCCCCGCATATAGCTCGTATTCGAGCAAGCGACAATCAATCTTGCCATTAAAAAACTCTATTCTTCTTTTGGGTTTCAATCCGATTTTTTTGGCCAGTTCCAGATTTCCTGTGAAGATATAACCCCAATAACCTTTGCATTGTTGTTTCAGAAAATCGCCCATGCGGGCGTAGGTTTCTTGCAAAGCCAATTCTTCTCCCAGCCTGTCGCCATATTCGGGATTGAAAAATACGACCCCATTTTGCCCTTCCGGAATTTCAGTGGCCGCAAAATCGCATTGTTCGAAACGAATCATCTCTTCTACACCTGCAATTCCTGCATTGATTCTTGAAATGTTCACCGCGTCTTCGCTGATATCGGAAGCGATGATCAGTACGCCCGGATCATCAATCACCTTAGCCTCTATCTCTTTCAGGCAATTTTCATGAAATATCTCCTCATACCCACAGAGATGCATAAACGAATAATTGGAGCGGTATAAACCAGGATACCTGTTACTGGCCAGCAAAGCAGCTTCGATGGCTATGGTGCCGGATCCGCACATCGGATTGATGAAGGGCGATTTTCTGTCCCATTGCAGTGCCAAAAGATTGGCTGCAGCCAGTGATTCGAGCATTGGCGCCTTGCCCGGTATTTTACGATACCCATGCTTCGACAATGTTTCTCCGCTGGTATCGAGAAACAACTCCGCTTCTGTATCCTTCCAATATAAGTGCACCACCACACCATTCAGCTCCGGACCCGAATTGGGCCGGCTACCAGTTTTTGACCGGAAACGGTCGGCGATGGCATCTTTCACTTTTACATTGGCGAAAAGATTATTGGTGATGGTTTCATTGCTCACATTGCTGCTGATCGAAAAATACTCATCTGCCGGTATGATGTGCTCCCACTCTAATTTCAACAGCTCACGGTAAATATCATCGGCATTGAAAGCCTTGAATCTATGCAAGGAAAAAAGCACCTGACTGGCACATCGCAAATGCATGTTCAATCTTATGCAATCCTGCAGAGTTCCATTAAGTTCGACACCTGTTTTGAAAACCCGTATTGTTTGATAACCCAGCGCTTCTGTTTCTTTTTGTAAAAGAGCAGACAAACGGTTGCTGCAAGTGATAATGATCTTGCTGTTGAGTTGAAATAAATTCATGAAGATTATTTATTAATGAGAGGCCATCAGCAATTCCATGCAGGCTTTCAGGCTTTCTCTCCATTCCGGTATGTTTACACCAAATGTTGTGACGATCTTATCTGTTTTCAAAATAGAAAATCGCGGTCTTTTGGCAGGCACCGGATAGGCGGTGGATGGAATAGGATGAATCTGACAGGTATAATCGCCAATCTCTTTTATGGCACAGGCGAAATCATACCAGGTAATCACCCCTTGATTGGCGAAATGATATAATCCCGGCTGGGGCTCCGCATGGTGATAGATGATGTGGAAGATGGCTTTGGCCAGATCTGCGGCGTAAGTAGGTCGACCTGTTTGATCACACACAACGCTGAGCTCATCTTTTTCCTGCATCAGTCGCATCATCGTTTTCACAAAATTCTTTCCATAATAACTATACACCCATGAAGTACGAATCACTATGCTTTCTGCATCGTATTGCAAGGCAAGGCGCTCCCCTTCCAGCTTGCTTTCACCATATACATTTATCGGCTCTACATCATCGTTAGTATCATATCCGTTTGCATTTTCCCCATTGAAAACGTAATCTGTTGAGATGTGAATCAAACGGCATTGATAACGCTGACAAGCCGCAGCCAAATAACCTACCGCTGCCGCATTGACGGCAAAAGCATTGTCTCTGTCCTGCTCGGCCGCATCCACTGCTGTATACGCTGCCGCATTGATGCAATAATCAAAGGCATACTGACTGAAAATGGCTTCAACGGCATCCGGATTGGTGATGGAAAGCGTGTCCACATCTGTAAAAACAAAATGGGAATCGGGATACAATGCTGAAAGCTGACGGCATTCATTACCCAACTGACCATTGGAGCCGGTGATCAGGATGTTCATTGGAGTCGTCATAAGAAAATGATTTGTCTCAGGAGAAAATGAAATTATTCTTGCAGTTTTCAAAAGCAGGTTGCTTCAGGTCTTTTTCAGAAATGATATGATCCGCTACCGGAATCTGCCAGTCGATACCCAAGGATGCATCATTGTATAGAATACCGGCCTCCAATTCCTTGTTATAAAAAGAATCGCACTTGTAAAACACCTCTGCCGTTTCGCTGATGACTGAATAACCGTGTGCAAAACCGTGAGGGATAAACAGTTGCTTTTTATTCTCCGCTGATAAAAGAATGGAAAAATGTTTTCCATATGTAGGTGAACCTTGTCTGATGTCGAGCACCACATCCAGAATGCTGCCACTCAACGCCCGGATGAATTTTGTTTGTGCCTGCGGATTGAGCTGATAATGCAATCCCCTGATAACACCATACGCCGAACGTGCCTGGTTGTCCTGCACAAAATGCATGTGAATACCTGATGCGGCACAGGTCTTTTCATTGTAGCTCTCAAAGAAATAGCCTCTGCTGTCGTTGAACACGTTAGGCTCAAACACAAACAAGCCTGGAAATTCAGTGGCGATAAAGGGCATAATGGATGATTATGAATATAAGTTTTTGAAGAAGTTGATGGTTTCAATCAATCCTGCATCGAATTTCTTCACCGGCTGATAGCCCAGATTGTCTTTAGCCAGGGAGATGTCGGCCAGTGAGTTTCTGATATCACCAGCTCTGGGTTCGCGATGTATCGACGGCCAGTCGCTGCCCAGTTGTTGCGCACAGGCTTCGTATAAATGATTCACAGAATAATATTCACCACAAGCCACATTGTACACTTTATTGAAAGCATTCTCATTTTCGCAGAGCATGCCTTTCACATTCACCTGAACGGCATTATCTACAAAAGTGAAATCACGGGTTTGTTCGCCGTCGCCGTTGATATAAACGGGCGTACGGTTGATGATGCCTTTTACAAACAAAGGGATAACCGCAGCATAAGGGCCGTCGGGATCCTGGCGGGGGCCAAAAATATTGAAGTAACGAAAGCCCATCAGCTTGATGCCATATACATCGGCAAATACCTGGGCGTAAAGCTCATTGGTTTTTTTAGTGGCAGCGTAAGGCGAAAGACAATTGCCGATGCGATGCTCTACTTTTGGCAAAGTAGGCTCATCTCCGTATACAGATGACGATGACGCATAAACGAAGCTTTTCACTTTCTGATCCACTGCGGCTTTCAGCATGTTCATGAATCCGCCCACATTCACTTCATTGAAATAAACCGGCTCTTTGATTGATCGGGGAACAGAACCCAAAGCCGCCTGATGACTCACATAATCCATGCCTTCACAGGCATTCATGCAGGTTTCCAGATCGCGGATATCGCCTTTGATGAACTCGAACTGAGGATACTGGCGTAAGATGTCGAGGTTTTTCTCAAAACCATTCACCATGTTGTCGAGCACCCTTACTTTGCGTGCTCCGTTTTTCAAGAGGTATTCGGCAATATGGCCGCCAATGAATCCGGCACCTCCGGTCACCAGGAAGCTGTCCTGGCTGATATCTTTTGTATGGAATAATTGGGATGACATAGGATTGATTTTAAATTATAAACTCCAGTAATGACGGCTGCTGATTTTATTTCTGTACATACCTTTGAGATCTGCAACCATGGCTTTCTCTTTGGTGATGCCGGCAAAGTAGGCATCATCAAGCGAGCGATATGGGGTATGCGGTACCGTTACAATCACCGCATCATAATCATTGGCAGTCTGTGTAGCCAGCTCAAAACCATATTCATGTTTGAGCTCGTCACTTTCGGCATGAGGATCCACCACATCAACATTGAGGGAGAATGACTTCAATTCTTTCACCACATCGGCCACCTTGCTGTTTCTGATGTCGCTCACGTTTTCTTTAAATGTGGCACCCATCACCAATACTTTTGCATCTTTCACATTGCCGTTATTCTGAATGATATGTTGCAATACTTTTTTAGCCACATATCCCGCCATGCCATCGTTGATGACACGACCGGCCAGAATCACTTGGCTGTCGTAGCCCAGCTCTTTTGATTTGTAGGTGAGGTAGTAAGGATCCACGCCAATGCAATGTCCTCCCACCAGACCGGGTTGAAATTTCAGAAAGTTCCATTTCGTTCCTGCAGCTTCCAGCACTTCAAAAGTGTTGATATTCATTCTGTCGAATATGATAGACAGTTCGTTCATCAAGGCGATGTTCAAATCACGCTGGGTGTTTTCGATAATTTTGGCAGCTTCAGCCACTTTGATGGATGATGCACGATGTACTCCGGCCTTCACCACCAACTCATATACTTTGGCAATGGTGTCCAAACTTTCGGCATCGCAACCACTCACCACTTTCACAATGGTGGTGATGGTATGTTCTTTATCCCCCGGATTGATCCTTTCGGGAGAATACCCAATCTTATAATCTTCCACCATTTTCAATCCGGAGAATTTTTCGATGATGGGTACGCAGTCTTCTTCTGTACAACCCGGATATACAGTGCTTTCATACACCACATAATCACCTTTCTTAATCACTTTTCCGATGGTTTCGCTCGCACGCTGAACCGGAATAAGATCTGGCACATTATGTTCATCCACCGGTGTAGGAACCGCAACAATGAAAAAATTGGCGGTACGCAGCACGTCCAGATTATTAGTGAATTCTATATCGCAGCCATCAAATGCCGAAGATTCCAGTTCCTGGCTTGGATCGATTTTGTTTTTCATCATCTCCACTCTTTCTGCATTGATATCAAATCCAATCACTTTGATTTTTTTGGCAAATTCCAAGGCAATGGGCAATCCTACATATCCCAATCCTATCACAGCCAATGTTTTTTCTTTACTAAGCAATTCCTGGTACATCGTGTTATGTTTAATAATTAAAAATTCTTAACTCAAAAATCTTTTTTCTTCCTCCTTATGACTAATGCCACATTCTACATTTCTTACTCTACATTCATCATTTTACATTCTACATTTTCCAGCCCCCTATCCTTTTCTGCTCAAAAACTCCTTAGGCAACTTATTCAGCTCTTCTTGGGAAAGCCCTTTGAAATATTCATACGTTATTTTCAATCCTTCTGTTCTGCTCACTTTGGGCGACCAACCCAGCAACTCCTTGGCGCGGGTGATATCCGGTCTTCTTTGTTTGGGATCATCCTCCGGCAATGGTTTGTACACAATTTTTTGTTGTGAACCGGTTAGTGCCAGAATCTCCTCTGCAAAATCCCTGAGGGTGATTTCATCCGGATTGCCAATGTTTACCGGTAATGCATAGTCGCTCATCAACAACCGATAAATGCCTTCCACCAAATCATCTACATAGCAGAAACTACGGGTTTGACTGCCATCGCCAAATACCGTAAGATCTTCACCGCGTAAGGCCTGCCCGATGAAAGCAGGTAAAGCCCTGCCGTCGTTAAGGCGCATGCGTGGTCCATACGTATTGAAAATTCTGACAATCCGGGTTTCCACCTGATGAAAATTATGATAGGCCATGGTCATGGCTTCCTGAAATCTTTTCGCTTCGTCATACACTCCACGTGGTCCAACCGGGTTCACATTGCCCCAATAATCTTCTGTTTGCGGATGCACCAGCGGATCACCATATACTTCACTGGTACTCGCCACCAGTATTCTTGCTTTTTTAGACAAGGCCAAACCCAAACAATTATGGGTACCCAAAGACCCCACCTTCAAAGTTTGAATGGGAATTTTGAGGTAGTCTATAGGACTGGCAGGAGAGGCGAAATGAAGGATATAATCCAAGTGTCCGGGAACATGAATGAACTTCGACACATCGTGATGGTAAAACTCAAAAGAACTGAGTTTGAAAAGATGTTCGATGTTTTTCAGATCTCCGGTGATCAGATTATCCATACCAATAACATGAAAGCCTTCAGCGATGAAACGATCGCAGAGATGGGATCCTAAGAATCCGGCGGCACCTGTTATCAATATTCTTTTTTGACTCACTGACAATTGTTTTAAATTATTTTTTTACGACCAACACTCACATAATCAAAACCCAGCTGCTCCATTGTGGCAACATCAAAAAGGTTTCTGCCATCAAAAATGACTTTATGTTTGAGTTGTGTATTTATTTTTTCAAATTCCGGTGTTCTGAATTCATTCCATTCTGTGGCAATCACCAGGGCATCGGCATTTTCCAGTGCCTGGTATTGATTTTCGGCATAGCCGATTTTATCGCCCAGCAATGCGCGTGTATTGTTCATGCCTTCCGGATCAAATGCGCATACTTGAGCTCCATGTTCCAGCAATGCATGAATCATGGTCAATGCAGGCGCTTCTCTTACGTCATCTGTATTGGGTTTAAAAGAAAGGCCCCATAATGCGATTTTCTTACCAATGAGATCTCCATTAAAATATTCCAAAATAGAACTCATCAAGTGAAGCTTCTGTATTTCATTCACTTTCATCACCGCATCCAGAATCTTGAAATCGTATTGATAGTCTTGCGACGATTTGGATAAAGCTTTCACATCCTTCGGAAAACAACTTCCGCCGTAACCGATGCCGGGAAACAAGAAACGCTTACCGATTCTATCGTCGCTACCAATGCCACGTCTTACCATGTCCACATCCGCCCCCATTCTTTCGCAGAGTTGTGCGATCTCATTCATGAAACTGATCTTGACAGCCAAAAAAGAATTGGCCGCATATTTCGTCAGCTCTGCCGAACATTCATCCATGAAGATCACCGGGTTGCCCTGACGAACAAAGGGCGCATAAAGCTCATTCATGATTTTGATGGCACGCTCAGCACGTGTGCCTATCACCACCCTGTCGGGCTTCATGAAATCTTCTACGGCTACCCCTTCACGTAAAAATTCAGGATTGCTGACCACATCAAAAGCGTGACTAAGCGTTCCTTCAGATGAAGCCAGGATGGCTTGTTTCACTTTTTCGGCGGTACCCACAGGTACGGTGCTTTTGTCTACAATCACTTTATAATCATCTGGCTGGATGATCTTACCCAAATCATGGGCCACACGAAGAATATACGACAAGTCGGCGCTGCCATCTTCACCCGGAGGTGTGGGCAGGGCTAAAAAAATCACCTGCGCCTGCGCTACCGCAGCTTCAAGTTCGGTGGTAAAAAACAGTCTTTCTTCTTTCTGGTTTCTGAGAAACAGTTTTTCCAATCCGGGTTCATAAATGGTGATTTCTCCGGCTTGCAATCTTGCCACTTTATTAGCGTCAATGTCCACACAAATCACTTTGTTGCCTGTTTCTGCAAAACAAGTGCCTGTTACCAAGCCTACATAACCCGTACCAATAACTGCTATTTTCATTTTTAATTTATTTGTTGATGTATTCCAAAACCGCATCAGCAATGAATTGCTGTTGTTCTTGATCCAGCTCTGTATGAATAGGCAGCGAAATCACACGCTCCGTCAGCCAATCGGTTACTTCCAGCTGGTAATCACTGCCCCCGAAAGCGTCAAACATTTGTTGACGATGGGCAGGAACAGGATAGTAGATCATGGAAGGAATGCCTTTCTCGGACAAAAACTGACTCAAACCATCTCTGTCGACGTTGTGAAGAACTAGTGTATACTGATGAAATACATGTTTGTTGTTGGGGTGGCGATAAGGCACTTCAATCTTGTTGTGCCCGGCAAATGCCGCGTCATAAAAATCAGCCGCTTTTCTGCGGGCGGCGATATATTCGTCCAAATGACGAAGTTTGATGGACAAGATGGCGGCCTGCATGGCGTCGAGTCTTGAGTTGCAACCTACCACATCATGATAATATCTTTTGCTTTGCCCATGTGAAGCAATCATTCTCAGTTTTTCTGCCAATGCATCATCTTCCGTAAAAATGGCGCCGCCGTCACCAAAGGCACCCAGATTTTTAGAGGGATAGAATGAAGTGCAGCCGATATGACCGATACTGCCAGTTTTTTTCACTGTGCCATTCGAAAAAGTATAGTCATTGCCAATGGCCTGAGCGTTATCTTCAATTACAAAAAGTCCATGTTGGCTGGCGATTGCCATGATTTTTTCCATATCCGCCGCATGGCCGTACAAATGCACTGGCACGATGGCTTTTGTTTTTGGCGTGATGGCTTTCTCTACCGCATCAGGGTCGAGACAAAAAGTTTTTTTATCAACTTCCACAAAAATGGGCTTTATGCCTAAAAGGGCCGCCACCTCTACTGTTGCGATATAGGTGAATGAAGGGGTAATCACTTCATCCCCTGCTTTTAAACCCAGCGCCATCATGGCAATTTGCAAAGCATCAGTACCATTGGCACAGGGAATCACATGCTTCGATCCGTTGTAAGCTGCCAGCTGCGCAGCGAAATCGTTCACTACTTTTCCGCCGATGAACTGCGAGCTTTCCATCACATTGATGACCGCCGCATCCACTTCATTTTTTATTTTCAGATACTGACTTCGCGTATCCACCATTTGTAAGGGCCTCATATAGCACATTTTAAAGTCCGTATCGGACGGCGCGAAGATAGTATTTTACCGAGGAAATTCCGAGGTTTACACCGATTAGATTTGATTCAAAATAGGATGTATTTTTGTAGCCATATCTGCCAATTGAATATTTTTCTATACGATATTTTCATTTTTCTCTATACCACCGCCATTCGTGTGGCGAGTATCTGTAATTCCAAGGCCCGTTTATGGCTGAAGGGACGGAAAATTTTTCCTGCAATTCCCCCAGGAGCTCCCACCATCTGGATGCACTGTTCCAGCCTGGGTGAGTTTGAGCAAGGACGACCGGTTTTAGAGGCCTTAAAGTTTCAATATCCCTCTCATCGTCTGGTGCTTACATTTTTTTCGCCCAGTGGATATGAAATCCGAAAAAACTTCAGTGGTGTTGATCATGTCTTTTATTTGCCTGTGGATACGCAGGCCAACGCCAAAAAACTGTTGCAAAACTTCAAGCCGTCGTTGGTGGTTTGGGTAAAGTATGAATATTGGTTTCACATGATCAGGGAAATCAATGAGCAACAAATTCCATTGTTGCTCATTGCGGCCAGGTTCAGAGCATCACAGCCATTTTTCAAACCCTGGGGCAGTTTTTGGAAAAAATTGCTTCGCCGCTTCAACCATATTTTTGTTCAGCAACAAGAATCGGTAGACCTTTTAAAAACAATTGGCCTCCACGATAACGTAAGCATTGCCGGCGACCCCCGATTCGACAGGGTTCTTGCGCTTCACGATTCGTACGAGAAAGTTGAAGGTATCCATGAGTTCATTGGCGAAAGTGCTTGCTTGGTGGCAGGCAGTACATGGGAGAAAGATGAATTACATCTGCAGGCTTTGCGTCGACAAATGTCGGCTTTGAAAATGATCATTGCTCCCCATGAAATAGACCGGTCACATCTGCAAAAACTTACCGCACTTTTCGAAGATTCAATGTTGTATTCAGCATGGTCCAACTCGGCAAAGAGAAAGGAATGCAACATTTTAATCATCGACAACATCGGCATGCTGTCGAAATTATATGCTTATGCCACTGTAACCTACATTGGCGGCGGCTTCAACAGCTCCGGGATCCATAATACTTTAGAGGCTGCAGTGTATGGCAAGCCTGTTGTATTCGGTCCTGTATATCAAAAATTTGAAGAAGCCAAAATGCTTTTGGCCTGTGGAGGTGGTTTCAGCTTTTACCAATCAGAGGAATTGATGGGCATAATAAAGAAATTATTGAGTTCAAGTACATTACTCAACTCATCAGGAATTGCATCCGCAAACATGGTACAAAAACATGCAGGCGCTACAAAAATAATCATGAATTACGTGGTGGGAAATCGTCTTTTGACCAGCTGATCGAATTGCTTTACAACGACATCCTGGTCATTCCAGCCCAACTTGGTTTTCAACTCTCTGCGAATCCAATATTCTGCCTCGGGAAAGATGGAAAATCCATTGATGGTTTTGATGCTTCTTTCGTACATCACCTCATCTCCTTTGAACAATTCATTGATAAAAAGAAAACGGTCGTTGACGCCGATGGCCTTCTTCAAATCCTTGATGGGCGTATCTTTCAGCGCTTCGCGCAATTCAGTTTTAGATTCTCTGAGTTTATCGTTCAGCGTATCGCTGGCCTGAGATCCGATTTGCTGGTTGATCTCTCCGGCAGGCGTCTTTTTCTGATTTGAAAGTGTAGGGGTATCTTCAACCGGGTCAAAGAAAAATGGTCTTCTGTTTTTAAGGCTGATGGAGTTTTTTGCCTCTGCGGTTCTTTTGATCTGTTCGAGTTCTGCTTCAATTTCTGCCTCACTCACATCCAGCATCAGCGTTTCTTTTGGCTCATCGGCTATTTCGGTGTCAGTGGTTGGCGTGGCGATGGGAATATGAAAGGTAATGACGGCGCTTGAGGAAGAATCGGCTGCCGATTTGAGATGATTCAATTCGGAATGCAGCATCTCTACTGTAAGCAGCATATCATCTACTGCTGCTTTGGCAGACAGCTGACCTTGTAATCTTTCTATGAGTGTTGCCACTCGCTCCATAAAAAAATGGGTTTGAATAATGATTAAGGAGCCACAAAATTGTTTTGTCTGTAAACATTAAACACTAATCTTTGTAACTCCAAGCAATAAAGTTACAAACTCAATTTCAAAAAATAACAATTAATGTTCATCGAACCCAATCTGAAAGGCGAAAAAAGGGGCTGGATAGAAGTCATCTGTGGCAGCATGTTTAGTGGAAAAACCGAAGAGCTGATCAGAAGATTAAAAAGAGTGAAAATCGCCAATCTGAAGGTGGAAATTTTCAAGCCAAAAATCGATATCCGATACGACGAAGTGAAAATTGTGAGTCACGATACCAATTCCATCCATTCTACTCCGGTTGCTTCATCCCGCCAAATTCTCGAAATGGTCGGCGATGTGGATGTGGTGGGCATCGATGAAGCCCAGTTTTTCGATGAAGGCATCACTGCAGTTTGCCAAGAGCTGGCCCTGAGAGGCATCAGGGTGATTGTAGCCGGACTCGACATGGATTTCAAAGGAGTTCCATTTGGCCAAATGCCTTCGCTGATGGCCGTTGCGGATTATATCACCAAGCTGCATGCCATCTGCGTGAAATGCGGCCACATCGCCCATATCAGTTACCGTACCATTGCCAAAGAAGAACAGGTATTGTTGGGCGAAAAAGATGTTTATGAAGCCCGTTGCAGAGTTTGCGCCCGTGATTGACGTCAACAACACACCCACAACTTTTGCATCATGACGCAACAAATCATAGCCTTGCTGAAAAAAGACCTGCTGCTGGAATTCAGGCAGAAGCATACTTTTTACAGCATCCTACTTTATATCGCTGCTACTATTTTTGTCATTTATCTTTCGCTGGCCGAACCTCCCGAACCCGGTGTTTGGAATAGTCTTTTCTGGGTGATTCAGCTGTTTGTATGCGTAAACGCAGTGGCCAAAAGTTTCCTGCAGGACAACAGAGGCCGTCAGCTCTATTATTATTCCATAGCCTCTCCTGCTGCTTTCATCTTATCCAAACTTCTTTTCAACGTAGTACTGATGCTGGCCATGAGCCTCATCTCCCTGTTGCTGTTTTTCATCTTCCTGTCCAATCCGGTAGAAGACATGAGCCGGTTTGTACTTATTATGATCATTGGGGGATGTGGCATCAGTCTGGTTTTCACGCTCATGAGTGCCATCGCGGCCAAAGCTCAGCAGAATGCTGCCCTGGTGGCTATCCTCGGCTTTCCAGTCATCCTGCCACAACTGATGCTGGTGATGAGAATGAGCCAAGTGGCTTTTGCAGAAGTGTTCAGGTCCGGCGCAGTTTTGCAATTGACCCTTCTCACTTTGTCGATGGATGTGCTGGTGGTGATTTTAGCGGTCATCCTCTTTCCTTTTTTATGGAAAGACTAAGTGAAGATTCCGTATAATTTTGTTGGATGGTATGGGATAGTTTCCTATAACTTTGCGACACCAAATAAAATTTTGCGATTGAAAAATAATTGGTGGAAAATATTGTCTCTGATCCTGCTCGTGTATACCATCATAGCAGGTTTCCTTTTTCCGGTTCCGGCATTGCCTATTCTCAATGAAACCATACGCAATCTCTACTTCCATGTATGCATGTGGTTTGGAATGATGATTTTGTTTATCATCAGTTTTGTATACAGCATCAAATACCTCAACAAGCCCAGCGATAAGAATGATATCTATGCCTCTGTTTATGCCGCCATCGGTTCTTACTATGGCATCCTGGGTTATCTCACCGGCTTCATCTGGGTGAATGCCACCTGGCTCACCGACAAAGGACAATCTTTGGGCACTGTGCTCAAAGAGCCCAAACTGATTGGCGCCGCTATCGCTTTGCTCATCTATGGTGCCTATTTTGTATTAAGAGGTTCCTTTACCGACATCGACAAACGTGCACGGGTAAGTGCTGTTTATAACATCTTCGCTTTTGCCTTGCTGTTTCCAAGCATCTGGATCATCCCCCGACTGGTGGGAAGCTTGCACCCTGGCGCTCCCGGAGGAGAAAGCGGAAATCCCGCTCTCAACCAAAGAGACATCGACCCCATCATGCGCATGGTGTTTTGGCCTGCGGTAATCGGCTGGACTTTGCTGGGTGTCTGGATCGCCACACTGAAAATCAGAATGCAATTGCTCAACGAAAAAAAATTATCCAATGAATAGAATATTGCTAACCCTGTTTTCCATTCTCATCTTCGGCGCCGCTCAAGCACAACAGGCACCAGAAATGGCGGATGTGCTGCGCAGCAATGGAAAAATCTATACCGTGGTGGCTGTATGCCTCACCATTCTATTTGGACTTTTCTTGTATGTTTTCAGCATCGACAGAAAAATCAGCCGCTTAGAAAAAGACCAAAAACAATCTTAAACCATTTACACTTTAAGGAAATAAAACCCTACAACTATGTCTTCCAATCAGCACTACAGCTTTTTTCACAGTGTGGAACAAAGCTTTGACAAAGCAGCAAAATTTACACAATGGGATCCGGGAATCCTGGAGCAAATCAAAGCCTGCAACAGCGTTTACCAAATGAGATTCCCTGTTAAACTGGACGATGGCACCATCGAAGTAATCGAAGCCTACCGCGTTCAGCACAGTCAGCATAAATCTCCTTGCAAAGGAGGTATCCGTTTCAGCGATGAGGTGAATCAGGATGAAGTGATGGCATTGGCATCTTTGATGACTTACAAATGCGCCATCGTGAATGTACCATTCGGAGGCGGAAAAGGCGGCATTAAAATCAACCCCAAAAAATACTCTACTTACGAACTTGAAAAAATAACCCGTCGTTATACCGCTGAACTGGTGAAGAAAAACTTCATAGGCCCCGGTATCGACGTGCCTGCGCCCGATTATGGCACCGGTTCCAGAGAAATGGCTTGGATCGTTGATACCTATGCTTCTTTGAAACCAGGAGAAATTGATGCTGCTGGTTGCGTTACCGGCAAGCCCGTAACGCAAGGAGGTGTTCGCGGAAGAACTGAAGCCACAGGCCTCGGTGTTTATTTCGGCATCCGCGAAGTTTGCAACATGCCCGATGTAATGCAGAAACTTGGTCTTACTGTTGGCATCAAAGACAAAACCGTCATCGTTCAAGGGTTAGGAAACGTGGGGTACCACTCTGCCAAATTCTTCAGAGAAGGCGGTGCAAAAGTTGTTGCGCTCGCTGAATACGAAGGTGCCATCTACAACCCAGCAGGATTGAATGAAGATGAAGTTTTCCAACACAGAAAGAAAACAGGTTCCATTCTTAATTTCCCCGGCGCTACCAATCTGGCAAAAAATACAGATGCGCTCGAACTCGAATGCGATATCCTGATTCCTGCCGCTCTCGAAAATGTAATCAACGGAGAAAACGCTCCTCGCGTAAAAGCTAAAATCATCGGTGAAGCAGCCAATGGACCTTGCACACCCGAAGCCGATGATGTTTTTGCTCAAAAAGGAATCCTTTGTGTTCCGGATATGTACCTCAACGCCGGTGGCGTAACCGTAAGTTATTTCGAATGGCTGAAAAACCTTAGCCACGTTCGTTATGGCCGCATGGAAAAAAGATTCACCGAAAACATGAATACACGTATTCTGGGACAAATGGAAGAACTCACCGGAAAATCCGTTGCCGGAAAAGACCGCGAATTCATCCTTCACGGACCCGAAGAGCAAGACCTGGTGCATAGCGGACTGGAAGAAACCATGATCACCGCCACCCGCGAAATCATGGAGATCTGGAAATCCAATCCCGAAATTCCTGACATGCGTACAGCCGCTTACGTGAGTGCCATCAACAAAGTGGCCACCAGCTATGGCGAATTGGGCATTTTCCCATAATGTGCATTTCTTACCATATCAAAAAGGCTGTTGAAATCAACAGCCTTTTTTCATTTTGATGGCTGAAATTTTTACTCCGCTTACAGCAGGCCCCATGCTTCCACTTCTTCCAATCGTCCGTCAACTTTTCGGAAAGCATGCGTTTGCACACCATTGGTGATTACCAGCGCAGCCGCAGGCAATGCAGCATGATAAACAACCACCTGCTGCAACACTTGTGCGGTGAGCGGCACATTCATTTCCTTGCATTCAATCAACAGATGTGGCTGGAGTGTTGAATTGTACACCACAATGTCGAACCTTTTTTTTCGGTCGGACAACACAATTTGCTTCTCAACAGCAATCAAGGTGATTGGATATTCCAACACCAAGGTCAGGAACAAAAGAAAATTCTGACGCACCCATTCCTCGGGCGTCAGCACCAGCCATTTCTTTCTGATCAGACAAAAAATCTCCTCTTTACCCTTGAGGTTTCTGATGTTAGGTTTTTTATCGGGATAAACAATTTTCAACATGGCATTGATGACAAAGAAACATTCTTAACTATTGTCAATGCCAAACTTAATCATAAAACACCAAATCGTGGGTTCATCATCGTGTGGCGGCATCTGCATTCAGATTTCCCCAGCCCAATGATGCGTTGCGATTAGGATAATTATTGCTCGTGGTAATCATCTTGTTCAACACCTGGTCTCTGGAATAGGCAGGAAATCTGCTCCATACCAATGCGGCGATACCCGCAGCAGTAGCCGTAGCCACAGAAGAACCGCCAATGGTGGAGGGTTTGTCGCCGTTCATCGCCAATGAGAGTGGATGATGTTCATCGGAGGACCTTTCCATCACGATGGTAAAATCAGTTTCCGCACCATCGTGACAATCGGTGCAACTCATGTTGAAATCCGTATCCCTCACACCGGTCACTGCATTCACCTGCGTCATGGTGGCCGGGAAAATAACGCCCCACCAACCACTGGTCCAAGAGAGTGATGTGCCTGCCGCACAAAAAATCAATTTATTTTTTCCATAAGCATAGGTCACCGCATCGCGCAGCTGCGAACTTGATGTGATGCGTCCCATGCTCATGCTGATGATTTTCACATCCGTACGATTGGCCGCCATCGTGAAAGCATCACTGGCACCTTTCACCTCTCTGCTGTCATCCAGATAAACGTCCTCAGCCGCACGACATGTAACCAGATGGCTATTGTAGGCTACACCGAAGGCATTGCCGTCTGTTCCTCTCGGTGCCGCACAAACGCCTGCCATAGCCGTACCATGACCGCAGCCATCATCAGGTGTTTCCACCGAACCGGTGGGGATACCTAAAAAAGTAGACTGGGGCAAGGTAACCAGATGCTCCACCACCCTGCCCGACGAGCTGCCCTGATTGAAGGTGCTGTTAAGATTTTCCTGATCATATTCGCAGCCGGTATCGATAAGAAATATTTTCACGCCGGCTCCTGTGGTTCGCGTCCAGGCAACCGGCAGTTGGTGATAAGAATAATTCCAAGACTGAAGACTGTTGGGCGTTTTTATCAAATAATCTACATTGGCCACCAATCCAGCTGCAGCGGTGTTGCTGCCGCAGCCACTACTACTGTTTTGTACAACAGGCTGATTTTTACGATGGGCTATTTCTTTAAAAGAAGGCTCATAGCCCATGGGTTCAGCATATCTTACCAAATGATGGTTGCGTAGCCAATGCAGGGTCTCCGGATTGTAAATGATCACATCAAAAACAGGCAATACTTTTTCCTCCCATGGAATGATATCTTTTAACTGAAGCACGGGATTTATATTCCGTTCCATTTGTAAAATACCCGACAGCAATTCGTTTCTGCATTTCGTCCATTCATGATCGTTAATCTTAATGGCGGTCAAGTCCAATGCACCTGCATTCATCCCAGGTAAACAATAGCCAACAGAAAGAAGATGGTCACTTGATTGCAACGCGCTCCAAACCATATTTTCATCGGCTTGGCTCCAATTGAAAACATGCGTTTCTTTTAACGATCTAAGAATGATGGCGTCCATCTCGGGCTTCGATAAAGGCGAGTAGGAAATGGTGTCAGAAAAATTCGGCCTCTCTTTTTTACAGGAAGCGATAAGCAATGCCGACATAACGAAACAGATGACTTTTCTATTCATGGTTTATTTTTTGTGTGAGCTTCAAAAGTAGCTGCAGTGCTGATGAAGTGTAAGGTCGGTCACTGAACATTATTCAGTTTGAAGAAATTTCAAACACGTGTTTTGAAATTTGTTTTTGTATATTTATAGATTCAAAAAATGAGGACACACAAATCATGTGTTGAATAAAGCACGTTGATGGATAAATGGTGAGCTTCTAAATATCATCAAGAGCAATATGAAAACAAAAGAAGAAATCGTAGCCAACTGGCTGCCTCGCTATACAGGACAACAACTGAATCAATTTGGTGAATATATTTTGTTGACCAACTTTTCCAATTATGTAAAGATGTTTGCCGAATGGAACAAGGTGGACATCATCGGCCTCGACAAACCGATGCAATGCGCTACCGCCAACAATATCACCATCATCAACTTTGGGATGGGGAGCCCTACCGGTGCCACCATCATGGACTTGCTCACCGCCATCTCACCCAAAGCCGTTTTGTTCCTGGGCAAATGTGGTGGCCTTAAAAAAAGAAACAAAATCGGCGACCTGATTTTACCGATTGCCGCCATCCGGGGCGAAGGTACCAGCAACGATTACTTCCCGCCTGAAGTACCGGCCCTTCCTGCTTTCGCCTTGCAAAAAGCCATTTCCACCACCATCAGAGATTACGAATGCGATTACTGGACAGGCGTTTGCTACACCACCAACCGCAGGGTTTGGGAACACGACGAACATTTCAAAGAATACCTGCAAAAAATAAGAGCCTATGCCATCGATATGGAAACCGCCACCATCTTTACCGTTGGCTTTTTCAATAAGATTCCTACCGGCGCCTTGTTGCTTGTCAGCGACTCTCCCATGATTCCCGAAGGCGTGAAAACAGAAGCCAGCGACCAGCAAGTGACCGCTAAATTTGTAGAGAACCATTTGAAAATCGGTATCGATTCGCTGAAACAACTGATCAATCAAGGACAAACGGTTAGGCATCTCAAGTTTTGATATTGCGACCTTGAATTCACTTCAATTTGATAATTAATTTAATCGATAACGCTCTCGGAAATATTTTAAAAAAATATTTCTGAAAAACCCTTGTATTAGCAATTTCTATAACCTAAATTCGTTTCTCCTTTTTAAATAACAATTTACCGCTGATGAGCATTTCCACTTTCTACAACGGCATTCTTCAGGAAGCCAAAAACCAAAAAAAGCTGATTGCTTTTGTCGCATTCATCATGGTCATTTCCTATTCCGTTTACCTCTGGGGCAGCGACAAGTTCATCATCAATGTAGGTTTGGAAAATCATCCCATCGAATTGGGAACAGCCTTAAGCCTTTTTGCAGGATCTGTGATGATGTTTATGGCCTATAAAAGAAACAAATCTGTTTTTCTGATTCTGCTGGGACTTGTCTTGTTTTTTGGAGCCGGTGAAGAACTCAGTTGGGGACAGCAGTTGGTTCATTTCCACACGCCTGCTGCTATTGATAAAGAAAATGTTCAACATGAATTCAATGTCCATAATCTGGATTTGTTCAATGCGGGCAATTTGGATAAAACCAGAAAGACCGGCTGGCATCGCCTTACGGAGATGAACTTTCTTTTCAGGTTGTTTTGCATCTCATACGGCATCTTCATCCCCTTCTTAGCCATGGCCTCAGCCTGGGCCAACGGCATGCTCAAAAAATTAAGAATGCCGATACCACCCATCACTGTGGGTATATTCTTTGCGGTCAACTGGCTCCTCTTCAGGTTTATTCTGGACGTGGCGCCCAAAGGCAAACCCATTCAATATTACTGTACCTCCAGCGAAAATTTTGAGTTCGTGGCCGGAGTGATCCTGATGGTGTTTGGATATTATTTTTGGCAACAAAGCAAAACCAAACAAGCCTAGTTTAAAACTACTCAAACGAAAGCTTTGGGATTGAAGATAATATGCCGCTGAATGAGTTCATTTGGTTAACAAAGCGATCAAACTGATTGAACTTATTGAACAGTTTAAACTTATTGAATGTACTTCATAATCGCCTCATCAATTTTCATTACCTTTCTTGAAACAATGATGCGGTGTTGCTTCAAATCAAAAATCTATCTGTTGAATTTGCCAATGAGAACAGCTCAACCCCTGCGGTATGCGACCTCTCCTTCAACATGAAAGCCAACCATATTACAGCCCTTGTGGGCGAAAGCGGTTCCGGTAAATCGGCCACCGCTTTTTCTATTTTAGGCCTGTTGCCCAACACCGCAAAACTGAGCGGTGAAATTTTATACACAGAAAACAGTAAAACCACCAACCTGCTTGCCTTATCTCAACAAGAAATCAAAGCGCTGCGTGGCGGAAAAATAGCCATGGTTTTTCAAGAGCCGATGACCGCATTGAATCCTTTGATGACCTGCGGACAACAAGTAATGGAAGCTATCCGCATCCACCAGCCAACCACAAAAAAACAAGCGCAAGAAAAAACAAGGATTCTATTTAACCAAGTGGAACTTCCACAGCCGGAAATCATCTTCAACAAATATCCACACCAGCTCAGTGGTGGGCAACTACAGCGGGTGATGATCGCCATGGCCATCGCCAACGGCCCCCGGCTGCTGATTGCCGATGAGCCCACAACAGCGCTGGATGCCACCGTGCAAAAAAGCATCCTCCATCTGCTTAAAAAACTAAAAGAGCAACAGCAGCTCTCCATCTTGCTCATCTCACACGATCTGGGATTGGTGAAAGCTTATGCCGACGAAGTGGTGGTGATGTACAAGGGTAAAATGGTGGAAATGGGCGATTGTCAGCAAGTGTTGACTTCCCCACAACACACCTATACCCAAGCGCTGCTGCAATGCAAACCCAGCCCCGAAAAAAAAGGCCAACGCCTTCCCACACTGAACGAATTGATGCAAGCCTCGGACCAACAAAGCAACCCATTGACTAAAAGCTATCCAACAAAAGCTATCGACAGGTCGGCGCCGATTTTGGAATTGAAAAATCTGACGGTTGAATTTCCATGGAAAAAGAATTGGTGGGGAAAAACAACCACAGTGCATAAAGTGGTAAATGAAGTGAATGCTTTTATTTATCGGAATGAAGCGGTAGGATTGGTGGGCGAAAGCGGATGCGGAAAAACAACCCTGGGCAAAACAATCTTGCAGTTGATCAGGCCCAGCTCGGGCAGCATTCTTCTCCATGGCCAACCCATCGATGCCAAAAATCAAACCCCAGACAATACAGACCTTCACAAAATTCAGATGGTGTTTCAGGATCCCTATGGCTCGCTCAACCCCACCCTCAGCATTGGTGAGGCCATTGCCGAACCTATCCGCAAACACCTGCGACTGAACAAAGCGGGCGCTAAAGATAAAGTGGCCGAACTGCTCGGGCAGGTGGGACTTAATGCAGATCATTATCATCGCTATCCACATCAGTTCAGCGGAGGGCAAAGGCAAAGAATCAGCATCGCCAGAGCACTGGCGCAAGAGCCCAGCTTCCTGGTATTCGACGAAAGCGTATCGGCACTCGACATGAGCATGCAAGCGCAGATACTCAATCTGATCATGGAGCTCAGGATCAAATATGGCTTCTCTTGTTTGTTCATCACCCACGATTTGAATGTGGCGCAATATCTCTGCGATTCCATCTGGGTGATGCAATCCGGAAAAATTGTAGAAACAGGCAGCGCCGAAGATGTTTTCCGTTCGCCACAAGCTGCATACACCCGGCAAATGATTGAAGCCATGCCCGTATGGAAATAATCCGCCATCTCAACACGTAATGCAATGACATGGGTAGGATGATTCAAATTAATCTTGCTTTCGCCTTTAAAATACCCTAACTTTGCCCGCTCAAAATCATGCCGTAACATGATATGCGCCTTTCGGTATTGAAAGGTTTATATGAAGACCCCGTTACACCGGCATGTAATAATTCATTTTTTAAATTATTACACATGAAGTTATCCCAGTTCCGTTTCGACCTGCCCTTAAATCTCATTGCGCAAAATCCCACTAAAAAAAGAGAGGAAAGCCGCCTGATGGTCATCGACCGCGCCACCGGAAATATCGAAAACAAGATATTCTCCGACATCATGCAGTATTTCGACGACAAAGACGTGTTTGTGGTGAACAACACCAAAGTATTCCCCGCACGCATGTACGGAAGAAAAGAAAAAACCGGCGCCAAAATCGAAGTGTTTTTGCTCAGAGAATTAAGCAGAGCCAACCGTCTTTGGGACGTGATTGTAGATCCGGCCAGAAAAATAAGAGTGGGCAATAAATTGTATTTCGGTGAAAACGACGAACTGGTAGCGGAAGTGATCGACAACACCACCAGCCGTGGCAGAACCATCAAATTTTTGTGGGACAGCTCGGAAGAAGAATTCCGCAAAATGCTGGAGTTCATGGGAGAAACGCCCTTGCCCAAATACATCAAAAGAAAACCGGAGGAAGAAGACAAAGAAAGATACCAGACGGTATATGCCAAACATGAAGGCGCGGTGGCCGCTCCAACAGCCGGCTTGCACTTCAGCAAGGAGCTGATCAAACGCCTGGAAATTCAGGGTATCCGTTTTGCCGAAATCACTTTGCATACCGGACTCGGCACTTTTCGCCCCATTGAAGTGGAAGACCTTAGCAAACACAAGATGGACGCGGAATATTACAAAGTAGATGAAACTGCCTGTGCCATTGTGAACAAAGCCAAAGAGGGCAACAGAAAAATCTGCTCCATCGGCACCACCACCATGAGAGCCATGGAATCTTCTTACACCGCACAAAAACTGCTCAAACCTTCCGAAGGCTGGACCAACCATTTCATTCATCCGCCTTATCATTTCAATGTGGCCGATTCGATGGTAACCAATTTCCATTTGCCCAAAACAAGCCTCATGATCATGGCCTGTGCTTTTGCGGGCTACGACCTGATGATGGAAGCCTACAAAAAAGCCATCAAAGACAAATATCGTTTCTTCAGCTATGGCGATGCGATGCTGATCATCTGATATCAACTGAATTCATCTTACAAAAAACGCTTTCGATGGAAGCGTTTTTTTATGCGTTAACATGTAGTAGCTGGTTAGATACGCTTAGGAGAGGAAATATCTAATCAAATTATTGATAATTTACAATCACTTGCACTAATGTAAATTTATTTTTTACAAATTATAACCGGCTTTGTTTTTTATGGAGAAATAATAATTATTAAATTTGGAATAAAAATGCCTAAGATTTATGAGTATTTCGGATTAATATTCTTGTTCTATTCAAACGATCATTTACCTGTTCATGTTCATGTCAAATCAGATGAAAATGAGAGTAAATATGTACTAAAATATGAAGATGGGAAATTAGTTGATATTGTAAAAATGAAAACTAAATCGCCTTTGAATGAAAGACAAGATAGAGATAGTGTGAAATTTATTAAAAAATATCACAAACAAATAACCGAAAAATGGCACGATTTTTTTGTTTTACACAAATCTCCAAAATGCAGAAAAATAACTACAAAAATAAAATAGGATGAAAGTACTTTCAGCTAGATATATTGATGACTATAAAGTAGAGTTGATTTTTGAAGATAAAAAAAAGAATATCATAAACTTTTTACCGGTATTGAGAAAAAATCCTGTATGTAGTAAGTATTTAGATGTTACTAAATTTAAAAAATTCAAAATCGATCAAGGCAATATTGTATGGGGAAAAAATTGGGAGATGATTTTTACTATTGAGAGCCTATATCAAAATACTTTAAAATAATTATCAATTTCCTTGATTTACAAATGACAAGCCGACCTACATGGTCGGCTTTTTTGTTATTTCATGAAATAACATGTGTACGCTTAGGAGGACAATTATCTAACCGAGTGATGATGGATTTGTTGAAATTCTTGTCCGATAAAAATAATTTGATTTAATCAGTGCGAGAAACAGAACGAAAGCGAAGAAAAAAGTCAGAAATTCATGGCCGCTCTCGCTCTCATTCTCGTTCTGACTTTTTGTACCTCAAACCGGAATCAGCATATGGAATTTTGTACCGGCTCCGGGTTTTGAGAGGCATTCAATTTCGCCGTGAAGCAGCTCCACCCTGTTGAAGATATGGTGGATACCGCAACCCATTTTGTTTTTTTGCATGGTCTTCTTCAATTCAAATCCTACGCCGTCGTCGGCCGTACGCACCAGCAATCTTCCCCCTTCCATCTCAATTTCTATGTCAAGAAACGAAGCCCTGGCATGTTTGATGGTGTTTTGAACAATCTCCTGCAAGATGCGATAGATCTGATTCAGTTTTTCGGGTGGAATAACTGGCAGCTCCTTTTCTTTGATATTGAATTGAAGTGGAGTCGATTGAAACTGATCGGCAATGTATTGTTCAATGGCGATTTTGAGGGTGATGTGAAGATTGCCGAAAGGAGAAAGCTCCTTTGTCATCTGACGGATCATTTGTACCGACCGGGAAACCGTTTCCTGACAAATATCAATTTGTTCGGGACCTTTCTTTCTTACCAGCTCGAGCCGCATGTTGACACTCGACAACAAGGGACCCAGATCGTTGTGCAATTGGGTGGCAATGCCTTGTCTTGCATGTTCTGATGCCGTTAGTTCCAGACTCAGTTTTTCCATTTGCAGTTTTCTCGTCTTTCGGTACATGAAATAGGCACCCACGAAATAAATAATGGTCATCAAAGCAATGAAGGAATTGGCCAGCAGAATGGCTATAAGAATATCTTTTTCTTGGGCAAACATATGAAGGCAAAGGCGAAGGCAATGTAAGTTACTACATCTATACCTTGTAAATAAAATTGAGTTTTAATGAAAAAAGGAGCGGTTTGGGGACTGTACAACACAAGCAATAAAAGATTGAAATAGATGTAAGCTGTTATATTGATGATAAAAGGAACCAGAATCAGCAACTTAGATATTTGCTTTCTTTTGTTGCTTTCCAAACTGCCGATTTTAGATACAATTATTACAGCTGTGAAAATATTGATGAATCCAAAAACAAAACTTGTCAATGATTCCCTGTAGGTAGACAGTCCTTTAAAATATATTTCTGCCAATGCCACTATTATGAATGCCAACGAAGATAAATTGATCCAATATTTTTTTTTGTCAGATTGAAGAAAAGACAGAAACACAAAAAAACAAACTTCAAAATCAACAAAATTAAAAATGTAGTTATAAATGTTATTTACAACAGGCTCATGCCTGAAAAAATTAATGGCAAATCCAACGATACTAAAACACATGTACCCCAAAAAGATTTTATAAGCAGCATCTAACTTTTTGAAGCTGAATATGCCGGCAATAACTGAAAAAATCATTGAACACAATATCAGAAATACTATTATCGAGCCTTCCTTCATCGGTACAAATATTAACAGTTAGGTGGGCAGGGTAACCCTTTGTCTACAATCACCGGTTTTTCGGCAGCTACGATATCATTTCCTTCAGCATCCACGCCATAAAAAATGGAACAAATGGTTTTGTCGTCTTTCATGCCGAAATAAATTCTGAAACTCACGCAGCCCGGCTGGTCGAGAATGGCCTGTATGGCAGCTGCTTCAAAGCGTTCGGAATAAATCATGGATCCTTTGAAATCGGGCGTGGTCATATTGTCCACATTTTTACGATAGCGGTCGATGAGTTCCTGTGCAAGTTCGGGGCTGATGAAATGTTGGCTCATGATGATGTTGTTTTGAAGTGATTTTCAAATGTAAAAATTACCGGGCAATTGAAAATAATTTTGTTCTAATATTTTTTTTTTCGCATTTGTTCATACATTTGGAAAGACTCAACTCCTTTTTTCCGGTATCAATCATAGAAATCCGCGTAAGTTGTTTTACATCAAAACGGCAGTTTGAAATTTATTTTTTAAATTTTTCAACATGAAAAGTTGCGTCACCATTCCCATTTTATTATTCATCTCATTGGTAAGCTATGCTCAATTGCAGCTCCCTGCCATTCAATGGCAACACACCATTGCCAGCAGAGGCTACCGAGACAATTTTAGAGGAGCCATAGAAACTCCAGATAAGTCAATCATTGCAGTGGGAAGTTATGGCGTAGCAGATTATGATTGCGCGGATTTGCCTTTTATTGCCTATGATACAACAGTAGGCTTCCCCAATTTTTCTATTATTAATGGGCAAAAGATGTTGATAGCCAAATATGATTCTTCAGGAAATCTGCTATGGAAAAAAGCATTGGGCGGCGACAATATCAATTATGCCAATGGAATTTTTGCTGATGCGCTGGGTGGCTATATTATTTACGGCAATTATCAATCGAATTGCTGCGATACCTCCGCCTCCTCTCCTTTTACGCAAAATAAAAAAGGTTTGTGGTTGGTTAAAATCAATGAAAATGGCGAAGTTTTATGGCAAAAAGTTTACGGATACCCCAGAACAAGCAATATAGACTCTCGCTTTTTTGGCGATTTTGTAATTCCATGCAATGACGGTGGCATGCTGGCAACCGGCGAAGTCCATTCATATCTTTCATCTTCATACGGATTAACTGCTTCAGATTTCCATGGCGCCAATGACGGCATGATAATGAAATTGGATCTCAATGGAAACCTTCAATGGATGAAATTGTATGGTGGTAGCAATGATGATTACTTGGCAAAAGCGATACAGGATATAGACGGCAATTTCACGATTATAGGTACAACATTATCTGCTGATGGCGATTTGAGCGGAACAGGCGGAAACAACGGAGATTTTGATGCCTGGTTGTTAAAAGTGAATGCATCAGGAAATATACTTTGGCTAAAAAGAATCACAGCAGACGTAGCATCTGATGAATTTGGAACTGATGTGTTGCAAACAAACGACAATGGTATCCTGATCAATGGCGCTACTTCTCAGGGTGTATTTAATTTACCCAACTCACCGGTTTTAGCCAGGCAATTCTTTGTGAAATATGCTGAGGATGGAAATTTTGAATGGGCAAAAGACTACTCTGATATAGGACTTTTTGGAACCGGCGGTGGCAACATCAACGATTACAACGGTGAGGGCTTCATAAATAACACTTGCATTATTAATGACCCTAATGGTGGTTTTCTCTATTCTACCAATAATGATTTAAACCCTTATTTTCCTACGGAATGTATGGGCACTATTTATGATTGCGGTGAATTGAAAGGAAAATATGATTACACCCTTGCCAAAACAGACAATGATGGCAATGTTCTTTCGCATAAAGTGATTGGTGGTTCAGATGTTGAATTTGGAATTCCCAAAATTTCACTTACATCCAATAATGATATTTTGCTGATTGGATCTTCCGCTTCTGAAGATAAAGATGTGGCCGGAAACACCCATCACCCCCGCACAAACCCATACGACCGCGATACCGATCCTTGGATGGTTAGATTAACGAATTTTTCCTCTGCCCTACCCTTACGACCAATAATCAATTTTACAGCAGAGCCCAATCAACATGAGGTTATATTGAACTGGCAAATTCCAAATGAACTAAACAGTTCACACTATTTTGTTGAAAGAAGCTTCAACAACATCTCATTTCACCGAATTGGCAAATTGAATGCCACAGGAAATCAAAACAATCTACAATCCTATCAATTTATCGATTCAAGTGCGCTAAGTTTAAATTTCCCTTTTTATTATTACAGAATTGTACAAGTAGATAATTCAATCCGTATTTCAAACAGCAACATCGTAGCTATATCACACCCGATAGATATCATTTTTACTGGCGCTAGACAAGCCAACGATGTATTGTTGAATTGGGTAAGCCGATTTGAATTTTCATTGGCTCATTATACTTTACAACGTAGCTTCAATGGTATTGACTTTACCGACATTAATAATCAAACGCCCACCGGTGCAAGCTTACAACCTGTCTCCTATACTTATGTCGATGCGATGGCTGCAACTATCGACACAGCCTATTTGTATTACCGCTTGAAACTTACCGACACTACCGGTATGGATACTTATTCACAGTCAATTGTATTGCATCACCCTATGGTAAGCAATCTCTCCGGTCAATGGGATTCAAGTGGCATTCATCTGATTTGTCAAACAAAATTCGAACAGCATATTTTGCGTCACTATCTTCAAAAGGGTTACAATGGCATTAGCTTTACAACCATTGATTCAGTTCAAACCAATGGCAGCTCGAATGGGATACATCAATATTTCTTCAACGATACGGCAAATGATACCGCTTATCTTGATTACAGGATAATGCACGTGGGCAGCACTGGCAACATTAGCTATAGCAATTTGATTCAGCTGCTGCATCCCCTGGTGATGGAATCCAATGGACAATGGACTTCAACAGGAGTAACAATACATCTTAGTTCTCGTTACGAATATGCAATGGCTACATACAGCTTGCAAAGAAGTACGGACGGCATTCTATTTACCAACATCGATAGTATTCAGGCTTCAGGTAACAATGGAGATTGGCAATCCTACACATTTACAGACATCGCTATTGATACTGCCTACCTATATTATCGGATAATGGCTACCGATAGTTTTGGTCGTATCCAATACAGCAACATGACCACATTACATCATCCAATGATTTTTCAATTTTATGGACAGCAAAATTCAAATGATGTACTACTGAATTGGCGTACCAAATACGAACTTAATATTCAAGCTTACAAACTGCAAAGAAGTTTCAATGGAACAAACTTTTTAGACTTGAATGTACAGAACACAGCCGGTAGCAGTGAGGTGTGGCAAGAATATGGTTATACCGATATCAACGCCTCATTGATTGACACTCCATATCTGTATTACAGATTGGCATTTACCGACAGTAATGGAATTACAGCTTACAGCGACATTCTAAGCTTTCATCACTCCATGATAATTAGATTATCTGCTGAGTGGAACGATAAAGATGTCAACATCAGTTGGTCTTCAAAATACCAAAACAATATTTTACATTATCAAGTACAACGAAGTTTCAATGGCATTGATTTTACTGGCATTCAAACCATTACAGCCAATGGAAACAATGATGCCATAGTACTATATAGCCTTAACGACATCAATGTAGCCGCTAACAATGAGGCCTACCAGTATTACAGACTGGAAATTACAGACAGCATCGGCACTGTAAATTACAGCGATACCATCCCGCTTCATCATCCAATATCCATAAACATTCAGGCCGTTTGGAATCAGTTGAATGGAAGAATAAACTGGCAAAGTCAATTTGAAGAAAACGTTGAGCGAATCATTTTGCAAAGAAGTACAGACAACAACAATTTTGCCGATATCTCTTCATTTACTTCTCAAGGCAACAATGACAATGTTCAATCTTATGTTTTCAATGATGACAGGTTATACCTTGAATATGCTGACAAATATTACTATAGATTAAAAATAATTTTCAACAACAATCGGATTATTTACTCAGATACAGCTCAGTTAAGCCGAAATGGCAATCTAGTTTTACTGACGCCCAACCCTACATCAGGAAGATTGACCATTCAGTCCAATGCTTGCAAAGGATACAGAGTTACCGATGCTCAAGGCCGTCTTATAAAAAAAGTTGATGGTGGCCGTCAAAACTTGATAGACATTACCCACTTGCCAAATGGCATTTATTGGATAACTCTTTTGATGGAAGATAACACTTCGAACACCTTTAGCATCATTAAACATAACTAAAACCAGTGAAGTCGTTGATAAGAAATCCAGATTAAATCAGCCGGATTTTTTTACGAATTTATTCATCATGCTTTAATTATGAAATGTAAAATTTGCGAAAGTGACCAATTTTTTCCTGCTATCGTTGTCAAAGAAATGATGTTTGGCAGTAGAAATACATACAGGTACATTCAATGTGAATCCTGCCTTTGTTTACAATTGATAGAAAAAGAAACAAACCAGGCCAAATTATATCCAAAACTATATTATAGTTTCAACACGTATCAGCAAAACTCAGTCAAAAGCCTTATCAAAAGATTTGTGATAAAGCAATCCGTTGCCAAAGCATTGGGGAAAAGCAACCTATTTTTTTCAGCATTAGCACAACAAAAAAGACAATCGGGAGCACACGCATTGAAAGGGATAATCAACAAAACTTCAAGCATATTGGATGTAGGCTGTGGCGATGGTAAACTTATTGACGCTTTAAGCAGTTGCGGATACCAGCATTTAATGGGCATTGATCCGTTTTTGGATAAAGACTTTACTTGCGAAAAATATAACCTTCTCAAAAAAAACATTGATGATTTACCTTCAAAAGAACAATTTGATGTGATCATGATGCACCATAGTTTCGAACATGTAGACAATCCATTCGAGGTAATGCATCATGTGAAAAGATTATTGAAACCGAATGGAGTATTCATCCTACGCATACCCGTTGCAGATAGTTTCGCATTCAAAAAATACCAGGCCAATTGGGTGCAGCTCGATGCTCCTCGACATATATTTTTACACAGCAATACAAGTATCAAATTAATTGCAAAACAAAATGATTTGAAAATTACCGGAATTATTGATGATTCGACAGCATTTCAATTTATAGGAAGTGAACAATATTTGCATGGCATATCACTGGATGATAGCCGGTCTTTTTTTGTAAGTCCATTGAAGAAAACGATTTTCAATAAAAAACACATCTTTAGCCGAGCACAGATAAAATCATTTCACCAGCAGGCAGAAGCACTCAACAAAACGGGCAAAGGAGACCAAAGAATATTTTATCTGAAACACAATTAGTTTTTCTCTCAATTCAAATAACAATCTTCTGTATAATTTCCTCTAGATTGTTGTCCAAAAAAGGAATCACTAAAATAAAAAAGGGGCCGTGATAGAAATCGCAGCCCGTATTAATCCAATATCCTATGAAAAACCGTGTCTATAACGCCGGGCTTGTTTCATTTAGTATGTAAATCAATAAATTAATTTGAAAAACAGCATTCTTTCGGTTCCACATTTGTCGTTTGTAAAATCTACACACCAAAAGCTTTGTGAAACCACCCTTTGCTTATCTACTTACCAACTCGCTTCTTTACCATCTTATATACTTGGCGAGAATGGATGAACTTATTACAGTGCTTTCCTTCTAGAAAACATCTACAGAGGGCATAAATAAAAAAGGGGCCGCGATGGAAATCGCAGCCCGTATTAATCCAATATCCTATGAAAAACCGTGTCTATAACGGCCATCGTTAAAAACTTATTGTACAGAGAATCAGTTTTTTATAAATAATCATGCAGAAATCTTGTCCAGGCCCATTTTGAGGTTTACCTGATTCAGGTCGTCAAGCACCGACTCGAGCAGAGGAATTCCATTTTCCATCCTTTCTTTTTCCATGGCTCTTTCGGGATCTCCGGGCACAATTACACTTGGTGAAGCTGAGGAAGGTTTTGCCGAACGAAAGCGGCGGATCCACATGTCCATGTCTTTTTTAAAATCTTCGGCTTTTCTGAAGCCGTCGATTCGCATGGCCCCCATAAAATGACCGATGCCTTTCCCCGGCTGATTTTCGGGCATGGGAATATAGGCCGGAAATGGCGGTACCCAGGGACCGAAGTTGGCGCCGCTGAGCACACCAGAAAAAATGTCTACAATGGAACCGAGCATATACCCCTTGTGGCTGCTTCTTTCTCTGTCGCTGCCCAAGGGTAAGAGGGCGCCTCCGTTTTTCAGTGCATGTGCATCGTTGGTATCATGGCCTTCGGCATCTTGTACCCAGCCCGATGGAACATCTTTTCCTAAACGCTGACAAATTTCAAGCTTTCCGTTGGCTGCTGTGGTGGTGGCAAAATCAGCCACAAAATCGGGCTCCTCTCCTGCCGGTACGGCCACGGCTATAGGATTGGTTCCGAGCAATTTTTCTTTTGAAAAGGTGGGTGCCACAATAGCGGAAGCGTTGGTCATGGCCATGCCGATCATGTCTTCACGGGAAGCCATCATGGCATAAGTGCCGGCGATACCGAAATGGTTGCTGTTTTGTACACTGATCCAGCCGCTGCCCACGGAACGCGCTTTTTCAATGGCGATTTTCATGGCCATGGGTGCCACTACCAATCCAAGTCCGCTGTCGCCGTCCACCACCCCGGTACTGGGCGTTTCATGTATGAGTCTGATGTTGGGTTGGGGATTGATTCTGCCGGCTTCCCATAAACGTACATAACCACTCAATCGGGCCACGCCATGGCTGTCTACCCCTCTGAGATCGGCAATGAGCAACGATGCTGCGGCCGTGTCTGCATGTGCTGGGGAACAGCCCATGGCCAAAAAAACGGCACGGGTCATTTCAAACAATCGGGAATAAGGCAGTACAATTTCCATCCCGCGAAGGTAAGACATCAAAAACAGAGAAAAACATCCGCGAGCTTCTTACTAAACAATCATTTCCTTAATTTTGCCACCCTTAAAACAGCCACTACTATGGGAAGGATATTTGAAGTTCGTAAAAGTGCCATGTTTGCACGCTGGGACAAAATGGCGAAGAATTTTACCCGTATCGGGAAGGAGATCGCCATTGCCGTTAAAGCCGGCGGCCCCGACCCCGACAACAACCCGGCGCTGAGAAGATGCTACATCAATGCCAAGGCCTGCAACATGCCTAAGGACAGAGTGGAAGCCGCTATTAAAAGGGCCATGGGTAAAGACACCACCAACTACGACGAACTGGTGTACGAAGGTTATGCGCCACATGGCGTGGCTGTATTGGTGGAAACCGCCACCGACAACCCTACCCGTACTGTTGCCAATGTACGCATGCATTTCAATAAAGGCGGCGGCACGCTGGGAACCAGTGGCAGCGTGGCTTTCACCTTTACCCGTATGGGAGAGTTCAAAGTAAAAAACAATGGCCAGGATATTGAAGAGCTCGAACTGGAGCTGATTGATTTCGGTTTGGAAGAAATCGGCGAGAACAGCGAAGGACAAATCATCATCAGAACCGCCTTCAACGAATTCGGCAACATGAGCAAGGCGCTGGAAGAAAAAGGCATCGAAGTGATAACGGCCGAGCTTACACGAATTCCAAGCAATACAGTGGAGCTGAACGAAGAACAAGCCAACGAAGTGCTCAAGTTAGTCGACAACCTCGAACAAGACGACGACGTGCAGAAAGTATATCACAATTTGAAGTAAAGTAGGTCAATAGTTTGATGGGCTGACAAGGTGATAAGATTTCTGGTCAATGGGATTTCTGACGATAATTTTATAGAATGACTGGAAAATTGGCGTACCCGAAAAATTGTAAAAAAGTTAAGTGACATGAACTTTTACAATAACTCATTACCAAATAATCAAATCCATCTATCATCAAATCAATAGCTACTCTGCCATCATTTCCCTTACCACCCTTATCACATCTTCCGCATTGGGTTTGGAGAAGTAATCGCCATCCGATCCGTAAGCCGGACGATGTTCTTTTGCAGTGAGCGTTCTTGGTGCCACATCCAATAAGCGATAACCGTTTTGTTCTTCCATCACCTTATTGTACATGAAGGCCGCTGCGCCTCCGGGTACATCTTCATCCACAAAAAGTATACGGTTGGTTTTACGCAAAGAAGCAGCTATGATATGATGTCTGTCGAATGGCAGTAAGGTCTGCACATCTATAATTTCGCAAGAAATACCCAGTGATTGCAATCTTTCAGCCGCTTCCTGTATGATGCGCAATGTAGACCCGTAAGAAACGATGGTGATGTCATCGCCCGAACGCAAAATCTCTGGAACGCCCAAAGGAACAGTGAACTGCGACAAATTGGAAGGCAGTTTTTCTTTCAACCTGTAGCCGTTCAAACATTCTATCACCAATCCCGGATCGTTGCTTTGCAACAACGTGTTATACATACCGGCGGCTTGTGTCATGTTACGAGGTACACATATATGCATGCCACGGAGCGAGTGGATGATCATGCCCATGGGTGAGCCACTGTGCCAGACACCTTCCAAACGATGACCTCTTGTTCTTACAATCAGCGGACAACTTTGCTGACCAGCGGAGCGGTAATGCAAGGTGGCCACATCGTCGCTAAGCGGTTGTAACCCATACAACAGATAATCGAGGTATTGTATTTCTGCGATGGGCCTCAATCCTCTCATGGCAAGACCTATACCCTGCCCCATGATGGTGAGTTCCCTGATGCCGGTATCAAAAATCCTGTCGATACCATATTTTTCCTGCAAACCGCTGAAGCCTTGGTTCACGTCACCGATATTTCCCAAATCCTCTCCGAAAGCCACCACTTTGGGGTTGCTGGCAAACAGCTGGTCGAAATACTGGTTGATGATTTCGAATCCATTCAGCCACGGCGCCTCTTCTTGACAATGAGCAGGTACGATGTTTACCTGTGTGGCGGATTTTGGTCCTTCATTCAATAAGAAACTATCGTAGATGCTTTCACCTTTGTTTTTTTGGAGATCATAATATTCTTTAAGTTTTTTAACTTCTGCCGCATCAATGCCCAGCAGCAATTCCATTGCCAAAGCCAGGGCACGCATGACGTCTCTGCGAATCGGTTCGCGTATGGCCAGCAGGTCGTTGATGATGGCCGTGATGCCCTGATGAAAACCCGAACAGGCTTGCAGATAGTCTTCCGCCTCTTTCACCAGCTGCTTCATCGGCGTGTGAAATTTCTGCCAGGCTTTATTCTTGCATTCCCTCACATAATTTTCCGCTTCGGTTTCCAACTCACTCAGTTCTTCTGCTGTGGCCAAAGCACTGGTGATCAGCCATTCTTTCATTTGCCGGATTCCATCCCAGTCTTTTTCCCACTGCAGCCTTTCAGCTGTTTTATAACGCTCATGACTACCTGAAGTGGAATGACCCTGAGGCTGTGTAAGCTCTTCAACATGAAACAAAGCGGGTGTATGGGTATCTCTGATTTTTTGAATGGCAGATTCCAGCACTTCACACATGCCTGCATAATCCCAACCTTTAAGCTTGTAAATATCAAAGCCGTTGGAATGTCCGTTTTGCTGCATACCGGCCAGCGCTTCGGAGATAGAGCCCTTGGTGGTCTGGTATTTTTTTGGAACAGAAATGCCATAGCCATCGTCCCATACAAAAACAGCGAGCGGCACTTGTAAAACACCTGCGGCGTTGATGGTTTCCCAAAACTGGCCTTCACTGGTGGAGGCATCGCCAATGGTGCAAAAACAAACCTCATTGCCGTTTTTACTCAATGTTTTTTCCTGATGCAGTTCTTTCACGTTCCTGAATACTTTGGAAGCGAAAGCAAGCCCCAGGCCTCTAACCATCTGACCTGCGGTAGGCGAAATATCACTCGACACATTCTTGGTCTGGGTTAAGTCGAGCCAGTTGCCTTGTTCATCCAGCATGCGCGTGGCAAAATGAGCATTCATTTGCCGGCCGGCGCTGAAAGGATCATTATTGATATCTGCATCGGCATACAATTGAGAAAAGAAAGACTCTGGCGTCGCCAGTCCCGATGAAAACATGAAAGTTTGATCGCGGTAGTAACCCGAACGAAAATCGCCTGGCTTGAAAAATTTGGCCATGGCCACCTGGGCCACTTCCTTGCCATCGCCGAAAATGCCAAACTTGGCTTTACCGGTAAGCACTTCTTTACGGCCCAGCAAACTGGTTTCGCGGCTGATGCAGCAAATCTTATAATCTGTGAGTACCTCATTCCTGAAGTGCTCGAAACTCAATTGTTCCTGTTCGTTTTTTATTGCTTGCATCTGATCCATATACCGAAATTAAGTGCCAAAATTATGATTTTAAGCCCGTTCTATTGCAGTCGCCAAGGATTGTTTTCAAGATTTTGAAGCGGTAAAGCGATTCAGCGGGTTTGTTAAAAAACTGTAAATAGGACTTGAAAATTCTGCTTAATAAAATGAATTAGTATCTTTAACGTTGTACATTTCACATCATCCCTTGTATGAGAAAATCCTATTGGTTCGTCTGTTGCTTCCTTTTTTTATCTTCAGGCTTGCTGGCCCAGCAGGAGGCCAATCATTCCCCTGCTTCAAAAGAAAAAATGATTACACCTGAAGTTGACTCCTCTTTAACGATCAAGGAAACGGTATTTGATTTCGGTAAAATTCCTCAGGGGAAACCTGTTCACCATACTTTTGAAATCGGCAACAGCGGAGCGAAACCGCTTAAACTGGTAAATGTGCAAGCCAGTTGCGGTTGTACAACTCCAGAGTGGGACCATGATAAAGACATCACTCCGGGAGGCAAAAGCTCCATCCGTGTCGGTTACAATGCAGCGGCCGAAGGACCTTTCAATAAAATCATCACGATAACTTATAACGACAACCAAACCAGACAGATTTCGATCAAAGGCGAGGTATGGAAAACGCCCTCTGCCAGCGCTCCTGCAAATACTGCCACAAATGATTTGAAAGAATAACCATTATCATTAACTTTGAAACAAATTTTTTATACAATAAAACAAATCAATACAATGAAAAAATTCATTCTCGCTTTCACGGCTTTAGTGATTACAGCCGGAGCCTTCGCTCAAAAAAAATCTGACGATGTTGCCAAATTCAAAACCGAGACCATCGACCTGGGAAAACTGAAACAAAACAATCCTCAACCTGCAGTTTTTGAAGTCACCAACATCAGCAAAGAAAACCTGATCATCGAACAAGCCAACCCCACTTGCGGTTGCACCATCAGTGACTACACCAAAACTCCAATACCCGCAGGCGAAGTAGGTACCATCAAAGCCACTTACAATGCCAAAAATCTGGGTATGTTTGAAAAACATCTGACCGTGAAATTTGCCGGTTGCGACGACATGAAAAGCATCACCATCAAAGGTGAGGTAATTGCTGATGAATCTGCAGCAACAGCCGCTCCCGCACCAGCCACTGCTCAAGCTGCAGCTCCTGTAGCAGAAGTTGCTGAAAAAGCACCAGCCGCCAACGAAAAAGCAGCTCCTGTAAAAGTAGCTCCTGCTAAAAAAGGAAGCACTAAAAGCACTACATTGAAAAAGCCTTAATTAGCATAATGTACTTGAAGAGAAGCCCGCAACCAGCGGGCTTTTTTATTACCTAAAAATGTCAGAGGCTGGATTACTGGCCAAACCTTCTTACCATCCCTTTTTACACATTAGCCTCCCTATTCATCAGCATATTTCAACGCATCGAATCTATTCTTTCTCTTTTTTCATACCATCTCATTATACACATTAGCACATCATCTCATTATCCACATTAGCATACCAACTCATTATCCATATTAGCACATCACTTCATTATCCATATTAGCACATCACCTCATTATCCGCATTAGCACACCAACTCATTATACACATTAGCACACCAACACACTATACATCATCATATTTTCAAATCATCAAATCATCAAATCTCCAAATCATCCCGCTATCTTTGCCTTATGTTATCCATCAGTCATCGCGGTCATGCCATGCCCGCCTCCCCGATTCGCAAGCTGGTTCCTTTTGCTGAAGCTGCAAAAAGAAAAGGCGTAAAAGTATATCACCTGAACATCGGACAGCCCGATATTGAAACACCCAAAGCATGTTTGGATGCGGTAAGAAACAGCGACATGAAAGTGCTGGAATACAGCCACAGCGCAGGCAATGAGAGCTATCGCAAAAAGCTGTCAGAGTACTATGCCAAAAATGACATCCATGTTTCACCACAGGAAATGATCATCACCACAGGTGGCAGCGAGGCCATCTTGTTTGGCTTCATGGCTTGTCTCGACCAGGATGACGAAGTGATTGTACCTGAGCCGTTTTATGCCAATTACAATGGCTTCGCCATTCAGGCGGGCGTAAGGGTAGTACCTATCGGCAGTGATATCGAAACCGGATTTGCGCTACCTCCGATTGCAGATTTTGAAAAAGCCATCACCCCAAAAACAAAAGCCATCATCGTTTGCAACCCCAATAATCCTACCGGTTATTTGTATAGCGCAGCAGAAATGGAAACGCTGAAAGAAATTGTGATCAAGCACAATCTTTTTCTATTTGCCGACGAAGCTTATCGCGAATTCTGTTATGAAGGTTCACATACCAGTGCCATGCACCTGAAAGGTACCGAACAAAATGTAATCCTGATGGACACCATCAGCAAAAGATACAGCGCTTGCGGAGGAAGAATCGGGGCATTTGTTACCAAGAACAAAGAAGCACTGGATGCTGCCATGAAATTTGCTCAGGCCCGACTCAGTCCACCCTATTATGCCCAATTGCTTGGAGAGGCGGCGGTAGATTTACCGGATGATTATTTCAATGCCACCAAAGCCGAATACAAATTAAGAAGAGATACAATTGTAAAAAGGCTGAACGCCATGAACGGGGTGTTTTGTCCCAACCCTGGCGGTGCTTTTTACGCCATGGCCAAGCTGCCCATTGATGACTGTGATAAGTTTTGTCAGTGGCTGCTCGAATCATTTTCATACAACAATGCCACCGTGATGCTGGCGCCTGCAACAGGATTTTACAGCACCCCTGGCCGAGGTAAAGATGAGGTAAGATTGGCTTATGTTTTAAATACGGAAGCCATTCATCAGGCGATGGATTGTTTGGAAGTGGCCCTCCAACAATATCCGGGCAGAACAATCTGAATTAATTTTTAGCCCCTGGCGCACAATTGGCACGAATGAAATCGGTGTACAATTGCGAGAGATGCTCAGACGTACCCTCGCCTTCACTGATATCATGTGTGCGATTGGGATATTCCATAAAACTGAATTTCTTGCCGTATTTCACCAACTCATTGATCAAAGATTCTGAGTTGCTGTAATGTACATTGTCATCACCACTGCCATGTATCAACAATAAGTTTCCCTTCAACCCTTTGGCGTGGGTAACCGGAGACCCTTTGATGAAATCCTGCATGTTTTCCTGCGGCAATCCCATGTAACGTTCCTGATAAATATTATCGTAATACAACAAGTTGGTAACAGGCGCAATAGATACACCCGTTTTGAAAATATCGGGAAACTGAAACATCAAACTCAAAGTGGAAGAACCGCCCCCACTCTTACCCCAAACGGCCACTCTCTCTTTATCGATGTAGCTGTTTTCCAGCAAAGACCTTACCCCCATGGCCATGTCGCGGATATTGACCTGACCAATTCTTCTGTAAATCGCTTTTCTCCAGGCCGCACCTTTTAATGAAGGAGTTCCTCTGTTATCCAAAGCCACCTGGATATACCCTTCATCACTCATACTTCCATTGAAAAGGAAATTAACATGATTGCCATATTCATCGCCAACTGTGGCAGCGGCGGGTTCACCATATACATATACTACAAGCGGATATTTTTTTCTGGGGTTGAAATTGGAGGGCTTGTTGATCCATGCATCCAATTCGATATTGTCCACAGTTTTGATTTTGATATATTCTACGTGAAGAGCGGTATCTTTCACCATATTTCTGGCTATCGATTTTTCTGTACTGAAGGGCCTGCATTCCGGCATATTCACCCACTCTTTAACAGGAGGCACATCATGTGAAGAGAAGGTATGCTGTGCGATTTTACCATTTGGTGAAATAACATATCTATGTGTTCCCTTCAAACTATTGCCACCCACCAACTCTGCCGGTTCATCTTTACTGAATTTATCGAGATTGTTGAGTTGAACACGATAGAGGTACAACTGGGTTGCATTATCTGGTGATGCAGAAAAGTATACATAATTATTGACTTCATCTACCGCCAGCAAATTTCCGATGTCGTAATTGCCTTTTGTCAACAAGGTGCTTGTTTTTCCATCACTGCTGATCTTGTAAAGGTGTCTCCAGCCGTCCTTTTCGCTGATCCAAAGAAAATCAGCTTTGTTGTTTACCCAAGTCCACGATGGATCATCTCCATTAATATCTACCCAGGCTTCATCATTTTCGGCCCAGAAAGTGCGGCATACGCCATCTATGGCATTACAGTAAATCAACTTACTTTCTTGCTGTTTCCTATCGAGCTGTTGTACCACCAGCTCATTGATATCACTCCATTCCATTCTGGTAATGTAATGCTGACGGGGGTCTCCTTCTATCTTCATCCATTTGGTATAACTGTTAACCAGAGATACAACACCGATTCTCACTGATGAAGGAGCTTCTCCAACTTTAGGATATTCTACCGGAATGATCATGGAATAAACCGAATCGGTATTGTTGATCATATAAAAATCGCGGGTTTGCGTGGCATCCACTTGCCAGTAAGCGATAGATTTGCCGTCTGGCGACCATCTGAAACCATCGCGCAGCGAGAATTCTTCCTCATATACCCAATCGAAAGTACCATTGATCATTTTTCGTGTGCCGTCCACCGTTAGTTTCTTGATGTTGCCGGTCTGTACATCTTCACTGAACAGGTTGTGCTCGCTTACATAGGCCACATTTTTTCCGTCGGGAGAGAACTTAGCAAACATCAGCGACTGTGAAGGAAGCGTTTTCCCCAACGGCTTCAGTTCATTTTTTATCAGATCGAGCACCCAGTAATCACCGCGTGTGTTCGCTCGCCATACTCTAGCCGTATTGACAAACAAAAGCACTTTATTATTATCATTACTGAATGAGAAAGATTGTGGCATCAATGACAACGCAGCACCTTTAGGTGTCATTTGTTCTTTTGTCACCAGCACCGTGCGGATATCTTTCTTAGGATCAATCTTTACAATCTGCCCATTTTCAATTTTCATATAACTATTCCCGTCTTTTGTCCAGTTAATTTGCAACTGTGCTTTTAATATAAAAACAGTACCTAAAATGAAGACGAGTAAAATCAGTGTAGTTTTTATTGTATGCCTCATGAACTTATAAAATTTCTGTATTAAAAAATTATCGGCTAAAATAAGCAAATAGTTACTGACTCACTCGTTGCAGAGTAAAAAGAAACCTAATTTTGCCTTCATTGATTTCCCTATGCATCAGGAAAAATTAAGAATAGACAAATACCTCTGGGCCATACGCCTATTTAAAACCAGAACACTGGCCGCATCCGCCTGCGAATCGGGCAAGGTGAAATGTATGGGCGATAACGTGAAAGCCGCCAAAGCGGTTCGTGTAGGCGAGGAATATGAAATCAAAACATCAGCTCGCAAATGGGTGATCAAAGTGAATGCGCTGCTGAGCAGTCGGGTGCAATACAAGGAAGCCATCACTTTTTATACAGACATCACACCGGCTGAAGAAATAGAAAGAATACGTTTTGAGGCCGCAGTATTTCATACCGGAAAAAGACTCAGTAAAATTGGCCGTCCCACCAAAAAAGACAAAAGAGACCTGGATGAGTTTTTGGAAGGATAAAAAATCACCTCATCATAACACTTTTTCGATTTACAATTAACCATTCATCTCATGACTATAGACATCATCAGCGTTGTGCCAGATTTACTCAATGGCCCCTTCTCACATTCCATCATGAAGAGGGCGCAAGACAAAGGACTGTTGCAAGTTAATGTCATCAACCTCAGAGCATACACCACTTACGCTCGAGCCCAGGTTGACGATTATCCATTTGGAGGCGGAGCAGGCATGGTGATGATGATTGAACCCTTGGTGAATGCAGTGGAGGATCTTCAAAAAAACAAAATTTACGACGACATCATTTTTCTCACGCCCGACGGCGAAACCTTCCACCAGAAGATGGCCAATGCCCTTTCGCTAAAGAACAATCTGCTGATGATTTGCGGACATTACAAAGGTGTAGACCAACGGTTCAGAGACCATTTTGTGACCAAGGAAATTTCCATCGGAGATTATGTACTCAGTGGAGGAGAGCTGGCAGCAGCGGTGCTTACAGATGCCATCGGCCGACTGATTCCGGGCGTATTGAATGATGAAACTTCTGCGTTAAGCGACTCTTTCCAGGATAATCTTTTAGCGCCGCCGGTATATACCAGGCCAGAAGTGTATAGATCATGGAGAGTACCGGAAGTATTGATGAGTGGCAACCATCGGCTGATTGAAGAATGGCGTCATGAACAATCCATTAGCCGGACAGCGGCAAGGAGGCCCGACCTGTTGGATTAGTTTTTCCTTACATAGACAAACTCTGCGAAACCCAGTAAATCCCAGAAAATATTGCCTTGCAACTTTTTGCCACGCAGCCAAAAACTCAAGATACGAATTGGCATGGCCATGATGAACCATAGATTTCTTCTGGTTCCGGATTTGAGAATGGTAAACCCGGCCGATTCAAATAACTGGGTTAATTCCGGTACCGAGTAAACCCTCACATGGGTAGTATCATCATGAAAATTCAAGGTGCCATGCATGGAAGGCAAGGTGGTACTTTTTTTACCCGGATATTCGATGTACATGTATCCACCCGATTTCAACTTTGGCATCAACTGCCTGATCACTTCATCGCCATTGAAAAGATGTTCGATAACATGCACCATCCAGATGCCATCAAAATAATCATCAGGAATCACTTCCATCTTTAACTTCGTGAGGTCCATCTCATAAAAAGCATCCATTAGGGCAAAATCATCGGCGCTGTTGTTGTACTCGCGCTCCAGATCCACACCATGATATTCGCATTGCGGAAATACATTTTTGATTTTGGAAGCTGAATGATTACCGGCGCCAATGTCCAGCAAACGAAATTTTTGATGGGAGAAAGACCGCTTCATAAAAGCAATCTTACTGACAAATGAAGAAGCTATAGCACTGAGTCGCATACGCAAATATAAGTGTAATGAAGAGTAAATTTACAACACCTCATTTATTCTGTGAACCCGAAAGTGCTGAATAAAAAATGTAACTTCCTGCCTCATTTTATCATCTTTTAATAGTAAAACAATACCGATGAACAGTTTCACCATCACCGGCAACATTGTGGATGCAGTGCAAAAGGAAATCAGCTGGGGCCGTGTGACAGTCAGCAAGGGCATCATCATCCTCATAGAGAAATTGGAAAAAGAAAGAAAGGAAGATGCTTACCTCATACCCGGTTTCATCGATAGTCATGTGCATATTGAAAGCTCCATGCTGGTGCCTTCTGAATTTGCGCGCATGGCGGTAGTACATGGCACTGTAGGTACCATCAGCGATCCTCATGAAATTGGTAACGTATGTGGTGTGGATGGCGTGAAATATATGATTGAAAATGCCGCCACAGTTCCTTTCAAATGCAGATTTGGTGCACCCAGCTGCGTACCGGCAACCGGCTTTGAAACTGCCGGAGCGGAAATCAATGTGCATGATGTTGAACTACTTTTGAACCTGCCGGAAATCTCCTACCTAAGCGAAATGATGAATTACCCCGGTGTCTTATATAATGAGGAGAGCGTTTTACAAAAAATTGCCGCGGCCCAAAAACTCAATAAGCCGGTAGATGGCCATGCGCCCGGTTTGCGCGGTGATGCAGTTCAACAATACATCAACGCCGGCATCACCACCGATCACGAATGCTTTACGGCGGAGGAAGCCCTGGATAAGTTGCAGCGAGGAATGAAAATTCTGATTCGGGAAGGAAGTGCTGCCAGAAACTTTGAAGCTCTTATCGACTTACTCCACGATCACGAAGACAGCATGATGTTTTGCAGCGACGACAAGCATCCCGACAGTTTGGCCGAAGGACATATCAACGAACTTTGCGCTCGTGCAGTGGCCAAAGGCATCGATGTGTTCAAAGTACTGAAAGCCGCCTGCATCAACCCTGTAAAGCACTACAAAATGAACGTGGGCCAATTGATGAACAATGATCCTGCGGATTTGGTCATTGTAAAAGACCTCATCCATTTTCAAGTTTTGCAGACTTATATCGACGGTGTGCTGGTGGCCGAAAATGGTAGCAGCAATATTCAATCTCAACAAATAAATCTCATCAATAATTTCAACTGCTCCCCCATTTCAAAAAATGATCTAATTGTTGATAATAATGGAGAAGAACAAATCAGTGTCATCGAAGCATTGGATGGACAGCTGATTACAGAACACCTGCAATTCACGCCATTGGTGAAGGAAAATGAAATTATAGCCGACACAGCAAGAGACTTGCTGAAAATTGTAGTCGTCAACCGCTATCATCAGGCGCCTATTGCAAAAGCATTCATTAAAAATATCGGATTGAAAAAAGGTGCCATCGCCTCCTCCGTGGCGCACGACAGTCATAATATTGTAGCAGTGGGATCAAACGACGAAGATCTTTGCAAAGCCATCAACGCTGTCATCGATTGTGGCGGAGGCATCAGCGCAGTCCATCAACATGAAATAAAATTGCTTTCGCTGCCCATTGCCGGTTTGATGAGCGACAAAGACGGATACGAAGTGGCAAAAGATTATACGGCAATTGACCTCTATGTGAAAGATGAATTAGGCAGTACACTTAAAGCCCCATTCATGACGCTTTCTTTCATGGCATTGCTGGTGATACCCAAGCTGAAACTCAGTGATAAAGGTTTATTCAACGGCGACCGTTTCTGTTTTGTTGATTGATTACTTGTCGGCTTCAGCTTCCATCACTGTTACCTTTACGACCTTGGTTTCCTTGGGAGCAAAATATTTAGATTTAAAATCGACAGCTGAGGAAGGATGTACAATGTCTTTAATGGGGTAAATGTCCGATTCCAATACAGCTCCTGCCTGATTGAGGAAAACAATTTTCAAGCCAATGTTCTTGTAAGCCACCAGTGTTGCCACATTGCTTACTTTTCCACTCACCACCATTTGTCCAATGATGTTTTTTTTATGGGATGATGACACGGTCAAAAAACGTGATGGTGTTTTTCTTTCGATATCCGCTATGGTCTCTTTGCTATTTTGATAAGCAGAGTCACTGCTTTTAGCATTCCGGGATTTACAGGAAACAAGCAATGTGATGACCGTAAAAAAAACCAGCAATATTCTGTTCATAAAAGAAGGAGATGTTTGATGAGATGTATGACGCATCATGAAGGTCATTCTGATGCTGCCGGATTCAAAAATAATGTTCCTGTCTTATTTTTAATTAGATTTGTTTGTTAAACAATTACAACCGGGAGCATCAAATCCCCCAACAAATTTTCATTTATGGTAGTCAATTTAAGTGCCAGTTGTTCACTGGTCAGCAACTGGGTAACAGAGTTGAGAGACGTTACAGTGCAGCAGGACAGAATGAGGTTCAGAAGGAACCTGGAACGCATTGCAGAAGTGATAGGCTATGAGATCAGTAAAAAGATGAGTTCCACCGAAAAAAACATCCACACACCATTGGCACCCACAACTGTAAAAGTATTAGCCGCACAACCTGTGCTGGCAACCATACTCAGAGCGGGACTTCCCATGCACAATGGGCTTTTAAACTATTTCGACCACGCCGACAATGCCTTTCTGAGCGCCTACAGAAAGCACCATGCTGATGGCAGTTTCGACATTAGCCTGGAATATATGAGCTGTCCCGAGTTAAAAGACCGTGTGCTGATCATCAGCGACCCCATGCTGGCCACAGGTGCATCACTGGTTAAAGCCATTGAACACCTCAAAGCCGTGGGCAGCTACTCCGAATTGCACATCTGCTGTGCCATTGCCTGTGCCCCGGGTATCGCACATGTGGAAAAAGCCTTTCCTGAAGCCACCATCTGGTGCGGCGCCATCGACGAACAACTGACAGACAAAGGCTACATCCTCCCCGGACTTGGTGATGCGGGCGATTTGGCCTTTGGTGAAAAAATCCAGCATTGATTGGATAATTACCCATAAAATGGGTGATAGTCAATGATTTTTAAACTTATTGAAGAAGGTTGAATTTTTTAATCCAAATCATTATCTTTACAAGAAGTCATTATCAGATTACAATGAGAATAATACTGAATTTACTGGTGGGCATTTTATTGACAGCGGCTGTGCAAGCACAGGATCCGCACTTTTCACAATTTTTCGCTTCTCCCCTTACCCTTAATCCTGCCTTTACCGGTAAGTTCGATGGAGTTTGGCGTTTGGCTGCCAATCACAGAGACCAGTGGCCATCTATCCCCAAAGCATACGTGACTACCAGTGCCTCTGTGGATTTCCCTATTTTAAAAAAATCTATCCCCGAAGGTGATATTTTTGGTGTGGGCATTTCAGGTGTTTCCGATGCCAGTGCCAACAATGCACTTAAATTAAACTACGGCTCTGTATCACTTTCATACCATAAAGCATTGGATGATGATAGCTATAATACCATTGGCGCAGGCTTTCAAGCTACTTATGCTTCAATGGGGTTGGATATCACGAAGCTAACTTTCGAAGATGAATTACAACAAAATGGTTTTGCGCCTGGAACTTCAGGAGAATATTTGGGTGTCAATCCGCTCACTGGAAAAAACAGAAATTATTTTGAAATGAATGCCGGAGTTTTATATTCCGGATCCAGCAACGGAGAAAACAATTATTATGTGGGTGTATCCCTTTACCACCTCAACCGCCCGAAAGTGAGTTTCAAGGATAAAAACTGGTATCTCTCGAGCAGAGCCACCATTCACGGCGGCGGATCTTTTCCTTTATCAGAAACCATTGGATTGCATGTTTCAGTGATTGAGCAATTGCAAAACAAAGCCAGTGAAACTGTTTTAGGAGCGGCCTTTTCTTTCAACGCCAATGGCGATCAGGACAATCCTACCAATGTATATATCGGATCATGGATGAGGGTGAATGATGCCATTATTCCCTATTTCGGCCTCGAATTCAATGGGCTCAGAATCGGCGCCAGTTACGATGTGAACACCAGCGATTTGAAAGCAGCGACCGGCAATCGTGGCGGTTCCGAATTTTCCATCATCTACATTAAAAAACCTCAGGAAACAAAAGGTATTCCTTGTCCCAGGTTTTAACTTTCCTCCCTTGATTATCTGATTCACGGAATCCCGATTTTCAGGATTCTCATTTTTTCATTGTTATGCTGAAAGAGATCATCATTTCCATACAAGCCTATTTTGAAGCGCATCGTTTCATTAAAAAGCATGGACTTTGGAAATGGATTCTGCTACCCGGCATCATTTATGCCATCTTATTCATCACCGGCTTTTATCTTTTTTGGTCATCAAGCAATATGGCGATATCATGGATGTTCAGTCGCTTTGGGGTGAAGAAATGGATAGACCATATGGAAGAAGGATGGCTCAGTTTTTTCTTCATCATCGGTAATGTTTTCATTCAGCTGTTTCTGATCATCTTCTATTTTTCATTGTTCAAATTCATTTCACTGATATTGGGTTCACCCATTTTTGCTTTTCTGAGTGAGAAAACTGAAAGTATTCTCAACGGGAAAGAACTTCCTTTTCGTTTCAGTCTGTTAATGAGCGATATGTTCAGAGGCGTACGTATTGCCATCAGAAACGCCTCCTGGCAAACGATTTACATGGTTTCCCTTTTCTTTCTTTCACTCATACCACTCGTGGGCTGGATCACACCATTGGTTGGTCTTTTTGTCGACTGCTATTATATGGGATTCTCCATGCTTGACTATAGCAGCGAACGCAATGAGCTCGATGTGAATGCAAGTGTTTCTTTTATAGGTCATCACCGCGGATTGGCAATAGGAAACGGCATGGTCTTTTACACGTTTCATGCAGTTCCGGTCATAGGATGGGTTTTCGCACCGGGATATGCAGTGGTGGCCGCTACACTCAGTTTGCATAAGGCCAGAGAAAATCAGATCATCCCCAACTGACATGGCAACAGTATATCTCATCCCCAATTATCTGGCCGAAAACGCGAAAGAAACCATTCCAGCCTACATACTAACGGCAATGGCTGATTGCCAGGTTATTTTCGCTGAAAATGAAAGAACAGTAAGAAGGTTTTTAAAAAGCATGGACCCTTCGTTTCCAATAGATATATACGAATGGCATACAATTCATAAGGCCGAACAAGAAGTGATGAGTGATTTTTGCGATCGACTTAAAGCGAAGAAAAATATCGCCATCGTAAGTGAAGCCGGTTGCCCTGGCGTTGCCGACCCTGGCCAGTTGCTGGTGGAGGCTGCCCAAAAAATGAATGTGACAGTAAAGCCGCTGGTAGGCCCTAGCTCGATATTGTTAGCCCTCATGGCCAGTGGGCTAAACGGACAGTCCTTTGAGTTTTTGGGCTATCTGCCAATCGACAATGGCGAAAGAATCAAAAAGATAAAAGAACTTGAGTCGTCCTCTCAAAAAAACCAATCGACCAAAATTTTCATTGAAACCCCGTATCGCAACAATCAATTGCTGGATGGACTTTTACAACATTGTCAACCGGGTACAAAAATCTGTATAGGAAAAAATATTACCGGAACAGATGAAAGCATTGTCACCAGAACAGTTAGTGCCTGGAAAAAAGAAAAACCGGAATTACACAAAGTGCCAGTCATTTTTTTATTGCAGGCTTAAGTTTCATACTACAAACCGTATTGGTCAACAAGCCAGATCAGCGCACCCATTACAAATGCACCGAGATGCAATTCTCTTTTACTCACCGACTCGAAGGTATCGGTTACAGCGTGATGGACATCAAAATATCTTTGGCTGTCGGGGCGCAATTCGGCAACCAGAGCGCCTATTTTTTTCAGATGGTATATGTCTGATCCATCACCGTCATTAGAAAACTGTGTCATGTCGTAGTTTTCAAAAAGTGGTTTCCATTTCAAGAATTGCTGATATTGTGAAGCCGACATTTCGGTAGCGAATCCTCTGGGGCTAAAACCTCCTGCATCACTTTCAATGGCAAACAGATGTTTTTCTTTATTGACCACTGCAAAATTGTAATAGGCCTCACCTCCTCTTCCGCCATTCTCCTCATTCATAAACATCACCACTCTTAAAGTATGTTTGGGTCGATATCCGATGGCTTTCAAACTTCTTAAGATTTCTATACTTTGAACACAACCGGTACCATCATCATGCGCTCCTTCCGCCAGGTCCCAACTATCGAGATGACCTCCAACCGTGATAAATTCCTTGGGCTGGCTGCTTCCTCTCAGTTCACCGATGACGTTATAAGAAAGAACATCTGCCAACATCTTACAAGAAGTAATAAAATTGATTTGCAAAGAAGGATCTGTTTTCAACGAAGCACTCAGCCGATTGGCGTCATTGGTACTGATGGCGATTGCCGGAATTTTGGGAAAGGAATCGTTATATTCTGTCACCCCTGTGTGCGGATAGTCGTCGTCGTTACTGGCCAGCGAGCGAACCACAGCGCCGATGGCTCCAAATCTTGCCGCTTCAGACGGACCACCCCATCTCATCACTCCACATTCGCCATAGGCTTTGAAAGTGCGTAAATACAGGGGGTTCATCGGCTTATTGAAAAACACAATCTTCCCTTTGATCCCCTTTTCACCCAAAACAGAAAGTTCTTCCAAACTGCTTACCTCTATCACCTTACCGCTGATTCCTGCGGAAGGAGTGCCGGAAGAATTTCCTAATGCACACAAACGCATTGATTGCCGGGTACCATCCGACAATAACATGTTTGCGGATTCCTGGCTTCCTCTAACCCAATGCGGAACTTTACAAGGCTGAAGATAAACTGTATCAGCTCCCGCTATTTTCAGCATCGAAGCTGTTAATTGAATCGCTTTTTCGGCATTATCAGACCCGGAGAGACGAGGTCCCACCTGTTTGCAAAGCGACCTCAGGTTATCATAAGCTTTTCCATTGACCATGATTTCGGCAAAGATCCTGTTCAACATCATTGAATCATTTTGCTGGGCTTGTGATGGTAAATAAAAAAGAATGATGATCAGTACTGTCGGTATTATTCTCTTCATGCCTACATTGTTTTGAACAAACTTAATCAAATCCTGTTTAGTATCCTCAGAAAACAGCACTTGTGTTATTTTGTTAACTTGCACCGGATAAAAAATATCACCATGATGAATATCGCCATAGTTTGCTACCCTACATTCGGAGGATCCGGTGTGCTCGCCACTGAATTGGGCAAGGCGTTGGCAGAGAAAGGTCACAACATCCATTTCATCACCTATCAGCAACCCGTTAGGCTGAGCGGATTCCATGCCAATATTTTTTATCACGAGGTGCGTGTGCCTACTTATCCGCTGTTTGATTTCCCTCCTTACGAAACCGCACTGGCCAGCGCCATGGTGGATGTGGCCATCAATCACAACATAGACTTATTGCATGTGCATTACGCCATTCCTCACGCTTCTGCAGCTTATTTGGCCAAGCAGATTCTGGCAAAACAAGGAAAGCATGTTCCGGTCATCACCACCCTTCATGGTACGGATATCACTTTGGTGGGCAGAGATAAAACCTACAGCCCTGTGGTACGTTTTTCCATGGAAGAAAGTGAGGTACTTACAGCGGTATCAGACAATCTGAAAGAAGAAACCTATCGCAATTTCAATATCGACAAACCGATTGAGGTCATTCATAATTTTGTAGACATTCAGCGTTTCAACAAACGACCTGTGGACGCTTTCAAGAAATTGATCGCCCCCAATGGCGAGCGTATCATCGTACATGCATCCAACTTCAGAAAAGTGAAAAGGGTAATCGATGCCGTTAAGGTGTTTTTGAAAATCAGCGAAACCATTCCATCGAAACTGCTGCTCATCGGCGACGGACCCGACCGCGCCGAGATAGAATCGTTTACACGTTCCTGTGACCAAGGTGCAGAAATAAAATTTCTTGGCAAACAAGAGCAGATGGAAGATATTCTGCCAATTGCCGATTTGTTTGTATTACCCAGTGAATATGAAAGTTTCGGATTGGCCGCCCTCGAAGCCATGGCGGCTGAAGTACCTGTGATTTCTACAAACGCAGGTGGTCTGCCAGAAATCAATATCAATGGCTATTCTGGTTATATGAGTCCCGTGGGAGACATTGATGACATGGCAAAAAACGCCATTGCCATATTGTCGAGTGATGAAAAATTGCTGGAATTTAGAAAAAATGCCTTTCAGCAGGCCAGTAAATTCGGCATTGAAACCATTGTGCCGCTTTATGAAGCATTGTATTTTAGGTTCTATACTCGTTAATTCATTACTTACACCATCACCATAACTAATTAGCAGGTTAGCACCTTATCTTCTTCTCAACCATTTCTCGGGATCGTAGTTGCTGCTTTCATTGCTGATATAGAAATCTATGGCACCGATGCCATCAAGATTAACTGCCACCCTGCCCAATGTTTGACCGGTTTTGATGTCTTGTCCTTTCTTTACGGTTACACCCGACAGGTTGCTGTATGTGGTAAAATAGCGGCCATGCTGCACAATAACCACCATCATATCTTCTACCGGCACCACCTGACTCACCACACCATCAAACACCGCTTTAACAGGTGTACCTACCTCAGAAGAGATGGTCACAGAAGTAACATCCATCACTGTTCCCGTTTGCAAAGTGTTGGCACCATAATGCATCAGTACCACACCACGATCTAAAGGCCAAGGCAAACTGCCTCTGTTTTTTTCAAAACTGTTGTTGAGTGCGATATTCTCATCGTTCAACAATACACTTTCCTTCTTAGCCGGCGGGGTAACATTTTTCACTGGCACTGGCTTATCCGGAATATTTGTTTTGACTGTTGATGTGCCTGATTTATCGGGCGTATTGGCTTTGGCATTGGCCTCGGCCAGTTTTCTAAGCCTCTCCTTTTCAGCTGCAGCTTTAGCCAAGGCTTCTTTTCTCGCTTCTTCCTGCGCACGTTTGATGGCAGCCGCGATGGCATTGTTTACCTTTTGCATTTGTTTTTTCTTGGCCGCTATAGCATTATTCAGTTGCTTACCTTTCTTTTTCAATTCGGCCAGAATTCTGTCTTTTTCTTTTTTTTGCTTTTCGAGCTCTTCCATTTCTTTACTCTTCACTTCAAGCACATCTTTCTTTACCTCTTTGGCATTGCTGAGATCTGTTATTCTTTTCTTTCTCAGGTCCTGTGTTCTAAGAATATTCTGACCCTGCATTTCACGATAGGCGCGATAACTTTTCAAATAGGCCAATCTTTTCAAAGCGTCATTGAAGTTGGATGCAGAGAAAATAAAATTCAGAAAATCGTAATTGCTTCGGTTCTTATAGGCATAGACCATGCTTTTGGCGTATTCCTGTTTCAGGGTATCCAGCAACTTATCATAGTGATGTATATCCTTAGAAATGACATACATGTTATTGTCAAGCAAATTAAGGTCCCTGTTGATGTTGTCGATAACCTTATCCTGCAGATTGACTTTTTTGGAGATGAGATTCAGTTGGAGAAGGCCCTCCTTCGTTTGCACCTTATTGTTAGAAAGAAGGGATTCCGTCTCTTCGATTTCTTTTTTCAACTGTTGCCTTTGCCTTTCAAGCTCTTCGCGTGATGGCGGCTGCGCCTTCAGGGTGAAGGTCATCAGCAATAAGATGATGGCAGACAACAAAAGTTTCTTCATGTATGGCGTATAAGGGGTATTTACAAAAATACAATCCTGTGTTCAAATAAGGACAAGTGTAATCCTCTCAATTAACATTTATTTACGCAGGTAATTTCGGGGAATATTGAAAACCATGGAAACCTCTTTATTGAATTCGTATTGTTTGAAATTGAGCCTGATGTTCAGCTTGTTTTTTTCGGAAGCAGTAATTTCCCTTGCTGTTGAGAAATTATAACCGCTGGAAACATCATAAGCATCATATGTAATGTCGGCGGTACGGCTGCGTTGCACATCTATGTCGTCAAGCTTTGAATGGTATAAAGTAGAGTTGTCTTCGCTGAGTGTCATCAGATTTTTAAAAGAAGAGTCGATGGTCGTCAGCAAGGTACTGTTGTTGACCTTTCGGTAGGAAATGATGCTGTCGCTCATGAATATCGGGTTGCCTATGATAAGGTTCTGAAGTGTATTGAAATCAAAAGGTATTTGGACCACTTCCTGCAAAAAAGAAATAGAACGGTACTGTACTTCTTTGTCTTGCTTGTTGAGCAAAATGACACTGTCTTTCGTAATGAAAACACGATAGACTTCAACATTCAAAATGGTTGCAGACAATGACATCCATATAGCGGAATCTTTCACCATTCTCAGCACAACAGTAAGGTCTGGAATTTTGCCATTCCCCCCTACAGATTCTACTTTTATTTTGGCACTGAAGGTTTTAAAATCTATTTGATGTGAAGTGAAAGTATGAAATGCCTCTTTGATTTTTCTGATGGAATCCTCTGCATCTTTATTTATTGTTGCAGGAGGTATTGTCTTGGGCTCAATCGCCTGATTGATTTTCTGTGTTGTTTTACAAGCACCCATCATCAAGGTAAGCACAAGTAAAAAAAAGATGGATGGCTTCATGGTTATTTTTTTCCTGTATGGCCGAAACCTCCGGCTCCACGATCTGTATTTTCTATGGTTACAACGGGCACCAAGTTGGCACGGCTTACGGCTGCCAAAACCATTTGTGCAATTCTGTCACCCGGTGCTATGGTTTGTGCTTCATTGCTCAAATTGACCAATATCACTTTTATTTCGCCTCTGTAATCGCTGTCAATCGTACCTGGTGTATTTAAGCAGGTGATGCCCTGCTTAATGGCCATTCCACTTCGGGGCCTGATTTGCAATTCATAATTTTCGGGCAGTTCAACAAAAAGACCGGTAGGTATCAAACAACGCTCCATGGGCTGCAAGATGACTGCCTGCTCCAAAGAAGCCCTGATGTCCATCCCTGCAGCACCAGTTGTGGCATATTCCGGTAAAGGATTGTCCGATTGGTTGATGATCTTTATTTGAACCGCACACATGATTTTCAAAATTGAGGTAGGTTGGTAATCAACACTGTGGCATAAGCCATCAAGCCTTCTTCTCTGCCCACAAAGCCCATTTTCTCGGTAGTAGTGGCTTTGATGGAAACATCAGCAACAGTCAAATTAAGAATCTGGGCAATTGCAGTTTGCATATCGGGAACAAATGGCGAAATCTTTGGTGCTTGCAAGCACAGCGTACTATCCACATTCACCACCCTGTAACCTTTGGCGGCAATTAGATCGTAACTTCTTTTCAGTAATATTTTGCTATCGATATTTTTAAACTCACTGCTGGTATCCGGAAAGTGTTTACCAATATCACCCAGGCTCAACGCACCCAATAAAGCATCGCAAATGGCATGTAACAAAACATCGGCATCACTATGTCCCAACGAACCTTTGTGGTGTGGTATCTGTACGCCTCCAATCCATAATTCTCGGCCTTCCGCCAATTGATGAAAATCTACTCCGGATCCTATTCGGTAAGACATGATAAAAGGTTTAAGAGGTTTATAAGGTTTAATAAGTTTAAGAGGTTTATTATCCAATAAAACCTCTACAACTTTTTGAACTTCTGGAACCTTTGAAACAAAATGGTTACAAAAATAAAAAAGCGCTTCCGGTTAAAGAAACGCTTTTTTGAAATGATATGGAAATATTATTTTTTATCCATGTTGTACACCAAGCTGAAACGCAGTGTATTTGACAATGGGTTGCGGTTAACACCTGAACCTGTTGGCAAAAGGTAAGAGAAGTTGAAACCAACCATGTTGTATTTCAAACCGGCTCCCAAAGTGAAGAAGCGACGGTCTCCTTTGATTTTGTTTTCGTAGAAATAACCTGCTCTGAAAGCAAATTGTTCTTTGTACCAGTATTCAGCACCCAATGCTGCAGTAACTTCTTTGATTTCATCTTTTGAATCACCAAAAGAAGAGAACCAGCTGCCTACAACACCTTTAGAGCGGTAGTCAACCAATCCGGCTGAATCACCAGCACTTGGAGGAGTTGGCACCAACAGTTTATTCAAATCCAAAGCAAAAGTGATTTTGTTATCTGCATCGAATTTTTTGTTGTAAGCTGCACCCACACCCAAGTTAGCGGGGATATAATCTTTTTGTTTAGCATCACTGGTGTAAGAAATTTTAGAACCCAGGTTGCTCAGAGTAGCACCATAATCGAATCCGTTACCATCTTTGGTTCCTTTATAGAACCAGTGAATATCACCTGCAACAGCAGTACCTTTTTTGTAGGTAACGCCATTAACAGTACCGCCAGCCAAATCAGAGCTGATATAGCGAAGGGCTACACCTAATCCCATTTTGTCAGATAATTTTCTAGAGTAGCCTCCATCGATAGCCAACTCACGAGGACGGAAAGATTGCAGTTGGTTACCACTGAAATCAGTGAACTGAATATTACCTAAACTAAAGTATCTCAATGAACCCGAAATAGCTTGTGTTTCATCCAATTGGTAGTACCCTGCCAATGAAGCCAGATAAACATCGTTCAATTTCAAATCGCTTAACCATGGAGTATAGGAAGCTGCAATACTGAATTTATTTTTTGCAAATGGAGTTTTTGCGAGATTCCAGAAACCAGAATTAGCGCAAGCCTCTGTAGCGATACCTACATCACCCATACCACCACTTCTGGCGTCAGGAGAAATTCTTAAAAATGGTACAGCTGAAGTTACTACGTTGATAGGATCTGATTGGGCTTGGGTTGCAGTAACCGAACCGGCCAATAACATGACTAAGGCAGTCAGTTTTAAAGTTGCTTGTTTCATGCGATTTTTTGTCTTGGTTAGGTAGAGTTTCCTCTATAAGCGTGTCTTTTTTAATGATTGATAGGAATGTAAAAATAGGGGTTTTATAGAATCCACCAATTTTTTTATTCACATATGTCGAAAACGACATGATATAACGATGAAGAAAACGGAATTTGAGGCACAAATATTGTGTATAGAACAAAGGTTGTTGTTTGATTTTCATCACAGACATGAATTGAACACTAAATTACATTGACAGCTTTTGTTTTTAATATTATTCTATACGACACTTTTTTTGCTAACAATTTGTCAAAAAAGGTTTAGAATCGGTATTAGTTTATATATTCGCGTCATTGTAACCCAATAGTATTTACAATAAATAAGAAAACCCTTCGTTAAACAATTTGCAAAACGAATGCACATGCAAAAAACATTCTCATTTAAATTCGCTGTTATTGCCCTTGCAGCGGCCGTTTCCCTAAGTTCCTGCGGAGTTTTTGGCAGTAAAAAAGCCAAATCAAGCGTAACAGGCTGGTCTTACGACAACAAAAACATGGGTAACTTCCATGTAGCTAAATTAAAATACCCCAAAGCCGGTCCAGGTCTTGTTTTTGTACAAGGTGGCTCGTTTGTGATGGGCGCTAAAGATGAAGATGTGATGGGCGATTGGAACAATGTTCCTCGTCGTGTTACTGTTCCTTCTTTCTTTATTGATGAAACAGAAGTAGCCAACGTACATTACAGAGAATATTTGTATTGGATTGAAAACACCTTCAGTAATGATACCAACGTTCTGGCAAAAGTGTTACCTGATACATTGGTTTGGAGAGAAGAACTGGCTTACAACGAGCCTTATGTAGAATATTATTTCCGGTATCCTTCCTACAACTTCTATCCTGTTGTAGGTGTCAACTGGCAACAAGCACACGATTTCTGTATTTGGAGAACGGATCGCGTTAATGAATTTAACCTGATGCAAAAAGGTTATCTGAAAAAAGATGCAGCTAAGAAAGAAATGAAAGGCGGCGGTGCAGATGGCTCTTTCAACACAGAAACTTACCTGATGAATCCCGATATGATTCAGGGCAGAGGTAAACCCAAGAAATCTGATTTGAAAGACATTAACAATAAACCAAGAAGTACAGTTAGATTGGAAGATGGTATCCTCAACATGAGCTACAGACTTCCAACAGAAGCAGAATGGGAATACGCTGCCTATGGCCTTCTTGATCAAAACCCAAATCCTCGTAAAAAAGAAACCAAAAGCGGGGAAGAATTACGCAGCAATCAACAAATTTATTCTTGGTCTAAAAATGTCAATGGTTTAAGAGACAGTCGTCATGGTGCTTGGCAAGGTAAGTTCCTGGCCAACTTCAAAAGACAAAGTGGTGACAATATGGGTGTGGCCGGTGGCTTGAATGATCGCTCTGCTATCCCCGGACCCATCAAAGCTTTCTACCCTAATGCTTTTGGCCTCTACAACATGAGTGGTAACGTGAGTGAGTGGGTACTCGACGTGTTCAGACCGATGACTCCTTCCGACGGACAAGACTTCAACTACTTCCGCGGTAACATCTTTAAAAGATATTACAAAAACAGTAGCGGTGAATATGAAAGAGACAGCATGGGTCATTTAAAAAAAGTAGTGATCTCGGATGAGGAAGTTAAAAACAGAACAAACTATCAGCGTAACAACGTAGTGAATTACCTGGATGGTGACTCTTCAAGTACAGCATCATACGGATATGGTTACACTACACTAATCAATGATAATTCAAGAGTGATCAAAGGTGGTAGCTGGAACGACAGAGCTTATTGGCTTTCTCCAGGAACACGCAGATACATGCAGGAAAACATGGGCTCATCAACTGTAGGTTTCCGTTGCGCCCAATCTTATCTCGGACCTCCAGAAGGACCCGGATTTAAAGATGGTAACATCTTTGGTAAGCGCAAACAGAATTCAAGAAAAAAATAAAATAGTCATCTTATAAAAAAAGCCTTCGAAATGCGAAGGCTTTTTTTATACCGCAACATTCTTTGGAAATACAGTACAACCCAGATTAAAAAGAAAAAGCGTGCAAGTATTTGCACGCTTACAGAAATAACATCAAAATGCGGAGACGGCGAGATTCGAACTCGCGATACAGTTTCCCGTATACACACTTTCCAGGCGTGCTCCTTCAACCACTCGGACACGTCTCCGTTAACTATTTTATTGTCAAATGAACTATCTGCTTTTAAGCCACACTTTCTCCCGAGCACTCGGGACTCCTTCAACCACTCGGACACCTCTCCGTTAATTATTTTATTGTCAAATGTACTATCTGCTTTTAAGCCACACTTTCTCCCGAGCACTCGGGACTCCTTCAACCACTCGGACACGTCTCCGTTAATTATTTTTATTGTCAAATGAACTATCTGCTTTTAAGCCACAC
>CANGIT010000019.1 GCA_947454155.1 Chitinophagaceae bacterium
GTTGTTTTTCACAAAAAATCAATCTTCTACCGTTTAAATGGTGGAACTTTTGATAGCCTGTTTTCAACTCATTGATCTGACAACATTTTGACCATAATTTCTTGTTGTTTTTCACAAAAAATCAATCTTATACCGTTTAAATGGTGAAAAAGGCCAAAACAGTTTATCCTCTATCTTTAACGCAATCGCCCCAATCTACTTCCTTGCATTTGTACATCCCCTGTTTTTTTCTTTACATCCGCTCCCCTTGCCCACTCTTAACTTTTCATATTCTTCGGCGATCAATAATATTCATTTACTTTTTCTTCTGTTGAACCTTTTCTCTTGCAAAATGTTTTTAGTGATGAAACGCTATCAATAACTTTGCAAAAAAAATCAACATGGATATCATCAAAGCGCTTGAATGGAGATACGCCTCCAAAAAAATGAGCGGACAACCCGTACCTCAGGAAAAAATAGATGTCATTTTAAAATCGATTCAACTGGCACCCACCTCTATGGGACTGCAGCCTTTTACCATTCTGGTTATCACCGACCCCGAAATCAAAAAACAAATTCAACCCATCGCTTACGGTCAAACCCAGGTAGTGGACTGTTCACATTTGATCGTTTTTGCCGCCTGGTCCGATATTTCGGCAGAGCAGGTAGACGAGTACATTGCTCATGCAGCAAAAACCAGAAACATGCCTGTGGAAGGTCTGGCCGATTTCAAAGCAGGACTGATGAGAACCATCACCAATAATACTACTGAACAGAATTTCGCATGGGCTTCTCGCCAAACCTATATCGCTTTGGGATTCGCCATGGCAGCGGCTGCAACCGAAGAAGTAGACAGCACACCCATGGAAGGTTTTAAACCGGCAGAACTAGACCAGCTTTTGGGTCTGAACGAAAAAGGGCTTCGCAGTGTGACCATGCTGGCTGTAGGTTACCGCGACGAGGCTAATGACTGGCTGGTTAAATTGCCTAAAGTGAGAAGAGAAGCGGATAAGTTTTTTATCATGCAATAATATTTGAATAGAAACTGAAAAGGCTGCAATCAATTGGATTTGCAGCCTTTTTTATTTACAGTAGTTATTTTCTTCAATCAACCATCCGTTTCATCATCGTTGATTTCCGGTGGAAGCAGCTGTTGCGATTCGGCCGAAGGCAAGCCTTCCACATCTTTGAGTTTTCTGGTGATGGCTTTTGTTCGTTTGCCCAGCAGCTCGTCGATATTGTCGCTGGCAGCATGTATGTTTTTCTGTGCCTTTTCGAGCATGCCACTGAACTTTCCAAATTCTGTTTTAACCGCAGCCAACACCTTCCAAACTTCGCTGCTGCGTTTTTGCAAGGCCAAAGTGCGGAAGCCCATTTGCAAACTGTTTAAAATTGCCACCAATGTTGTAGGACCGGCAACGGTAATTTTAAATTCATCACGCAATTGATCTACCAGTGAACTTCTCCTGATCACCTCGGCATAAATGCTTTCGAATGGCAGGAAGAGTATGGCGAAATCGGTGGTGTTTGGCGGGTCGATGTATTTATCGCGGATGTCTTTGGCCATTTTTTTTATGGTGGATTCCAGATTTTTTGTAGCTGATTCAATTTCTGCTGCATCCGCGTTTTCATAGGCGTTGAGCAATTGCTCATAAACATCTTTGGGAAACTTGGCATCGATGGGCAGATAGACAAAGTTGTTTTCGTCATCGCTTTTACCCGGCAACTTGATGGCAAATTCCACCGGATCACTACTGCCTTGCTTCGTTTTCACATTTACATCGTATTGCGATGGCGCAAGTATCTGCTCCAATATCATGGCCAATTGCACCTCTCCAACCCCACCCCTTAATTTCACATTGCTGAGTACCTTTTTCAATCCACCCACATCCGAAGCAATGTTTTGCATTTCACCCAATCCTTTCTGCACACTTTCCAGCTGTTTGCCCACCAGCTCAAACGACTGGTTCAAACGCTCATTGAGTGTTTTCTGTAATTTTTCGTCAACAGTTACTCGCATCTCTTCAAGTCGCTTTTCTGTGGCTTCCACCAGCTTCTGCTGACGATCTTCCAGCACCTGAAACTTCTCGCGTTGGAGTTCATTGAATGATTTCACATTTTTATCAAAGCTTTCCTGAAAATTTCTGATCACCTGCGTGAGGGTATCACGCATCTGGTTGTTGTCGGCCTTTACCTGATTGTTGAGCACATTCAGCTTCTCATCAATTCTTTTGTTTAATGACTCCAACTGGGTGATCAGCGTGGCGTTGATTTCCCTGAGCGATTCGCTCAACTCTTTGCGGTTATCGCGTGCGATTTGCCCGATTTCTTCGCGGTTGGTTCGAAAATCATCTTTCAAGGCAGCTTCTATTTTTTGAAAATTCCCCTGCATTTCTCCGATTTTGTTTTCAATCGGCTGCAGGTTGATGCTTTTTTTACTGAGCACCATGATGACAACGAGGTTGACCAGTAAAAGTAAGATGATGATGATGTTGATTACCATATTAAACTGAAAAGTTGAAATTAAATAGAATCGTTAAAAGCCTTTATTCGCAGGCGTTAGTGATTACCAACGCCTGAACGAACAGCAGGCGCCACAAACTACAAACTTGTTTCAAATTACCCAACTTATACAGGCTTTTTGGATTTATCTGCCGCCGAATTTACGGCAATGATCTGTTCGCGTAGTTTGGCCAGCACTTTTTTATAAGGGTTAAGGGGCGGATGAATAAACGAACCGGAAACTTGAACGGAAGTGGTTGAAGTATGCATATCTGAATGATTTATGTAAAACTGCGCCCTCACTTTGTAACCGATTTACAAAGCGAAATTTTTTTCAGGTTTATTTTAAATAATTTCGGGCACTCATTTCTTACCTATATGGCTACCAACAAAAATGCGCTGCGTCGCTACATGATCATCGACCGCTGCATCCGCAACAATATGTCGCCCTTTCCTTCTCGCATGGTGCTGCAGGAAAAAATAAATGAAGAGTTGTGGGAATCCATCAGCCTGCCTCAGGTAGATAAGGACATTAACACGCTGAAACTGGAACACAATGCTCCTATAGAATATCACCGCACACGAAAGGGTTATTACTATACTGATGCCAATTACTCTTTCCGTAACAGTATCAACGAGGAAGACCTTTGGGTACTCGACTTCGCAGCTGCCGCTGTGCAAGTGTATGGACATGCCGATATCAATGAAAAGTTTTTAAACCTCTCCGACCGGCTGAATACCGGTAAAAACAAAGGACGCGAGAAAGAAGCCGTGGCTTACAGTTGCATTCAGATCGAAGGTTCAAGTACCAAAAGCGGTTACGAATGGCTGTTCGACCTTTATCTGCATATCAATCAACTGCAGACAGTTCGCATCGATTACAATCCTTATGGCAGACAAGCCAGCCGTCACACCATCAGTCCTTATTTACTGAAACAATACCAGAACCGCTGGTACCTGGTAGGCTACAGCAATGAACGCAAACGTACACAGGTGTTTGCTTTGGACCGCATCAAAAAAATGTCTGCGGCGAAAGAAGATTATCTCCTCGATCCGGAATTCGACCGCTATAATTATTTCAAATACAGCTTCGGCGTGCACCACAGCTCTAATGAGAAACCCGAAAAAGTGCAGCTGTTGTTTGCCGAACGACAACGACCTTATATTCTTTCGCTACCCTTGCATCATACCCAGCAAGTGCTAAGCGACAATAAAAACGGACTGTTGATACAACTTGAGATTTTCTGTAAAGGCAATCAAGATTTCATCGGCAAGGTACTTAGCTATGGCGATGAGGTGGAAGTGATGCGCCCTGCATATCTGAAAGAGGACATCAAATCAAGAGCTGAAAAAATGCTGGCAAAATAAAAGTTTTTTTCTTTCACCATACTTTTTGACGATATCATCACAAAAAAAATCCCCTCTCGTTTCGGAGAAGGGATCTTACAAATGATTAGGAATCATCAGGGTTTCAGCTCATTGAGCTGCACCTGAGGCGCCATCACTTGATGACATTTTTCTACCATCAGCTCTTTGCTTAAAGCAAAGGTTTTTGTTTGTTTGATGTTGAGGGAGGAAGCGCCGATTTTCACAGTATATGTTCCGGCTTCGGCTATCCATGATGAAGATGGCGTGTCGAAAGATGCAAGATCTTTGGGTTCCAATACAAACGTGATTGTCTGTTTTTGTCCGGGATTCAGCAGATTGGTTTTTTCGAAGGATTTCAGCTCCAGCACCGGCTTGTACATTTTTTTAGATGGCGCACTGAGGTACAATTGTACCGCTTCTTTGCCGGCTACTTTTCCTGTATTGGTGATGTCTACAGAAACCAACAGCTTGTCTTTGAATACCGGTGTATTCAATTTAAGATTGCTGTATTGAAAATTGGTATAGCTGAGTCCATAACCGAATTCAAAGGCTGGTTTTATTTTGAAGGTGTTGTAATAACGATAGCCAACAAAAATGCCTTCTTCATACATCACTTCCGAATCAAATCCAAGTTGAAATCCACCGATACCGGTAGCAGGCACATCCGAAAGATTTTTGCCGGGGAAATTTTTTGCCGAAGGCACATCATCATAAGATAATGGAAAAGTGGTGGCCAGTTTTCCGGAGGGATTGACTTTACCGCTCAGGATATCGGCAACGGCATTGCCGGCTTCCTGTCCGCCTTGCCAGGCCAGCAAGATGACATCGGCGTTATCTTTCCAGGCAGTTACATCCATCACACCACCCACATTGAGTATCACAATCAATTTCTTTCCTTTGCTGTGAAAAGCTTCGCTCACATTTTTAATCAATTCCAGTTCGGCAGATTTGAGGTAATAATCGTCTGTGGTTTTTCTGTCCTGAAATTCTCCTGCATTTCTACCAATCGTGATGATGGCCACATCGTTATCTTTTGAAAGTTGCAGCAATTGCTCTGTGCTGATGTTCAATTCGTCTATGGGTTGGGGTAATTCAAACATGAATGTCTTGGCCGGCTGTTTGTCTTTTTCTGCGCGGATATATGATTCATATTTTCCTGCCATTTCGTCGTCTGGAGCCAATCCGGCTCCATTCAACCCTTGCACAAGTGATATGGTGTAAGCCTCATTCACATCGCCGCTTCCGGTTCCGCCCGAAATGAAATCGTAAGAGGTATTGCCCAGCACGGCAATTTTTTTCACATTGTTTTTAAGCGGAAGTGTATTGTTGTCGTTTTTCAGCAATACCATTCCTTCAGCTGCCGCAGCGCGGGCCACACGGGCATGCGCCTGCAAATCGGGCTTGTTGCTAAATTCATAGCCTGCGAAAGAAGGTGATTGCATGTTCACACTGATGATGCGGGCCGCATTTTCGTCAATGATTTTTTCTGTCAGCTGACCTTGCACCAACGCATCCATGATTTGTTTTTTCTGGTCTTTGGTACCGGGCATCAGCAAGTCGTTACCGACTTTCATTTGTTCCACCGCATTTTTTCCACCAAACCAGTCTGTCATCACATATCCTTTGAAACCCCACTCATCTCTGAGAATCGTGGTGAGCAATTGTCTGTCTTCCGAAGTGTATATGCCGTTGATTTTATTGTAGGAGCTCATCACCGTCCATGGCTGCGATTGTTTGATGGCGATTTCAAAACCACGCAGATAAATTTCTCTGAGGGCGCGTTCGCTAACGATGGTGTTCACGAGGTTGCGATTGGTTTCCTGGTTGTTGGCAGCGAAATGCTTGATGGAGGTGCCCACGCCGTTGCTTTCGATGCCATTCACCATGGCTGAGGCGATGTTTCCCGAAACCACAGGATCTTCGGAGTAGTATTCAAAATTTCTGCCACCGAGCGGATTGCGGTGTATGTTCATGGCTGGTGCAAGAAAAAAATCCACGCCGTATTCTTTCACTTCATTGCCCATGGCCTCTCCCACTTTCTTCACCAGATTTTTATCCCAGGTGGAAGCCAATAAACTGGCTACCGGAAATGCGGTGGCGTAATAAGTGCGACTATCGTTTTCGCGGGTAGGCATAATTCTTAGTCCGGCAGGACCATCAGCCATTACGGTATTTTTAATGCCCAGTCTTTCTATGGCAAATGTTGTACCTGCAGCACCCGGCACCTTATCCATGGTTTGCCCCACCACAGGGCCACTGCTCATATCCATACCGGGAATGTTCATTCCCATTCCCACCACCAGATTCACTTTTTCATCCAGCGTCATTTGTGATACTATTTCGCGCGCTTTTTGCAGATCATATTTTTGAGCGCTGAGATTGATGCCGGCCATCAGCAGGAAAGCCGAGAGGATGATTTGTTTTTTCATTGATCGTTTGGTTTTGGTAAAATGGATTTTTACAGTGAATTTTCTGTTTTGCAATATCGGAAGTTTTGGGGAAGATATGACCCTGTGCTATTTTGTAATTTGAGGCCTTGATTTAATGGATAGCCGGTGTTGTGCTTTCGTCAAAAAAATTACTTTTACAAAAAAATAGTTTGAACAAGAAAAAATACGGTTTTGCGGCAGCGATTTCCATTGTGATCGCCAATATGGTGGGTACGGGTGTTTTTACCAGTTTAGGATTTCAGCTGATGGACCTGCACAATATCAATGCACTGATTTTTCTTTGGATCCTGGGGGGCTTCATCGCCATTCTCGGTTCTTTCTGTTATGCCGAACTCAGCTCCGCTTTTCCGGGTTCGGGTGGCGAATATCATTTTCTGCGTTTGTCTTTCAACGATAGTATCGGTTTTCTTTCGGGATGGGCTTCGGCCTTTGTGGCTTTTGCTGCTCCCATTGCCGCCTGTGCTTTTGCTTTTTCGAGTTACTTCGAAAATGTTTTTCAAACGGGTTTCGATCAGCGCTATCTTTCGGTGGCCCTGATTGTTTTTGTTACGCTGATTCAAATGCTGAATGTACACATCGGCGGAAGGTTCCAAGTTTATTTCACCGCAGGTAAAATTGTATTGATTGTTGTATTGATATTGGCAGGCTACTTTTACGCGCCGCATCTCAGTGCGCAATCTTCTGGTCTCACCCATCAGGATTTCTGGAAGGCGCTTACCCTGCCGGCGTTTTGGGTGGGATTGATTTATGTTTCTTATTCTTACTCGGGCTGGAATGCCACCGCTTATATCATCGACGATATCGAAAACCCTAAAAAAATTGTACCGCGTTCCATATTACTGGGTACCCTGCTCGTAATGGTTTTGTATGTGCTGATCAATCATGTTTTCCTGATTACTGCTCCAGCAGCAGAAATGAGCGGAAGAGAAGATGTGGCCCATGTAGCCGCGCATTATATTTTTGGAGCAGCAGGAGCAAAAATCATCAGTGGCATGATTGCGTTTTTTCTCATTTCTTCCATCAGCTCCATGACCATTGTAGGACCACGCGTCATCAAAAGAATCTCGCACGACTATCGTCAGTTTTCTTATTTCTCTCATGTCAGTAAACACCATGTTCCTGTAAGAGCTATTCTGTTGCAATCTGCCATCGCCATCATACTGTTACTTACCAGCTCATTCTCTTTTATCATCACTTCGGTAGGTGTCATTCTTTCGGTGTTCACTACACTTACAGCCATTGGCCTGATTGTGATGCGCATCAAACATCCTCACACAGAACGACCCATCAAAGTGCCTTTTTATCCGCTTACTCCCTTGCTGTTTATCCTTTTCAACTTATTCACCATCGGCTACTTCATCGTCAATAAACCTACTGAGGCTTTGGCTGGATTGGTTTTCCTTGTCGTTGGCTTTATTATTTACTTATTTTTGTCACCTCAACACAATGAAAAATAATTACCACTTAGTCGTTATCGCCACCATCGTCATCTTTTTTCTTTTCTCCTGCCACAACACTCAAAACCACTCCGAGCCGGAAATGAAACCGTTGCAGGAAACTTTGACACCTTCTTCTACAGCTGGGCCAACAGACGAATTGGTGATAAAAGATGAAAAGTTAGACAAGAATGCAACAGTGCTGGCCGGTCTCGACACCAGCAACATCAGCGATACCAACACACTGAAGGTGGTGAGAAAACTCAATCGCATTTGGACATATAAAACTCAAAAAATCATTCAGCCCATTCAACAGTGGATGAAAGATGAACACATCAACGATTCCATCGCCTCCGAAAAACTGATGTTCTATCCTTTCAGCGGACCCGATTTCGAATTTGCGAATACTTTTTACCCTGATGCCGATGAATACATTCTTTGCGGCCTCGAACGTTCGGGGAACGACAGCTCTTTGATTTTCTCCGACAAGCTGCAACCCGATTCTTTTTTGATCAGTGCCGACCAATACTTTTTTTACAGCAACAGGTTTGGGTTTTTTCGCACGCTCGACATGGAAAAGCAGTTTGAAAAAAGAGGCGTTATTGATATCATCGCTTTCTATCTGAAAAGAGCCGGCGCCACCATCGGAATGGTCAATAATTTTCACTGGAGCCCAACTACCGGAGAGCTTACAGTACCCGACACGGCCCGTAAAGCCAATGTTTGCTATTTCAAATTTCAACTTCCTTCGGGCAAGTCATCCTCCCTGTATTATTTCAGAAAAGATTTGTCGGATGCTGGACTGGGTAAAGATTCACTTTGGCTGCAATGGGTGAAGAAAGAAGCGGGAAACAAACAAATTGTTTCATTAACCAAGTCGGCATCTTACCTGATGCATACCACTTATTTTTCCATCGTCCGAAATTTCATCTTGAATCACTCTTCGCTGCACATTCAGGATGATAGCGGCATCGACTTTGCCCATCTTAAAAATAGTGGAAGGAAAACAACTTTGTATGGCTCTTATTCCAACGTAATCTCTTTATTTAAGAACAAGTTCCAACCCGACCTCAAAGAGATGTATCACAGCGATAGCAGCCACATCAAATCGCTGCCTTTCCGCATCGGTTACAATTTGAAAATAGGCGAAACCAATCTTCAGGTCACTTACCGTTGATTCACTTTTAATTGATCTGAATTCTTTTTTGTTCTTCTGTAGGTTGTATGTTTTTGGATTTGGATGGATTACCGAATCGGTATACAAAAGCAAGATTCAACACTCTTGTATCTCTTGTTCGGCTAAGGTTGGAATTTACATTTTGAAAGACTTGATACTCTTTGTTGATTTGGGTAAAAAAGATATCACGCATGTTCAGTTTGATGCTTCCCTTGTTGTGGAGCACTTGTTTGGAAATGCCTGCAGAAAGCTGACCCACCGCCAGGTCTATCGCCTGTCCCTCATCGCGGTTGCGTGTGGCATAATTGCCTGAAATTTCACCCGACCATCCTTTTTTGAAATTGAACTGGTTGTTCATGTTCAACGATAATGTAAGCTGCTGCACCTTTAAAGGAGCGCCGTTTACCTGACCGTCATACTTGTTTTGAAACAGGTTGGCGAAAAAACTCAGCGCATACCATGGGGTAACATTCAGATTGATGCTTTCGGCAATACCGATGTTGTACCGCGTACCGATATTGCCCATGCTGCGAATGATCAGCGAATCTTTTTGTATCAGCGTTTCATTCATCATGCGATGGATGACACTGTAATTGATGGTGGTGGTGAACTTATTTTTATAAGTATGGCTGATTTCGAAATTACCACTGACTTGCGGCTGCAAAAAAGGATTTCCCGCCACCTGCATGTAACGGTCGATGAAGGAAGTAAACGGATTCAATTGCTGATAGGCCGGCCTGTCGATTCTTCTGCCCACAGAAAAAGTAAGCTGGTGATTGTCGTTGACCTTGTACCCTACAAATGCCGTAGGAAAAAGGCTGACGTAATTTTTATTGAAAGATGAATCTTGGAGATGGTCGTAGGAAACCTGATGCCCGTGATATTGCGTATGCTCGGCTCTCAATCCCGCCTGAATGGTCCAGGCTTTTATTTTCTTGTTGATATTGATATAAGCCGCATTGATGTTTTCGCTGTAGTTGAAATCATTGCTGAGTGAATCTGCAAACTTTGTGGCTGATGCGCTGCCGATGTAAAACAAGGCAGTATTGCCAGTTTTTACCAGACTGGATTTGCCGCCTATTTCAAGTTTTGTTTCTTTAGGCAGATTTACCGCATAATCCAGCTTTCCGGCATACACATCGATTTGCAGGGGTACCATGTTTTTCAAATAACTCACCGCCAACAGTTGGTTGGCAGGGTCATAAGTATTGCCATTCATCTCCTGGGTTCCCGCAAAATCGTAGTGCAGGTAATCGAAGTTGGCCATGAGGTTTTTTCTGCTGCTGTCGAATGTGGATTGGAAATTAAGATTCAGTGTGCCGTTTTTCCAGGTGTTACTTACCGCACGGTTTGTTTTTTCTATCGAGCCAATGTTTCCGTCTTCCTCTTTGATGATGCTATTGGTGAATGTTTTTTGGGAGGAAGGTGTAATGAATCCAGTGGAAGAAACGCCGATGGACGACTTTTCGCTCAACGCATAATCCATTCCAATTTTAAAATTATCATTCTGCGAATTGTTGATCACATGCGTATGCTGGTCCAGCACATAAGAATTAGTACCCACAGGATCCAGGAAATTTTTAAGCGCGTCAACCTGCATGAAACCTTTGTTCGATGAATATCCCCAATTGAAAAAGGTATTGAATTTTCCATTGCGGTAATTCAGCAAAATGCTGTTGTTGGTTTTGTAATAGACGCCTTGTCCATAGTTTAAAGTGATGTTGCCGTTGAATCCTTTCGTCAGTCCTTTTTTTGTTTTGATATTGATGACACCCGCATTGCCGGCCGCGTCAAATTTGGCAGATGGATTGGTCATGATCTCAATCTGACTTAATTGATTGGCGTTCATGCTGCTCAACAGGTTGGCCAATTCCGCACCGCTTAGATAGGATGGCTTGTCATCAATCATGATCATCACTTTGGGTTTGCCTTTCAAGCTGATGTTGCCATCTTTATCAATGGTAACGCCTGGACTTTTTTCCAGAACTTCCAAAGCGGTGGAACCCACATTGGTAACCGATGCCTCTACATTTACCACCATCCGGTCAATCTTTTGCTCTACAAATGGTTTTTTAGAAACGATGGTGACCGTATTCAGGTTTTGAGTGCTTTTAACCAAAACGATAGCTTTCAATTCTAGGGCCGATAAATTTTGCTGGAGTAGAAATGTTGGTGTAAACACAGTGGCTTTGTTGGTGGCAGAGGCGGTAATGAAATACTCGCCAAAGGGAATGTTTGTAAATGTATAGTTTCCTGATGCGTCTGATAGTGTTGTTTTGATGACCATGGAATCGTTCGCTTTTGTTAACCCTATGGTTGCCCCTTCAACTACACTTCCTTTTTCATCTGCGATATGACCGGAAATTTTTCCGGCATCAGACTGACCATAAGAAAAGGATAGCATCAACAAGGCTGTGATGGAAAGAAAGAATTTCATTCGGAATGGATGAAGTATATACATGGTTTATCTGAATAGATTGACAATAAAAATCCCGTAAATAATTATCTGATTAAGCTTCACGATAATTAATTCCCACCTTTGAAGCATACTCGGCAGCTTTTGCCCTCAACTCCTCCACATTGGCCAGAATTGTATCATTCACCAGCACCACGCCCATTCTTCTGTAAGGTCTTGTGGTAGGTTTGCCAAACAAACGAATATCTGTACCGGTATTGATCAGCACATTTTCAATGCCTGTAAATTCAAACTGACTGGAAGTTTTGTGGGCCAGTATCACCGCACTCACACCTGCTCTTTCGAGGGATATTTCGGGGATGGGCAAACCCAGGATGGCCCGCGCATGCAGTTCGAATTCGGAAAAGTTTTGTGTGCCGGCAAGCGTAACCATGCCTGTGTCGTGAGGACGAGGACTGAGCTCTGAAAAATAAACACCCTTCGCAGTCAGAAAAAATTCAACGCCCCAGATGCCGGCGCCACCCAATGCGGCTGTGATTTTTTCCGCCATGATGCAGGCTTCTTCATATTGGTCTGCATTCATGGCACAAGGCTGCCAGCTTTCCTGATAATCGCCACGCTCCTGACGATGACCGATGGCCGGACAAAACAAGGTAGGCCCGTTTTGTTGTGTTACAGTCAAGAGGGTGATTTCCGTTTCAAAAGCAATGAACTCCTCAATGATCACTTCACGGATATCACCTCTGGAATTGTTGATGGCATATTCCCAAACTTCCTGCATTTTAGTTTCTTCTCGCAATACCGATTGCCCTTTACCGGAAGACGACATCAATGGTTTTACCACACAGGGCAAACCGATTGATTTTACTGCCTCAGCAAACTGATCGAATGAAGTGGCATATGCATACCGTGCGGTACGAAGTCCCACTTCTTTACTGGCTAAATCACGAATCAGTTTCCGATTCATGGTGAAGTTGGCGGCACGGGCACTGGGTACCACCTGCATGCCTTGTTGCTCATATGCGTAAAATCTTTCTGTTCGGATGGCTTCCACTTCGGGAACAATCAAATCGGGGCGATGTTTGTCGATAACAGCATCAAGGGCATCTCCGTCGAGCATGTCTATCACTTCAAAACCATCGGCCACCTGCATGGCGGGTGCTCCTGCATAATGATCAACCGCAATAACGGTTTGACCTAGACGCTTTAAAGAGATGACCAGTTCTTTGCCCAGTTCACCGCTTCCCAATAAAACTATTTTCTTTTGCATGGACTGATTGAGTTTTTTCAATTTCTTGTCTGGATGAATTAATCGACAATCTTTTTATCATCTACCACCACATAACTGGTTCGGGTGCATTTGCAGGAAGGGTCTTTTTCGTTGATCTTTACATTTTTGAAAAACAGACGGCTGGCATCTGTAGCCTCCAATCCGCTCTGCGACTTGATTTCGATATTTTCAAAATAAAGGTCGTGTGCCGGTTGTTCAGGCAACCCTGTGATGGAGATGGCGGTTTCTGCTCCCGTGCAAAGGATATTGCTGATATGGAAATTGTTGAAGTTGGGGATTTTATCTGCGGGTGTTTCTTTTTTATCAGGAGAGGTTTTTCCGGCAGGCTTGTCATCATAATAAGTGGTGAAGAGAATGGCTTCCTTCACAATGTTGTCCATGCGGATATTGTCAATGTAGATATCGCGTACATTTCCACCGCGTCCTTTGTTGCTTTTTACCCTGATGCCAATATCGGTGCCCTTGAAAATACAGTCGGCAACATAAATGTTTTGCATGCCGCCATCTGTATTGCTGCCAATCACAAACCCGCCATGCGCTTGCAGTACTGTACAGCCGGCAATCAGCACGTTTTTCAGCTCAGCTACTGTAGAATCCTTACCACTGCTGCTTTTCATGCAAATGCCGTCATCCCCGGCATTGACCATGGTTTTATAAATGATCACATTCTTGCAGGCACTGATGTCAATACCATCTCCATTCTGCGCCCAGGCCTCATTGAAAATGATGGCGTTGGTGATGAGCAGGTCGGTGCAACGGGTGGGATAGAAAACAAAATTGGGAGAATTCTTGATGCCCACACTGTCGATCCAGATGTTCTTGCATTTGGAAAGCATGAACATATAAGGTCTTAAGAAATCCCTGGCTTTTGCATAATCATCTGCGGTGGCATCAGGATTTTTTTTAAGTTCGTTCACATAGCTTTCGCCATTCATGGCATCTGCATTGGGCCACCATATTTTTCCGTCGGTACTGACCACGCCGGTTTGAGTAAACTTCGACCACAATGCCGGACTCACTTTGCTTTTCTTCACCGGTCTCCAGCTTTCGCCGGCCCCATCAAAAACACCTTCGCCAGTAAGCGCGATATTTTCGAGATTCTCGCCATAAATGGGCGACATCACCCTGAATGAATTGCTACCCGAAGGTTTAAAAACAGGATAAAGGGTATGGTCGTTTGAAAATTGAACGAGTGCGCCTCTGCTGGCATGTAGATTCACATGGCTTTTCAACTGAATAGGACCCGTAAGCCAAACCCCGGCGGGAATTTCAACAGTACCGCCACCAGCTGCAGAACAGGCCTCAATCGCTTTTTTAAAAGCTTCCGTGTTCAGCGTTTTACCATCGGCTACCGCACCATAGTCTTTGATGGAAAAAACAACCGATGGAAAGACAGGTTTTTTTATTTCGGGCATGGCAAAAGGCGCATGCTGGATGTAATAGCTTAAATCTTGTTGTGCTTTAGCGCTGAATGAGAGGATGAGAAGCAGACAGAATAACGAGTTGATTTTTTTCATTTTTGTATTAATGATGCTTGATGATAACCGACTGTGTGATATTAGCCAGTTAAGGTTGAAGTTGCACAACAAATATAAAGATGGATTTTGAGAGAGAACAATAATATGCAGTTCGTCGGCTGATAAAAAATAGGCCGACCCAAAAGGATGGATCGGCCACGCGTTTTTCATATCAGACAATTTCTTATTTCTCTACGAGTAATTTTTTTGTGGTTGAGATTCCTGTGGACATGTCGGTGGCTCTGATCATATATACGCCTGTGTTAAGTCCGTTGATTCTTACACTGTTGTCGGCACTGTTTTGCACTCTCTTGATCACCCTTCCCGTATTGTCCAGCACTTCAACCGTGATGGCGCCGGATACATTATTCATCAACACCGAAGCCGATCCGAAACTTGGATTGGGGAATACGAGCATGTTGTTTTCATCGCCGATGCCATTCACACTTCTGATATGGCTGTACTTGGAAACATTGCCGGCTTCCACAGATTTGATGCGGTATTCGGAAAAAGATTTGGCGTTGTTCACTTCGTTGAAAGTGTAAGCAGCACCGTTAGGCATGTTTTTAGGTTGTACTTGTCCAATGGTCATGAACTGGCCGTTTATCTTACGTTGTACTTCAAATACACTGAGGTTGCTTTCCATCGCTGTTTTCCAGGTTACCGTCACCAGATTGTTTCTTCTGAACGCGCCGATGCTGATGAGGTCGAGTGGAAGAATGCCTTGTTCGGTGAAGCAAACGGTGCATGTGGCAATATCATTTCTGTTATTGACATTGTCGGTGACCCTGTAAGTGAAATCGAATACCGAACGAGTATGGTCTGTTCGGGTAATGGTGAAGGTACCATCGCTATTGATCAACAGGTCGGCACCACCAGTTTCTGTGTTGCCATTGGCATAAGGACCATTAACGAGACTGTAATGTAAAACCGCATCGGAACTTCTCAGGTCATTTAAGCTCAAATCGTGGCTGAATGTTTCAAGGCCATTGGTCAGTGGACACAAATTGTCGTCATACGCATCCAGCACTTTGTTGGATTCGGGGGTAGACTGACAGAGGTTAAAATTGTCGATGACGTATTTTGTATTGGGCTGAACACAATTGCCCACTCCGCTTTTGGGCTTGAAATCGATTTCAATCTTATAGGCTGTGCCGGCAGGCAATTGATTCTGCACGTCAAAAGCAACGGTAACAGTTGGAGAGTTTGTAGGTCCATTATGTGGCAACACGAGATCGGACACAGCGGTGAAAAATGTAATGCCCTTGTGAATGATAATATCAACAGAGGTAGGGCAAGAAAAATCGCTCCAGGAATTACAATTGAGGTTGGCATTGAACCTGAAGATGTCGAACGTTACACTGATTTGAGAGGCACCATTGGAAGTGAGGAATGGCGATTTGATGGTAGCGGGATTATTTCCGCCGACGCCGGGCGTGATGATACCCTGATTTTCTTCACATCCATCAGTTGGATCGTCATACTGTCCGATACGTGCACCTGTAGCCAGTGTCCAGCTATTGGGATTGGAACCAGAACCATTACCACCAGAACTGGAGTAATTGCTGAAATGATCGGTAAAACAAACTTCTGAAGATTGAGAATAGGCAAAATGTAAAGCCATCACGGCTGCTGCGGTAAAGAAAAAACGATTGTATGACATAGCGGATGAATTTCGATTGTTGACATCGGAATTTCAGTGAGGAATAAGGCCATGCCTTGCGTGGATCAGCGGGAAATTCGAATAGGATGAAGCGGAGTTGAGATAAGCAGAAAAAACATGCGTTTTAAAATGACGATGTTTGTACAGTCACCCAAATGATGAATCCATGTTTTTTCAGAAGGCTAAAATAATAGCCTCAAATCAGAGATGCAAGTGTTTTGAAAAAAATATTTTTTGTGGATAGTTAAGCGTTCAATTCTTTACTCCATTGACTTTTATAATAATTCTTTTTTGATGCAACTGTTGATTGCATTACTTTTGCGGTGCTGCAAGAGCGGATTTGTTTATTGTTCAACTCCTGCAGAATGGAATTTTTTATTGAACTAATAAACGATCTGACTCCTTCTCGTCAAAACGGAAAGTTCATTCGTTTATTCATTTCAAGATTGTTTTGTTTCGTTACTCAAAATTTCCGGCGTCAACGCCAGGAAAATGGAAATCCAATGAAACATGCTGAACATTTTAAACCCTTTGAACTTATGATGACCAACATTAAAGACATACTCAAACAAAGAATCCTCATCATCGACGGCGCCATGGGTACGATGATTCAGCGATATCAATTGCAAGAGGCCGACTACAGAGGCGAACGCTTCAACAACTGGCATAAAGATGTGAAAGGCAACAACGACCTCCTCAGCATCACAAGGCCTGATATCATTACCGCCATCCACAAACAATATCTCGATGCAGGTGCCGATATTATAGAAACCAATACTTTCAGCAGTACCACCATCGCTCAAGCCGATTACGAAATGGAATCGCTGGCTTATGAAATGAATGTGGCCTCTGCAAAATGTGCGAGAGCGGCTGCCGACGAATTCTCTGCACAAAATCCCTCCAAACCCAGGTTTGTGGCCGGTGCCATAGGACCCCTGAATAAAACATTGTCATTGTCGCCCGACGTAAACAATCCAGGCTACCGGGCTGTAACTTTCGATGAAGTGGTGACCGCCTATGAAGAACAAGTGAAAGGACTGGTAGATGGAGGCGTAGACATCCTGCTGATTGAAACCATTTTCGATACCCTGAATGCTAAGGCTGCCATTTTCGCCATCAAAGAATTTTTCAGGAAAAACAAGTTGAAGGAACTGCCCATCATGATCAGCGGTACCATTACCGATGCCAGCGGCAGAACCTTGAGCGGCCAAACATTGGAGGCCTTCTACATCTCTGTCATTCATGCCAACCCCCTAAGCATAGGATTGAACTGTGCCTTGGGCGCCAGCGAAATGAGACAACACATCGAAGAGCTTTCAGCTATGGCCAAATGTTATACATCCGCCTATCCCAACGCAGGCTTGCCCAATGCTTTTGGAGAATACGACGAACAACCTTCAGACACAGCGCATATCATTGAAGAATGGGCCAAAGAAGGACTGGTGAATATTGTAGGCGGTTGCTGCGGCACCACACCAGACCATATCAGGCACATAGCAGAAGAAGTAGGCAAATATGAACCCAGAAAGATTTATAGTTAGTTGATTTTGGTTTACAGTTAATACATCTAACGCCAAACAATAAACTACAAACATCAAACATCAAACAATTGAACACATTTCATTACCTCCAACTCAGCGGTCTCGAACCATTGATCATTCGCCCCGAAACGAATTTTGTGAATGTAGGCGAACGTACCAATGTAACCGGCAGTAAAAAATTTGCACGGCTGATTCGCGAAGGTCTTTACGAAGAGGCTTTGTCGGTGGCCCGTCAACAGGTGGAAAGCGGCGCACAAGTACTGGACGTGAATATGGATGATGCCCTGCTGGATGGCGTTAAATCCATGACCACCTTTTTGAACCTGCTGCAATCGGAACCGGATATCGCACGCATTCCCATCATGATCGACAGCAGCAAGTTTGAAATCATTGAAGCCGGACTGAAATGCGTACAGGGAAAGTGCATCGTCAACTCCATCTCTTTAAAAGAAGGCGAAGCCAAATTCATAGAACAAGCCATCATTTGTAAAAATTTTGGCGCCGCGGTGATTGTCATGGCTTTCGATGAGGCAGGACAAGCAGACACGCGCGAAAGAAAAGTGGCCATCTGCGAAAGGGCTTATCAACTGCTGACCGAGCAGGTTGGCTATGCCGCCGAAGACATCATCTTCGATCCCAACATTTTTGCGGTAGCCACAGGCATCGAGGAACATAATAATTATGCGGTAGATTTCATTGAAGCTACGCGGGAAATAAAACAGAAAATGCCGCTCACAAAAATCAGCGGCGGGGTAAGCAATGTTTCCTTTTCATTCAGAGGCAACGACCATGTGAGAGAAGCCATTCACAGTGTTTTTTTATACCATGCCATCAAAGCAGGTATGGACATGGGCATTGTGAATGCAGGACAGCTCGTGATTTATGATGACATCGAGCCTACTTTGAAGCAACTATGCGAAGACGTAATTCTGAATCGCAATAACGAAGACAATGGCGCTACAGAAAAACTGATCGCTTTTGCTGAAACCGTAAAAGCCAAGGGGAAAGAAACCATAAAAGATGAAAGCTGGCGCATCGCTTCTGTTGAAAAACGTATCGAGCATGCGTTGGTGCATGGCCTTACCGAATACATAGATGCAGACACGGAAGAGGCACGACAACAATATGCACGACCACTCGATGTAATTGAAGGTCCGCTGATGGCGGGTATGAATGTGGTGGGCGATTTGTTCGGCGCCGGAAAAATGTTTCTGCCACAAGTGGTGAAAAGCGCAAGGGTGATGAAAAAAGCGGTGGCCGTATTGACTCCCTATATCGAAGAAGAAAAACTCAACAACACAGCCGGCGGTACTGAAAAAGGTCCGGCCAAAATTTTACTCGCCACTGTCAAAGGCGACGTGCACGATATCGGTAAAAATATTGTTGGCGTTGTGCTGGGTTGCAATGGATATGAAATCATCGACCTGGGCGTGATGGTTTCTGCCGATAAGATTCTGACTGAAGCCAAAAAACACGCGGCAGACATCATCGGCTTGAGCGGACTCATCACCCCTTCGCTGGATGAGATGGTGCATATCGCCAAAGAAATGAAAAGACTGAAGATGAATCAACCGCTGCTCATAGGCGGCGCCACTACCAGCAGAATGCACACGGCCGTGAAAATCGCTCCGGAATACAATGGGGCTGTGGTTCATGTGCTCGATGCATCAAGAAGTGTAACCGTAGCCGGTAGTTTGCTGAGCAAAGATCAGAAAGTAGATTTCATCCAATCGGTAACGCAGGAATACGAGCAACTGCGTTCCGATTTTGGAAATAAGAGAAGCGCAAAAGAATTGTTGCCTTTCACTACCGCTCAAAAAAATCAGGTTAATATCGACTGGACTGATTTTGTGCCCGTTCGACCAACATTTACCGGTAGTAAAGTATTGGACAATGTGGAGTTGTCGGAGATTGCCAGTTATATTGATTGGCAACCGTTTTTCATCGCGTGGGAATTGCATGGAAAATTTCCGGCCTTGCTCAGTGATGCGGTCATCGGACAACAAGCCACACAACTTTATGAAGATGCGCAAGAATTGCTCCACAAAATAATTGAAGAAAAATGGTTGGCACCCAAGGCAGCTATAGGTTTTTGGGAGGTCAGTAAATCTGCTCCCGACACACTGCAGATTCAACAGCAAGAAAAAACACTAACACTGGAATGGCTGCGTCAGCAAAGTAAAAAAGCGGCTGGTCAGCCTAATTTCTCTTTGGCCGATTTCATTCATCCCGATCAAAAAGATTATATCGGTGCGTTTTCCGTGACTATACAAGGTATTGAAAAACATATCAAGCATTTTGAAGAACAACACGACGATTATAATAAGATCATGTTGCAAGCGCTGGCCGATCGATTGGCAGAAGCTTTTGCAGAATGGCTGCACCGGAAAGTACGTACCGAATACTGGGGCTATGTGAGTGAGGAAAATCTTTCCAACGAAGATTTGATCAAAGAAAAATATCAAGGCATTCGTCCGGCTCCCGGCTATCCTGCCTGTCCCGACCATACAGAAAAACACAAACTGTTTGACCTGCTGGGTGGAGAAACCGCTACCGGCATACATCTCACCGAATCGTTGGCCATGTACCCCGCCTCTTCTGTATGCGGCTGGTATTTTGCGCATCCGCAAAGTCAGTATTTCGGATTGGGCAAAATCGGCAAAGACCAGCTTAAGGATTATGCAAAGAGAAAAAACCTCTCGGAAGAAGAAATGGAAAAATGGTTGAGGCCGGTGATGGAATAGATTATATGTTCAAAAGGTTCATTTGTTCAAAAGGTTTCAAAAAGATAAGAGGTTTCAAAAGTTGAATATATTCATCAACCGCTGAAACCTCTTAAATCACCAGAATCCAGTTTCAAGAATCCAGTATCAGGATTCCCGTATCAAGATTCCAGCATCAATCTTTTCTTTTACCGATTAAAACCGGCGTGATGCTGATGGCTGTTCCTCCGCCCGGAGCAAGCTTCAGCTTCAAAACAGTTTTGGCATCCACCAGTACCTTTTCAATCACGTACGCTTCAGGATTATTTTTCCAGTCGGCATTATCGGCATCGCGGTAAATGGTGGCCATGTATTTTTTATCCTTGTCCAGGAAGGAAAGCGAAGCATTCAGACTGCGGGCATTTTCGTCGGTGATGGCGCCTATAAACCATTTTTCACTGCCTTTGGCTTTACGGGCCGCAATGATGAAATCGCCGGGTTCGGCATCTAGGATTTCTGTTTTGTCCCAATCCACTGCCACATCCTTGATAAACTGAAAGGCATCCATGTGGGCATTGTAGTTCTCCGGAAGATCGGCAGCCATTTGAAGAGGACTGTATAAAGTAACGTAAAGGGCTAGCTGCTTGGTGAGCGTGGTATGCACCTGTTCCGTTTTTGTTGAATCATAGAAGCTTCTTTTGATCTTAAAGATTCCCGGTGTGTAATCCATAGGCCCGCCCATCAATCTGGTAAAGGGCAAAATGGTTTCATGCTCGGGCATATTGCCGATGCTCCAGGCGTTGAACTCGTTGCCACGTGCGGCCTCGCAGGCCAGCCAGTTGGGATAGGTGCGGTGCAAACCTGTAGGACGAACGGGCTCGTGCATGTCCACCATGATTTTGTAATCGGAAGTTTTTTTAGCCACCCTTTCATAATGGCGCACCATCCATTGTCCATCATGATGTTCTCCACGAGGAATGATGTTGCCCACATAACCTGTTTTCACCGCATCGTAATTGTATTTTTTCATGAAACGATACGCGGTGTCCATCCATCTTTCATAATTGGTGGCGGAACCTGACGTCTCATGATGCATGATGATTTTTACACCCTTGGATTTCGCATAATCAGAAAGTGCCTGCACATCGAAATCGGGATAAGGAGTCACAAAATCGAAAACATCCTCTTTCCAGTTGCCAAACCAGTCTTCCCAACCGGTGTTCCAGCCTTCTACCAAAACACCGTCAATGCCATTGGCGGCGGCGAAGTCGATATAACGTTTAACATTAGCCGTATTGGCACCATGACGAACTTTTGTCTTTTCCTGAGAAGCCACCTGACTGCCAGAGTAGTCCCAGCTGGCAATGCCCACATGCATTTCCCACCAAACACCTACAAACTTTTGCGGTTTGATCCAGGAGGGATTGGCTACCACTGAAGGTTCATTAAGGTTGAGGATCATGCGGGAAAGCAGAATATCTCCGGCGCGGTCGCTCACATTGACGGTGCGCCAAGGCGTATGAGCAGGCGCTTGCAGATAGGCTTTATTGCCCAAAGCATCGGGCACGAGCATGGCCTGAAGTTGCAATTGCTTTTTGTTGATTTGCAAGTCCATCGCAGGATAATTGGACAATGCCGCTTCATGGATATTGATGTAAAGACCATCATTGGTCTTCATCATCAAAGGTGTTTGCACCGCATCATCGCTGAAAGCGGTGCGGGTGGCGATTTCCTGCGCATTCAGCTGCACCTTGGCATTCACGTTAGACAGTGTGCTGGTGTTGTACGCATATTCGTTGGTATCGAAGTCACCGGGAATCCAAAATGTTTTATGATCGCCGGCCATCGCAAAAGTGGTATACTCCTGGTCGATGATAAAATAATTCAGATTATCCTGTTTGAGAAACTCATACCGAAAACCCAGTCCTTCATTGAAAACCCTGAACACCATATTGATGGTAATTCCACTGGCTTTATGAAGAAGTGCGATTTTCAGTTCTTTATAATTATTGCGAATGTTGCTTTCCTCGCCCCAAACCGGTTTCCAGGTTTGATCGGTGGCGGAAGAGTCGATGCCGGTAATAGTAAATCGGTTTAGGTCTACTGCCGGCTTGCTCAGTTTGAAACCCAGTGAAGAGGGCAACAGCACTGCTTTGTTTTTAAATGAAAGCTGATAGGTGACAACACCCTCATTGTTTTGCACTACAGACAAATGAAGGAGATTGTTGGGAGAATGGATACCGACAGTCGTATCGGCCATTACCGTTTGCAGCGTTAATGCGCTTATGAAAAAAGCGACTATTTTTTTTAGTGACATGGGGAAGGTTTTACGATTTGTGATTTGTAAAAATAAGTAAAACGGATAAGAGGAGATAAGGGTTTCAACGCCAATAGCTTTTGACACTTATCAAGGCGGTGAAACCTGAAACTTGACTTTTTTAAATTACCTTGCCCTCAAAAAATTGCATGCGCATCATCAGTTATAATGTAAATGGCATCAGAGCCGCCATCAAAAAAGGATTTATCGACTGGTTGAAGACGGATCCGGCCGATATCATTTGTTTACAGGAAACCAAAGCAACGGAAGATGATGTGGACATGAAAGAAATTGAGGCGCTTGGGTACGAGCATCATTGGTTCAGCGCCAATAAAAAAGGCTATAGTGGCGTGGCCATCTTATCCAAAATAAAACCTACTGGCGTAAAAAAAGGAAACGGCCATCCCGAAAGTGATTTTGAAGGAAGAGTGATAGAAATGACGATCGGCGACATCAAAATCATCAACGCCTATTTCCCATCCGGAACTTCAGGAGAAGACAGACAGGCTTTCAAATATGTTTGGCTCGATGAGTTTTTCAATTACCTGAAAAAAGAAAGAAAAAAACACCACAAGCTGATTCTCTGCGGCGATTACAATATCGCCCATGAGGAAATCGATATCCACGATCCCAAAGGCAACAAGAACACCACGGGATTCCTGCCCGAAGAGCGGGCCTGGATGACTAAATTTTTACAGTCGGGATGGATTGACAGCTTTCGCCATTTTCACAAAGAGCCTCACCGTTACAGCTGGTGGAGTCAGCGCTTCCCCAGCGTGCGACTGAACAACAAAGGATGGCGAATCGATTACATTACAGTAACCAGCGAATTGGAAAAACAGATCAAAGACGCCGAAATATTCCCCGATGTAAAACACAGCGACCATTGTCCGGTGTATTTAGAAGTTAAATAGTTTAAGGGTTGTTTATGAGATGAATAATCCTTTTAACCTTTAAACCCTTCTTACCGCCAGGCAGGCAACGAAGCAACTTAAACCTTTAAACATTTTTCATGTTCATCTACAACGTCACCATTAAAGTAAGAACCGACATTCACGAAGCATGGCTGCAATGGCTGCATGAAGAGCATATTCCGGATATGATGAGTTCTGAATGCTTCACTTCATCGAACGTCTATCGATTGCTAGAAGTGGACGACAGCGAAGGACCAACTTATGTTATACAATACAAGGCGGAAAGCAAAGGTCAGTACAACCACTATATAGATAAATTTGCGTCCGAGATGCGAAGCCGTTCTTACGAAAAATGGGGCGATGCATTCATCGCATTTCGCACGCTCATGCAGGTTGTTAACTAAATGTGCAAAACAATCATTTTCATTTTTTTTGCAGTTTCACAATTATCACTATTCGGCCAAAAAGCTTATGGACATTGGTTTTCAGGGTATAGACATGTAAAACCCAGTATTTACAATGGTTTCAGCGAAATGAAAACTTATACGCACGGTTTTTTCAGCAAGTCAAAATCTTCTCAAATCCTTTATTAATAATGATTTCGGCGTTTTTTGCGGAACTGAAAATTTTTTAAAAATATTTTGTCGGATGATAAAACAATCTATATTTGTCGAAGTTAAAATTTCAAACTCTCTATTATGAACAAAGCTGAATTAATTGCTAAAATGGCTGATGATGCCGGCATCACAAAAACCCAGGCAAACGCTGCTGTAGATTCTTTTGTAGAAGCAGTAACTAAAACTTTGAAAAGCGGTAATAAAGTTACCCTCGTAGGTTTTGGTACTTTCTCTGTTACCAAAAGAGCTGCACGTAACGGACGTAACCCACAAACTGGAGCTGTGATCAAAATCAAAGCTAAAAAAGTTGCTAAGTTTAAAGCAGGTAAAGAACTTTCTGCTAAAATCTAATCAACAAAAAGATTGAAAGCAAGGCGCAATGCGTCTTGCTTTTTTATTCCGCATTCTGTCAACATTTAAATAGTAATCAATCATGGGAAAAGGAGATATCAGAACCAAAAAAGGTAAAATTTTCGCAGGAAGCTTCGGCAAAGCCAGAGCTACCAAGTCAAAAGCTACCATTAAAGCTGCAGCAGCCAAGAAAGCCGCAGGTAAATAATATATTGCCAATTGGAAATAAAAAACGGTTCAGCATTTACTGAACCGTTTTTTTATGGCGACAATCGCTCTTGTTTCCAATGATGAGCAGCTATTCTTGTGTATAATATCCTGTCGTGCAATCGGCCAGGTCGGCCTTGCCAGAATTCTATGCTTTGCGGTTCCACCACATAACCACCCCAGTGCGGCGGACGATACATCTCTTCATGCTGGAACCTTTCTATGGTATGTACTATGTTTTTTTTCAATTCTTCTCTTGAAGCAATTACCTTGCTTTGTGTGGAGGCCCAGGCGCCTATCCGGCTTTCCATGGGGCGGGAGTTGAAATATTCGTCGCTTTGCTCGTTGCTTATTTTAACCGCCTTTCCTTCTATTCTCACCTGACGTTCCAATTCTTTCCAAAAAAAGACCAGGCTAACATTTGGATTCAAGGCCATTTCATTTCCTTTGTCACTTTCATAATTGGTAAAGAAAACAAAACCATTGTCGTCGTAGCCTTTCAACAAAACAATCCGTGCCGAAGGGATTCCTCCCGACTTTACCGTGGCCAGCGTCATGGCATTCACTTCATCAATCTTGCTATCGATGGCTTGCTGCCACCATTTGTCGAACTGACGGATCGGATGCGGATCTGCGTCTTTCTCCATCAAAATCTCTTGCATGTATTCTTTTCTGATATCAGCTATGGCGGCCATAAAATAAAATTTGTGAGTGACTAATCTTCGCTTAAAAATTGTTTGCGGTTTCTCCATTGCTCCAGCTCCTCTTTTAAATAATAATTGTCCAGGTTCAGCAATTCAATCTGGCTTTCGGCCTCCGCGAGTTTATCTCTCAGGTCGGCCAGTTCTTTCACGAGTGCCGGGGTGGATGCCAGTTCACGATTCATATCATCGAGCATGGCCAGGGTACTTTCATATTCTTCTTTCAATTCGTAATAGGCCTTCTCTGTCTCCACACTTTGAATCATTTCAGTTTCCAATGCGTCTTCTCTCCTTTTGGCGCCCATGGCTTCTTGCTGCTGTTTACCAATCAGGTTTTGCATATGTTCCAGCTCAATCAAGTTCTCGTCGATGCGGCTGTATAAGCTGGCGATAGAAGCTGCCGCCTTCCTTAATTCATCCAGTTCTTCCTCTTTGAGCTGAATCCAATACTCCAAATCCTGCAATTGTCGGTGCAGGTCGGTATTTTCCTTACTGAGCAATTTTATGAAGTCTTCGGATGACATAGGTTGAGAGGATAAAAGTAAATTAAAATAGCGAGCGGAAGGTTCATTCGGTACTCGAAAATGAAAGTGCAAAGCCATATTCTTTGGAAGGAGTCCATTGGTTTTTAACACCCGAACATTATTCTTATATTAGTAACCCGTTGAGGCAACAGATCCATTGAAGAAAGTATCTATATACCGAATCGAATCGAAAGGCGAACCCCCCGTTTTGACCCAGGAACAACTGATAAAAGGATGCATTCGTCAGGATTCCGCCTGTCAAAAGGCGGTATTTGACTGCTACGCCGGACGAATGTTGGGCGTATGTATGCGCTATGCCCGAAACGCCGCCGATGCTGAAGACATACTGCAAGATGCCTTTATCAAAGTGCTTGAAAAGATAAAACAATTCAAAGGGGATGGGTCTTTTGAGGGATGGATCAGAAAAATAGTGGTGAACACGGCCCTGAAAAAATATACCCTCAGTCGCTATAGCAAAGAGGTTTCCGATCAGGAGGTGAGTGAACAGGCTTTACACCAAATTGAAGATCCGATGGCCTATCATCAGCTTTCGGAAAAAGATATTCTGGCGCTGATCAATGCCTTGCCCGACGGTTACCGGATTATTTTCAATCTGTATGTGATTGAAGGATACCGACACGAAGAGATTGCCGAAATGCTGGGCATTCAATCCGGCACCAGTAGAAGTCAGCTGGCCAAAGCCCGACTGATGCTGCAAAAACAAATCATACAACTGCAACAGATAGCCGTATGAAAATGAAATCGAATTTTGATGAACATGTAAAGCAACTGCTGGGCGATTACGAACCGGAGGTGCCTTCACGTGTTTGGGAGAATATCCAACAAAGAACAAAGCGCAAGCCTCGCGGTAGCTGGTTCTTCTTTAAAAAATACGGCTGGGCTCCGGTCTTACTGCTGCTTTGCGGTTACTTTGGATGGCAGGCTTATTTCAACAATAATCAGCAACAGCATTCAACCCCATCCGAAGTAAATTCTTCTGCACCGGCATCCCATCCATCTTCCACTTCACCAGCTGACGAAGGGGAAAAAATAAAAAATGTTGATGAAGCGGAATCTGCTTTATCAAATAACAACATTTCACCAAAAGTTGCTGCCAACCAATCGGCACTTACCACTTCTGTGAATAACACGCACAGCTACACGAAAAAATCGGCCTCTCTCCACTCGGGCAACTTGGCCTCCAACGTGCACGAAGAAACGATGACACCCATAGACAACGAATCAAATTACCTCTCTTCCAATAAAAACAAAACCACCTGGGCAGCCCGTAAAAAAATGAGGCAGCAAGTCGGGGAAATTGATAATACAGATAAAGCCTCGTCAATAGAAACAGAAGTGAATACTGAAAAGGAAAATCTTCTTCACGACATGAAGCTTACTTCACCGGAATGGCTTAGTCTTGCAAAAAGTCTCCATCCGTCGGTAAAAGGCATCCAAAGAAAAGAAATCACCATTCCTTGTCCGGGTGGTGGCAATCCCGCCTGGAACAAGCAGTACATAGAAGTTTATGGCGGTCCGGACTATGTATTCAGGCAGCTTCATGACTCTGCAAGTTCATCCGAATATCTTAACCAGCGCAAGCAAAGCACCAATTTTTACTACGCTTACAGTGCTGGCATCAGTTATACCAAGGTTTGGGAAAATGGACTATCGTGTAAGGTTGGGCTCAATTACAGCCGCGTAACAGAAAAGTTCGACTATACACAAGGCAACATCATCCAAATCATCTATGTTACCGACGCCAATGGCGACACGATAGGCAATTATCAAACCACCAGCGCCAGACACAAGGTAACCTTCAACAAATACAGAACCATCGATGTACCGCTGATGTTTGGATATGAAACCGCTAAAGGCAACTGGACATTCAATTTCAGTGCTGGAGCTATTGTCAATATTCACAGCTGGACCAGAGGCGAATTGCTCGACCGGTCGCTACAGCCCATCAACATTACTTCGGGAGATCAGTCGAATCCTTATCAGATGCGTTCAAACATCGGACTTGGTGCCACGGCCTCTGTCAGCGCTTATTATAGGCTCAACGAGCAACTGAAAGTTTTTGCCGCACCTTATTTCAGGTATAATTTTTCATCGATGAACAGTTCCGAACTCGCGCTGCAGCAACGTTTTCAAACCATGGGCATCAGATTGGGTTTAAGGATGGAACTGGGAAAAAAATAATAAATCAACGCCGTACTTTGTAAAAGTGGGTTTTACAAAAAGAAGGGCTGTCCTTGCGACAGCTTTTTTTATGGATAAAATGAAGTAGCAGAAAAGTAAGGTTTAACCTCAAGTCTTTCCTGCTAATTAAATTATCTTCGCCAACGAAATCGCTACTGCTAAGCCCTTCAAAACAAAGAATGATATGCCTTTACAGATTTACAATTCGTACACACGTCAGAAAGAGATATTTGAATCCGTAACACCCGGCCATGTGGGCATGTATGTATGCGGCCCAACCGTAAGTGGCGAAAGCCATTTGGGACATGCCCGTCCTTACATCACGTTTGATGTGGTCTACCGTTTTCTGCAACATAAAAAATACAAAGTCCGTTACGTGCGCAACATCACCGATGCCGGACATTTTGAAGAAGAGGGAAGAGAGGCAGAAGACAAGGTAAGTAAAAAAGCACAGCTCGAAAAGCTGGAGCCCATGGAGTTGGTACAGAAATACACCAATCTTTTTCATTGGGCGATGAAGCAGTTCAACTGCATTGAACCCAGCATAGAACCCACTGCCACCGGACATATCGTAGAGCAGATTGGCATGATTGAAGACATCATAGCCAAGGGATATGCCTACGAAGTGAACGGGTCTGTTTATTTTGATGTGAAAAAATATGCCGCCTCCCACGATTACGGAAAATTGAGTGGAAGGGTCATTGATGAATTGCTCGATTCTTCCAACAGAGATTCGGTAACCCGTGAACTGGACGGACAAAATGAAAAAAGGGATGCTGCCGATTTCGCCTTATGGAAAGCCGCCCCGCCCGAACATATCATGCGCTGGAAAAGTCCGTGGGGAGAAGGTTTTCCTGGATGGCACATCGAATGTTCGGCCATGGCCACCAAATACCTGGGCGCTACCTTCGATATTCATGGCGGAGGTATGGACCTGTTGTTTCCACATCATGAAAGTGAAATTGCACAAAGCACCATCTGCAATCATGCCGCTCCCGTAAAATACTGGATCCACAACAACATGATCACCATCAACGGACGTAAGATGGGCAAGAGTTACAACAACGTCATCAAACTCACCGAGCTGTTTAGCGGCGATCATCCGCTGCTGCAACAGGCTTTTCATCCGATGACGGTACGCTTCTTCATTTTGCAAAGCCATTACAGAAGCACGCTCGATTTCAGCAATGATGCCTTGCTGGCCAGTGAAAAAGCCTTGAAAAGACTTTGGGAAGCTTACGAGATATTGCAAAAACTCACCATCGAAAATGAAGGAGAAATCAATCAGGAGCTGGATGAGAAATTGAACAACTGGCTACAGGAATTCGAAATGTTCATGGACGATGATTTCAGCAGTCCGAAAGTGATTGCCAACATGTTTGAAATGGCACCGGTGATCAATTCTTTCAAAGACGGCATCATTCCGGTAAACAGCATCCGTTCGGCCACACTGGCGTTGATGCAAGAAAGGTTCAAGACTTTTCTGGAAGAGATATTCGGACTAACGGCTACTGATAGTGGCAACAATGAAAAAATGAAGCCGGTGATGGAGTTGTTGCTGGAACTTCGAAAAGAAGCCAAGGCAAAAAAAGATTTTGCCACCTCCGACCGTATCAGAAATCAGCTCAACGCCATAGGTATCATAATCAAAGACGAAAAAGACGGCAATACCAGCTGGGGGCTGGCATAGCGTAATGATTGATGCCCTGCGATTCATATCACCTCATCCATAAAAAATTGGAGCACCTTCAACATTTGTCGAAAGACAAAACACTGAAAAATATTTTGAATACGGCCCAGCCCGTGGTTTTATCGCTACGAAAAAACATCATGCTTCAGCTTTGCTATTCCATCATGAGTCAGCAATTGAGCACCAAAGTGGCGAAAGTGATTCATGATAGGTTTACCGCACTTTTTAACGGAAGGACGCCCACCTCAACAGCAATTTTATCCATGCCTTTTGAGGAACTGAAAAGTATAGGTCTCTCGAACGCTAAAACCTTATACATTAAAAATGTATGTGCGTTTTTTTCGGAGGAAAAACTTACTGATGCGAAGCTGAAAAAAATGGGTGATGAAGAAGTGGTTGCCTGTCTTTGTCAAATCAAAGGGGTAGGAAAATGGACGGTGGAAATGATATTAATGTTTGCGATGGGAAGAGAAGATGTGTTTGCAGTGGATGATTTAGGCATTCAGCAACAGATGGCCAGGTTGTATAAGATTGATACCGGCGATAAAAAACAAATGAAGCAGAGGATGCAAGAAATCGCCAATCGGTGGAGTCCTTACAGAACATACGCGTGCAAGTATTTATGGAATGCGAAGGATGGACAATAGCGGTGGTTCTATCTATTTATTTTTGAGATGACCTGTGGCTAAAAAAATGGCAGGGTTAAAAATTAATTTTTTTCGCTTGCACCATTTAAATGGTGCAAGTTAATTTCGGACATGCACAAATTTCGAATCAAATTTCGGAAAGATTCTATCCTTCTTGTAGTTTTTTAACGCCGAAAATCGGTATTATTCTTACAGCTACGCCTCATTTGTTGAGGTTGGGTCTTATCTTATTTTTAAAATTATGCTGTAATGGCTTGCACCATTTAAATGGTGCAAGTGAAAAATGCACTGCTTTACAAAGTTCAACCTCTTTTCTCATAGCCCCACAGCTACTTCTTTGTTTTTTTACTGTAAAATCAATGTTTTTTACCCCTCTTCAATATTATGCTTCAAGCTATCCTTGCCCCAACACCCCCAACATCTCCTCTAAATACCTTTGATCCGTTTCATCAAACGCTGAAAGCGCTATACTGTCAGCATCCAGCACGCCCACCACTTCGCCGTTTCTGATGATGGGCACCACAATTTCAGATCTGGATAAACTGCTGCAGGCAATATGCCCCGGAAATTGCTCTACATCGGGCACAATCAATGTTTGGGCTTTTTCCCAGGCCGCACCACAAACACCTCTGCCCTTTCGTATGCGCGTGCAGGCCACAGGTCCCTGAAATGGACCCAGAACCAGCTCTTCGTTTTTTACAATATAAAATCCCACCCAAAGCCAGCCGAATTGCTCTTTCAAAGCAGCAGCCATATTGGCCATGTTGGCCACCTCATCTGTTTCGCCTTCAAGCAACCCTTTTAGTTGAGGCATCAAATTGTTGTAACGCTCTTCCTTTGTTTCGCCTCCAATCAATAAATCTTCTGCCATGTTTATTTTTTTAATTTTTCAGCAATTCCATCACCAGCTCGTTTTCAAACCCTTTTTGCAGCAAATAAGACCTGATTTTCGCTTTCCTGACAAAAATGTTTTTTTCAGCTTTTAATTGTTTCAGTTTCGCTTCGTAATGCGATTTTAATTTCCCTTCGTAGTCTTCTTCATCCAGCTGCTGTAAGGCTTTTCGGATGCAATAATCGCTTACCCCTTTCTTTTTCAACTCGTACTTTATTTTAACTCTTCCCCAGCCCTTCATGCGGAATCTACCACCGGCAAAGGCCCGGGCAAATCTTTCCTCGTTTAAAAAATCTTCTTCAATCATTTTTGCCATTAATTCTTCCACCTCCTGCTGATAAAGACCAAAACTATACAGCTTTTCCTTCACTTCCCCATGGCTGCGCTCTTGATAGGCGCAAAACTGCATGATCTTTTGTAACGCTTTTTCTTTCCCTATGTTCAGTGGTTTTTGCATCTCTTTCTGATGATTGTTGTGCTTTTTTCCGGGCCGGCATTAAGGCATTTCGAATCCTGGCTTTCGTGTTGACTGGCTTGTAGATTCAATGTTGAAATCCATCGCAAAATATCTACAAATCATTAAAAGCAATATTTTATCTTTGACGCACTTTTATACATTAGAAGACCTTAGGATTATTTCACTGAGATCATAAATTTTTAAAAATGAAATTCATAGTCAATTCCTCTGCGCTGCTCAAACAACTTCAGCAGATCAATGGTGTCATCAACACCAATACCGTTCTTCCTATCTTGGAAGACTTTCTGTTTGATATCGAAAAAAGCAAACTCACCGTGGTGGCTACCGACCTCGAAACCGTAATGAAAGTCCATCTTGATATCGAAGCCAAAGAAACCGGCAGGGTTTGTATCCCGGCGAAAATCCTGATGGAAACACTGAAAAACATTTCCGATCAGCCACTTACTTTCAACATTGATAAAAACTACGGCATTGAAATCACCAGCGACAATGGTAAATATAAAGTAATGGGCGAAAATCCCGACAACTTTCCGCGTGAACCACAGGCCGATGATGCCAACTCCTTCACCATGACCTCCGGTGCTTTGGTTACCGCCATCAACAAATCCATTTTTGCCGTGAGCAACGACGATCTTCGCCCGGCCATGACAGGTGTTTTCTTTGAACTCGATAAAAAAGGAATCACTTTTGTTGCCACCGATGCACATCGCCTGGTTCGTTACACTTTACATGATGTGAAGTGTCCTCAAAAAGATTCTTTCATCGTTCCCAAAAAACCATTGAACCTTTTGAAAGGCGCTTTGCCCGATAATGAGGATGAACTGACCATCGCCTACAACAGCAATCATCTTTTCATCACCCACGGCGGTACAGAACTGGTGTGTAGACTCATCGACGCCCGCTTCCCCGATTATAAAGTGGTGATTCCTACCGATAATCCTTATAAAATGGTGGTCAACAAAAACGATTTCCAGAACGCACTGCGCAGGGTTAGCGTATTCAGTAACAAAAGCACCAACCAAATTGCACTCCACATCAGCGGCAGTCAGCTTCAGCTTACCGCACAGGATGTAGATTTCAGCAACGAAGGAAATGAACGCATGGTTTGCCAATATGATGGCGAAGATCTGCAGATTGCCTTTAACGCTAAATTTCTAATTGAAATGCTTAATGGCGCCGGTACCGAAGAGGTTTTCATGGAACTCAGCACTTCTACCAAAGCCGGTATCATCAAACCCAGCGAACAGGTGGAAAATGGCGACTTGCTGATGCTGGTGATGCCATTGATGCTGAACAATTAATTCAACTTTCTTTTTTGATAGATAACGCTCCGCTTTCCGTGGAGCGTTTTTATTGGTGGTGGATGAATCTCACCCTTCATCAATTCTATTCTGATGGGGTCAAAAAAAACGCCCCGAAAATTCGGGGCGTTGGCTAGATAAGTTAATAGATAATTAGAGCTTGTTGATTCTCTTCACCAAACTTTGACCATTCAGCTGAATGGTGACGATGTAAGAACCTTTGGCCAAATTGCTTACAGGGATTTCAAAGTTGTTGGTACCTGCTACTACGTTCACGAAGCTGCTGTACATCTTTCTTCCACTGAGGTCGGTGATGACCACTGGTGCTCTTTCGGCAGTTTCGGCTTCCAATACCATTCTCATGTTTTGCAACACGGGATTTGGATTGATAGCCATTTCCGCTACACCGAGGTTTTTCACGTTTCTGATCTCACTCATTTTGTAAGCGTTATCGTTATCAATCATGCGCAAACGATAGTAATTGGTGCCTTTGTTCGGAGCAGCATCGATATAACGATAATCCTTGGCCGAAGTGGTGTTGCCTGCTGCAGTCACTTCTCCGATTGGAGCAAAGGTGCGTCCGTCGGTGCTGCGCTCTACCACAAATCTCGATGTGTTCACTTCTTGACTGGTGGTCCAACTCAGGTTGTTCACTCTTCCGCTGCGTTTGGCATCGAAGCTCAGTAATGATACGGGTGCAAGTCCAGAATAGTTGATGTTGATATCATCCAATCCGAATGCGTTACCATATTGGCTGGAGCCTTCAAAACCAAACTGTACTACTTGTCCGTTGTAGGCAGATACATCTACAATCTCTTGCTTCCAATAAGGAACTGCTGCAGTAGCATCATAACGTTGGTATCCGGCCAGTCTTGTCCAGGTTTGTCCTTTATCGGTTGAAACAGCCAGGTAAAGACTATCCAAAGAAGTACCAAAGCTACTGTCGCGTGTTCTCCAGAAAGAGATGGTAGTTACAGGAGGAGCATTGTTGGGAACAGCGGTTGGCATTTGAATACAGTTGCTGTATAAACGGCTAACAAAGCCTGCAGAACCTGCACCGCTGTAGCTGTCGAACAAATAATAGTATTGTGTACCTGCTGTTCTTGGATGGATAGTGTCTCCCAAATCTACATTGGTGTAATTTGAGCTGTGTACTTGCCATAACAAATCTGCTCCTTCAACAATTGATGCGTAAGGGAAAACCGGCAAGGTGGTTTCCACATCTTCAATAATTGGATATGCGCTTAAAGAAGTTCCCAGCACACTTGCGGTTGTGGTTGAAGAAACGAGGTAATTGTTGGCGGCATAGCCATCACCCGAAAGAACTACGTATGCAGAATCATTGTTGTCGCCGGTATTGTTGAGGTTGATGCCTGTGAAATAAACAATCTCAGAAGCACCGGGGGCAATTACTGCGGTATTGGCCGCTGTACCAATGAAGGTGTTGGCGCCGGTGATGTCCAAATGTACTATAGCAGCTCCAGCAGGAATATTGCCGGTACCTACGTTGGTTACTTCTACACCGATAGTTTGGTTGGTGTTGTAGCAAGATACAGTGGGATTATCGTAACCGGTAACAGTTGCATCCAAAGGATATTGATGAATAAACTGAATAGCCGGACGATAAGCTGATGCGGTCAATGAAGTTGTACCCGAAACAGGAGCAATGGTTGAATTGTATCTGCGACTGGTGGTTAAAGTAGAACTTGTGTTGTTGCCATTGGCAGAATAGAAAATATATCCAGTATGTGACAGGTTGTCTAATCTTTCAATCAAAATTTCAAGATTCGTACCCGCTGTTCTGGTAAATGGTGTAGTGAGTGTAACACCCACAGCACCTGTTGGTGTTGCATTGAAGGTGCCGGTAAATACTTGCGTATAGCCGGTTCTACTGTAAGTACCTGTAGCCAATGTAGTGGTTGCAGCAGGAACATTTTTCATCCAAACAGAATAGCTGCTGATGGCGTTGTTGGCTCCTTCCGTATTTAAAAAGAAATTGATTTTTTGAATAGCACTTCCGGCTGTGGTGAAATTGCCTGCTCCGATTTCCGCATCGGTATAGATGGCTTCAAGCACGTGGTAGCTGCTTCCGCCAACCACAATATTGCCACTGGTTCCCAAATTGGCAATAATACTTACTGTTTGTGCATTAACTCCAAACGAAAGAATGGAAAGCACCAGCAGGGTGTAAAGTTTCCTCATAAAATGTTTTTTAATTTTTTTGAACTTGGTTTAGGTTGTAATCAAAATCTTAATTAACGCTTTCTGCCTTAAAAGGCCAGAATTGTTAACAATTTCCAAAAGTAAAAAAAATCTCAATCGGTTGGATAAAAATTTATTGTTACGATTTTGCGGCATGTGTATGATCTTCGATTGCATGAAAGTCTTCACTTTTCAATAGCCATTGTTATTCTCTGATATTTATCCATAGCTTTCGAAAAAAGCTATTTACTTTTAAAATTTGAAACTATATTATGAAAATAATTGCCCTGATTCCCGCCCGATACGCAGCCACCCGCTTTCCCTTTAAATTGATGCAGCCTCTGGGAAATAAAACAGTCATTCGTCATACGTACGACAATACCGTAGCCACCGGACTCTTTGATGAGGTGATTGTGGTGACTGATAATGAATTGATTTTTAATGAAATAGTCAATAATGGGGGTAAAGCCATTATGAGTATCGGCAGCCATGAAAGCGGAAGCGACCGCATTGCAGAAGCGGTGAAAGACATGGACACCGACGTAGTGTTGAATGTTCAGGGAGATGAGCCTTTTATCGATAAAAAAAGTTTGGAAGAGCTGGTTCAATCTTTTGAAAACCCTTCCGTTAAAGTAGCTTCGGTAATGAAGGCTTTTACAGACCTGTCATTGGTCAACAATCCCAATTTTGTAAAAGTGGTGGTCGACAAAAACATGAATTCCTTGCTGTTCAGCCGCAGCCCAATCCCCTACCACCGCGAAAGCGCCATCCAGCCCACCTATTATGAGCATATCGGTGTTTATGCTTTTAGGAAAGAAATGCTGTTGCAGTTTACAAACTGGGAAATGACCTCCCTGGAGTCAGTTGAAAAAATCGAATGCCTGCGCTACCTCGAAAATGGTATTCCGCTTAAAATGGTACTTACTACCCATTCCGGCGTAAAAATCGATGTGCCCGAAGATCTGCCCAAAGCCGAAGCTTACCTGGCTGAATGGAACAAATTATAATCCGGCGTTCTGTTTTCTTACATATTTGGTGAGGATGACAATGGTTTGTCCCTCTATCTTACCCTCAATCTGTTCGGTATTGTCTTCCACCAACCTGATGTTTCGCACCACAGTGCCCATCTTGGCATTCAGGGTGGATCCTTTTACATCTAGCGACTTTACAAGCACCACGGCATCGCCAGTTTGCAGCACATGACCGTTGGAGTCTCTGTGCAAGTCAACGGCACCGCTGCTTTCATGGTCACCGGTGGCTTTTGCCCAGGCCAATCGATCATCTTCCATATACATCATATCTATATTGTCGGCCGCCCAGCTTTCTTCTCTTAAGCGATTCAGCATACGCCAGGTAACCACCTGAATGGCCGGAACCTCGCTCCACATGCTGGTGGTCAAACAGGCCCAATGTTTACTGTCGAGTTCTTCTTTTTTGTCGATCTGTGCCTGACATTTGGCACAAATCATCATACAACCATCTTCGTCATGATGAGGAGCGTATGCGGCTTCATATATTTTCAATGCGGTCTCCGCACCACAGAGTTCACATTTATTGTCTGCTCTTTTCAACAGTACCTCTTCTAATTTCATGGGATTGTTTTTTTGATGATGTTGCTGATAATCTTGTTTGACTAACTATCGTGCTGTCTTCACAAACATCAATAGCCTTTTAACGGGCGCGAAGGTAATTTTTTCTTTGCAGGATTTCACCTGTTTTCTGTTGACCTGTATACGCTTTCTCCGTTGATATAGGTGGCGTTCACTTTTGTTTGGAGAATCTCTTCTTCTCTGCAATGCAGCAAATCCTTGTCGAGCATAATGAAGTCCGCTGCCTTACCGGGTTCCAGACTGCCTTTTTCTTTTTCTTCAAATGCGGCTTTGGCGGCCCAGATGGTCATGCCCCTGATGGCCTGCTCACGGGTTAAAGCGTTTGCTGGCTGAAATCCTCCGGCAGGAAACATTTTGGCATCTTTTCTGGCCACGGCCGCCAGAAACGTCCTGAACGGACTGATGTCTTCCACCGGAAAATCTGTTCCCAGCGCCAGCCAGCCATTTTGTTTGAGCAATAACTGATAGGCATACGCGCTTTTTATACGTTGAGGTCCCAGCCTGCTTTCGGCCCAATACATATCGCTGGTGGCATGGGTGGGTTGTACGGATGGAATGATGCTGTATTGCTGAAAAATATCAAAATCGTTTTCATTCACCACTTGGGCGTGCTCGATGCGCCAGCGTTTGTCGTTTTTCTCTTTCAGCTTATTCGCATAAATATTCAAAATGGTTCTGTTGCCGCTGTCGCCGATGGCATGGGTACACATTTGAAATGTTGTATTCGACAGCTTTTCCGCCACTGTTTGAAAATGTGTGACTTCACTCAGCAAAAAGCCTTTCCACCCCGGCTGGTCGCTGTAATCATGCAAAAGGCAAGCGCCTCTGGAACCCAAGGCCCCATCGGCATAGAGTTTAAATCCACCTACATGCAAACGCTCGGTGACGTAAGGCCCTTTCTTGATCCAACGGTCGTAATATTGAGCGCTGTCGGTCAGTAAGGCGAAAATTTTCATTTTCAATCGGCCGCTTTTTTGCTCGGCATCAATCAGGTCGATGGTATGTTCGCTGATGCCGCAATCGTGAACACCTGTAAGGCCCTGGGCAAAGCATTTTTCCTGCAATTGATCGAAATACCGCTGGGCCAGCGAGTCGGAGATCTCAGGGATCACTTTTTCTACCTGCGACATGGCATTGTCGATGAGCACACCAGTGAGCTTGCCTTCTTTTTTCAGGAATGCACCACCCTCAACCACAGTATTTTCGGTTACTCGGGCCAAATCAAGCGCGGTTTGATTGGCGATGGCGGCATGCCCGTCTATGCGTTTTAAAAATACCGGACGATGGGGAAATAGACTGTCAAGCACGGTTTTGTCGGGATAGTTTTTATCGCTCCAGTCGTTCTGGTCCCATCCTCTTCCGTATATCCAGCTAACCGGTGCATGATGGGCGTATTCAACAATCTTGTCGAGGATTTCCTTGAAAGATCCAGTTCCGGTCAGCTCACACTTCCAGCTGTCGGTGGCATATCCCGTAAAATGGCAATGTGCATCGATGAATCCGGGATATATCGTTTTTCCTCCGGCATCAAGGGTGCTATCGGATTGATAACGTGAAAGTATAGCCGAATCGGTGCCGGTGGCCACAATCTTGCCATCTTTTATGGCCATGGCTTCTGCCGTGGAAAATGTGGAGTCTGTGGTATAAATCTTGGCATGATGCACAATGAAGGCTACCTTTTGTGTTGACCTGCACGATATCATCATTGTCAGAACGATGATTGAAAAGCCAAGTTGGTATGACTGAAGACCGGTCCTGATTTTTTTCATGAAAATTTTTTCAAAAATAATATAAAAGCCCCTTGCTGTTCATTTAACTTTGAGCATATTCATCGTCATGTTAATTCGTTTTGCTTTTTTCCTGTCAATGGTCGTCTTCTGTACTTCGGTTGCTGCCGGAAAACGCTACGCTATCCACAGATGGAATACATATGGATTCATTCAAAATGATTCCGTGATATTTCCAGGTTTTAATAAAATGAAATCATTTTCCTGCGACCTGAACAAGGATGGATTTACCGACTGGCTGGTGATTTACGAAAAGCAATGCTCCGAAGAAGAGGCTGGTACAGGAGGAGAAGCTTATTGCAGAAGGTTGGCCGTTTTTCTTGGCGTAAATCGCTTTCGTGATTCGCTATTCGGTTATAACGACAATATCATCGACTGCTCCAACTGCGGTGGCATGGGCGTTGGAGATCCTTTCAGGGATATCGTGATCAAGAAAAATTTTTTTTCGGTGGAACAGCTTTACGGCGCTTGTGAAAAAGACTTTATCGTCATCACTTTTCGCTATGATGAGCCACTCAAAGATATTTTTCTTCACCGCAAAGGCGAAGAGCATTACAAATGTATGTTTGTGGATGAAAAAGATATCGTCACCCACAGCAGTGGTATTTTGGACAAGGGGTCAAAAAAAATAAGATTCTGCGATTACATTAATTAAACGGATACAAGAGAATGATGGACAATAAAGCGTCAATATTATTACGTCAGCAACAAACCGAGAAATGGCTGAAAAATGAGGCAGAGGATTTGGGAAAAGAAAAGATAGAAGAACTCAGAGATGTTCTACGCTTTCATGAACATCGCTATTATGTGGAGAACAATCCGCTGATCAGCGATTTTGAATACGATACATTGTACAAGCAACTCGAAAAGCTGGAAAAAGATCACCCCGAACTCATCACAACCGATTCGCCTACGCAACGCGTGGGATCCGGACTCATCAAGGACTTTCCCAAAACGAAACATCTGGTACCGATGCTTTCCCTTGAAAATTCCTACAACGAAGACGACCTGCTCGACTGGGACCGCAAAGCCAAAGAATTGTCGGGCCTCGACATGATTGAATATTCGGTAGAGCCCAAATTCGACGGTGCCAGCATCTCTTTGGTTTATGAAGATGATCTCTTGGTGAGAGGTGTTACAAGAGGCGACGGCGAAACCGGAGACGACATCACCCCCAATATCCGGCAGATACGCTCCATTCCGTTGTCTGCCGATTTCAGCAAGCATCACATTCAACAAATCGAAATACGCGGTGAGATTCTGATGAACAAAAAGAATTTCGAAAAATACAATGAGGGTTTGATGGAAGAAGGGTTGCCACCACTGGCCAATCCGAGAAACGCCGCAGCCGGATCACTCAGAATCAAAGACAGCAGCATCGTACGCAAAAGAAATCTCGAAGGGTTTCTTTATCATGTAAGCTACATCAGCTATAAGAATGAGGAGCCGAAAGACCACTTGCCTTCTCATTCCGATATGCTGCAACTCTTGTGGGACATGGGTTTCAGAAGTCCTAAAAAAGAAATGAAAGTGGTGAAAGGTATCAGCGAAGTAGTAAAAGTGATCAATGAATTAGAGGAAAAAAGAGACAGGTTAGACTACGAGATCGACGGCATGGTGATTAAAGTGAACAACCTCGACCTGCAGGAAAAACTAGGCATGACCTCCCATCATCCGCGCTGGGCCATGGCTTTCAAATTCAAAGCCCGTCAGGCCACCAGCAAACTGCTTGACGTTCAGTTTCAGGTGGGACGCACCGGCGCCGTTACTCCGGTGGCTAAAATTCAACCGGTGCAAGTTGGTGGCGTTACCGTTAGCAGCATCTCCATACACAACGAAGATTACATCAAGGATAAAGATTTGAAGCTGGGCGACAGTATCCTGATTGAAAGAAGTGGTGATGTGATTCCGCAAATTGTAAAATCCCTGACCGACCTGCGTACGGGAGGCGAGAAGAACATTGTCTTTCCCAAACATTGCCCCGAATGCGAAGCCGAATTGTTCAAACCAGAAGAAGAAGCTGTGTGGCGCTGTGTCAATATCAATTGCAAGGCACAGGTGGTGGAACGAATCATCCACTTTGTGAGCAAGGATGCCATGGATATCAAAAGCTTCGGTGAAGCCAACGTGAGAAAATTTTTCGAGATGGGTTTACTGAAAGATATACCCGGTATTTATTCCTTTGATGTAGACCAACTAAAAGGCATTGAAGGCTTCGGTGAAAAATCGATCACGAATTTAAAAGATGCCATCACACAGAGCAAGCAACAACCATTGCACAGGCTGATTTATGCGCTGGGCATCAGGTATGTAGGCGAAACCACGGCCAAAACACTGGCGCAAAAAGTGCACAATGTTTTCGATTTTGAAAAGATGACGGCAGAAGAACTGATGAATCTGGAAGATGTTGGTGTGAAAGTAGCAGCCAGCATTTATGAGTTTTTTCATAACCACGACAATGTTCGGATGCTTGAAAAACTCCGCGAGAGGGGCGTTAAAACGGAAGAAGAACCAACTACTTTGATAGCCGGCAATTTAAGCGGCATGACTTTCCTGTTTACCGGAACACTTTCAAAATTGAAAAGAGCCGAGGCTGAAGCACTGGTGGAAAAGGAAGGTGGTAAAATAGTCAGTGGCGTAAGCAGTAAACTCAATTTTTTGATCACCGGAGAAGATGCTGGAAGCAAACTCGAAAAAGCGAAAAAAATACCTTCTGTAAAAATTCTCTCGGAGGAAGAATTTTTATCCCTGTTGAATGTATAGAATGTTTTTTGGTTTATATTTATGTTCTCACGCAGCATTTCTATCTGTGTAAAACCAAAACCAAAACTAAAATTCAAGTACGATGATCAAAAAAATTCCTGGAGAAATCTGGAAGCAGATGCAATTCTCCGGTTACAAAAACCTGAAAAAAAAGTACGCCATTTCCAATCATGGCCGTGCTGCCAGCTACAACACATCTGTTGCCGAAGATGGTAAACTCCTCAACGGATCGGTTACTTCCGGCTATCGTACCTTAAACCTTCATGTAGAAAACGGCAATGGCACCATTTACTTCCACCGCGAAGTGGCTAAATTGTTCTGCGCCAAAAAATCGCCCAAAGCCAAGTTTGTCATCCACCTCAACCACAAAAAAACAGACAACACATACAAAAATCTGAAATGGGCCACCCCGGATGAAGTAAGCACTCACCAGCAAAAAAGTCCGCTGAAAATCGCCTACAAAAAACGCCAGGCCAGTAAAACAGTTGGCTTGAAGCTTACCGCCACGCAGGTGAAAACCATCAAAGATTCCATCAACAATCCGAAAAGAAAACTGACTTACAAACAGATGGCCGCAAAATATGGTGTCAGTGAAATGACATTGTACCGTATCAAAAGCGGAGAAAACTGGAGTAAAGTAAAATAAACAACAACAATCTTTTCATTATAAAGGAATCTTCAACCGATTCCTTTTTTTATTTAAAACCGTCATCACCATGTTCAACAAATCCGTATTGCATTTTCTTTCGCAACTAAAAAAAAACAATACCCGCGAATGGATGGACGCCCACAGAAAAGAATATGAAAAAGCCAAATCGGATTTCTATGCTTTCACCGACAGCATGATTGCCGAAATTGCCAAGTTTGATGCAGAAATCGGTTTCCTGAAAGCCAAAGACTGCGCTTTCCGAATCAACAGAGACATCCGTTTTAGTAAGGATAAAAGCCCTTATAAAACCAACATGGGTGCCTATGTCAACCGCAACGGTAAAAAAGGAGGCGGCGCCGGCTATTATTTCCACGCCGAACCGGGAAACGTGTTTATGGCAGCCGGCGTTTGGATGCCCGAACCCACCGACCTGGCTAAAATAAGACAAGAGATAGATTACAACTTCCCCGAATTCAAAAAAATCATTTCAACAACGGCGTTCAAAAAAGAATTTCCCGATGGTATCGACAGAGAAGATACCTTAATGCGTGCGCCGAAAGGGTACGAAGAGAACAACCCGGCCATTGATTTCCTCAAACTGAAAAGCTTCATTATCAGAAAAAGTTTCTCCGACAAGGATATCCTGCAACCCGAGTTTTTAAAAACAATCTGCAACGCCTATCGAACCGCCAGACCTTTGATGACATTCATCGATACCGCATTGGATTAAAAAATCTGCACACATCAGGACAAAAAAATGGCCAATGATAGAAATCATCGGCCTTGCTTACCTCTGAAACCACAAGAAAAAGGTTGAGGGTGAGCTCAATAAGTTATAGTAGTGGCATTACAATGCATAACACATTGGCAGGCCAGAAATAATAGTTGTCTGGTTGAGAACTTATGTAGTCTTTGAGGAGTGGTGTTTAAAAAGGATACTTGATAGTTAGGTTAGCCTTGGGAGGTAGGGCGTAAAAGTATAGACAATATTTTAATAATCATAATTTTTGGGCATTGAATTATTAAAAATTATTACGGGTAGAATTCAACTGTAAAAAAGAAACCTTTATTTTTTTGTATTTGATTGATGATGAGCGATTTGGATCAAGAAAATCCTATAATTAGCAAACTGGCTAGCAAATTAATCTGTCAGAAATTTTTAAAACTGAACATCTATGTTGCCATAATTAATTACCTATAAAAACTAATAAGCGTTAGTTTTGTCCAAATTTCAGGATGGCAAAAATTTCAGCATCTAAAAACGGAACAAAGAAAGATACCATCATCCGTATCGCGGCATCGCTTTTCCGTAAAAAAGGATTTTCGGGCACCTCCATGCGAGAGCTGGCCGAGAGTTTGGGCGTGGAAGCCTCCAGTTTATACAACCATATCGGATCCAAAAGTGAACTGTTGCAGTCTATCTGTTTCAAAGTGGCCAATGAATTCACTTCACACCTCAATGAAATTGAAAATCAAAACAACAGTGCTGTAATTCGTTTGAAAGAATTGATTCGTTTTCATATCCATATGATGCTGGATGAATACGATGAAGTGTTTGTAGCCAACCACGAATGGAAACAACTGGATGAGCCTTACCTCAGTAATTTTCTGAATCAGCGAAAAGCATACGAAAACCGTCTTACAGAAATAGTAAAGCAAGGGGTGCAAAAAAAGGAATTCAAAAACGTTCACCCGCAAGTGGCTGTGTTTACAATACTTTCGGCTGTAAGAGGCCTGGAACTTTGGCAACGACATAAAAAGAACATCAGCCCTGCAGCACTCGAAAAATCGATGACCGACCATTTACTCAACGGAATTATAAAATAAATTGACCCATGGCTGTACATTTTCATGCATTACAGATCAAAAAACTGACCAGAGAAACCAACGACTGCATTTCGATTGTTTTTGATTTACCCGAATCCCTCAAAGAGGACTTCAGTTTCCGGGAAGGTCAAAATATCACCATCAAAGCCCATATCAATGGCGAAGAATTGCGTCGCTCTTATTCGATTTGCAATGCGCCTTATCAAAATGAGTTGAAAGTGGCCATTAAAAAAGTTGAGGGCGGTTTGTTCTCCACCTTCGCCAATGAAATGCTCCGGGAAAATGATACGCTCAACATCATGGCACCTTCCGGCAAATTCAACGCTAAACTGAGTAATGTCGCTCATCCGCACTATCTGGCCATTGCAGCCGGCAGCGGCATCACCCCCATCATCGCTATCATCAAACATACGCTGTATACTCAGCCCAACAGCAATTTCACCCTGATGTATGGCAGTAAAAACCGTCAATCCATCATCTTTTTTGAGGAACTCGAACAGCTGAAAAACCGCTATATCAATCGCTTCAACTTCATCAACATACTCAGTCAGGAAGTTACAGATGCCGACATCTTTCACGGCAGAATCAACAATGAAAAACTGAAAAGCTTTCAGCAGGTGATAGACTATCAAAATATGGCTGCAGCTTATCTCTGCGGTCCCGAAGCCATGATTTTCAGCGCATCTGATTTTTTACAACAATGCGGCATGGATAAATCCAATATTCATTTCGAATTGTTCAATTCACCCGGACAAACCACTGTCCATACCTCCAAAACAACTGCCACAAACGAAAACAGCGGACCACAAAGCCTGGTGAGCATCAATTTGGATGGCAGAACTTTTTCTTTCGAACTGGGCTACAACAGCAAAAGCATTCTGGATGCCGCTTTGCAAAATGGTGCCGATCTGCCCTTCGCCTGCAAAGGCGGTGTTTGCTGCACCTGCCGGGCAAAACTGATAGAAGGACAAGTGAAAATGGATGTCAACTACGCACTCGAACCCGAAGAAGTTGAACAAGGCTTTATTCTCACTTGCCAGTCGCATCCCACTACAGAAAAAGTGGTCATCGATTTTGATGTGAGGTAAGCTGGGTACTGGTTACTGGAGGCTGGGGGCTGGGGGCTGGATGCTGGATGCTGGATGCTGGATACTAGATACTGGATGCTGGATGCTGGATGCTGGATAGCCTTTAAAAACTAACAAACGTTCGTTTTTGTAAAAAGATTCATTATTTTTGAAAATAAACAGATCAACATGACACTTCACGATCTCGAAAAAATCTTTCAGGCGAAAATTGACCAGGAGATAAAAATCGAGCCTAAAGACTGGATGCCGGAGGCTTATCGAAAAACAAACATCCGCCAGATCAGTCAGCACGCGCATAGTGAAATAGTAGGTATGTTGCCCGAGGGCAACTGGATCAGCAGAGCGCCGAGCCTGAAACGTAAAGCCATTTTAGTGGCCAAAGTACAGGACGAGGCCGGTCATGGCTTGTACTTGTATGCCGCGGCAGAAACCCTGGGCATCAGTCGCGATCAGATGATCGACGACCTGCACAGTGGTAAGGCCAAATACTCTTCCATTTTCAATTACCCCACCTTAAGCTGGGCCGACATGGGCGCCATTGGTTGGTTGGTAGATGGTGCCGCCATCATGAATCAGGTGATGCTGTGCAGAACTTCTTATGGTCCATACGCCCGCGCCATGGTGAGAATTTGCAAGGAAGAAAGTTTTCATCAGCGTCAGGGCTTTGATGCCTTGCTGGTATTAAGTAAAGGAAGCGAAGCCCAACGTGCCATGTGCCAGGATGCCATCAACAGATGGTGGTGGCCTTCGCTGATGATGTTTGGGCCCAAAGACAGCGAAAGCACCAACAGCGATCAAAGCATGAAATGGAAAATCAAACGCAAAACCAACGATGAGCTGCGTCAGAATTTTGTGGACATGATTGCGGAACAAATCAAACTGTTGGGCATGACATTGCCCGATCCTGATTTGAAATGGAATGAAGAAAGAAAACATTACGACTTCGGAGAAATCGACTGGACAGAGTTCTGGAATGTGGTAAAAGGGAATGGCCCTTGCAACAAACAACGATTGGATGCCAGAAGAAAAGCACATACCGAAGGACAATGGGTAAGAGAAGCTGCCATAGCTTATGCCAACAAGAAAAAAGAAAAATCAGCAGCTGCCTGATGATGTATAATTCATTCTAACACTAAAAAATTATTGTCATGCATATCAACATCACCAAATATTATTACGGAGATATTCCCGATGCGGGAAACAACAATACGCACGAAAGCACTGGTCATTCAACCACCAGCAGCTGGCCACTTTGGGAAGTTTTCATCCGCAGTAAACAAGGACTCGATCATAAACATGCCGGTAGCCTGCATGCCGCAGACGCAGCAATGGCCATCGAAAATGCCAGAGACGTTTATACCCGCCGTCAGGAAGGCATCAGCATCTGGGTGGTGGAAAGTCAATATATCCACGCCAGCAACCCCGACGATGCCGAAATGTTTTACGAACCTGCTTCGGATAAGGTATACCGCCATCCTACATTTTATGACCTTCCGGATGAGGTAAAGCATATGTAGTCTTTGTTTAAATGTTTGGTGTTTGTGATTAAAGATAGAAACCTACCAAACTTACAAAACCTGCTAACCCTATTGAACCTATTGAACCTTCAATCATGAACTTGAAAAATTTATATCACTCCTTTCTCCTCCATCTTGCCGATTCCTCCCTCATCATCGCGCAGCGTAATGGCGAGTGTTGCGCACACGGACCTATACTTGAACAGGATATCGCCATCACCAACATCACACTCGACCTGCTGGGACAATCCCGCAATTTTTATCAGTATGCGGCACAACGCTTGAATGAAGCAAATGGCAGTAGCGAAACCGAAGACACACTGGCATATCACAGAGGCGAAAGAGATTTTAAAAACTTCCTGCTTTGCGAATTACCCAATGGCGATTGGGCACAAACCATCACCCGTCAATTTTTATTCAGTTGTTTTCAGCAATTGCTTTTTGAAAAACTGAGCAAAAGCAACGACGAACACCTGGCTGCCATCGCCAACAAATCATTGAAAGAAATTCAATACCATGTGAAATGGAGCAGCGAGTGGGTCATCCGTTTGGGTGACGGGACTGAAGAAAGCCATGAAAGAATGAAAAAAGCTATCGACTATTTATGGCCTTATACCGGCGAAATGTTTATGCCTGCAACTTACGATATCATCAATCTGGAAGATTTGAAATCTATATGGTTGAACAAAGTGGAAGCGGTTTTACAAGAAGCCACGCTTTCAGTACCGGCAAACACGTTCATGCATAGCGGAGGTAAATCGGGTGTGCACACAGAACATCTCGGATTCTTGCTGGCTGAAATGCAGTACCTGCAAAGAACCTATCCGGGTGCGGAATGGTAATAAGAAAAGTGTTTTTCTATTAAATACAACAGGTAACATTGACTTACACCAAAGAACAGATTTTATCCTTTCTTGCAGAGGTTTCCGACCCCGAGATTCCTGTGCTTTCCATTTTGGATATGGGTATTGTAAGAGATATCATCATGGCCGATGAAATGGCGGATATCGTCATCACCCCTACATATTCCGGCTGCCCCGCTATGGACGCCATCGGATTCGACATTAAAATGAAACTGCTGGAAAAAGGCATCCAAAAAGTGAAAATAACCCACGTGCTTCATCCCGCATGGACCACAGACTGGATGAGCGAATCGGGAAAACAAAAACTCAAAGCCTACGGTATTGCTCCTCCGCAATCTTCCTCAGCCAGAATAAACCGACTGCTGTTCGATGAAGTAACAGGCATTGAATGTCCGCGCTGCCATTCTGTAAACACAAAACTACTCAGTGAGTTCGGCTCCACCGCCTGCAAAGCGTTATATCAGTGCAACGATTGCAAAGAGCCATTTGATTATTTCAAATGTCATTAAACTCCTTACCTTTAAAAACAACCAAAAAAGCAGTAACATGATGAATATTGAAATGTATGCAGAAGAGGCGGGTCAGGTGTCTATCGCTTTTGTGATTGGTGCCATTCTGGGTATTGAAAGAGAATTCAGAAGCAAGCCCGCCGGTTTCAGAACAATGATTTTGATTTGCGTGGGCTCTTGTTTATATACCATCCTTTCAAAAGAATTAGGACACAGCGGCAGCAGCGACCGCATTGCCAGCAACATTGTCACCGGAATCGGTTTCATTGGTGCCGGCGTTATTTTTAAAGAAGGAATTTCTGTAAACGGACTCACCACTGCTGCACTGATTTGGGTGACAGCCGCTTTGGGCATGGCTATTGGCAACCACAATTATCCTGTGGCCACCGTAGTTACTGTAATTGTAGTAATTGCACTGTTTGTGCTGGAACCCGTGCAACGCTATATCAACAGGTTTCACCGCGTAAAAGATTATCGAATCAGAATCATCGAAGGCAGCACGAATTTTAAATCAGATGTGGAAGAGTTTTTCAATGCCAATGGACTAAGTTACCGTTGTATGAAAACATTAAAAGATAATATGGAAGCGGTTTACCTCTATCGCATCAGCTCACCCGACAGAAATTACGACCTGGTCAATCATTTTCTGCTGGCCCATCCCGAAGTAAAAAGTTTCGACCTTTAATATTCCAAACCTACCGACACCCATGTCTTCAATACTATACGAATTAAAAAACCAAGTGGCGTTCATCACGCTGAACCGTCCCGAAAAATTCAATTCCTTCAACCGCGAGATGGCATTGCTGCTGCAACAACACCTCGATGCATGTGAAAAAGATGATGATGTGCGCTGCGTGTTTCTTACCGGTGCGGGAAAAGCATTTTGCGCCGGACAAGATCTTGGTGAAGTGACCGGTGAAAATCCTGCTTCCTTCGCTGTGATTTTGAAAGAACATTATAATCCCATTGTTCGTAAAATCAGAAATCTATCCAAACCAGTTATTGCTGCAGTGAATGGTGTGGCCGCCGGCGCCGGTGCCAACATCGCCCTGTGTTGCGATATTGTGGTGGCCGCCGATCAAGCCTCATTCATTCAAGCATTTTCCAAAATCGGATTGATCCCCGACAGCGGTGGCACTTTCTTTCTGCCCAGGCTGATTGGTTTTCAGAAAGCCAGTGCGGTGATGATGCTAGGTGATAAAGTGGGAGCTGCAGAAGCTGAAAAAATGGGAATGATCTACAAATATTTTAGCGCCGAGGCGTTTGAAGAGGAAGCGAAAAAAATTGCATTCACCATGGCCGCGATGCCAACTCAAGCCTTCATGCTCACCAAGCAAGCGTTGAATGATTCAATGAACCATACGCTGGAACAGCAATTGCAACTCGAAGATGAGTTGCAGTGGAAAGCCGCACATACCGATGATTACAACGAAGGCGTACAAGCTTTCATGGAAAAAAGAAAACCCAATTTTTCAGGAAAATAATCGAACCATGAACCAGGCAGCAGATGAACGTGCTCGGCAAGTAGTAAAACACATGATGCAAAACGACCAGTTCAGCAACTGGCTAGGTATTGAGGTGCTCGACATCAAAGAAGGATGGAGTCGAATAAAGATGACCGTTAGAGAAGAGATGATCAACGGCTTTGGCATTGTTCATGGCGGTATCGCCTTTTCATTGGCCGACAGCGCTTTCGCCTTTGCCTGCAACAACAGAAATGTTTTGTCGGTGGCACTCGACACTTCCATCAACTTCCTGAAGCCCGTTCATGTGGGAGATGTATTGACTGCCGAAGCTAAAGAATTACACAATGGCCGCTCTACTGGTCTTTATCATATCACCATCTCCAACCAGCACGCACATGAGGTGGCTATTTTCAAAGGCACCTGTTTTCGCACCCATCAATCACTGATCTGATCCATGATTTACGAATTCAACAACATCAAGCCCGTCGTTCATCCTTCCAGTTTTGTACATCCACTAGCCACGGTTACCGGCCATGTGATCATTGGTAAAAATGTTTACATCGGTCCGGGTGCCGCACTTCGTGGCGACTGGGGGCAAATCATCATCGAAGACGGTTGCAATGTTCAGGAAAACTGCACGCTGCACATGTTTCCGGGGGTTACAGTTTTGCTGAAGGAAGGAGCGCATATTGGGCACGGGGCCGTCATTCATGGTGCCACCATTGGTAAAAATTGTTTGATTGGGATGAATGCCGTTATCATGGACAATGTGATTTTAGGAGACGGTTGTATTGTTGGTGCATTAAGCTTTGTGAAAGCCGATGAGGTATTTGAAAGTAGAAGTCTGATTGTAGGCAATCCCGCCAAAAAAATTAAAGAAGTGAGCGAAGAGATGATCGCCTGGAAAACCAAAGGGACAGAACTCTACCAGCAGCTCCCTGCCGAAATGGATGCCACCTGGAAACCCTGCGAGCCGCTCACCGAAATACCCGCCGACAGAAAAATGGAATACCCTGCATATCGACCGTTTTCGCAGTCGAAAAATAAGGATTGATTCATACGTTTATCTTACCGTGATGTGCAAACAGCCATTGCGCTCATATTTCACAAAGCATTTGTTTTGCTTTCTCAATTCGGATAATGCAGCGATGAATTGTTTTCTTTGAGGCTTATTGCCAAAAAAGGATCCATAACTGACATCAAATGTTTTACCATGCAAATGAGGACTATTGGGGATAGCGTTTTCGTTATCTTCTGATAGTCTTTTTACGGATGCTATCGACCTCGTTCCACTGGTGATCTCAAAAGGAAAATAACTCAATTGATTTTCCAGGCATTTTTGTTGGTATAAGTCGGAAAGACTGTTCAGAAACCGAATCGCTTTAGGAAGCAATATGGGTTGGGAATGACTGAGTCTTCTCACGATATAATCATCATTCGTCTCAATTTCTTTTAAAACGCCTTTTTGCTTCAATTTCAAAAGGCCTTTATCATTTTCCTGAGTTTTGATACCTTCTTTTTGATACGCGATCTCATGAGCTTTGATGCCATCAACAAACAAAACATCACAGTTTTCACAAGCAATAGGCCCATGACCGCCTAACCTGTATTTTATTGCACCGTAGTAAAATAAAAATCTGGTTTTGAGTTGATGTCGAAAAGGCAGGGCCAACAAAAAAAGCAGCATTACAAATACAGCCATCGGAAGTATGATGTTCTTTTTATTGACAGACATTTGATACGGTTTGAAGTGAATGACTGATAAAATATTGAAAGCAATGATATGGTTTTAATTTTAAATAATATTTAATACGATTCATTTCTTTTGTAGATTGCTGTATTACTAATTTTACCCCCTCCGAATATGAATCCCAAGCTTATCAAAATCATTTTAGCCGTTGCTTTGCTGCTTTGTTTATTACACTTGCCCTATGGGTATTATGAGTTAGTTAGATTTTTAGGAATGGTCGGATTTGGTTATCTGGCATTTGAAGCCCATCGGGCTAAAAGAGATAATGAAGTGATAATTTATGCCGGGCTCTCCATTCTTTTTCAACCATTTTTAAAAATTGCTTTGGGCAGAGAGGTATGGAATATGGTAGATGTGATTGTCGGTATTGGATTGTTATTGTCGGTATTGAAGATATCGAAACGATAATTTTTTTAAAAATCATAAAACCAGATCATTGGATGGACAGTATAATTTTTGATGCATTTATCAACCTCAAACAATACAGCCTGAATGGCGAGAAAAAAATAAATGATGTCACGCAGCCTGCCACCGATGGTGAAATACTTTTTCATCGGGTGATAAAAAAAATGAAGGAAAAAGGCGTTCAGTTTTCTTCCCCCGGAAATTCATCCAAAAGGAATTTCATTGTTTGGTATAATGCACAGATTTCAACTGAGATCACCTATCCGTTTCAGCTAGTTTTGGATAAAAAAGACTGGGAGCTGATACAACAAATCGTTAGTGCCGTCAATAAATGAATCTTCTTTCATTTACCATCTTAAATATCAACATGATTTTCAAAAATAAAAGAGTCGTTCTTTCGCTGATGGCAACGTTGCTATTGGTGGTATCGATGGCAATGGCACTTTACATCAAGCAGAAGAAAATCAATCAAGCAATCGGATTTTTGGTCAAAAGAAATGAATCGGGGGGTGTTTACACAGCGGACGAAAATATTCATAATGGAATTTACAAAGCCGCGGTAGATTTCAGCCAATCGGTGGTGTGGCATTATGATCCGGCCTATTATCAGATTGACTATCCCAATGGCGATGTGCCAACGGGCGGCGCCTGCACGGATGTGGTGATTCGGGTTCTCAGAAAAAACAACATGGATTTGCAGCAACTGATTCACGAAGATATGGCTGCGCATTTTGCCGACTATCCCAACAAATGGGGATTAATTCATCCAGACCCCAACATCGACCATCGTCGGGTGCCCAATATCATGAAGTATTTTGAAAAATCGGGTTATTCTTTATCAATCACTTCAACCGAAGAAGATTACCTGCCTGGTGATATCGTTACCTGGGAGCTTTCTCCCGGCATTACCCATATCGGTATTGTACTCGACAGAGGAAATGTATTTCACAACATGGGACCCACCTCACGCGTTGAAAGCGGCTTTTTGTTTTCTCATACCATCATCGGACATTATCGGCTGACAAATTTGTGATGAGATACCAACTTAATGTCTATTTCAAAGAGACATGAACCATCAGAATAAAACAAAAAAGCAAACCCAGCCACATCATCAATACTACCATACATCCCGAACTGGTTCTGTTGTACACCCTGTTATACAAAGCTTTTTTAGGATTCGTGATCCAGCCCATTCCGCAAGGCGCCTTAAAACCAAGACTGTGCCTGATGAGTCGCTTGACTGAAGTTCTTGCGGCGATTCGTTTGTTGAGATTGGGTATTCGAAATCCGAATTTCATGCAAGAAAGATAGTTTATATTTTTTTAGAGTTTAATTCTTAGTCCTATTTTCGGTTCGAATCAATATTTACAATGCTTGAGTACATGAGCCAACCAAATGAAATTGAAATAACCGGATGTCTATAAGGTGCAATGAAGGAGGACTGGCAGAACGAGCAGAATGAATGGGTCTGCAATATATTTTGGTTACAGGATCAACACTTTATCAATTAAAAACAATGACAATTACCGCATCAGATTTAAAAAGAAAACTGAAGAACAGAGAAGTTACAGAGACCCTGGCTATCCGTTTACACCGGGCCATCAGCTGGCTGAAATGCGCCGAAGAAAACGAGAAAAATCTTGATTTACAGTTTGCAGGACTTTGGATCAGTTTCAACGCCTGTTATGCAATAGAAGATCGCGCCGACGGCTCACTGACTGAGCGGGAGTTGTTTGGAGATTTTATCCGTAAACTGGTGGCCTGCGATTTAGAAGGACAGTTTTTTCAGTTATTATGGAAAAAGTTTTCCGGACCTGTTCGTATGCTTATTGAAAATGAATATGTGTACAAGCCTTTCTGGGACTTTCAACGCGGACAAATCAAAGAATGGAAAAAGCTGCACCAGCGCTCCATCGACGAATCGAAGCAGTTTCTTTCCGTGGGTAACGTGGAAGGTTTGCTTGAGGTGGTGCTCGACCGACTGTATGTATTACGCAATCAAATGTTGCATGGCGGAGCTACATACAAAAGCAAAGTCAACCGCAGTCAGCTGCGTGATGGTTGCAATATGCTGAAACTGATGGTGCCGCTTACCATTTCACTTATGCTATTGAATGAAAAAACAGACTGGGGAAAGATACACTATCCGGTGGTGGGTTGATGCATCAAGTTTTTCAAAACAATAGTGTTGTTATTCGTTTACTGACTGAATAGTTTAAAAAATTGTATTGCGCTTTCATGGAAAGGTCCTGAGAAAGGAAATTTCATTGCTTCGTTAAATGATTAAAAGTCTGCAGTGTTAGAAACTTGCAATGAGCTGAGTTTTGTTGAATAAAAAAGGTTGAGGAAGGGGTTGAGTGGTGTGGGGCGAAAAGTTAACGATGTCAACTCCTGCAAAAGAAAATAACGTTTATGCGTAAACGTTAAATTTTGATGTGTGCTGCGTTTCAGAAAATTTATATTTTTTCTTCAACCTGATTTGAACGCATGAAAGAACTTCAATTTTAGCAATTGTCGCCGAGATGTTGCATAGGATCCTAAATGGATATATACTGATTCCTCGGAAACCCTTGTCTTTATTGCTTTTACGAAGATAATAAATTTTCAGAAAAACAAAATTATTTTTTGTGCAAATGGGTGCGGATGAGTGCAAATAAAAGTGTAAGCGTTTGCGTTAGTTTGCAGGATAATTCATGTGGATATATCTTCAAATGAGATTTATTGAATTGAAAACGAGACAATTTTTTCCAGCTGTTTATAACCCTTTAGAGCTGTTATTCTAAAATAACTGCAGGAACAGTTTTATCAAACTGATTATTATTGGTGGTGTATTGAAATGTACCTATTTGTCTTACACATTTTTGTGATACTTCTATTTTTTGATCATCATAATATGTTACACCATTATTATTTAGAAGCAGAATAACAACTTCGTTTTCGACATCATAATCGAGATAGGATTCACCGTCAGGATGTTTTTTTTCGGTATAATATCTTAAGTTTCCCAATGCCATATTTGGCTTTATTACTTGGAAAATTTCTATTTCTGATGATTTGTTTTTTGAAGTAGTTGTAAGACAATCGCCCTTCTTAGGAAATTTAGTAAATCCAAGAATACCATTATCCATTGGCTTGCTTGCTGATGCAATAATATTTACTACTAAAATTGTAGTCAAAATTCCGGCAACAAAGCCACCAATAAAAATTAAAAAATTCTTCATGTTTTTTATCTTTTAAATCTTTTACTCATAAAAATTCCAATTAAGTTTTATTTCTTCGCTTTTTTGAAACAGTTCAGTTTTATCAATAATTGACTTTCTATGAGCTACTCCACACATAAATATTGCAGTGTTGAAGGAATTGTTTTTGGAAAATGAATAAATGTTATTAAGCATTGAGTTTTCATATTTATCCATGCTATCATTAAATTCTATTTCAATTTCGTTGTAATTAAATTCGCTACTTTCAAATTTTCTCATTTCTTCCTGAAGTTTTATACTCTCAATGCTATTAAGGAATCTAAAACCATCATTATTAACCTTTACATTGTAATTATCAATTAATCTTCGATGGAGAGAGTTGTTTTCAAAGAATTTGAACTTATTTTCAAAACTATCATTCAATCCACTTTCAAGAACCGGAACATAAACAAATGAATTGATTTGACTGTATAGTTGAATTGCTTTTATTTCAAGCTTTTTGTGGTAAACTTCGAAATTTTCAAATAGCTGTTTTTCGTATTCTGAATAATTCGATTCTAATGCCTCTAAGAAAATTACTTCTGGACAAATTTCTTTAATAATCTTACATAATTCTTCTGCATTACAATTGCCAATCTCATCATGCATCGTACTGATTAAAGTTATAGCTCTCATGTTTTAAATACATGTTTTAGTTTTTGAATGATGATGAGTGTGCAAAGCAATATGTTGTAAAACTAAATACACCTACTTTCCCAAATATAACAAAAACGCAACCTCAAATTTTTTCATCATCCGAAAATTTGATAGTCGTGTCGAATGAGCAATCATTCGTAAGATGTTTGATGATAATTGTACATTTTCGCCAGATGCAGCTTCTTTTGCTTCTGTTTTTTATTTTGAAGATTTAAAACGCTACCCTACCTTCATATCCACATCAAGATTCACACAAAGTGAAACCAACCGAGTCGCGAGACCGCGGTGGTAAAATGATGAGGGCCTGCAGCCACAATAAAGCGCAACTTCTCCCCTTCTTATTTTTCTTGGTGTATACATTTTTAACCTTTAAAATTTATACATCA
>CANGIT010000020.1 GCA_947454155.1 Chitinophagaceae bacterium
CAAACATTATCAGGAAAAAACAGCTGAACAGATGAATCTATTCTCAGGATGACACCCTGCTAAACATTTTTAGGCATTTTTGAACTCGTAGATACTGAATTTACTGATGGAAATATTTTTGCTGTACTTTTATCGGACAGTAATGATAATAAATAATAAATAATGAATTTAAAATGTAAATCACCAATCAATAATCACCAATCAATAATCACCAATCACTAATCACTAATCACCAATCACTAATCAATAATCCCCAATCCCCAATCCCCAATCCCCAATCCAGTATCCAGCATCCAGCATCCAGTATCCAGTATCCAGTATCCAGTATCCAGTATCCAGCATCCAGTATCCAGCATCCAGCATCCAGCATCCAGTATCCAGATGCAAGAATCCCATTTTAATCATTAGTTTTACATCCAATTCATCGCTATGCCATACAGTCAATTCAAGGCCATGCTGGCCATTACCAAAGCCAGTCTGAGATCCATTACCAGAAGTCCTTCGGCCATGATTTTCAGTTTTATTTTTCCTTTCATTTTCATTCTGGTATTTGGCTTTATTGGCGATAATGCCACAGGTCCTTCTTTTAAAGTATATCTCGATCCTCATTCCGATACTGCGAATGTGTTGTACCAGGCGCTGACTTCCATGAAAAACATCAAACTGGTAAAATACGATAATGCCCAGGAACAGCATTCCGAACTGATCAAAGGAAGGATTGCCGGGGTTGTGCTCATCAGCAAAACTGCGAATGACCCATTGCATCCTTTTGCGATCTCTCTAAAAAGCACCACTTCCAGCAACGACAAGTGGCCACAGTTGAAATCTTTGCTCGATAATCTCATTAATCAGGTCAGCAACAAGATGTATCCCGACAGGAAGGCCTATGCCAGTTTCAATTTCAATCCTGCCACCGATATTGAAACGGTTAGAGAATATAAGACCATTGATTTTATTTTGCCAGGTCAGCTGGGATTCTCTTTGCTCAGCGCCGGTGTATTTGGTGTGGCCTTCATGTTCTTCAATCTTAGAAATACCTTGGTGCTGAAAAGATTCTTTGCCACACCGATTAACAGAAGCTATATCATTCTGGGAGAAGGATTAAGTCGTGTGATTTTTCAATTGGTCACAGCAGTAGTGATCATTCTGGTGGGGCGTTTTTTATTTGGTTTTACTTTGATTCATGGTGTACAAACCTTCATCGACATGATGGTATTGAGCTTTCTGGCCTTGGTGGTGTTCATGGGATTTGGATTCATCATCAGCGGCATCGCCAAAAGCGACAGCACCATTCCGCCATTCGCCAATCTGATTACGTTGCCTCAATTCCTGCTGGGTGGTACTTTCTTTTCAGTGGATGCTTTTCCCAAATGGTTGCAACCCGTTTCCAAAGCCATGCCGCTCACACATCTCAACCAGGCCTTTAGAAAAATCGCCTTTGAAGGTCAAAACTTATGGCAGGTTAAAACAGAAATATTGATCTTGCTCTTGTGGGGCGTGGTCGCCTATTTTGTTGCCGTGAAGGTATTTAAATGGGAGTAGGGGGGATGATTTGGAGAGGAGAGGATTTGAAAATTTGACGATTGGATTTTATGTAAATGTATTCATTTGCAGACGCAACAATTGATAATAACCCCCGAAGGGGTGACATAAATCTAAGGAAAAAGCATCCCTAAAACCCCGAAGGGGTGACATTATTCTTTACCCCGGCATACAGATTTTTCCAAAGCTCACAGCAGGACTAGCCTTGCTTCCATTTCCAAAGCTCTCATTCGGATGGCCGGCAACGGCTTCGTTGGCCAGCATTGCAAAAAGCATCGCTTCTTTGGCATCAGCTTCATCAAGATATTGGATAACGACATTTTTTTCTAATGTCGTGTATACATTGCTGATATGTTGCATAAGCGTGTGGTTATGTATTCCGCCACCGCTGAAAATCAGTTTTGTATTCGTTTCTTTTCTTCTGAAAATTTCAATGGCTTTGATTAAGGTTTCAGCTGTAAAAAGATTAAGTGTAGCCATGATGTCTTCGTTGGAAATACTGCTGGCAGTGGCTTCTAAACATTTGAATAGCCAATTCAGAGAAAAAGTTTCGGGACCTGTGCTGGCTGGTAATGCTGTTTGGAAAAAAGTATTTTCATTCATCAGATTCAGTAAATGGGGATTGGCTGTTCCTTGTGCGGCAATTTGTCCGGCCTCATCAAATGGTTGTGAAAATTTCAATTCGCACCATTCGTTCATCAGTGTATTCCCCGGTCCGGTATCGGTGGTGATCACCTTTTCAAAAGAAGCACCGGCAGGAAGATATGTGAAATTGGAAATGCCGCCGATATTCACCATGAACACTTCCTCTTGACTATCGCTGTACAACAGAAAATCGCCGTAAACCGATAATGGTGCACCCTCGCCTCCCGCAGCAACATGTTTTTGTCTGAAATCGGAAAGCGTAATGATGCCGGTGTGAAAAGCAATCTGGTCGCCATCACCAATCTGCAAAGTGCTGTTCATCTCATCATTTTTTCCATAAGAGGCTTGAGGCGAATGAAAAATTGTCTGACCATGACTGGCAATCAAATCCACTGCTTTGTTTTCATATTGCCATTCTCGAAGTGTGCTATTGATGATTTGCGCATGCATTATACCGAGCAAAGTGTTCAATTGACAAACCATTTCCAGGGGAGCATCTTTTTGAGCGAAAACAGCACGGATTTTTTTTCGAAATGCATCATGGTAGGCAACAGTCTTGAATTGCAACAAACTGATTTTTGTTTGAAGGCCACTTCCATCACATTCACACAAGGCAAGATCCAGTCCATCAAGTGAAGTGCCGCTCATCAAACCCAAAATCAATCTTTTTTCTTTCGTGGCGATTTGTGCCAGTCTTTCAATGTTTCTATTCATGATGGCCGGAGTTTATAAAATGGAGGTTTCTTCGGATGCCCTCGAATTTACTGCGTTTCAGAGGAGAATGGGCAAATGTTTGCTTGAAAGTTTCTTCGGTGAGCTCCAGCCAGTCTTCCAGGGAGAAATTGAGTATCTCGTTGACAGGTTTGAATCTTGGTTCATGGTGTGGGTGTGCAAATCGATTCCAGGGACAAACATCCTGGCAAACATCACAGCCAAACATCCATTGCTGAAATTTATCTTTCATCTGATCTGGAATCAGACTGTCTTTTAATTCGATGGTGAAATAAGAGATGCATTTGCTGCCATCAACAACTTTGTTGGGCAGAATCGCATCTGTAGGACATTGGTCGATGCAGCGGGTGCAACTGCCACAGTGATGGGTGGTTGTTGGTGCATCATATTCAAATTCCAGGTCAACAATCAGTGAGGCGATGAAGAAAAAAGAACCTGCTTTTTTATGAATCAGCTGGCCATTCTTGCCAATCCATCCCAAACCCGATTGCACTGCCCAGCTTCTTTCCAGCACTGGTGCACTGTCTACAAAACCTCTTCCATCGAAGTTGCCGAATTCCGATTTCAGCAATTGTAAAAATTCTTTCAGCCGGTCTCTGATCACTTCATGATAATCTTCGCCGTAAGCGTATTTCGAAATGCGTGGGGCATTGTCGGATTGTTTTTCGGAAGGAAAGTAATTGAAAAGTAGCGTGATGACGGATTTAGCACCTGGAACCAGGCGTGTAGGGTTGATACGGAGGTCGAAATGATTCTCCATATAATTCATCTTTCCCTGATAACCATTGCTGAGCCATTGTTCCAGACGTCTCGCATCATCATCCAGCTGCATGGCCTTGGCAATGCCACAAAAATCAAATCCCAGCCTTTCAGCTGTTTGCTTGATGGATAAAGTCCGCTTGCTGAGGTCCATGAAAAAGTAGATAAAGATTTATTGATCAGGCATCATCATCTTCCAAATGAAGCTTGTGAAAAAAACGATGCAGTACTGGCGCCATCAACAAGCCGAAGGTGCTCAAAAAAGTTATCCCACTGAACAAGGCATAAAATGAGGCAAATACTTTGGCAGCATGAGTAAGTACAATCTTTGCATCAATTATAGGCCCCATGCCGCTCAGGATCATAGAAGCATTGAGCAGGCTGTCGTACCAATCAAACTCAGGAACGGTGATTTTATATCCGATTACGCCAATCAAAAGACTAGAAATCATGATGGTGGAAGCCAACATAAAATTCCTCAGCAACCGTTTTCTGTAATTCGCCACCGAAGCCAGCTTTTCTTTTTTGTGTTCGTACATGGTTTGAAGTTAGGTAAATTATTTTTTGAATCGGATATCATAACCTACCAATGCTATCAATTCGAAATAACCAAATCCATGATGAAGTCTGTTGCCCGACATGGTTTTTGTACAGGCCAATGCATTCACATAACGTACGTAACCCGATTTTCCGGTGCCTTCCAAAAACCAGCGTTTGGCAAAATAATATCGTGCACCTGCTTCCAGGCTGATGTTATACCCGGCCACATGAAAATCATTGTTGAGTCTTTCGCCTTTCCAGGTGAAATCAGTTCTGGGAATATTGATGCCTGCTCCGGCTTTCCAGATCAGCGTAACCATCTTTCTTGTCTTTTTGAGATTTTTCATGATTTCATGCTGACTTGCATAATTCAAATGTAGCCAGTTGGCTCCATCGGTATGCTCTATATGCAAGAAAGAAGCAGGATCGAGTATACTGTCGCCATTCACTTGAACGCCGTTTATATTGCCAGTAATATGTGCTTTTTGAAAATTGGTCACTACATATTTGGCATGGTCGAAATTGAGTTCCACCGAACGGGTATTTTCTTTGTTTAAATAAAACCCGATGCGGTAATTGTACTGCGGAATGGAAATGTCAGTAGGTGCTTGATAGATGGCTTCATAATCGGGTTTGTCTTTGGCACTCACATTGTGCAAAATGAAATTGTTGCCATTGCTCATGGTCACATGGATATTGCTGTGTGTGTACCATTCTTTATTGTAGCCCCATTGCAGATACATGCCATGAAAGGTAATTTTTTGTGCATAGGTTATTGAAAACACATTTGCAATCAGCATCCATGACAAAAATATTTTTCTCATAATTTAAAATTGTCTGCAAGGTAGGAAGGAAATTTTGGTTTGATCTTTCAGGCGTCTGCATAATTTCTACTTCTGATTAAAAATTTAGAAGAGATGGCCTGTAATTATTGCATTGTATTTGTAAGTTTTATGCCGCTATGTCGTATAGAAATAGTTGTATGCGACATTATTACCTGAAAAACCGAAGTGGTTAAGGATTTGATGTTTGAGTACCGCAACAAAAACGAAAAAATGAATCTCAATAATTTCACCATAAAAGCCACAGAAGCTGTACAGCAAGCCCAGCAGCTGGCTTACAATCAGAAAAATCCGAATATCGAAAATGAACACTTGCTGAAAGCCTTGCTTGACATGCAAGATTCTCCAGTAATCTATTTATTGAAAAAGAACAATGTAACCTTGAATATCGTTGGCGCCAAGTTGAACGAATTGATGCAGAAATTGCCAACTACAGCCGGTGAACCCGCTCAGGCTTTGGGTAGAGATGCCAATGCCACCTTGCTGCGAGCAGGTACAGTTTTAAAAACCTTTGGCGACGAATTTGTGACACCCGAACATTTGCTGTTATCCTTATTGCAAGGCAATGATCAGGTAGCCGGACTATTAAAAAATGCGGGCCTGACCGAAAAGGGACTGATAGCCGCCGTAAAAGAGCTGAGAAAAGGTGCTACCGTCAATTCGCAGACGCAAGAAAATACTTACAATGCGCTGGAAAAATATGCGAAGAATCTGATTGAAATGGCCCGCAATGGTAAACTGGATCCAGTGATTGGCAGAGACGAGGAAATTAGAAGGACACTGCACATTCTTAGCAGAAGAACCAAGAATAATCCGATTTTGGTGGGAGAGCCCGGCGTAGGTAAAACAGCCATTGCCGAAGGATTGGCAATGCGTATCGTGAATGGCGATGTGCCCGAAAATCTAAAATCCAAAATCATTTACGCGCTCGATATGGGCTTACTGATAGCCGGAGCCAAATATAAAGGCGAGTTTGAGGAACGTTTGAAATCGGTGGTGAAAGAAGTGACATCCAGTGACGGTGAAATTATCCTCTTTATCGATGAAATCCATACACTTGTAGGTACAGGCGGTGGTGATGGAGCTATGGATGCCGCCAATATTCTGAAACCTGCCTTGGCGCGCGGTGAGTTGAGAGCCATTGGTGCCACCACGTTGAATGAATACCAAAAATATTTTGAAAAAGACAAGGCACTGGAAAGAAGGTTTCAGAAAGTGATGATTGATGAACCGACAATTGAAGATGCCATCTCCATTTTAAGGGGATTGAAAGACCGTTACGAAACTTACCATCATGTCCGCATCAAAGATGAAGCGATCATTGCGGCAGTGGAGATGTCTGACCGCTACATTACAGACCGTTTTCTGCCCGACAAAGCCATTGACCTGATTGATGAAAGTGCGGCGAAACTTCGACTGGAGATGAATTCCATGCCCGAAGAGCTGGATAAGCTGGAACGACAAATCCGTCAGTTGGAGATTGAGCGCGAAGCCATCAAAAGAGAACAGGATGAAGTGAAACTAAAAGAACTCAACACAGAAATCGCCAACCTGGCGGTGGAAAGAGATACCTATCTCTCGAAATGGAAACAGGAAAAAGAGGTAGTGGAAAAAATACAAAACGGCAAAGCCGGAATTGAAACATTAAAGCAAGAAGCCGAACAGGCCGAAAGGAACGGTGACTATGGTAAAGTAGCCGAAATACGCTACGGCAAGATTCGTGAACAAGAAGCCATGATTGTGGAGCTTACACAACAGCTCGGCGAACTTTCAGAAAAAAGATTGTTGAAGGAAGAAGTGGATGCAGAAGATATTGCCGAAAGTGTGGCTAAAACCACAGGCATTCCCGTGTCGAAAATGATGCAGAGCGACAAGGAAAAATTACTTCATCTCGAAGAAGAATTGCATAAAAGAGTAGTGGGACAAGAAGAAGCGATTGAAGCCGTTTCGGATGCCATCCGCAGAAGCCGGGCAGGTTTACAGGATGCCAGACGTCCTATAGGTTCTTTTATTTTTCTGGGCACCACCGGGGTAGGTAAAACAGAGCTGGCCAAGGCTTTGGCAGATTATCTGTTTGATGATGATGCCATGATGACGCGCATCGACATGAGTGAATACCAGGAGAAACATTCCGTCAGTCGTTTGGTGGGAGCACCCCCCGGATACGTTGGCTACGATGAAGGCGGTCAGCTTACCGAAGCCGTTCGAAGAAAGCCTTATTCTGTGGTACTGCTCGACGAAATTGAGAAAGCGCATCCCGATGTTTTCAATATTCTCTTACAAGTATTGGATGATGGACGATTGACCGATAACAAGGGCAGGGTGGTGAACTTTAAAAATACCATCATCATCATGACCAGCAATATGGGCAGTCAGGCGATACAAGACAAATTTGAAAAGGTGACCGAAATCAACAAGGAGGAAGTGGTGGAAAGAACGAAAGAGGAAGTGTATGCTTTGCTGAAGCAGACCATTCGTCCCGAGTTCCTGAACAGGATTGATGAAGTGATCATGTTCCAGCCTTTGATGAAAAATCAAATCAGAAACATCATCAAGATACAATTGAATCAATTGACCGAACTGGTGGCCAAAAACAATATCGATTTGCAGTTTACACCTTACACACTCGACTATCTGGCCGAACATGGATTCGATCCTCAGTTTGGTGCACGTCCTTTGAAAAGGCTTATCCAAAAACAAATTGTCAATCAGCTCAGCAAAAAAATCATTGCCGGAGATTTGAGTCATGATAAACCGGTTGTGGTAGATGTGTTCGATGGCGTGGTGGTTTTCAGAAATGAAAAGGCCGAAATAGCAGAGGCCGGGGCATTATAACAAAATTTTAAAACCACAAAATATGTTGTAAATCAATGTCTTCTGAAGATTGTCTATAATATGGTGATAAAATCAATTGGACGGGGAATTAAAATCCCTATCTTCAGCCGACTTGAAAAAAATCAAGACAACATGGGGTATTTATCATTGTGTTGGTATTTAATTAAATTATCATTTTTTAAAGAGAAATAATATGGCGTTTAAGAAAGAAGTTTTGGAAATTATTGAGCCGAAAGATGTTTTTGTCGGCAATCCGAAAGCAGAGGTTACTCTGGAAGAATTTGGAGAATATGAGAGTGAAGCCTGCGCAAAAGCCAATGATATTGTGAAGCAATTGCTAGAAGAATATGAAGGTAAAATCCGATTCAATTTTCGTCATTTTCCCTTGACTAAAATTCATCAAAGAAGTTTGAAGGCCGGTGAAGCAGCAGTGGCCACGGCACAGGAAGGAAAATTCTGGGAAATGCATAACATTTTATTTGCCAACAGAAGAAATCTGGGCACCACCAGTTTGAAATTGCACTCGAAGGAAGCCGGCGTAAAAAACAAACATTTTCTCGACGATCTGGTGAACGCCACTTATGGTTGGCAAGTACAGGGCGACTTGAGAGAAGGCATCGACAGGGGAGTGAAAGATGTACCTACATTTTTTGTGAACGGAGAGATGATTTCTGGCAAAGCCACATACGAAAGTTTGAGCAAAGCCATTGAAATGGCGTTGAAGAAAGTAAAAAATAAATCCGCGGCTCCTGCAAAGAAAGTGGTGGTAGTAGAAAAAGAAACCAAGAAGCCTGTTGAAGCGCCTGTTGCCATAAAGAAAGAGAAGGCCGTGGCTCCTGCGGTAAAACCAGCAGTGAAACCAGCCGCAAAAGTGGCAACCAAAAGTACTCCGAAAGTTGCCGTGAAAAAATCGGCTCCCGCAGTGAAAGTAACAGCGAAAAAAGCCGCCCCATCTAAAGTTCGACAAAGAGCTTGATTAAATTAATAACATCATGAATCCCGGCATTTATTGTCGGGATTTTTTATTGGTTGAAGTTTGAAAAAAATAAAATGAAACTTTTTTAAAAAAAGTTGATAGAAAAAGTGAATTACCCTATTTTTGCACTCCGTTTAAACGGACAAGGAGATTTGGTAGCTCAGTTGGTAGAGCAATACACTTTTAATGTATGGGTCCTGGGTTCGAGTCCCAGCCAGATCACTGAAAAAACTCAACAGTCAAATGTTGAGTTTTTTTTTATTTGCCCTAAGTTGGTGAAACACCAACTTAGGCCGCTTAGGGGTTATATAATACTGCATGGTGTTGGTGTCTCACCAACTTAGGCCGCTTAGGGGTTATATAATACTGCATGGTGTTGGTGTCCCACGAACTTAGGCCGCTTAGGGGTTATATTATACTGCATGGTGTTGGTGTCTCACCAACATTAGCGGATAAGGTGAGAAATTTTCTGCATTGCCTCGCTCTTAGTTGGCGAAACACCAGCTAAGGCTACTGAGGGGTATATATACTGCCCTATGTTGGTGACACACCAACATAGGCAGCTAGTTAGGAATATTTTTTTCATAAAGTCATTATCCCAAATACATCAGCCCCTCCATGATAAAAATTGGCAGAGGAATAATAATACTCTTCAGGGAATTTACATAAGCCGGCCTTTACAGGATTGTAGTGTATATAATTCATTTTTTGGATAAAAACTTTTTCTGTAAACAATTCTATTGACATCGCATTTCTTTTCCAAAACTGATAAGCTCTGTCTTTCTTTTCAACTTTGAACTTTTTCAATAAATCTTCATCGTGCTTTTTCAGTTCATTTAACATTTGATGCGCAGTAAATTTCATGAAACTGTGCCTTATCTTGTCAGGGTCATATCCGTTTCGTGCCTGCCATATCAAATGAATATGATTGCTCATAATAACGAAGGCATACAATTTTATTTTTCCGTTACTTACAAGATAGATTAGGCTGTCTATGATGATCTTTTTGAACTTATCATCCTTAAGCAAAAACTTCCATTCTATTATAGTGGCAGTAAAAAATTGAGGCCAGTGGACAGGGAATTCTTCCATTTATCTTCAAAGATAAATTGGCACGAAGTTGAACCATTGCTTAATTCAACAGTTTCACAAAGGAAAAAACACTGTGCTTTAGTTGAAAATGCTTTTTTAATGTCGCTTGAAGAAACAAAAGCTATTTTCTGCCATCCAGCCTATTTACTGCCCCAACCGCCTCTACCAATATTTCCTTCACCCTGTCGGCATTCTGATGGAAAGTATGGAGGACTTCTTCCCATGAAACGGGCGCCTCATCTTCTTTCCAGCAATCATAATCGGTGCTCATGGCAATGGCCGCATAAGGTATGCCCAGCTCATTGGCCAGTGCGGCTTCTGTGGCCACCGACATGTTGATGACATCGGCTCCCCAAAGACGAAACATGTTCGATTCGGCTTTTGTAGAAAATCTGGGGCCTTCAATGGTAATCACCGTGCCTTTGGGATGAACGGGATATTTTAATTTTTTTACGGCCTGATACAGTACGTCTCTCAATCCTTCATGAAATGGATGCGCCATGGCCGCGTGTACCACACCGTTTTCAAAATTGTCGGCAAAAGTGTTGATTCTGTGCTTGGTGAAATCGATAAACTGGTCGAGTATCACAAAATGTCCGCGGCCGATTTCAATTTTTAAACTTCCGCAAGCCGTAGTGGCCATGATATGGGTAACCCCCGCTTCTTTCAAGGCATATATATTGGCTCTGTAATTTAGAGCTGTTGGAGAGTACTGATGCTGTTTGCCATGCCTGGCGATCAACACCACTTCCGTTGATCCTATGGTGCCCGAAGTGAGTGGTGATGTGGGTTTTCCAAAAGGTGTTTCTGTTTCTTTGATGCTGATATTTTGCAACAGTTGAGGATCTTCCAATCCCGAACCGCCGATGATGCCTATTTTAATCATGATGCCTGTTTTTTTTAAGTGGTAAATGATGACCTGTTATTTTTTATGCAAAAACAAAATGTTCAAAGCCTCATTCAATGTGGCCCCGAAGGCAATGATGCCTTCTTCATGGCCTGCCATCGCAATGATTTTTTGTGCTGCAACATTTGTTTCCCGGAATAACCGCTTGATCTCTTCCGCCATGTCGGGTGTGCCGTAAGGAACCTCTGCTACGGTGGTTGGAACCTTATGCAAAAGCATTTGCCACATTGCTTTGTTGTGGATATGCATCACAGCATTCACCTCCGGATCCGTTTCATAAATGGCGGCATGGGTCAGCGACTCCGATGATGCTTTTATGGGACCGTAACAACTGACTTCATTTTTAATCAAGTCATATCCTGTAACGGTTGAAAAATGATCGCTGGTTAAAGTCGCATATCCTCCTGTGGCGCTTCCGGTAATCATGAAATGGGGTGTGGATCTTATGCTGATGTTTCCATAGCCAATGCCATTTGCATACATGCCAATCCAGCCTTCTTGGTAAAGGAGGCTGCGGCAGCGGTTGATGTCTTCCATCTGTGCATTGTAGTGGACTGTCGCTTTTTCCCAGTGGCAATTGTATTTGATATAACCTTCGTCCATCTTATTTTTTTTCGGGAAATAATTGAAGAATACTTTCTTTATTCGCTTTGCAGATCCCTCTTTCGGTAATGATACCGGTCACCAGTCGCGCCGGTGTAACATCAAATCCGTAATTCTTCGCTGCGCTATCAGGTGGTGTGAGCAATATTTTTTTGATCTCTCCATCGCACAGGCCTTCCATATATTTCACTTCCGATTCATCTCTTTCTTCAATGCAGATTTCTTTCAAGCCGTCTTCTATGCTCCAGTCAATCGACGACGATGGTAAGGCCACATAAAACGGAATGTTATTGTCATTTGCTGCCAGTGCTTTGAGATAGGTGCCAATCTTGTTGGCCACATCACCAGAAACAGTGGTTCTGTCTGATCCTACAATCACCATATCCACCATGCCATGCTGCATCAGATGGCCTCCGGTATTGTCGGCAATCACTGTGTGCGGAATGTTATTCATGCCTAATTCCCAGGCGGTGAGACTAGCCCCTTGATTGCGTGGACGCGTTTCATCTACCCAAAGGTGTAACGAAATACCTTTTTTTGCAGCAGCATAGATAGGAGCGGTAGCGGAACCATGGTCTACAAATGCCAGCCATCCTGCGTTGCAGTGGGTGAGGATGTTTACGGGTTCACCATTTTTTTCACGACTGACCTCTTCAATCAAAGCGCATCCATGTTCTCCAATCAAGCGGCAATATTCAGCATCGGCATTGGCTATGGCTGCTGCATTTTTAAGTGCGATGTCGATTTTTTCGGAAGGACGCTCTACCGCTTGAATGGCATTCAATTGCCCATCCACAGCCCACGAAAGATTTACGGCGGTAGGTCGGGTGGCTTTCAGTTGCTTGGCGCATTTCCGCACATGCTCATCAAATGAATTGTCTTTTGGCGCTTCAAGTGCGGCCAGGTACATGCCAAAACCAGCAGCAGCGCCAATTAATCCTGCACCACGCACATGCATGTCTTTGATGGCGATGACCATGTGATCCACACTTCCTATATTTTCAATGATGAATTGATGAGGCAGATAGCGCTGATCAATAATGCTGATGAGATGCGGATTGATCTCGTTTACCCAAATGGTTTGGTAATCCTTTCCGTTGACTTTCATGGCATGCAGTTAGTAGGTTCAAAGGTAATCAGTAAACCATCATTCTATGGAGATGTACTGCTTTATTTGGTCAGGTCCATAACTTTAAAATCCAACTGATTATTCAATAATTTTATGCTGTTGGCCAATCTAGGTTGAACATGGATTAAATTGCAACCTTTAATGTTTCATTGATCAACATCATGATCATCAGCAACATCTCTTTCATCTTAATAAATAAAACATGAGCGATTTTTTCAAAGATAAAGTGGTAGTGGTAACGGGTGGATCTACCGGCATAGGAAGGGCGTTTGTAGAACTATTACTGGCATCAGGCGCAAAAGTGGCTACTTGTGCCCGATCGCAGTCCAACCTCGATGAATTGATGACTTCATTGAAACATCCTTCTTTGTTTTCGGTGGCCACGGATGTGAGCAAGCAAACCGATTGCAAGCATTTCATCACATCAGTTATTCAGCATTTTGGGGGTATCGACATCATCATCAACAATGCCGGAATCTCCATGAAAGGCGATTTTAAAGATACAGAGGCTGAGGTGATAAAGAAAGTGATGGACATCAATTTCATGGGCATGGTGTATTGCACCAAGTATGCCCTGGATTCCATCATCGAAAGAAAAGGAGCGATTGTTGGTATTTCATCTATTGCCGGTTATCGCGGATTGCCCGGCAGGAGCGGCTATTCGGCCAGTAAATTTGCCATGAACGGCTGGCTGGAGGCTTTGCGCACAGAACTGCTACCTACCGGCGTGAATGTACTTTGGGCCAGTCCGGGGTTTACCAAAAGCAATATCCGTCAGGTAGCCATCATGGATGGCGATAAGCAACAAGGTGAAAGTCCGCTAAATGAAGATAAACTGATGACGCCCGAGGAATGTGCCGGCCGCATATTGAACGCGATTGAAAAAAGGAAGCGGACATTGGTGCTTACTTTACAGGGTAAACGAACTGTACTCATCAACAAACTTTTCCCCGGACTCGCAGACAAGCTGACGCACAAATTTTTTTACAAGAATGGAAAGCTGATCAAATAGAAGAGGCGTTGTTTCATGAATGCAGCGGAATCCTGTCTTTCAAAATCCTGCGATTATTTCACCGCATCATTTTAATATTTATTACTTTTATTTTTTATCGACCAATACTAAATGCCCCTTTTAACCCTTACTACCGATATAGGAGAGAAAGACTTCCTCGCCGGAGCCATCAAAGGGCAGCTGCTTCGTTATCAGCAGGACTTCAACATTATCGACATCACGCATTCACTTTCGGCATTCAATTATCCGCAGGCAGCCTATATTTGCAGGCATGCTATCCGGAATTTCCCTTCGGGCACTTTTCATCTGATCTTGGTCAATATTTTTGATGAGGCATCCGATTATCTTTTGCTCGCCGAGCATAATGGTCATTTTATCGGATGTGCCGACAATGGATTGCTGACCATGATACTCGGAGAAGAACCGCAAAAAGTAGTGAAAGTAGCACTCGACCAGCAGACCCAGAAAAGCACATTGTTTTTCACTAATGCTTTTGCCAAAGCCGTACACGGTTTGCACAACGGTAAAACAATTGAAGAGGTGGGAGATGTGGAGGTGAAGATCAAAGTGAAAAACGCCTTGCGACCGATGGTGGGAGACAACTGGATAGAAGGTCAGATAATTTTCATCGACAACTTCGAGAATGTGATTGTAAACATCAGCAAAATCGATTTTGAAGAACAAAGAAAAGGCCGCAATTTCTCCATCGTGTTTAAAAGAGATGAGGTGATTGAAAAGATCAGCAATTCCTATGCGGATGTGCCGGAAGGAGAGAAGCTGGCATTTTTCAATTCGGCCGGCTACCTCGAAATCGCCATCAACAAAGGCAATGCAGCCGGGCTTTTCGGACTGCAGGGTTTTTCGGAGAAACAATATCTCAACAACCGTTTGTTTTATCAGACGGTAAAAGTATTTTTCGAATAATTATAAAAAAGACAGCTCATGAATACCAATACCTTCACACTCAAAAGCAATAACATGGGAGGTCAGGCTTCCTTTCATGAAGTATTCAATGCCTGGGGTTGTGTGGGCGATAACATGTCGCCTGAATTCAACTGGATGCATCCACCTGCCAATACCAAAAGTTTTGCCATCACTTTGTTCGATCCCGATGCCCCAACCGGCAGTGGCTGGTGGCACTGGCTTGCGTTTGATATTCCAGCCCATATCACCGAGCTGCCCAAAGGTGCCGGTAATCCCGAGTTGAACCTCATGCCCGCAGGTGCCATTCAAAGCCTGAATGATTATAGTACTTTCGGTTACGGGGGGCCTTGTCCGCCCGAAGGTCATGGTATTCACCAGTACATCTTCACCTTGTATGCATTGGATGTAGAAAAACTGGGTCCCGATAAAAATACCAATCCGGCTGTTGTGGGTTTCAACCTCAATGCCCACGTGATTGAAAAAACTTCATTGGTGATGTATTATAAGCGATGATTGAGAAGAAAGGCTGATCTGATGATTTGGTAATTTGATAATGTGATAATGTGAAAGTATATTCTAATGTTGACGAGATAACACAGCTAACGCCAATCAATAAGAATCAAAACCACAAACCACAAACCACAAACCACAAACCACAAACCACAAATTATATATCCAAACATCTCTATGAAATCAATACTATTTTCATTACTGGTCATTGCTATTTTTTCCTCTTGTGGCGGACCCAAATGTGTTAAACATGTAAAGGAGGCTGATTCAACAAAGCTTACTCCGGCTGTTGTTGGTACAGATGCAGATGAACATGGTTGCAGGGCTTCAGCGGGGTACCAATGGAGTGTATTGCAACAGCAGTGTATTCGTGTTTTTGAATTGCCTGTGCAAATCATCAGCCAAGACAGTACGACAAGAACTGGATTGATTATTTCTGCCGATCGCTCACAAGCTGAGGTTTTTTCGCCATCAGGACATTTTGTGTTGAACAAAACTGTTGAATTTCAATACGCTTCACCCGACCCCGCATTGGCCGTAAAACTCTTTATTAACACTAAAGGTGAATGGGTTTTTAAAGAGAAATAAAGGCACTTTCACTTTCTCATGATTTGCAAAACATGATTATCGATTTCAATAATACCAAAAATTACTGTGAAGCCATTTTCCATATTCATCAAGATGATGTTGAAAAAGTGGCGATTGAGCTGTTTCATTATCAGTTTCAAAATAACTCCATTTATCAACGTTATTGTCAGGCTTTGCGGGTGGTTCCGGATCAGATCAACACACTGCATCAAATCCCTTTTTTGCCCATTTCATTTTTCAAAACACATGAAGTAACCACCGGAAATTTCACGCCTGCCGCCGTTTTTGAAAGCAGTGGCACCACCGGCACCATAAACAGTCGGCATCTGGTCAAAGATTTAGGGGTGTATGAATTGAGTTTTTTAAAAGCATTCCGTTTGTTTTACGGTGATCCTCAGCAATTTTGCATCATTGGTTTACTACCTTCTTATCTTGAAAGAAATAATGCATCGCTGGTTTATATGGTCGATCGGTTGATAAAAGAAAGCGGGCATCCGCAAAGCGGTTTTTATTTGAATGAATACAACAAACTACACCAAACATTACTACAAAATGAAAAAGCCGGCATTCAAACCTTACTGATTGGGGTCACTTTTGCCTTGATGGATTTTTTCAGCGAATATCCGATGCAGCTAGAAAATACCGTCATCATGGAAACGGGTGGCATGAAAGGGCGAAGAGCGGAAATGACCAAAACTGAACTACAACATTTTCTCAGCCAACAATCTGGTGTTACCAAAATACACTCAGAGTATGGAATGACGGAGTTGTTGTCGCAGGGATATTCCTTCGGTGATGGCCTGTTCAATACGCCGCCCTGGATGCGCATCTTACTTCGTGCCGAAGACAATCCGCTAGAAACTTGGTCGCTTGATTTTACGACCCAAGACCACTATAGAGGAGTTGTAAATGTCATTGATCTGGCCAATATTCACAGCTGCGCTTTTATAGCCACAGAAGATCGTGGAAAAGTATACATGAATGGCCATTTTGAAATTTTAGGCAGAATGGACAACAGTGATGTGAGGGGATGTAGCCAGATGGTGCTTTAGTATTTGTTAGCTATTTAAAAGGATGGAGATCAAATGGCAGGTTATCAAAATCATACCGAAATATTCACTTCCAATCCTTAATTTTGAAGACAATCATTTGCCATGCGTTATGCATTCCTGATATTACTGGCCGCAATCATTTTTTCTTCCTGCAAAAAAAGCGGGTTTGACACCATTCCTCATATCACTTTCAATTCACTGAGTCCGGGTTCATGGCAGAGTACCAGTACTGCAATCAATGGTCCCTGGCTGAAATTTCAGCTCAATGATGCCGAAGGCGATTTCGGATTTCAGGATACCAGCGTTTCCTATGTTTTCGTAAAAAGATTTTCTTCGGGCTTGAGCACCGTGGATTCCTTCTCTTTTCCATTCCCCAACTTACCCATTGCCGATAAGAAAAATCTGGATGTGGAAGTGACCGTAGATCTCAACTTCGCCTTGCCGCCCAGAGCCATGAGGCCTCGTGTGGATACGCTTTATTATGAATTTTATGTGAAGGATTTTGCCGGTAACAAAAGCAATGTGTTGCGCAATCCCGAACCTTTTTACTACATCACGCCTTGATGCGCTGGCTGAAGTACATACTCCGGCACTCTTTTTTTGTAGCACTTTGTGCCAGTGGACTTACCTTCTATACTTATTTGCTTTTACAAATACCGGTAAACAGCGCTGTTTGCGGATTGGTTTTCTTTTTAACACTTGGAGCGTATAATTTCTACTGGACTTTTTCCTTGCTGCTCAATGATCGACAGCGAAAAACAAAATCATCATTTTCCGACTATGCAGGTCATCTTATTCTCATCATCCTTTCGGCCGTAGCTATCCTCGATTTAATCTGGTTCAGACCAGGACTGATAAAAATATTAATGATCCCTTTTTTTTCCACACTTGCCTATTGTTTCTTGTTGTTAAAAAATTCGTATCGAATCAAACCGGGCTTCATTGTCATCAAATCAGTTCTCTTGGCATTGACCTGGACTTTCACCACAGCATTGATACCCATGCAGTCGCTGGATAATGCTTTTAAATTGAATGCTTTGTTGATTTTGGGTACGCGCTTTATTTTGTTGCTGATGATTTGTATAATTTTTGAAATCAAAGATGTGTATTCTGTCCGATCATTCAGTAAATTATTGTGGTTGCTGATGTTGGTCCTGTTGATTTTACATGCAGGCCTGGCCTTGATGCTGGATAAAATGAATTTCTTTATCATGTGCAGCACGGGCGCTATCGCCTATTTGTTATACCTGCTTTCCGTCAGCAAGAAGCGGGGATATCTGTTTTATTATTTAATCGTCGACGGTCTCATGTTATTGATGAGTATTGCCGGATATTTGGCAACTATTTAGTTAATTTGTTCAATAAAATTTTACCATGGCAAAAGCAGCAAAGAAAAAATCAATCGTCAGTGAAAACGGATACGATTTTCTGAAAAAATATATCAACAATCCATCGCCTACAGGCTTTGAAAGCAGCGGACAAAAACTTTGGCTCAATTATATCAAGCCATTTGTAGATGATACCATCACCGATCCTTATGGCACTGCGGTGGGCATCATCAATCCCGGTGCTTCTTTCAAAGTGGTGATTGAAGCCCATGCCGATGAAATCAGCTGGTTCGTCAATTATATTTCGCCCGAAGGTTTGATTTATCTGAAAAGAAACGGCGGCGTCGATCACCAGATCGCACCATCGATGCGTGTATGGATTCATGGTAAAAAAGGTCCGGTGAAAGCGGTTTTCGGCTGGCCGGCCATTCATACCCGTTTAAGCAATAATGATGCGAAAGAGCCTCAACCCAAAGTGGATAACCTGTTTCTGGATTGTGGTGCAAGAAGTAAAAAAGAAGTGGAGGCGTTGGGTATCCATATCGGTGCCGTGGCTACCTACGTGGAAGGATATGAAGAACTGGCGCATGGCCATCTGATTGGAAGGGCTTTCGACAACCGCATCGGTGGGTTCATGATTGCCGAAGTAGCTCGCTTGTTGAAAGAGAACAAAAAGAAACTTCCTTACGCTTTGTATGTGGTGAATGCGGTGCAAGAAGAAATCGGACTCCGAGGGGCCGAAATGATTGCCCGTCGCATCAAGCCCGATGTGGCCATCATCACTGATGTTACGCATGACAGCACCACGCCGATGATCAACAAGATCATTGAAGGTGAATGCAAATGCGGAAACGGTCCATCACTTTGTTACGGCCCGGCAGTACACAATAAACTGCTCGATCTGGTACAAAAAGTAGGAGAGAAGTCGAAGATTCCTTTCCAATTGCGTGCCATCAGCAGAAGCACCGGCACAGACACCGATTCTTTCGCTTACGCCAATGATGGCTGCCCTTCGGTGTTGATTTCCATTCCACTGCGTTATATGCACACCACCGTGGAAATGATTCACAAAGATGATATCGAGAATACCATCAGGCTGATGTATGAAACTTTGTTGACCCTTACGCCCAAAACCAACCTGAGTTATTTCTCATAAGCGGTTCGTGTTCACATAAATGATTTAGCTTCGTGTCTTCGGATGATTGTCCGTGTGTCACGAAGCTTTTTACTTTTAAAAATTTTCATTTTGGAAAGCCGTTTTGAAAAATTCCTGCGATTGTTTGGCATGCTGTTCCTCTCCCTGATTGGAGGCATCGTGTTCGTCGCATTGCTGATGATGTTGGTAAGACTGATGTTTGGCGTGCTTGACAGCATGTCGTGGTTCTCTTATTTTTATTTGAGTGCGATGTTGCTGCTTCCTTCTTTGTTTTTTATTACAGTATTTGGTTATTATTTCAAAAGAACAAAGGCGCATCCATCGGTTGTGGCCCGCTGGATTTCTTATGTCATCTTTACCACGGCCATACTTACGTGGATTACAGTGTTGGTGATGGATACACTGTCGCTCATGCATACAGGCTCGCCGGAAATCACCAAATACAATAGCTACAATCTCTTGTTGCTGACAGGCAACATAGGCCTTATTTTTTTTGTTGGCGTTTTGCAGGCATTGACTACAGAGAAGGAAAAAGACTGGATGGAAAAACATGCCGAAAAAAAATGATGACCAGTTTAGCCGGTCATCATTATTATCAACAATTTTATAGCGTTCATTTAAAGCAACGCCAGTTCCAGCACCTGATGCATTGTTTTCACATAATGGAAACTGATGCCGTTGATGAATTTAGGATTGATTTCTTCCACATCTTTTTGGTTTTGCCAGCACATGATGATTTCTCTGATGCCGGATCTTTTGGCGGCCAGTACTTTTTCTTTGATGCCACCTACCGGTAACACCTGTCCGCGCAATGTGATTTCGCCGGTCATGGCCAGGTAGGGTTTTATTTTCCTTCCGGTGAATGCGCTGCTGAGTGCGGTCATCATGGTGATGCCTGCACTGGGGCCATCTTTGGGCACAGCTCCTTCGGGAATATGGATGTGGACGTTTTTGGTGTTAAACAAACTGGGGTCGATGCCGATTTTTTTGGCGTTGGTCTGTATCCAGGTAAAGGCGGTGGTGGCGCTTTCTTTCATCACATTGCCCAAATTGCCGGTGAGTTTCAATTCGCCTTTGCCTTCGCTGGTTTGTGCTTCAATGAACAGGATGTCTCCACCTACGTATGTCCAGGCAAGACCTACGGCCACACCGGGCAGATTGGCCATTTTATAGAGCTCAGGATTGAACTTCGATTTGCCCAATATCTTTTCGATATCGGCATTGGTAACCGTGGGTTTTACTTTCCCTTTTACCACTAATTCTTTGGCCTGGTAACGCATGATACTGGCCAGCACGCGGTCCAGCTCGCGCACACCGCTTTCGCGTGTGTATTCGGCGATTACTTTTTCCAGCACATTGTCGCTGATTTTAAATTGACTGTCTTTCAGCCCATGCATTTCTTTTTGTTTGGGGATCAGATGTCGTTTGGCGATTTCAATTTTTTCTTCGATGGCATAACCGCTCAGGTCAATAATTTCCAAACGGTCTCTCAGCGCGGGTTGTATGGTGCTGAGGTCGTTGGCGGTAGCAATGAACAATACCTTGCTCAGGTCGTATTCGAGTTCGAGGTAGTTGTCGTAAAAAGATTGGTTTTGTTCGGGGTCCAGTACTTCCAGCAAAGCAGAAGAGGGGTCTGTACGATGGTCGGCGCCCACTTTGTCTATCTCGTCGAGAATCATCACGGGATTGCTGGTTTTCACTTTGCGTATCGATTGGATGATTCTGCCGGGCATGGCACCGATATAGGTTTTACGATGTCCACGGATTTCACTTTCGTCGTGCAATCCGCCCAAGCTCAAGCGTACATATTTTCTGTTGATGGCCGTAGCGATGCTTTTGCCGAGTGAGGTTTTACCGATGCCCGGAGGTCCGATGAAGCAAAGAATCGGACTTTTCATGTCTCCCTTCAATTTAAGTACTGCCAGATATTCCAAGATGCGGTCTTTGATTTTATCCATGCCATAATGGTCGTGGTCCAATACTTTTTTTGCTTTCTTCAGATCGTAGGAATCTGTAGTGTATTCATTCCAGGGAAGGTCGAGCATGAGGTCGGTATGATTGTAAATTACCGAGTAGTCGGGTGTGGAAGGGTGCATTCTTTCCAACTTTTCCACGTTTTTGTCGAACATTTCCTTGGCAGCCTTGCTCCATTTTTTGGATTCGGCTTTCTTCATCATTTCCTTTACTTCCGCTGCATTTTCACCACCCAATTCATCTTTGATCGCTTTCAGCTGTTGTTGCAGGAAATAATCACGTTGTTGCTTATCGAGTTCGGCACGCGTTTTATTGGTGACCTTATTCTTCAGTTCGGCGTATTGCAACTCGGTGTGCATCAGGTTCATCAGCAACTCGCCGCGTTCCCTGATGTTGTTGATTTCGAGCAGTTGTTGTTTTTGCTTGATGTCGGCGTTCAGGTTACTGCTAACAAAGTGAATGAGGAACGAGGGGTTCTCAATGTTTTTTAGAATGATGGCCGCTTCGCTGGGCAAGTTGGGGGAAAGTCCTACAATTTGAGAGGCGAGGTCTTTGATGCTGCTCACCATGGCATTAAAATCGGGATCTGTTTTAAAAGGTTCCTCTTCCAATAAACTGATGTTGGCTTTGAAATAAGGATCTTCAGCCGTCACTTGTTCAATTCTGAATCTTTTTTTGCCTTGTATGATGATGGTAGTTCCGCCATCCGGCATTTTGATCAGTTTTACAATTTTAGCTACAGTGCCTATGGCTTCAAGATCTGATGGAGAAGGTTCTTCAATGCTGCTGTCTTTTTGCGCCACAACACCCACCAATTTGTCAGTTTTGTAAGCTTCAGTTACCGCCTTGATGCTCTTGTCTCGGCCTACAGTGATCGGAATCACCACGCCGGGAAAAAGAACTGTATTTCTTAAAGGTAATATCGGAAGTTCGTTTGGAATGTCTGATGTGTCTGCATTGGCATCATCTTCACTAAGCGGAATGATAGGCATGAATTCCATTTCATCTTCACCGCTTTGCATAAACAGGTTTGTATTCATAATAATTTAGTCAACAGGACAATTTGTCAAAATTAGGGCTAATCTTCCTGATTTTTTTAATGAAACGTATATAGTTCAATTTTAGTGCCATGGAATTGATGGGCAAAAAGATTTAAACGGTTAAGTGAAAATTCCTTCTTCGATAAATGTAAACATTGCAAATCTTTCGCTAACAAACAACGCCTGCTTCAACGCATAATCTCCCCGAAACCTCTATTTTTGCAGCCCATGCAAATACCGCTTTCACCATATGAACAAATGATTTTTGCCAAAATTGGAAAGTCGGCTACTGCTTTGGGAGTTGAGACATATGTTGTAGGAGGATTTGTACGTGACAAGCTACTGAAAAGACCTACAAAAGATATCGATGTGGTTTGCATTGGTGATGGTATCGCTTTGGCGCATGAGGTAGCGGCTCAATTCAGGCCCCATCCGCATGTGAGCTTTTTCAAAAACTTCGGTACGGCCCAGATAAAGGTGAAAGATCCTGAGTCTTCAGGTGATGAAGAGGCTTTTATTGAAATCGAATTCGTGGGCGCCCGAAAAGAAAGTTACAATTACGACAGCAGGAATCCGAAGGTGGAAGCCGGTACCTTGCAGGATGATCAGAACAGAAGAGATTTCACCATCAACGCCATGGCGGTGAGTTTGAATCAAGATAATTACGGCGAGTTGCTTGATCCCTTCAATGGAATGGAAGATCTTGCCAACAAAATCGTCAGAACTCCGCTACATCCCGAAGAGACTTTCAGCGACGATCCATTGCGTATGATGCGTGCGATCCGTTTTGCTACGCAATTGAATTTTTCAATGGAGGAAAAAACGCTAAAAGCCATTTCCACCATTGCCGGTCGCATTAAAATCATCAGTGGCGAAAGAATCGCCGATGAGCTGAACAAGATTTTACTGTCGCCCAAACCTTCCATCGGTTTTGATCATTTATATCAAACAGGTTTGCTTCAACTTATTTTTCCTCAGATGACCGCACTGGCCGGTGCAGAATACATCGATGGCAAAGGGCATAAAGACAATTTTTATCACACACTGCAAGTGGTAGACAATGTGGCCATGGAAAGCAACGACCTCTGGCTGCGATGGGCCGCAGTTTTGCATGATATTGCCAAGCCCGCCACCAAGAAATTTGAAGAAGGACATGGCTGGACTTTCCATGGCCATGAAGTGGTGGGAGGAAGAATGGTGCCTAAGATTTTCACTCAGCTCAAACTACCTCAGAATGAAAAGATGAAATTTGTCAGAAAGCTGGTGGAACTTCATCTCAGGCCCATCAGTCTGACCAAAGAAAACATAACTGACTCTGCTGTACGCCGCTTGATATTTGATGCCGGTGAAGATCTAGAGTCGCTGTTTATCTTATGCAAAGCCGACATCACCTCAAAAAACCAAGCCAAGGTAAAAAGATATTTGGCCAATTTTGAACTGGTTTTGCAACGATGTGCCGAGGTGGAAGAAAAAGACCATATCCGCAATTGGCAGCCGCCGGTAACCGGCGAAATGATCATGGAATATTTCAGTCTGCAGCCTTCACGAGCTGTAGGCGATATCAAGAAAGCCATACGCGAAGCTATCCTCGACGGCATTATTCCCAACGAATACGAAGCGGCATTTGCATTTATGGTGGAGAAAGGGAAGGAGATGGGGTTGGAGCAAGTGGGGTAGCATGTAAAATGAATAAAAGCAAACAATCCAACCACAAACATTCAAACCTGCTTACCGGCAGGCGGGCAACAAACCTTCAAACAAAAAATTCCAAATTCCAAATTCCAAATTACAAATCCCAAACCCCCAATCATAAACCCAAACATTTTTTCTATATTTGAAATATGGCAATATTAAAATTCAGAGTATACTGGGAAGAGGATGAAGGTGTTTACAGAGACATCGTTATCAAGCATCAGCAAACCTTTAATGATTTGCATTTGGCAATCTTAAAAAGTTACGAATTCGACAGCAAACATCAGGCTACATTTTACAAAAGCAATGATGCCTGGCAATCGGGTCGTGAAATAACTTTTGAAAAATATGATAAGGCTTACAAAGTAGAGCCACTGCTGATGGCAGAGGTGAATATCGGTAGTCAAATCGCCGATCCCAATCAGAAATTCATTTATGAATACGATTTTGCCAAAGGCTGGAAATTTCTGATAGAGCTTATCAATGTAGATAAAGAAGAAAATAAGAAACTTGATTATCCTTCTTGTGTGCGCATAGAAGGATTAGGCCCTTCTCAATATGGTACCAAAGGGCTCATCGATAGTCGTTTGGCGGAAATTGAAGAGAAATACGACCTCAAACCCGATGCACTTAGCGATGGCTTTGGCGAAGAAGGTGAGGAGGAAGACAGCGAAGCTGCAGAGGAAGAAACTTCAGCCGATGAAGGTGCCGATGATTATGGTTTTTAATATTCAAGTACAGTTCTCCCTCCAATGAAACCTGTTTGCATCATTATAGCCGGACCTACCGCTGTGGGTAAAACACAACTGGCTGTTGATGTGGCACATCATTTCAATACTTCTATCATTTCGGCCGATAGCCGCCAGTGTTATCAAGAATTGTCTATTGGTGTAGCCAAACCCGATGCCCTTCAGCTCGCTGCCGTCCCTCATTATTTTATTGGTTCGCATTCCATCCATCAGACAGTAAACGCTGCCGACTTCGAATCTTATGCATTGAAAACCATTGATCATCTTTTTGAAAAAAATAAGATTGTTATCATGGCTGGTGGTACTGGACTATACCTTCGTGCGTTTGAAAAAGGACTGGACCTCATTCCGGCAGTGGAAGAAAAAATCAGAATTGAAGTCATACAAGGGTACGAAGATAACGGCAAGGAGTGGCTGCAGCAATGCCTGATCAACGAAGATTCTTTGTATGCGCAACAAGGGGAGATGCAAAATCCTCAGCGGATGATGCGTGCGTTGGAAGTGGTTCGTTCAACCGGTAAATCGATCGTGTCCTTTCAGCAAAATCAAACCAAAGAAAGGCCCTTCGATATGGTGAAAATAGGACTGGAACTTCCCCGTGAAATCCTGTATGAAAGAATCAATCAAAGAGTGGATGCGATGATGGCAGCTGGACTAGAAGAGGAGGCTAGGTCGGTATATTCCTTCCGTTCACTCAATGCCTTGCAGACTGTCGGTTATTCCGAACTCTTCGAATATTTCGATGGTAAAATAAGCAGAGCGCAATCAATAGAACTGATCAAGCAACATACCCGCAATTATGCCAAAAGGCAAATGACCTGGTTTAAAAAAGATACGCAGATGAAATGGTTTTCACCTGATGTTGGTGATGTGATAGCCTACATCCGTTCCCAAACGAATCTTGCTTAGAATTTGATGCCAAACGTAGTTAAGATGCTTCCCTGTTGCTGATGCAAATTGGCGAAGGTATTGGCTCTGTCGGCCAAACGATAAGGAAGATCCACATCTTTTTTCACCTGATACACATAAGTGAGGTCGATGAAAAAGCCATTATTGCGATAGCCCAATCCGCCGCTCAGCAGCATACGTCCGGCTTTGAAAGCAATGTCTTTGTATGGGTTGGTGTAATAAGCGAAGCCCGCTCTGGCCATGATCACATTGAATTTCAATTCGCCCCCGACTCTGAAATTGAAGGTGCCTTTGTAATTGTCTTTGATCACCGCATTCAAACCTTTGTAGTAATTTTTTTCATCTGTTGTAGGATCCGCATTGGCGCTGTGGTAACGGCTGGCGCTGTGCCTAACGTATTCGATGTCGGCGGAGATAAATGCCTTTTGACGTTTTACGTTCTCCACTTCTCTGAATACATAAGAGCCGCTGATCATGGCTTTCCAAGGAGTGGTGTAATTGTACTGGTATTCGCCGGGTTGGTTGTTGGTAAAAGTATTGGAGCTCACTTCGTAGCTATGGGTCGGGTTTTCGAGCACGGTGTTCAACGTTGTGCTGCGCGTTTCGGTGAGGTTCATCAAAGTGGGGGTGTGAAAAGCGAAACCAATCCGTATATAATCCTTAGGTCGATAAATGGCGCCCAATTTCAAGCCAGCGCCGCTGCCCGAAGTGGTGTAATCATCGGTATAACTGAAGGAATTGAAATGGTTGGATGTATCTCCGGTGGGATCTTTTTCGCTGAATGTGGTTTTGCTGTGGTAGTTGAGTACAGGAAGACTGAGTGTGGCGCCATACAACCATTTGCCTTTGATATTGGAAGCATATGAAATGGCCCATTCATACATGGCTCCGCGTGTTACTTTGTTCATGTCTTGCATGATGGCCTTGCCCGAGTCGAGCAGGTATTCGGGAGCGGCTTTTACCTGTACTATCCCGTTGACGGTTACCGTGTCAATCAGGTAGGTATATAAAGCCGGAGCAACGGTATAGGGTAGTGGCGAATTGGTGGTGAGTATATTGTTGATGCTGAAATTGCTTTTGGCCATTTCTTCTGCAAACTGTTCGCTGAATGAGCTGTAATTGTTCAGTGCGCTGTAATGCACCACATTGTTGAAGTTGGCGGTTTGATTGACTGCTATGCTGAAGGCGCTGCTGCAATCTTTCTTGAATAATTCGGGAATCCCGATGATGACGCCAGTGGGACCAAGTGTCAATGCGTTTTTCTTGTTTTCCGTAAGGGCTTCTCTGTAATCGGCTTTGTTCTTGTTGGACATGAAACCCGGACTGAATACAAATTCCCTGGTTTTGAAGAGACCAAGTCCGGCAGGATTCACAAAAGGTGCGGATATGTCGCCACCCAATGATCCCATCACGCCGCCCACCGCCATGATACGCGCCGAGCCAGTGTGTGCATACCAGCTGTATCGGATGGCATCTTCCGGAACCTGAGCGTAGGTTTTCAAGGCGATGAAAAAAGCTGAAAAGAGTATAATTTTCTTCATAAATAAATAGCAAAGATTGTAAACAGACATCGGATCAATTAATTTCTATTGGGCCTTACAATTGGGATGCCTGAGGATGAACCGGAGGATGATCCCGAGGAGGAGCCTGAGGAAGAAGGAGAATAAGTTCTGGTATTGTTATCGGAGCCTGAGCTGTAATGGCGTGGCGTGATGGTTTCACGTGTGTTGTTGTAATCGTAGTTGCTGTTGTTGTAAGATCTTACTGGTTGCGTGAATCTTACGGGGCCGGTATTTTTGGGGTTGATGTTTATATTTTGAAATTGATAGCTGCTGAGGTTGGTGGTTCTTGGGGTGGAATTTTTGGGATTATAAAATACATATCCACCATAATTGTACACCGGGTAGGGGTAGTAGTAAGGGTTATAATAATATCCGTAATTGTAGCCGTAATGATAAGGATCGTATCCGTAATTGTAGTCACCATCTAAATCTCTCCATCTGCGGTCGTGGCGCGACATGGTGTACTGGCGGTCTTCTGTATAACTGTATCGGTTGCGGGTATCTTCTCTTCTTACATTGTCATTGCCTGTAACCGGTGAAAAATAAACATCGTCGGGTGTTTGGGTCACTTTGTAACTGTTGCTGCAGCTTTGGAGGGCGGCGGCAATCAAACAAAAAAGTAAAAATTTACGGTACATAACTTAAGGTTTAAATCATTTGTAGATTGAAGTTATTACTTTTGTGGCGGTTCAGGGGAAATCGGTTACAAATCTATTGTCAAACCCCGATAATTCTAATGAATCCTTGTTAAAGCTCTTCTAAAAAAGGGCCATTTTTTCAATCAAATCGCTTTCAACATCATGAGTAAAGAACTGACCTCAAGGGCTGTGGATTATTCGCAGTGGTATAATGACCTGGTCATCAAAGGTGAATTGGCCGATTATTCGGCGGTAAGAGGATGCATGGTCATCAAACCTTATGGCTACGCCCTTTGGGAAAACATGAGAGACCAGCTCGACAAGATGTTCAAGGCCACAGGCCACGTGAATGCTTATTTTCCATTGTTTGTGCCCAAAAGCCTGTTTGAGGCCGAAGAAAAAAATGCAGAAGGATTTGCGAAAGAGTGTGCCGTGGTTACGCATTACAGATTGAAGAACGACCCCAACAATAAAGGTAAACTGATGGTGGATCCTGAAGCCAAATTGGAAGAAGAACTCGTGATTCGTCCTACCAGTGAAGCCATCATCTGGAATACTTACAAAGACTGGATTCAGTCTTACCGCGATTTACCCATCCTGGTCAATCAATGGGCCAATGTGGTAAGATGGGAGATGAGAACCCGTTTGTTTTTGCGTACGGCCGAGTTCCTCTGGCAGGAAGGTCATACCGCTCATGCCACACAGGAAGAAGCGGTGGAAGAAACAAAAAAAATGCTGGATGTGTATTCAGAATTTGTGGAAGAATATATGGCGGTTCCTGTGATCAAAGGGGTGAAAACAGAAAATGAAAGATTTGCCGGAGCGGTGGATACTTATTGTATCGAAGCCTTGATGCAGGATGGTAAAGCCTTGCAGGCCGGGACTTCACATTTCCTTGGACAAAATTTCGCCAAAGCCTTCAATGTTCAGTTTTTAAATAAAGAAAACAAGCAGGAATATGTATGGGCCACAAGCTGGGGCGTTTCCACCCGCTTGATCGGCGCTTTAATCATGGCGCATAGCGATGACCAGGGTCTGATTTTGCCTCCGCGTATCGCTCCTTTGCAAGTGGTGATTGTGCCCATCTACAAAGGTGAAGAAAGTAAAGCGGTGATCGATGCCAAGGCAAATGCCATCATGGATGAATTGAAAGCCATGGGCATCAGGGTGAAATATGATAACAATGATAATGCCCGTCCAGGATGGAAATTTGCTGAATATGAATTGAAAGGTGTTCCCGTGCGCATCGCCATGGGCTTGCGCGATATCGAAAATAATGTCGTAGAACTTGCCCGCAGAGATACCAAAGAAAAAGCTTCGGTCTCTACTCAAGGATTGGGCGCTTACGTAAAATCATTGCTGGAAGACATGCAGCAAAACATATTCAACCGTGCGCTGAATTTCAGAAATGAAAATATCCGCGAAGCCAACACCTGGGAAGAGTTTGTCTCCATTCTCGACAACAATGCCGGTTTCGTTTCCGCCCATTGGGATGGAACTGGCGAAACAGAAGAGAAGATCAAAGAAATGACCAAAGCTACCATTCGTTGCATTCCGCTCCATAACAAACAGGAAGAAGGCAAATGTATTCTTACCGGTAATCCCAGTGCGCAAAGAGTGTTGTTTGCAAGAGCTTATTAATCCTATATACAATTCAAGCATTTGAGTAAAGGCAGTTATTTTAAAAAGCACATGGAACGTCAGGGGCAGAAAATGTCCGCTGAGCGTAAATCCGGTCCGCAGGTAGTCATTTCCGCATCCCAAAAATCCGAATTCGAAGAAGGCCGGATGTTGCTGATCAACAAACCGCTGCACTGGACTTCCTTTGATGCCGTTAGAAAAATAAGAGGAGCCATCAGGATAAAAAAAGTTGGACATGCCGGCACGCTCGATCCTTTGGCCACCGGCTTGCTCATCATCTGCACCGGAAAGTTCACCAAGAAGATCAACGAGTACATGGCCAAAGAAAAAGAATATACCGGATCCATCACCCTGGGCGCCACCACACCAACTTACGATCTGGAGAGTCATCCCGAAAATGAAAAGGATACGTCTTTGCTAACAGCGGAGATGATTCATCAAGCCACTCATCAATTTATCGGCGCTATTCAGCAGCGACCGCCCATTTTTTCTGCCATTAAAAAACAAGGAACTCCATTATATGAACTGGCAAGGAGGGGAGAAGATGTTGATCTGCAACCTCGTTCCATCATCATTCATGAATTTCAGGTCACTTCCATTGAAATGCCAGTTATCCATTTTAAAGTGAGATGTTCTACCGGTACTTACATCAGAAGTCTGGCACACGATTTTGGTGCCGCACTGGGTTGTGGCGGCTATCTGAGCGCTCTCCGCCGTACGGCCATCGGTGAATGCAGAGTGGAAGATGCCCTGGACATTCAGCAGTTTTTGCAAAGCCTTTCCGTCAACGAATAGTGAAGTTTTTCGATGGCATCAGAAGGAATATCCGATGCCGATGGTAAAGTTGAAATTTTCATAGCGCCATTTCCTGTACTCATCATTTTCTCCTCGGGTAAGTATCTTTTTTACAAAATCGTCAAAGCCGATTTTAGGGGCCTGCCATCCATCGTGAAGATAAAACAACTCGGGTCGTTTGAACCGGAAGCCCATATCGAGTCTGACCACAAAATAATTGAAATCAAGTCTGAAGCCTGTTCCTGCGGCTACGCCTAGCTGTTGGTACATGGTACTCAAACGCAACTGGGTGGTATCGTCAACGCCGCCTTTGGTACTACGTAAGTTCCAGATATTGCCGATGTCGGTAAACACAGCGCCGCGCAATGTAAGTGTGTTGGGGATGATGCGCGCAATGTCGTAACGATATTCGGCATTCAGCTCCAGCTGGGCGTCGCCGGTACGGTCATTGAAAATACTTTTATTGGATGAGAAGGGAATCAAAGGTCCGCCACCAGGACCAATTCCTCTTACAGGCCAGGCTCTCATGCTGTTGCTACCACCACCAAAAAATTGTTTGAAGAAGGGAAGTGCACGGTTGGTGTCGCTGCCCAGCAAAGGCACCCCCACGCCCACGAATCCACGAAATACCATAGAAGATTTGCTGAACTTTACGGTATGCTTTACTTCCGCATCCAATTTGATGTATCTTCTTTTAAACTTTTTGAAAACGGGCAGCAATCCCCATGTTAGCCCCGATTCTTCTGCATTGAAACGCAGACTGAGTTCTTTGGACAAGCTGTGTGGATGGTTGAAATTGTTGAAGATTTTTGAGAATGAAACAGCTGTTCCGGTCACCAATGCGGTGTTGTAAGAATATTTCAGAAAGGGATTGTCGTTGACGATACGATTGAAGCTGTCGCTTTTGTTAAAAACGCTGAAACCGAAATTCAATGGCGATAATGTCCATTTCCAGTCTTTGCGGTTGGTGCCCGACCAGCCAAATGCGGCATTGAGAGATTGCAATGTAAATAAATTGAGACGGGTATTATACGAAACGCCAAAATTGACAAAGCTTTCTCCTTTGTTATACGCCGATTTTTTATTGAAGGCGTTAGGAATGCCTGGAAAAATCAAACGGGGAAAAGAGGTGGTGTTGGTATAGCTGATTTCGTTGGAGTTGATCAGCTTTCCGTTTGAACCCGTATTGTTGTTGAATTCTATGCCTGCCCTGATGTTATGCGTCATGCGTATGGCTTCCTTGGCCAGGTTACGGTTAAGGATGGAGATGTTGCCCGACAAACCAAAAAGATTGCCGGCAAGAATATTGCTGGTATTGCTGGCTGCGGAGTAACTCACCTCCAGCGCGGTTTCGAAACGGTATTTTTGTGTGGGCAGCATCTCAATCACCAAGTCCACTTGATCGGTGCCGGGAATTTCATTGATTTGAATATTGATGCTTTGCCAAACCCCCATTTTATTGAGGTTGTATAAGGTTCCAAAATAATCCGACTGCCTAAACAATTCCCCGGGTTTGAAAAAAATGTTTCTTTCAATCAGTCTGGTGGTGAATAAAGAATCGTGAAAACTGATCCTCAGGTTTTTGGTAATGATCTCGTGACGGTTGCTGTCTGCTGTATTGTCGCCTTGCTTATAGTCGGGCAAAACAGTAATGGTATTGATGAAATATTTTTTCAGTCGACTGCTGTCGGCATTGTTGCTGATCACGATATTCAAACGGATGCGCGGCGAATCTTTCATCGCTTCGGCCTTGGTGAGCAATTGTAATTGTGTGAAAGGATCGTTACTGACGGCAGATAACGCTTCGATGGCCGTATCACCCAAAACACTCAATTCTGCCGCAGTAAATTTGTAATAACCATTGTTTCGAAAACTGTCTACAATTCTCGAAGTTTCTGTAATCACATTGGCCTTGGTAATGGGGGCCGAAGTTTTCAGATAGCTTTCTTTTTTGAAACGCTCCATCAATTGCTGCAGTTCCAGATTTTTCATCCGGTAACTGATGCTGTCGATCAGTGTAGGCTGACCTGCATCGATTGTATAACCAACAGTTACTTTTTTTTGAACTGTATCTGCGGTATAGTTAATGCGAGCATTGTAATAGCCCAGGTGGTACATGGAAGCCAGAATATTTTTTGTTGAAGCCACCACATAAATGCTGTCGTATACCGTAGGGTGGATTACTTGCTGAAAGACAAAGAATTTCTTCTTCACTTTCACTTTCGCTGAATCTTCCAGCTGCCCATACAAACGCTGGATGAGGGTAGATTTTTCGGCGCGAAGAAAATTTCCTCCCTTAACTTCGATGTTGTTTTTGAAAAAATAATACTGATTGGCCGGTGGATTTTTTACAAAATATTTTCCACAGGAGGCCATCATCACCCAACAGACAAACAGAAAAGCCAGACGGCTGGAGAAAGAAAAAATGCTGTTGTTTTTGGGCATAAAATGAATGGTAATGTTAACCAAGGCAAAGATCAAAGATATTCAAAGTTTACAGCACAAAAAATTCAGGGATGAAACCGGGCTTTTTTTGGCAGAAGGTCCCAAAGTGGTGATAGAAATTCTGCGTTCCAGTAAATTCGATTGTGTTGAAATTTATGCGCTGGAAGGTTGGCTGGAGCAACTCCCGGCTTCCGACCTCTTGCTGGTTTCACCTTTTCATGGCGTTGTACAGCCTTTTGAACTGGAAAAGATGTCGGCACTGGTGACGCCTCATCAGGTGCTGGCGGTATTCGCCAAGCGAAAAGAAATGCCTGTAGCTGAGGTGAAAGGAGAAATCACATTAGTATTGGATGATATCCGCGATCCCGGAAATATGGGTACCATCATCCGAACGGCACATTGGTTTGGCATCAGTCAAATCGTATGTTCGCCGGGTACGGTAGATATATACAACGGTAAGGTTGTGCAGAGTACGATGGCTTCACTGGGACAGGTGGACGTTTATTATACCAATTTGCCCGAATGGATGGGCCAGCAGGCTAAGGTTCCAATATTGGCTGCGGTGCTCAATGGTAAGCCTCTAAAGGATTTTAGCGGCATTAAAGAAGGAATTTTGATTATCGGCAATGAGTCGAATGGCATTTCACCCGCTGTATTGTCACTCGCCGATACCCATGTTACCATTCCCCGGTTTGGAGACGCTGAATCGTTGAATGCCGCAGTGGCCACAGCGCTTTTTTTATATGAGTTCAAAAGATGATCAGTTGAATTGAACTGCTTTCGACGGATTCATTTTTCTGATCAGTAAAGAGGGGAGCACCAGCGTGATAAAACAAATGGCCACTGTAAACAGGTCGACCAGCAGGATCTGCCACCAAACAATATCTACAGCCGCTTCTCTTATAAAGTAGGCTTCCTCGTTGAATTTGATCCATCCTGTTTGCATCTGCACAAAGCCTATTAGCAAACCAATAGCTGTACCTACACTCACGCCGATGATTGAAATGTATGAGGCATGGTATAAAAAAATTTTCTGCACCATCCAATTGCTGCTGCCTAAAGATTTCAGCATGCCAATCATTTTTGTTCTTTCCAAAATGAGGATGATCAAGCATGTGATCAGGTTCACCGAGGCAATGATGATCATCACCCCCAGCAATAGCATTTTAATTTCGCCTTGCAAATTGAGCCAATCAAAAATGTTGGGATAAATCTGCTGAATGCTTCTGCTGTACCAGGTTTGGGGCAGTCCTTCGTAAATTTCGTCATTCAGTGTTTTCGTTTGGGTGTAATCTTTCAAAAAAACTTCATAGCCGGCGATTTGATTGTCATCCCATTGATTGAGTTTACGGATCAGTCGGATATCGCAGAGTGCGAAATTTTTATCGTATTCGTCGATGCCTGTTTTGAAGATGCCGCTGACCAACAATTTTCTTGCGGTTTTACTGCCATCGGTACGGAAGAGAAAAACAAGGATACTGTCGCCGCAATGGATGTTGAGTTCAGATGCGGTGGTTGTACTGATGTCGATGGCTTTGTCATAACCACTGTCTTGAAAGTGAATCCATTTTCCTTGTTTCAAAAACCCATTCATTCTTTGAAAATTGAAAGAGCTGTCGATGCCTTTCAGTAAAACACTTTCGATGCTTGTTCCAAATTTGATGATAGCCGATTTGGTGGCATATCTTTCCACCGAAACCACACCAGGTACTTGATGAAGGTATTGCTCCACATTTTTATTTTGCGGAATAGGTGATTCCTCTGCCAGGTTGATACGGTTGACGATATTCTGCTGCACCCTGATATGTCCCCAGAAACTGAACACCTTATTGCTGATTACTTTTTGAAAACCATTGATGAAACTGAGTGCTACAATCATGATGGCCACACTCAGCGCTGTGGCACCTGTGGCCAGCCGGATGATGAATCGGGAGAAGGCTTTCTGGTCGGAAAGCGCAAGTCGGCGTGCTATGAACAGGGAAAGATTCAATGAGTTAATTTTACTACCTTTCAAAAGTAATCGAATTCAGCAACAAATGAAGCGCATCCTTTCTATCCTTTTTTTATCTTTTCTCTTCCTTTTTCTATTCAGCCCCAACGCACATACACAGGTGGTTGATCAGATTTACAACAACAACATCCGCACTGTACAGTTTTATCCGGTGGGCGACCAACGCGGCATGCCTGTATACAGGCTCAATAGCAGCGACAGGCTCGAGTTGGAGTTCGACGACATGCAAGCCGATTACAAAAGTTATTATTACACATTTGTGCTCTGTGATTACAACTGGCAGCGATGTAATCTGAATGTGTTTGATTATCTCAAAGGGTTTACTCAAAACCGAATCAGTACCTACCGTTACTCTTCCATAGCTTATGCACGTTATACCCACTATCAGGCATTTTTGCCTGAGCAGAATTGCTTGCCCACACGCTCGGGCAATTATTTATTGCTGGTGTATGTGAATGGCGACACTTCAAAAGTGGCTTTCACGCGGCAAATGCTGGTGGTAGACCAAAAAGCATCGGTAAGCGCATCGGTGGTTCAGCCCTTTACGCCACAGTTGTTCAACACGCATCAAAGAGTGAAGTTTACCGCCAGTTTACAAGGCATCAATTCCTTCAGTGCCGCACAGCAAGTAAAAGCCGTAATTGTACAGAATAATCGATGGGATAAGGCGCAGCGCGATATTCCTCCCACATTTGTAAGAGGCAGCGACCTCGAATTCAACAACGAAACCGTTGGCGTTTTCCCTGCCGGTAAGGAATGGCGCTGGCTCGATCTCAGAAGTTTTCGATTGCAAAGCGACAGGGTAGACAGCGGTGTTTACGATAAGAATCATGCTGAGTTGTATCTCAAGCCCGATGGCGACCGTTCGGGTGACCGCTATATTTATTTCCCTGATTATAATGGGGCCTTTTACATCACCACCTACGAAACCATCAATCCACTTTGGCAGGGCGATTATGCCAACATCCATTTTTCATTTGTAACCCCCGATGGACATCCTTTGAAAGACAAAAACATTTATCTGGCCGGAGGATTTACAGGATATCAGTACACGGATAAATGGAAAATGAATTACCAACCCGAAAAAGGTAAGTATGAATTAGCCGTGCCGATGAAACAAGGATATTATAATTACACTTTTGTGACTGTAGATACCAATGATCCCCAACAAATTTCAACATATGAAGGCAATCATTGGGAAACAGAAAATTCCTACACCATCTTCATCTATTATAAATCGCTCAGCGACCGAAACGATCAATTGATTGGCACTGCAACGATAGATTCCAGGACGGATAAGCCGGGGTTTTCGTTTTAAAATCTTTTGTTGTTAATGGTTAAAAAACGACTGACAATAAACCACAAACCACAAACATTTTCCCCTATCTTTGCCACGGCAAGTCTTATACGACCAGCTCCTGTTGAATTCCCCCAGGACCGGAAGGTAGCAAGGGTAGATGGTTGAGCGGTGCGATGTAAGTAACTTGCCATTTTTTATTTAACTGGTTTCCTGAGTTTGGAGGAACTTCAAGTTAGTCGGGGTTTACTGGTTTGTAAAATAAAAAATACCCAATCTCAAATTCTATATCTCCAATAACAAATCCTAAACAACAAACATCTTTCCTATCTTCGCAAAAAATTATTATACATATGAAATTCTTCATTGATACCGCCAACCTGGCACAGATTAAAGAAGCCCATGAACTGGGTATTCTTGATGGTGTCACCACCAATCCTTCATTGATGGCCAAAGAAGGCGTAAAAGGAAAAGAAGCTGTGATGCAGCATTACAAAACCATCTGCGAAATGGTAGATGGCGACATCAGTGCCGAAGTAATCTCTACCGATTTTGACGGTATGATTGCAGAAGGGAAAGAGCTGGTGAAAATTCACAAGAACATCGTTGTAAAAGTACCGATGATCAAAGATGGCATCAAGGCCATCAAGTGGTTTACGGAAAATGGTATCAAAACAAATTGCACTTTAGTGTTTTCTGCCGGCCAGGCCATTTTGGCTGCAAAAGCGGGCGCCACTTATGTTTCGCCATTCATCGGTCGTATCGACGATGGAGGTTGGGATGGTATCGATCTGATTCATCAGATCCGTCAGATATTTTCTGTACAAGGTTTCAATACCGAAATTTTAGCCGCATCTATCCGCAACCCGAATCACATCATCAAATGCGCAGAAGCCGGTGCTGATGTTTGTACCTGTCCGCTAGATTCGATTCTTGGTTTGCTGAAACATCCACTCACCGATATTGGGTTGGCTAAGTTTTTGGAAGATGCCAAAAAGTTTGCTTAAACCAATTGTAATATTTTTTATTAAAGCCTGTTATGCAGGCTTTTTCTTTTATACTTACTTTTCAAAAGTGGCTTGCAGAAAAATAAGGTAATTTGTTTTTTGTAACGCCCTGGAAAATAAAGATAGATTTGCTCATGCAAAAAGTGATGATCCTGGATAATTATGATTCCTTCACTTACAACCTGGTGCACCTGGTTGAAAAAATCTTGCATGCTCGTGTGGATGTTTTTTATAATGATGAAGTGGATATTGAAAAGGCAAAAAAGTATGACAAGATCATTCTTTCGCCGGGGCCCGGTTTGCCCGATGAAGCTGGCGATATGAAAAAGCTGATTGCTGCATTGGCGCCTACGCATCCATTGCTTGGCGTATGTTTAGGACATCAGGCGCTGGGTGAATATTTGGGTGCCCGGTTAAAGAATCTGCCTAAGGTCTATCATGGATGCGCATCTCCATTAACGATTAAAGCATCTCACGCTAAATTATTCAAGAACATTCCAAACGGTATCATGGTGGGCCGTTATCACAGTTGGGTGATTGATACTGAATTATTGCCTGAAAGTTTTGAAGTAACAGCAACAGACCACGAAGGGAACATTATGGCTATAGCACATCGCACGCTCAATATTACAGGTGTTCAATTTCATCCTGAAAGCATCATGACTCCTTACGGAGAAAAACTGATATCCAATTGGCTTTTTGATTAACTTAGTCCTGCAATTTTTCACACTATATTTTACAGCTATGAATATTAAGGTTTGCGGTGTAACCTCATTGCAGCAATTGATCGATTTGGATAAGTTGATGGTGGATTATGCCGGGTTCGTTTTTGATAAAAATTCCTACCAGTATGTAATGGACAAAATCGCTCCAGGTGATATCAGCAAATTGGATCTTGATATCAAAAAAGTTGGCGTATTTGTAAATGAGGATATAGACAACGTCAGAGAAATGATAGCCTTATACGAACTCGATCTCATTCAGCTCAATGGCTCAGAATCTCCGGATAATTGCAGTGAACTGTCGGAAGATATTGAGGTGATTAAAACTTTCTATATCGATGATTTTGATGAGCGCAGGATCCATCAGATGATCAATGCTTATGACAGCTGTTGCGATTATTACTCATTCGACAGCAACAATAAATCCATACGCGGCGGTATCACCCACGCATTCGACTGGAAAATGATAGGAGATACCAGTATCGAAAAGCCATTTTTCATTGGAGGGGGTGGAATTAAGCCCAGTGATGCTTCGATATTGCAGCAATTTCGCCATCCCGATTTTTTTGGTGTGGATATCAATAATAATTTTGAAAAAGAACCTGGGATAAAAGATACCGCCTTGGTACTCAGTTTCATGAGAGCTGTAAATCAGGTGGTCAATTAAATGTCTTTACACGTTCATAGATTAGGATTACCGTCATAATCCGCTATTTTTGTAAAAATTATCCATACAACTTTATCAATCCACATACAATGAAGAAAATATTATTGCTCCTTGCCCTTTTGCCTTTTATAAGTATGGCTCAAAAAGCTAAACCGGCCAACACAGTTGGGTATCTGATTACAGGAACGGTAACCGGGTTTCAAGATGGCGCTGTTGTTGATTTGCTCAACGGAAACAATCGCCAGCCGGAAGCCACCACCATCATCAAAGGGGGACAGTTTACGCTTTCGGGCCAACTGGATTTTCCTGATTTCAAGCTTCTGACTTTCGAAAAATCGCAAAACTTTTTGCCTATTTTCCTCGACAACAGTAATGTTTCCATCACTTTCACAAAAGATCAATACGATAAAGCGATTGTCACCGGTTCTAAAAGCCATGATGATTTTATACAGTACAGCATTATCACCAAACCTTATGAATCTTTATTTCAACAAGAAGGGGCAGGTGCCTCGGAAGCCGGCCAGCAGTGTATTGCATTGTTGACAGATCTTGTCAATAATAAACCCGGTTCATACATTTCACCACTGGCTATTTTCAGAATACATCAGTTAAACAACGATGATGCCATGATGGAAATGCTATTTTCCAAACTTTCCGACAACGTGAAAATGTCGCCCATTGGGGCTTATGTGGCTCAACAGGTGGAGGAAGCCAAGAAAAATCCGATGGGTAAGATTGTGCCTGATTTTGAACAGCCAGATCCTAATGGTAAAGTCATCAATATCAAATCACTTCGCGGAAAGTATGTATTGGTTGATTTCTGGGCCAGTTGGTGCGGACCTTGCAGAGGCGAGAATCCGAATGTGGTGGCGGCTTACAATAAGTACAAAGACAAAAACTTCACCGTTTTGGGGGTGTCTCTCGATAAATCTAAAGAACCGTGGCTGGAAGCCATCCGTAAAGATGGATTGGTTTGGCAGCAAATCAGCGACCTGAAAGGTTGGAATAACGGTGTAGCGCAACAATTTGGTATCACCAGCATCCCACAAAATTTGCTTGTGGATCCTTCCGGAAAAGTAATTGCAAAGAATTTGCGTGGAGCTGCACTGGAAGCCAAACTCGAAAGCCTGCTTAAATAGTTTTCTCACAATTGTCCATGGATGACTCTCTTCACTCCATGCTTAAACAAAGGGGTGTTGAAGTTCATGATCAAGCCTAGCTTGCAATCCGATAATTTCAGGTAAGTGATCATCTGCGCCATATGTATATTGGCGATGGATTCAATAGCCTTCACTTCAATGATCAATTTTCCTTCTAGGAGAATGTCGGTTCTGTAGCCAATTTCCATAACCACGTTTTCATACACCAACGGCAACCCTTTTTGTCTCTCGCAGTTGTAACCACTAAGTCTCAATTCATAACATAAGCATTCTTCATAGGCACTTTCAAGTAAACCGGGTCCCAGTGTTTTATGGATTTTGAATCCCGCTTCATAAGCGATGCCGGAAAGTTCATTGGTTGTCATGGGGCTTTATTTTTTCGGCAAGCTAAATAGGGCTGATGAAATTACCTTGCGGATTTAAACACTGTATAAAAAGAAAATAAACGCAGATCAAAGTATAAAATCTAGTTGCTAACCACTAAGGCTACAAGGTTTACCATAGATTTAATTGTGCGCTTCGTGACTCCTTCGTGTTCTTCGTGGTAAAACCACAAAGATCACAAAGAATACACAAGGCTCACAAAATATAATCTTCGTGACTCCTTCGTGTTCTTCGTGGTAAAACCACAAAGGTCACAAAGAATACACAAGGCTTACAAAATATAATCTTCGTGACTCCTTCGTGTTCTTCGTGTTAAAACCACTAAGGTCACAAAGAATACACAAGGCTCACAAAATATAATCTTCGTGACTCTTTCGTGTTCTTCGTGGTAAAACCACAAAGGTCACAAAGAATACACAAGGCTCACAAAATATAATCCTCGTGACTCCTTC
>CANGIT010000021.1 GCA_947454155.1 Chitinophagaceae bacterium
AAGTGAAAGGATTGGCGGCACGCACAGCAAATGTGAATGTGCTGGATGCGCAGGGGAGATTCATCAAATCGATCAAAGTGAATGCCGAAGAGACTGTAACCTTGGGTTCAGAGCTCAAATCCGGTGTGTACATGCTGGAAGTGAAATCTAACAATGAAGTGAAGACGGTGAGAGTGGTGAAATATTAAGCCATCCATCATCTCCGAAAATACAATAGCCCACCATTTAAATGGTGGGCTTTTTTTATACTTGCCATCACTCAGCATTCTTTTAAGATTTCAACCATGAATTTGGATGGCTAATGCACATAAATTTCCTTTACTTAAAAAATAGCTGTCAAATAAAAAAGAAAATAAGTTAAACAAAAAATAACTTCGCTTGTTTATACTTTTACAATCAAGCTAAGGATATGAACTCATTTACCATAAAAGACCTCGAAAACTTATCAGGTATTAAAGCCCACACACTCAGAATCTGGGAGCAACGCTATAATTTCCTCAGACCCAGCAGAACTTTTACCAATATCAGGTATTATTCCAACGATGAATTGAAGATCATCCTCAATATCGCCTTATTGAACAAATACGGCTATAAGATTTCCCATATCGATAAAATGTCGGAAGAAGACATCAAGCATAAAATACTTTCCTTAAGTCAGCAAGAAGCCCAACAGGAGCGGATTGTAAACGAACTTGTTAAGCAGATGATCGACCTCGATACCGAAGGTTTTGAAAATACGTTGAGCAGTTATATCATGGCTCGTGGTATCGAAAGGACCATCACCCAAATCATCTTCAGCTATCTCGAAAAAATAGGCATCCTTTGGATGACCAATCATATCAATCCTGCTCAGGAACATCTGGTTACCAACATCATACGCCAGAAACTCATTCTGGGAATCGAGGGCATTTCCACTCCTTTAAAGTCAAATAAAACGCTTTTGCTATTCCTGCCCGAAACAGAATACCACGAAATTGGCCTCTTGTTCATGTATTATCTCCTCAAAAGCAGGGGCATCAATGTAATCTATCTAGGCAGCAATGTTCCCTTGGCAGATGTGGGCTTTGTGGTTAAAGTCAAAAAGCCCGATTATCTCTATTGTCATATCACAAGACCCGCCAGCAGTTTCAATTTCGACAAATTCATGTCCAATATTTCCAAAAACCTGGCCGATACGCCCTGTATCATTTCCGGCCGTCTTACACAGAATTACGAAAAGAAAATTCTACCTCCAGTCATCTTTAAGAAAAGCATTGCCGAGGTGATGGAATTCATCGCTAATTTGTAGAACAATTATTAAAAATAGCTAAACAAAAATTTCCCAGTTTCGCCATTGATGTTTAACTTCGTTGTCCATTAAGTTAAACAATAAAATATGTCTACACAGGAGTTTGAAAAAATGCTGATTGAAAACGCCGATTTTCTAAAGCCGTTTGCTTTCACCCTTACCAAGGACAATGAATCGGCCAAAGACCTGACCCAGGAAACTTTATTCAAGGCATTGGCCAATAAAGAAAAGTATAACGTAGGTACCAATATCAAAGCATGGATGTACACCATCATGCGTAACATTTTCATCAACAATTACCGCAGAAAATCACGTCAGCAGGTCATATTTGACAACACACCCAACGATTTCCTGCTCGACCATAATCAATCCGCCGTAAAAAACGGCGCCGAATCCAGCTTGCAGCTGAAGGAAATTCAAAAAGCGATCAGCAACCTGCCCGATATTTTCCGTTATCCTTTCGTTTTATATTTCGAAGGATACAAATACAACGAAATTTCCGCTTACCTTGATGAACCTTTGGGAACTGTGAAAAGCAGAATTCACTTTGCCCGGAAATTGTTGAAAGCGGAGATTGACAGGGGATAGGCATTTGGGTCTGTTACTTCTGTTCAGAGAAACTTCAAAAACCACCCATCATTAATTATCTATCAACCCACCAACCCTGTAGAGGTGATAAATTTCTAACAACAATCAAAACCCTTAGGGGTGGAATTATTCAAACAATAATCAACCCCGTAGGGGTGAAAACATTCTAACAACAATCAAAACCCTCAGGGGTGGAATTATTCTAACAACAATCAAACCCCGTAGGGGTGAAATTATTATACAATGAAAAAAGCAATCGTCATAGGAAGTGGATTTGCCGGCATGTCGGCGGCCTCTTTCATGGCTCAATCGGGCTGGGAGGTAACTGTTCTGGAGAAGCACGATATGCCCGGTGGTCGTGGTCGATTGTACCAACAAGATGGTTTCACTTTCGATATGGGCCCCAGCTGGTACTGGATGCCCGATGTTTTTGAAAGATATTTCAATTGCTTCGGAAAAAAAGTGGCCGACTACTACCAACTTCAGCGTCTTGATCCTTCTTACCGAATTTATTATAACGATGGTCCGGTGGATATTCCGGCTGATTATGATGCCCTTCGCAAGCTGTTTGAATCCATTGAACCCGGAAGCGCGGTGCAACTCGACCGTTTTTTGGAAGAGGCGAAATATAAATATGAAGTTGGCATCAACAAACTGGTTCACAAACCTGGACAAAGCCTGGCCGAATTCATGGATGCCGATCTGGTGAAAGGTTTGCTGAAACTGGACGTGTTCACTTCCATGAAAAAACATGTTCGAAAATTTTTCAAAAATACTCGGCTGATTCAGCTGATGGAGTTTCCTGTACTGTTCCTTGGCGCATTACCTGCCGATATTCCTGCTTTATACAGCCTGATGAATTATGCCGATATCAAACTGGGTACCTGGTATCCACAGGGCGGCATGCACGAAATTCCTAAAGCCATGCATCGACTGGCGGTGGAGCTGGGGGTCAAATTTGAATTCGGTTGCAATGTTGATCAGATTGAAGTTACCGGCCGCCAGGCCAAGCGTGTAAGGGCAGGCGAAAGAACTTTTGAAGCTGATGTGGTGATTGGTGGTGCCGATTATCATTTCATTGAAACACAGCTCCTCGAAAAAGCGCACAGAAGTTATTCCGATAATTATTGGGAAAAAAGAGTGATGGCTCCTTCTTGTTTACTATATTACATTGGATTGTCGAAAAGACTAAACAATGTCACCCACCATTCTTTATTCTTCGATGTGGATTTTGAAAAGCATGGAGATGAAATATACGAACATCCACAGTGGCCTTCAACACCTTTATTCTATGTAAGCATTCCTTCTGTTACCGACGCCACCGTAGCGCCTCCGGGCGGAGAGAATCTGTTTTTTCTGATACCGGTAGCCGCAGGTTTGGAGGGTGATGATGAAGAACGCAGAGAACAATATTTTAGGAAAATTGTTAAACGATTTGAGGAACAAACCGGCAACACCATAACGGATGCCATTGTTCACCAGAGAACGTATTCGGTTTCCGATTTTAAAAAAGATTATAACGCCTTTAAAGGAAACGCCTACGGACTTGCCAATACCCTGATGCAAACCTCAATCCTGAAGCCTTCGTTGAAAAGCAAAAAACTAAACAATCTCTTTTACACCGGTCAGCTCACCGTGCCTGGTCCCGGCGTTCCTCCTTCGCTCATCAGCGGTGAAGTGGTGGCCAAAGAGATCAATAAAACTTTCAAACCTTAGCGTATGATGCAGATTTTTAACGAAGTGAGCTCACAATGCAGCCGCATCACCACCGAGCGTTACAGTACTTCTTTCAGCAGTGCCATTCGGTTGTTGCACAAAGACCTCCGGATGCCCATCTACCGTATCTATGGTTTTGTTCGCTTTGCAGATGAGATTGTGGATACCTTTCACGAGCATGACAAGGCCTTGTTGTTGTCGGAGTTTAAAAAAGAAACTTACGCATCCATCAGCAGAGGCATCAGCCTGAACCCGATCTTAAACAGTTTTCAGCAGGTGGTGAATGAATACAAAATCGACCACGCGCTCATTGAGGCTTTTTTCAACAGCATGGAATCCGACCTCAGCCAGTTTTCATACGACGATCAGGGCTACCGCGATTACATCTATGGCAGCGCCGAAGTGGTGGGACTCATGTGTCTGTATGTTTTTTGCAATGGTCAGGAACAGGAATACCTCAACCTGAAACCTTATGCCAAAGCGCTGGGTGCCGCTTTTCAAAAAGTGAACTTTCTGCGCGATATCAAAGCCGATTCCGAAGGATTGAAAAGGGTTTATTTTCCAGGAGTAGATTTCAGCAATTTTACCTTGAGAGACAAAGCCGCCATCGAGTTGGATATTGAAAATGACTTTCGTCTGGCTTATGAAGGCATTTTGAAGTTGCCAATGAAAGCCCGCTTCGGGGTGTATGTGGCTTACAAATACTACCTCTCTTTGTTCAAAAAAATCAAGAAGTCGCAGCCGGCCACCTTGCTCGAAGATCGCATCCGTATTCCCAATTATTCCAAAGCATTTATTGTGATGAGGGCCGGACTCAGAAGTCAGCTCAATATCTTGTAATCAGCGCCATCGCCCTGTACAAAACAAATTCATTTATCTATCTTCATGTTAGTCAACCAAGTCATATTAGTCAACGAAAACGATGAGGAGCTCGGCAGTATGGAAAAAATAGCCGCACATCGCGAAGCTTTGCTGCATCGGGCATTCAGCGTTTTCATCTTCAACCGCAAAGGAGAAATGTTGCTGCAGCAACGGGCTTCCAACAAATATCACAGTCCCGACCTTTGGACCAACGCCTGCTGCAGTCATCCCATGCCCGGTGAATCCACTGCGGACGCCGCGCACAGAAGACTTCGAGAAGAACTGGGCTTTGATACCGATCTCGATCCATTGTTTCATTTTATTTACAAGACACCATTCGACAACGGTCTGACAGAGCATGAGCTCGACCACGTTTTTGTTGGTGTTTATGATGGTCCCATTCAATCCGATCCGGCCGAAGTGAAAGATTTCTGTTACATGAAAATGGAAGCCATCAGCGAAAGCATGCAACGTCATCAGCATAAATACACCTCTTGGTTTGCCATCGCCTTCCCCCGACTGGAAGAAGAGATGGCAGCCCGTCAGCTTTAATTCAAATGTCCCCTCAAAAAGCAATCATCATTGGTAGCGGAATTGCCGGCATGGCCACAGCCATCAGACTGGCGGTGCAAGGATTTGAAGTGACTGTTTTTGAAGCCAATGCATTCCCTGGCGGAAAACTTTCTTTATTTGAAAAAGATGGGTTTCGTTTTGATGCCGGACCATCGCTATTTACAGAGGCGCACCTGGTGGAGGAGTTGTTTGAACTGGCCGATGAACCCATGGAAAATTATTTCAGCTATCAACAACTTGATACTGCCTGTCATTATTTCTTTGAAAATGGCAAACGCCTGAAAGCCGACACAGACAAGGATAAACTGGATGCCGCCATTGCTACGCAGTTGGGCGAAAAACCCGGAACGGTAAAAGATTATTTATCGCGTGCAGAAAAACTATATGATGATGTAGGACATATTTTCCTTAATTTCTCTTTACACAAAACATCCACCTGGATACATAAAAGAGTATGGAAAGCAGTGAAGGCCGTAAGATGGCCTTATCTCTTTTCCACTTTGAACGAATACAACCAAAGCCGATTCAAACAACCTGAAACTGTTCAGCTTTTCAACCGATACGCCACTTATAACGGCAGTAATCCCTTCAAAGCGCCGGGCATGCTGAGTTTGATTCCTCATCTGGAATTCAACACAGGAACCTTTTATCCCAAGGGAGGCATGATCAGCATTACCAACGCGCTGTATGCGCTGGCTCAAAAAAAAGGAGTTGTCTTTCAATTCAACCATAAGGTGCAATCCATCCTGCAAGAAGGCAAAAAAGCCGTTGGGGTAGAGGTGAATCAAAAACAGGTAAGGGCCGATGTGGTGGTAAGCAATGGCGATGTTTATTACACCTACAAGCATTTGCTCAAAAACGAAAAACAAGCGGCCCGTCTCCAACAGCTCGAACGCAGCAGCAGTGCGCTGATTTTCTATTGGGGAATCCAACATCAGTTCGAAGAGCTGGGTTTGCACAACATTCTTTTCACCCGCAATTACAGCGAGGAGTTTGCGCATATTTTCGAGAAGCAACAAACTTATCACGATCCCACGATTTACATCAACATCACTTCAAAAATGGAAGCCGGTCATACACCGGGCAAAGGAGAGAATTGGTTTGTGATGGTGAACGCTCCTGCCGATAACGGACAAGATTGGTCGAAGCTGGTAAAGGAGCTGAGAAAGCAGGTAGTACTCAAAATCAACCGGATGCTGAACACCGATATCGAACCACTGGTGGCTACGGAAATCATCATGGATCCTTTGCGCATCGCAGAACGTACCGGCACCTTCAAGGGCTCTTTGTATGGTACCAGTTCTAATTCCAAATGGGCTGCGTTTTTCCGACCGGCGAACTTCGACAGTGGCATCAAAAATTTATATTGCTGCGGTGGAACGGTTCATCCGGGCGGAGGGATTCCGCTTTGTTTGAAAAGTGCCGCCATCACCGCCGACCTCATCAACAAAGATTATGGACACCAATAAGCCTAAGGCCATCTTTGGAAAATTCAATCGTCTGCAGCTGGCTACCGCTGTGGCCATCCTGTTTCATGTCATCGGACTCATCGGTATCTTGTGGTTCAACCACGATTTTTTTATTCGCACCACGGTTTTCAATTTACTGTTGATGTTCGCCTTGCTGTTGTATACCGAACAGAAAATCAACAGCAGATGGATGCTTTTTTTTCTGCTATGTTTTCTGGGTGGAATCATCGCCGAGCTCATCGGTGTTCACACGGCAAAGCTGTTTGGTGAATATCGTTATGGCGATGTGCTTGGACTTAAAATAAGAGATGTGCCTTTGATGATTGGTATTAACTGGTTTATAGTGATGCTGGGTTCAGGAAGACTGGTGGGTAGCCTGTCCGAAAACTTTCGCACTTTTCGTGAGGCGCCGAAATGGGTGCGTATTCTTGCCTTGAGCATCGATGCCGCCTGCATAGCCGTTGTATTCGATTGGATCATGGAACCTGTGGCAATAAAACTGGGCTTTTGGCAGTGGGGCAACGACGGTTCCATTCCTTTTTACAATTACGTCTGCTGGTTTTTGGTCAGCCTGCTGCTGCAAGTTTTTTATCAGGGACTGATGGGTGAAACGAGGAACAAATTCGCCCTACATTTGTTGATGATACAGGCCATGTTTTTTCTCATCTTAAGATCATTGTTATGACTGTTCTATTCATTATTGGAATTGCATTACTCACGTTTATTGTCATGGAAGGTATCACGTGGCTTACACATAAATATGTGATGCATGGTTTCTTATGGTACCTGCATGAAGACCATCATCAGCCCAATCCGGGCTTCTTCGAAAAAAATGATGCCTTCTTCCTGATATTTGCCATACCCAGCTGGCTCTGCATCATGTTTGGATTGCAGGAACGTGTGTACTGGGAAGCCGCCATTGGTTTTGGTATCGCGCTATACGGGATGGCGTATTTCATTGTTCATGAAGTAATCATCCATCAGCGATTCAAATGGTTCAGCCGCAGCAATAATGTTTATATCCGCACCATCAGATGGGCACACAAGATGCATCACAAACATCTGGGCAAAGAACATGGCGAAAGCTTTGGCATGTTGTTCGTAGCCGGAAAATACTGGAAGAAGGTAAGAAGGGATGAAGAATTAAAAAATCAAAAAGTTTAAAAGGTCTCAGAGGTTCAATGAGTTCAAACACCAAACACAAAACAACAAACAATTTTCTTTTAAACCTTGTACACTCATTACACATACCTCACCATCATGCTTTTGTCGTTGGCCGGCCCGCTGGCGTTGAGCTTCGACAAGAAGGTGGCATTTTATAAGCATTGGAAGCATGTGTTCAAGGCGATGCTTTTACCTGCTCTTTTTTACATCGTGTGGGATATGCTGTTCACTAAAAATGGGGTATGGAGTTTCAATGAAAATTATATCACCGGGATTAAACTCTACAATCTTCCAGTAGAGGAAGTGATGTTCTTTTTTGTAGTGCCTTATTGCTGCGTGTTCATCTATGCCTGTATTCGCGGTTATTTCCCGGATATAACTTCTTCTGCTTTTTCCAACCGTTTCTTATGGTTGTTGGTTTTTGTATTGCTGGAGCTGGGTATCGTTTACCACGAAAAGGCTTATACATTTTACACCTTTATCTTTACAGGAACAGCATTGTCGCTGATTTTATTGTTACAAAAAAAGAAATGGCTGTTTCACACTGCCGCCTTTCTTATCGCCTATGCCATCATCCTCATTCCATTTCTGATTGTCAATGGGTTGCTGACTTCCATTCCGGTGGTGCTGTATAACAACGCTGAAAATCTTTCCATCAGAATCTACACCATTCCGGTTGAAGATGTGTTCTATGGCCTGTTGCTGGTGTTGCTGAATGTAGTGGGGTATGAGAGGTTGAAGGGTTGAAAGGTTTAAGTCGCTTCGCTTGTTTAATGGCTTCAAGAGGTTTCGAAGGTTGGGTAAGTTTTATGTGTTGAGTATGTTTGGCATTATGCTCTTTTAACTAACGAATCATGCTGAACCTGAGTTGGTTCTTATTCATTATTACTTACAAAAAAACGCCCCCGAAACCGAAGGCGTTATATTTTATCAGTTGTGTTTATTCTATTGGAAATCTCCAACCCAAATCACCAAACCTCAAACAAAAAACAACAAACATCAAACAAGCGAAGCGACCAAACATCAAACATGCTTCAATCTTCCATTCCACACTTTCTTCCCTTGTATTCTTCTTCCCACATACATGATGAGCACGAAGATGAAGAACAAAGGTCCGGTGAAACCGAAGATGGCTACGTATTTGGTGCCATAGAATTTTTCCATGGGTCTTCTCAGTCTTTCTGAAATCACATACATGCTCGGCACCATCACCAGTGTAAGGAAGAAGGCGAAGATCAAACCGAAGATGATGGTCCAGCTCAATGGTCCCCAGAATACTACGCTGTCGCCACCAAAGAAGATATGCGGATTGAAATGCTGGAAGAAGGACACAAAATCGATGTTGAAACCAACCGCCAGCGGCAACAAGCCCAGGATGGTGGCTACTGCCGTAAGCATCACAGGAATGATACGGATTTTACCGGCGGTGATGGCTGCCTCACGGGTACGCATACCCCTTCCGCGCAGCTCATCGGTGAACTCAATGAGCAGAATGCCATTCTTGATCACAATACCGGCAAGCCCTATGATACCTACACCCAGCATGATACTGGCTACCGTCATGCCGGTGATGGCATAACCCAGAAACACACCGATGATGGAGAAGAAAATTTCCGTGAGTACGATGAACGGTTTGCTCAATGAATTGAATTGCAACACCAGAATCAGGAAAATCAAGCCCAGCGCTATCGAAAGCGCCATGCCCAAGAAGCTGTTGGTTTCAGCTTCCTGTTCTCCTTGTCCGGTTTGACGAATGGTAACATCATCCGGAATATTCACCATTGTTTTGAAACGGTCGATCTTCGCCGAAAGTTCTTTGTTCACTTTGGCGGTCATCGACGGATCAAGTACGTTCGATTGTAGTTGTATGGTTCTTTTCACATTCTTGCGCTGTATGGCACCCGATGTGTTGGTGTAATCGATGCTGGCCACCGCGCTGATGGGAATGGATTTGATACGCATGGTATTCATGTCCATAAACGTGATGGTGGTGTTCAGAATGTCGGAAACATTGTTGCGGATCAGGTCGCTGTAGCGCAACTGAATTTTATATTCATCTTCTCCATCTTTGAGCTTGCTGACTTCTTTACCAAAAATCGCCGTACGGATTTCCATACCAATCTGTCCGGTACTGAGCCCTTCCGCCATCGCTTTCTCGCGGTCTATTTTCACGATGATTTCCGGACTACTCAGGTCTACATCCATTTTCAGATTTTCCACACCCTCCACTTTATTGGTATCCAGGTATTGGTTGAGCTGTGTGGCCACTTTGGCAATCTCTTCAAATTTATCACCGATGATTTCGATGTTGACCGGAGGATCTGTTGGCGGGCCACCGGCTTCTTGTTCAACTTCAATACTGGCGCCGGGAATACCTTTCATGGCGGCTCTTATCTTATTGAGATAGGGCTCCGTTTTCTTGCCATTTCTTTTTTCAAACTCTACAAATGAAATTTGAATACGTCCCAAATTGGGCTGCACGCTTCTGTTGTTGTCGCGTGGATTATTGGCGCTGTTGGCCACATTCACGATGATGCTTTCTACGATGCTGCCTTCGGTTCCGGGATGTTCATCTTTCAACACATTGAACACTCTGCTTTCCAGCACATGCGTTACACTATCGGTGGTGTTTACATGCGTGCCCGGAGGCATTTTCAGGTAAACATAAATGATGTTAGGATCGCCGCTGGGGAAGAAGGTGACGTCATTGCCTCTCATCGTCAGCAATATCAACGATAATGGGAACAACAAAAATAAAATCACCAAGGCATACACAGGTCTTTTGCCTACCAACACCCAGCGCAACAATTTTTCATAACGGTTCATCAGTCCCGGCAATACTTTCGATTGGAATTTATGAATGAGGTCGCTGATGAAATAATTGTTCAGCACCGCCAGCAACATCATGAACAGGAGGAAATTGGCAAAGCCATGAGAGCCAAACAGGTGTAATATGCCTGCGGTAATGATGGCCGTCCAGAACCACCATTTTTTAAAGATGGCGCTTTTCTCTTCTTCAAATTCTTTTCCTTCGGGCTTCATGAAACTCACGGCAAACACAGGATTGAAGATGAACGCCACAATCAATGAGGCGGCCAGTGTGAGGATGAGCATGGTAGGCAGGTAAATCATGAACTTACCGATGATGCCTTTCCAGAACAATAAAGGGAAGAAAGGAGCCAGCGTAGTGGCCGTACCGGCCAGAACAGGAATAAACACTTCACCCGCGGCTTCTTTGGCACTGCGAATGATTTTATTTTTTCCATTGGCATAAATACGATGCGTGTTTTCAATCACCACAATCGCATCATCCACGATGATACCCAACCCAAACAAAAGCGCGAACAACACAATGAAGTTCAGCGTTACCGATGTACCTACAATGGAATCGGCGATGGGCAAAAAGAGGAAGGCTACAAAAACGCTGAGGGGTACGCTAAGCGCCACAAAGAAAGCATTGGTTACGCCCATGAAGAACATGAGAATCAGCAACACCAGCACGAAGCCGATGATGATGGTGTTCACCAGATCGTTGAAAGAAGTGGCCGTGGCCTTACTTTGGTCGCCGGTGATCACTACTTTCAAACTGGGAGGCAATTCACCCGTTTTTTTCATCGCCGCTACGATGTCTTTCACTTTTCCGGCAGCACTGATCAGGTTTTCACCAGCTCTTTTCACGATGTTGATGGTGATCACATTCTTGCCGTCCAACCGCGCATAGCTGTCTTTTTCTTTGACAGTGTCTTTGATGTCGGCAATGTCTTTCAGGTAAACGGTAGATCCCTGCGCACTGCTTTTCACAATGATGTCGTTAAGGTCTTTCACGCTGGTGAACTGGCCTTTAACTTTCAGTGTGCGCTTCATGTCGCCAACAGTAACGAGGCCTCCGGTGATGTCGTTGTTTTCGCGGGAGATGGCATTTTCGATGTCATAAGTGCTGATGCGGGCGGCCTGCATTTTATAAGGATCCACATTCACTTGTATCTCTCTCTCGGGCGCACCCACGATTTCGGCACGCGTGATTTCGGGCATCTCCTCAATTTTATCCTGCATCTTTTCGGCGAAGGATTTGAGCTTGATGCCGTCGTAATCGCCGCTGATGTTCACGTACATGATTGGCATCTCACTGAAAGCAAACTCTTGTACGTTGGGTTGCTGCGTAAGGTTGTTGGGAAGGTCGGACTGCGCCTTGTCGATGGCGTCTTTTACTTTCTGTTTGGCCAGCTCAGTCTTCACATCTGTATCAAACTCCACAATAATCAGGCTGTAATCTGTTTGAGAGGTGCTCGTGATTTTTTTCACCTTGGCGCCACTGATGCCTTTGAGTTGTTTCTCAATTGGACGGGTGACGAGGTTTTCAATGTCTTTCGGTGAGTTGCCCACATAAACGGTGGTGACACTGATGGTGGGTACCACGATGTCGGGAAACTGCTCTTTGGGTAAGGTGTTGAATTTGTAAAACCCGAAAGCCGAGATGAGGATGGCGATGATGTAGATGGCCGTCCGGTTGTCGATTGACCAGCTGGTAGGTTTGAATTCTTTTATTTTTTCGGTGATGCCTTCAGCCCATTTCATATGGAATGCGTTTTTATGTGGTATGTCTTTGCAGACAAAAGTATTTTCGTTTGTGCTATTCAGTTAGTTAAGGCTTAATTGGCCGAGGTGTTTACCGACTGACCTTCATAAAGGTTTTGATAACCTGCGGTAATCAGCTGTTCACCACCGGTAAGACCCGATAAGATTTCAGCTTTGTCGCCGTACACCTGTCCCATCACCACGGTTTTGCGGGTGGCAATGTTTTTGCCGTTGGCTTGTTTTTCCATCACGTACACATATTTGTTCTGTTCATCACTTTGGATGGTGTTTACCGGTATCACTACCGCCTTGGCTGCGCTATAGTCCAGCACTTTCAACACACAAGACTGGTTGGGTTTCAAAGTGGGATCTGATGGGATTTTGGCTTCAGCCGTAAATCCTCTTTGCGTGTTTTCGATGGTTTGTCCAATCAATGAAATGGTGGAGTTGATGTTTTTGTTCATCTCCGGAATGCTGATCAGAATAGGCGTTCCTTTTTTCACATGGCTCACGTATCCTTCGGGAATGCTGGCCGTTACTTTCAGGTTGCTGTTGTTGACGATTTTGATTTGTCCCATGCCGCCAAACAATTCACCTACTTTCACCATTACGGTTTCGGCCACACCATCCACATCGCTGTACACATTGGCGGTGCTGAGTTGTTCGGCACCCACTTTCACTTGCTCTTCGGCCGATTTCAACTGATTCTGCAACCCTTCCACATTGGTTCTGGCACTGATCAGCTGCACTTCGGTGCCAATGCCTTTTTGCCAGAGATTGTTTTGTCTGTCGTAAATATTTTTGGCAAAAGCCAGTTGTGTTTTGATGCCTTCCAACTGCTGACGGGCAGCAGTGAGCGATTGCTTCATGATGGCATCATCGAGTTTCAGCAGGAGCTGACCTTTGGTGACATGGTCGCCTTCTTTCACAAAAATCTGTTTCACTTGTCCGCCCATACCACGGGGAGTGATATACGAAATATTTTCAGCGTCGATCTTGCCTCTAAGGTCGATGTAATGATTGAATTCCTGCACTTCTACAGGCGATACGGCAATCAGTTTCGCGTTGGCCGCATCATCATTTTTATCATCCAGCATCGCAATCTCATCCTGCAGTTTTTTAATCTGCTCCTCTACTTTCGATTGTTGAGCCATCAGCTTATTCAGTTTGGCTTTCTTTTGTTCGACGACATTGTTGATCGCTGTCTGTTGCTTGCAGCCAAACAAGGTTGCAGCCAGGGCAATCAGCAGCAGGGAAAAGAACTTTGAAGTATTCATTGGTTTGTATTTTTAAAGAGATGATTGATGATTGTTGTTGGATTAGTCGAGTTGACCGATGGCTTTCAGAAAATCGATGCGTGCGATGATGGCATCGTACATGGCGCCATAATAATTATTCTGTGCCATCTTCAGATCGGCTTCGGCATTATATATTTCCATGTTGCTGCCCAAACCTTGTTCGTATTTGAGTTTTGTGCTGTTGAACACTTGTTCGGCCAGTGCCACATTTGCTTTTTGTGTGGTGAGGGTGGTGATGGCCGATTTGATTTTATTTCGGCAGTTGGCCACTTCCATGTCGATGCTCTGTGCCAGCAATGTTTGTGTATTTTTCACCTTGTTCAGTTCCATTTTGGCTTTTCTGATTCTCGCATTGCGGGCATTGCCATCAAACAAAGGCACACTCAATTTTACACCCACTAAAGCGGTGGTGAACCAATCGCCATTTTCAAAAAAGTTGAATTGGTTTCTTTGCGCGTTTTTCGAATAAGTGGCATAAGATGCAAGCGTTGGTAATTTGCTCAATTGAAAACGCTTTACATTGAATTCATTTAAAATGATGGCTGTATTAAGTTGTTGGTATTCCTTGCGGTTATTATAATTGATGCTGTCGTTCAGCGACAGTGCCGTCAGTTGGTCATCACTTAACGTATCGGTAAGATCAAGCGATTCCTGCTGAGGCATGTTGAGTAGAAATTTCAATGCTGCATTGCCCATGAAGATTTGATCATCTACTTTTTCTTTTTCTGTTTTCAGGTTATTGAGTTGCACCTGTACTTTGTCTACATCCAGTTTTTCGGCAAAACCGTTTTTGTAAATCTCCTTAGTATCCTTGAGTAATTTTTCAAAACGGATGATGTTGGCGTCAAGACTTGTAGCTTGTTGTTTGCCCACTACCAATTGATAGTATAGTTTATATACATTGGCTTTGATTTGTTCTTTTGTAACCTCAGCGGCTTCTGTGGCCAGTTTCACTGCGGCCGACCTGGCTTTCAATCCTACAAAAACCTGACCATCGAACAACAGCTGCGAAAAATCGACGCCTCCATTGGCATTCCATTTAGTACCAAATTTGGCTGGTACACTGCCAAAGCCACCAGCCGGAAAGCCAATGGTATTGCCATTTCCGTCTTTCACCCCATTGTTCACCAGCACACCATAAACCGCAGGAGAGATGAAATCGGGAAGGGTAGTGGTGGGCACATCGAAATAATAAGTGCCACCAATACTGCCATTTAATTGAGGATAAGCCACCGCCGTGAACTCGCGATTGCTTTGCTTTTGAATTTGAATATCGAGCAAGGCGTTTTTCACCTGTATCGAATTTTTCATGGCATAGTCAACAGCTTGCTTGGCCGTAAAAGCATTTCGCTGTTGTGCATGTGCCTTCGATGGAAACAGCCACAACAAGGACAAGCTTACAATAGCAACAGTCAGTTTTTGTTGGAACATCTTGGTTTTATTTTTTAAGTTTTTCGGTTTCATATTTCTGGATCATTTTATAACCTTTGATGGAAACCATCCCATACAGAAAATGATAAGTGAGAGTTTCCGAAATGGTGACCATACTGCTTTTCACGGCGGTAAAAAAATCGGGATTGAAGGGAATGAGTGTCGATTCCAATCGAAAACGCGAAATGATATCTACATCCAGTTCCTCACGATACAAACCCTCCTGGATGCCGCGACAGATATTTTTACGAATCACACTGAAAATATATTCCTGCTTGTGCAGCTTGAAAATTTCAAAAGCTTTGGGATAGTATTTATACAGATCGAAAAGTATCGATGGGTTCATGCTGCTGAACAATTCAGACACATCTTCCATACACAGAAAAACCTCATGGATGGCGTCTTTCGACTTTCGGATGCTGTCATCGCAGGTTTGCTGGTTGTGCATGATGATGGACTGCACCACCGCGGCCACCAGCTCTTCCTTGTCGGTGTAATACTGGTAAATCGTTTTTTTGCTCATGCCCAGTTTATTGCAGATATCGTCCAAACTCACACTTTTCAGTCCGAATTGCATAAAAAGTTCATGGGCCTGCTTTCTGATTCTGATGGCGGTATCGTTGGTATGGGGTTGCATTCAGCGGCGCAAAACTATGGAAACTTTTTATGGAAACAAAGTTTCCTGAAAAAAAAACTGGGTGTTAATTTGAAAATTTGATGATTTGGAGATTTGATGATGATGCAAGTGTGCTAATGTGTGAAAGCAATCCGCAATCTCCAATCCCCCATCTCTTTTCAAACATCCACCAAACCCCGAAGGGGTGATAGGATTCTCCCTTCAATCTATCCATACATCCACCAAACCCCGAAGGGGTGATAGAATTCTCCCTTCAATCTATCCATACATCCACCAAACCCCGAAGGGGTGATAGGATTCTATCCCCCAAACGACCTACCTTTACATCCCAAAAATTCTAACAATGTCGAACAAATTTCAGGTCAGAAGATTGCTGCAATACTTTTTACAGGGCTTGCTGGTGATGGCACCTGTGCTGATTACTTTTTATGTGCTTTTTTCTGTGGTGTCTTCCATCGATAACCTGATTCCGATTTTTACCGTTACCGACAAATACGGCGTGGTGAAAGTGCAGAATTACGGATTGGGATTCATTATCATCATAGGCATCATCATTGTCATCGGTTATTTCAGTTATTTTTTCATATCCAACCGTATCATCACTTTTTTCGACAGACTGATGCAACGATTGCCCGGATTGAAACACATCTATTCCACCACCCGCGATTTTTTTGAGGCTTTTGCCGGAGACAAAAAGAAATTCACCCAGAATGTGCTGGCCAATGTGGACGACAATGATGTGTGGAGGATTGGATTTGTAACAAAAGACGACATGGAAGAATTTGGCCTCAAAGATTATGTTTCGGTGTACGTGCCGATGGCTTATTCCGTAGCAGGAAACGTATATATCATTCCCAAAAGCAGAGTAAAACCCATCACGCATATCAGCGCCTCTCAAACTATGAAATTCGCTGTGAGTGGCGGTGTCACTTCCATTGAAGAAGAAGAGGAGAAGAAATGATGAATGTAAAATGTAAAAATTAAAATAAGAAATCTTAATCACCAATTACGAATCACTAATTACAAATCTTCGATTACAAATCTTTCACTGTTTTTTCATCATTTCAAACAGGCTATTTTCTCCTGAATGGCGCGTCTTTTTCACGATTGATTTGATGGCTTCGGAAGTAGTTTTGTGCTGAATGAAAACGCTTTTTTGCTTTACCGTTTGTCTTTGCACATTTACCCATGCCTATTGCTGGGGCTTTTTCGGTCATGCTCAGATCAACCATTACGCGGTTTATTTATTGCCAACAGACATGATTGTTTTGTTCAAACCTGCTCAGACATTTCTGGAGGAGCACGCCGCCGACCCCGACAAGCGACGCTATGCTGTCCCGGAGGAAGGTCCTCGTCATTATATCGATATCGACCATTATGGTGCCTATCCATTTCCCTTGTTACCGCATGAATGGGAAAAAGCTGTTGCTACCTATACTGAAGATTCTTTGAAAGCCCATGGAATTGTGCCCTGGCATGTACAAGTGATGCTGGCTAGGCTTACACGTTCCTTTCGCGATTTGAATTATGCCGAAATCATGAAGAACAGTGCCGAACTCGGCCATTATATCGCCGATGCGCATGTGCCTTTGCATGCCAGCAGCAATCATAATGGTCAGCTTACACAGCAACAGGGAATTCACGGATTCTGGGAAAGTCGCATTCCCGAATTACTGGCGGCCTCCGATTTTGATTTTGTAGTAGGGAAAGCGGTTTATCTTGATGATCCGGGAAGTTTCATCTGGGACAGGGTATTGGAAAGCGCCCATGCCACGGATAGCGTGTTGTCTTTTGAAAAAGCCCTCAACGACAGTTTTCCTGCCGCATCAAAATATGCTTTTGAAGAAAGAAACGGAAAAACAGTCAAGCAATATTCTTCTGCCTACACGTTAGCCTATAACCAAAAATTACAGGGCATGGTAGAGCGAAGAATGCGGCAATCCATCTTTGCCGTGGCCTCTTTTTGGTATACAGCCTGGGTGGATGCCGGACAGCCTGATTTGCGCAAATTAAAAGAGAAAAACTTTTCCGCCGACGAAATGTCAACTTTCGATTGGCTGAACCAGCTTTGGCAAAAAGGAACAGGGATGCTGGGCAGGGGAGAGGAATAAACATACTGTCGGTGGCATCCTATTCCTTTGTTTGTCTGCCATCAATTGCATATATACTTCTTTGAAAAAGACAGGATGAAAATCATTACATCAACCAAGCTATAAAAGCATTCGCTATTGATTACCTTTGTGTTCATTATTGGTCAACCCATTTTGATTACAGAACATGATCCACAATTTCAACGCAGGTCCTTCTATTTTACCCCGAGAAGTTTTTGAAGAAGCTTCCGTAGCCGTACTCAATTACAACGATACCGGTTTGTCCATCCTGGAAATGGGGCACCGTACACCTGAATTCACGGCCATCATGGAAGAGGCTCGATCGCTGGTAAAAGAACTGATGCAGCTGGATGAACATCATAAGGTGTTATTTCTTCATGGAGGAGCATCAACCCAGTTTATGCAGGTACCCATGAATCTGCTCAATCCCAAAGACACCGTGGCTTTTGCCGATACAGGGGTGTGGAGCAGCAAGGCCATCAAGGAAGCCCGTCTTTTCGGCAAAGTTGAAATCGCCTGCTCTTCCAAAGAAAAGGGGTACACTTTCATCCCTAATGATTTTGCTGTTCCCAACGATGCGCGTTATTTCCATATCACCACCAACAATACCATCTACGGTACCCAATGGAAATCAATTCCTCAAACCAGCAATGTGATGGTGGCCGATATGAGCAGCGACATCTTGAGTCGTCAGCTGGATTTTAATTCGTTTGGTCTCATTTACGCTGGTGCTCAAAAAAATATGGGGCCGGCCGGTGTCAATCTTGTTGTGGTGGATGAAAGAATACTGGGCAAACTAAAGCACCAGATTCCCACCATCATGGATTATCGCTATCATATACAGGAAGAAAGCATGCTTAATACGCCGCCGGTGTTTGCTGTTTATGTTTGCTTACTCACCTTGCGCTGGCTGAAAAAAATGGGCGGAGTGGCGGCCATAGAAAAACGAAACCAGGAAAAAGCCGATTTGCTGTATGCGGAAATAGACAATAACGAATTGTTTACCACCAGTGTCCAAAAGCACGACAGAAGCCTGATGAATGTATGTTTTGCCGCCAAAAATCCCGAGCATGAAAAAATGTTTCTTGATTTTACAGTGGCTAATGGTGTCTATGGTATCAAGGGCCACAGGCTTTCAGGTGCTTTCAGAGCTTCCCTTTACAATGCGATGCCGCTGAGCAGTGTGCAACTATTGGTTGAGCTGATGCAGACATTCTCGCAATCGGTGGCTTAATATTAATAAGTTCATTCTATCCATTTACGGGGCATATACCTTAAATTTGCGCCCCAAGTAATACTCATTATGGTAACTATATCACCGTTCAAAGCATTAAGACCCGAAGCCCATTTGGCAAAACAAGTGGCCTCAAGACCTTATGATGTGTTGAACAGTAAAGAAGCAAAGATTGAAGCGCAGGGTAATCACCATTCTTTTTTGCATATCACTAAAAGTGAAATCGACCTCCCCGAAAATACCGATCTCCACAGCCAACCTGTATACGAGAAAGCCAAAGAGAACCTGAGCGCTTTCATGTCGAGGCAGATTCTTTTCCGTGAGTCAAAGCCTTGCTATTACATCTACAGGCTCATCATGAACGGAAAAAGCCAAACCGGTTTGGTTTGCGGCAGCTCAGTGGATGATTATGAAAACGACCTGATAAAAAAACACGAATTCACCCGCCCTGAAAAAGAGCAAGACCGCATCAACCACATCACCACCACCGGCGCACAAACGGGTAATGTTTTTTTAGCTTATCGCCATGTGGACGCCATTGATGAACTGATAGGCAAATGGGTGAAAGACAAAAACCCTCAGTACGATTTCATTGCCGAAGACGGCATTCAACATAGCATCTGGATTGTCAACGATGATAAAACCATCGCGCAGATTACTGAGTTATTCAAAACCCATGTTCCTTGCACCTATATAGCCGATGGCCATCACAGAGCCGCATCCGCTGCCAAAGTAAGAGCCGCCTTAGGCGAACGTGCCACCGAAAAAGCCAATTTCTTCCTGACCACACTTTTCCCTTCCAATCAGCTTTACATCATGGATTATAACCGTGTGGTGAAGGACCTGAATGGCTTAACCGCCGAAGAGTTCTTGGAACGTCTCTCCACCTCTTTCACGTTAGAAAAAATTAACGAAGCCTACCGCCCCGAAACACTTCACCAATTTGGACTCTACCTCAACCAACAATGGTATAAGCTCACTTCTCTAGACGGCACTTTCACCAACGATCCGATTGGCGTTTTGGACGTGACCATTCTGCAAAACAATATCCTTGACCCGCTACTGGGTATCAAAGACCAACGCACCGATAAGCGCATTGACTTTGTGGGAGGTATCCGCGGACTGCAAGAGTTGGAAAAAAGAGTAGACAGTGGCGACATGCAGCTTGCTTTCAGTCTGCATCCGGTAAGCATTCAGCAGCTTTTCGACATTGCCGATAGTGGTAATGTGATGCCGCCCAAAAGCACTTGGTTCGAACCTAAATTGCGCGACGGTTTGCTGACGCATCTGATTTACTAAGGCAGGCTAATAGTGGCTTTTCATTTCTTTTCCCTAGTTTTATAGGAATGATTTGTCTAAAGAAAGGCTCTTTTATTTGAGCAAAAACTTGATAGGCCAATTTCAGGTGCAATAATCGTAATCACTAAAATCCATACATGACAAAATCGATTTGTTTGCTGTTGCTGATGGCTGCATGTTTTGGTGCGGACGCGCAGGACGCCAAACGATTGCATGAAATAGGGAAAAATTACCTGGTAGATGGTGATTATGCCAATGCCGAAAGCATGCTCTATAGCGCTTATACAGCAGATACCAACGATATTTCCATCATCAAAGACCTTACCCTTTGTTATTTTTTTGAAAAGGATTATGCCAGAGGCATTGCATTGATGACGCCCCTCATCGACCGCCAACAGGCCGATGACCAATGTTTTCAGATTTTGGGTAGTTTATACCGTACCCAAAACAACTACGCTTCCAGTATGGCCATCTATACAGCGGCCATAAAAAAATATCCGGATAATGGTGCGTTTTACAACGAAATAGGTGAGCTGATGCAGTTGAACAACGACCCCCAGTGTATCGCCTTCTGGGAGCGTGGTATCGAAAAAGATCCTCCCTATCCCAGCAATTACTTTAACGCCTGTAAATTTTACCACGCCTCAGGCGATAAAATCTGGGCCGCCTTGTATGGAGAAATCTACGTCAACATCGATCCGCTCAATGCCAGAACCGTAGAGATCAAAGACATTCTGCTCGAAGATTATACTTATATGCTTACCGCTTTGGTCAATGAAGGAATGCCCAAAGAAAAAAACAAATTCGCGCAGAAGGTTTTCACCACTTTCAACCGTCAGGCCGATGTGGTGAAAATGGGCATCTCCACGGCCACACTCACCATGCTGCGTACTCGATTTATTCTGGACTGGTACCAAGATAAAACAGACCGTTTTCCCTGCGCGCTTTTCGAATATCATCAACAGCTTTTGCGTCTGGGCCTTTTCGACGCCTATAACCAATGGCTTTTCGGATCGGCAGAAAATCTTTCGGGCTTTCAATTCTGGACTCAGCTCCACAATCTCGAATATGGTTCTTTTGTGAAGTATCAGCGATCCAATGTTTTCAGTGTGCCCAAGGGACAATACTACCATTAAGTAGTTTTTAATGGATTGATTTATCTTTATTCCGTCACTCTTCACCCAGAAATTCATCACATGAGCCAGCCAACCAGATTATTTGATTTTCTCTATCATCAGCATGAGCATTTTTCCAAAACGGACATGTTGAGTGGAAAAGAAAATGGACAATGGGTCAAATACAGTACGCAACAGGTGATTGAATACACCCATCAACTCAGCAAGGGCTTACTTCGTTTGGGCTTGAGCGGTAACAATATGCAAGTGGAGCAGCAGGACAAGATTGCCATCATCTCACACAACCGTCCTGAATGGCTGATGCTCGATTTAGCCTCCCAGCAAATTGGCGTATTGCTTTGTCCGATTTATCCCACCACCAACGTCAATGAGATTGAATTCATCTTCAATGACGCGGCCATCAAATACGTGTTTGTCAGTGGCGACGAATTGCTGGAAAAAGTAAACAGCATACGATCTAAAGTGCCATCGCTGATTAATGTTTTCAGTTTTGATGACAATTCCTCCGCCGCCAATTGGAAAGAATTACTGGTAAAAGAAAAAGACCAGGATCCATTGCTGGAAGAATGGAAACAAAAAATAGCGACTCACCATTGCGCCACCATCATCTACACTTCCGGTACCACAGGTACGCCTAAGGGCGTGATGTTGAGCCACGGCAACCTGGTGTCGAATGTGCTCAATGCCACCCGCAGCTTTCCTTTTCCCGAAATGCCATCCGCCAGGGCGCTGAGCTTTCTTCCGCTCAATCATATTTTCGAACGTATCGCTTCTTACATCTACATTTCCACCGGTATTTCCATCTATTATGCCGAAAATCTCGACACAATCGGCGAAAATCTCAAACAGGTGAAGCCCGTACTTTTCACTACTGTACCGCGACTACTCGAAAAAGTGTACGAAAAGATCATGAAGAAAGGCGCCGAGCTCACCGGTATCAAAAGAAAACTTTTTTATTGGTCGGTGGCGCTGGCCGAAAAATACGACAACAATATCCCGGGCAGCTGGGCTTACCGCATGCAACTGGCCATCGCCAATGCATTGGTTTTTAAAAAATGGAGAGAAGCACTTGGTAATCATATTCAATACATCATCACTGGCGGAGCCGCCTGTCAGGAAAGACTGCTGCGTATTTTCAACGCCGCAAAAATTCCCATTTACGAAGGATATGGCCCTACAGAGAACAGTCCGGTAATCAGCGTGAATTGCCGAAAAAAAGGGGGTACCAAATTTGGAACAGTGGGGTTGGTGATCGACGGACAGGAAGTGAAGCTGGAAGCCGATGGTGAAATTTGTGTGAAAGGACCCAGCGTGATGATGGGGTATTATAAGCGCCCCGACCTTACGGCAGAAACCATCATCGACGGGTGGTTGCATACCGGCGATATCGGCGAATTTGTAGCAGGTAAGTATCTTAAAATCACAGACCGTAAAAAAGAGATGTTCAAAACCAGCGGTGGTAAATATGTAGCGCCATTGCCCATTGAAAATAAATTGATGGAATCGCCTTTCATAGAACAGGCCATGATCATCGGTGCCGACCGCAAATTCGTGTCTGCGCTCATCGTCCCCTCTTTTCAAAATCTCATCTTGTGGATGAATGAAAAAGGAATGGTTTACCAGAACAACGTCGATGCCATCTTATTACCGGAAGTCAAAGCCCATTACGAGCAAATCATCGAGCAATACAACCAAACACTCAACCATGTGGAGCAGGTAAGGAAAATAACTTTACTGCCGGCCGAATGGTCAATTGACACCGGAGAACTTACCCCCAAAATGAGTTTACGCCGTAAAGTGATCATGGAGAAATACAAAGAACAGATTGAGAGTGCCTATCAATAAAAAACCGGCCATCAGAGACCGGTTATCAAATAGAGTCGATTAAGGTTTGTTCATAGTTGTATAATGAGTTGAGTTCTTCGAGTTACAACCATTGTAAAAGTATTTATCTTATTCAAATTATCTTGTAGATGAAATACTTGATATTTTGTAGTAGTTATACTACATCAAATCAGTTTGTGCTCCAATGCATATAAGGTGATTTCAGTGTTATTCTTCAAATTCATTTTCAGCAGGATTCGGGAGCGGTAAGTGCTGATGGTATTGATACTGAGCGACATTTTTTCGGCGATATTAGTAACGGATTGTCCGGCTGCCAGCATTTTGAGTACTGAAAATTCCCTGTCCGACAAAAGTTCATGAACGGGTTTAGATTCGTCTTTGGAAAAAACCGTGGCTAGTTTTTCCGCTACGATTTCGGTGATGTAACGTTTTCCGGAAAGTACTTTATGGATGGCGTTGATTAATTCTTCGGGAGCCAGGTCTTTGCTTAAATAGCCGGAGGCCCCTGCTTTTAAAACCCTCACCGCATATTGGTCTTCGGAATGAATACTCATGATCAGCACGGGCAAGTAAGGGCGTATTTGTTTGATTTGGGGTAAAGCTTCCAGTCCGCTTCTGCCCGGCATCGAAAGGTCGCTGATGACCAGATCCCATTCTTCCTGTATCACTTTATTGATCAGCATGGCGGCGTCGGGCACTTCTTCAATAACAGCATCCGGAAACTCTTCGACTAGTATTTGCCGGATTCCTTTTCTTACCACCGAGTGGTCGTCTGCAATAATGATACGAAGCATGCAACGAAGTTATGAATTCAAAGGTATTTCTATGATGATGCCGGTACCTTTATCGGGTTGACTTTCTATTTTGAAACTTCCCTTGAGCATCAGTGTCCTTTCCTTCATGCCCAGCAGGCCCAGTGTTTTCTTGTTGACAATCTCTTTTTCATTGAAGCCGATTCCGTTGTCGGAAATGCGTAAACACAATTTGTTATTGGTTATAGTCAATACCGTGGATAAAAAATCGGCTTGGGCATGACGTAGTATGTTCGTCAGACTTTCCTGATAAATTCTGAATATCGCTGTGGCACTGTCTTTGTCCAAATTCACGTAGGATACACTGGAAAAGAAATCGGTCTTGATGTTGTATCTTTTTTCAAATTCATCCGATTGCCATTCCAAAGCCGCAACAAGCCCGAGGTCATCGAGTAGGCTTGGCCGTAATTGAGTGGCAATGCTTCTTACGTTTTTCATGATCTCGTCTGATAAGGTCATCAGCTCTTTCATTTTTTCGAGAATCGGAACCGGCGAAGACGATAGTTTTTTGTTGAGCCAGGAAAGGTCGATTTTCATACCTGTGAGCAGCTGTCCCAGTTCATCATGTATTTCTCTTGAAATCCTGGCCCGCTCTTCCTCCCTGACATTTTGCAAGTGTGAAGCCAGCTCTCTCAGTTCTTCCTGTACCTTTATTCTTTCGGATATATCGATACCTACGCCCATCATGCAGTCTTCACCGTTGTAATTGATGTAGATCCCTGTGAAAGAATAGGGCAGTCTTCTGTTGTCTTTGGTAAGCAAATCTGCCTCCGCATTATCGATGCCATAATTGAACACATTGGCGATCTTTTCTGCCAGCATCGCCCTCTGGTCTTCAGGCACAAAATTTATCGGATGAAAAGTGCTCATTTCTTCGGAGCTGTAACCTGTAATCACTTCAATATTTTTGTTCCAACGCAGATACCGGCCTTCTTTGTTGAACATATAGAACACACCTGGCAAACTGTTGATCAGCGTGTCCGACAAGTCCTTTTCCAGTAAAATCTGTTGTTCATAAGTCCGGCGTAAAGTGATGTCTTGCAATGAACCCAAAATACGGTAGGGCTGACCGTTTTTATCGTATAATATTTTTTGCCGGTTCAGCATCACCACATAGGTGTCATCCTGTTGCACAATGCGTATTTCTGAAACAAGTTTTTCTCCTTTTTCCTTTACGATATTTTCGAATAATTCCAATCCTTTCATGCGGTCTTCGGGATGTATTCTCGACATGAAAATTTCAAAATTCTTCGCTTCATCATAATGGGTTTCTCCAATCAATTCACGGTATTGCTGATTGCCCCAGATGCGGTTGGTGGTCAAATCCCAGTCCCAAATGGCTTCGTTGGTAGCACCTAGAATCAGACTCATCCGCTCATTCAAATACCTGAGCTCTTCCTGTGCCTGCATCAGCGTTTGTTCATTGATTTTTTTTGCTGTGATATTTCTGAAAAAAATGGAGATACTTTCACTGTCGCTATAAATCCAGTTGTCGTACCATTGACCGGTTTCTTCATGAAATGTTTGCCTGTTGTTTTCAAATGGTTCTTCACGCTTTACATGCAAAGCGGCTAAGAATTCTTGGTCCCATATGGATGGACCGAATTGATGAATCGATTGTCCAATCAGTTGTTCGGCGGGCCATTGATGAAGCGCTGCGGCTTTCCGATTGACAAAAACGTAATGAAGATTTTTATCAAGAGAGATGAAGGCATCGGTTGTTCGGTCGAGCAGATGATTGAAATCGGTTATTTTTTGCTGCACTTCTCTTTGCAGCAATTCGCTGCCTTCTTTCAACTGTTGCTGCACCTTTTCGTAATGAGAGATATCGCGCAGGATGGATACGGTTCCATAGGGAATGTCCTTTTCATCACGGAGCAAAGAAGTGGACACATTCATGAAAACCGGTATGCCATTTTTTTGATGATAAACCAGGTCGCCATTCCAAAATCCATCATTGAAAATGAAGTCGCGGATTTCCTCCAGGGTATAAATATGGCTTTGTGTATGCAGCACATGACGAATCCGCTTGCCCTTCACTTCCGCCAAGGTGAAGCCGAACAATTTTTCGGCATGATGATTCCAGGATACGATATGAAAATTCATATCGGCAGTGATTACGGGATCTATGAGATTGTTGACAATAGCGGTGTTGTAGTTTAGCGTTCGCTCCCGGTTGAATTGCAGGCGAAACCCTTTTCTGAAAATCAGATAAATGATGATGAAAAGGCAAACCAATACCAATGTAAGTCCGATGAAATTCCTTTTTCTGGTCTTCATCAATACACGGTTTTCACTTTCAAGCCGGCTGATGGTGGTCAATAAATGCTGATTGAGATGAGTGATTTTATCCCTGATCTGGTTCATCAGCAACCAGCCTTTCGAATGGGCGATAAAGGCTTCCGAAGAATCCTCTCCAAATTCCGATCTGAGGCGGATGCAATTTTCTGCGAAAAGAATTTTTTCCCTGATCAGCAAGTTGAGCGAATCAAATGTTTTTTGATGGCCCGGAATATTGCTTATTCCGTATCTGAGTCCTGAGGTATCGTTTTGCAAGGATTGTTTACCCAACAAAAAAGTATTCAGAAACTTTTTATCGGCGGTAATGACAAAACCTCTTTGTCCGTTTTCTATGTTTTGAAGATCAATCAACAGTTGCTGCTGCCGGTTTAATTGCCCGAGTTGATGTTGCAGCTGGACCGAAATTATTTGACTGGATTTGATATTGGCATAGATGAAACCGAGCAGCGTCAGCATGACCGCAATGCTGATAAAAAAGCCGAGGAAAATCCACTGTTTGAATTTGACAAGTTGCATGCAAAAAGAATCGGGCTTAAAAATAAGCAAACAAAAATGAAAATACTTTCATTATACAGTAATCGAATCCATCATTAAACGGCTATCCAGAAGTAAATGAAGCATGTGAAATATTTTACATTCAAAGCTTTTAGTCCAAACCAATTTTTTTTAAAAAAATTAACAAATCAAGAAAGATGATTTTGAAAATATCTTCTAAATGATGTTCGATTTGGATTGTTTATTCCATTGTCTAACAAATGACTATCAAAGAATAAACAATTCAGAACAAAACCGACAATTTTTCTATTTCCTGTCACCCTATTTAACAAGCAGTTTTCCCAAAGAAGTTCCAATAACAAGCTTATCAGAAAAAAGTAAGCCTGTTATTGGCTTTCTATTTATTGAATAAAAAGATGTTTAGTTAACCAGTTAAACCTAAATCACCAAACCATCTGTTATGAAATTTATTTCTATCCGTAACACATCCAAGCTTTTCTATGGTTTTTCATTAATGATCATGTTGCTGATTTTTTGCTCGGCACAGCGAGTAATAGCGCAAGTTCAAACTTTTACCACAGCCGGTGCGGGTAGTTTTACCGTCCCTGCCGGTGTAACATCAGTGACAGTGGAAGTTTGGGGTGGTGGTGGAGGTGGTGGCCGCGCTTCTGGTACCAATGGTGCTGCAGGTGGCGGCGGCGGCGGAGGTGCATATGCCAAGAAAGTATTTACCGGATTGACTGGAGGTAGTTCTATTATCTATTATAATGTAGGTGCATTGGGTGCGGGTTCAACATCCAATGGTGTTGCGGGATCTGCGGGTACTGCTTCATGGGCCAATACTTCGAATGCCGCTCCAACTACCAGTGCCGGAGCTTTGGCTAATGGTGGATCAGGAGGCGGTGCGGTAACAACCAATACTTCTGGAACTGCCGGTGCGGGTGGAACAGTAGGATTTGGTGATGTGACCAAAGCCGGTGGATCCGCTGCGGCAGGTGTGAATGGCATCCTCACTTCAAGTGGTGGCGGTGGCGGTGGTGCATCAGGTAATGTATCGACTGCAGGCGCAAGTGCAACAGGTGTGGCCGGAGCAACAGGAGCAAACCCAAGTCCGAATCTGGGTAGTGGTGGTAGCGGTGGCGCGAATGCTGCAGGTGGTGCCGGTACTGCTTATGGTGGTGGTGGTGCCGGAGGTCATAGAAATGCCACAAATAATAGTGGTGGCAGTGGTGCAGGAGGTGCTGTTGTGATTACTTATACATTACCTGCTTGTTCTGGTACTCCGGCTCCTGGCAATACCATCGCTTCTGTGAACCCAGTAGGTGGTGGTGGTTCCACAGTTCTCTCTTTGCAAAATGCTACAGCCGGTTCGGGTGTCACCTATCAATGGCAATCATCTGCCAATAACTCAACCTGGACGGATATTGCGAACGCAACAAGCGCAACTTATACAGCAACGCCAACAGCAGCTACTTATTATCGTTGTAATGTGACCTGCTCAGGAAGCACAGGATCGTCAAATTCATTGCAGGTAACTTTGACATATTGTACTCCAGCCGCCGCTACAAGTACTGCTACATACTTGAGCAATTTTGTAACAACCGGAGGTGTAACCAACATCAGCAACAACTCTGCTGCATTTGCAACCAATGGTTATGTGGATTATTCTTCAACCATTTCATCCAGTTATTATGCTACTGGAACTTTAGGATTTTCAGCAACAATCGTGGGAGGAACTGCAGGTATTGCCATATGGGTTGACTGGAATAAAAACTATGTTTTTGATGCAGGTGAAGCCGTATATACTTCAAATGCATATCAGGCTACTGGTACTACTACCAGTAGTTTCGTCATACCTTCAGGTACTGCTAACGGTAATTACAGAATGAGGGTGATTACAGACTACAATGCCACCAATCCGGCTGCATGTGCTTTTGGTTCAGGCAGAGGTGAAATGGAAGATTATACATTGACAGTTGTAACACAGCCTCCAACTTTGACAGTGGGCACACTTACTGCATTTGGAAACATTTGCGTAGGTTCTTCTTCACCACAGGTTGCCGGTTCCTATTATAGTTTCACGGTTTCGGGTGTTTCATTAACCAATGATGTTACCATTGCTGCTTTGAGTGGATTCACTTATTCCTTAACTCCCGTTAACGGATATGCGAGCACGCTGACGCTTACACAAACTTCCGGAACACTAGCATCCACAACTGTATATGTCAAATTCACACCTACAGCGGCACAGTCTTATAGCGGAAACATAACTGTAAGCTCAGCAGGTGCAACAGATAAAACTGTTGCTGCTTCTGCTACTGGTATAACTGTACCAAACATTACTGCACAGCCCTCAACAGCTGGGCAATCATTGTTGCAAAACCAGTCAACCGGTATAACGACACTTTCTGTTACAGCAACAGGAACGGGTACACTAAGTTACAGATGGTTTGTCAATACTACAGGTTCAACAGATACTACTGTTTCTACTTTTGTAACCGGAGCGACATCTGCTACTTATACGCCATCAACAACAACAGGTGGTACTTTCTATTATTTCTGTTCGGTAACAAATACTTGCGGCGCCACTTTGAGCAGTGCTTCAGGAGCGATTGCAGTGAGTACCTGTCCGGCAGCAACCACGCCGCTGGCACAGCCTACGTCATTGACATTCAGTTCTTATACGGATTCTATAAGGGTTAGTTTTACTGCTGCTTCAGGTACCGATGGCTATCTCGTAGTGAGATATCCTGTTGCCACTACAACACCTGATAATCCAGCTTCCAATACGAATTATACTGCAGGTGCCGCATATGGTACAGGTGGAACCGTCGTCTACTTTGGAACTGCTACAACTTTTAAAGACAATTATTCAGTTACAGCAAACACTTCCTATAACTATTTTGTGTTCTCTTACAATGGAGGTGTCTGTGGTTATACAGAATATCTGACATCATCGCCATTGACTGTAACGGGTAGTACCTGTGTTTCTGTGCCAACAGCAAGCGCGGCTACTTCAATCACTGCTTCTGGTTTCACTGCCAACTGGACTGCAGTTGCCGGAGCCACAGGTTATGTGCTGGACGTGTCTACGGTCAATACATTTGCCAGTTTTGTAACCGGATATAATGGTTTGGCAATAGCCGGAGGATCCACCATCAGCTATAACGTTACCGGTTTATCTGCTGTTTCAACTTATTATTACAGAATGAGGGCGGTGAATTCAAGTGCATCATGTACTACTGCTAACTCATCATCAATTACCGCAACTACTTATCAGTCCATACCATGGTCTGAAGGTTTTGCTAGCGCAGGTACACCTGCCGGCTGGAACTTGGCGGGTATCACAAGCGGTGGTGGTATTGGTGTTTATACCGGAATCATTTCGGGAAATACCGGAAATGCTGTTGTGGGGTATTTAAATGCAACCTATGCGTCACAATCATTTATCACTCCCACATTTGCCAATGTTCCCTCGAACTCCTATTTCTCTTTTGATTATCGTGTATGCAGCAATGCGGGTGCAGATTTGACAACCTGGAGTGGTTCATATAAGTTTCAGATTTCAACAGATGGAACGACTTATGTGGATTTGACTACAGCAAGCAGTGCGGTAACTACAGGAGGATATGTTAGAGTTTCTGTTGCAATACCAAATACTTATGCCGGAAACAAAATAACACTTAAATGTGTACTTGCAAGAACCGGTGGAACTACATACTATGGTTTTGATAATTTTGAAATCAAGGCAACTTGTACAACACCGACAGCGCCAACTTCTTATTCGGCTACACCCGGACCCGGAACTACCACTATTTCTTTTACTCCAAATGCAACAAGACCAGACAATTACCTGGTAGTAAGATATCCTGCAGGCAGCACTAATGTTGTAGCACCAACGAACGTTACTTCATATGCAGTTGTAACAGCCTTGGGTGATGGTGTAGTGAGCAATATCGTTTCAGGATCTGCTACATCATGCATTGCAACTGGATTGAGCCCTAATACCTCGTATGATTTCTATATTTATCCTTATAATGGATCAAGTTGCTTGAGCGGACCTATATACGGATCTGCATTATTTGGTACAACAACAACCTCCGGATGTCCGACTTTAAATGCAACCATAACTATTGGAACAAGTGGTGCTGATTACGCAACGATTACAGATGCTTCAGCTATTCTTAACGGTTGTCCGGTATCACAACCCACTTTGGTGAAACTGAATGCTGATTACAATCCTGCATCAGAAACTTATCCAATCACATTATTGAACAATAGTGGTGCCAGCGCAACAAACACTATCACCATACAGCCTGCTGCTGATGCGGTTTCATTCACCTTGAACGGAACAACAACTTCTCCAATTATTGATCTCAGCGGTGCTAAATATTATATACTAGATGGTCGTGCCGGCGGAACTGGATCTTCAATACTGAACGTGACAAACTCTGGTAATGGACCCGCGCTCAGATTGAATGCCAATGCGCAGAACAACTTTGTCAGATATGTTAATCTGAAATCCTCAAATACATCAGCAACAAGTGGTGTGGTGTATTTTGGAACAGCTGTGGGATCAACTTCCGCTTCTGGTAACAACAACAATACCATCGAGTATTGCGGTATCAATGCCAATTCATTGTCACCGAATGGTATTTATGCGACAGGTAGTGCAACACCTGCCGACAACAAATCAAACATCATTTCAAACAACAACATCTATGATTATTTCTCTGATGTGGCTGCTGTGAGAAATACAGGTATCTATATTGGAACCGGAAATGCGATTTTTACCGGTGGCGCATGGACGATATCCGGAAACAGTTTCTATCAGACTGCAACCAGAACGTTTGCGACAGCAGTAACAGCTTATCATGCCATCAATGCCGATGGTAGTGATGGTATGTTCAACATTACAGGTAACTATGTCGGAGGAACCGCTCCTGCCTTAGGTGGTACACCAATGACTTTGACAAGTACCTCTACTTTTACTCCGTATTTCATCAGATTATTTGCGGGTAACCAAGCCACAACTACTATTTCCGGCAACAGTTTTGGAAATATGGCTTTGACTACCGCATCAACTTCAGCCAGTTTGAATACAGCTATCGGTGCACATAATGGACAGATAGTTATCAATAACAACACCATAGGAAGCGCTACAACAGCAGGTTCAATCACCTTCACCGGTGGAGCTGCCAGTTCTTTCTGCGGAATGTTTGTAGCAAACGGAACTTCGGCCACATCCAACTATATCAATATTACCAATAATACCCTTGCCGGTATCAGCATAGCAGGTTCGAATGCCTGCAGTTTCATGGGTATTGGTTATGCCAATGCGGCAACAACATTGGCAGCTGCCAGTGCCATCACAGGAAATACTATCGGTACTACCGCTGCCGGTATTTTCAACAGCACAACAGGTAATATTGTAGGTATTTCAAATATCAATACAATCGGGGCTACTATTTCAGGAAACACCATTACCAATCTAAATGCTACCAATGCTGCCACTTCACAGGTTGTGGGTATCACCAATACTGCCGGTCCTGCAACAATCGGATCTGCAGGAAACGGTAACACATTGAGCAACTTCAACAGTGCTGCCGCTAATACAGGAACTACTTCAAGTGCATCTATCATCGGTATCTCCAGCACATCTACCACTGCCAATGCAAGTGTGGGTTATAATAACATCAGCGGTTTTGTAAACAGCGCCAACGCTGCTGTAAACATCACCGGTATTTATTATGCAGGTCCTACAACAGGAACCAATACAATTAAAAACAACCTGGTTCACAGTTTGTCTGCAAGCACAGCTGCCTTGACTACTGGTGTAATCAATGGTATGTATATAGCTTCCGGTACAACATCCATTCAAAACAATCTGGTGAGATTGGGTACCACCAATGCGGCAACTGCCAGTACCATTTATGGTATCAATGATGTATCGGGTACTAATGGTTATTATTTCAACTCAGTCTATATCGGTGGTTCTTCTGTTGCTACAGGTGTAATCAACACGTATGCCTTCAGAAGTGCGAATACCGGAACGCGTACCATTCAAAACAACGTGTTTGTGAATGCCCGTTCCAACGCAAATACCGGTGGAAAGCATTATGCTATTACCGTGGCAGGTTCTACTGCTGCTCCAACAGGGCTTACCATCAGCAACAATGATTATTATGTATCAGGAACAGGTGGTGTGTTGGGTCAGTACAATGCTGCTGATGTAACTTCATTAGCCAACTGGAAAGCAACTCCGTATGCATCCGGAAAAGGTCCTGGGTTGGATAACAACTCAGTGAACGGAGATCCTAACTTCAATGGAGCTACATCTTCAACACCAGACCTGACTATCAATACTACACCTGCTTCAGTTCTTGAAAGTCAGGGTACAGCGATTTCAGGTATTACAACTGACTATACAGACAATGCCAGAAATGGTTCGACACCTGATATGGGTGCTTATGAGTTCAATGGTGTATCTGCAGTGCCAGTGATCAACAGCGTGTCATCAGATCCTTACAATTGTGCTGCAGTATCTCATGCGGTAACGGCGAGCATTACCGCATTGGGAGCTCCATTGACTTCTGTTCAAATCAATTATTCATACAACGGTACGGCTCAAACGCCAATTACCATGACGCAGAGCAGTTCAAGTGCAGGCACATTTACTTTCAACGGAACAATTCCTGCCGCTACTCCAACGAATGCAACAGTAACCTGGTCTGTGGTTGCCAGTGATGGCACGTTCACTGTAAGCAGAAGCGGAACTTCTTATACAGATGCGCCCAATACAGGTATCTCTTTAAACGCAACGGCTACTATTAATCCTGTTTGTACAGGTGATGGTTCAACATTGAGTGCAAGTGTCACACCGGCATATACCAACATCAGCGAAGGATTTGAAGGTGCCACATTCCCTCCAACAGGATGGACATCATTGAATGCAGGTACAGGTAACTCATGGGCTTCAGGTACAAGTTATGTTTGTACCGGATCGAAATCAATGCAATACACGTATAATCTATCAAATGCAGCTAATGCCTGGATGATATCTCCTGCAATCAGCACAGTAGCAGGAATGACATACACTATTTCATTCAAATACAAATCTTATGGAAGTACAACCAGTCCTGAGGCTTTGAAAGTTACTTACGGAACTCTTGCCACTGCTGCCGCACAAACGAATGTATTGTGGAGTAACAGTGCCATTTCCAATACCACTTGTGCCACTGTGACCACCACTTTCACTGCACCTTCAACAGGTATCTATTATATCGGATTCAATTGTTATTCACCGGCCAACTATTGGTACCTGGGTGTAGATGACATTTCCATCACCGGAGGCATCAATGTATCCGGCTTGTCCTATTCATGGAGTGATGGCACTTCCGTGTTTTCTACTTCAGCAACTTGTCCAATCACTGTTAACTCAACAAAAACGTACACGGTATCTTCTATCATCAACAGTTGCCCAATCAGTGGCGCTGTTACAGTTACAGCAACACCTTTGCCTGCCGCTCCTTCTGCAAATGGAGTGACACAATGTGGAACCGGTGTTCCTTCTGTTACTGCAACCACTGCCGGACAAAACGGTACGTTCAGATGGTATACTGCAGCTTCGGGTGGTTCAGCAATAGCTACAGGCGCTTCACCTGCATTGCCTTCAATCAGTACAACAACAACTTACTACGTGTCTGAAGATGGCGGAGCAGGCCCTTCAGGATCTTGTGAAAGTCCAAGAACTGCTGTAACTGTTATAGTAAATACTCCTGATCCAATTGATGCCGGGACAGATCAAAATACAATTTGTTTGAATGGCACATTCAATCTTACAGTCAGCAACATTGCCAACGTGCCATCACAGAACTATACATATACTTGGACTGCTGTTACGCCAGCTGGAAGTGGCATGAATACAGCAGTTGCTGGCAATACTGCCGTTGTGACACCTAGTGCAGCAGGCACGTATAATTATGTGGCAACTGCCGTTGATGGTGTTTGTACCATAACAGATACGGTAGTTGTTGTTGTCAATTCATTGCCTCCCTTACAGGCTGTCAATGCCAGTGCAACAACTGTTTGTGCAGGAACGCCTGTAAATCTTTCTACTCAAATCATCACTAATTCGAGTGGTGCATATATTACTTCAGTTAATGGAACGGTCAATATTGGAAGCGACAATACAGTAACTGCTGCAAATACAAACTATACTGCATTTTGTAATAAAGCTTCGCAGTATAGAAGTCAGACCATTATTACTGCCGCTGAATTGACAGCTGCTGGCTTGTATGCAGGAAACATCACTTCACTAGCATTCAATATTACCGGTGCAGGTGGTGCAACAACAAATAGCAATTTCATTGTGAAAATTGCCGGAGTGACAGATAATGCATTTGCAACAACTTCTTTCTTTACTCCAACCATGACAACTGTTTATGGTCCGAGTACCTATACACACGGTACTAGTGGCTGGCAAACCATCAATTTCGCCACACCATTTACTTGGGATGGAACATCAAACTTGTTGATTGAAGTGTCTCATTCAGGAGCTAATTTGGCAGGATCAAACAATGCCACTACTTATTATTCAACAACATCAGGAAACACTTATTTGTATTCAACAGCTGCCTCACCTTCAACAGGTACTCAGGCTGCAACACGTTTGAATATGCAATTGGGCGGAAAAATTGGCAATGATATCACTAATAATTATTCATGGACTTGGAGTCCGGGTTCATTATTGGGTGCATCACAAACGGTTACTCCACAAACTACAACTTCTTATACGGTGACTGCATTAAATTCATCTACAGGTTGCAGCAAGTCCAGTTCAGTTGCCATCAACATTAATCCATTACCAGCAGCACCTATCACACAAGGTTCTACGCAGTGTGGTACCAAAACACCTGCGTGTTTTGCCATTGGTACTACGCCGGGAAATTATCGCTGGTATTTATCAGAAACCGGTGGTTCTCCATTGGTAGGTCATGTAAATGATACGTTAGCCAACTACTCAATTAGCACAACCACTACATTCTACGTAGCCATTTATAACGGTACATGTGAAAGTGTTCGTACACCTGTAACCGCTACTGTCAATGTTCCAGATGCCATTACTGCGGCAGTAAGCAATAATTATCCTTGTGCCAACACATCTGTCAACCTGTCTGTAACACAAACAGGAACTACACAGACCTATGATTATGTATGGACTGCTACACCTGCTATTGGAAGCGGTATTTCTTCATCAGTTTCAGGAGCTACTGCAACAGTTACACCAACAGCGGCCAATACAGTCATCACTTACACGGTAACTGGTACAGATGCCACTTTGGGTTGTACAGTAACCAGTACAGTTCAGATTTCGCCTAAGCCAGTTCCTGCCATCACAACATCTACAGCTACGCCCAATACAATTTGTGCAGGTGCATCAGTTGCTTTGAATGGAACAATTATTGAATCAATTGCAGGCGTTGTAAATATTGGAGGTGTAGGAACTACAACCATAGGAGGAAGTGATGGTAATCCATATCGTTCAGGAAACGGTATCGGTAACCAGATCAGAACACAGTTGTTATACTCTGCATCCGAATTGTTATCAGCAGGATTAACTGCAGGCAATATTACAGGACTTAGTTTCACAACTACCACAACGACAGGTACACTTTCGAATTTTACAATATCGATGGGCTTAACAAGTGCCAATGCCATAGGAACCACATATTTGACGCCGAGTATGACAAATGTTTTTTCACAAACTAGTTTTACCCCGGTAGCAGGTTTGAATACTCATACATTCACTTCGCCTTTCTATTGGGATGGCACATCGAATATTCTTATAAATATTTGTCAGGCCAATGCTGTTTCAGGTACTTCAACCATTCAATGTTATACACCTTCATATGCCAGCAATACCCATAGTGCAAGCAGCACTACTTCTTGTTCTGCAACCACAGGTACTGCTGTTGCAAGCAAACCTATCATACAGTTCAATGGTTTGACAAATGTAAACAACACCAATGCTTACACCTTCAACTGGACTTGGGGTGATTCTACAAGAACCGGAAGTTCACTTTCTGTTTCTCCTACTACAACTACTGCATATACATTAACTGTTACAAATCCTGGAAATGGATGTAGTTCAACAGGAACAGTGAATGTAACTGTGAATCCATTGCCTGCTGCTCCGTCAACATCCGGATCGGTACAATGTGGTACGGGTGTGCCAGCGGCTTCTGTTTCATCCAATTCAGGAGAGGCTACACCACGATTCAGATGGTATGCAGATGCAGTGGGTGGAAGTCCAATACAGGACAGCACCGCCAATACGTATACACATCCTATCAGCACTACAACTACCTTCTATGTAAGTGAAGTAAGTGCAGCCGGTTGCGAAGGTCCAAGATCTTCTGCATTGGTAGCTACCGTGAATCCTACAGATCCGCTGACAGCAGATGCTACTGTTGATGGCGTGTCAGTGAATTCAATATGTATAGGAGGTTCATTCAACCTGAGCAGCAGTTATAGCTCAGCCAACAACTATTATTCAACCTACGACCTAACGGCCTCTCCTTTAAGCAATAGTGGCTTGTCTGGCGGAGTGTCGTTAACAGACAATGGAGCCGGATCTGATCCATATCTGATTACACCAACTGCACCTGGTACTTATAGTTACATCATCACTGCAACGGATGTTGACCAGGGTTGTGTAACATCTGCCATCAAAACAATTGTTGTCAACGGCTTGCCTGTTGTAGACAGTGTGAAAGCCAGTGCCAGCGGAATATG
>CANGIT010000022.1 GCA_947454155.1 Chitinophagaceae bacterium
GACTTTCTCTCAATGATGAAGCGATGAATTTGAAACCGAATTTCTCTTTCATCTGCATGAACACATCTTTGAATCCATCGAGGTTCAGCTCGCCTTTGGTAACATCCGTGTCCTTGGCTTTGAAACCCAACGTGGTGTCGGCGTCTTCTTCATTGCCGATGCAAACGTCTACATACTGACAAAGACGAGTCATCACTTCTCTGGCTTTTTCCTTGCTCCACAATTTTTTTCTGTAGTTGAGGTCGATGCTGGTGGTGATGCCTTTGGCTTTGGCGGCTTTCAAGGCGGCTTCGGTAAGAGCGGCGGCTTTATCGCTCAAGGCAGGGGTGATGCCGGTGGTATGAAACCAGGAAGCACCTTCAAAAATCTTATCGAAATCAAATTCGCTGGCATCCACATCGGCGATGGAAGCACCGGCTCTGTCGTACACCACTTGAGACGCACGCATGGAAGCGCCGGTTTCCAGAAAATAGATACCCAAACGGTCGCCACCGAGGGCAATGTATTGTGTGTCTACACCATAACGGCGCAGATGGTTGATGGCAGATTGGCCAATAGGATTGTTGGGCACTTTGGTAACGAAGGTGCCATTGAGTCCATAATTGCAAAGGGCTGCAGATACATTCGCTTCACCGCCACCGTAAGTGATATCGAAGGTGTCGGCCTGAACAAATCTTTTAAAATCGGGGGTGGATAATCTCAGCATGATTTCGCCGAGTGTGACTACTTTTTTTGACATGATAATTGTATTGGGTTTATGCTTGTAAATATCTTCAATTATTGCGAAAAACTTCTCAAAAAAAACGAAAACGATTGCGTAGAAATTCACTGCTCGGGAAGGTTTTCGGCTGTTTTATTGCAATAATTCGAAGCCAATCAATCTTTTTTATCATTATCTTGGGCAACCTAATTTTATTTAACAACAAACACATCGTCTTAAACCATGATCATCGATTCTTTACACAATGCCCATCGTTATTTGAGTGTTCATCCATTGTTTGAAAAAGCTTTCGAGTACATCAACAGTACCGATTTGCTTCATGCTGCAGATGGTAAAGCAGATATTTCCGAGGGGCTTAAAGCGATATTCAGCCATGCGCAGGGTAAAACCGCCGAAGCCAGTCTCGCGAAATTCGAATGTCATAACAAGAACATCGACATACAGCTTTGCATCAGCGGAAAAGAAACCATTGGTTGGAAACCCCGCACAAAATGTGGCCAACCGAATGGAGATTATAATGCAGAAAAAGATGTGCAGTTTTTCAATGATGCACCCGACATGTTTTTCGAACTAACAGACGGCCAGTTCGCCATATTTTTTCCGGAAGATGTGCATGCGCCAATGATCGGAGAAGGCATGATCAAAAAGCTGGTGATAAAGGTGAAAATTTGATAGCTAGTCAATTTGATGATTGGGTGACATGACGCTAAAAAACATCATCCCACAAACCCCGAAGGGGTGAAATTATTCTACCAAACCCCGAAGGGGTGACATTATTCTACCAAAACCCCAAAGGGGTGACATGACACTAAAAAACATAATCCCACAAACCCCGAAGGGGTGACATGACGCTAAAAAACATCAATAAAAATATGAAACAAAAAGTCACAGACGCAATTGTATCTCAAGGAATCTTACCTCTTTACTTCAATGCAGATGAAACCTTGAGTGTCGATATTTTGAAAGCCATTTACCGTGCAGGTATCAAGGCGGTGGAATATACCAACAGAGGTGAAGCTGCATTAAGCAATTTCAAAAAAATGGTAGCTGTAAGAAACGCCGAAATGCCCGACATGTTGCTGGGCGTTGGCACCATCAAGAATTTGCAACAGGCGGAAGATTATATTGCGGCCGGTGCCGATTTTATGGTGAGTCCGGGTTTTGTGAAAGAAGTGGCCGAGAAAGCCAACAGCATCGGCATGCTCTATGCGCCGGGTTGCATGACGCCCACTGAGATCATCATGGCGGAAAACAGCGGAGTTACCTTCATCAAACTGTTTCCGGGCAATATGCTGGGCCCCGAATTCCTGAGCAGCATCAAAGAAATTTTTCCTAAACTTTTGTTTATGCCCACAGGTGGTGTGGATACTACAAAAGAAAATATAGAAGGATGGTTCAAAGCCGGTGTTTGTGCCGTGGGCATGGGCAGCAAGCTGATCAGTAAGAAACTAATGGAAGCCAAAGATTATGATACCATTGAAGCCTCCACACGCGAAGTGCTGTCAACAATACAATCCATCAAAATAAAATAATTTACTGTTATGACACAGCATCAAAAAATGACAAAATACCGCTGGACAATCTGTGCATTGGTGTTTTTTGCCACCACTGTTAACTACCTCGACCGTGCCGTAATCAGTTTGCTGAAGCCCTACCTGGCTGCCGCGTTCAGTTGGGATAAAACCGCTGAAATAGCCAATTATGCCAATATAGAAATCGCATTCAAGATTGCCTATGCTATAGGAATGCTGTTTGCTGGAAGGGTGATCGACAAGCTGGGAACAAAAATCGGTTATGCAGTGGCTACTGGATTATGGAGTATCGCCGCTGTATTACATGCGTTTGCCACAGGGACAGGAGGATTTAGTATCGCCAGGGTTTTCTTGGGAGTTACCGAATCGGGTAATTTTCCTGCAGCCATCAAAGTAACAGCGGAATGGTTTCCCAAAAAGGAAAGGGCACTGGCCACCGGAATATTCAATTCAGGTTCCAATATTGGTGCTATTCTGGCTCCTTTGTCTGTTCCGTTTATTGCAGAGAAATGGGGTTGGAAATGGGCTTTCATCATTACAGGGGCCATTGGTTTCATATGGCTCATTCTTTGGTTTGTCTATTACGAAGTGCCGAGCCGCATGGCTAAATTATCGAAAGCAGAATTTGATTATATCCATGCCGATGAGGCTGCCACTGCCGAAGCCGAACCTGCCGAAAAAGTAAGCTGGTTCCGATTGCTTCAATTTCGTCAAACATGGGCATTCGCCATCGGTAAGTTTTTAACCGATCCCATTTGGTGGTTTTATCTTTTCTGGTTGCCCGATTTTCTCGGTAAACAATATGGTTTGAAAGGCACCGATATCGCTTTTCCGGTTGCGATGGTTTATGTAATCTCCAGCATAGGCAGCATCGGTGGTGGTTATATTCCCATGCGTTTAATCAACAAGGGATGGCCCGTTTTCAAAGCGCGTAAAACCAGTATGTTGATTTATGCTTTCTGCGTGTTGCCCATCGTATTTGCTCAACTGCTTGGTGGCGTTAACATGTGGCTCGCTGTACTCGTCATTGGATTGGCGGCAGCTGCTCATCAGGCCTGGAGTGCGAACATTTTTACTACAGTAAGTGATATGTTTCCCAAATCAACCACAGCCTCTGTTACAGGTATTGGGGGTATGTTTGGCGGATTAGGAGGCATTCTTCTTTCGATGCTCGTGCAAAAAAGAATGTTTGTCTATTTCGAAAGCATCAACCAAATCCAGACCGGTTATTACATCATGTTCTTCATCTGCGGTGCCGCGTATCTTTTGGGCTGGCTTTTCATGCATATGTTAGTACCTAAAATGAAACGCATCGAACTGTAAAAATAGCTCTTCATTTGATCTCCATAGTGGTTGCCTCAAATCGGTTTCACTATGGAGATTTTTTATGCCCTCAAAATTCTGTAGCTACTCTTTGTGTGGCCAATTTGTTGAAATGAATGACCCCCAGCCACGACAATAATTTCATCACCAGATAAGTGGGGTCAAGCTCATGCCATTTGTAGCCAAAGTTGACCCTCGAAGGAAATTTATGGTGGTTGTTGTGATAACTTTCGCCCATCATTAATATATCCAAGGGAAGCAGGTTCTTTGAGGTGTTGTTCATTTCAAAATTGCTGTAACCATATTTATGCGCAAACCAATTGATGATGGTACCATGGATAGGTCCCATGAAAACATGAACAGGTATCAGCAAATACCACCAAAAGGAAGATGCGAAATAAACATAGTAACCAATATATATCAACACCCACAACAAGCTGGAGGTATACGACATGGCCCATCGGTCGAATGCAGGCCAGTCGGGTATGTTTTTAAGAAAACGCGCATCAGGGGTGAGCGTGTGTTTGTAAATACCCAGATATACTTTGTTGGTGCGCAGCATCATGTCGATCACCCCCTTCGAAAACCGCGGTGAATGAGGATCCTGAGCAGTGTCGGTGTACGCATGATGCAGGCGGTGCATGATACCGTAAGCCCTTGGACTCATATACGATGACCCTTGTGTGATGTAAGCAAAAATGTAAAAGAATCTTTCCCAAAATTTACTCATGCTAAAAGCGCCATGAGCCGCATAACGATGATCCAAAAAAGTTTGGGAAAACAATGACAAATACCAATGTGCGGCGAGGAAAATAAGTATCGCTTTCATCGCCTAAATGTCTGCGATGACGTTATGCATAGCAATGATGGTTGCCATCCCTTTCTGCGATGATGGTCATGTGATGAAAGGAAAGTAGGAAAAACCAATGATCAAACTAATTTTTTCAGATAGGCCTTTCGCTGGGGTTCTGGCATTTTTTCAATCGCATACCGGAGCAAGGTGCGGGGCATGCGGGTATAATTTTCATTCAGAAATTCTTCAACTGCCAGCGGATCTTTTTGCCAGGCTTCTTTCAACATCCAACCGGTGGCTTTTTGCATCAGGTCGTGCGGATGTTCAAGTAAATGCTCGCACAACGGAAAAAGATCGGTGAGGATATTTTTACGGATGAAATGCAGTTGAGATACCATGGCAATCCGGTTTTTCCACAGCGAATCGGATTTTGCAAATGCATGTAAGATTTTCTTGTCGTTGTGTTCGAGCCATGGCCCTAAGATGAAGTGCGCACTGGAATCCACCAGGTCCCAGTTGTTCATGCGTTCAGCTTTTTCTATGTAAAGTTCCACCCAGCTTTGTTCTTGCTTTTTTTTGGCAGCCATTTTACAAACATGCACCAGTAAAAAAACGCCGGTCAGTCTTTCTTCGTGAAAGTCGGCATCGAGCAAACGAACAATGTCTTCTCTCGTACATTCGTTGCCGTATTTTTTGGCGATGGCCCGCTGCTGCGGCACGCTGACGCCATGAAACCGATCTCCTTCGCCATATTCCCCTTTGCCGGTTTTGAAAAAACGTTGCATGGATACAGCCCTTTCTGGTGAGGCAAGTTGCTGCAAGTCTTTGATGATATCTTGGTAAACGACTGTTTTCATGAGATTGAAGATACGGATTTGAGCTTTCATCAAAACTCGTTGCCATACATTTTTCGGTAGGCGGTCGGGGTCATATTCTTGACTGCTTTGAATTGTTTGCTGAAATGCGACCAGCTGTTGTAGCCGCTCTCATAGCAAATGTCTATGACAGGCATGTCTCCCGAATGCAACATCTTACAGGCATGACTGATCCTGACATCTCTTAAAAAATCGAAGTATGACTTTTTGATGTTCCTTTTGAAAAACCTGCAAAAAGTAGGGATGGTCATTTTCGCAACATGTGCGATTTCGAAGAGCGTAATGGAGTTTCTGAAGTGTTTGAACGTGTATTCAATGACAGCTTCTATCGTTGGATTGACATTGTTTTTTGAGTCGGAAAATTCTTTGGCAATCACTTCATATCCTTTCCCGGTTGCAATGGCTTGCAAACACGAGAGCAACTGCAGCATCCGTTCAAAGCCTTTGGTTTCATTGATGGCCAGTAAATGTTCGGTTATCTGCTGTTTTAATTTTTGCTGAAAGAAAATACCGTGTTGCTGTGCAAGCAATTTGCTGATCTTGCCTAATTCGGGCGTATGAATGAAACCAGACTCAAAAATTTCTTTTTTAAAATGTATTACCAGCGCGCTTCCTGTGGCTGCAGCATTGGTTTTTCTGAACCAATGAGGCAAATTGCCTGAAAGAAAATAAACATCTCCTTTTCGGTATTCATTCACGTAATCGCCGATCATGGCTGTACCATTGCCTTGTTTGATGAGAATGATCTCATACTCGTCGTGTTTGTGCCAGTTGGTTTCAAAGTGGGGAGTGGTGTATGTTCTGCAAGCAAAACTCTCGTGCTGTTCAAGCGGAATTTTTTGGATGAGTGTTTTCATCGCTGAAGTTAAAATGGTATTTTATCATTAATTCAACTCAAATTAGGATAAAGTTGATAAGATAGCGTATTTATTTATTTTTTTAGCAGTTGACAAGCCGTATGAAGTTGTAGATATTTGGATTCAATACAACACCAAATGATTGCGATAGGAATTGACCTGGGTACTTCTTTCATTAAAGTTTCGGCTTATGATACAGTTGCTGCTGTTTGTGTAGCTGCAGCTCAATACCCCGAAAAAGAATGTGGGATTGTGAGTCGTGAACCCAACTGGGCTGAGCAATCGCCGGCAGATTGGTGGCATCATGTAAAGCAGGCGATCTTGTTGCTTCATGCACAGAACAAATATGATCCTGCAGCCATCGGAGCCATCGGTATCGCTTATCAGATGCACGGATTGGTTTGTTTGGATGAGCATAATCAGGTGTTGAGAGACAGCATCATCTGGTGCGACAGCCGGGCGGTGGAAATTGGAAACCAGGCCATGAACGCTATCGGTGAAGATTACTGTTTAAATCACCTGCTCAACGCACCGGGCAATTTCACAGCCAGCAAATTGGCATGGGTAAAGAAAAATGAACCTGAACTGTTTGCCAAAATCAAAACCATCCTCTTGCCCGGAGATTTTATAGCTTACCAATTGACCGGGAAGCTATCTACCACAGTCAGCGCCTTGACTGAGGCGGTATGCTGGGATTTCAAAACGAATACAGTTTCAGAAAAGCTGATGGATTATTTCGGATTTGATGCATCCATCATTCCGGAAATAAAAGACAATTTTGAAATACATGGAAACTTGTTAGATACGGTGGCCAAGGAGCTTGGACTTCCTGCAGGCATTCCGGTTTCATACAAAGCGGGCGATCAACCGAACAATGCTTTCAGCTTGAATGTAATGAAAGAAGGTGAGATGGCTGCAACAGCCGGCACCAGCGGTGTGATTTATGCGGTCACCGAAAAGTTGTTTCATGATGTGCAATCACGGGTGAATACTTTTGCCCACGTCAATCATCTTGCAGCCAATCACTCCTTGGGTGTGTTGATGTGCATCAACGGTACGGGCATTTTATATAAATACATCCGTTCAATTTTAGGTAAAAACCTCTCTTATGCCGAATTGAATGAATTGGCAGCTGCTGTTCCTGTTGGCAGCGAAGGCCTTTTGATGCTGCCATTCGGCAATGGCGCCGAAAGAATTTTGGGCAACCGAACTGTCGGCTCACACCTGTTGAATTTGAATTTCAATATCCATACACCATCACACATCGTCAGGGCCGCACTTGAGGGAATTGCCTTCGCTTTTCAATACGGACTCAACATCATGAGGGAAAATGGCATACAACTCTCGGTAGTCAAAGCACCCAGGGCCAATCTTTTTTTGAGTGAAGTATTCATCGATGCTTTTGTGAATACCACCGGACTGACATTGGAGTTGTATGAAGCCGATGGCAGCATAGGTGCCGCCAAGGGAGCTTGTGCCGGTGTTTTTATGTCTGAAAAGAAGGAGCCTCCTTTATTAGCGGCAAATGCAGTAAGGGTGATCCATCCCGATAAGCAGAATCTCTATGACGACCATTACAACAATTGGGAAACAGAACTGAAAAAAAAGCTACAATAATTCTACAATAAATAATTTAAAAGATGAGTCAAGCAGTTTATTTCAAAAACATACCTCAAATCAATTTTGAGGGGACAACTTCCGATAATCCGTTGGCATTTCGTTGGTATGATGAAAGCAGAGTCGTTGCGGGTAAGCCAATGAAAGAATGGTTGCGGTTTGCAGGAGCCTACTGGCATAGCTTCTGTGGAACTGGGGCCGACCCATTCGGGGCACCCACACATGAATTTCCATGGGATAAAAAAACAAGTGCAGAAGGAAGAGCAAAAGATAAAGCGGATGCCGCTTTCGAATTTCTGACCAAACTGCGTTTGCCGTTTTATTGTTTTCACGACGTGGATGCCATAGATTACTGCGATGACATGGCGGAAAATGAAAGACGACTTCAACTCATCAGTGATTATTTACTGCAAAAACAACAGGAAACAGGAGTGACATTGCTATGGGGTACAGCCAATCTTTTTTCGAACAAAAGATACATGAACGGTGCCGCCACCAATCCCGATTTCAGTGTGGTGGCCAAAGCAGCCGCCCAGGTTCAGTTTGCCATTGATGCCACCATCAAACTCAACGGCAGCGGTTATGTGTTCTGGGGCGGAAGAGAAGGTTACATGAGTTTACTGAATACCGATATGAAAAGGGAAAAAGCGCATATGGCCATGTTTTTGCATAAAGCCAAAGACTACGCAAGGGCCAATGGTTTTAAAGGGACATTTTTTATTGAGCCCAAGCCTTGCGAGCCCACAAAGCACCAGTACGATTACAATGCCGAGACGGTGTTGGGATTTTTAAGGCAGTATGATCTCTTGGATGACTTCAAACTCAACCTCGAGTTCAATCACGCAACCCTCGCCGGACATACCATGCAGCACGAAATGCAGGTAGCTGCCGACAATGATATGCTGGGCAGTTTGGATGCCAACCGGGGAGATATGCAAAATGGTTGGGACACCGACCAGTTCCCCAACAACATCAATGAGCTGACGGAATGCATGCTGATTTTGCTGCAAAGCGGAGGCTTAAAAGGAGGGGGAATCAATTTTGACGCTAAAATCAGAAGAAACAGCACCGATCCCGAGGATCTTTTCTATGCACACATTGGCGGTATGGATGCCTTTGCACGCGCGTTGATTGCCGCAGATAACATCCTTAATCAATCTTCTTTCAAAAACAAAAGAGCTGAGCGTTATCAATCATTCACTCACGGCAATGGAAAAGATTTTGAAGATGGTAAATTGTCGCTCACAGATTTGACCCAATTGGCCATCAACAGCGAAGAGCCGAAAACCATCAGCGGACAACAAGAATATTTCGAAAACATCATCAACAGGTACATCTGATCTACCTAATCAATCATTAAATCAGATAATTGAAAACCCCATAAAATCAGTACAATGAATTTTCTTGGAACAATCGACTGGATCTTTGTGATCTTGTACATGGCAGTCATTGCCGCAGTATCCATTTGGAGCATCCGTAAAAGTAAAGAAAGTGCCAGCGATTATTTTCTGGCCAACCGCAACTTAGGCTGGTTCGTCATAGGAGCCAGTATTCTGGCTTCTAATGTAGGTTCAGAACACATTGTGGGTCTGGCTGGAAGTGCTGCCAAAAGCGGCGTGGTGCTTGGTCATTACGAATTGCACTCCTACATCGTTTTGATTCTCGGTTGGGTGTTCGTTCCATTTTACATGCGAAGTATGGTATACACCATGCCCGAGTTTTTGGAGAGAAGGTTCAATCCGCAGGCAAGAAGGCTGTTGTCTGTCATCCAGCTGTTAAGCTATGTGATCACCAAAGCAAGCGTGACCATTTTTGCAGGTGCGTTGGTGTTCAACCAATTTATGGGAGTAGACTTCTGGACAGGAGCAATTATATTGGTGGTGGTAACAGGGGTGTATACCGTTTTTGGGGGCTTGCATGCGGTGATGTACACAGAAGCGATACAGGCCATCGTATTGCTGGCTGGTTCCTTGGTATTGCTGGTATTTGGATTAAAAGAAGTGGGAGGATGGGATCAATTGATGGCGGCCCTGCCACAGGATAAACTCAATATGTTTCCTTCGTTGAATGACCCCGAATATCCCTGGCTCGGCATTTTATTTGCTTCGCCAATTGTGGGAATTTGGTATTGGTGTACAGACCAGCATATCGTTCAAAGGTGCTTGGCAGCCAGAAATGAAAAAGAAGCCAGACGCGGAACCATTTTTGCTGCGTATTTGAAATTGCTGCCTTTTTTCATTTTTCTCATACCTGGTTTGATTGCTTATGTTTTACACAGTCAGGGAAAGCTGGTGCTTGATGACAACAATGCGGCATTTCCGGCTTTGGTCAAAACATTGATGCCTGTTGGCTTACGTGGACTCTTGGCCGGGGGATTATTGGCGGCATTGATGAGTTCATTGGCTTCAGTTTACAATGCATGTTCCACACTGTATACGATGGATATCTATAAAAAGCAATACCCCGAAGCATCAGAAAAACAATTGGTGAAAGTGGGACGAATTGCCACGGTGGTGGTAGTGTTGCTTGGTATGGCCTGGATTCCCTTGATGGGAAGGATATCAAATGGTTTGTATGATTATTTGCAAAGTGTGCAATCATATCTGGCACCACCGATCGCAGCGGTCTTCCTGTTCGGTGTATTCTTCAAAAGACTCAATGCGCAGGGCGCCTATGCAGCTATGGTAACAGGATTCATTGTAGGTGTAGTCAAATTGACTTTACAAATGTTCAAAGATCAATTGGAGGTGAATGGATTGCTTTATCAATTTGCCACCATCAACTTTTTGTATTTCTGCATTTATCTTTTCTTGTTTTCGATAGTGATAATGGTGGGAGTAAGTTTACTCACACCCAAGCCCAATGATGTGCAAATTCAGGGCTTGACCTTTGCAACTACAGTCAATGAAGATAAAGTTGCCAGTCGTGCAAGCTGGAATTACAAAGAGGTGCTGCTGTCGATAGTTGTGCTGCTGATCATCGCAGGTATATTCATGTATTTTTCATCATGGGGGATTGCAGGGTAAGTGTTTTTTTACATATTTTGTTATGTTATGATCAATAAATCAGTCTTTCGGTTGCTTGTGTTTTTTTTGTTTGCAGCGAATGGTGTCGATGCACAGCATCATCAGAAAATAAATGACTCAACAGTCTATGGAGAAGGTCTGACTCGGCAGTCGGCAGATATGTTTGTGAACGGAAGCTTCGATGAGTATGTTATTTGGAAAGATGAGAGAGGAGAAGTTATCAATGCCCATGATGGGGGTGTTCTCTTTGTGGATGGAGTTTATTATTGGTATGGACTGGCGTTGAGGGCAATGGGAAGGGATACGTCAGTCAATAATGGGGCTGCTACAACAACAGGGGTCAATCTTTACAGTTCAGTCAATCTGCATCAATGGAAATATGAGGGAGTCATTCTGTCCACCTCCAATGATCCTGCGCATCCGCTTTTCGGACCCATGCGTATGGAGCGTCCTAAAATCATTTATAATCCCAGGACGAAAAAATATGTGATGTGGTTTCATTATGTTGGCTACCCGGGCACCCATAAACAAGGAGCCGGATACGCAGATGCAGGTGTTGCCTGGGCAGATAAAATTACCGGGCCCTTTCATTTTGTTGGTTATCACAGGCCCATCAATGACAGTGGTGCTGTAAAAGATTGCACCCTATTTTTGGATACGGATACAATAGCCTACTTTTTATACGACAGAAAAATGGGAGATGGATCGAGGTGTTTGCATGTGGTCAAACTATCTGATGATTTTTTGCAATCGACCGATCAATGGGCCAAAATTGATATAGCATTCCGAAGAGAGGCTCCGGTTCTGATCAAAAAAAATGGGATGTACTATCTGGTAACTTCTGATGTGAGTGGATGGAAAGCCAATGCTGCAAAAATATTTATTGCAAAAAACATATTCGGACCCTGGGCCGACATCGGTAACCCTTGTGTTGGAGAACAAAGCGAAACCACTTTTCATTCACAGCCAACCGCCGCATTTGATGTGAAAGGGTTGGATCAATCAATCATCATGCTCGAACGACATAACACGGAAAACTTTATAAAATGTTCTTACATCTGGTTGCCGATACAATTTGATAAAAATCAACAGCCCTTTCTCAAGTACGAAACAGAATGGCGTTTAGGAAATAAAAAGTGAAAAAGCTAAGGCAACCTAGTTCTTGATCAACCTTACTGAATTTCCATAATGCTTGTCGATATGATACCTGTTTGCCGTTGCATTGTTGGATAATATGTAATGGTAATAGGCACGGGTGTTATCAAAACTGTATTCAGTTGCCGACCACCAATTTGCCCATTGCGTTACTAAAGTGAATGTTCCTAATTCAGTTCTGTATCCACCGGGCATCGCAGTAAATCTGCTGCTATTGGTTGCTCCGGTATTCGGACTCAACCAGATTACGAATCCGGGCGGTTTCATTGCTCCGCCGGCAGTTTGACTTGAAGTGCAGTAATCACAAACGGTATCGGCGCTTGCATCAATAAATTTGATCAGTGTGTTCCATTCATAATCATCAGGGATATGCCATCCTGCAGGAGCAAGGCCTCTGGGGTCACTGACTGCGAAGTAATTGTATAATCTGCCATATTTTGCGGCGTAATTGGCACTGTCATTGTTATACCAGCACCATGCACCCTCAGTTGTTGTCTGCCATTCCTGGGCATTCGTAATATGATGTATGGTGTCTCCATTTTGGTAACGGTTTACATCCAGATTTTTCAAACTCCATATTTGAGTACCAATGGTGACTGAACTTAAAATAACAGGCAATGGTTGTGTAGTGAAAGTCAAATCATTTCCATAAGCTGTGCCAATGCTATTGATGGCATAAGCTCTGAAATGGTAAGTGGTATTGGGAGATAAATTTGAAAGGATTGAAGAAAAAGTACCCACGCCGGAACCCTCGATAGTTGATGTAATAAGTGTTGATGTGGGATTGGGTGAAGTGCTCCAGCACAATCCCCTCGAAATAACTGCAGCTCCTCCATCACTGGTTACTTCTCCGCTCAAAACAGCGTTAATTGTATCAATGCCTGAGGCGGCAATAGTATTAACAGTTGGCAGTACAACCACATTGAATACAATGATGGCAGAATCTTCATTTGTGTATTGATTGGAATTTCCTTCACTGTTATATGAACAAACTCTGTAAGTATAAGTCGTATTTACCTGAACGTTCACATCGCTGAATGTTGTGATATTCGAAGCCGTACTGTCTAAATCGACAAAATTGTTGCCAGAAGTTTTTCTTTGAATGATGTAGCCTGATTCGTCAGTTGAATTGTCGGTCCAATGCAAATCAATCTGATTGTTGGAAGCCACACTAGCCGAAAGGTTTGAAGGCGCATTGGGGATGACAACAGGCGGTATGGAAGGAATGGTGGGTTGGCAGCTCGAAAAAATAAATACCGATATCAATATGGTCAAAATAAGCTGAATGCCAGTATTTTTTTTCATGCAGTTAAATATGCTTGGAATAATGTAGTTACACATAAAATTACAGCAAAATAATAAGTCCTGAATATGTCTGATGGGCCCATTTAAAAAAGAATAATTTGAGGGATCTAGGTCTTTGTTGGCTGTTCAGCCTTTGTCGGTCTCCTGACCGACAAGATGGTATTTTCTGCCCTTGTTGGTCTCTGGCCCAACAAGAACATCCATTTTCTATGCTCCTAAAAAAGTTTATTATTTAAAGTTTCATGTTTCATGTTGGCGTTACTGCCTTTTTTGCCCTTGTTGGTCTCCTGACCAACAAGAACATCCGTTTTCTATACTATTAAACACAAAAACCTCAGCATTGCTGAGGTTTTTGTTGTCGGGACGATTACCTGGAGTTCGGACTTATTTGAGTATGTTTATGCTAACAATCAATTTTAAATTCAAAAATGACTAGAATTGTAATTATTTAATTTTTGTAATTTAGAATATGAAAACAAAATTGATTTCTTCTGAGTATTTAAACTACTATAAATTAAAACAACCAATATCTATTTTAAAGCATTTCAACAAAATAAAGGAAACTGTTTTAAATGCTGAATCATTTGGGTATTACATTGCAAAGTCATCCGTATATTCATCAATGATTGAGGGAAATCCAATAGATTTTGATTCTTATTTGAGATATACTAATTCAGGATTCAATACAAAAAGTAAATCTTTCAAAGAAATTCTAGATTTAACTCAAGCATATGATTTTGCAAGTAAAAATTCATTAAGTAAAAAGAATATCTTATTTGCGCATAAAATTTTATCTGAAAATTTACTTGAGGATGAAAGGTATAAAGGAAATATTAGAGATAAAGATGTCTTTGTATATTCCAATGAAATCCCAATATATCAAGGTGCAAAAAAAGAGATATTAGTAAAAGAAATAGATCTTTTTTTCAAGGAAATAAGATTACTTATATCCAAGGAAATGACAATGAACGAAATTTTTTATTATGCTGCTATGATTCATTTAATATTTGTAAAAATCCATCCATTTGCAGATGGTAATGGTAGGATGGCAAGACTGATTGAAAAATGGTTCTTATCACAGCAATTAGGAAAGAAAGCATGGTTCATACAATCTGAAAAACTATATCAAAACAGATTAAAATCTTATTATGGAAAAATGTCAATGGGTCCTAAATATGAGTCAACTAACTATGATTTAAGTGTGCCCTTTTTATTATTGTTACCTATGTCATTAACAGCATAATTGTTTTCAAAAAGCTATTTTAGTGTATTAATAATAACGGAAAAACCTCAGCATTGCTGAGGTTTTTGTTTGTCGGGACGACTGGATTTCCTTCGCTTCGCTCGGACATCCTAAGGGGGGGAGGCCAATCAAGAAAAGTCCTGGCTCGCTATGCTCGCTCAGGTTCTTTTTGCATCATCGCTTTTGCAAGCAAGCTTGCGTCGCTCAAATGCAAAAAGTCCCGCACTTTCGTGCAGGACTTTTCTTGTTTGTCGGGATGACTGCCAAGAGTTCGGACTTTTTCGAGGATATCATGACAATTTTAGACATTACATGATACTAAATTAATTGGCATATTAATTGCTATATTATTTAGTAAATTCTTTTGTATGCCTAAAATTGCGATTTATAAGTTTTTAACTTTTTTCATTTATAGCTTTGATGTTTTAAAAGAACCTCCTCATTTACATATAGTCAAAGAAAAGGGAATGAAACAAAAATCTGCAAAGATTTGGTTAAGAACTCTTCAAATTGCTGAAAAAGGAACTTTGACTGATACAGATATTAAGTTAGCCTTAAAAATTATTAAATTGCATCAAGCTGAGCTTTTGGATAGTTTTGAAAAATTTAAAGAAGGCAAAAAAGTAAAAACAATAAAATTTAAATAAAATGAAAATCACTTTAAAAAACACTACAATGTGTATTGAAAAGTTACTTTTTAATGAACCAGGTAAAATCACTATTAAAATGGAAGATGGACGTTTATTCATTACTCCTCTAAGGTATTTTCCTGAATTGCAAAAGCTGAGTGTAGACAAAAGAAAAAAATACACAATTGTAGATGACAGAACAATACTTTTTGCTTACTCAGATTCGGTATATCATTTAGAAGATTTTATAGGATTAGAAGGAAAATGGCAGGAGAGATAATTGCTTGTTGATAAAATTAAAAGCCATCAATTTTCATTGATGGCTTTTTTGTCGGGATGATTACCGGGAGTTCGAATTATTTAGCGGATATAAATTCAATTTTAGTTTCCCAAATTTCTCTTATAACAAAAAACGAATAGCGGCCAATTCATTTCCAATTTGTTGAACTCCTTGAAGTATTTTTAAAGTTTGATTTGAAGAAGGCTTTTTGATTCCTTTTATATATTGAGCCAATAAACTTTGGTTCATTCCAATTCTTTCAGAAAGCGCTTTCGCATTGATGACTTTATAGAATTCAAAAAATTGTGGTAAATCTAAAGTGATTTTTAAATCAGCTTCTGTGAATATTTTTTCTTTTGCTTCAAAGTGAAGATTTATTGCTTCCAGCATATTTGCTTTAAGCTCTTGCAAAGATTTGCCAACAGTAAAAACAGGATACTTTTCTGAGTAAGCAGAATATCCAGTTTTTGTTCGTTCTACAATCATTTCAATTTTCATAAATTATTTTTTTAGATTCCTGCGTCTTTCTTGATTTTTTTCTCCAATCCTTTACCAACCTCTTGACTACCATGATTAGGACAAACGATTTGTCCTTTTTTAGTAGGGTGTTGCATAATCATGTGGCTGCCGCTTTGCCTGATTACAAACCATCCATCTTTTTGCAGTAATCTGATTAATTCATTTGATTTCACTTTTCAAAAGTAATATATTTATTACCTTAATCAAAATTAATTTTATGAATAAGAGCATTATACAAAATAAAAATGCCGACTATTAAAGTCGGCATTCAGTTTAAGTGATGTTTTCTAAAATAATAATTGTTTTAGAAAACAACATTGTCGGGACGACTGGATTCGAACCAGCGACCACACGCCCCCCAGACGTGTGCGCTACCGGGCTGCGCTACGTCCCGAATTAAGGGACGGCAAATGTAAAGGCTATTCCCTGATTTACAAAAATCAATCCTGTATTTTTTATTCGGGTACGATTTTTGAATCGCCTTTCGTACCCACAACATTTTTTAAGTTTTATATTTGTAGAACGTCAATTGAAAGTATACGGAATATCCAATCTCTCAATTGTAAATCACAAATCATAAATATCAATTACAAATTATAAATCCTACATCCCCAATTCCCCAACCCAAAACAAAATTCATACATGGCCTATATTCTCATCATCGACGACGAAAGGGCGATCCGTAAAACCCTTACAGAAATTCTTTCTTTTGAAGGACACAAAATTGAAGAAGCCGCCGATGGAGAAGAGGGCTTCAGGAAGTTCAGCGAAAAAACCTACGATGTGGTACTTTGCGATATCAAGATGCCTAAGCTCGATGGCATAGAATTTCTGGAAAAGGCAAAGCAGGTGAATGCCGATGTGCCTATCATCATGATCAGCGGCCATGGCAATATAGATACGGCGGTGGATGCGGTAAAAAAAGGCGCTTACGATTATATCAGCAAGCCACCAGACCTCAACCGCTTGCTCATCACACTTAAAAATGCTTCAGAAAAGCAAGACCTGGTAACCGAAACCAAGGTGCTGCGCAGAAAAATTTCCAAAGTACAGGAAATTGTGGGCGAAAGTCCGGCTATACTCCGCATAAAAGATACCATCGATAAGGTGGCGCCAACAGATGCCAGAGTGCTGGTTACCGGCGAAAACGGGTCGGGTAAAGAACTCGTGGCGCGCTGGATTCACGAAAAGAGCAACCGTGCCAACGGCCCCATCGTGGAAGTGAATTGCGCCGCCATTCCGAGCGAACTGATCGAAAGCGAATTGTTTGGTCACGAAAAAGGTTCCTTCACTTCTGCAGTGAAACAACGCATCGGAAAATTTGAACAAGCTAATGGTGGTACATTATTTCTGGATGAAATTGGCGACATGAGCTTGAGCGCACAAGCCAAAGTGCTGCGAGCCCTGCAGGAAGGAAAAATCACCCGCGTTGGAGCCGATAAAGACATCAGTGTGGATGTGAGGGTAGTGGCCGCCACCAACAAAGACCTCCTGAAAGAAGTGGAGGAAAAGAATTTCAGATTGGATCTCTACCATCGTTTGGGGGTCATCATCATTCATGTGCCTTCGCTCAATGAACGCAGAGACGATATCCCTTTACTGGTAGATCATTTTCTGGCACTTATCGCTTCGGAATACGGACAACCACAGAAAAAAATTGATTCTGCCGCCGTGCAGACACTGCAAGCCTACAACTGGTCGGGCAATATCCGCGAACTGCGCAACGTGGTAGAACGCCTGATCATTCTTTCCGGTAACACCATCACTGTAGAAGACGTCAAAAACTTTGTATTGCCCAGGGTTTGATTAAATGTTAAATAAATCAAAGGGTTGAACACAATATCATCCACCCGATTCATTTATTAAACGAGTAGTCTTACATTTGAGCCGCTAAAAAAAACTATTTATGAGCATAGGTTGGATCATTTTCATCGTTTGTACCCTTTTGTGGCATTACGGATTGTCGACAATGTTTAAAAAAGCCGGCATTGACAGCTGGAAAGCCTACATTCCTTTTTACAATACCTGGTGCATGGTGTCGATCATGCAGCTGCGCAAACAATGGTTCTTTTTTCAATTGATTCCCATCGCCGGACAATTTGTAACCATCTGGCTGACCATCAAATTTGTTGAGCATTTCGGACGATTCGGTTTCTGGCATCATGCGGCCGCGGTTTTGTTTCCCTTTATTTATTTCCCTTATCTCGGTCATTCGGCCAATGAAAGATTTGCCGGTAAAGCCGTAGTTGATAACTATAAAAAATCAGGCGCCCGCGAATGGATTGATGCCGCTTTCTTTGCCATCGTTGCTGCAACCATTATCAGAACATTCGTATTTGAAGCCTATACCATTCCCACACCCTCGATGGAAAAGACTTTACTGGTGAACGATTTTCTGTTCGTGAGTAAATTCAGTTATGGTCCAAGATTGCCCAATACGCCCATCGCCATGCCTTTTGTTCACCACACCATGCCGGTGACCAATGCTAAATCTTATGTGGAGTGGATCAAGTTGCCTTACACCCGTTGGTTTCAATCGCCTGTGGAACGCAATGATGTAGTCGTTTTTAATTTCCCTGTGAATGACACATTGATTAATGACGAGGTTAATTTTGGCAGCAGGGTTACTTACTATCAGGAAATCAGAAATGTAGCTGCCGAGAATAAGATCAGCTGGGATAAAGCCCGTGATATCGTTTGGGAGCAATATGGCGAACTGATCATCACTCGTCCTGTCGATAAGCGCGAAAACTTCATCAAACGCTGTGTGGCCATTGCTGGTGATGAACTTAAAATTGTAAATGGCAAAGTATTTATCAATGGAAAACCACAGCAGGTTTTTCCCGCATCAGAAAGATATTACAAACTGGAAGTGCCTGCCAATACGCAGATCGATGAAGATCAACTGAATGCCATGGGCATAAAAATCCACAGTGGAGATGAAATTGGAGACGTAAGAGAAGTGGGTGTTCCTGGTATCTATCTCGTCAACATCACCAATGCAGAAAAAGCAAAAATCAAATTGCCCGAAGGATACCGACTATCTGATTTTATCATGGAGCCAGATGCTCAATTATTTCCTTACCACAGCATTGAATCTTCCGAAAAACATACCGGAAGCCAATGGTCGGCCGATAATTTTGGTCCATTGTTGATTCCTAAGAAAGGAATGTCCATCACTTTGAATGAAGATAATCTCATCCGTTATGGCAGATGCATAGAAGTGTATGAAGGAAACAAATTGGAAATAGTTGATGGTAAGGTGATGATTAATGGAAAGTTTCAAGATACTTATACCTTCAAAATGAATTACTACTGGATGATGGGCGACAATCGCCATAATTCACTCGATAGCCGTTATTGGGGTTTTGTGCCCGAAGATCATGTGGTAGGTAAAGCCTCCATGATATGGTTCAGTTGGGATGGCGGTCCCAGATGGAATCGCTTGTTTAATACCATCAAATGATTGTAATACCACTTTAATTCATTATTTTACAAATCCTCTTGCAAACAGTAAGAGGATTTTTTGTCTCAATTCGTGTTTTATGAAAAAACAATCCATTCAATTCGATTACGAAGTTTACGCATCTGTTGATCAGCTCACTTCAGAAGACATGCTGTTGATGAAGGAAGCCCGTGAGGTTACCGCAAAAGCGTATGCGCCTTACAGTCATTTTTTAGTGGGTGCGGTAGCACAACTGGCCAATGGTGCAAAGGTATCTGGCACCAATCAAGAGAACGCTTCTTTTCCAGTGGGCGTTTGTGCCGAGCGAACATTACTGGCATCAGCGGCTATGCTCCATACCGATGTGCCCATTCTGACCATGGCCATCGCTTATCATAATTTGAACGGGGAAAGTGGTAAACCTGTATCACCATGCGGTATGTGTCGACAAGCCATTCATGAATATGAAAACAGAACACATCAGCCCATCAAAATCATCCTGAGTGGGATGAAAGGCGAAGTGTATATTATTGAAAAAGCCAGCTTGTTGTTGCCCTTGTCTTTTGACGGAAGTGAATTGAGGTGAGGGGAAACTGATCAGTTCTGCCTGACGGTAGGAGGGATTTAAAGGGTTTCAAAAGTTTGATACGTTGATTCGTTGATGAGGTGAATGAAATGATTATACATCATTAACCACTGAAACCAACCCAACCTACCAAACTTTTGAAACTTCTGAAACATTTTCTTAGAACTGCTCCAGCTGGCTGAAGAAGAAGCTGCCTTCAATGGCTGCATTCTCGTCGCTGTCGCTTCCATGAACAGCATTCTCGCCTATAGAAGCTGCATATTTTTTACGGATGGTACCTTCAGCCGCGTTGGCTGGATTGGTAGCGCCGATCAATGTTCTGAAATCTTCCACTGCATTTTCTTTTTCCAGAATGGCTGCAGTAATCGGACCACGGCTCATGAATTCCACCAGCTCACCATAAAATGGACGTTCTTTGTGAACGGCATAAAATTCTCCGGCTTTGGCAGGACTCAAATGCGTCATTTTCATGGCCACGATACGGAAGCCGGCTTTGTTGATCATTTCTAAAATACCACCGGTATGTCCTTTTTCAGTAGCATCCGGCTTGATCATGGTAAAGGTTCTGTTGCTCATTTTTTTTAATTTTGGCCGCGAAGATAATGCCTTTCTCTTTGTTGGTCAACACAAATTGGCTCATTCGTGTTTTCCACTTACTTTTGCGCCACTTTTATGCAGCATATACAAGATATTTTCTCTTTACTTGAGCATCCCAAAAAGGTGGTGATCACCACCCACCAGAAACCCGACGGCGATGCGATGGGCTCTTCATTAGGGCTTTACCATTTTCTTATTCAATTCGGCCATCAGGTGCAAGTGATTTCTCCTACCAACTGGGCTTCTTTTCTCAGCTGGATGCCCGGATGCGCAACGGTGTTAGACTATGAAAGTGAGACGTCACGCTGCGATAAAATGATAGCTGATGCCGACTGGATTTTCTGTCTTGATTTCAATACCCTGGTACGCACCAAGAAAATGGAACAAGCCTTGGCTGCCTCCGGCGCAGAAAGAATATTGATCGATCATCACCAGCAACCCCAATCGGAAATGTTTGCATACGGGGTGAGTGATACCACCAAAAGCTCAACCGCCGAAATGGTGTATGATTTCATTGTGGGATCCGGTTTTCAAAATAAGTTGAACGACGATATCGCGCAATGTTTATACGCAGGTGTAATGACCGACACTGGTTCCTTCAGATTTCCTTCCACATCAGCAGCCGTGCACACGATGGTGGCCGATCTGCTGGCCAGAGGGTTGAAACAATCGGTGATTCATCAACATTTGTTTGATAACTTTTCTGAGAGTCGTTTGCGTTTCATCGGCAATGTGCTGAGCAACAGAATGCAGGTTTTTTATGAATACAATACTGCGCTCATCTCCATTCCTCAACAGGATCTGGTGAAATATGAAATCAAAACCGGCGATACCGAAGGGTTGGTCAATTATCCTTTAAGCATAGAAGGTATCAAGCTCGCCGCCATCATCATCGACAGGGGCGAAGAACGCAAATGCTCCTTTAGAAGCAAAGGTGATTTTGATGTGAACACTTTTGCCCGCAGTTATTTCGACGGTGGCGGACATTATAATGCGGCCGGCGGACAAAGCAAAGAACCGCTGGAAGCGGTGGTCGCTAAATTCATGATGGCCATCAAAGAAAACAAAGACAAACTAAGTACTTATCAATTTTAAAAAATAAAAACAACCATGCGTAAATTATCTTTCATCATGCTGGCCACCGCACTGATTCTTGCAGCTTGCAGTCAGCCATTCAAAAAAGGGGAGAAAGGTCTTGAGTACAAAATTGTATCTGTAGGAAACGGCGATGCCATCAAGACAGGCGATTTTATTCAACTTCAGCTTTGCAAAATCTACAACAACGGTAAGAGTGATTCAGTGCTCAGCGACAGCAGAAAAACACTCGAGCCTATCATCAATAAAATTGATACCACTCAGATGCCGAAAGAATTCATCAACATCTTTCTGCAGATGAAAAATGGCGACAGTCTTGTGTTGAGAACCTCAAGCGATTCCATCATCGCTCAATCCAAGCCTTGGGATAATCTGCCTCCCTTCATTAAAAAAGGCGGCTATTTCATCACTACTTTAAAAATCACTGATGTGTTTAAGGATGAGAAAAAAGCAGAAGCTGCTTTTCAGGAAGGGGTGAGCAAAAAGAACAAAAAAGATTCTATTGAGTATATAGAAAAAATGAGGGTTGATTCTATTGAAGCCATTGGAACCATGAAAAAAGATGATGCCACTTTGCAAGATTATTTCAAAAAGAACAATATCACCGCTTTGAAAACGCCTCTGGGGGCCTATGTGCAAATCATCAAACAAGGCGCCGGTAAATTATTGGATACGTCAACAGTAGCCAAAATCAACTATACCGGAACTTTCATGGACGGAAAAATGTTCGACAGCAACACTGATCCTTCCAAAGGTCATGTTGAGCCTTTTGATGTGAATCTTACCAATGATCCTACTTTGGGCAGAGGTGTAATCAAAGGCTGGACAGATTGTTTGAAAATGTTGCACGACGGTGACAAGGCTAAATTCTTCATTCCGTCACCATTGGGGTATGGCAATCAAGAAGCCGGTGAAATCAAGGCTAATTCCATTTTGTTCTTTGATATTGATGTGGTGGGGGTGATGACCAAAGCCCAGGCCAAAGCAGCCATCGAAAGTAAAATGAAAGTGATCAGAGAAAAGCAACAACGCATGCAGGACAGCTTACAAAAAGCCAATCCACAGCAAGGTGCACAAGGTCATTGATTTTCTTCTGTACAATATTAAGCAGATGCCGTTCCTACTGGAGCGGCATTTTTGTAGGTGTTAAAAAGTTTGATGGTTTCTGCAGCGGCACCCACATCATGTACTCTTAAAATTTTTGCTCCGTTCATCAAGGCAACCATGTTGAGGGCGGTAGTGCCATTCAATGCGTGTGCGGCATCCGTATCCAAGGTCCGGTAGATCATTCCTTTTCGTGAAAGACCTGCCAGTACCGGATAGCCGATTTGTGTAAACACCTGCAGTTCTTTCAACAAACTGAAATTGTGTTCGATTGTTTTTCCAAATCCAAAACCCGGATCGATGATGATGTCTTTGATGCCGGCATTTTTACAATAATCAGTTTTGGCAATCAGGTAATCCAAAACTTCTTGGGTCACATCTTTATAACTCGGCGCTTCTTGCATGTTTTCGGGGCGGCCTTGCATATGCATGCCGATGTAGGGAACACCGAGTTGAGCAACTGTGGAAATCATTTCGGGGTCTAAATCGCCAAAGCTGATATCGTTGACTATTGCGGCTCCTGCCGCTATGGCCTGTTGCGCAACCTCGCTGTAATAAGTATCAATGGAAATGATGAGGTCGGGGTATTGACGCAGTAGGGCGGTGATGACAGGAATAACGTTTTGACTTTCCTCGTCGGCATGAATTCTTGTGCTGCCGGGCCGGGTGCTTTGTCCACCGATATCTATGATGGAAGCGCCTTCTGCCATCATATCGCCTGCACGCTGCACAATTTGCAACAGACTTTCCTCCTTGAATCCCTGATAAAAAGAATCGGAGGTGATGTTCAGGATACCCATGATGACCGGGTGATCCAAAGAAAGTAAACGGCCTTTGCAATTGATGGCAGACATGGATTTGTTTAAATTGTATTTTTGTAAAATAAAGACAAAGCTGCGAATATTCACCTTTATTCTTTAATTTGAACCTTCACTTTTATCAAGTGAAAGATTATCATCAACATGAACCATACCAATGCCCAATATGATGCGGTGATTCAGGAATGCCGCTCCGTATTTCTTCAAAAAACATCCGACTATGGAACATCCTGGAGGGTGTATCGAACCATTTCAATCGTAGATCAGATTTATATCAAAGCCAAACGGGTGAGGACCATCCAGGAAAAGCAGCAGCAAAAAATTGAAGATGGAATCCGTAGCGAGTTTTCTGGCATGCTGAATTATGCGGTGATCGGATTGATGCAATTGTCACTCACGGAAACTGATTCGGAGCAAATGCCAGTGGAGCGTGTGGCTACATTCTATGATGAGAAAATAAGCCATGCACGTGCCTTGATGAACGATAAAAACCATGATTATGGTGAAGCCTGGAGAGACATGAGTCAGGAGAGTTTCATCGACCTCATTTTGGCCAAGCTATTACGCATCCGTCAAATCATCGCCAATAAAGGAGTTACCCTCATCAGCGAAGGCATTGATGCCAATTTTTACGACATTCTCAATTATTCGGCATTCGGACTGATCCTGATCGCCGAAGGAAAACATCTGCAATAATAAAACCGCAAAGATGAAAAAGCATTTACCCCTGATTGTCAGACTACTGATTTCGGCCCTTTTCTTACTGTCTGCTGTGGCCAAATCTTTTCCCATCTGGGCTTTTGAAAAACAATTGGTCGACCTGGGCATCGTAAACTGGTGTCAGGCGCCATATCTGGCCCGGCTCATCATCGCTTTCGAAACTGCCATCGCCATCGCCATTCTTCAAAAAAATTATTTAAAATCCATCGTCATACCTGCCACACTGGTGTTGCTGGTGGCCTTTTGCTTTCATCTAGGCTTGCAAATGTATCAGCATGGTGCCATGAATGGCAATTGTGGCTGTTTCGGTCAGCTGATTCCCATGACACCCTTGGAGGCTTTTTTCAAAAACATCATCACCATACTGATGTTGGTGTATCTCTACAAAAACGTCAGTGATAAGCCCAAAGGCGAAAATAAATTTGTATATCTGTTGTTCATCTATACAGCTTCCGCACTCTTGATGTTTTTCTTATTTCCATTTTGTCCTTGTAAGGCAGAGCCTGCGGTTGTCAATACACCAGCTGTGATGCCCTATACACCGCCAGTACTAAAAGATACCGTTATTGCACCAGTGGGGTCAAACACTCAATCCATGGAAAATGATACTTCGCATGCTGCTATTAAAAACCCGGGCCCATCCAAAGACACGGTTCCCCCGATCATCGCACCTGTGAAAATGCAGTCGAAATTCTCTGCATACACTGTATTCAGTGGAGCTAAAGTGGATTTGAATGAAGGGAAAAAGATTGTTTGCTTATTCGTGCCAGGGTGCGACCATTGCCGCAATGCAGCCAAAGAGATTGTGGCTTTGAAGAAGTCGGGGAAATTACCTCCCGTGTATGTGTTGTTCATGAATGAGGAAGTGTACAAGATTCCTGAGTTCTTCACCGAAGTGAAAAGCAGTTTTCCTTACTTCGTGATTGATGATATTCCTACCTTCTTCAAATTGTTGGGCAATAATGCCACAACCCCTGGTGTGTATTATTTGTGGAATGGCAATATCGTAAAAGGATATGAAGGATTAGAAGCACATCAATTCAATGCCAAAGAAATGATGCAGGCCATTATGACTAATCAGTTGCATTGATGCTTTTGATAGAAGAGGATGAAAATTTACATTTATAGTTTCTATACATTTCTTACCATTTACATGCTCAGCTCACACGAATGAAAAAGATAGTATCTGCTGTGTTGGTGATGTTTGGGGTAACGACACTCACCTTCGTCTTATTTCAAGGCTTGGGCGATCCTTCGCAGGTGGCAGCGGGTCAGAATGCCGATCAAAAAACAAAAGAGAATATCCTCCACGAGCTGGAATTGGATCTACCGATAAGAAAGCGTTTTCTTCACATGGTCAATGATGTTTCTCCTTTATCATTTCACTCGCGTGCTGCCATAAAAGACAAACATCTTCATGGCTTTTTTTGGGGGAATGAAATGTGTTTGGCTATTAAATGGCCATACCTGGGAAAAAGCTATCAAGGCAGAAAACCGGTGCTGGAACTATTGTCAAATGCATTTCGTGGCACATTGATTTTGGCCACGGCAGCCATGTTGATGGCGGTGTTTTTCGGTATTGTGATCGGATGCTGGGCGGCGTTGAAAAAAGGAAGCTGGATTGATCGAATCGCCCTGCAATTTAGTGTCATCGGTATTTCTGTGCCTTCTTTTTTTGCGGCGGTTTGTATTGCTTATTTTTTTGGCATTTATCTGCACGAATATACGGGACTGCATTTCATGGGTAATTATCAGGTGTACGACGCACAGACGGGAGAGGCTCGCTGGTCGTTGCAAAATTTGGTATTACCAATGATTACATTGGGGCTCAGGCCTATGGCCATCATTGTGCAAATGATGCGAAGTTCGATGATTGAAGTAATGAGTATGGACTATATCAGAACGGCCAGGGCCAAGGGCGCTTCAGCATTTTTAATTGCCACTCGGCATGCCTTGCCCAATGCCATCAATCCGGTGATTACTGCCATCACAGGCTGGTTTGCAGAATTGCTGGCTGGTTCGTTTTTTATAGAGTATATATTCGGTTGGCAGGGGATGGGCAGGCTCACCATCAATGCGCTGGAAAAACTCGATTATCCTGTTGTTGCGGGGGCTGTTATTGTAAGTGCTTTTATTTTTCTACTCATCAATCTATTGACAGATTTTCTATATCGGTATTTTGATCCCCGCATTGCACTCAAATAATCAGAAATCCACATCTTTATTTTTGCTAAGCATTGATTGTCAATTTATAATAATTGACAGGGGCTGAATGTGAATAAACTAAAATTTCATTGGCATAAAGTTTGGCATAGGGTACATTACCAAAAAGAAAACAAATTTAAACGAAGGGCGATGCACAATTTTTATGCATTTCTATCGTTTTATTTTTTGAAATCGCAAATTTCAAGTCAATGCTTATTTCATTGATCGAGAGATTGCGGTTTTGTAACCTCCAAATGAAAAACCCCATGCAAACAACACTCGTTAAGAAAGTTGTATTTCTTTCACTGTTCTTTATTGCCAGCATTACTGGCGCCTTTGCCCGAAAGTTTTACGTAAGTTCTAGTTACACAGGATCTGTATCCAATGGTACATTGGCTGCTCCCTGGAAATCACTGGCCAACGTTCAGTCGAATATGGCTACGTTTACGGCCGGAGATACTATTGCATTTAAATGTGGTGATGTGTTTACAGGACAGTTAAGCATCAGCAAGTCTGGAACTTCAACGGCTCCAATTGTTTTTACAGGATATGGCACAGGTGCCAAGCCAAAGTTTACCGGTACGGGTGCTACCATCACTAATCTTTTTTACGCCTACACCAGATCATATCTGGTTTTTGATGGTTTATGGATAACCGATCCCAGTCTGGAATCTGATGTGGCCAGAGCGCAGTTATCTAAAATTCAAAGAGCCATCCATTTGGATGCTTCCACTTATTGCACAGTTAGAAACTGTGAAATGTCTTTGATTGGTACAGGTGTTTATGTGCCCAAAGGCGGTTATCATCTTTTTGAGAACAATCTTATTTATAATCTCCGGATGATTGTGAATACCAACGATGGTTCTCAGCCCGGTAATGATGATGATTATGGTGCCAATCCTATCACCATGAATTCATCCAACAACAAAGTGTTGAACAATACTTTTTATGGTGCATGGGCGCAGTCATTCGATTATACCATTGATGGCGGCGCAGTGGAGATGTATGATGAAGGAACGGGAGTAAGCAACAACCTCATCGCTTATAATACCATGTACGATTGTGATGGTATCCTGGAAGTAAAAGGTGTGTGCAACAACAATACCGTTGTTTACAACAAATTCATCAACAATGGTACTTTCGCTTATTTTCATACTGCCTGCACTGGTTGGGTGATTGACAATAATGTGTACATAGAAAATACAACACCTCACAGACTCGGTTCATATATTTTTGGAGGCAAATCCGGTTTTGTTACCGATCTGGAGTTGAAGAACAATGTTTTTCAACTGTCTACCGGCATCACCTTGGCCAATAGCAGCAGATTCAGTCCTTTCGATCATACCAACAACATCTATAAGCTCAGTAATGGAACCATCACAAACTTTACTTTGAGCACGGGAGAGATTAATACAACTTCTAATTTTTGGCAGAATACATCAAATGCCGATCCTGTTAATTGGGACTTGCACCCACTGGTCAACAGTCTTTTGATTAATACAGGTGTTGCCATTGGTCAGTCTTTCGACTATGGAAATAATGCTGTGGCCAATCCACCTGAAATTGGCATTTATGAATATCAAAGTGCAAGCACAGTGACTGGAATCACAGCCACCGCCTCCTCCGGAAACATTTCTTGTTATGGAGGTAGTACTATAGTGACTGTAGCAGCCACCGGAGGTACAGCACCTTATACAGGGACAGGAAACTTTACCGTTAGCGCAGGAAATTACAGTTATATTGTAACTGATGCCAATGGTGCTAGAGATACTGTATCAGTTACTGTTACACAGCCTGCGGTAATCAGTGTTACTGTTGCTTCAGGTACAATCGCTACTGTAGGCGGAACAACAAGTGTGCAGGTTTCTGCATCAGGTGGTACAGGAACTTCTTACACCTATAGCCTGAATGGTGGAACTTATCAAGCCTCAAATGTTTTCAATGGTGTTGCCGCCGGTAATCACAGTGTAAATGTGAAAGATGCCAATGGATGTATAGTCGCAAAAGCTTTTTTTATTAGTGCGCCTGTTGCACCTGCCCTGGTGGTAACCTCAACAGCAGGTACAATTGCATGTAACGGAGGTTCAACTACTGCAACGGTTGCAGCTACAGGAGGTACTCCGCCTTACACCGGCATTGGTTCATTTACCGTTGCTGCTGGTTCATATACTTATACTGTTACAGACGCTGCAGGTGTTTCCCAAAGCACTACACTGGTAGTTATTCAGCCCTCATTATTATCAGTGACGGCGACTTCAGGTAATATTGCTACTTATGGTGGCACCACCAATGTTACTATTACTGCAACAGGCGGTACAGGTACAAAAACTTACAAGCTTGACAATGGTAATTATCAATCATCAAATATATTTTCAGCTGTAGCAGCAGGTGTGCATTCCGTTTCCGTAAAAGATGCGAATGGTTGCATCTCTTCAGCAAACATTACCATCTCTCAACCGGCTCCTTTGCCTTTGGTAGTAAATGCGACTTCCGGCAACATTCTTTGTAACGGAAATACAACTTCGATTGCAGTTGTGGCCAATGGTGGTGTGGCTCCATACACTGGAACCGGATCTTTCACAGTATCTGCCGGCAGTTATACTTATACAGTTACTGATGCATTAGGAACCACTGCCAGTACTTCGATTACAATCAGTCAGCCATCAATCATCAATGTAACCGCAAATGCAGGTTCAATTGCTTCCACAGGAGGAACAACAACCATCACGGTGATGGCCACCGGAGGTACTCCAGGATACAGTTATAAGTTAGATAATGGTAATTATCAAACTGCAAATACATTTAATGGTGTTGCAGCTGGTTCATACACCATCACTGTAAAAGATGCCAATGGTTGTACTGCCAGCAATACTGTTGTTGTGAGTCAGCCTTCCAGCTTGTTGAGTGCCAGTGTTACATCAGGTACCATTGCATGCTATGGTGGTACTACCATCGTTAGTGTAGCTGCTGCTGGAGGTACTGCTCCATACACCGGCACTGGTAATTTTCAGGTGAGTGCGGGAACGTATACTTACACGGTGACTGATGCCAATGGCGTTTCTCAAAGTTCTACAATCACCATCACACAACCTTCGCCTGTATTGGTAAGCTTAAGCGCAGGCACAATTGCTGTAGCCGGTGGCACAACATCAATTACAGCAATCGTTACTGGTGGTACGTCGCCTTATACTTACACACTTGACAATAGTTCTTATCAAACTTCCAATATTTTCAATGGTGTGTCGGCCGGTGTGCACAGCGTTTTGGTTAAAGATGCCAATGGATGTATTGGAACAGGTAACATCACGGTTGCACAATCCAATGTGGCTCCTTTGGTGGTAACAGCTGTTGCCAGCACGCCAATCACTTGTTTTGGCGGGACTACTTTGGTAACGGTAACCGCTACTGGAGGTACTGCACCTTATTCAGGTACGGGTAACTTCACGGCTGCGGCTGGTGTAAGAAATTATACAGTAATTGATGCATCAGGTCAATCCAGTGTTGCCACAATAACAATTACACAGCCTACTGATATTCTCATCACTGTGAATATTACTGGAGATGTTGCTTCACTGGGAGGGACAACACCTGTGACCATAGTTGCTACCGGCGGATCCGGTAATTACAAGTATAGTTTAGATGGGGGACCTTTCCAAACCTCAAGTACTTTCAGGGCAGTTACTGCCGGAAATCATTTTGTAACAGTAATGGATGCAAATTCTTGTACCAAACAAGAGATCTTTACTGTAGGACAAGCAGAGACAACTGGATTCCAGCTTTCCCTAGTGGCAAAATCCAATGCCTCATGTAGAGGCGGAAGTGATGGTAAGATTGAAGTGATGGCATCAGGAGGAAGAGCCACTTATCAATATGCTATTGGAAATGGAGCTTTTGGTATCAATAACAGATTCTACAATTTAAGGGCTGGTATTTACAGGGTAAAGGCCAAAGATGCCAACGGAAATGTTGCAGAGCTACTAGTGGTGATACAAGACGGTAGAAGAAGATGTCCTACAGGAAGGGAAGCGTTGACACTCGACGTGAATACATACCCTAATCCTACCACCACCGGCTTCAGTTTATCTGTAGCTCCTGTGTCGGATGAAGATGTTTTGATTGAAGTCATGGATATGTTTGGAAAGAAAGTGTATCAGGAAAAAGGATCTGCAGATAAAGTATTCAGATTCGGTTCAAATTTCAAACCCGGAACTTATTTCATCAGAATCGTACAAGGTGATGTGGTGGAAACCAGAAAAGTGATAAAGATGTAATTTTAAATTAATTGATTGGAGTTTATGGGAAGTCGATAAAAAGGCTTCCCTTTTTTATTTACGTGATAATGAACTGATTGAAAAACTAACATCTTTTTTATTTTTAGGTAAATAAATCTTGAGAATTTTTTTTTTAATTGAAAGTGGCACAATGTTTGTAAAATATTTGCATAATCCGCCCCCCTTTATTAACTTAGCCACCTCCACAGAAAACACAGGGTTGATTTATTGATCAATCTTAAATTTTGACTCCCAAGAATCAATTTACTCTTTATCGTATCGATAATGAAAAGAAAGATTGTCATCTTCTTGTTTTCTGTATTGGCATTTCTTGATGTTTCTGCAAGGCGTTTTTATGTCAGCAGTACCTCAGGAAATGACACTTATTCATTTGTGCAAGCCCAAAACGCTGCAACACCTTGGGCAACACTTACTCAGCTCAAAGCCAATTTAAATAACATTACGGCTGGAGATACCATCTCTTTCAAATGCGGGGATGATTTTCCGGGCACTTTATCCATCAACAGATCTGGAGTATTATACAGTCCCATTGTGTTTAATTCTTATGGCACCGGCAACAAACCCAGATTTACTGGTACAGGTGCTGCCATCACTTATTTGTTTTATGCATTCACACAAAATTATCTCGTGTTCGATGGTTTGGAAGTTTCTGATCCTTTACTCAGAACTGATCTATCCAGAGTAGTGTTGTCAAATATTCAAAGAGCATTTACTCTTGATCAATGTAATAATTCAGTGATAAAGAATTGTACCATTTCATTGGTAGGTACAGGTATATATTTGAACGGAGGGGGCTATCATATCATTGAAAAAAATACGATTTACGATTTAAGAATGATTGTCAATACTAATGATGGTTCTCAGCCTGGAAACAATGATGATTATGGGGCAAATCCTATTACTTTGAGCAGCTCCAATAATATTATCAGAAACAACACGATGTATGGGGCATGGGCGCAGTCATTTGATTACAACTGGGATGGTGGGGCGATTGAATTTTATGATAACGGAACTGGTGTTACAAACAATATAATTAGTTACAATTCAATTTATGATTGTCTGGGTGTGGTAGAAGTGTTTGGCCTATGTGACAATAACAGTTTTTACTACAATAAAATGGTCAATAATGGCAATTTCGCCTATTATCATAATGATTGTACCGGCTGGAGTTTCAATAACAATGCTTTCGTAGAAACTACAACTCCTAGGGGTAGTCCAAATTTTGTAATAGGGGCAAAGCTGGGTACAACCATTGGTCTTGCCATGAAAAACAATGTATTTCAAATCAATACCGGTGTTACATTATTGAATACTCCACGATTTTCTCCTTTTGATCATACCAATAATGTTTACAAACTCTCCAATGGAACTGTTCACAACTATACTTTAACACCAACCGAGGTCAATACAACAGCTGCTGTATGGACTACAACTACAGATGTAAATCCGGTTAATTGGAATTACACGCCAATCACTGGGGGCTTATTAAACAATAGTGGCATTTCTATCGGATTAACTGCTGACTTTTCTTCAAATGTTGTTAGTAATCCACCGGATATAGGAATTATTGAAGTATCTAATTTGGTTTCGAGTAGTTTATCATGTACAGTTACATCTTCCTCTATAGCTTGTGGTGGAGGTAATGCTGTTGTAACTGTAGCCGCTTCAGGTGGCACACCACCTTATACAGGAACTGGAACGTTTAATGTGCAGGCGGGAAATTATTCTTACACTGTGACCGACGCCACAGGGGCTGTAAAAACAACTTCTATCACAGTCAATCAGCCTTTACCAATTGTTCCAACAGTAAGCGCAGGTCGCATCATCATATTCGGCAACACCACAACAATTACAGCCACTGCAACAGGTGGTACAGGTACATTTACATATAAACTAAACAGTGGTGCCTATCAGGCCTCCGGCAGTTTTACAGGCGTAAGAGCTGGCGCCGATACGGTTTATATAAAAGATGCCAACGGTTGTGTGACCACCACCAGATTGGTGATTACTCAACCGAGTGCGTTATTGGTTCCTACCGTTACTGCTTTGAACAACCCTGTACTTTGCAATGGCAATACCACAACAGTAACTGTTGCAGCTACCGGCGGAACACCACCTTATACAGGCACAGGCACATTTACGGTGGGAGCAGGAACCTATACTTATCCTGTTACGGACTCAAACGGCGTTGTAGTAAATGCGAGCATCACAGTCACTCAGCCGGGAGTTATTGCAGGTACGGTCACATCTGGAACCATATCGGTTTACGGTGCCAAAACAACCATCACAGTGAGTGGTGTCAGTGGAGGCGTATCACCTTTTACTTATTCATTGGATGGAGGTGCATATCAAAGCACAACGTCTTTCACTAATGTTGTGGCAGGTACACACACCATAATTATTAAAGACAATAAAGGTTGTACCTTAACCAAAACTCTGACCATCACCCAGCCGGCCAGTACATTGGCCTGCACTTCGTCAGCTTCAGCAATCTTATGTAATGGCGGAACTTCCACAGTAGTAGTAACAGCTACCGGTGGTACATCACCTTACACCTATGCATTAACGGGCGGTGCATCACAAAGTACAGGCACCTTTGCAGGTGTATTGCCTGGTTCTTATACATATACCGTAACGGATGCGGTAGGTTCTGTGAAGACTACGACAATTACTATTGCACAGCCAACGGCGATTGTTCCAACGGTAACCGCAGGTCGCATTATCATCTTCGGAAATACCACTACTATTACAGCCACTGCTACTGGTGGAACGGGGACTTATACTTATAAATTGAACAGTGGTGCCTATCAGGC
>CANGIT010000023.1 GCA_947454155.1 Chitinophagaceae bacterium
ACTGGATACTAGATACTGGATACTAGATACTGGATACTAGATACTGGATACTAGATACTGGATACTAGATACTGGATACTAGATACTGGATACTGGATACTAGATACTGGATACTAGATGATTGATACTGGATACTGGATTTCGTTTTATTTAATAATGTTGAAGAAATTTTAATACTGTTATGAAATAATATCAGTGTAAAAAATAATCTATTCAACCTTCTGATGATATTTTTGAAAATGAGTTATCAAAATCTCGAAATCTGGAAAATCTCGAATGAAATAGTTGTCGAAATTCATCAAATGACATTATCGCTACCTCTATTTGAAACTTTTGAAACAGGATCACAAATTAGACGTTCTTCAAAGTCTGTAAATTCAAATATTGTAGAAGGGTATGGGAGAAGAAAGTATAAGGCAGATTTCATCAAATTTTTATACTATTCACTTTCATCAAATGACGAAACCATAAACCACTTAGATATTTTATTTCAAACAAAATCTTTACAAGATGAACAGTTATACATCAGGTTGCATAATAAATTGCAGATACAAGGAAAAAAAATAAATCGATTTATTAGTACAGTCGAAAAAAGACACAATCAATATTAGCGTCCAGCATCCAGCATCCACCAGTATCCAGTATCCAGCATCCAGTATCCAGTATCCAGTATCCAGCATCCAGCATCCAGCATCCAGTATCCAGCATCCAGCATCCAGCATCCAGCATCCAGCATCCAGCATCCAGCATCCAGCATCCAGCATCCAGCATCACACTTACATATTCCTTACCACCTCATCTCCAAATTCACTGGTTTTTAGCAAGGTGCCTTCTTTCATCAGATTATAGAAATCTATTGTCACCGTTTTATTTCTGATGGTTTTTCCCACTGCATTGGTTATGAGTTCGGCTGCATCGCGCCATCCCATATATTCCAGCATCATCACACCGCTGAGGATGACGGAAGATGGATTCATCGTATTGGTATTGGCAAAACGAGGTGCGGTTCCATGGGTGGCTTCAAATACGGCATGACCGGTAAGGTAGTTGATGTTTGCGCCTGGTGCGATACCGATGCCACCGACCTGTGCGGCCAAAGCGTCGCTGATGTAATCGCCATTTAAATTCAGTGTAGCAATCACGCTGTAGTCTTGCGGATTGAGCAGCGCTTGCTGTAAAAAATTATCGGCAATGGCATCTTTGATGATCACTTTGCCTCCCATGGCACTGATGCGCATTTCTTCGTTGGCTACCGCCTCGCCACTTTCCTCTTTTGTTTTTTCCCATTGTCGCCAGGTATATACTTCGCCTGCAAATTCATTTTCAGCAAGATCGTAGCCCCAATTTTTAAAAGCCCCTTCAGTAAATTTCATGATGTTTCCTTTGTGTACGATGGTTACTGAAGGTAATTTATTGTCAAGCGCATACTGTATGGCCGAGCGAATCAGTCTTTCACTGCCTTCTTTGCTCACAGGCTTGATGCCAAAGGATGTGGTGTCTGGGAATCTTAATTTTTTCACGCCCATCTCTTCCACTAAAAAATGTTTTAGTTTTTCTGCTTCCGGAGTTCCGGTCATGTATTCGATACCGGCGTAAATGTCTTCGGTGTTTTCTCTGAAAATCACCATGTTCACTTTTTCGGGCTGCCACATGGGCGAAGGAGTGCCTTCAAAATATTTTACCGGGCGTAAGCATACATAGAGGTCGAGTTCCTGGCGCAAGGCCACATTCAAACTTCTGATGCCACCTCCAACCGGAGTAGTCAGCGGACCTTTGATGGCAATGAGATAATCTTTGAAAGCCTGCATGGTGGCTTCGGGCATCCACTCACCGGTTTGACGAAAGGATTCTTCTCCGGCCAGTACTTTCAGCCAGTGTATTTTTCTTTCGCCGAAATAGGCCTTTTCAATGGCGGCATCAAAAACGCGTACACTGGCCCTCCAGATATCCGGACCAATACCGTCGCCTTCAATGAATGGAATTATAGGGTGGTGGGGAACTTCCAGCTTGCCATTAGAGCCCATGAAGATTTTAGTAGTCATGATTTTATGATTTTTGTACGAATTGCCATGCAAAGTTAGGAGACCGAAGTGAAGCGTAAATTGAAATTAATTGAAAATAAAAAAGTGGAATGATTATTTAATATTGGTCATTTTATTTAAGGTGATGTTTGATTTTTTTTATCATTTACTCTGATACTGTATTATCAGTTCTAACGCACAAAAAAGGCCTCCTGGAAAGGAGGCCACGTTCACAAAAACCAGTTTTAATAGAATGGTACAGGACTTCAATGTTGTCCTAAGTACTCAAAGCTTATTGGTAGCGTCTTACCCTAAATGAGCCGCTGATAACATAAGGTGTGTTTAAAGGAGCAGTGCCAGTCATGTTGCCTGAAAAGTTACCGGAAATGAAAGCGCCAACAGGACCATATTCGGTAATATTTACCATGATAGGTGTGTTGAAGCTGGTAGAATCATTGATATCACTTGAATAATACAAGCTCATGGTTTGAGATGATCCCACAGCAATAGCTGAATTGTCGAATCCGACAGTGATAAAGCGATTTGATGTGCTGCTTATATTTTGTCCGCTAATTTCAATTCTGTTGGGTGTGATCTGAGAATTGACATACATATAGAATGTATCAGCAGGCGATGACATGGCATAGTTTGCGCCATTGATGGTGTAATTGAAAAATTGCTGAGCTGTGATGCCGCAGGCTTGAAAGTTGCCTAAGGTATTGGCCCCGCTGTTGATAGTGAAATTCAATGGGGTACTTTGTTGAGCGGCTGTGATATCTTCTGCGATAAATGTTGCATTTTCCGAGCCGTTGCACAAGATGGTGGAGAAATCAAAAGATCCAGATGCGCTCAATCCATATCTGTAATATTGGCCATTCTTCATCATCAACAAATAACCATTGCTTACAGGATTGTTACTGCAATCCGTTACTGTACCTGCAAGGGTAGCAAGGTTGATTACATTATTGGGTATAGTGATATTACCCAGTGAAACGTTGGCATTGGCGGTGGTAAATGTTTGCGTATAAGCAGGTAAACCGCAGGCAAAATCAGTAAACACTTCCAGCTTCAGCTGAGCATTATCGGGGATGGCGCCAGCCACATAGCCCGATGAATCGGTAAGGCCATATCTGCTATAATATGGATCTGAAACCAACGATATTTTTACCCAGGCGTAAGGAATTGGAGCGCCATTGGCATTGACAACGGTACAATTGAATTGTACATAATTGTTGGGTACATCGCAATTCCAAAAAGAGAAATGACTGACTTCTCCAACATAATTGGTACCGGTTTTAACGGCATTGCCTTCTTGTTTCCAAAGTCCAAGTGCTTCGTCGAATGACCACAAAGGAATGTTAGCCGGTGCACGGCCTACAATTGAAGTAGGTATAGGAAAGGTAATAGTAGCGGTTTTACCGGTGGTGATGTTCAATAGCTGTCCGGCATCACCAGTCAGTTCCACTGCGGCCATACCATATGTTTGCAATAATTTCAACGCTCCGTTGTTGTCAATTCCTCTAAGGTCGCCGGGCATGATTTGCGCCAAATTGTTTGCTGTTGGGTTCAGCCAGTGAAATGACACATGCACCGTGCCGGAATATGGAGAACTATTTGAAGAAGTAAAGTCGCTGATGGCATTGGAAGGGAAGCTAATCGATAGGCCATTCGGCAAACTGACTACCCCGCCGGAGGTGGCATTGAAAGTTCCCGAAGCGGTTTTAGGTAATAACGCTATACGGAAAAAAGCGGATTTGCCTTCTTCAGCAATAAAGGTTTTAATGCCTTTGAAATAGCCGGGATAGGTAACTGAAACCATAGCGGCGTTTTTGATGACACTGGTAAGGGCAAATCGGAAATAGCCATATTCATCGGTCATTACGGTAGTTGTGCCGAATTTTACCGTGGCACCACTAACTGCAGTATTGTTTTCGTCGGTTACAAATCCAGATACCGAGGCATTTACTCTGGTGGTGAGATCGGTATTGCCATTGGGGGTAACACTTAACTCATTGATTTCCTTTTGGCAGGAATTGAAAACGAGAATAGCGGTAACGGATAATAACAGTGCAAATTTGCTAAAGAGCTGTTTTGACATGATCAATTTGGTTTGTTTTTAATTATTGACGTTAAGAAGAGGTGGTATGAAAGAATTCTGTTGCCTGCCTAAAAAAAGAAACTAAGAAAGGTTTAAGGTATCCAGCTGCCATTGATCCATTCAGGATCCAAGTGCACGCCTTCAAATTTATGATAGAAGTTGATGGCCGGTTCATTCCATTCCAGCACTTGCCAGGTCATTCCTTTGAAATTCTTGTCGCGGCAAACCTCCTGCAATTGCTGAAATAACAGACGGCCGATTCCTTTTCCTCTCATGAGCTCTGTAACGATAATGTCTTCGAGATACATGCGTTGTCCTTTCCAGGTGCTGTAGCGGATGTAATAAAGTGCGAACCCTTCAATACGTTGTGTGCCGTCGGCATGGGTGACATCGGCCACATAAGCCCACCAAACCGGCTTTTCGCCAAAGCCACTATTGATGAAATGGTCAAGTTCAACGGTCACTTCGTCGGGGGCTCGCTCGTACAAAGCCAGCTCGCGAATCAGCTCCATCATGCGGATACAGTCGTCTTTTACCGCAGGGCGAATATTAACTGTCATGTTGTTTAATTGTGGTCGATCACGGTGAGGGTAATGCCATAAGAGCCATCGGCCACATAGCCACCATTACCGGGTTGGAATTCCTGGTGAAAGAATTTTTTATAAATCAGGCCCAGACCTTTTGCATATTTCTCCTGACCAAAATTGATTTCACTATAGCCCGAAGGGTCGGTGGGATCTCCAATCACTTCATCACGCTGGTTGACAAACAGCACATCCGAAAAGTTTTGTCCTCCAACCTGATCCGCTTGTCCAGTGTTGGCATAGGTATAATCCCAGTTGTCGAGGTATTTTAATTCGGAATTGGCCGAATAGGTGTCGATGTAGGAGTTTCCTTTCCAGGCATAATTATTTTCTATGGGAAGATGAAGAGCGATGAACCTGAGGTTGTTTTCAATAAACTCGAGATGGTCCGAGGTGGGCACCGCCATAAATGTAGCATCCGTCGCCCAGGGCTGAGTATCATCTTTTCTGATGTAACGAAAAATGCGCCAGGCCGGCCTTCCCAGGTTATCGGTCATGGCGGCGTCGGTATAATATTTTACCTGATACGAAACCGTGGTATCACGAGTTCCAAAAGCCAGATATTTTAAGGAGTCGAGTTGGTAGGTGATGTATTTGCCCGATTGCAGCGGGTAATAATCTTCGAGCGATGGCGTAGGATAAGATTCAGTTTTCCGACAGGCATGTATATTTACCAAAAGCAAGGCAAATAAAAAATAAAACGCCAATCGTTTACCGGTCATTGTATTCGAATTCATGTTATAAATGTAGTTAAATGAATAGGGTTCGCCTACAAATTGAAGGCATTATTCATCACCAATCATCAAATCATCAAATCACCAAATCACCAAATCATCAAATCATCAAATCACCCCATCTGTTCTTTGAATAATTCCTCCGCCGATCACATCATCTCCTTCATAAAATACAGCGCTTTGGCCGGGTGCGATACCTTTCACATCGTTGTAAAATACAACATTTACGCCATGGGAAGTGAGTGAAACCTTGCTGAGCGCGCCTTTGTCTTTGTAACGGATTTTGGTCACAATGTCCAGCCCTTCTATTTCCGACCCGTCGTATTTGATCCAGTTGATTTTGGCCACATTCATTTCCGCCTTGTTGAGGTCTTCTTCCGCACCGAGCACTACGGTGTTGGTTTCGGGGTCGATGGCGGTTACAAAGGCTGGACTGCCCAAGGCGATGTCGAGGCCTTTTCTTTGGCCGACGGTATAAAATGGATAGCCCTTGTGTTGTCCCAGAATCTTTCCGGTAGAGTCTACAAAATTGCCACCGTTTACTTTTTCTTCGAGGCCTTCCACTTTGCGTTTGAGAAATCCTCTGTAATCGTTGTCGGGGACAAAACAAATTTCGTAACTCTCGTTTTTCTTGGCTAGTTCGGGATAGCCGAAATCATGGGCCATTTGTCTGATTTCGGTTTTATGGTAAGTGCCCAGTGGCAACAATGTGCGGCTGAGTAAATCCTGCTGCAAGCCCCAAAGCACATAGCTTTGGTCTTTGGTATCGTCTATACCTTTACGAATGAAAAAACGTCCATTGGAATGCTGGTGAATTTGTGCATAATGACCGGTAGCTATAAATTGGCAACCCAGTGCATCCGCGCGTTTCAGCAAAGCCCGCCATTTGATGTGCGTATTGCACATGACGCAAGGATTGGGCGTTCGGCCGGCAAGGTATTCTTCCACGAAATTCTCAATGACAAAGTCGCCAAACTCATCGCGGATATCGAGAATGTAGTGAGGGAAACCATGTTCCACAGCGGCTTGTCGGGCATCGTTGAAGCTGTCCAGATTGCAACAGCCGGTTTCTTTTTTGTTGTTAGTACCCACGCTTGTAGCGTAGTCCCAGGTTTTCATGGTGATGCCAATCACTTCGTAGCCTTCTTTATGCAGCATGAGAGCAGCCACGGTACTGTCGATACCTCCGCTCATGGCCACTAAAACTTTTCCTTTGCTTGTTGTACTCATTCCGGGGCAAAGATAGCATATAAGGTTTAACGGTTTAAGTGAGTAGGTTTATAAAGTTCAATATGTTTCAAAAGGTTCAGTTATTTAGTTTAATAAGTTCAATTTGTTTCAAAGGTTCAATGGATTAAACCATGAATCACAAACCACAAACAACAAACCACAAACAACAAACCACAAACAACAAACCACAAACCACAAACCATATACCCCAAACATTCATTATTTTTACGCCCATGCAACAATACCTTCAGCTGCTTCAGCACATCATCGACAAGGGAACCGACAAAAGTGACCGTACCGGTACTGGAACCCGTTCTTGTTTTGGCTATCAGATGCGTTTCGATTTATCGGAAGGATTTCCTTTGGTGACCACCAAAAAAACACACCTGAAAAGCATCATTTACGAATTGCTTTGGTTTTTGAAAGGGGAGACCAATATCGCTTATCTGAAAGCAAACAATGTTTCCATCTGGGATGAGTGGGCTGATGAACATGGTGATCTGGGGCCTGTTTATGGCAAGCAATGGCGCAGCTGGGAAGGAGCCGATGGCACAGTGGTAGACCAGGTGAAAGAACTTATTCATACCATCAAAACCAACCCCGACAGTCGCCGCATGATTATATCTGCCTGGAACGTGGCCGATTTGTCCAAGATGAAACTCATGCCTTGTCATTGTCTGTTTCAGTTTTATGTGGCGAATGGAAAACTCAGTTGTCAGTTGTATCAGCGCAGCGCCGATGTATTTCTGGGTGTGCCTTTCAACATTGCCTCTTATGCTTTGCTTACGATGATGATCGCTCAGGTTTGTGATTTGCAATATGGCGAATTCGTTCATTCCTTTGGCGATGTACATCTTTACAACAACCACTTCGAACAAGCGCACTTGCAGTTGTCCAGAACCACTTTTCCTTTGCCACAGATGAAAATCAACCCCGAAGTGAAAGACATTTTTGCATTCCAATACGAAGATTTTGAATTGGTCGATTATCAGTGCCATCCGGGGATAAAGGCGCCGGTAGCCGTGTAGGAATATTGAAAGTAGAGTAATGTATATCGAATGTAAAATGTTGAATGTAAAAATTCACCAGTGGATGATGAGCTGTGTTGATTTAAGAAAACGTCAATGTATAATTTCGTTTGTATAATCAGTTGCTGACGTTCAGCTATTTCTTTTAGCGGTTGTAATGCTGGCTGAAAAAATGGCAATAAGTTCATTGATTTCCAGTATTACTTCTTGCAGTTTTCTGTTTGTGATCACTGGCTTTTCAAAGATGATTCTGAGATTGATTCTTGTTTCTCTGAGTTCCTTCAAGGCATTTTTCATTTTATGAATAAAATCTGCCCGGCTTTCTGCGGATTGAGCTTCGTTATACAATATTTTACATTCAATCTTTTATATTCGATATTTTACATTTTACATTCTACATTTGCCTCATGATCTCTCTCGTCGTCGCCGCATCCACCAACAACGCCATTGGAAAAAACAATCAACTGCTCTGGCACCTGCCGAATGACCTTAAATTTTTTAAAAACACCACCTGGGGTTCAGTGGTGATCATGGGTAGAAAAACTTTTGAATCGGTGAACAAGCCCTTGCCGGGCAGGTTGAACATCGTCATTACTCGTCAAGCCAATTGGCAGGCGGAAGGTGTAATTGTGGTGGGTAATTTACAAGAGGCGATAGCCAAGGCCAATGCCGAAAATTTCAAAGAGATTTTTATTGTAGGTGGAGGCGAAATTTATAAAGAAAGCATGCCTTTGGCCGACCGCATCTACATCACAAGAGTGCATGCAACAATCGATGGCGACACATTTTTCCCAAACATCGTTGAAAATAATTGGCAATTGGTTCAAGCACAACATTATGAAGCCGATGAAAAAAACGCGATATCGCATACGATTGAATTGTGGGAGAGGAAGAGATAATTTGATGATTTGGTGATGTGCTCATGTGATAAGAAGTAGAATGGATGTTGTGATGATGATTTAGTATGAAGGGTGTTTAATGGCTCCAATGCTTCTCAATCACCAACCACCAACCACCAACCACAAACCACAAACCACCAATCACCAACCACAAACCACAAACAACAAACCACAAACAACAAACAACAAACAACAAACCACCCTTGTACTCCTCCCCAACACTGGCACGCAAATTTATCCGTTATTGGTTCACTGCTTCCAATGGAAAAGGTCATGGGGTGCATTCTCCTTTTGTGTTTGATTTCATCAACCATGTGTTGAACGGACATCAACTCAGTAAGGATGCTTCCGTCATAGAAGCAGTACGTAAGGAATTGTTGAAAGACAAAACGGTGATTGACGTGGAAGATTTCGGGGCTGGGTCTGTGGTGATACCTACTCGCCGGCGCGTGGTGGCAGATATTGCTGCTTCTTCCCTCAAGCGAAAAAAGTATGCGCGTTTATTGCATCGCATTGCTCATTATTATCATTGTCAATCCATAGTAGAACTGGGAACTTCGTTGGGTATCACTTCGGCTTATTTGGCAACATCATCGCCTCAATCGCAACTGACGACTTTTGAAGGAGCTACGGCCATTGCTGCCATCGCCAATAAAACATTTGAGCAGCTGTCTTTGAAAAATGTAAAACTTGTGGTAGGTGATTTTCAACTCACGTTGCCCAATCATCTCAACGGTTGCAGTGCGCCCGATCTGGTTTTTATCGATGGAAACCATCGGCTTCAACCCACTTTAGATTATTTCCATCAATTCCGCGTATGCGCTCACGAGCATACCATCATGATTTTCGACGACATTCACTGGAGTGCAGAAATGGAACAGGCCTGGCAGGAAATAAAAAATGATCAATCAGTTACCCTTACCATAGACCTCTTTTTCATCGGATTGGTTTTTTTTAAAAAAGATTTCAAAGTGAAACAGCATTTTACCATACGTTTTTGATTTTTATGTAACTTCGGCTGAATTTTTTACAACTATGATTATTGGCCTTCTTAAAGAACCTGCATACGAAACCCGTACTTCATTTTTACCCGAACACGTGGCTTTGTTGAAGAAATTAAAAGTGGAACTGTTGGTGGAGTCGGGCGCGGGAGAAACGGCATTCGCCGCCGATCAAAAATATACGGAAGCAGGAGCGCGCATCGCTTCTCGTCAGGAAGTATTGCAGCAATCATCAGTGATTGTATCCATCAATCCCCTCACTTCCGAGGATCAGCAACATTGCAAAGGCAAAGTATTGATTGGTTTTTTTCAGGCTTTATATAATTTCAAATCCATTGCTGAATGGGCCGGCAACAATTGCACTGTATTCAGCATGGACATGCTTCCTCGCACCACACGTGCGCAAAGTATGGATGTGCTGAGCAGCCAGGCCAATATCGCCGGGTATAAAGCGGTATTACTGGCAGCCAATCTGTATCCCAAATATTTCCCCATGTTCATGACCGCCGCCGGCAGTATTGCTCCTGCGAAAGTGCTGATACTCGGTGCCGGTGTAGCAGGGTTACAGGCCATTGCTACCTCCAAACGTTTGGGCGCTGTCATAGAAGTGTTCGATACCCGTCCTGCCGTGAAGGAGGAAGTGATGAGCTTGGGTGCCAAATTTGTAGAAGTGGAAGGGGCCGCCGATGCCAGCAAGGCCGGAGGTTATGCAGTAGAGCAGTCGGAAGAATTCATGCAAAGACAAAAAGCGAAAATTGCGGAGAGTGTGGCTAAAGCGGATATTGTCATCACCACCGCACAGATACCCGGAAGAAAAGCCCCCATACTGATAACTAAAGAAATGATCGAGCAAATGAAGAGTGGCTCGGTGATCATTGATATCGCTGCCGTTACCGGCGGTAATACGGATTGCACCAAAAATGATGAAACCGTGATGCTGAACGGCGTGGCGATTGTCGGTAATTCCAAATTGCCAGGATCCATGCCCAGCGATGCCAGCAAATTATATGGTAAAAACATTCTCAACTTTTTGGCGCTGATTGTCAACAAAGAAGGCGAACTCCATCTCAACTTCGAAGACGATCTGGTGCTTGGCACTTGCGTAGCCCATGGCGGTGAAATAAAAAATGATAGAGTGAAAGCTTTGGTTCATTAAAAGGGTTGAATCGAAAACTTATCTTCTTGCCAAAGCGAAAAGGGATCAGCTGGTGACCAGCCAACTGGCTAACAAAAAACATTAAACTACAAACATTCTTATTTATATGGAAAGCATTCTCAACTTTATAGAAGCCAATCAACAGATTCTTTACATCGTCATCCTGATGATTTTTGTGGGGATTGAAGTAATTGGCCGAGTACCCAGTGTGTTGCATACGCCTTTAATGAGCGGCGCAAATGCTATACATGGTGTTGTGATTATTGGTGCCATCATCGTGATGGGTAATGCAGAAGAAAGTAACTATCTGGCCAAGATTCTTGGATTTTTGGCCGTGGTGTTAGGTACGTTAAATGTGGTGGGCGGCTTTGTGGTGACTGACAGGATGCTGGAAATGTTCAAGAAGAAAAAGTAGAATCTGGGATGTAAAATGTAAAAAGGGTAGGCTTTTAAAACGCACAAAAAGCACCACGGACCACAAACATCAAACCTGCTTGCAGGCAGGCAACAAACAACAAACATCAAATAACAAACATTAATAAATGAGTCAGCATATTCTAACCCTTTGTTATCTTATTGGATCTGTAACTTTCATTGTAGGATTAAAAATGTTATCTAACCCAGCCGCCGCACGTAAAGGAAACTGGGTAGCCGCGGCCGGTATGAGTATCGCCATACTGGGTACTATTTTTTTATATAAAGACAGTAAAACTGGAGCTTACTTGCATAACTATGCCTGGATCTTCGGCGGCCTGATTATTGGGGGTATTATAGGAACCCTTTCGGCTAAAAAAGTGCAGATGACCGCCATGCCCGAAATGGTAAGTCTTTTCAATGGTATGGGTGGGGCTTGTGCGGCTTTGATCTCATTGGTGGAATTCGATCATGTCAGTAAGGCCATCGCAGAAAACAACAGCGAGGCTTTCATCGCTTTCCTTCAGCCCAAAGTGTTGATCATCGTACTGGGTCTTATCATTGGTTCTGTATCATTTGCCGGAAGCATGATCGCATGGGGCAAACTCAATGGCAAGGTGAAAGACTTCAGTTTTAAAGGACAAAATATTTTAAACCTTATTTTTCTGGCTATAGCCATTGGTGCCGCAGGATATCTGGTGTATGTACCCGAATATCATACTTTGCTCTACGTTATATTAGTTCTTTCTCTTTTGTACGGCGTGTTGTTTGTTCTTCCTATTGGGGGCGCTGATATGCCTGTGGTGATTTCTTTACTGAATTCTTTCACCGGTGTGGCAGCGGCTTGCGGTGGATTCTTGTACGATAACAAGGTCATGCTGACGGGGGGTATACTGGTAGGCGCAGCCGGTACTTTACTGACCATCTTGATGTGTAAAGCGATGAACCGTTCGCTGAAGAATGTGCTCATCGGTTCGTTTGGCGGCAACACTGCTACTGCAGCATCCGGAGGTTCTTCTTCGCAAGGCGTGCACAAGGAAATCAGTCTCAGCGATACCGCGATGATCATGAGCTATGCCAATAAGGTGATGATTGTTCCAGGATATGGATTGGCTGTGGCTCAGGCGCAACATATCTGCCACGAACTTGAAAAGATTCTTACAGAAAAAGGAGTTGAGGTAAAATATGCCATTCATCCAGTAGCCGGTCGTATGCCCGGACATATGAATGTGTTGCTGGCTGAAGCCGATGTGAGTTATGATAACTTGCTGGAAATGGAACAAGCCAATGAAGAATTCTCCACCACTGATGTGGTGTTGATTTTGGGTGCGAATGACGTGGTGAATCCTGCAGCCAAATCGGACCCTGCTTCCCCCATTTATGGTATGCCTATTTTGGATGTGGAATTGGCCAAAACGGTAGTGGTGAACAAAAGAAGCATGAAGCCCGGTTATGCAGGTATAGAAAATGAATTGTTCTTCCGTCCTAAAACTTCCATGCTGTTTGGTGATGCGAAAAAAGTACTGCAGGACCTTTGTGCGGAAATTAAAAATGCCTAATCATTTTTAAGATTAGCCCATCGATTTCATTTCAATTTTATTTTGATGGATTCAATATTGCCATCGGCATTCATTCGTACTGTTGAAGGCGCAAAAGGCTTTGACAAGGATAGTTTTATCAAAGTACATCAAAATGGTGAATTGCTCACCTCTGTCAGATTCAATCCTTTAAAAAAAACGGCCTCGGGTCAATATGACTTTGCAGTTCAGGAAAAGATTTCTTGGTGCAGCGAGGGCTATTATCTTCCAAGCCGTCCTTCATTTACCATCGACCCCTTGTTTCATGCCGGTGCCTATTATGTGCAGGAAGCAAGCAGCATGTTTTTGGAAACAGTGCTGAAACAAGCTGCAGATTTAAGTCATCCCTTGAAAGTATTGGACCTCTGTGCGGCTCCCGGAGGAAAGTCAACCCTCATACAATCTATTCTTGGAAATGATAGTTTGCTCGTAGCCAATGAGGTCATCAAAACCAGGGTCAGCATTCTAACAGAAAATCTTACTAAATGGGGGGCAGTGAATACAGTGGTGTCCAACAATGACCCTTCCGATTTCAAAAGACTTTCAGGTTTTTTTGATGTGATTGTTGTAGATGCACCTTGCAGTGGCAGTGGCATGTTCAGAAAGGATCCTGATGCCATCAAAGAGTGGAGTGAAGACAATGTTTCGCTTTGTCATCATCGTCAGCAAAGAATCCTGGCCGATGTGCTCCCCGCCTTGCGCGAGGGTGGCGTTTTGGTTTACTCAACCTGCTCTTATTCTCCTGCGGAAAATGAAAATATTTGCGACTGGCTAATAGCCGAACAGGGCATGCAGTCTCTGCAGGTGAACATTCAGACTTTTCCGGGCATCGTTGAAACGGTTTCTCCTTTGATGGGGGGACACGGCTATCGGTTTTATCCGGATAAAGTGAAAGGCGAAGGTTTTTTTATCGCTTCATTTATCAAAACGAAAGAAGCCGATGTTGCTGATGTGCTCCATGGAAAAAATAAAATGGAATTTTTGCCCTCACCCTCAGTCGAACTTCTCAACAAATGGCTGAAGAAAGACCATGATATCAGTTTTTTCCTGCAAAGTGGCGATATCGTGGCTTTCCCTGTGGCTCAAATCTCTTCGCTCGATATACTGCGTGGCGCCCTTTATATCAAAAAAGCGGGAGTGGTTGTTGGAAGTCTGATTCGTGAAGAGTTGGTGCCAGCCCATGCTTTGGCGATGAGTGGTTTATTAAGGGACGATATTCAAAGCGCGGCTTTGTCTCTAGACGATGCCCGTCAATACCTCCGCCATCAATCTTTTCAAATCGCAGAAGCACTTCGGGGCTGGACTTTGATGCGATACGATGGCATCGCTTTGGGATTCGTCAAGGCCATGCCGGGGCGGATGAACAATTATTATCCACGGGAGTGGCGGATTCTTAACAAGTAAATCGAACTTCATTCCAACTAATTTCCCCATATTTGCAATGATTTATTCATATATACCTAAAATACAAAAATGAAAAATCTGCTAATCTTATTCCTGCTTTTGCCCGCAGCATTGTTGGCGCAAAAGTCACACACCGTAGGTCCGAAAGAAACCTTATTCTCTATTGGTAGAATGTACAACGTACATCCCAAAGAACTTGCCAGCTTCAACAAAATTTCATTTGACGAAGGCGTAAAAATTGGACAGGTGCTTAAAATTCCTGAATCCAAAACCATGGCGCCTGTGGCCGAAAAACCGACCGCCAATGTTGTGGTTGAAAAACCTGCAGTTGTTCCATCAACAAAGCCAGTAGAAAAAGCCTCAGAAAAAACTGCTGCCACCGGCACTGGGACTCCCGTTTATCACAAAGTGCAAAAAGGCGAAACCCTTTATCAAATCAGCCGCAAATATGAAGGGGCCAATGTGGCGAATCTTCGTAAATGGAATAATCTCAAAGCCGACGGTTTAAATGAGGGCATGAATCTCATTGTAGGCTATGGCAATTCAACGCCTGTAAAGAATGAGCCCAAGATCGAAGTTGCCGTTGATAAGCCCAAAGTGCAAATGCCTGCTGCAACTACTACTCCAGCTGTTGTAAACAACTCACCAGCAACAGAGCCCGTTAAATCTACTACCCCTGTCATTGAATCGGACGGAGGTTATTTTAAATCGCTTTACATTGTTCAAACCCGCGCCGCCGGAACATTGAAATCTGAAAATGGTATGGCGGCCACCTTCAAAAGCAACAGTGGCTGGGATGACGGAAAATATTATTGCTTGCAGAACAATGCTCCTGCCGGCACCATTATCAAGGTGGTGAATACGGTTAATCAGAAATTCATCTATGCCAAGGTGCTGGATGTGATTCCCGATCTGCAACAAAATGAAGGGGTGGTGATCCGACTCAGCAACGCCGCTGCCAATGCCTTAGGCGCTTCAGGCGATAAGTTTCAGGTGAGTTTGAACTATCAATAGGTATTGCCATCATTCAACCTATTAACTATTGCTCCTTGAAGTAGGAAGTAAGATGACATTACGTTTTCTTTCTCTCAATAAAAATCACAAATGAAAAGAATTCTTTTACTAGCGGCCATTTTACTGACTTCACATGTCTTTGCCCAACCCGACCCATCGCAGGAAATCAGTCCCGATGCCTCCGGTGTAAAGGCAGTATCAGGCAATGAATTTCTTGAAGGCAAAAAGAATTCGGCTACAAAAGTGAAAGATCAGGAAAGAACTGGCACTTGCTGGTCATTTTCCACCACCTCCCTGGTGGAAAGTCAGTGTATCAAAAATAAACTGGGTGTACTCGACCTCAGTGAGATGTACTCCGTCAGATGTATTTACAATGAGAAAGCCAGAAATTATATTCTTCGTCAAGGACATGCACAGTTCAGTGAAGGTGGTTTAGGACACGATGTGATCCGTGCTATTGCTACTTATGGCGCCGTTCCCGAATCTGCTTTTACCGGACATGCCAATGGTGACAAAGTTTATGACCACGAGCTGATGTTCAAAGAGCTCAGAAAATATCTCGACAGCACCTTGAAAACCAAAGGTGGTGTGTTGCAGGCCGAATGGCAGCCAGGCTTCAACAAGCTTCTGGATAACTACCTGGGAACCGTACCCGAAAAGTTTTCCTACAATGGCAAACAATACACACCGGAAACTTTCGCAAATAATGTTTTAAGATTCAATCCGGATGATTATGTCAACATCACTTCTTTTACTCATCATCCCTACTACAAGTCTTTTATCCTGGAAGTACCCGATAATTTCAGCAATGGATCTTTTTACAATTTACCCCTCAATGAGATGGTTCAATTGGTGAAAGACGCGTTGAACAATGGTTATACCCTGATGTGGGATGCCGACGTGAGCAATAATGGGTTCAATGGTAAAAAAGGTTTGGCCATGAATCTGTCTGCCGGACAGTCTATGAATCCAGAAAGCAAGGAAGACCAAGCGGATGCCGCCATCCGACAAAGATTATTTGAAAATCTCACTACACAAGACGATCATCTGATGCATATCGTGGGCATCGAAAAAAACAAAGACGGCCGCACATTTTTTATCGTGAAAAATTCCTGGGGAGAAGTAGGTCCTTACAAAGGACATGTTCACGTTTCTGAAAATTATTTCACCCTCAATACCATCAGTTTAGTGGTGCCCAAAGCTGCGCTTTCGCCGGATTTGCAGAACAAGCTGAAAAAATAAATTCATTCTCTGGCAGCATCGATTGTTTGATTTTTCTTCTAGCGTTTAAACCCTCTGAGGAATTCTTCAACCAACATTTTTCTTTTTCCCTCCAGTTGTAATTCTTCTGCATATACATATCCATCTGCACAGCTGAAGCGCAGGTAATGTTTGCCATCTGTTTCCGGAACACCGGTTTTTTCAGGTGTGCCATTCTTTTCAATTTTCGCACTGAAAATTTTCAGTCTTTTTCCTTCCAGAAAAGTAAATGCTGCAGGATAAGGTGAAAGACCTCTGATCAGGTTGCGAATGGTATCGGCATTTTTATTCCAGTCGATTTCGCAAGTTTCAGTGAATATTTTTGGTGCGTGTTTGAGTTGCACATTGTCTTCGATCATTTTCGCTTCCTGTGTTAGAGCGGAAATTTTTCCGGTAGCCAATTCCTTGATGGTGGTCAACAACAGCTGTGCGCCGATTTCTTTCATCTTGTCGTGGATAGTTCCTGCATTGTCGTTTTCAGCAATGGCTATTTTTTCCTGCAGCAAGATATCGCCAGTGTCGATTTCGTGTTTGAGTTTGAATGTGGTGACACCGGTGAAAGGTTCGCCATTGATCACGGCCCAGTTGATGGGAGCTGCACCGCGATATTGCGGCAAAAGAGAGCCATGTACATTCACCGTGCCCATGGGGGGCATGTTCCAAACGATTTCGGGCAACATCCTGAAAGCAACAACGATTTGCAGGTCGGCCTTGAGAGCGCTGAGCTGAGCTACAAATTCGGGATTCTTCAGTTTTTCGGGTTGCAACACCGGAAGGCCATTGGCAGCAGCATATTGTTTTACCGCACTTTGCTGCAGTTGCATGCCTCTTCCGCCGGGCTTATCGGGTGCGGTAACCACACCTACAATAGTACAGCCTGCTTCGTGTAAGGCTTTCAGTGAGGCAACGGCAAATTCGGGTGTGCCCATGAAAACGATTCTCAGTGTTTTAAAGTCCATTGTCAGCATGTTGAAAGTCGGGGTACAATAAATATTTTTTTCTGATGTCCAAGAAGGCCTTGAGTCCGGGCTTCCAGCTTAATCTGATTTCCTGCTCAGTTTTTCCTTCTTTGATCTGTTGCATCAGCTTGTCGTTGCCGGCAAGTTTATTGAAAAAGTTATTGGCTAAAAAGAAACTGTCTTTGCCGGGGAAAAGACGGTAGGCTTCCAGCAGATATTTCAGCTGAATCTTGTTGTCGATCTTAAGCAAAGCTTCATCATCTGTGGCGCCCGACAGGTTCCAGCCATAACAGGGTTGGTAAAAACATTTACTGCTTTTGGCGCCTTCATTGGGTTGGGGAGTAAATGAAAATAAGTGCTTGGGCAAATCGGGGTGTCCGAAAATCTGAAAGGGCTTATCGGTCCCTCTGCCTTCGCTTAACACGGTGCCTTCAAAAAAGCAGGTGGAAGGATACCAGTAAATAGATGACATCTCTTTCAAATTAGGTGAGGGGTTTACCGGCAGTACGTATTTACTTGAATGGGTATAGCCCTGGCATGGGATTAAAATGGCGCTGAAGTGCAGTGGTTGTTGTTGATTATTATTGACTACCGGTTCTTTGCCTAAATAGGTATCTACATTTTTTACTGGTGGAATCGCTTGCTCCCAGACTTTGTTTAACTCATTCAGGTTCTTGTTCGCCTTTTCGCTGAGCCATCTTTCACCCATCAACATTTGCGCATATTCGCATACCGTCATGCCATGCACAACAGGTATCGGTTGCATCCCCACAAAACTTTTGAAAGCAGGATCCAGTACCGGGCCATCTACATAAAATCCATTGGGATTCGGGCGGTCGAGGATCAGCAAAGTCAAGTCATTTTCCAAAGCCGCTTCCAGCATGTATTGTAAAGAAGAGATGAAAGTGTAAAATCTCACCCCCACATCCTGAACATCAAAAACCAGGATGTCAACATCTTTCAGGTCGGTCGGTGTCGGCTTTTTATGGTCGCCATATAAACTGATCACCGGAATGCCTGTTTTGGCATCTACTCCGTTGGCTACATGTTCGCCAGCATCGGCCTTCCCTCTGAATCCATGTTCCGGTCCGAATATCTTTACAATATTGATATGTAAACGAAGTAAAGAATCTACAAGATGAGTTTTGCCGATTACTGCGGTTTGATTGGCAAATATCGCCACCCTTTTGTTTTGCAGATAAGGCAGGTACATTTTTGTACGTTCTGCACCGGTGATGATTTTTGGGTCAACAACTTTGTTTGACTGTGATTGGGCACCGAGCCCACCTATGAAGAGCATTAAAGTCAGTAAGATTCGAATCATCAGTAAAATTTGAGCAAAGTTATTTAATTCGGCACTCGTCTTTTTCATTAATTTTGACCTCCCGATGTGGTGAATGTCACTTTCCCGTCGCTTCAACAGCTAAAACTTAGGAGTGTGCAAGAAAATCACAAGCGATCATCTCGGAGATTCATTCATTCAAAAAAAACAAACATGCAACAAGTTAAAGCAGGCGATGCGGTAAAAGTACATTACACCGGGAAATTAACAACCGGCGAACAATTTGATTCTTCTGAAGGAAGAGAACCACTGGAATTTACAGTAGGGGCCGGTATGATGATCAAAGGATTCGATGCTGCAATGCCGGGCATGACCGTAGGGGAGAAGAAAACCGTTACCATCGCACCTGAAGACGCATATGGTGTAAGAAGTGAAGAAGCCATCATTCCTTTTCCTAAAGAAAATGTACCAGCCGACATGATCCTGACTCCCGGTATGCAGTTGACACTCAGCAATCAGAATGGACAACCTTTTCCGGTAGTAGTGATTGAAGTTACAGACACCATTGTGACTTTGGATGCCAATCATTTTTTGGCAGGACAAACGCTTGTATTTGATATCGAGCTGGTGGAGATAGCCTAATATGTTAAAAGTTCAAAACGTTTAAAAAGCCTCATTTTTGTTTTTTTAAACCTATTGAACATTCAACCTGTTGAAAAAAATCAATCTCTTCATGAATATCAACCAAACTGAACTGACAGATCGCTTCATGCGTTATGTGCGCATGGATACACAGAGTGATCCTAACAGTAACGCGCACCCTACAACGGAAAAGCAGAAAGACCTGAGTCGTTTGCTGTGTGACGAATTGCTGGAGATGGGATTGAAAGATGCCACTACAGACGAATTTGGGTACGTATATGCAACTGTTCCCTCTAACAGCGAAAAGAAGAATATTCCTGTCATCGCATTTTGCTCGCACGTGGATACAGCGCCTGATTGCAGCGGAACTGCGGTGAAGCCGATCTTGCATCGTCATTATGATGGACTTGATATCGTATTGCCGGATGATGCATCACAGGTTTTACGCATGGCCGATTCGCCTTACCTGCAGCATCATGTGGGTCATGACATCATCACCGCCAGTGGCAATACCTTGTTGGGTGCAGATGACAAAAGCGGTGTAGCCATCATCATGCAGGCAGCAAAGACCTTGTTGTCGCATCCCGAAATCAAGCATGGGGATATCAAAATCGTTTTCACACCCGATGAGGAAGTAGGAAAGGGAACCGCCAAAATTGATATGCAAAAATTGGGTGCTCAATTTGGCTATACACTGGATGGGGGAGAAGCCGGAAGCTTGGAAGATGAAACTTTCAGCGCCGATGCGGCAACAATTGTTGTGCATGGTGTGATTGTACATCCCGGCTACGCTAAAAACATTTTGGTGAATGCCATAAAAATTGCCGGAGATATCCTGGATGCATTGCCTAAAAATGAATGGAGTCCCGAAACCACTGAGGGACATCAGGGATTTGTTCATCCTGTGGCGGTGAATGGCATTTCCGAAAAAGCCACCATCAGTTTTATCGTCAGGGATTTTACCCTGGAAGGATTAAAGGCACATCATGTTCGTCTTGAAAAAATAGCTGCAGATGTAGTGGTGAAATACCCTGGTGCCAGTTTCGAATATCGGGCAACGGAACAATACCGCAACATGAAAGAAGTGCTGGATACTTGTCCGCAGGTAGCCGCCAATGCAGCCGAGGCTATAACCAGAGCCGGACTCGAGGTGAAAAAAGAAAGTATCAGAGGAGGTACCGATGGTAGCAGATTGAGCTACATGGGATTGCCCTGCCCGAATATTTTTACCGGTATGCAAAACATTCACAGCAAGCTGGAATGGATCGGTGTAAAAGATATGGTGAAAGCCACCGAAACCATTGTACATTTATGCAGCATTTGGGAAGAGAAGACTTAGCAAGTAAAATGTAGAATGTAAAGTGTAGCATACTTGCCCCTATGCTTCTGGTTAAAAATGTATAGCTGAAATGGATAGTGTGTAATAAAATAAAGTGATAGGTAAGATTAGATCACAAATCAATGATCACAAATCACAAATCAAAAACAATAAACAACAAACCAAAAACCATGAACATACTATTGTCCTTATGGCCTTTTTTGCTGATTGCATTAGTTGTATTCAGCGGCCTTTTTACGGTCAATCAGGGAACGATTGCCGTCATCACCCGCTTTGGTAAATATGCTGGTATCAGAACACCCGGTTTGCGTTTCAAGATTCCATTCATCGATCAGGTGTACAAAAGAATCAGTTATCAAAACCGTTCTGTGGAACTTGAGTTTCAGGCGGTGACGCTTGATCAGGCCAATGTGTATTTCAAATCGATGTTGCTGTACTCTGTACAAAACGAATCTGAAGAAACCATACAAAAAGTGGCTTTCAAATTCATCAGTGAGCGCGACTTCATGCAGGCGCTGGTGCGTACCATTGAAGGAAATATCAGAGCGTTTGTAGCCACCAAAAAACAATCAGAAATTCTCGGACTCAGAAGAGACATTGTTGAATTTGTAAAAGAGCATGTGGATGCCTCATTGGAAGAATGGGGTTTTCATTTGCAGGATTTGCAAATCAATGACATTACCTTCGACCAAGCCATCATCGACAGTATGAGTAAAGTGGTGGCGAGCAACAACCTTAAGGCCGCAGCCGAAAATGAAGGCCAGGCTTTGTTGATAACCAAAACCAAAGCTGCAGAAGCAGAAGGGAACTCTATCAAGATTGCAGCTGAAGCCGAAAGGCAAGCAGCTCAATTGCGCGGACAAGGTGTGGCCTTGTTCAGAGAGGAAGTGGCCAAAGGAATGAGTCAGGCTGCAGAGCAAATGAAACAAGCCAATCTGGATACGAATGTCATTTTGTTTTCTATGTGGACAGAGGCCATTAAAAACTTTGCCGAATATGGAAAAGGCAATGTGATATTTTTGGATGGCAGCAGCGAAGGGATGGAAAAAACCATGCGTCAGATCATGGCCATGCAACAAATGGAAGGTGGAAATAAATAGGTTAAAAAAAGTTCTTCTTGCTTGAACTTGTTTGAGGGCTTTTACTTCGCTTGCTTTTTAAACATTGAATTATTATTAACAACATTTATTTTTTCTTCTTGATATAGTTTTGTTGTATTGCAAACCGATTTTGGTATCCTTAAAATAAAACCATGTTTGATATCTTTTTGCAGATCGATTCCACTGCCGTAGCCCAAGTAGCCAATGGTGCGAAAGTGGAAAGTATTTGGACCTTGCTCACCAAAGGTGGTCCCATCATGATTCCACTGGGTATACTTTTTGCACTTGTTGTGTATTTTTTCATTGAAAGATGGCTGGTGATCAGAAAGGCAGGCATGGCTGATGAAAACTTCATGAATATCATCCGCGATCAAATTGTAAACGGCAATATAACCGCCGCCCGAAGCCTGGCTAAAAATACACAGAATCCTATTGGCAGAATGATTGACAAAGGTTTGCAGCGTATTGGAAAACCTATAGACGCCATTGAGAAAAGTATGGATAATGTGGGTAAACTTGAACTATACAAGCTGGAAAAAAATCTGAGCATCATCTCTGTGATTGCCCGTATCGCACCTTTGTTCGGATTTGTGGGTACCATTATCGGACTGGTATTGTTGCTGAAAGAGTTTGCCACCATTGGCAATCCATCGATCAGTCAGATAGCCGATGCGATGTACATCAAGCTCATCACTTCCGCTACCGGACTCATCATCGGTATGTTGGCTTTCATGGGTTATAATTTTCTCGATACACAAATCAATCGTTTGGCCAACAAAATGGAATCGGCCAGCAGCGAATTCATCGACATTCTTCAAGAGCCTACGCGTCAATAAAGCTTATCACTAAGATTATGGGATTAAGAAAAAATAGATTGAGAGATGAACATTCAGATGTGGACACGGGCCCGCTGAATGACATCCTTTTTATTTTGCTGATGTTCTTCCTGATGATATCCACTTTGGCCAACCCCAATGTGATCAAAATGAGTGTGCCGCGTTCAAAGAGTGATACCAAACAAAAACAGACAGTAGTGGTAAGCGTAGATAAAGACAAGAACTTCTATGTGGGCGCCCGTCAAATCAGCTCCGATTCTTTGGAAGCCGCTTTAAAAAAATACATCATCGAGGGTGATAGTATCAAGCCTGCTGTTGTCATCAATGCCGATTCCGTGGCACAATGGGGAGAAATTGTAAAAGTGATGAAAATCGCGAGAAAGCTGGGGGCCACCACCTCCGCAACAGTTACGGGTAACGATTGACGATGACCATTCTGTTGTTGCCAAACATATCCTGCCAAACTTTTCCTTCAAAATTATTTTCTCTGAACAATTGCAAAACGTCTGAGGCAAGATCTTTGTGTGTTTCCATGAAAACGGATCCGCCTGTTGTGAGATGTTGCTGCGCGAAATTTGCGATCTGCCTGTAAAAAACAAGGGGGTCTTCATCACTTACAAAAAGCGCCAGGTGAGGCTCATGGCGTTTGACATTGTCATCCATGGAGGATAAATCTGAGGCGGGAATATAGGGAGGGTTGCTGATAATGATATCGTATTGGCCGAGTGTATCATACTGTGTCACATCAAGAAAATCAACACAATAAAAAAGTACTTCAGCACCATGGGCGGAAGCATTGGTTTTAGCTACTTCAATAGCATCATCACTGACATCAATACCCGAAACACGCACGTGTGGGTTTTTCAATTTAACTGCAACTGGAATGCAGCCACTGCCTGTACCAATATCCAGCACTTCGTTACAGCCAAAAGTGGCGATATGGGCATTGACTTTTTCTACCAGCTCTTCAGTTTCCGGTCTTGGTATTAACACCTTGTTGTTCACTTGAAAAGAATATCCTGCAAACATCGCTTTTTCCAATACGTATTGAACCGGTTCGTGTTGAAGCAATCTTGCCAGTTTCTCTTGCAGCAGCAATGCATCATTATCATCCAATAACTCTTCCTGATTTTTCAGTAAATCGCTTTTGTTTTTACCCAGACATTCAAAAAACACCATTGAAGTGATTGCCGCCGCTTCGCCCGCATTATAAATTGAAGTCAGCTGGCTGATAAAGTGTCTGTAAGTTTGATAAGCCGTCACCGCGCAAACTTAGTTTATTTTTCAATGCTTACTTTTACACCCCGATGAATGATGCGTTATATATGAATCGATGTTTTGAGCTGGCGCAGAAAGGTGCCGGACAAGTGTCGCCCAATCCGATGGTTGGCGCGGTATTGGTGTATGAAGGTCGCATCATTGGAGAAGGCTATCATGAACATTTTGGAGGTGCACATGCCGAAGTCAATTGTCTGCGTTCGGTGAAGCCCGAGGATGCTGCCCTGGTGGCGAAAAGCGCTTTGTATGTTTCATTGGAACCCTGCAATCATTTTGGGAAAACGCCCCCATGTACAAGTCTTATTTTGCAGCAGAGAATTCCTGAAGTGGTGATCGGATGTACAGATCCATTTGAGAAAGTAAATGGCTCGGGTGTGGCACATCTGGTCAATCATGGCGTGAAAGTGCGTACAGGTATTCTTGATAAAGAAGCCAGGGCATTGAATCGTCGTTTTTTTTGTTTTCATCAACAGCAACGTCCCTATATCATATTAAAATGGGCACAAACGGCCGATGGTAAAATTTCCGGGAAAGACAACCAACCTTTGGCCATCAGTCATCCGCTCACCAATCGGCTGGCGCATCGATGGAGAAGTGAAGAATCTTCTATCATGATTGGAACCGGCACATTGATGTCGGACAATCCTTCCCTCACCACACGTCTTTGGCCGGGAAAAAATCCGGTAAGAGTCATCATCGATAAACATTTGAAAGCAGCGCAATCCTTGCGTGTATTCGATGAGTCGGCTGAAACATTAATTTTCAATTTGCAACTCTCGCAGCAGTCAGGTAAGAATGTGTTTATCAAAATCAAACAGGAAAACAATTTGTTGCAAGAGCTCCTTCAATCTTTGCAACAAAGAAGTATTTTGTCGATGCTGGTAGAAGGTGGAACAACAACCCTTCAGCATTTCATTCAACAGGGTTTATGGGATGAAGCCAGAGTGATTACCAATCAAAAAATGTTGACAGGAGAGGGGAGAGAAGCGCCTGTTTTGCAAGGACATCAACTCGAAACATCCACGATTATCAGCAGCGACCGTATCGATTATTTCACCAACAAGGGAAGTATAAAAATATAAATGGATCATTATTATACCATAGAACGTCAATCCACAGCAGAATTCAAAGACAGGGGGAGTCGATTTATCGCCTATGCGTTTCCTGTGTCTGATGCCGAATCTTTCAAAAAGCAGCTGCAGGCGTTAAAAAAAGAGCATGGTAAAGCGGTGCATCATTGCTTTGCCTACCGGCTCGGATTTGCAGGAGATCAGTTTAGGGCCAATGACGACGGAGAGCCTTCCGGCAGTGCCGGAAAACCCATACTGGGACAGATAGACAGCAAAAAACTGACCAATGTGGGTATTGTAGTGGTCAGGTATTTTGGCGGCAGCTTATTGGGAGTGCCGGGATTGATCAATGCCTATAAAACGGCAAGTACACTGGCCTTACAAACCGTGCCTATCATACAAAAGCCGGTGATGAGCGATATCGAACTTCAATTTGAGTACAATCAATTAAATGATATCATGGTAGTGCTCAAGCAATGCCATTGTGTGGTGGTTAAGCAGGATTTGGGGTTGTTTTCCACCCTTCATTTTCAGGTGCCCCGTCATCGGGAAGAGGAGGTGGTATACAGGGTGGGAGAATTACGCAACGTAGAGATTAAAAAGATATTGCCGTCGCGTTGATAAATAATTTTTATTTTAGCGCCGTGATTTAACTATTTTTTTTACTTTTATCACATTCTAACTGATTTTCAGTCACAAATCTTCAAAAATCGATATGAGAAAAATTCTATTTTCTTTCACTTTACTGATTATTTTCTCAGCAGCAAGATCTCAACAACTACATTTCATGAGTCAGTACATGCAGCATAATGCCATGTACAACCCAGCTGCTGCCGGTATGGCAAAAAACAACATGGTAGGCTTTTCCTACAGAAACATGTGGCAATCATTTCCCGGCCATCCCAAAACAACCATGTTTTATGGTGATTTTGAATTGAAAAAATTGACTTCCGGTGTTGCCGCGTATTTATACCGCGATGAAACCGGTGCCACCAGCAGAACTGGTGCTGCATTTGCTTACGCTTATCACATCAAATCCAAATCAGAAAAAAGTCGTTTCTCCATAGGTTTGGAAATGAGATTCCTGCAATATGCCATCGACAAATCAAAGATTTCTGCTTCATTGGGTAGCGATCCCGTTTTAAGCGGAGCTGATAGCAAATTTGCTTTCGATGCCGGTGCGGGTGTTTATTGGACCAATTCTAAGTTGAGTCTGGGTGCAGCAGTGAGCCAATTGATCGAATCCAAACTGGCTCTCGCAGATGTGCCTGGCGCTTCTCAGGGAGGTAAATTGTATCGTCATTACAACATTACCGGTAATTACAAATTCAACACTGGCGATAATATTTATGTAATACCTAATGCCATGGTTCGTTTGATTGAAAATTCACCAAGCGAGCTGGACCTGGGATGCAAAGTTGATTATCAGGAAAAAGTATGGTGGGCCCTCAACTTCAGAGTAAAGCAATTTTGGAGTATTCAAGCCGGCGTGAAACTTTTCAACAGAGTTAAGCTCGGATATGCATACGACTATTATGTAGCGCCCATCAGTGTATTTACCGCTGGTTCAGGTGCTCACGAAGTTTGCTTGCAACTCGACCTGAAAAAGAAATAATCATTTAATAAAAACATTCATCAATAATCAAGTATCAATACGACATGAAAAAACTTCAATGGATTGGTTTGATCATCTTCATGGCCATCACCACTCAAACGAAAGCACAAAATAGTTTTTCATTCAGCTGTTCAAAGGATACCACCATCAACGGTTGTGTCAATCCTTGTCTTACACTCAAAGCTAAAGTGCCGGATGTTAGATCATCCACCAGTGATTATATCATCAATCCTATCAGTTCAGGTGGATGTTACCGTTTGCCTGCTCCTGTGAATACACCTGGTACTCCTGCAGGATTGACTGTGGATGATACTTATTCATCTGCCGTTTCATTACCATTCCAATTTCCTTTTTACGATGACGCTGCTTCACCTTACAGTTCACTCGTGATCAGCACCAATGGTTTTATTTCATTCGATGCCTCACTCGCGGGTGGTTATGCACATTGGAGCATGACTCCTGGAAATGTACCCGCCACAGGATATGACAAGTCTTTGGTGATGGGTGTTTTCCACGATTTGGATCCTGCTTATACCACTTCTCCCACCCAGAAAATCAAGTATGAAGTAACCGGTATCGCTCCACACAGAAAGTTCGTGATGACAGTATATAAAGTACCTCTGTTCAGCACCACTTGTCAAAATTTGATTCAAAATACCCATCAGATCGTTTTGTATGAAGGACTGGGCATTATTGAAGTGTTTGTAAATGATGTTGAACAATGTGCAAGCTGGAATTCCGGCCGCAAAATGATTGGATTGCAAAATGCCAATAAAAACAAAGGTATCATGGCGCCTGGCAGAACTGCTACAGGCCCTAACTGGGGTACACCCAATATGAATGAAAGCTGGAGATTTGTACCTGCTGTTGGACCTACACTTTTCCGTGGTGTTGAATTGTATGACTTGAATGGTAATCTGATTTCTACTGGAGATACTACCAGCATCGGAAATCTTACTTTTGATGTGACTTTCCCTAACGTTTGTCCTATTGGCACTACCACTTATGTAGTGAAGTCAAAATATGCTCAATTCAACAATCCGAATTCATTTGTATATGGTACAGATACCATTACTGTAATTTCAAACAACCCATTGTCGGCTACCGCCACTACTGTTGCCGCTTCTTGCGCCAATCAGGGAATCGGTTCTGCTACTGTAACTGTAACCGGTGCTCCGGGTCCATTTGAATTTTCAACAGATGGCGGTGTAACATGGCAGTTGTCTAATGTGATCAACTTGCCACAAGGCAGCCATATCATCAAATACAGACAAGTGGGCGGAACTTGCGTTGGCACTACAACTGTTGTTATTGGTGCAGATCCCAACCTTGTTTCTGGTACTTACAATGTGACCAACGTTTTGTGTAACGGACAAACCAATGGTTCAATCACTGTTGCCGGTCAACATGGAACAGGTGTTTACGAATATTCAATTAACGGCGGTACTTCTTACCAATCAAGTGGTACGTTTACCAACCTGGCTGCAGGTATCTACAATATTCGTGTTCGTGACAACTCGGGATGTATCAGAGATACTTCAATTGAAGTGATAGCACCTTTAGCCATTTCTGCTACCATTGATACCAGAGATGCTACTTGTTCAAGTACTCCTAATGGTCAGCTCAATATCGAGGCTTTGGGTGGATCCAATACTTACCAATATAGTATTGATGGTACCAACTTTCAAGCTTCACCTGTGTTCAATGTGTTTGAAGGGACTTATACGATTACTATTAAAGATGCCAATGGTTGCACAAAAACTTACACAGAAGTCATCAACTTGAATAATACGCTTTCTGTTCAATCCAGATTGGATACAACAATCTGCTTTGGAGCTTCAGTTAATTTGGGAACAACAGGAAATGCCGACACTTACACTTGGTCTGGTCCGGGCTTAAGCAATCCATCAACTCAAAGTCCTGTAGCCACACCAACTTCATTGGGTGTTTCTACATACACTTTAAATGCAGCATTGGGTCATTGTACTGCTACCGAAACTGTTTTGATCACGGTTGAATCACAAGTAAACGTGAACGCCGGAGGCAACCAAAGCATCATTTCAGGTGAACAAGTTCAATTGAATTCAACAGTGACTGGTGCCAACACTTACTTATGGACATCTAATCCCAACGATGCCACTATTTCTTCAACTACCATCACCAACCCAACGGCCACACCATTGGTAACTACCACTTATACCCTCACTGCTACTAACGCTGCAGGATGTACGGCTACTGATGACGTAGTGATTACCGTGATTCCTTATTGCATCAGGGTAAGAAACGCATTCAGTCCTAATGGCGATGGTGTCAATGAATTATGGCAGGTGTATGATCAGTACGATTGCTTGAACAATGTAACCGTACATGTTTACAACAGATACGGTAATGCAGTTTATGAAAGCAAAGATTACAAAAACAGCTGGGATGGTAAGTACAAAGGCAAACCTGTTCCTGATGGAACTTACTATGCTGTGATTGAATTTACACTGATATCAGGTAAGAAAATTCTCAGCAAAACTGATGTGAACATCATCAGATAATTTTCAAACGAAATTCATTCAAGCCTCTCATGGAAGTGAGAGGCTTTTTTTATCATGAATGCAGAAACTATCCAAACATTTGCACTTTCACTTGAGGATGTTGAAGAAACATTGCCATTTGATGAAGTGACGCTGGTTTTTAAAACAAATGATAAAATGTTCTTGCTCTTGCCACTTGACGAAATAGAATTATCCATCAACGTGAAATGTGATCCTGAAATAGCGATTGAATTAAGAGAAGCTTATCCAGAAACTGTACTGCCAGGATATCACATGAATAAGAAGCATTGGAATACGGTGAAGATGGACGGGCGTTTGACTTCAAAGCAAATCAAGGAAATGATCAGTGCGTCTTATGAGTTGGTGAGAGGGAAGAGAAATAAATAAGTGTAAAATATTAAATGTAGAATCTAAAACCCTACAAGTCTGCAGGTTTTCAGGGTAGAAATAGACCTAATATCGATTGCCTGTAAAACTTTACAGAAAACTAGAAATTTTAAGAATATCCAGCATCCAGCATCCAGCATCCAGCATCCAGCATCCAGCATCCAGCATCCAGCATCCAGCATCCAGCATCAAGCATCCAGCATCCAGATTACTTAAACGAGCTACTCACCACCAGCTCTTTAGAACCTGCGGTGTAAACGTAGAATCCTTCTCCCGATTTGGCACCCAGTTTTCCGGCAGTGACCATATTGACCAAAAGCGGACATGGAGCATATTTGGGGTTTCCAAAGCCTTCATGCAAGACCCGTAGAATGCTCAGGCAAACATCAAGACCGATGAAGTCGGCCAATTGCAAGGGGCCCATCGGATGAGCCATGCCTAGTTTCATGACAGTATCTATTTCTTCCACACCGGCAACACCTTCAAATAAAGAACAGATCGCTTCGTTGATCATGGGCATCAAAATGCGATTGGCGATAAAGCCGGGATAATCGTTGACGGTACAAGGGATCTTATTCAGTTTCTTACTGAGTTCATGGATGGTATCGCTCACTGTTTTGGAAGTGGCATAGCCATTGATGATTTCCACCAGTTTCATCACCGGAACGGGATTCATGAAATGCATACCGATGACCATTTCGGGCCGATTGGTAACAGCTGCTATTTTAGTGATGGAGATGGATGAAGTGTTGGATGCCAGGATACAGCCAGCAGGAGCTGCGGCGCCAATCTGTTTAAAAATATCCAGTTTCAATGACACATTTTCTGTGGCAGCTTCCACCACGAGTTCAGCATGTTTTACACCATCAGCCAAGGAAGTAACAGTGGTGATGTTTCCTAATGTTTCTGTTTTCTGTTCTTCAGTCAGCAAGCCTTTGCCCACCTGGCGATCCAGGTTTTTACCGATGGTGGCTACTGCTTTTTGCAGTTGTGTTTCACTGATGTCGATAAGGGTAACTGTATATCCATGTTGTGCAAAGACGTGAGCAATTCCATTGCCCATGGTGCCTGCACCGATGACGCTGATATTTTTTATGTCCATAAAGTATGTTTAAAACGTTTGGTTGGTTTTATAAGTTCAATAGGTCTAATACGTGTAAAAGGTTAAACAAGTTGATTGTATTCATCCTCCCATCTTGAACTCATTAAACCGTTGATACCCAGAAAACTTTATTTAAAAGCATTCATACCCGTCACATCCATACCTGTGATCAGCAGGTGGATATCGTGTGTACCTTCATACGTGATGACACTTTCGAGGTTCATCATGTGACGCATCACAGGATATTCACCCGTGATACCCATACCGCCCAGCATTTGACGAGCATCCCTGCAGATATTGGTGGCGATTTCACAGGCATTTCTTTTAGCCATTGACACCTGAGCTGGCGTTACTTTGCCTTCATTCATCAAAACGCCTAAACGCCAGTTGAGTAATTGGGCTTTGGTGATTTCGGTGACCATTTCAGCCAGCTTTTTCTGTTGCAACTGGAATCCGCCGATAGGCTTTCCAAACTGAATTCTTTCTTTGCTGTACTCGAGGGCAATATGATAGCAGTCCATGGCCGCACCAACAGCACCCCAGGCAATACCAAAGCGGGCTTTGGTCAAACAGCTCAACGGACCTTTCAAACCTTTGATATTGGGAAGTATATTTTCTTTGGGAACTTTCACATTGTCGAAAACCAGTTCGCCGGTAGCACTGGCTCTCAAGCTCCATTTGCCATGTGTAGTGGGGGTGGAGAAACCTTCCATGCCTCTTTCTACAATCAGGCCTTGGATTTCACCGGCTTCATTTTTTGCCCATACAACAGCTACTTGCGAGAAAGGTGCATTGCTGATCCACATTTTAGCACCATTCAAAATAACATGATCACCTGCATCTTTGAAATTGGTAAGCATGCCGCCTGGATCGGAGCCATGATTAGGCTCTGTAAGTCCAAAGCAGCCCAGCCATTCGCCGCTGGCCAATTTGGGCAGGTATTTATTGCGTTGTTCTTCACTACCATATTGATAGATGGGGAACATCACCAAGCTGCCTTGCACAGAGGCTGTGGAACGCACGCCACTGTCGCCTCTTTCCAGCTCCTGCATCATCAATCCGTATGAAATATAATCAAGACCGCCACCGCCATATTGTTCCGGCACAGTGGGGCCGAAGCAACCGATTTCTCCCAATTGCTTAACGATATGCTGAGGGAATTCTGCTTTTTGCGCATACTCTTCAATGATTGGCGAGATTTCTTTTTTCACATAATTGCGAACCGCATCTCTGACCATCAAATGTTCTTCTGTAAGCAGTTCATCCAGATTGAAGTAATCAGGTGAAACGAAATTGTCGGTTTTGGTAGCCATAGTATCGATTTAAAAAGTTTAATAAGTTGAAAAAGTTCAGTAGGTTTTGTAGGTTTGGTAGGTTTGGTAGGGTTCAATAAGTTTCACAAGTTTCAAAGGTTCAATCCCCAATCCCCAATCCCCAATCCCCAATCCCCAATCCCCAATCACAAACCACAAACCACAAACCACAAACCACAAACCACAAACCACAAACCACAAACCACAAACCACAAATATTCAAGTGGTGCAAATATACCAAGCAATTATGTCTGATTCGGTCTTTTGTGTAACTTTCCACCCGATTTTCATGGATTTCAATTGTTGGAATGAATCCACAAATTTCATTCAATAACTACAAGTATAAATCAGATTTCATGCAAAAGTATCTGCTGCTTTTATTGATGACAGGAGCCTTCATCATCTCCTGTAAAAAAGAAAATCCTCCTGTTGTTGGTCCTCCTCTCTATGAGCCCTATTATTTCCCGCCTTTGAACGGAAGCACTTGGGAAACCAACAAGGCGGAATATCTGGGTTGGGATACCACACAATTGAATGCGGCATTTGATTATGCGGGCTCCAAAAATACTTATGGTTTGCTTGTATTGCAAAATGGAAAAATCATCAAAGAACAATACTGGAACAACTGGAATGCCAATACCCGCTATTATCTTGCATCGGCCGGAAAAAGTGTAATCGCTTTTTTAATGGGAATGGCGCAAGAAGAAGGACTGTTGCATATCAACGATAAAACATCGCAATATCTGGGAACAGGCTGGACAAGTATGCCTCTTGCAAAAGAAAATCTGATCACCTTAAAACACAATTTGACCATGACGACCGGCTTGGATGATGGAGTAGCGGATCCGGATTGTGAAACGCCTTCGTGTTTGATATACAAGGCAGATGCAGGAACTCGCTGGGCTTATCATAATGCGCCATATCGTTTGTTACAGGATGTGTTAGCCAATGCCAGTGGACAAAACCTTAATCAATTTTCCAAAAGCAGACTCTATGACCGTATCGGTATGACGCAAAGTTTATGGTACAACAATGTGATGTACTGCACAACAAGAGAGGCCGGCAGGTTTGGATCTTTGATTTTGAACAAAGGCATTTGGGATACGGATACACTTTTGAAAGACAGAACTTACTTCGACGCGATGACCAATACTTCTCAAAATCTGAATTTGTCTTACGGGTATCTTTGGTGGCTGAATGGCAAGCCGAGTTGTATGGTGCCCACCATGCAAACGGTTTTCAATACTTCACTTGTTCCCAATGCGCCTGCAGATATGATCATGGCGCTGGGTAAAGACGATAAGAAAATTTATGTAGTTCCCTCTCTGAAAATGGTTATCGTCAGGTTGGGCGATTCGGCTGGATTATCTGCCTTAGGCCCGTCTGGATTTGATAATGAATTTTGGGGGAAGATGAAGTTGGCAGTAAGATACTGATGATGAATTGTGATTCATGATAAATAATTAGTGATTTTTAATCATTACTGTCCGATAAAAGTACAGCAAAAATATTTCCATCAGTAAATTCAGTATCTACGAGTTCAAAAATGCCTAAAAATGTTTAGCAGGGTGTCATCCTGAGAATAGATTCATCTGTTCAGCTGTTTTTTCCTGATAATGTTTGAT
>CANGIT010000024.1 GCA_947454155.1 Chitinophagaceae bacterium
GGTGCCACGGGTTATGTATGGACAGTTCCGGCAGGGGTGACGATGGTAAGTGGAATGAATACGAACAGCATCACTGTAAGGTTCAATAGCTTGGTAGGCGCAGACAGTATCAGCGTGCAGACGCTGAGCAGTTGCGCGATGAGTGCGAAGCGGTCATTGCAGTGGACAGGCTGTGCGGTATTTGCAAAGGCAGAGCAGCCGATAGTGGGAAAAAATACAAAGGAAGAGCTGAAGTTGTTAGTGTCGCCGAATCCTACTACCTCAATGTTCAGGGTGTTGATTCAATCTTCGCTTGCAAGTGAAGTTAGTTTGCGATTGATGGATGCAGAGGGAAGAGTGTTGAGAGAAATGATATCGAAGCCAGAAGAGATGTTGATGATAGGTTCGGAGTTAAGGTCCGGCGTGTATTTTTTGGAAGCAGTACAAGATAAAAACAGAAGGGTAGTGAGAGTGGTGAAGTATTAATGCCGTTGTTATTTTCGAATCGGCTATAAAGAAAGCCCACCATTTAAATGGTGGGCTTTCTTTATAAAACGAAACGCTCAATTAATTGATAAAGATCAGCATTTGAAAAGAGCCTTTTCTATCCTATAGAATCTTCCTTCTATAAAAAAACAGAAAGTTATCTTCCCATCCATCCGCCATCAATGGTCAGAATGGTGCCGTTCACATAATCGGAAGCGGGAGAGGAGAGGAATACGAATCCGCCCGCAAGGTCTTCGGGTTGTCCCCATTTTCCTGCAGGTATGCGTGATAGTATGGAAGTATTTCGCTCTGCGTCTGCCCTTAATGCTGCTGTATTGTCGGTAGCGATATAGCCCGGAGCAATGCCATTGACAGTAATGCCGAACTTCGCCCACTCGTTGGCGAATGCTTTGATCAAAGAGGCGATGGCGCCTTTGCTGGCTGCATAGCCCGGTACATTGATGCCGCCCTGGAAACTGAGCAATGATGCGGTGAATACTATTTTACCGTATCCGTTTTCAATCATTTGCTTGCCGATTTCACGGGTAATGACAAACTGTGCATTGAGATTGATATTGATAATCTCATCCCAATATTCATCCGAATGTTCAGCCGCAGGCGCTCTTTTGATGTTGCCTGCATTGTTGATGAGGATATCGATTTTGGGATGGTCGTTTTTAACGGCTTCCAGAAACTGATAAAGTGAAGCACGGTTGGTGAAATCGGCGTTATAAGCGTAAAACTTCCTTCCCGCTTTTTCCACCGCATCGCGAACTTCCTGTCCTGATTCAATCATTCGGCTGCTGACGCCAATGATGTCGGCTCCGTTTTCTGCCAAAGCAACGGCAATGGCCAAGCCAATGCCTTTGTTGCATCCTGTTACCAGGGCCAATTTATTGTGTACACTGAAATTTATCATCACTAAATTATTTTAAGTCCATGATATTTACCGCATCCATATCGGTAAATGAATAGTTTTCGCCGGCCATACACCATATGAAAGAGTAAGCAGCTGTAGCCACGCCACTATGGATACTCCAAGAGGGAGATACGATGGCTTCTTCATTGTTCAAGAACATGTGACGCGTTTCATGAGGTTCTCCCATAAAATGAATTACGCGTTGTGATTGGGGAAGGTCAAAGTAGAAATAGGCTTCCATTCTTCTGTCGTGAAGATGTGGTGGCATGGTATTCCATAAGCTGCCTTTTTTGAAATTGGTAACACCCAGCATCATCTGACAGCTTTTTAATCCGTCGGGATGAATGTATTTGTTGATGGTGCGGTGATTGGCGGTTTCTGCAGAACCCATTTCGGCAGGTGTAGCATTGACGGCTTTCATGATTTGCACAGGATGACTGGCATGAGCCGGGCAAGTGAAGAAGATGAACTTGGCACCATTGCCTTCGAAAATGATTTCTTTTGTTCCTTTGCCGATATAAAGACAATCAAGTTTGTCCAAGCCATGCGATTCTCCATCTGATTTTACCGTGCCGCTTTCGCCGATATTAATGATGCCCATTTCTCTTCTTTCCAGAAAGTAATCACTTTTTAACGCATCATAGGTGCCCAGGGTCAATGGGGCATCTGAAGGTGTAGCTGCGCCTACCGTCATGCGGTCGTAGTGGGTGTACACACATTGAATAGTTCCTGATACGATCAGTTTGTCAATCAGGAATTTCTCTCTGATTTGGGTAGTGTTGTAATTGACAAAATCGTGAGGATGTACTTGATGAATGATTCTCATGATGAAAATTAATTTTTAATGGTATGAAATGTAATATTGATTTGCGTGATTATCTGCCGGGTAGCCTTTTGGATGATTCTCTCACCACCAGTTTGGGTTTGATCACAATCTCTTTATTCGACATGTCGGCATCACTGTGCAGCATTTCCAGAAACAGTTTGGCGGTAGCTTTGCCAATTTCAAAAGCAAACATTTCTATGCTCGAAATCGAAGGGGTGAGCAGTTGGGTGATGGGCTCGTTATTGAAACCGCAAAGACCAATGTCTTTTGGCATCTTGAGTCCTTGTTCTTTAATGGCCAGCATAGCCCCTAATGCCAAACGGTCACTGATGGCAAAAATGGCATCAGGTCTTTTTTTCATCGCCAGCAGTTCTTTTGTGGCGATATAAGCATAGTCTTGGTTGAAGTCGCAATTGATGATCAGGTTTTTGTCGATGGGAATTTTGTTTTGTTTCAACACTTGGAGATAGCCATCTTTCCTGTCATTACTCACATTTAAATTACCGGGTCCGGCAAGTATGGCAATTCTTTTGTAGCCTTGGTCAATCAAATGTTGTGTTGCCAGTCGACCTCCTTCTGCATTGTCAAGTCGTATTTTGGGAACACTGAAGCTATCCACTACACGATCAAATAATACCAACGGAATTTTTTTGGTCTGTATTTTCTTGATGTGATCGTAAACATTGGTTTCGCTTGAAAAAGAAACGATAAAGCCATCTACTAAACTATCCAGAAGTCTTTTGGTATTCAATATCTCACGGCCAAAGCTTTCGTCACTCTGGCAAACCATAACCGTGTATCCTGCTTCCAGGGCCACCTCATCAATCCCTTTTACCATGGTGGCCGGGATGTAATCAAGATTAGGAACAATTACACCAATGGTATTGGTTTGATTTTTAAGCAAACTGAGCGCCAATTTATTCGGCTGGTAATCCAATTCCTCCGCAAGTGCCTTTACTGCATTTCTCGTTTCCAGGCTCACATCCGGAGCGTCGCGCAAGGCCCTGCTGACGGTGGAAGTGGACAATCTTAAGGCCAGGGCGATGTCTTTAATTGTAGTTTGCTTTTCCATGAGGGATAAAATTAAACATAGTTTCGGGATAATTCCCGAGAAATTACCGGAACCCTTTCCGGCAACGATTTCATTCCCAAACTTTATTTTTTATCTAATCCATAGTTCCCTCATTTGTGCTATGTGGGCGTAATCCTTGAAATTTTAGATAAAAAAAAACGAATTCTTTTACTTCTTCGTGAATTATGGAGATAATATTACAATGCGGTAGATATACACTTAAAATTGATTAAGTTTATTCCTGCTGTTGAAAGAACCATTTTTATTCGATATTAATATGAGGCGTTCTGTTTTGCTTTTGTTGTTTTCAATGGGTGTGAAGTTGTTGTGTGCACAACAGCATCCAGTTGTATTTGGCAAGTCGGCCGACTTCAATTGTGTGGCCGCCCATCTCAAAAACGATGTTTTACTCAGAAACAGTTATACAAAAATCAAGGAAGAAGTAGATGCAACGATAGGCAAGAATATTGATGTTCCGTTTCCTAAAGATCCCGCCGGTGGATATACTCATGATCAGCATAAATATCTTTACAATCTCATGTTCAATGCCGGTTGTTTGTATCAGATCACACAAGATAAAAAATATGCCGAGCTGGTAAAGCAATTGTTGTTGAAGTATACACTACTGAATCCTACTTTAAAAAATCACCCACAATCAACTGGGAATTATCCCGGGCGATTATTTTGGCAGTCGCTTAATGATGCCAACTGGTTGGTTTACGCAGGTACTGCTTTTGATTGCATACACGACTATCTTACACCTTCAGAAAGAAAGATGATTGCAAACGGAGCTTTTAAGCCATTGGTGGATTATTTCACCCGCGACCTGAACAAATGGTTCGATCTGATTCACAATCATGCTGTATGGGCTGCTGCCGGTGTTGGAATTGTAGGGCTCGCCACAGATAATGTTGATTATGTTCAAATGGCTTTGTACGGCAGCAAGAAAGACAGCACAGCCGGATTCATCGCACAGCTGAACGGACTTTTTTCTCCGGATGGATTTTATCATGAAGGACCTTACTATACCAGATACGCTATCCTTCCTTTTTATCTGTTCGCACAGGCTTTGGAAAACAGTCGCCCTCAATTGGGAATTTTCAAATACAGAAACAGCGTTCTGAAAAAAGCATTAGACGTTGCATTGCAACAAACCAATACCGATGGTATATTCTTTAGTTATAACGATGCGCTGAAGGATAAATCTTATGTATCCAATGAAGTGGTGGTGGCTTTGGACATTGCTGCCTATCAGTATGGCATAAGCGACAATTACCTCGCTGTAGCCAAGTTGCAAAATAAAGTCATCTTAAATAAAAGCGGTTGGCTGGTGGCCAATCAGCTCAACAGAAACAAATCAGTTCCTTTATTCAATTACCATGCAGCTGATTATACCGATGGTCCCAATGGTGAACAAGGGGGCTTGAGTGTTTTGCGTTTTGGAAAATCGAATAACCTCACTTCATTGGTATTCAAATACACCGGCCACGGGTTGTCGCACGGGCATTTCGATAAACTGGGCATTCAACTGTTTGACAAGGGCAATGAGATTTTGCAGGATTATGGAGCTGTAAGGTATATCAACATCGAGCAAAAGTGGGGTGGTCGTTATTTAAAAGAAACAAATTCTTACGCACAACAGACCATCGCGCACAATACGCTTACCGTTGATGAAGCCAGTCATTATGAAGGTTCGGAAAAATTAAGCGAAGCGCATCATTCAATAAAATTGTTCTCAGATATCAGTGGGCCATATGTTCAGGCTTCAGCCGCATTGGATAGCCAGGCTTATCCGGGCGTGGTCATGCAACGCTCGGAATATTTGTTGGTTTTGCCGGAAACTGGCAAAAAAATTATTCTTGATCTTTTTAAGGTGAAGTCGGAAAAAGAGCATCAGTATGACTTGCCTTTCAATTATGTGGGTACATTGATGCAAACCAATTTCAAATATCATACATTCAATGATCAGCTCACCACATTGGGATTGAAAAATGGATATCAGCATCTTTGGAAACTTGCACAAGCTGATTCAGTGTCGCCTTTCACTCAATTTACTTTTCTCAACAAGAGTACTTTCTATACCATTTCTAGTTTGAATGATGTTTCACCAATGGTCTTTCTCACACAAACAGGAGCCAATGATCCTGATTTTAATTTACGCAAAGAATCTTCATATATACTTCGCACAAGAGCAAAAAATCAAACAGCCATCAATTGCATCGAAATACATGGCAGCTTCAGTCCGGTGACAGAAATCGCCAGCCATTCTTATCCTGATTTGAAATCCATCAGTAAGAAAATCGACAATGATGCTTATACGGCAGTGGCCATCGACTTGAATGGTAAAATGCTAGAACTTATACAGTGCAATAGTGATTTTCGTCGTGATCAAATGCATGAACTCCAAATTGAAGGTCATTCATACAAATGGAAAGGTCCTTTTTTAATAAGCTATAATCAAAAATCAATTCATTCATCAAAATAAACCGATTATGTCAACAACAGAAACGGCACCATTGCTGACACCCAATTTCGTAGACAGTGAAACCATCGCATGGGAGCAGGTAGGCGAGGGCGTTAAACGTAAGGTTCTTTCTTACGATAAAAATCTCATGATGGTGAGAGTAGCTTTTGAAACAGGAGGGGTAGGTGCCTTGCACCAGCATCCGCATATACAAATGTCTCTGATAGAAAGTGGTGTTTTTGAGATTGAAATAGAGGGGGTGAAAAACATCCTGAAAGCCGGTGATGTGTTTTATGTGCACAGCAATCTGATTCATGGAGCAGTTTGCAAAGAAAAAGGAGTGCTGGTGGATGTTTTTAATCCCATGAGAGAAGATTTTGTTTAAGAATTTGGCATGACCAACTTTTACTGATTTTTCAACAAGTAAACAGTTAATGAATAATTAACGGTACCTTATATGTCGTAATTCATTTTTTGAAAATATGAGTTAACGGAATATGACGAGTATTAAACGTGTAATAATAATATACCAATGAAACAATCTGTTTTATTATCTGCCTTCATTTTGATGGCACTTTTTGGCTTGGGACAAACTACTTACTACTGGGTGGGTGGCAACGGCGCCACCGCCAATGTCAGTTTTACTTCCGCTTCAAAATGGAATACAGCTTTAGATGGTTCCGGCACTACAAGAGCTACAGCTGACCCCTCAGATATTTTAATCGTTGATGGTAACAATATCGGCGGTACTACGCCTACAACCGGAACGGTGACAGCCACTTGTGGAAGTAACAACTTCGGTAAACTTATTTTGAGAAACAATGCCGTTCTTACTTTGGTGAGGCCCACCACCGGTAATGGCACCATTACCGTAAATGGAGATGCTACAACAGATGATGACTTGCTGATCAATGCAGGATGCACATTGATTTCTACTGTGGCGGATTCTATCAACACAACATCCGGCAACAACCTTTTGCTATCGCCAACAGCTACTGGAAGAATCTATGGTACATTATTTCTGAATGGTGGTTCTTGTCGCCTGACGGCCTCAAATCCTGCAGCCGGCGGATCATGCTTTTTTGAATCAGGCTCACTTTGTAAAGTGAATACGCAATTGACTTATTATCCTTTTGGCTCCAGCTCGGGCGTAGCCAATGCTGTGGTCTTTAACAGTGGCTCAAAATTGAATTACTTGGGTGGTAATTGCATATTTACCACTTCAAGCTCATTTAATCCTGTTGACTTCAAAACCGGAAGCACTTTCCGAATTGAAACATCTGTACCTAATGCCACTGTTACCTCCTCCAACTTATTTAGTGCAAGAAGGTTTTCGCATGTGGAAGTGGGAAACAATGCCAGCGTAACAGGAGATTTCTTTTACAATATTGATAACCTCACCATTGATCCCGGAGCCAGTTTCTTTTTAAAGACTTCCGGCGCTTCGCCGATAGCCGGAAATATTGTTAACAATGGAACCTTTGGATCAGCCACAGGTTTTACTTCTTCCAATTTGCTGATGAAAGGTATCACTCCTCAAACCATTGGGGGAACCGGTACTTTTTTACCTTTGGGGGCAGTGTCAGTAGCTACAGATGCTGATGTTATCTTAAATGCCAATATTGTTCTTAATGGCACTTCAAATGCATTGATAAATGGAAAAATAAACTTCCAAAACTACACGATGAGTGGTACCGGCACATTGCAAACAAAAGCCGCTTTGCCTATTACTACAGCAGTTACAGCCGCAACTATCGGCTCATATACTGTTACATTAGATGCTGCAGCCTATAGTGCTACTACCAATACAGCCGGTGTTTACAATGGCATATTGGTTTCAGGTTCGGGCATCCCGGCCAATACCTATATTATAGGCACCAGCAGTTCATCCAGCACCATCACCATCTCTAATCCAGTAAATGGAGCAGTATCTAGCGTAGTGCTTTCGGGTGGAATACCGGTATTGAGAACTTCCAACATCAATGGAATAGATGGCAGTGTTGGCTCAATGGGAGCGCTTTCTTTTACCACATCAACCGACTATGTATTTGACGGACCTACTACTCAACCATTTAGTCTATTGTCGCTAGGGACCATGCGAAATGTCACCTTCAATGCATCTGCTACAACCAATCGCTCGGCTTTGATTGATAGTGTGCTCACAGTTAATAGTGGAATTTTATCTATCAGAGCGATAGATACCCTTCGTGTTAAAAACGGCAAAGACATTGGCGGTGCTCCATTCAGTAATGCAAAACATATCGCCATTCTGAATGATGGTGTCAGCTCAGGTGCATTGAGAATAGATTTGATGACTGCAGCCAAGCTTTTTCCTGTAGGATCGGTTCAACATTATTTACCTGTAACGCTTACACCGAATTCATCTTCCTCTCTTACCGCCACAGTTTATGAAGGTATCACATCAAATGGTTCCTTGACAGGCGCTGCTTTGCCGTCTTCAGATTTACTAAAAGTGGTAAATGCTGTATGGCGCATCGGACGTGTTTCCGGTACTGGAGATTTGGGTGTAAACTTCGGTTGGGATGCCGCCTTGGAGGGTACATTATTTTCTACACAGGCCAATTCTAGAATTGGTGTGATACAAAATACAGGCACCGCCTGGGGTACACCATTCGGCACAGGCGATAATGCAGCCAATACTGCTTCAGCCACCGCCACAAGTGTGGGCTATTTTGGTATTGGTTCAGTTCCGCTGATGACCGCCTTCACTTTCAATGCCATTGCTCCCAAAACATATGGTGATGCAGATTTCAACAGTGGTGTGGTGAGTTTGAATACAGCACAGCCTATCAATTTCTCCAGCTCTAATCCTGCAGTAGCAACCATCAATGCTGCTGGTATCATCCATATTGTTGGTGCAGGTTCAACTAATATTACTGCCACACAGGCCAGTGACGGCACCTACCTGGATGCCAATGAAACACAGATATTGGTGGTGAATAAAGCCGCTTTGGTTATCCGTGCCGATGATAAGTCGAGATTTGTGGGCACTGCCAATCCTACACTAACGACTACCTATGCCGGATTTGTATATGGTGAAAGCGCTAGTATATTGCTTACTCCTCCTACATTATCTACAACCGCCACAGTGGCCTCTGTTGCCGGTACTTATCCGATTAATGTTTCTGGCGCCGCTGCAGCTAATTATGTCATCAACTATGTTAATGGCACCATGACAGTTTTCGCCCAGCAAACACAAGTCATCACTTTCAATAGCTTACCTGCTTTAACTTATGGCGCTGCGGATTTCACTCCCAATGTTTCAAGTAATAACAATTCAATACCGGTAAGCCTTAGCAGCAGTAATGCAGGAGTAGCCACAATAGTAAACGGCAATATGATTCACATTACAGGAGCCGGCACTACTACCATTACAGCAAGTCAGGGTGGAGATGCAGGACATATTCCTGCGGTGGATGTGGCGATCGTGTTAGTGGTAAATAAAGCGCCATTGACAATTACCGTTCTAGATACAATGAAATCAGAAGGCAATCCTAACCCTGCGTTTACAATTGTATATAGTGGATTTGTTTTGGGCGAAAATGAATCAGTGCTAAATGTAATGCCAACTATTTCTACTGATGCAAATGATTTCTCCTCTCCTGGAATTTACACACTTACCCCCGAGAATGCAGATGCTGCCAATTACAGTTTCACTTATAACACAGGGAAGCTCACTATTTATCCTAAAGACAATTCAATGCCATCCATTTCAGTGGCTGTTAATGGAAATTTGGTGCAGGTTAAAATGTTTTCTCCCGAACCTGATTTAGCTCGACTGATTATATATGATCAGCTGGGTCATCCTGTGGAACATAAAGATGTATATGTTCCCAAAGGGTTTACTTCTGCTACGATGATGCTACGCAGTCCAAGTGGGGCTTATTACATCCTCACTTATCGCGGTAAGAAGCATGTGATCAGTAAACAATTTTTATCTGTAAAATAAGCACCATGATAATGACAAAGGTGAGATATTGGTTATTGGGGATGATATTGATGCTTACTGTTGTGGCCGATGCTCAAATATCTAAGCTTCGAGTATTTGCGATGGATGCAGAGGCTTTGACTATCAATAAAAAGAAAATTCAAAAAGGAGATGCTACACTCATAAAGGCATACGATGCTTTGTTGAAAAAAGCAGATGCAATACTAAATCAGCCTTTGGTTACAGTGATGGAGAAAAAGCAGGTGCCGCCAAGTGGCGACATGCACGATTATATGAGCATTGCTATTTATTTCTGGCCCGATCCGAGTAAGCCCGATGGTTTGCCTTACATCAGAAAAGACGGACAGATCAATCCGGAAGTGAAGGATTATCAGGATAAAGAAAATATCGGGAACATGTGTGATCATGTGGAATTGTTGGCCCTGGCTTATTATTTCTCCGGTAAGCCTAAATATGCCGAAAAAGCCAAGGCCCAGTTGTCGGCATGGTTCCTTGATGAAAAAACAAAAATGAATCCCAACTTTAAGTTTGCGCAGGCTGTAAAAGGGAAGTCTGATGGAAGAGGCACCGGGTTGATAGAAAGCAGAAATTTTATCAATGTGGTGGATGCTGTTGGTTTACTCAATGGCAGTATCGCATGGACCAATGAAAACCAGCAGGGTATTGAAAATTGGTTCAAGGATTTTCTGCAATGGATGATTACTTCCAAAAATGGTATAGACGAAATGAAGTCGCAAAACAACCATGGTATTTGGTATGATGCACAAAAGCTCTCATATGCTTTGTTTACATATAATGATGAAGTGGCAGGAAGTACTGTAAATAGTGTAAAACAAAGAATGGAGTTGCAAATGGATACCACCGGATTTTTTCCTGCTGAACTGGAACGCACCATCTCATTGCATTACTCTGCTTTCATCCTCGATCCGTTGATGATGATGGCCAACATGTCTTCAGCAGCGAAATCAGACCTTTGGAATTATACTTCATCCACCGGACGATCCCTTCGAAAAGCATTCGAAGTGTTGAAGCCTTATCTCGCCCAGGAAAAAGAATGGAAAGGACAGCAGATCAAACATTTTGATTACAGTTTGTATGCGCCTCCGATATTGGCCAAAGGTTATTATAAATACAATTGTACAAGCTGCAAAGCCGCCATGTTCAAAGTGTATGAAAAGGATCCCGACGAATCAATACAACATCTCATCACATTAATAGACTAAAGTTTACAAAGAACATTGTATGAAAAAAATCACAAGCATAGTACTTTTCTTTTTTATGGTAAGTGTATCTCTTGCACAGAAAAAAGAAATCAAAGGACGCGTTACCGATAAGATGACCAATGCGCCTATTGAAGGCGTAAATATCATGCTGGATAAATCCAAGAAAGGAACCTCCTCTAAAAAAGACGGAAGTTTTGCTGTAGCAGCAAAATCCAATGGCAACACCTTGATTTTTTCCTGTATCGGTTATGCACCATTGACTGTTTTTGTAGACAAGCCATCCGATTCCGTGATGGTGCAAATGACACCAGTGTCCACCGACAATGCAGAAGTGGTGGTGATTGGATATGGTACGCAAAAACGTTCGGATGTTACCGGCGCCATATCAAAATTTAAAACAGATAAACTCGATGAAGTGGCAGTATCACGTGTGGATCAGGCATTGCAAGGAAAAATCGCAGGATTGCAAGTGCAAAACACCACTTCGGAAGCCGGTGCTGCCCCTAAAATAACAGTTAGAGGTATCAGCTCGATTTATGCCGGCGCCAGTCCTTTGGTGGTAGTAGACGGACAGCCTGTTGCAGATGGATTGTCTTTCATCAATCCTGCCGACATTGAATCTATTGAAGTGCTCAAAGATGCCGCCTCTGCAGCCATTTATGGTTCGCGCGGGGCCAGTGGTGTTATTCTGGTAACCACAAAAACCGGAAAGGTCGACAAATCTAAATTTCATTTGAAATATTCAATCGGTGCCAAAGCTGCTTACCAATTGTATGATGTGATGTCCACCACCGAATACATGAACAATCTGTTTTATGAAGCCGGCTTGAAAGCCACCGATCCTAGTGTTCCTACACCTTCAGGTAGCGCAATTGCTGTTGATAATGAAAGGGCAGGGTATGTGGTAGAAACGGCGATGCGTGGCGGAAAAGGAACCGATTGGCAACGTGAAGCTTTGCGTACCGGACTCTCGCAAAACTTACAATTAAGTGCTTCGGGTGGAAAATCTGCAGTGAAATATTATGTGTCGGGCGGTTTTCAAAAAGACCGTGGCATGATGATCAACAGCAATTTCGAAAACTACAATTTTCTCACCAAGCTGGACGTGGATTTAAGTTCTAAATTGAGATTGGTGGTGAATATCAATCCCAATTATTCCAACAGAGAAGCGCCAACACAAGACTTCACTTTGTTTGTAAGATATCCCAGTTTCATGCCTGTGTTTCACAATGAACAAACAGCTGCTAATGTGCATCAGCTCGCGCAATGGTCCAATGTGATGCCCGGCGATTATGCGCAGCCACGCCATTTTGCACAAATTTATTACTCCGGCATCATGCCCGATGGCAGCATGTGGATGCCAACTGGCAATTCGAGTCCGCTCAATTCCAGCACCAACAATCCCATGAGCATTTCGGCCAATACCAGTTATATTACCGATATCTACAGATTGCATAGTTCTGCCGAACTAACTTATAAAATCAGAAAGGGATTCGACTTCAAATCTCTAGCCACCAGCTATGTCAATTACACCACCAGTTTAAACTGGGCCAACAGAAATGCTGAGGCCGATGGTATGGTGAGTAAAGGTGTTTTCAATTATAACACATTGGTTGACCTTCTCTCTGAAAATACTTTCAATTATACCAAGCAAATCAAAAGTCATTCAATCACCATGCTGGCCGGTTTTACCGCACAAAAAACAAAGTTGGTTAAAAATCAGATTACCGGCTTGAATTTTCCAAGTGATAACATCAGGACGTTGAACAACGCCAGTCAGATTGACAAGTCGGGAACTTTTGGCACCAATAATCAAATTGGACTGCTGTCTTATCTTGGCAGGGTGAATTACGCTTATCAAAATAAATATCTGGTATCTGCCAGTTTCAGAAGTGATGGCAGTTCTTATTTTGGACCAGGCCGTAAATGGGGGTCATTTCCATCCTTATCGCTGGGTTGGTTGCTCAACAAAGAAAAATTCATGAGCAAAAATAAATTCTTCGATAAGCTGAAGCTCAGAGCCAGTTATGGTGTTTCGGGAAATAACCGGATTCTTGATTTCGGATTCCTCGACTTATTGTATCCGGCCAATTATTCATTTGGATCAGGTAATGGTACAATCAATGCCGGACAAGTAAGTTCGCCTACCATTGGTTCCAATGCCGATATCACTTGGGAAAGTACTTTTCAAACCAATCTGGGTGCTGATATTTCCATCCTGAAAAACAGATTGAATTTCACTTTGGATGTCTATCAATCAAAAACAGACCGTTTGCTCCTGCAACAATCAGCCATGGCTTTCAGCGGTGTACCCGTGAACTGGAATAATATCGGAAGCTTGCAGAACAGAGGGATAGAACTTGAAATCAATACGGTTAATGTGCAAAAGTCCAATTTCAAATGGACAACATCAGCCAACATCTCTCATACCGAAAACAAAGTGCTGGAGTTGGGTAAAGAAGCCTATCTGATGAATGCAGGAGAACGTAATGAGTTGTACCAAACCAAAGTAGGCAACCCATTGATTCAGTTTTTTGGATTTAAAACTGATGGCGTTTGGATTTCTCAGTCTGATATCGACCAAGCTGTGGCAGGCGGACTAACCAGTCCTTTTAGTAATGCATTTGTGCCCGGCCAGCTTAAAATTGTGGATGTTGATCACAACAATATCATCGACAACAACGACCGCACTGTTATCGGATCGCCTTACCCAGATTTCACCTGGGGCATCACCAACCAGATTACCTGGGGTAAATTCGACATGAGCTTTCTGTTTCAAGGTGTACAAGGTGGTTCCATCATCAATGGTGATCCCAATTATGATGAAACCAAAAAACTCATAAGGGCTTACAGCAACAACCGTTGGATCAGCCCGATGTTCCCAGGCGATGGGAAAACGCCTACCTACAACAAAGCCGCTTTCAACTGGATGCTGACCGATTATATTGTTGAAGACGCCTCTTATTTTTCATTGCGTGAAATCAATATTGGCTACGCAGTTTCTGAAACTTCGATGAAAAGACTTGGGTTCAATTCGATGAGAGTTTTCTGCTCCGGTCAAAATTTATACGTACATAAATCAAATGGTTACAGAGGTATCAACCCCGAAGCAAGAAAAACATCAGGATATTATTCATCTGCGTTGTTGAATGGCTATCAGCGTGGCGCATTTCCGATAGCGGTTACCTTGCTCTTAGGTGTAGATATTAATTTTTAATCCAATTGCATTTCAAAATATTGTCAATCTGATTTAATAGTAGTTATGAAAAATAATAAAATACAGCCGGCTGTCATTTCCATGAATCTGATTTTGCTGAGCATGTCAATAGCTGTTTTCTTTTCCTCTTGCAGTAAGGTGATAGATGTTAGTCCACAGTCCAATTTGTATGGCGAAGCATTTTATCAGAATGCGCAGGAGTTGAATGTGGCCCTTGCCGGTTGTTACAATGGCATGCAGAAGCCGTTGCTGGATGAGTGGAAAATGACGGAATTGCGTAGCGATAACGCCGTGATGGGATTTCCTACCAGTGGCAGTGCGGAAAATAAGGAGTTTACCGAACTGGATATATTCATGCCCATCACCTCCAATACCAATATCTATGACTACTGGTTGAATTCTTATTACAACATTGCCAACACCAACAGAGTTTTGAAAGGCGCGGGTCTTCATTATCATCCTGATTTGGGTACGCATAGTTTTGATTCCATCACCATTCCTGTAAGCTTGAACGAGCGTTATCAGATTTCTGCTGAGGCCAGCTTTATCAGAGCTTATCATTACTTTAATTTGGTGAGATTGTACGGCGGTGTTTTTTTGATAGACCATCCCATCACTTTGGCCGAATCAAAAACCATCAATCGTTCTACAACAGCAGAGATTTACAAATTGATTGTTGCCGATTTGCAAAACACTATTGATCATGGCGACACTAGGCCTTTTTCGCAGATCGCTCCTGAAAATCTGGGACGCGCCAATGCCTGGTGTGCGAAAGCTTTGCTCGCCAAAGTATATCTTACCCTGAATCAAAAAACTGAAGCTTCAGTTTTGTTGCATGATATCATTGCTAATAGCGGTTATTCGCTCCAGTCTACATATGCGGCTGTGTTTTCTATTACTAACGAAATGAACAGTGAGATGATGTTTGCCGTAAGGTATAAGTCGGGCACCGTTGGATTGGGATCTCCTTTTGCCAATCTTTTTGCCCCTTCTGCCAGTGGAATGGCAGTGGTGAATGGTGATGGTGACAGTTATGATTATCCTTCTGTTGAAATCATCAGCGCATATAACTCCGCGGATGTGAGAAAAACGTTTAATATTGGCCGTTATCTTACCAAAGATTATGTAAATAAGTACATCTCCAGCATGTTGGTGGCCAATGATGCTGAAAACGACTGGCCGGTGATCAGATATGCCGATGTGCTGCTGATGCTGGCGGAAGCGGATGGCAAAACAACAGAAACTGTCGGCTATCTCAATCAGATTCACCAACGTGCCGGATTGTCGGCTTTTACTTCTTCAGCCACCGCCACCGTAGCGGCATTTGAAAAAACTTTATCAACAGAGAGGAGACTCGAATTTGCTTTTGAAAACCAAAGATGGTTCGATATCGTAAGGTTCAACACCACCCTGACTACGCTCACTGCGGAGCAAATCATGAAAGATCATTTCACTTACATGTACACAAGGTACTACGACAGTTATCCGCCACCGGCTTATACTTTGTTGCAGCTGCAATCTTTTGTTACAGCAGAGCATTTGTTGCTGCCCATACCTCAACGTGAAATTGACAACAATACCAATATTGTCATCCAGCAAAATCCTGGGTACTAAAATGATATAGATCCTGTGTATAGTATAGATACATGGTCAGTGTATGTATAAAACTTAGAACTGAAAATGAATGTAATTAAAATGAAAAGTTGGGCGTTTTTTTTTGTGGCACTATTCAGTTTTGTTGCCCAACAATCCTTCGCGCAGGAAGAGACATTGTCAACAGATAGCTTGAAAAAATACAAACCTGTCGCTTTTCCCGCAGGATATCAGTCGAGTATTGACGAGGTTTACACACAGGTTGGTGATTGGAAAGGGCGCTTGGATATTTATTTTCAGCCCAACGCTTCCAAAGCCACGCCTTTAATCATCAATATTCATGGCGGTGGCTGGAAAAATGGCGTAAAGGAACAGCAAGGTGGTTTCAATCCATTTTTCAAGGCAGGGTTTACGGTGGCTAATGTAGAGTATCGATTGACACCTGTGGCCAAAGCGCCTGCAGCAATTGAAGATGTGAGATGTGCTTTGATTTATTTGATCTCCAATGCAAAGAAGTTTAACATAGATGTAAACCGAATTGTGGTGATGGGCGGTTCGGCAGGTGGTCATCTAGCGCTGATGACAGGACTCTTGGGCAACAATCACATTTTTGACAAAAACTGTTCTGGAGTTGAAAAAATAAAAGTGGCTGCCATCATTGATAAATATGGCATAACAGATGTATGGGATTGGGCTTATGGTCCTCGTGGGCCCGAGATGAAAAAGAGCAGTTCGGCCAAAGATTGGCTGGGCGATAAGAAAGATGATCAGGCTTTTGCCAAGTCGGTTTCGCCTGTAGCTTATATCAATAAGCATAATCCGCCAACACTCATCATACATGGCAATGCAGATTCCACTGTTCCATATCGTCAGTCTGTAGAGTTGCATAAAATGTTTGAGGAAGCTGGTGTTAAAACAGCATTGATTACTGTTGAAGGTGGTGGACATGGAAAATTTACGAAAGAAAAAAATGCGGAGTTGGGACAAGCTATTGTCAATTTCATCATGGAGTTGGATACATTTAAAAATAATTAACCTTTAAATCTACAATAATGAAAACCATAAAAATCCTTCTGGTGATTTGTTCGCTTGTATTTTTTCAGCATCAGCTGATGGCGGCTAAAACCACGGTAAATACTTTGTCGGCACTCACCACCACATTTGCGGCTGCAAGAGGTGGAGATACGATAGAAGTCGCTAACGGCACTTACAATTGGGGGCAGATCGTATTGACCAATGCCAATAATACATCTACAAGTGCTTGGATTGTTCTGAAAGCACAAAGTCGCTCCGGTGTTGTTTTTACAGGCACTACATGTTTGCAGTTTTCGGGTTATCGGATTCAGGTAGATGGGTTCAGATTTGCCAGTGGAAACTCTACTACGAATGCAGTTTTGGCATTCAGATCTTCTTCCTCCAATCATGCGTATTATTCTCGCATATCAAACATCACTATTGATAATTACAACAGCAACGATACCACCGAAAACGAATGGGTCGGTTTCTTCGGCACCAACAATCGCCTGGATCATTGCACCTTCATCAATAAATCAAATCCAAGGGCAACTGTAGTTGTATGGTACAGCACAGCTACATTTCCTGCACAATCCATATCCACATACCATCGCATTGATTCTAACTATTTTGCCGGCAGGTCTTACATGAGCAGCAATGGTGGCGAAACCATCAGGGTTGGTGTAGGCAACAATTCAAGGACGTTTGGTTATAATATTGTTGAATACAATCTTTTTGAAAATTGCACACAAACCGAACCGGAAATTGTTTCCAATAAATCGGCTTACAATACATACCGGTACAATACTTTTCGGAATTGCAATGGCGGACTTACGCTAAGAATGGGTAAAAACTGCACTGTATATGGTAACATTTTTATTAATAATGATCCTACAAAAACAGGATCTTATGGCATAAGAATCATCGATAAAGGGCATAAGGTTTTCAATAATTATTGCGAAGGTCTGCTCGGATCTTCAGGTACACTATCTTCGATGAGAACGCCCATCGTCATCTACAATGGTACTTATTCTGCTGCAGATAGTTTGAACCCGCTGGTTTTGAATGGTGCTTATCTTCCGGCAGACAGCGCTATTGTTGTGTTTAACACCATTGTCAATTGTGCTGGTGGTCCTGGAATAAAAATGGGATATGCAGATGGGGGCACAAGTTTGTTTGCTCCTCTAGGATTAAAGATTTCGAATAATCTCGTTAAAATGAGCAGTGGTCAAGCTGTCCATATTGATCCGCTCAGTACTTCCCTTACTTATACTGCCGAAGGGAATGTCTATAATGCACCTTCAGGTTTAGGACTAACCAATACTGCCGGATTTGTGAGCAGAATATTGAGCTTTCAGTCTGTAAATGGTTTGCAGTCGCCACTGGCTTTTATACAAGATTCTGCTGTCAATACAGCTTCTTATGCTTCCATGCTTGGAGTTTTGGATTTGCAAGGTCAAACCCGATCTTCAGTTTATGATGTGGGTTGTGATGAAACCAATGGAACAGGAATGGTGATGAATCGTCCATTGGATACCAATATGGTGGGTGCCGGTAAACCCATCCTTATTCCACAATCACAAACAATTTCTTTTGTTGGCTTGCCAGTAAAAACAATGGGCAATGCCGATTTTAATCCCGGGGCAACAGCCACATCTGGACTAACGGTTATATATACCAGCTCCAATACGGCAGTGGCTACAATTGTGAATGGTAATATTCATTTGACAGGTTATGGCACAGCAACAATCACAGCTTCTCAGGCCGGAAATAATATTTATGCCGCAGCCACTCCTGTAACCCAAACACTAACGGTAAACGGGATTTCGCAAACCATCAGTTTTGCCGCCTTGCCGGCTAAAATAGTTGGAGATGCAGATTTTAATCCTGGAGCTACATCCACATCGGGGCTTGCCGTTACCTATGCCAGTTCCAATGCTGCAGTAGCTACTATCGTCAACAATCTCATTCATGTGGTAGGAGCCGGTACTGCTATCATTACAGCATCTCAGCCAGGCAACTCAACTTATCTGCCGGCTACAAACTTGACCCAAGCGTTGACGGTTAGCCGATCAGTAATTTATACACCCACTTCAGTTACCATTACTTCCGGTAGTTTGAGTAGTGGTGCTTTTGGGAATTTGGCCACCAACAACTCTAGTTACATTGTAGTCAATTCCACCACAACCGGCACCAGAATCAATGACTGGTATGGCGTTTTTAAAGTAACTCAGCCAGCTTCATCCATCTCTAAATTTGTAGTGAGTTATGATGGGAAGAATTCCGCTTCAAAAACACAATTGATCTATTTATACAACTGGTCTAGTTTGTCATGGACACAGATAGACAGCCGTACAGTTTCTACAACCGACATTACGGTGACTTTTACTCAAAACTCACCAGCCAACTTTATTTCTTCAACAGGAGAAATAAGGGTAAGAATCTACAGCAGTTCGGGAACTTCCAATTATTCCTGCTCTGGCGATTGGCTTCAGGTGGCGATACAAACCACAAGTGCCAATAAATCTTTGAGTACCGGCACTCAGTCTGATGATCATACCATCAATGCCATATTATTTCCCAATCCCGTTCAGCATCAGGCAACGTTAAACTATTTCCTAAGCAAAGACTCAAAGGTGGCCATTCGGATCACTGATGAACAGGGGAGACTGGTGAAGAAATTACAGGACAATACTTTAACATACTCCGGTGAACAAATAAAATCTATTGAAACTTCATCTTTATCAAATGGCGTTTATTATCTGCAAATTCTCGCTGATGACTCACGCCAAGTCATCAAATTTATTGTGGCCAACGACTAATAGTTTTTCTATTTAACACTTAAAATAAATAAATGAATAAAAGGCCGGTTCTGATTTTGATTGCGTTATCGCTCACATTTTTCATGTCCTACGGACAAAAAAAATCAAAGCCCAACATCCTCTTTATTGCAGTGGATGATTTGAAACCAGAGTTAGGTTGTTATGGCAATCAGCTGATCAAGACGCCAAACATTGATCGTCTGGCAAAGATGGGAACTGTATTTGCGAAAAATTATTGCCAGCAAGCGGTTTGTGGTCCTTCTCGCGCCAGTATCATGACGGGGCTTCGTCCGGATGTAACAAAAGTTTGGGACCTCAAAACCAAAATGAGAGAGGCTAATCCAGATATCGTCACTATTCCTCAATATTTCATCACACAAGGTTATGTAACAGAAGGGGTAGGAAAAATCTATCATCCGGGTTGTGCCGATAAGCAGTCTGATGGTATGTCCTGGAGTGTTCCATATTTCAAATCAAAGGCATCCGATTTTGCCAATGGGTTAGGAATGCCTGCAAAATCGCAATACCAAGACTTGGCCACCAAGGCAGCCATTGCTGCTGAATCTACAGACGATAAAGGTAAAAAAGAGAACGATGGAGAATCTGTGGCAGGTACGGTGAAGCCCTCTTCAGAGTGTTTGAATTTGCCTGATGATGCTTATGAAGACGGCGTTAATGCACTGATTGCAAAAAGAGAATTGATTAAACTCAGTAATAATGGGCAACCTTATTTTTTAGCCGTTGGTTTCCACAAGCCACATTTACCATTTGTTGCACCTAAGAAATACTGGGATCTTTATAACCGCGCCGATATGCCCTTGGCGCCATTTCAGGAACATTCCGAAAATGGTCCATTGATCGCTTATCATAAGTCGAGTGAGTTACGCAATTATACCGACATTCCCGCCTATGCAACTTTGTCGCCAGACGACCTCAGAATTGGCTTGAAAGAAGAAAAACAGAAAGAGCTGATTCATGGCTATTATGCTGCAGTGTCTTATATGGATGCACAAGTAGGGATTCTCCTGAATACTTTGGATTCTCTGGGAGAATTGAACAACACCATCATTGTACTTTGGGGTGACCATGGCTGGCACCTTGGCGATCATGACCTGTGGGAAAAGCACACCAATTTCGAAAATGCCACACGCTCTCCATTGATCTTTGTTGCGCCAGGTTTTAAATCGGGCACTACCAGTTCTCTATCTGAACATTTGGATGTTTTTCCAACTTTATGCGATTTAGCCAATGTGCCGATTCCTGATAAGTTACAAGGTAAAAGTTTGAAACCTGTGATGCAGAACAAGAAAAAAGAAGTGATCAAATTTGCTGTTAGCCAGTATCCACGAAAACTTAAAGCAAGTGAGGCTAAAAAAGCAGAATTGACAGATGGAAAATTGATGGGATATAGCATTCGATCAGATAAATACAGATACACCGTTTGGTTAAACAACAGTTTTGCGAGCACAGAGTTTTTTTCTCCAACAAGAATTTATGCCAGTGAACTGTACGATTATGTAAACGATCCATTGGAAAAAGTAAATGTGGTGACTTCAGTCAAGTATAAAGAAGTAGTGGAAGAGATGAATGAATATCTGATTGATTTTATGAAATCGCAGGAGGTAAAAAAATAACTGTCCATCTCATTTTAAAAAAAACTGTTTATCAATATGCGTAAAAGTATTCTTTTTTTAATGCTTTGTTTTTTGAGCGGACTTTCTTCTTATGCTCAAAAGAAGCCAAACATCCTCTTTATCATTACCGACCAGCAATCTTATAATATGATGAGTTGCATGGGCAATAAATGGTTGAACACACCCAATATGGATAAGATTGCGGCTATGGGTTATCGTTTCGAAAAAGCCTATTGTTCCAATCCTGTATGTACGCCATCTCGTTTTTCATTGATGACCGGTCATTATGCTTCCGACATTGAAGCCAAATCAAACACACCGGTGTTTAATGAAGCCAAGTGGAACCAGATTGTGCCGGATGGCGCGATCGGTACGCTTTTGAAAAAATCGGGGTATCAAACACTTTATTCCGGCAAGGTGCATCTGTATGGCTCGAAAGAAGCCACCGAATTTGGGTTTACCATCAACAATACCGATCCTTATGATGGCCCGGCTATATACGCAGAGCAAATTCTGCCGCAATTGGCAATGCAAAAAGACAAACCCTTTGCGCTTTTCCTCTCTTTTTTAAATCCACACGATATCTGTTACAAAGCTGGCGCCGACAAGCGTTACCCCGATAAGCTTCCTGCAGCCAATGTAAGAGAGACGCAACGTTTGCTCGAACTGCAGAAAAACATGGATCCCGAATCGTACAGGAAACAGGTGCCGCCAAGAGTGGCCAATACTGCACCTATCAACGGCGAAACATTCGATATGGTTTCCATGGACATTGGCGCAAGACAATGGGATGAAAAGCAATGGGATCTCAACAATTGGATGTATCTGCGACTCACAGAAAGTGTAGACGCGCAAATTGGAAGGGTGATAACAGCTTTGGAAAAAAGTGGTATGCTGGACAACACCATCATTGTGCTTACCGCAGATCATGGCGATATGCAAGGCGCACACGGTCTTACGCTTAAAAATGTAATGTTTGAAGAATGTCAGCGCATTCCATTCATTTTCGCTGGAAATGGGATAAAATCAAATTATGCCGATCAAGAGAATGTAGTGGTCAATGGCGTAGATTTCTTGCCCACCATCTGCGACCTGACGGGGGTTAAATATGATAGCAATTTGCCCGGCGTTTCGCTTAAGCCCGTATTGACTGGCAAGACAAAAAAGTTGAAACGTGAATATGTTTTTACAGAAAGTTACCATGCTTATCAGGTGAATGACGGACATTATAAATACACCATTTATGAGTTGAAAGGAAATCCTGAAACGCTCACCGACCTGAAGGCTAATCCGGGCGAAACCATTAATTATGCTAATGATCCATCTTACGCAGAAGTGAAAAATAAAATGAAGAAAGTATTGATGGATAAGCTGTCGCAAAGAGGCTTGTTGCCACTGACGCAAAATAAGTCGATTGAAGAACTTCGTGCCATTGAAAAAGAATATCGCGATAGAAACGGTAAAAAGAAAGATAATGATGAATAAAAAATCTATAGTTATGAGTAGAATGTTTAGTGTTTTGATATTACTCTGTGTATTGGCAAACACATCCATGTCTTTGAATGTTAAAGGAAAAGTGATCAAGGTAAAGTCAGTTTCGGAATTGCAGTCAGCTATTAATAGTGCAAACAAAGGCGACTCTATCGTGCTGGCAGATGGTTTGTATAAAGATGCCGGCATTGTTGAATTGAAGGGGAGTGAAATCAAAGTTTCAGCAGCTTCTCCCGGAGGCGTTATATTTTCTGGGAATTCAGGATTTAAAATTACCGGTTCTAATTGTTTGCTCACCGGTTTTCAATTTAAAGAAGGTAATATTGGAAAGGAAAAAGGAAAAATCATTGAAGTGGATGGTAATTACAATGTGGTAAGTCAATGTAATTTTTTCAATTTTATCTCTCATAATTACATCCATTTTGAAGAGGGCGCCCACCATAATCAAATGCTGTATTGCAATATGGAGGCCAAGCCTGCCACAAAGAATGCGGGGCCGGCTGTACAGATCACCACATCCGAAACCACCGTCAGTCATACACGTATCGCTTATTGCACTTTCGTGAATTTCCAAGGTGATGGCGGCGACTTTGGTAATGAACCCATTCGTATCGGTTTGGGTAAAGAGCAGAATAACACCAGTGGAAGTGTGGTGGAGTTTTGTTATTTCGAAAATCTGGGCCTGGCCGACAATGAAACAATTTCCATCAAAAGCACTTACAATGTCATTCGTTACAATACCTTCAATAACAATCCGCTGGGTCAACTGACCTTCAGAACAGGCAACAGGAATATGGCTTATGGCAACTTCTTTTTCAATTCGGGAGGCATCAGAATTAAAGAAGGGCAAGATCATGCGGTATTCAATAATTATTTCGAAGGTGAAGGCGACCCCAAATATCCTTCACTCAAACTCATGAATTTTGTGCTCAATAAAAAGACCAATGTGGGTTTGCCGCTCGACAGGATTCATATTTGCAACAATACTTTCTACAATGCCGGCGATATCGATTTAGGCGGCGAGGGTTTAAATCCTCCGGACCATGTTTATTTTGCCAACAATATTCTCTTTAAAAAATCGGGGAACATCCTGATGAATAAAAATGACAAAGTTGCTTTTACAAACAACTTGTATTTTGGAGAAGCGGTTGTAGGAATGGATTTGAATGCCAGTCAGATGTTGAATAAGGATCCTCAACTTCTAAAAGGCAATGGCTTTTTCATTACAAATTCAAAAAGTCCTGCAGTGGATGCTGCTGTTGATTTTGAACACCCGATGGTTGATAATCCCGAACTGGATGATGATTATAATATGGAATTGGATGTTGAAGGCAAAAAAAGAACTGGAAAAAAAGATATCGGTTGTTATGAGCAGTCATCTGCAAAGCCAATCAATCATCCCCTGAATAGAAAAGATGTAGGCCCCTCTTATTCATTAAAGCCATAAAAATCTTACATGATTAACAATATGAAAATATTAAAAACATACCATTGCTTTTTGATGATGACAATGCTGCTGAATTTATTCTCAGTGGCCACAAAAGCACAGCAAAAGCCCAATGTTTTATTTATTGCCATTGACGATCTCAAGCCCGAATTAGGTTGCTATGGCAATACCCTTATACAAACCCCTAACATCGATAAGTTGGCGGCAAGAGGAACCGTGTTTAAATTGAATTACTGCCAGCAGGCTGTTTGCGGTCCAACCCGCGCGAGTATCATGACGGGTAAAAGACCGGATTATACAAAAGTGTGGGACTTGAAAACCAAAATGAGAGATATGAATCCTGATATCGTTTCTCTGCCACAGTATCTGATTGCACAAGGTTATACAACACAAGGTATCGGGAAGGTGTATGATGTTCGTTGTGTTGATAAGCAACTCGATAAACCATCGTGGAGTGTGCCTTATTACAAAGTAGACAAGAAATACTACGATGCCGAAACAGGATTGCCTTCACTGAATTATTATCAGGATCCTCAAACGAAAAAAGATGCCCAGAAATATCTTGATGAAGCACTCGCCAATGGTTTCACCGGAGAGGATGCCATCACCGAAGCGTTGAAAAAACTAAAGCCATCTGTTGAATGTGTTGATGTGCCTGACAATGCTTATACCGATGGTGCCAATGTGCTAGAAGCTATTGATATTTTATCATCACTAAAAAATCAATCAACACCTTTCTTTTTTGCGGTGGGCTTTTCAAAGCCTCATCTGCCTTTCGTTTCACCCAAGAAATATTGGGATTTATACAAAAGAGAGCAAATGCCACTGGCGAAATATCAACAGCCTTCGAAAAATTCAGTAGACATTGCTTATCACAATGCCGGTGAAATCAGGGCTTATACAGATATTGAACCGGTAATGATGCCCAAGTTAGACAGTGTAGGTATTTCACTTTCAGTTGACAAGCAAAGGGAACTCATTCATGGGTATTATGCGGCTGTTTCCTACACAGATGCACAAGTGGGTAAATTGCTGAATGCACTGGATTCATTGGGGCTTTCAAAAAATACAATTATCGTTTTGTGGGGCGATCATGGCTGGCATTTGGGCGATCATAACCTTTGGTGCAAGCATACAGATTTTGAACAAGCTACTCATGCGCCACTTATCTTTTCAGCCCCAGGTATCAAGTCTGGAGTCGTCAAAACGCCCACTGAGTTTGTTGATATTTTTCCAACCATCTGCGACCTCGCAGGTGTGAATGTTCCCGATAACTTGGATGGTAAAAGTTTAAAAGGTCTGATGACAGGTAAGGTTAATTCGGTGAAGCCATATGCCATCAGTCAGTATCCTAGGAGCGGCCCCAGTAAAGAGACCGAAAGATTGGGATATGCAAATGCACTTTATATGGGGTATTCTCTTAGAACAGAGAAATACCGGTTTACCATTTGGATGAAAGACAAGTTCCGCAGCAGTGATCATTTCGAAGAAGCTAAAGTATATGGCATGGAACTTTATGATTACACTGCCGATCCGCTGGAGACAAACAATGTGGTCAATGATAAAAAATATCAAGCTACAGCAAAAGCGCTAAAGGCCAAGATGATTGAGTATTTCAATGCAGAAGAAAAAAAGCTATCTAAATATTAATTCAATTTCATTGCTCATGTACTTTTTGAAAATCTATTTTGTCGCTCTTTCGTTGTTTTGTATTCAGTTGAATGTAAAAGCTTCTGAACCTATCAATGTTGCTGATGGAGATACTTCTATTTACAAAGCAGGCAAATTGATTTATAAAGATGACTTTGATAAAGATATCAGTCTATGGTTTGCTGAAATGGAGATTCCCGAAAAATCAAGTTTACTCATCAAAGAAGGTAAGTTGGAATTGATCGCCAAGAGAGGCGCTACGGCTTGGTTCAAGCAAAAATTATCGGGCAGTTTTATCATCAATTACGATGTGGTGGTAGTCAATGAAGGAGGGGAGACAGATCGTGTTTCTGATTTGAATTTGTTTTGGATGGCTACAAATCCCAATGGAGGATTTTTTAATCTCGACGGTAAGTTTCCCTCCTACGATTTGCTTCATCTTTACTATACAGGAATTGGCGGTAATGAAAACACCACCACACGTTTTCGCAAGTATACTGGAAAAGCAGGAGACAAGGCGGTTATCACCGAATATACCGATAGTGCACATCTGCTGAAAGGAAATATGAATTACCATATCAAATTGATATGCGACAATGGTCGTTCCTTGCTTTACGTTAATGATGTTTTGTATGTTGACTATCAGGATTCAGATCCTTATCTCGATGGATACTTCGGATTCAGAACTACGCGTTCGCATCTGATCTTCGATAATTTTAAGATTAATGAGATAAAAAAGAAAAAATGATTCAATGGAAATGGGGCTGTTGTTTTATGGCAATCATTGTTTTGATATCATGTAAAGACAGCGTGCAACATGACGAAAAAAAAGATGTGCATTCTTGTATGAATGTACCTCAGCGATTTTCTTCTGCCGATCAAATGGATTCAATTGCACTTGGAAATTCTGATGAATCAGGCATGGTGTTGATTCCTGCTGGTACCTTTCAGATGGGGGCCGACAATAAACAGGCAAGTGCAGATGAATATCCCAAACATGAAGTTTCTGTCGATTCTTTTTATATGGACATTACAGAAGTTACCAATGCAGAGTTTAAAAGATTTGTTGAAGCTACCGGTTATGTTACGATGTCAGAAAAAAAGCCTGACTGGAATGAGATCAAAAAAGGTCTTCCGGAAGGAACGCCCAAGCCGCCTGATAGCTTATTACAGCCGGCCTCATTAGTTTTTGTACAGTCGGACCATGAAATAGATTTGAATGATTATGGACAATGGTGGTCGTGGAAAGCAGGCGCCAGTTGGAAGCATCCCGAAGGCCCGGGCAGTAGTATCAAAGGAAAGGATAATTATCCGGTGGTACAGGTTTGCTGGTTTGATGCGATGGCCTATTGCAAATGGGCGGGGAAAAGATTGCCAACTGAAGCCGAGTGGGAGTGGGCGGCACGTGGCGGATTGCTGAACAACATTTATCCATGGGGCAATGAAAATGTGAATGCGGGAACGCCCAAGGCCAATACTTGGGAAGGCAAGTTTCCTTATTACAATGAAAGAAAAGATGGTTTTGTAAAAGCGGCTCCGGTAAAATCGTTTAGTCCTAATGGTTATGGACTTTATGATATGGCTGGTAATGTGTGGGAATGGTGCAGCGATTGGTATCATGCTGATTATTATAAAAGCATTGGTACAAAAAAAGTCAGCAATCCAAAAGGGCCTGCCACCAGTTTTGATCCCGATGAACCACAAGCTTCCAAACGAAGTTTGAGAGGGGGAAGTTTTCTGTGCAATGAGGGGTATTGTACCGGCTATCGCAATGCGAGGAGAATGAAAAGCAGTCCTGATACAGGTTTGGAGCATACGGGATTCAGATGCGTGAAAGATATTTCAAAACATAAATAATTAAAAATCATGTCGAAAAAAGTAGTCACACTCGGCGAAATCATGCTGAGATTATCCACCCCCGATTTTAAAAGATTTGTTCAGGCCGACACTTTCGATATCACTTACGGTGGCGGTGAAGCGAATGTATCTGCAGCCCTTTGCAATTATGGACTCAATGGCACCTTCGTTACCAAAGTGCCCAACAATCCCATTGGCCAATCTGCCATCAACCATCTGCGCCGTTATGGTGTAGACACACAATACATTGCCCGCGGTGGCGACCGTTTGGGTATCTATTTTCTGGAAACCGGCGCTTCCATGCGTGCATCTCAAGTGGTATACGACAGAGCGGGCGCTTCCATCGCCGATGTGGATGCCAGCGAATTTGACTTCGATAAAATTTTTGAAGGTGCTTCCTGGTTTCATACCACCGGTATCACGCCTGCCTTGAGCGATAAAGCCGCCGCTCTTACCGAAGCCGCCTTGAAAGCCGCCAAAGCCAAAGGCATCACCACCAGCATCGACCTCAACTATAGAAAAAAATTGTGGAGTAAGGAAAAAGCCAGAGAAGTGATGACTCGTCTTTGTCAGTATGTAGACGTTTGCATCGGCAATGAAGAAGACGCCGACACCACACTGGGTTTCAAAGCCAAGGACACGGATGTTACCAAAGGCGAGCTGAACCTCGATGGATTCAAAGATGTGTTCATGCAGATGAAAGAGAAATTCGGTTTCAAATTCATCGCTTCATCATTGAGAGAAAGTCACAGTGCGAGCGATAATGGCTGGAGCGCGCTGGTGTACGACGGCAGTGAATTTTACCATACCAAACAATACAATGTGCGCATTGTGGATCGTGTAGGCAGTGGCGATAGTTTTGCCAGTGGATTGATTTACGGACTGGTGACCGGTATGCCCATGGGCGAAGCCGCAGAGTTCGGTGTGGCCGCAAGTGCGCTGAAACACACCATCCCCGGCGATCTGAACCATGCTACACTGGCTGAAGTGAAAGATCTGATGAAAGGCGA
>CANGIT010000025.1 GCA_947454155.1 Chitinophagaceae bacterium
AAGATTGATTTTTTGTGAAAAACAACAAGAAATTATGGTCAAAATGTTGTCAGATCAATGAGTTGAAAACAGGCTATCAAAAGTTCCACCATTTAAACGGTAGAAGATTGATTTTTTGTGAAAAACAACAAGAAATTATGGTCAAAATGTTGTCAGATCAATGAGTTGAAAACAGAGTATCTATTGATCCACTATTTAAATGGTAGAAAGTGATTTTTCGGGGAAAAACATCATGAATTTATGAGCTGAATGATGAGACATTTATGCTTGACCTAAAAACGTAATCAGTTACCACCATTTAAACCGTAGAAGATTTTTTTTCGTGAAAATCACCCCAAAATCATGTACTGATTGCCGACATTCTACATTCGTGATCGCATAAATTCAATCACGGTTACCAATAAATATATTTTATCACGAACAATATTATTGTTTCTGTTTTATACCCCAGAGTTCTTGATATATGGTTACTTTTGCGGCGACTTTCAGATCTATCCATCATTTATCAAATTTTTTCAACCCCGAAAGCTACTTAGAGCCATGAAAAAGATATTTTTTTTGCAAATTTTCCTCTTCTCATTGATTAGTTCATTTGCCCAGTGCCCGGATTTATTACAGGCCATGGTCAATTCTTGCGGAACCACCGAAGGTAATAATGAGTTCATTGTTTTTACCACCGCATCTTCCGCTACAGCTGCAGATTATTCCCTCAATTATGGTTCTAGCAATCCGCCTACAGTAAATAATCTTGCGGGTTCCGATGCCACTACCAAAACCGGTACAGGAACTGTATCCACAAACGGAGCATGCGCCGTAGTGGAAATTACTTCCTCTGCTTCATCCATTCCTGCCGGTCGCAGGGTGATTTTCATTCCAGCCTCATTCGATCAAAACTATGATATCACCGGACTTTGCGATGGCAGCAATCCCATTTATGTGGTGTACATCAAAACCAACGCCAATGGCGGTTTAAACAGCAACTGGAGTTCGGGTGGCACCATGTCGAATTCGGCTACCTCTCCACGTTACCTGCAAATCACTTACAGCGGATCGGCTACCTGCGACAATACCAACGCACCCGTAAAAACATACACCGCCAGCGGTAATTGGACAAATCTTTCCGGCACCAGCGCTGATGGTAATTTTGTGACCTGGAATGGAACTACGCCCAGTTACAGTAATAATGGCTGTACTGCCATCATTCTGCCGTTGACGCTGATTGACTTCTCCGTTTATCCTGCCCGCAACGAAAGAATCATCAGGTGGACAACAGCCCATGAACTGAACATGTACAACTATTCGCTTCAACAATCCACAGATGGGCTGCATTTCCAAGAGATATATACAGTGAACGCCAAAAATGCCGCCGGTGAAAATCAATATCAGTTCAGCGATAAATTGAGTGCAACCGGCGTCGTGTTTTACAGAGTGAAAATGACAGAAAACTCGGGCAATTTCACGTATTCAAAAATTATAAAATCCGGCAGCGCTGCGGCTCCTTCAATAATTACTCGTTTTTATCCCAATCCTGCTATTGACAAATTGAAAATTGAGTTTGCCAACAATGAATCGGGTGCCGTCACCTATTCGATAACCGATATCCTTGGCAAGGAACTGATGAAAGGTAAATCCAACGCTGTTGCAGGTTACAACGAATTGACCCTTCCCCTAAATGCCTTGTCAACAGGGCAATATATCTTAAAAATCATCAGTGGTCAAAACTGCATGACACGTTCTTTCATTAAACAATAAAAAGATCTATAAAAATAAATATGCAAAAAGTTTGGCTTATAACAGGATGCTCAACAGGTTTTGGAAGATCGCTGGCCCTTAGGGCGCTGAATAAAGGAAACCGCGTTGCAGTTACGGCCCGAAATACAGACGACATTCGTGACATTGTATCAGCGCATCCCGAAAATGCCCTCGCCCTCGCATTGGATGTAACAAGCAATCAACAGGTTGTAGACTGCGTCGAAAAAGTAATGAGCCATTTTGGAAGCATCGATGTTTTGGTGAATAATGCCGGCATTGGCTATTTCGCTTCTGTGGAAGAAAGTAAAGAAGATGAGATCAGGAGAATGTTCGACATCAACGTGTTTGGGCTGGCAAAAATGATACAGGAAGTATTGCCTCATATGCGCAGACAGCGCAGTGGCCATATTCTCAACATCGCATCAATAGGAGGACTGCGCTCATTTCCTGCCGTGGGCTTTTATAATGCTACCAAATATGCGGTGGATGGATTGAGTGAGGCCTTATATAAAGAAGTAGCTCACTTAGGCATTAAGGTGACAATTGTTTGTCCCAGCGGTTTCCGTACCGATTGGGCAGGTCGATCCGCCAATGAAACACCTTCATTGATAGATGATTATGCAACAACGGCACAAAAAAACATGAATGACATTCGTGGATACAGTGGCCATCAGCCGGGTGATCCGGAAAGAGCGGCTCAAGCAATGATTGATATCACGGAAACACCCCAGCCACCTTTGCGTTTGCTGCTGGGTGCGGCCGCACTCAGAGGGGCAAGGGCTAAGATTGAAGAGTTGAAAAATGATGTTGAAACCTGGGCTACCATAACTGAATGGGCCGATAATCCCAAAAGTTAGTATCAAGAAATATGAAGTGCCGGTAGTGATAACTTCACTCCATGTCATTGGTTTTTACAGCAATAAAATTAGTTTGGGGAGAAACCCGGAATAAAGCGTGGATTTTCTTTTTAAAATAAGAGGATATCCGCGCTTTATTATTTAGAAAAAAATAGGTACTTTGGGCTCCTCTTTTTTTAACCAAAACACCTTTTCATGAAATGCCCGCTATTCCGGCAGCTAATAATTGATGTCAATCAATTACCGCGGCATTGCTTTTCCGAACTTTAAAAACAAATTTAAACATGAAAAAATCATTACTCGTGTTGCTCTCGTTCACTTTGATGAATGTGATGATGGCGCAACAAAATCGCACCTGGACTTCACACACAGGAAGCGAAAAAATGGCGACTGACAAAGCAGTTTCACGTTTGTCTTTCCCTAAAGAATTCAAGTTGTTTGATCTCGATTTGCTGGCATTGCGTCAACATTTGTTTTCTGTAGTTGACAATTCCTCAAGTCATTCAGCCATCATTGCTCTTCCTAATGCAGAGGGCAAAATCGAGGAATTTGAAATTTACGAAGCTTCCAATTTCGAACCGGCATTACAAGCCCGCTTCCCTGAAATCAGAGCATTTTCGGGTAAAGGACTTACCGATAAATATGCCACATTGAAATTGAGCTATTCTCCTCAGGGTATTCAAACCATGGTGTTTCGCACCGATAAGGAAAATGAGTTCATTGAACCCTATTCCGCAGACCATACTGTTTATGCGGTTTTTAACTCACAAAGAAAGACGGGTCAGTTGCCTTGGAGCTGTTCAACAGTTGATCAGCAACTTTCAACAGGACTGAACACCCAGGTGAACAATGCCGGTTTAACGGCCCGTTCAGGCGGCGATCTGAAAACCATGCGTCTGGCACAGTCTGTAACTGCAGAATATTCCAACTATTTCGGTGCAACAAGTTCTGCACAGGTTGCTTTAGTGCTTACAGGAATCAACAATACACTTACCCGTTGCAATGGTGTGTACGAAAAAGACCTGGCACTTCACTTGAACCTGATTGCTAATACTACTTCTGTTATATATTATACAGCCTCTACTGATCCTTACGATGCAGCCGCCACAGGAGCTGGCGGTACTTGGAATGCACAATTGCAATCAACCCTCACTTCTGTTATTGGTGATGCCAACTACGATATCGGTCACCTTTTTGGTGCTTCTGGCGGAGGTGGTAATGCAGGTTGCATCGGTTGTGTTTGTACCAATGGTTCTAAAGGAAGTGGTTTCACTTCTCCTGCCGATGCGATTCCTCAAGGAGATAATTTCGATATCGACTACGTTGTACATGAAGTAGGTCATCAGTTGGGTGCTAACCACACTTTCTCTATGAGCAATGAAGGTACTGGCGTAAACATGGAACCGGGCTCGGGTATTACCATCATGGGTTATGCAGGTATCACTTCTCAGGATATGGCCGCACACTCCATCGATATCTATCATGCAGCTTCCATCAACCAGATTCAAACGAATCTGGCAACTAAAACCTGCCCTGTAACTACAAGTATTTCTGCCAACAATGCCACTCCTGTTTTGGCAGCCGTAAGCAACTATACGATTCCTAAAAGCACTCCATTCGCATTAACTGGTTCTGCCACAGATGCCAATGGCGATGCATTAACCTATTGCTGGGAGCAATATGACAACGCTTCATCTGCACAAACCGGAGCAAGTTCTGTAGCCAGTGCTACAAAAGCCAGTGGCCCCAACTGGATTTCATTTAAACCAACTGCTTCACCAACTAGATATTTCCCTATGCTGTCAACTATCTTGTCAGGTGGAACCACAACTGGTCCTATGACTGGCGGTGATGCGGGAATGCTTACAGAAGCTCTGAGCTCTGTAGCCAGAACATTGAACTTCCGTTTGACAGTGAGAGACAATGCACCATACAGCTCTACAGCACCTATCAAAGTTGGCCAAACCCAATACACCAACACTGTGATTACTGTGAACGGTACAGCGGGTCCTTTCGCCGTTACTGCACCTAATACCGCAGTTACCTGGGCCGGAGGCTCTACACAAACCATTACATGGTCTGTAAACAGCACCAATCTTACACCCATCAGTTGCGCCAATGTAAAAATTTCATTGAGTACAGATGGTGGTCAAACCTTCCCTACTGTACTGACTGCCAGCACACCTAATGATGGCACAGAAGCTTTGGTAATTCCAACTACACCTTCTACCACTGCTAGAATTAAAGTGGAAGCGGTTGGCAATATCTTCTTCGACATCAGCAATACCAATTTCACCATTGGCGGTACTGTAGCTTGTGGCGATCCAACAGGATTAACCTCATCGGCTATTGGAAACAACACGGCTACAATCAGCTGGACTGCAGTAAGTGGCGCTCTTAGCTATGCAGTAGACTATAAATTGAATAGCTCTGCTACATGGACCAGTTTTGCAACAGTACAAACCGCTACTACAGCCAATCTCACCGGACTCACACAAGGTTCATTGTACGACTGGAGAGTAAAAGCAACTTGTACTGCAGGTGCTGGTAACTACATTGCAGCTCAATTCTCAACTACAGCTCCATTTGTATGTAATGCACCGAGTGGATTGACTTCCTCTGCTGTGACTTCATCCAGTGCTACTGTAAGCTGGACTGCCGTAACAGGAGCTGCCAGCTATGCAGTAGATTATAAATTGAACACAGCTACCACCTGGACCAGTTCCACTGCTTCTACAACAGCCACTTCAGTTTCCATCATCGGATTAACGGCCAGTTCATTGTACGATTTCAGAGTGAGCACCAATTGTGGCACCAATGGCACCAGCGGATTTGCAGCTGCTCAGTTTACCACTACCGCTCCATTTGTATGTAGCGCACCCAGCGGTTTGACAGCATCTGCCATCACTTCTTCAGGAGCAACTCTAAGTTGGACTGCTGTAAGTGGCGCTGCCAGCTACGCTGTAGATTATAAATTGAATACAGCTACCACATGGACCAGTGCTACTGCATCTACAACAGCTACTTCAGTTTCCCTCAGCGGATTAACAGCCAGTTCATTGTATGACTACAGAGTAAGCACCAACTGCGGTACCAATGGTTCCAGCGGATTTACTGCTGCTCAGTTCACTACCACAGTAGCCTCAGCTTGTGCAACGTCATTTGAGCCCAACGAAACCACTACTGCAGCTGCTGCCATTACTTCAGGTGTGGTGAACAGTGCAGCCATCACAACTGCCACTGATGTGGATTATTTCAAAATAACGACTACGGCTACCAGCAATATCACTTACAATCTGGTTGGACCTTCGGGCGTAGATTTCGATTTGACCATCTACAACAGCGCAGGTACGCAATTGAGCACATCGGCAGGCGCCACAGCAACAGAAACCATTGCTCTGACCAATCAGGCTGCAGGCACTTATTATATTAAAGTGTTTGGTTATACTGGTGCTTTCAGCGCAACATGTTATACCATAAAGGCCACAGCTACTGCGGTTGTTACTGCTTGCGAAAGCACCTACGACAATACTGCCAACAACACCGCCAATAACCTTGCCTCCACAGCACCGGTGATTCCTTTCAATACTAATATTACCGGTACCATCAACGTAGGAAGCGATGTGGACCACTATAAATTCACCATCACAACAGGTGGTACTATTACCTTGACTTTGACCACGCTTCCAGCCAACTTCAACTTGCGTTTGGTGAATAGTGCCAATACCATTGTAGCCACATCAGCTAATGCAGGCACTTCAAATGAGACCATTACTTATACGGCAACTCCGGGTATTTATTATGCACGTGTATATCCAACAAACACAACTACTTTCAATGCTACTTCATGTTATACACTGAAAGTACAATTGGGTACGGCTACTCGTCCCGATGAGTATACCAGCATTAAGTCAACACCAACCATTGATGTTTATCCTAATCCTGTTCAACAACAATTGAACATCAACTTGGGTGGATTTGACGGCAATGCGAAAGTTGCAGTTTACAATACCAATGGCGTGCAAGTCATGAATCAGAAAGCTGTTATAGGTCGTTCTGCCATGAATGTGGCTTCACTGCCTGGAGGTGTTTACATGATTAAAGTGTACAACGGCAAAACAGAAATTTCCAGATCTAAATTTGTGAAATACTAATGCCGATTTCAGCATAAAATCACTTCAAAAGGGTCGTCTCTAAAAGACGGCCCTTTTTTATGCGTCAAGTCAGTTCCAATTAGGAGTTATATTATACCGTAGGCTGTTCAACTATGTGTAATTTTATGGAAACAGTTTTACATGATACGCACTACGATTATTGGATGCATCCTCCTTTTATTCTATCAACAGGGCATCTCTCAAATTCAGCCGGGTACAAACGATGAGTTACTCCAACAATTGTTAAGCGATAAAGACAGAAAACTGGATCAGATTTTAAATGATCCTTCACGTTATCAGTTTCAACTCATTTATGTGCGTGTTAAAGAAAACAAGCAAGGTCGCGTTGAGTTGGAGAAACACTCACTCTTTGAAGACAAATACTATTTCAATCCGGCCAGCCTGATAAAACTGCCGCTGGCTGTAGTGGCGTTGGAAAAATTATCAAACTTAAAAAAATCGGGCATTGATCTAAACACACCCATGTCCATCAATACCTGCAGTTGCGATTTCGACACAGATGATTATGTGAAGAAAAGCAAGAATCCAAGCTTAGGTCAGTTTTTAAGAGAGATGATGATCATGAGCGACAACGACGCCTACAATCTTTATTACGATTTTACCGGTAAAGACTATTTCAACACCCGCATGCAGGAACTGGGTTACAAGAACATCATCATGAGGAAACATTTCACTTCAAGGTGTACCGATGAGGAAAACAATATTACGGGAGGGATAGATTTCATGCACGAAGGAGAATCATTTTTTCATCTTCCCTGCGACACATCACATCAAATTTTCACAACAGACAGTTCACTTCCTGTGAAGGCCGGCACCTCTTTTTTGGAAAACGGCTGGGTTATCACCGGTGCAAAAGATTTCTCCAATGGAAATTATGTAAGGCTGTCTGAAGTAACTGATCTGATGATTCGTTTGTTCTTTCCTGATGACAATTCAAATCCCAAGTTGCAGATGGATGAACAGAATAGAAAATTTTTGCTGGATGCGATGGACGACTATCCCCGCGATTTGAAGAACTACGCCATCAGCACCGAAAAAAAACCGGACAATCTGTATAGATATTTCATGGATGAAGAGAAGTTGAGCGAGGATATGCATGTTTACAACAAAGTAGGTCAGTCGGGTGGATTTATTTCTGATGTATCCTATATAGAAGATAAAAAAAATCATATTCGTTTTTTTCTTTCGGCCTCCATGCTGGCCAAAAAATCAAACGTCATCAACGACGGCAACAATAATTATAAAGACTTTGGTTTTCCGGTTTTCAGCGAGATTTTTCAACAGATTTACAAGTTTGAGCTCGAAGAAGCAAGCAAAAAAAAGTGAGGTAAAAAAAGTTTGTTGACAATCAAACCTTTGTAAAATCCTCAGACCATTTATTAAGATTTTTTAAACTGATATAGCTATGACAAATTAAATAAGTGGCTTATTTTTGTGGCCAATTAAAAAAAAGGGGCATAAAAAAACTTTTAATCATATTGTTCATCGTGGTTTCAGCCAGTGTTTATGCAGGAAAAAATGATTTTTCTGTCATAAAAAATGGTCCTGCATTCGACACTACAAAGTCGAAATCATTCTTAGATTTCACTGCTTTAAAGCGCAATATCATCGAAACATTGACGCCTGAACATTTTCGCTATTCCATATTACTAGGCATACCTGTTGAAGATATCTATGATGTACATCTGTTTCAATTTGTAACCGACTGGTACAAGACCAAATACAAATTTGGAGGAGCTTCTAAAAGCGGCACCGATTGTTCTGGTTTCATGCAGCAATTGTATAAGCAGGTGTATGCGTTTCCATTGGCCCGTGTGGTACCCGAGCAATTTGGTCAGTGTACACCACTCACCCGCGAGCAGTTGCGCCCGGGCGATCTGGTTTTCTTTCATACAACCCGGAAAGGGCTTTCTCATGTGGGTATGTACCTGGGCAACAACAAGTTTGTGCATTCCGGCACACGTACAGGTGTAACCATCGACGATCTCAACGATCCTTATTACAAAAAGACATTTCGTGCGGGCGGCAGGGTGAAGATTTGATGGAGGTTTTACTCGATTTTACTATCCGATTTTCAACAAAAAAGCCCGTTTTCCTTTGATTATAGCCCTGTTTACATTATTTTTATTTTTCATTAGCCTGATGATTTGATTCCTTCAATTATTTGAATCAGACCATTATGGCATGATATTTTCTTTTTTCCGACTCCGTTATCCTGCAGAAAACTTCATCTAAAACCACTGTGAATCTGTATGAAACTCAAGAACCTCGTTCTGCAGGCAGTAATGCTTATTGCCATTTCTTTCTCTTTTTGTAATCCTTCAATAGCTTTTTCTGGGAGTGATAGTGGGTTGGCGAAGATGCCGCCGCCGACAATAAATCCGTCGGGTTCTGTGGTTTTCTGTGGCAGAGGTGTGTTGACTGTCAGTGGTTATCCATCAAATGCCAGTTTCCAATGGCTTAATGGAAATACTGCAATTTCAGGCTCAAACTCAACCACACAGACCATTACAACTACCGGTACATATTATTGTGTGGTTATTCAAGGCGGAAACCGGGACACTACGGCCGGTGTTTCAGTAACCGTTTATCAGGCAGACACTGTAAATATTTCAACTTCCGACAATAACATTTGTAATGGACTAAACACTACAATCACAGCCACAGCTACAATTCCAGGCTCCACATTCAGTTGGACACCGTCAACAACATTAAACTCATCTACAGCCACCACAGTAACGGCCACACCGACCTCCACCACCCAATATACGGTTATCGCTACAGCTCCTGCACCAAACACCTGTAAAGACACGGCAAGAATAACTATCACCGTAAATCCAAAACCAACAGCCTCTTTTATATTTAATCCTAATAGTGGATGCCCAAGAAGAAGAAGAAAAATATATTTTACCAGTACTTCTACAACAAATGGAAGTGGAAACTTGAATTACGCCTGGAATTTTGGAGATCCGAATTCCAACAATAACACATCAAATGACAACAATCCTGACCATAGTTTCACTGGAACCGGATTTTCAAACACCGGCTCTTTTACAGTTACGTTGATTGTAACCAATACCAGCACAGGATGTAAGGATACCGCAACGCAAACAATTTCGATTGGTCAATTTCCGGATGCCACACTGATAGATACAATCAATGAGCCCGACTTTGCCACCTGTAATGGAGGAAACAGTCTTGACCTTACTGTAACAAATGCCTCTACAACACAAGCCATCAACAGCAACTATCAGATTAACTGGGGAGATAACTCAACGAATTTTTCATCAGCTACCCTAACCAGCACCACTCATACCTACCCATCAATAGGCTATTACACACTTACATTCATTGTAACCTCCAATTCGGGTTGTAAAGATTCTACGGACTATAGAGTTTTCTTTGGCTCTAACCCTGGTGGTTCAATCAGCTCACCTTCGAGTACCTATGGCTGTACCGGACAAACATTTTCTTTTCCCTTTGCTAATGTGTTGGGAAATACACCCGGAACTGAATATCTTATTTATGTAAACGACGGAACAGATACAGTAAGGTATACGCAGCAAACACTTCCTGCTGTGTTTACGCATACATTTGATTCTTCCAGTTGTGGAACAGCACCTAATAATACTTTCACGGTTTCTTATCTCATCATCAATCCTTGTGGTGAAACACCGGGAACTATCGGAGGTATCAGAATTTCAAAAAAACCGGAAGCTGATTTTTCCATATCTCCAAAAGATACTGTTTGCGAAAACACAACGGTAACATTTACCAACACAGGAAGTTTGGGACAAACCGTACCAACATCTGGTAGCGGCGCCTGTACATCAGGTAAACAAGTTTGGGAAATAACACCAGCTACCGGATGGAGCCTCGTTGCCGGCACGTTGGGAAGTGCTCCTAATTCCAATGTGCCCAACTGGGCAATTGGAACAAATAGTATTCAAGTAAACTTTACTGCTCCCGGAAATTATAACATCAAACTAAAAACGGGTTCTTCCTCTTGTGGAATAGATGATACGGTCAAAACAATTTGTGTTAATCCTTTACCTGTTGCCGCATTCACCATTTCTCCGGATACCGTTGGTTGTGCGCCTTTAATCAGAACGGCCAGTGCCACTACAAATCCATCTTTTTGTGGGAGAAACACATATCGCTGGACAGTTACTTATACATCCACTGCTGGCTGTTCTCCCAATGTCATAGATTACAATTACATCAACAATACTTCCGACACATCAACAAGTCCTCAGTTTGCTTTCAATAATCCTGGAATTTATACAATAGGATTACAGGCCATCGCACCAGCTTCCGCCTGCTCATCTCAGATGGTCTATCATCAGGTAACAGTCAAGGGAAAACCGGTTGTCAGCTTTGGAAATATTCCTTCTGTCATTTGTACTGGCACAACCTTTTCTCCCACATCTTCTGCAAGTTGTTATATTGACGCTTCTACTGTATTCAACTGGACTTTTAGCAACGCTGTTCCTTCAACTTCCGCTCAACAAATTCCTGGTAGTGTAGTAATCAACACTGCAGGATCATCAGCCATCAATCTTGCTGTAACCAATGCTTGCGGCACCACCACTGCATCTCAAAGCATTGTAGTCAATGCCACGCCCGATGTCAACACATTGGCCAACATCATCAAATGTGAGGGCCAGAACTCAGGGGCAATAAATTTTTCAGGCTCTATCCCCGGAACTATCTTCAACTGGAGTAACAGCAATACAGCCATTGGATTATCCTCATCCGGCAGCGGAAACATTACCACTTTTGTGCTCACTAACAACACCGGATCTTCCATCACATCAACTATCACTGTTACGCCTACCCTAAATGGATGTACCGGAACACCAGTTTCCTTTACCATCACTGTTAATCCCAACCCTTCAATAAGTGTGAATAATGCCGCTGTTTGCTCCGGGAATGCTGTTACCTTAAATGCCTCGGGTGCTGATACGTATACCTGGAGTCCTGCTACGGGATTAAGCGCTGTAACAGGTTCCAGCGTAAATGCCAATCCATCAGCTTCTACCAATTACACGGTGGTGGGTACCATCACAGCTACAGGTTGCAGTTCATCAGCAGTTGCTGCGGTTACGGTAAATAACGCAGCTGTGATTGCAGGAACCAAATCGGATCCTAATAGTTGCGCATCAGCCACCGGTTCCATTACCATATCAGGTCTGAGTCCCAACACAAACTATATACTCAACTACTCTGTAGGAGGCTCTCCTCACGCACCAATAAATTTCACTACCGGCAATGGTATCACCACGTATACTTTAGCGAATCTGACTGCCGGAGTTTATTCGGGAATAACTGTAACGGCTAATGGCTGTACTTCCAATGTATTAAGCTTTTCATTGTCGGACCCCAATCCGCCCGCCACACCTGTGTTATCGAATGTAAGTCCCATATGCAGTGGCAGTACATTGAACTTGTCGGCAAGTACCACTTCTGCCGGCACAGTCACCTGGACCTGGAGTGGACCCAATGGTTTTTCGAGTAATGTTTCCAATCCTACAATACCGAATGCCAGCACAGCTGCGAGTGGTATTTATAGTGTAACAGCCACCATCAGCGGATGTACGTCACAGGCAGGAACAGTGAATGTTGTGGTAGAGCAAACGCCCGCCACACCAGCGGCTTCATCCAATTCGCCGGTATGTACGGGCAACGCGTTAGCGCTAAGTGCATCCACCACCAGCACGATGCCGGTCACTTGGAGTTGGACAGGTCCTAATATTTTTAACAGTACACAGCAAAACCCACAGGTAAGCACCAACGCTACAACTGCGATGGCAGGAGTGTACAATGTAACAGCAACAGCTTCTTACCCCACAAGTAACATCAGTTGTCCATCTGCTGCAGGAATCACTACGGTTGTGGTAAATACAACTCCTGTCATATCAGGAAGTAGTTCAGCCAATCCACCCAATTGTGCGAGTTCATCAGGTAGTATCAATTTGAATGGTCTTTCTTCCAATGTAACATATGAAGTTCATTATACCGGTCCTTCTGGAGTTATCACCACAAACATAACCAGTTCTTCAACAGGCGTTATAACCATATCTTCATTGCCGGCCGGCAATTACAGCAATGTGTATGTGGTAGTGAATAACTGTCCATCTGCGGCAGTGGGCCCATTTACATTGGTAGACCCAACACCTCCAGCTACACCTGTGTTATCGAATGTAAGTCCCATCTGCAGTGGCAGTACATTGAACTTGTCGGCAAGTACCACTTCTGTCGGTACAGTCACCTGGACCTGGAGTGGACCCAATGGTTTTTCGAGTAACGTTTCTAATCCTTCAATTCCTAATGCCAGTACATCGGCGAGTGGAACTTATAGTGTGACGGCCACCATCAGCGGATGTACGTCACAGGCAGGAACAGTGAATGTTGTGGTAGAGCAAACGCCCGCCACACCAGCGGCATCATCCAATTCGCCGGTATGTACAGGAAATGCGCACACACTAAATGCCAATACAACGAGTACAATGCCTGTAACCTGGAGCTGGACAGGCCCGAATAGTTTTACGAGTACACAACAGAACCCACAGGTAAGCATAAATGCTACAACCTCGATGGCAGGAGTGTACAATGTTACAGCAACAGCGACTTATGCTGCAAGTAATATCAGTTGTCCTTCTGCTGCAGGCTCTACAACGGTTGTAGTAAATCCAACGCCAGCCATATCCAGCAGTAGTTTTACCAATCCAACCAATTGTGCCACCGCAACGGGTACAATTTTGTTAAACGGACTTGCGGCATCTACTTCTTTTGAAGTTCATTATACCGGCCCTTCGGGTGCGGGTATGGTTACATTAACAAGCTCAGCCACAGGAACAATTACGATTCCAAATCTTAATGCCGGCACCTATACCAATGTATATGCTGTTTTAACCAATTGTCCTTCCAATGCGGTTGGTCCCTTTACTTTAAGTGATCCCACACCACCACCCACTCCCAATGCTACCAACAACAGCGCCATCTGTGATGGAGAGTCCTTACAACTAAATGCCACCACAACAGCTTCCGGCACTCCAACGTGGAGCTGGACGGGCCCCAATGGGTTTACCAGTTCGCTCAGCAATCCTGTCATCAATCCTGCCGGAACCAATGCCAGCGGAACTTACAATGTCACCATTACTATCAACAACTGTACATCAACTGCCGGAACCACAATCGTTGTGGTCAATCCAAGGCCTTTGGCACCCGTGGTAACAAGTCCAGTCGTATATTGCCAATATGATACCCCTCTTCCATTAACAGCTACAGCGCTGCCCGGACATACGCTTACATGGTATAGCACCGCAACTGGTGGTACAGGTACTTCCACAGCCCCAACTCCTTCAGCAAATGCAACGGGAACCGTTTCCTATTATGTAAGCCAAACTACACCTCAAAGTTGTGAAGGGCCAAGGGCTCAGATTGATGTAGTGGTAAACCCGACTCCGGTAATCGCCAATCAAACAGACACCGAATGCAGTGGCGCTTCTTTCAATATTCAACCCACAGGAAATGGTGTGAACGCTACCACAGTCTATTCCTGGCCGGCCCCTGTGGTTACGGGAGGCTTAACAGGCGGCGTCAGTGGATTGAATGCCTCATCAATCGCCGGATCTTTATCTAACCCAACCGATTTTGTACAAACAGCCACTTATACGGTAACACCTAAAACAGGCAACTGTGCAGGTCAACCCTTTACGATTACACTAACGATCAATCCTGCACCAAGAGTAAATTTCTCCATTCCTGATCAAAGCTTATGCTCGGGCTCTTCCAGCAGTGTTGTACAACTTACATCACCAACTCCTAATGTGAATATTCCCTGGACGGCCACCACTCCGGCCGGCATCAATGGCATCACATCTTCAGGAACGAATACGATTCCTTCACAAACGCTGGTCAACAATACGGCATCGCCCATTGTTGTCACCTATGCTGCTGTGGCCATCAATAGTGGAACTTCGGGTTGTCCGGGCGACACCTCCCGTTATCACATCAACATCAATCCCAAACCTTTCATCCACGATACGGCTTTGGTGATTTGCAGCGGACAGGCGTTTTCGCTGGCACCGGTCAACAATCAACCTTACAACATTGTTCCGGTCAACACAACTTATACCTGGCAGGTCGGAGCCAACAGTAATGTGACCGGTCAGTCGGATACCACCAATCCTGTGGCCGTGATCAGTCAGACGCTGATCAACCATTCCAACGCTCCACAGCAGGTAAGCTACACCGTTACACCTTATTCGGGTGCTTCCGGACAATGCATCGGTTTGCCTTTTACCATCAATGTTACGGTGAACCCTGCGCCTGTGTTTCCGAACATGCACGATACCATTTGCAGTGGTCAAACATTCGATACGATTCCGGTCAACAATCCGCCATTCATAGTTCCTGCGGGTACTCAATATTCATGGTCTGTTCTTCAAATGCCAACAGGTATCGGAGGTCAAACTTCAGGTGGACAGGCACAATCCAATCAGACGCACATTTACGGAACACTGGTCAATACAGCGTATAATCCTTTGGATGTGATATACAGCGTGGTGCCGTCATCCTCCAACAGCAGTGGTGGCGCTTGTGCCGGCGCGGCCTTCAATTATATCGTCACTGTCAATCCGCTGGCTTCCATCAACAACAATCCATTGAGCCAATCGGTTTGTAATGGCTATACTACACAACCTGTAACATGGACATCTTTCACCACAGGATCCGCCTACAGCTGGACTGTTGTTTCTTCTGGGAATGTCACTGGTTTTCTGCCCGCGGGCAATGGTCCCGTTTTGGGAGCGATGACACTCAGCAACAATGGCATTGCACAGGATTCTGTTGTTTATGCCATCAGTTCAACGGCAAGCGACTGTTCGGGTCCGGCCACCAACTATACTATTTATGTGAATCCTGATGCAAAGGCCATGATCAGTTATCCCAGCGACACTGCATGCTGGCCTTATGCGATCGTGATCAACAATACATCTCCGCGTTCTGCAGGAAATATAAATATTCCCAACGGCAGCTATGATTGGTATACGGTCAGTCCTGCCGGAGTGCCCACTTTCATCGGCACAGGCACTAACTTCCCTGGATACACGATTCCAGATCCTTCAGATTCAGTGACCATCAGGATGGTAGCCAACAGTTATTTTGGATGTAAGAAAGACAGTGTGCAACATACATTCCATACAAGGCCACAACCTTCCGCTTCATTTACCTTGTCTAACCACGACAGTTGCGGTCCATTGACGGTGTCATTTGTCAATCATACCCTTTTGCTCGACACCTTCCAATACCAATGGAGTTTCGGCAACGGTCAAACTTCTACCTTATCACAACCCAATCCGGTCACTTATTTAAGTAACCCTCGATTCTATGATACCACATATCATATCCAACTGATGGCTTTCAATGCCTGTGATACGTCTTATTACTACGACAGCGTGATTGTGAGGGCAGATCCCAAAGCCAGGTTCTATGTATCGTCCACATCCGGTTGTTCGCCATTTACCATACAGATTACCAACAGTTCATTGGGCAATGCCTATGATTATTATTGGGATTTTGACAATGGACACCTGGATACCACCCATGCCAACGGAACCTTCAGCTATACCTATTACACCAATGTGGTAGACACCTTCAACCTGATGCTGATTGCCCAAAGCCCATGCGGAAGAGATACCCAGATCATCAAGATCAGAGTGGCACCCAATATCATCAGGCCCGGTATTTCAATCAATGCCACTGAATTATATGGCTGCGTGGCTCATGATGTTACCTTTATCAACAGTACCACAGGTGCCACCAGTTTCACCTGGGATTTTGGCGACCTGACACCACCCGTGACCACCAACCTGTTTCAGCTAACGGTGCCGCATAACTACTCCACAGCCGGTACCTTCAATGTAACCATCAACTTGACCAATGGTTGCAGCGACACGGTTGTGTACAAACAAATCATCGTATATCCCAAACCTGTGGCTGCCTTCCAGCCCGACCAATCGTTGATTTGCCTGGGCGACACCACGCATGTGACCAACACCTCACAAAATGCCACCAGCTATCTGTGGAACTGGGGCAATGGTCCTGCGAATTCCGGCTTCCAACCCACACACTTGTACAACACCCCGGGCACTTTTACTATACAACTGCAAGCGCAGGTGACCGCCCCAACGGGTGTTGTTTGCTATGACACCGTTTCACATCCGATTACGGTGTTAAGCAAACCTGATTCCACCATTATCACCAACCTCAATCTGGCCAATTGTACTCCTTTTGTAATGAATGCCTCTGCCCCGGGTGTGATCAACGAAACGGTCACCTGGTATGTCTACGATACTACCGTTGCCGCTTATCCGATTGTATTGAATGGTCCAACGCTTCAGTATACGTTCAATCATCCCGGTACATTCACTGTGCATATGATGGTTGAAAATGCAGCCGGCTGCAAAGACAGCACTTCAAGAACTTTTACGGTGTATCAGAAGCCCATTGCTGGTTTCACACCATTGAACCTCAGTACTTGCAGTCTGGATACCATCGTGGCTTACACCAATACCACCACCGCCAACAACTATACGCCGCTGACTTATCAGTGGTTTGTGGATGGTGTGCGAATGGCCAGCTCAGGCAATTTCAGTTATCATTATGTAACGTCCCCAGCGGGAACTTTACCAAGAACTTTCAATACCAAACTGGTGGCCACCAATCTTGTTGGTTGTGCAGATTCCGTTACCGGCATACTGCAGATGAATCCAACTTCACATGCCGTATTTACATTGAGCAATCCCAATGATTGTATTCCTTATGTAGCCACCATCACCAACAATTCCACTTACGCCACGAACTACGAATGGTATCTGAACGGAACCTTTGTCAGTACTGCTGCAGCGCCTCAGATCAACATCACGCAGTCCAATACCAACTACACGCTGATGCTGGTGACCTCCAACCAATATGCCTGCCGTGCCGATACCAGTCGTTATTCATTCAGAAGCAGGGTGATGCCCAAAGCATCATTCAGCATCAACAATAACTTGGGTTGCACCGGTCAGCTGAACGTGGTGACGAACAACACCAGTACCAATGCCACAAGTTATCAGTGGGAGTGGGGCGATGCCACGCCGGTGATGACCGCCACCAATCCCACACATCTCTACAATACGGTGGGTACTTATCAGATTATGCTTACCGCTTCTGATGGTCAGTGTACAGATACTACCAGCAAATATGTAACTGTTGCCAACAAGCCGGTTGTCAATTTCTATGCAGACCAGGTGATTGCCTGCGACACGGCAACCATCCATTTGGTGAACCTGACCAGCAACGCCGATAATTATTTATGGCATATCAGTAATGGTTACACGACAACCGACCCGTCGCCAACTGTTGTATTGCCGCCAAGTAATACCTTATATTCCGTTACGCTTGTGGCTTATAACACCGCCGGCTGCAAAGACTCATTGACCAAAGCCAATTACATCAGGTCCATCATTCCGCCACCGGCAGATTTCCATATCGATCCGGCTGCCACCATCTCTATTCCCAATTACTCTTTCTCGTTCATGAACCTGGTGCCCAATGATCCGAAATATTCATACACCTGGTCTTTGGGCGACGGTAGTTTTGCCAACACGCGCGACGTGCTCGACCATCAGTATCCAGATACCGGCAGCTATGAGGTGAAACTGATTGTATTGGACAACACCACCGGATGTACGGATACAGTCATAAAAATTGCAAGGATCGAAGGATATCCGGGTTTTCTCTATGTGCCCAACGCGTTTTATCCCAACAGCAATCAGGTGAAATTCCGGTCATTCAAACCTTTCGGAAAGGGGCTGGCCGAATATGAACTTCAAATCTTCGACAGCTGGGGCAAGCTCTTGTTTTCAACCACCAAGCTCGATTGGGCGGGCAGTCCTGTGGAAGGATGGGATGGTACCTTCAAAGGACAGCGCATGCCTCAGGATGCCTATGCGTGGAAGATTAAAGCGAAATTCAGAAATGGAACCGAATGGAGCGGCATGCATTACGACAACAATGAGAACGGCAGTCCCGGTCATAATTTCGGAACCTTAACCTTATTCAGATAAAGAACATGAAGACCATGAGAAAAATAATATTACTGCTCATCCTTGCTACAGCAGGAATACAGCTGAAAGCGCAGGATGCTTTGTTTACACAGTTTCATTATGCGCCTGTATATCTGAATCCTGCATTGGCCGGTTGCGGAAAAAACAATCTACGTTTGTCGGCCGTATCCAAAATGCAGTGGTTCAACTTATACAAGCCCTATAAGTATTTTTCGGGCGCCGCCGATTTCTCCATCTATGATTACGACCAGCGTAATGTGCTCAACATGGCGCTGAATGTGAATCACTCCACCAAAGGTTATCTTGGCAACACCAACATAACGGGCGTGGTTGGCCGCACTTTTGGCACCAACAACACGGGCTGCTCCGATTGGTTTTTGAGTCTGGCGTTGCAAGCGGGTTACAATTTCGCCAAGGTCAATCCCAACCAATTTGTTTTTATCGATCAGATAGACCAAACCGGTATCACAGGAGACCCTACTCAAGTTGATCTTTTTCAGACATTCAACACCAAAAACTATTTCGACTTTTCGGCAGGAGGTGTGTTTACCATCAAAGACATCATGCTGGGACTTTCTGTTCATCACATGAACGAACCCAATGTAAGTTTCAATGGAAAGCCCGAAGATGGAAAACTGCCTAAAAAAATAACGGCGCATATCAGTTACATCATCGACCGTAATGATATCCGTATCAAGCCAACCCTCATCACTCACTTTCAGGGAAAGAGTTCGGCGCTGATTGCCGGTGCATTAATCGACTATAACGATTTTCCAATAGAGCTGGGTTGCTGGTACAGAAACACGGTGGGCTTCACCAGTAACAATGCCTTCTCTTTTGGCTTCACCTGGAAATGGGGGCAATCCACCACAGTGACTTCAAAAACAAAAGAATACGGCAACAAAATGGGATTGAGTTACGATGCCGATGCCATTAAGCCAGGATTGAATACCACACACGGCAGTCTTGAGTTTGGTGTACAGAAAGACATCATTATCAACGACAATCTTTATTGTCCAACTTCTTCCTCAGGTATCTGCACCTACAAATATCCCTGGGAATTTTTCTAGTTGCAGTTCAGGGTTAAATAAACAGCAAAAAACCGTTGCCGAAATTTCTTAACAAATTTTAGCAATGGTTTTATTTTGTTATGACTTAGCTTCATATCCAGTCAAACATCACATAATCTTTTCTTATCGATTTCAACACTACACGCTTTTTTTGGTTCGTTTTTAATCCCTATCCTTTCTTCATTATTTCACCTTTAAATCAAATGTCATGAAAAAACTCATGAAGCAGATGACGTCTGTGTTGGAAATCCGGTTGTCCTCTTTGAAAAAAAATCCTTCTCCTTCGTCATTCCTCCGGAATGTTTTTCGATTCCATTTGTTTGATGATGTTGTTGACATCAAGTTCGGTAGAGCGGAGTTTCTCCTGGCAGAAGTCAATCAATTCCGCGGCTCTTTTCACTTTGTCGGCGAGCACATCTACCGACACTGATTCGTTCTCAATTTCCCCTGCAATTTTTCTCAGTTCGGCATAGGCCGATTCGTAAGTCAGTGATTGATTATCCATGATTGTTTTTTTTAGCGGTTACTTTGGTGTCAATTGTTTCATCTTTCATGATGATGCTAAGTTCGTCACCGGGTTGAATGTTTTGGGCGTTGGTCTTTAGTTTTCCTTTGTGCATGACCATGGCAAAACCACGGTTGAGCGTGCTTTCGGGGCTCATCACTTTGATCATGCTTTCCTGATGTGCGATCCATCCTTTTTGTGCTGTGATGAATTTGGCTGCCATCACACCAATATGGTTCTTCAGGTGTTCGAGTTCCTGATGGCGCCTGCCTGTCATGAGCAATGGCTTGGCAGACAGCTGATGCAGCGTGCGATACAGTTCATGTTTGCTGGAATACAATATCGCTTTCGAACGGTTGTTGATCTGGTGATGAAAGCGTTGCAGACTTTCTTTATACCGGGCCAGATATGACTGAGACCGGTTGGTGATGGAAAGGTGTGCCCGATGAATTTGCTGTTGCTCTCTGGCCAGCAATTGCTGACTGCGCACCACCACCGTTTTCTGCAAAGAGATGACGGCTTCCTCAAATTTACGGTTGTGTGCGATGATGAATTCGGCGGCTTGTGTGGGTGTTTTAGTGGGTTTGTTCACCAGCATGTCCACGATGCTCACATCGTTATGATGTCCGATGCCGGTGATGATGGGAATCGGAAACCTCGCAACTGTGCGGCAAATGCGGTAGGAGTCGAAAACCAGAAAATCGGTTTTGGCACCTCCTCCCCGGATGATAACCACTGCATCGTATTGCTGGCCCGATTTGAAAATGGCCACCAAACTTTCCACCAGGTCATTTTCGGCTTCAGCGCCTTGCACAGAAGACTGATAAATGTCGGTGATGAATCGGTATTGAAATTGATTGTGTGTTAAGGTGTGGATGAAATCCACATAGCCTTCCGATTTCGGCGATCCCACGATGGCGATCTGTTGTACAACCGCATTGAGTTTCGCTTTCTTATTGTTGGTGAGATATTCTTCTCCCACTTTGCTCACGGCATCCGGATTTTCCGCCACCAGTTTTTGCAGCGTCAGCCGGCGTTGCTTTTCGATGTTGCCTAAGGTGAAGGAAGTATCGATATCGCTTAATATGAGAGAGAGTCCATAGGCGCCATGAAATTCGATTTTCACTTTCACCAGCACCTGAATGTCGTTGGCAAAAGGCTGGCCTGTTTCTTTTTCAAATTGTTCAATTTGACGGGCACCCTCACGCCATGCGATGCATTTCACTTTGGCAATCGGATCTTTTGCCTCTGCAGCTTTTTCAATCAGCTCCATATAATGCCGGTCCTGGTCGGGGTAAAACTTATGGCTGCTGATCTCCGCCACCACCCAGTAAGTGTCCGACTGAAATGCATCTTTCAGCGCTTGTCCAATTTTGGCGGTAAGTTCGGAGAGTTTTATGTGAATGGGGGAGGACAAGAATTTAGGGGTTTCAAAAGTTTCAAAGGTTTCAGTGGTTCAATAGGTTTCGTGAGTTTAGTATGTTTGGTAAGTTTATGGTTCAAGAACTTTCAAAAGTTTCAAGGGCTCAATCACAAATCACCAATCACAAATCACAAATCAAAAACAATAAACTACAAACATCAAACAATAAACAATAAAACATCAATTCCCATACTCACACAAAAACTTGATGCGCATGATTTTTAGTTGCTCCCAGTTGAAGTTGCTGTCGGCCAGTTCTTCCTGTGCGATTTGCAAAGAGGATGTTTCGCAGTTTTTGAAATAGTCGATAATTTCTTCCTGCTCGTATTCATCCACCATGTCGTTGATGGCGTAATTGAGATTGAGCTTGGTGCCACTGGCCACGATGGTTTCCATCTCTTCGAGCAACTCGTCGATGCGAAGGTCTTTGCTTTTGGCAATCGTTTCGAGCGGAATTTTCTTATCTACATTCTGAATGATGAAGATCTTGTTGTTGTTTCTGTTGAGCACGCTTTTCATCACAAAATCATCGGGCTTGATGATGTCGTTTTCTTCTACGTAAGCAGCTATCATATCAATGAAAGGCTTGCCATAACGAATGGCTTTTCCTTTGCTCACACCACTGATCTTTTCGAGTTCGGTCATGGACGTAGGAAACATGGTGGCCATGTCTTCGAGTGAGCTTTCGAGAAAGATGACAAATGGTGGCAGGTTTTTTTCTTTGGCAACTTTTTTCCGAAGTGATTTCAGTTGTTCCAGCAGTTTCTCATCGGCAGCACCGGCAGCCGCTTCGCCCGAATAAGTTTCATCGTCGTCGGCATTGGCTTCTTCAAAAAGATTGTTGAGGGCGATCATGAAAGAGGATGGTTTTTTTACGAAAGCCGCTCCTTTTTTGGTCATCTTCAACACGCCATATTCCACTATATCTTTTTCGAGCAACTCGTTCAGCAACATTTGCCGGATCAAACTGTTCCAGAAATGAGGTTCTTGGTCATTGCCGCTGGCAAACACATCAAGCGCGTCATGACGGTACATCTGTACTTGCTTGGTGGTTTTGCCGGTAAGGATGTTCAACAGGTATTCGATGGTAAATTGTTCACCGAGCGCCTTGATGGCTTTCAGCACGATCACCGCTTCTGCCTTGGCTTCAATTTTTTCTTTGGGATGCAGGCAATTGTCGCATTGACCACAACTCTTGCTGTCGTCGTATGCCTCGCCGAAATAATACAGCAAAGTTTTTCTTCGGCAAATGCTGCTTTCGGCATACGAAAGGGTTTCGTTGATCAGCTGAGCGCCCACTTCTCGCTCACTTAAAGGCTTATCCTTCATCAGATGCTCCAGCTTCGCGATGTCTTTGTGAGAATAATAGAGAATGCATTTGCCTTCCATTCCATCTCTTCCGGCCCTGCCAGTTTCCTGGTAATAATTTTCGATGGATTTGGGGATGTTGTAATGAATCACAAAACGCACATCAGGCTTATCGATGCCCATGCCAAAAGCGATGGTGGCCACAATCACATTCACTTCTTCATTCAGAAACTGATCCTGACGCTGGGCCCTGAGTTTGGCATCCAAACCTGCGTGATAGGCTACAGCCTTGATGCCGTTAGCCATCAGCATGCCGGAAAGATCTTCAGTCGTCTTTCTGTTCAAGGTGTAGATGATGCCGCTTTTGTTTTTATGTTGTTGAATAAAACGTACGATGCTTTTATTCGTTTGTTCGAGATTGACCTTGGGTTGAATTTCGTAGTAGAGATTGGGACGATTGAACGAGGAAACGAAAATCTCGGGGCTGCGCAGGCCAAGGTTCTTGACGATATCGCTTTGAACTTTGGGTGTTGCGGTAGCCGTAAGCGCGATGATGGGCACATCTGGATTGATCAGTTCCATCATCTCTTTGAGCCTGCGGTATTCGGGTCTGAAATCGTGCCCCCATTCCGAAATACAGTGCGCCTCATCCACTGCAAAAAACGAAACCTTGATAGAGCGAAAGAAGTTGATATTGTCTTCTTTGGTCATGGTTTCGGGTGCCACATACAGCATCTTTGTTTTACCGGAGGTCAAATCGTCTTTTACTATTTTCTGTTGACCTTTGTTCAGGGTGCTGTTTAAAAAGTGGGCAACATTGTCTTTGCTGCTGTAGCTTCTCACCAGGTCCACCTGGTTTTTCATCAGAGCAATCAGGGGAGAAACGATGATGGCCACGCCCTCGCTCATCATGGCCGGCAATTGATAACAAAGGCTTTTGCCACCGCCGGTGGGCATGATGACAAAAGTGTCTTTTCCCTCAAGTAAAGCTTGTATTATTTTTTCCTGTGGTCCTTTAAACTGATCGAATCCGAAATGTTGCTGAAGTTGCTCAATGAGATCAGCAGAGGAAACTGATTTTCCGGTTGATTGATGGGAAGGTGATTTTGTAGCTGATTTTTTACTGCTGGCCATAACATGCTTCGGTTACATTGGATAATTCCGTTTTCGAAAGGGTATTTTTTTGAAGGGGTAACGAAGTTAATTGAAAACGGCTGTAAAAACAAAGTAAGTAGACATTCGTTTCAAAAATAAACAGCCGGTCATTCCTAAGCAATTGTCCTTTTTTTTTAGGTGGGAAGAGAATTACAGTGGTGCTCCTTTTCTTTGTGTTTTGCCATATTTGATTTAGGTTTGCTGCCGCTTTCATGAATACTGCAACCATCATATCTAACGCTATTCGAACCATCGAATTGCAAACGGCTTCCATTGATGCCTTGTCGAAATACATCAATGAAGATTTTGCCGCAGCGGTTTCCGTTATTGCATACGGAAAGGGTCGTTTGGTGGTAAGCGGTATCGGCAAAAGTGCCATTGTGGCCCAAAAAATTGTGGCCACGCTCAACAGCACGGGCACGCCTTCTTTGTTCATGCATGCGGCAGATGCCATTCATGGCGACCTGGGCATGATACAGCAAGATGATGTGGTGATGATCATCAGCAAAAGCGGCGACAGTCCCGAAATAAAAGTATTGGTGCCGCTTGTCAAAGGTTTTGGCAATACTGTCATTGGGATGATTGGCAACACCGCCTCTTATCTGGCTCAGAATTCCAACCTGGTCATCAATACCACCGTACAACAGGAAGCTTGTCCCAATAACCTCGCTCCAACCACCAGTACAACAGCACAATTGGTGATGGGCGATGCGCTGGCGGTTTGCCTGATGGAACTCAAAGGATTCAAGCGTGAAGATTTTGCCCGCTTTCATCCCGGAGGCTCACTCGGTAAAAAACTATATCTCAGAGTGGCGGATATTTTGTCTGCCAACCGCCCGGTTGTAAAAAAAGACACCCACGTAAAAGACATCATTCTAGAAATCACCCGCAACAGATTGGGCGCCGCCGCCGTATTGAACGATGATGGCTCCATCTGTGGCATTGTTACCGATGGCGACATTCGCAGAATGCTCGAAAAAAACGATGACATCTCCCCATTAATAGCGAGTGATATCATGAGTCCATCGCCCCGCCTCATCCAAATCGATGCGCTGGCCGCTGAAGCGCTCGAAATGATGCGTTACCACAATATCAACCAGCTGCTGGTTGTTGGCGAAAACGCCTATTGCGGCATTATCCATATTCAGGACCTCATCCGTGAAGGAATCATATAACCCAACCAAGAACATGAACAAGAACAATTACGTAGCCATCATGGCCGGTGGAATTGGCAGCCGTTTCTGGCCTATGAGCAGAACCGGATATCCCAAGCAGTTCCTCGACATTCTCAATACAGGTAAAACGCTGATACAATCTACATTTGAAAGATTCGCCCGGTTTGTGCCCACCGAAAACATCTATGTGGTCACCACCGACAGTTATCGTTCTATTGTGATGGAACAATTGTCTGCCTTACCCGCTGCAAATATTCTTTGCGAGCCCTCCCGAAAAAATACCGCGCCCTGCATAGCCTATGTATCCTATAAGCTGGCCGCACTCAATCCGGATGCCAATCTCATTTGCGCACCGGCCGACCATCTGATTACCGACGAAGCATCGTTTGAAGAAATCTGCAAGAACGCGCTGACTTTCACCGCCAATATCAAAGCACTGCTTACACTGGGCATCAAACCCACCAATCCCAACACTGGATATGGGTATATACAGTTTGAACCAAGATCGGTGAGCGAGAATGTATATAAGGTAAAAACCTTCACCGAAAAGCCCGACCGCGATCTGGCCCGCACTTTTGTGGCCAGTGGCGACTTTCTATGGAACGCCGGGATTTTTGTGTGGCAGATCAAAAACATTGTAAAAGCTTTTGAAAATTTTCTTCCGGAAATTCACGAAGTGTTCGAAGCCGAAAAAAATCTGCTCAACACCGACAGGGAAACCGAAGCCATAGAAAGAATCTATCCGCAATGCGTGAACATATCGATTGATTATGGCATCATGGAAAAGGCAGACAACGTTTATGTGATTCCGGCCTCGTTTGGCTGGAGCGATCTGGGTACCTGGGCCAGCGCATACGACACACTGGAAAAAGACTACCTCGATAATGCGGTGGCAGGCGACCATGTGATGATCATCGACGCAACTAAAAACATGGTACACGCCGACAACAAAAAACTGGTGGTGCTGCAGGGCCTGGAAGATTTCATTGTGGTAGACACCAAAGATGTACTGCTGATTTGCAAAAAAGACAAAGAGCAGGAGATCAAGGAATATGTGGCGGAGGTGAAGAGGAACAAGGGGGATAAGTTTATATAGTAAGTTAAGTATGTTTGGTAAGTTTCGAAAGTTTCATTTTCAGATAAATTTCAATTAACCTCCCAAACCTCCCAAACCTCCCAAACCTCCCAAACCTCCCAAACCTCCCAAACCTCCCAAACCTCCCAAACCTCCCAAACCTCCCAAACCTCCCAAACC
>CANGIT010000026.1 GCA_947454155.1 Chitinophagaceae bacterium
TACCAAGCTGATCGCCGGAAAAACAACCGGTGAATCAGTATTGACCACAAGCATTTATCCAACGCCTAACAATGGTAACTTCACCGTGAACATCGAAACCGGCATCGAAAGCAACACAGCTGCTACGATCCAGTTGGTGGACATGTATGGTAAAGTAGTGGCGCAATACAGCGCAGTGAACAGCTTCGGCCGTATCACCCGCAGTATCAGCAATGCTAAACTGAGTGATGGCATGTATACTGTGAAATATACTGTTGGTCAAATTGCAGGAACTGCCAGAATGGTGGTTCAGCATTAAAGCATTGAAAATTGTTGTAATGGTATCGGTTAAACATTACACCTCATTAAATTGTTTAAAGATTGTTTTTATATAGAATTTTAAATTGTTTGCAAAACTACAAATGACACACTTATGAAGAAGTATTATGTATTCATGATGGTTCTGTTTTTATCAGCACTCAGAACTGTTGCGCAGCCTACAACGGCAGCACCCACACCACCCGTGAGAAATTCGGGAGATGTGCTTTCTTTGTTCAGCGAGGCCTATACCAATGTATCGGGCACCGACTGGTTTCCCAACTGGGGACAAACTACAGTGGTAAGTGATTACACTGCAGCAGGAAATCTAACCAAAAAATACGCGAACCTGAATTATCAGGGCGTACAGTTTTCTTCAGCGGTCAATGCTTCCTCTATGACCAGTTTACACATTGATGTATGGACGACCAACGTCTCCGCATTCGATGTTTATCTGATCAACACAACGCCATCACTTTTTGAAAAGAAAGTGACACTAAATCCAACTTTCTCAGGTTGGAACAGTTTTGATATCGCGTTGACACAGTATGCAGGTGTTGCCTTAAACAACATTGGTCAGATGAAGTTGGTGGGTACGCCATCAGGTGGAACCATTTATCTCGACAATATCTATTTTTGGAAATCATCTTCAGTGCCCACCATCACAGGATTTGTGATTCCCGAACATTTTGTAGGTGATGCGCCATTCACGTTACCAACGCCGACCAGTAACAGTACAGGTGCTTTCACATACTCCAGCAGCAATACTTCTGTAGCTACAGTAAGTGGAAATGTGGTGACTATATTAGCAGCCGGAACGTCTACTATTACCGCTACGCAAGCAGCTGCAACGCCTTATACATCAGGTACAGCTACCGCTACTTTGCTGGTGAGTTTTCCTCCACCCACAACAGCGGCACCGAATCCTCCTGCAAGAAATACCACAGATTATCTTTCTCTTTTCAGTGATGCCTACACCAACATCGCAGGCATCGACTGGAACCCTAACTGGGGACAAGCTACTGTAGTATCTGAAATATTGATTGCCACAAACCCCACTAAAAAATATTCGAATTTGAATTATCAAGGTGTTCAATTTGGTACTGCCGTGAATGCTTCCACCATGCAAAAATTACATGTGGACATCTGGACGCCCAATTGCACCGCATTCGATTTGTATCTCATCAATACCAGTCCTTCAACAGTAGAACAAAAGGTGACGTTAACGCCAACTTTATCTGGATGGAACAGTTACGATATTCCACTGACTTCATTCCCCACTATCAATCTCAGTGCCATCAATCAAATGAAGCTGATGGGAACACCTTCAGGTACTTCAGTTGTTTACATGGATAATATGTATTTCTGGAAAGCATCCAATGCGCCTACCATTACTGGTTTCACTGTTCCGGCTAAAATATTGGGTGATGCTCCATTTACCATCACACAACCTACGAGTAACAGCACTGGAGCATTCACGTACACCAGCAGTAATCCTGCGGTAGCTACCATCAGCGGAAATGTGATCACAGTAACTGGAGTAGGTACATCCACCATCACCGCCAATCAGGCTGCCGCTGGTGCTTATACAAATGGCTCGGCCACAGCAACTTTAGTAGTGACCTATCCTGGTCCATCTACTGCTGCACCAACTCCACCAACAAGAAACCTGTCTGATTACAAATCATTGTTTAGCGACGCTTATTTAAATCTGGCGGGCACCGACTGGAATCCGGCTTGGGGACAATCTACCATCGCTACAGAAATACTCATTACAGGCAATGCAACTAAAAAATATGATAACTTAAATTATCAAGGTGCACAATTGGCCAGTGCCATCGATGTATCTGCCATGCAGAAATTGCATGTGGATATCTGGACACCGAATTGTACCGCTTTCGATCTTTATCTCATCAACACAACACCTACAACAGTTGAACAAAAAGTAACGTTAACGCCTACTTTATCCGGATGGAACAGTTACGATATTCCGCTGACCCAATTCACCGGCGTGGCTTTAAACAATGTCAGTCAGTTGAAATTTGTCGGCACACCTTCAGGCACTTCTGTTGTTTATATGGACAATCTGTATTTCTGGAAAGCTAGCAATGCGCCCACACTATCTAATTTCAATATTCCTGCACATTTTACAAGTGATGCTCCTTTCACCATTACTGCGCCTACCAGCAACAGCACAGGTGCTTTCACTTACACCAGCAGCAACCCCAGTGTGGCTACCGTAAGCGGTAACACCATTACAATTGTTGGCGTAGGTACTACTGTCATCACCGCAACACAAGCAGCAGCTGGTGCTTATGGTTCAGGTTCAATCACCACCACACTTTTAGTGACCACAGCACCTCCGCCCACTGCAGCCCCTAATCCTCCAGCCAGAAATGCGGCGGATGTGGTTAACTTGTTCAGTGATGCTTACACCGAAGTAGCCGGTACCATCTGGACACCCAACTGGGGTCAAACAACAGTTGTGTCGGATATTCAGATAGCAGGCAATAACACCAAAAAATATGAAACCTTGAATTATCAGGGTGTTGAGTTGGCTGGTTCTATCAACGTATCTAATATGCAGAAATTACATATCGACATATGGACACCCAATTGTACAGCTTTCGACATGTACCTGATCAATACCGTTCCTGCCACTGTGGAAGAAAAAGTAACTCTCAGACCTTCTTTATATGGCTGGAATTCTTACGACATCGACCTCACACAATTTGACACCGTTAACCTTGCTACAATCACTCAATTCAAATTTGTGGCAGTTCCTTTCGGAGCGTCAAGTGTGTTTTATGATAATTTCTACTTCTGGAGACCAGCTGGTACTGTACCGGTTACGATTACACGCTTTGATGCTGTTAAATCTGGCAGAAGTGCTGTCATCAGCTGGACTACCGCAACTGAAGTAAATAACAAATCATTTGAAGTTCAAAGAAGCACAGATGGTACACATTGGACCAGCATAGCTACTGTAAATGCAAAAGGCAAAGCTGCCCAGGGCGCTTCTTATGAAACGACTGATAAAACACCTGTAAAAGGGAATGATCATTATCGGTTGAAGCAAATTGATATAGATGGCAGTTTCAGTTACTCGAAAATTGCAACATTGTATTTCAATGCTTCCGAAACCGTGCAATACCAATTTTTCCCTAACCCGGCAAAAGACAAGTTGCAGGTGTTACTCAATGATGTGACCACAGAAAAAGTTGCCATTCAATTGATCAATACAAAAGGTCAAATCATGCAAAAGATGACGATCAATAATCCGATGAACGGAAGTGTTCAAGTGATGAAAGTAGGAGGATTGCCTGCAGGCATGTACATCATTCGCGTGGTGGATGGAGATCGTGTCAGCACTTCAAAAATCATCATCGACTAATCAAAACAATTAGATATTCAATTAAAAAACAATAAACAAATGACCAAAGCAAAAATTGTCTTATCGCTGGTGATGCTTATCCTGCTGGGATGGAGCCAGGAGATATTGGCACAAAACCTTCAGGTAAAAGGGAAGGTGAGAAGCAGATCTACTGGTGATGGCCTCAACGGCGCCACCATTCTGCTGAAAGGAACTTCGCAATCCGTTGTGTCGGATGCAGCCGGATTATTCTCTATTGAGGTGCCACAAAAAGGAGGCGTATTGGAAATCAGTTATTCCGGAATGAAAACTATGGCTTATTCGGTAGGTAAGAATTCATCTTTCGTAGATATTTTGATGGAAGAATCCTCAGGCAATGAAGTTGTAGTGGTAGGGTATGGTACTAAAAAAAGAAAGGACCTTTCCACATCGGTTTCTTCGATTAGTGCAAAAGAAATCAGTGCCACTCCCGCTGCAGATGCGGCTCAGGCGCTGGAAGGAAAAGTTTCTGGTGTAACCATTGTTCAAAACAGTGGGGCGCCTGGAGGTACCGGCGGAACACGTATCCGTATCCGTGGTATCTCTTCCATTACCGGTACCAATAATCCATTGATTGTAGTAGATGGCTATCCATTACCCGATCAAAGTGCGGATAATGTGTTGAATTCTTTCGGCACCGGAGATATTGAATCGATTGATGTTTTGAAAGATGCGGCCGCGGCAGCTATCTATGGACAAAGAGCTTCCAATGGCGTAATCATGATCACCACCAAAAGAGGTCGTCCGGGAAAAGCCAGTGTTACTGTTGACATTTATCGTGGTTTGCAAAAAGCCTGGCAACTACCCACCATGCTCAATGCTCGCCAATATGCGATCATGAACACCGAAGCCCGTATCGCCAGTGGATTGTCGCCCATACCGAAATTGCAAGACTTCAATGCCATTGAAACCCAATATGGTAAAGGTACCAACTGGCTCAATGAAATTTTCAGAAGAGCGGCTATGCAAAGTGTGAACATCACCGCTACAGGTGGTTCGGACAAAGCGCAGTACCTTTTCTCTGCTGGTTATTATCTGCAGGATGGCATCATCTATAAAACAGACGTTGAGCGATTTAATCTCCGTTTCAATGGCGATGTGAAAGTGAATGACCATATCAAAATCGGCAATTCGATTTCGATGAACAAGTTTACAGAACATGCAGCTGATACTTATTCTCCTTTCAACAGTGTGGTATTGCTTTCTCTGATGGCACCTCCAACTGTTACGCCAAGAAATGAAGACGGTACTTATGCTGGTGGTAGTGGTAGTGTGGATGGCTTCAGCGAACCCAATCCGATTTACCAATTGGAAGTTCCCAGAAATCAATTCACCAAATACAGAGTGAATGGTAATATTTTCGCTGAAATTGGTTTGGTGAAATCATTGAAATTCAAAGCACTTTTTGGAGGTGATTTCAGTTATCAGGAAATCAACAACTTCACACCGGCAACTCCTGCTTCCGGCGGAAATGTTTATAACCTTACCAATTATTCTGTACAAAAAGGTTTATACCCCGATTATCTCGCAGAGTATACACTTGCTTACGACAAGACTTTCAAAGAAAAGCACAAAGTGAATGCAGTTGCAGGTTATACTTATCAGGAAAATAAATATGATTATGTGGTGGCCGGACGTGGTGGTAATTTCACCCAAAATATTCCGGTATTGAACGATCAGGTGTTTTTACCCACTGATGTTTCTCAAACTTATAATGGTGCCGAAAAAGGAGTGAACAAAAGAGCCATGTCGTATTTTGCCAGAGTGAATTATGATTTTGATGGCAGAGGTTTCTTTGCTGTTTCTATAAGACGCGATGGTACTTCCAATTTTGCCCCAGGCAATAAATTTGCCACTTTCCCTTCTTTCTCCGCAGCCTGGAGATTGAGTCAGGAGCCGTTCATGCAAAAAGTGAAATGGGTGAATGAGCTGAAAGTAAGAGGTAGCTTTGGTTACACTGGTAATCCCGATGTGGCCGGCAATGCTTACATTCAAAGCATCAACCAATCATTCCAATATACTTTTGGAAACTCAAATGGTTCTGGAGGAATTGTTCCTGGTGCAGCTCCGAGTAAAACCTACAATCCCAATATCAGATGGGAGAAAAACGAACAAGCTAATTTGGGTATTGATGCCACTTTGCTCAGCAGCAGATTGAATGTTTCACTTGATGTATATCAAAGACGTTCCATCGACCTGATCCTTTATGTAGCTCCGCCTTTGGTGTCGGGTACTTACGAATCAGTGCCTTTCAATACCGGTATCATGAGAAATCGTGGTATCGATCTGACCCTCTCTGGAAAAGTATTGAACTCCAAACAAGTGAACTGGAACGCTACAGCTGTGGTGAGTACTTATAAAAACAAAGTGGTGTCTATGGGACTTTCTGCTCCCATCGACAATGGATTCTCTCGTATTACGGGAGGCAGTAAACGCATCGAACAAGGATATCCTGTGGATTATTTCTATGGTTTTGTGACTGAAGGTATTTTTCAAAACTATGCCGAAATCGCTGCACATGCTGCGCAATCCCCTGGAACGGATCCTACAACAAGTACGGCTCCCGGCGATATCAAATTCAAAGACCTAAACAACGATGGTGTGATTAACGATAAAGATAGAACCAACATTGGCAATTTCAATCCTACTTTCACTTATGGTCTTACCAATACTGTAACTTATAAAAACTTCGAACTCACCTGTTTCATCCAGGGTTCACAAGGTAATAAAGTACTCAACTTCACCAGATGGTATACAGAAGGTGGTGTGAGTAACGGTAACTATTCCAATGCCGTGATTGGCAGATGGGATGGTGCAGGTTCTTCCAACACTATGCCTCGTATGGTGCTGAATGACCCCAATGGAAACAATCGTGTCTCTGATCGTTTTGTAGAAGATGCTTCCTATTTAAGAATTAAAAACCTTCGTCTGGCTTACAACATGCCATCGAAGTGGATTTCAAAAGCTACACTCAAGAAAGTACAATTGTACGGATCAATTCAAAATCTGCTCACATTGACCAATTATTCTGGAATGGATCCTGAAGTGGGAGGTGGTGTAGACATTGGTTTCTATCCTCAGGCCAGAACTTTCTTGATAGGAGCCACGCTTGATTTTTAATGATAAAAGACCATCTTAAAACAATTAAACTAATTAGTATGAAATATGTAAAATCCTTTTTGTTGTTGACCATGCTGGGACTTTCGCTGGTGCAATGCAAAAAAAGTTTACTGGATGTGGATCCAACTATTCCCATCAGCACACTGAACGACTATTATCAAAATGAAGCAGAAGCTGTGAAAGCTGTGAATGCTGCTTATACACCATTATCAGCCATTTACAATGGATCTGCATGGCATATGGGTGATATCATGAGTGACGATGCCGACCTTGGTGGCGGTGGCGGTGGCGACGGTTTGGAAACCGCTGAACTTGATGACTTTACTGTTACATCATTCAATCCAATTGTTAATCTCATGTGGGCTCAATGTTACTTTGGTATTCTACGTGCCAATCTGGTAGTGGAAAAAGTACCACAAGTACCTGTAATGACTGAGAGTATTAGAAAGAGAAGTATAGGAGAAGGAAAATTCTTACGTGCACTTTATTATTATCATCTTGTAAGACTTTATGGCGATGTACCTTTATACACCAATGTGATTGATGTTAGTCAGGCTGCAGTCATCACCCGTTCTCCCAAAGAGCAGGTATATACACAGATTATTGCCGATTTGAAAGCTGCCGATACTTTGTTGCCTGTACGTAATACAGGGGATGACAAAGGAAGGGCCACACAAGGTGCTGCCAAAGGTTTGCTCGCAGCCGTTTATCTTACCCTTGGCGATAAAACCAACGCTGCAGCAACAGCGAAATCGGTAATCGACAACGCTAGCGTTTATGGTTATCAGTTATGGAACGACTATGGCGACAATTTCAAGTTGGAAAATGAAAATGGCAAAGAGTCGGTATTTGAAGTGCAATATAGAAGTGGTGGCGGACAATGGTCTGATTATGGTGCAGGACAAAAATTGAATACGTTTTTTGCCCCTCGCTTTCAGGATATCGTACAAAGCCGTGGTTATGGCTGGAATGTACCTACAAGAGACCTGGCCGACAGTTACGAAAAAACAGGTGCTGGTTTCAATACCATCATTGATAAAAGAAGATTGTCTTCTATGTGGATCCCGGGTGATACCTATGACACCTACACACAACCATCTCAGTTGGTAGGTTCTCCGCTGGGTTTGAATATCAAGAAGTATTTTGTGCCAATCGCCAACACACTCGGCGATAATGGAGGTTGGACATGTGCTTTGAATGTACCCATCATGCGTTATTCCGAAATCCTTTTGATTTATGCTGAAGCTGCAGGTTTTGCCATGGGTAAATCATCTATCGATCAGGTAAGGTCAAGAGCAGGATTGGCACCATTGCCTTCTGCTATGAATGATGATCAATACCTCACTGCTATCTATAATGAAAGAAGACATGAGTTCGCTTTTGAGATGCATCGCTGGTACGATCTGCTTCGTCATCCCAATCCTAATTATTTCCTGGATGTGATGCGCGCTGCAGGAAAAACAAACATTCAACCTAAACATCGTTACATGCCCATTCCACAAGGAGAAAGAGATAAGAATCCCAATCTCACGCAGAACGAAGGCTATTGATTTACTACAAAACCAAATTAATTATGAAACAAAATATCAAAATACTTCTCAATGGTCTGCTGGCTGCGATGTTCCTGTTTTCTTCCTGTAAGAAAACGGATCTTGAATTGGTAGGTGGCCCCTCAACTGCCGACTTCACCTTTCAGCAATCACCGGCAAGCGACACATTGCCTTATCCTTATACGGTCAACTTCAACAATACAAGCAGTGAAGAGTTTTTGTACCAATGGAATTTCGGCGATAATACTTCATTGTCATCTACAAAAAATCCGGTGCATACTTTCAGGGTTGGAGGCAGTTATAATGTAACGCTCACCACTGTAGGTACTAACGGCAACAATTCCATCACTAAAGTTGTGGCTGTGGCTGATGCCTGTAGTAATGATTTCTTCAATAAACTCACCGGTTGTTCTTATGGCGAGTGGACATGGAGTAATGATGCCGATGCCATTAAAGTTTTATCACCAGATGAAACTTCGGTTTATTACGTAGGTGCTCCTGCCAATTGTCAGGCTGATGATGTTTACAAATTCGGCGCTGATGGATCATTTACTTACAATGCCAATGGTCAAACTTTTGATGTGCAGTCAGGTTACACTTGTCAAAGTCCAAAAGCCAATGCATCAACGTATAAAATTGTCACCAGTGGCGCTTATCCCAAAATTCTGTTGCCTGCATTGACTACAGGGACTGGCCGTCCATTTATTGGCACCACCGATCTGCCCGATAGCAACCAATATTATGTAAGGTCGTATACAGCCAATACCATGACTTTGCGCAGCATCATTGAAGGTTCGGGCGGCATCATTCTAGAAGTAAAATTAAAGAAGCAGGTACCACTTACTTTGGCAGATATTAAAAACCTGTTGACCGGCGGTACCAGCAAAAGCTGGAAGCTTGATCCTGCAACCGGAGCCAACTCCATAGTTGTGGGTACGGAATCAAACCCTGCCGAGTACTATGGTGGAGGTCCTTTGGAACCTAATTGCCAAACAGATGATGTTTACACCTTTACTTCTAGCGGCTTGGTAAGTTATAACGCTAACGGTTCTACATTTAATGGAGGAAATATCACACCTAATTACAACTGCGGTTCCGATCGTTCTTTTAGCAATGTGGCTTACACATTTGATGCAGTTACCGGAGGTGTGGCAGGACTTGCCGGCATTCAACTTCCGCAAGCGCCACCTGCAATTTTCATTGGTACAACCGATGTGCCTTCAGAAAATTATTATCGCATCATTGAAATCACCCCCAATAAAATGGTATTACGCGCGGGTAATGGATCCGGCGTGGTGTTTCAGTTCAAATTCATTCCACTTTAATCAATACAAAAAAAAATAAAAATGAAAATACTACATCTATTCTCGGCTATTGCATGCGGCACCCTGCTGCTGGCCGGATGTACAGATAAGAAAATCATTCCTGAGGTAAAACCAGTTGCACCAGTGGTGGATTTGAACTGGCAATTTGAAACAACACCAGTATGGGAAGACAACTTCGATAACAATGGCGCTCCTGATCCATCAAAATGGACATTTGAAGTGGGCGGCTCTGGCTGGGGCAACAATGAACTGCAATATTATACTGCAGGCAACAATGCATCGGTATTGGATGGCAATCTTAACATTGTAGCTAAAAAAGAACTTAGTAACGGCAGACAATATACTTCTACCCGCATGATCACCAAAGGAAGAGGCGATTGGCAATACGGACGCTTTGAAGTAAGAGCCAAGCTGCCCAAGGGTAAAGGGACATGGCCTGCATTCTGGATGCTGTCATCAGATAATAGTTATGGCACATGGCCTGCATCTGGAGAACTCGATATCATGGAACATGTTGGCTTTGATTTGAATAATGTGCATTCGAGTGCACATTGCTCGGCGTATAATCATTCCCGTGGAAATCAAAAAACATCAGCCAAATTAGTGGGGGGTGCTACAGATGATTTTCATGTTTACACCATGGACTGGACACCTTATGCAGTAAAAGGTTTCGTAGATGGAGAGCAATATTTTGAATTCACCAACGAAAACACCGGTTTTACCACTTGGCCTTTCAACAAGAAATTCTATATGATTCTCAATCTGGCCATTGGTGGAGATTGGGGAGGAGCGCAAGGTGTAGACGATAATATTTTCCCTGTCACCATGCAAGTGGATTATGTAAAAGTTTATAAAATGATTGAATAGGAGCTGATCCTGTTCAATGTTGTAGTTTTCTCTCAAATGCAATTTGGATGAAAAGTGGAAGGCATGTTTACAGTTCAGTGAATGGCCCCACTTTCATCCCATTGCGATATTACAATTTATTTGAAGCTGCATAAGCTTCACTAACATTCAATGTTTCAATGTTATGAAAAGATGGCTGACAAAGATATTTTTGGTCACTTTATTGTTTTTGGTCACTCGTGCCGATGCACAATACAAATTCAATAAGCTAGTTTGGTCCGATGATTTCAATCAAACTTCACCCGTGCCTGATACGGCCAAATGGGGATACGATAACGGCAATGGTTGTCCGCAAGTTTGTGGCTGGGGTAATAATGAATTACAATATTACACCACTAGTCGTATCGAAAACGCAAGAGTGGAAAATGGCAGATTGATACTGACAGCACGGAAAGAAGCTTATCAGGGTGCTAAATATACCTCGGCCCGAATGGTAACCAGAAACAAAGGTGACTGGAAATACGGCAGAATGGAAATCAGTGCCAAATTGCCGGCTGGTAGAGGTATGTGGCCCGCCATCTGGATGTTGCCCACCAAATGGGAATATGGCATCTGGCCACACAGTGGAGAAATTGACATCATGGAAAATGTTGGCTACTGGCCCGACTCACTCTTCGCCACTGTGCATACCGGATTGTACAACGGCATGAGAGGTACACAAAAAGTAAAATCAATGACGGTGAAAGATCTCTCCAGTGCATTTCATACTTATGCGGTTGAGTGGACCCAAGATGATATTGTATTTTATCTGGACGAAAAAATTACCCATCGTTTTGCCAATGAACATACTGGCAGCGAAGCTTGGCCTTTCGACAAAGAGTTTTATTTGCTGTTGAATATTGCCATAGGAGGTAACTGGGGCGGAAAATATGGGATTGATGAAACTATTTTTCCTCAGCAAATGGAAGTGGAATTTGTAAGAGTGTTTCAGTAATAAGGTTTGATGTAATCATCAATTTATTTGGTGTCAAAGGCTGTTTCTTTTTAGAAGCGGCCTTTTTGTTTGTTTTGAAGGACGGTACAGTATTGAATTTGAAAGTACAAATCAACTTGCTTAAAATTGATTTTAAGTAGTTGGAAAATGTTCTGTTATTTTGTAGTGATGAACGATATTCAACATAAAAATCCTTTGCATGGCAAAACACTTGAAGTCATATTGATTTTTTTGGTGGATAAAATAGGCTGGGAGGAAATGGGGAGAAGAATACGCATCAACTGTTTCAACTCCAATCCGAGCATCAAATCAAGCCTTACTTTTTTAAGAAAAACACCCTGGGCAAGAAAAAAAGTGGAAGATCTTTATATTCGCCTGATTCAAAAATTAACAACACATTGATGTCTACGTTATCCGAAGATGCTGTACTCCTAACAAAAAAATGGTTACGAGAAGTAGTGATTGGTTTGAATTTTTGTCCTTTTGCTGCTAAACCATTTCGTGATGAAATTATCCGTTATAATGTGGTGACATCTGGCGGTTTACAAATTGCGTTGGAAACGCTTATAAAGGAATGCATGATGCTTGAAAGTAATGAGGGGATTGAAACTACCCTGATCATTTTCCCCCATCAATTTGGTGATTTCAAATCTTATCTTCAATTGGTGGATTATGCCGAACAGCTCTTACAGAAAGAAGATTATGAAGGCGTATTTCAGGTGGCCAGTTTTCATCCGCAATATCTTTTTGCTGGCAGCCGTGAAGATGATGCCGCCAATTATACAAATCGTTCTCCTTATCCGATGCTCCACATTTTACGTGAGTCTAGTTTGGATGAAGCCATCAGCAAGCATAAAAATATCAATGCCATTCCCGATAATAATATCATTCAGGCCCGCACCTTGGGAGTTGAATATTTTAAAAAAATATTGTACGATTGATTTTTTTTACTTTTTCAGGAAATTTCAATTATAATTTTCTTAATGTCTATATAGATGCTTTTAATTTAATTTTTTATTCAAATATTTCTATTATTACTTAGAATACTTTTATTGATTTTAAATTTGCGTAAAATTATCTCAAATGAAAGTCAATATATCCAATGCCACATTTTCCTCGATTGTAGGTATCGGTCAGAAAGTAAAAAAAGCCAGTAAAGAATCCGGCGAACAATATATAGAATTGAATAGGGGAGTCAATGCTGTCACCGAAATTGATTTAACAAGTGTGATGAAATCAATAGATTTCAACTCCAAAGAGTTTCAGGTGTATGCGCCTAATCTGGGTTCCGAATCATTTAGAAAAGCAATTGCCAAAGAATATTTTCCTGCTTTCTCTCAACAGCCTGGTTTTGAAAACAATATAGCCATCACACCTGGAGGCATGCCAGCCTTGGATCTGGTGATTCAGATTTTAAATGTCGAGAACATTTATTTCCCAAAATTCTATTGGGGATCTTATTCGAAAATGGCGACTATCCGTCAGAAGAAATTCTCGTTTTACGAAGAACTGCACGAATTGGATCTGCATCACATTAATGATTCATCATGTGTTTTTATTTGTGATCCTAATAACCCAACAGGTGTAAAACTTGATGATGATTATTTGTTGGAGATGATCACAAAAATTACAGCCACAGGGGCCATTGTCATTTTCGACTCCCCGTACAGAAAATTATTTTATGAACCCGACAATTTCTTTGATAAAATTGCACAGCTGGATAATATCATTGTCACTGAATCATTTTCCAAATGGGTTGGACTTTCGGGATTGAGGATGGGATTCATCTATACAAAAAACAAGGACTTCAATTCAGAACTCAACATTCGTTTGCTTTATGAATTCAATGCCGTTTCCTCTCCACCGCAAATGATCATAGAAAGAGTGATGACTACGCCAGTAGGCCGTTTGGCTTTGGATGATTTCAGAAAAAAAACAACTGAACATATTGCAGCCAATATCGATTACCTGAAATCAAAAGATTTGCTGGTCAAAGAAATTTATGGCGATACCGTACCTATGGGCATTTTTGCCATCATCAAGCGTTCGGAAGATTTTCTTTTTCAGCATAAGATAGGAGCTGTTGGTCTTGATAAATTTGTCTATCACGATAAAGACCTTTGGTCTTCCTATGCTAGAATTTGCGTATCGGTACAACACGATCTTTTTGTTGAATTTATGTCGAATGCAGTGTAAAGCCATTCACTCAGGCGCCTATGACTTAAGTAGCAATAACACAAATAACAGCAAGTGATTAAAAATTGAAGAAAACAAAATCAAATTTATGTTGAGCATTTTTAATTTATCATTGAATCAGGATGATAAATATGCATTCAAGCTGAACCACAATTTTTACTATTTCAGCATTGATTTTTTAATGAAAATTTAAAGCAACCTTTTCCACAAAAAAATCCCGATTGTATAAACAACCGGGATTTTTTTATTTTGAAATTTAATTATTTCATTTCTTGATAACCGCTCCCAATAATTTACCATCCAAGCGGATCCAATATTTTCCACTCGGTGTGGAAGATGAAAGATCAAGTTGTTTATTGTTGATGCCTTTTGCCGAATTGAAAGAAAAGGACTGCACCACATTTCCTTTCAGATCAATCAATTGAACATTGCTATTTTGAGCGATAGCGGCATGATAGCTGATATTTATTTTTTCAGCCACCGGATTCGGATAGACAGCAACATTTGAAATCATGTTTTCTGATGTACTGTTCTTTGCCAGCAGATTGACATTTTTTCCTGCGGCAGAGAGACCACCACCTACACCAACTGCATCCCAGGCGTTTTTCGTTTGTACGGCCTCGTTACTGCCCAAGCCATATAAATCTTCAGCAGATTTGATGGAGTAGGTTCTTGCATTGGCATAATTGGATGAGGCCACCAGATAAACAGTAAGTGTTCTGTAAGCGATAGCTTGTGATTTGGCCATGCCTATTCCGGATACGTTGTACACAAAAGAGTTGTCATTGGTGCCTGTGCCGCCATTGGTTAACAGATAGAACCAGTAATTGAGCACGCCGCTATTCGTGTGTACGCCGCCGTTATCAGCAGTTCCTGTATACCAGTATTGTTTCTTATAAGTGCTGGGTTGTGAATACGCTTTTGGATTACTCATGGAGCGAATGGTGTAAAAGTCGGCTCCGATTAAAAAATCGGCTCTGCTGGGTCTGGCATACCACTCAATGGCTGTACCAAAGATATCGCTGAAGCCTTCATTCATTGCTCCTGATTCATTGCTGTAAGTCAAATTAGCCGTGAATGAAGTCAATCCATGTGTAATTTCATGTCCGCACACATCCAATGACGTCAAAGGCTTATTGCCATAAGTAGCACTTCCATCTCCGTAGGTCATACGAGAACCATCCCAGAAGGCATTGAAATAATTACGGCTGTAATGCACATAGCTTTTAATAGCAAAACCCGCGTTATTGATACTATTTCTGGCAAATTTTTGAAAATAAAAATCATAAGTTTTTTCAGCGCCCCAATGTGCGTCTGTGGCGTATTGGTCTTTGGCGGTGTTCACATTGTTCCAAACATTATCGGCATCGGTAAAATCAACTGCGGTATTGTAGTTGGTGCCTTGCTTCATGTTATAGGTTTGAATACCCAATCCTCTTCCGGTTTCGCGCAAACGAAAAGAACCATTGTAGCTATCTGTAGTGATAGTTTGTGTGCCACTGAAACCAGTACTTGCCGTTCCAGTTGCATTGGTTTCATGAATAAGGTCGTTTGTGCCAAGAATCTTACCCGAAAAAGCTTCTACATAAACCAATTTACGCATCAGTGGTTCTGCTGAATAAATATCAAATTTGTAGGCCAACATTAAATTGGGTGCTTCTTCTAAAGAAGCGGCATTATAATACACCAACTTTCCTTTTGGAAAAAAACTTGCGTTGGCATCGCCAGTTTCATTTTTAATAAAGGTCTCTTCGCCAGGTATTTGCCACTTGTATGTGGTAGCACCTAAAAACGAAGTAGCCGCATGCAAAGCATCAGCTTCACTCAATCCAGGAAAAGTTCTCAGGGTATTAGTATTGTTGACCCAGCTGCCATTTTGCATGATCACTTTTCCATTTTTTACATGGCTTACATAAAAAGTGTTTTCTACAGGAATACTGTTGATGACTTGCTGTAAACGATAATGTATCATCCCCAACTTGTCAGACTCTTTACCAGTAATGATAGCTTCTTGCGATAGAATTTCATTTTTTTCATTTACTACCACAGCTTTGTTGTTGAAAGCAGGAGCGGAAGAAGGTTCGAAAGAGACAAACTCCTGTTGAAAACCTTTTGAACCTGCATTGATTTTGGTGATTTTTTGTGCATAGACCAACTGCAATAATGCTGTCAGGAACATCGATGTACAAAGGATTTTTTTCATAATTGTAGTTTTAAGAAACCTAAACTAAAGTAAAAATTCCATGATGTTAATTTTTATTTTCAACATCAAAAGATAACTGTGAATATTTACCAACGAATCTTCCTACATCTCAAGTAGTGAAGCCACTTCTCCAATTTTACTGATGGATTTAAAATTGGCATGTTCAATCTTATGGTCAATATGTTCATGGGCCCAGGTGGTATGAAAGGGAACATGAATGGCATGTCCGCCGATGTTTAAAACCGGTAGTATATCTGAGCGCAAAGAATTGCCAATCATCATAAATTCTTCAGGGTTGATATCGAGGTGGCGGATCAACTTTTGATAGTCTTGCTCTTTTTTATCGCTCATGATTTCAATGTGGTGAAAATATTTTTCAAGTCCCGATTTTTTTAGCTTTTGTTCCTGGTCCAGCAAGTCGCCTTTGGTAGCCACTACCAATCTGTATCTACTGTTCAATTGCTGAAGTAGTTCTTCCACGCCATCAATCAATTCTACAGGCATGTTCAGCAAATCTTTTCCATAACCGATAATCTTTTGAATGATGTTCAAGTCGATACTTCCGGAAGTCATTTGCAAGGCTACCTCAATCATGCTTAGCGTATAACCTTTGACACCATAACCATAAAGTGCAAGATTGTCAATTTCAGTTTTAAGCAATTCTTGTGCGATGGTATGATGAGAAGCATAATCTTCCAGCAAACCACAGAATTTCTTTTCTGTCTCCGAAAAATAAGTTTCGTTGATCCATAGGGTATCATCAGCATCAAATGCAATGGCTTTAATGTCCTGTAGTGATTTATTTGTCATGTTATTTGCTTATGTTGAAAGTCAGTTTTTTTAGGGTTGATTAATCTAATTTTTTTCTGATGACCATATAAATTGGTGTGAAAAAAAACTCCCGCAAATGACTGCAGGAGTTTTAAGAAAAGCAATGCTGAATTATTCATTAAGGCTTAACCACAACTTTACCAGAGGCCAAACGGCTACCGGCTCCATCAGTCAAGTCTACGAAATAAACACCACCTGAAACATTTTTAATGTTGATATCCATTCTGCCATAAGGAGTAGCCGGGAAGAATGTTTTTCTGTACACTCTGGCTCCTTTTGCATCATAAATAATCACATTCAAAGGATTACCCAAACCGATTTGTTTGCTATCATATCTGATTTGGAAAATACCATTGTTTGGATTTGGATAGATGAACATGTTGGTGGTGAAATCATCAGTTACATTGATATTGTTTTTAGACAATGAAGCACACTCGCCATTGATAGCCACTTCGACACTGTATTCACCAAGATGATCAACGTCTGCCACCAGGGTCTGTGAAGTTGCACCGCTGATAGTAACACCATTCAGATACCACTGATAAGAGGTATTGGCTGAAGCTGGAGTTACATTGGCCGTCATCACAACAGTTTGTCCTGGATGAATAGCATTAGTAGTTGAGTTGGTTGTAATAGTAACATCAGGTAATGGATTGGCAGTTACGTTTACAGTAGTTGTAGATACACAACCCAAAGTGCTGGTGCCCGTTACAGTATAAGTATTGACTAAAGCTGTGCCAGGATTCGCTGGATTTACTGTTGGAGTAACAGTTACTGTAGCACCGGTGAGATTACCAGGTGTCCAACTGTAAGTGCTTGCGCCTGTTGCAGTCAATACTACATTAGATCCGGTACATACTGCAGTAGGATTTGAAACTGCATTCAATACAGGCAATGCATTAACTGTTAATGCTGCAGCATTGGATACGGTTGGAGTGGTACAAGTACTGTTAGACATCAGTACATGATAAAGATTACCATTGCTGGCAGAAGGAGCGCTGGTAACAGTGTATGTAGCTGCAGTTGCACCTGAAATGTTGGTCCAAGAGGTACCACCATTTGAGCTTACTTGCCATTGATAAATTACACCTGTTCCGCTTCCTGCTGAAGTAAGAGTAACGCTTGAACCCACACAAACTGCACTGCTGGCAGGTTGTGTAGTTACATTAACTGGAGATATTACAGTCAATGTAGCTGCAGATGAAGTGGCTGAAGGTGTACAAGTTCCACTTACTACAACATGATACTGTGTATTGTTTTGACCTGCAGCAATAGTAGTAATGGTATAAGTAGCGGCTGTAGCACCATTGATGTTGGTCCATGTGGTACCACCATTGTTACTCACTTGCCATTGGTAAGTGATGTTGGTACCTGTAGCTGTAGAACTGAATGTCACATTGCTTCCAGCGCAAAGTGTGCTGCTGGCTGGCTGGCTGGTTACAGCAGGTAGTGAGTTTACAGTAAGAATTGCAACAGCAGAAGTTGTAGGCGTTACGCAGGTAAGACTGCCAACAATTACTCTGTATCGGTTGCCGTTCATAGCGTTGGTAGTAGCAACAGAATATGTGCCGGCATTAGCGCCTGCAATGTTGCTCCAAGTAGCGCCACCATCTGTGCTCACTTGCCATTGGTAAGTGATACCAGATCCGCTTGCTGCGGCAGTGAATGTTGTACTGCTTCCGGCACAATTGGTTACATCAGCAGGTTGAGTTGTGATGTTGGGTGCAGTGCCTACTGTCAAAACTGAAGCAGTTGATGTGGCAGTGCCGGGGCATGTGCCTGTAATCACTACGTGGTACTGATAGTTGTTTTGAGCAGTAGTGATACCACTTAATGTATAGCTGGCAGCATTAGCACCGCTGATGTCTGACCAGGTTGACCCTGCATCTGTACTTACTTGCCATTGGTAAACCAAACCACTTCCTGTAGCTGAAACAGTAAATACGTTGCTGCTTCCTGTACAAACTGAAGCATTAGCTGGTTGTGTGGCAATAGAAGGAGTGCCATTCACAACCAAAGTAGCCACGTTGGAAGTAGAACTTCCACATGTAGTTGAAATGATCACTTTGTATTTGTAGTTGTTTTGTGTAGTGCTTGCAGCATTTACAGTATATGATGTAGCGGTAGCTCCTGTAATATTTGTATATGTAGCACCACCATCTGTACTTAATTGCCATTGATAGCTAAGTCCAGTACCAGAAGCTGCTGAAGTAAATGTGGCATTACCGCCAGAACATAAAGTAACATCAGCAGGTTGAGCAGTAATAGAAGGACCTGTGCCTGGAGCTACAACAAATGCAATGGTTGAAGTTTGTGTTACAGTTCCAGCAGTACCGGTAACAGTAACATTATAAGTACCAGGAGCCAAAGTATTGGCATTGTTCAAGCTTACTGATGTGGTTCCGCCTGGTGTAACTGGATTCGGACTGAAACTTACAGTTGTACCTGTTGGAGCACCAGAAGCAGTTAAGTTGATTGGTGTGTTGAAACCACCATTTGATACTGTAGACAAAGAAGCCGTAGCTGTAACCGCCAATCCGCAACTTACGTTTGCACCTGCAGATGTACCGAAACTGAATCCTGTAGCAGGAGCAGTGATAGCGAAGTTGGCATTGTTGATATCAAAGAAGATATTACCTACCGCTTCAACTTTCACACGTGCTGTAGTAGTTACATTGTTGGGAACAGTGATGGTTTCTGTACCATCATTGGGAGTGTTGTCAATCAACACTACTGGCCAGGTGTAGCCGCCATCCAATGAAAGAGAAATCTTTACATTGGCGCAGCTTACCGGAGCTTGATCACTTCCATTAACAGTCCAAACCACATTTTGAGTGGTTCCTGCTTGCCAAGTGATACCTGCTGTATTAGGAGTAGAAACAGCAAAAGGACCTGCGGTGCCGTTTACAGTTACAACCATATCAGTAAAAGCAGTTTGACCTACTTTGATAGGGGCTGTAGAACTGTAAGGACAATTGTCTCTAACAGTTAGTCTGAAGTTCAAATTTCTGGCTACAGAACTCAGGTATTCAATGTTAACACCGGCTGTACCACCTGTGATCGGTGGGGTAAACAATTGGCCGGCAAGAATTCTGTCAAGTTTAGGGCAGATACGAGTAGGAGAAGTCGAAGGAGAGAATGACAACCAGTTTGGACCAGAAGCTTTTGTGGCACTTGCAATACTGGCAGCTCCAGATTGTGCATTGGAAGCATTGTCGTTTTGTTCCCAGCAATAAGTGATAGGATCTCCGTCAGCATCAGTGGCAGAGCCAGTCAATGCAAATGGAGTGCTTTTTGGAATGATATAGTTGCTTACAGGTGCTACAACAGGAGTTGCGTTGTTACCGGCCAAACTGGTGGTAACCGGACAAGTTTTTGTCAACAAGTTAGCCTGAATCTGAGCAATAGTGGCTTCATGATAAATATCGATTGAGTGTGGCGCCACATCCTGGCTGGTGATACCGGCATAACCCATGATAGTAATTCCGGAACCTACTTCTTTGTTCACACCTGTTCCTTCATTACTCATAGAGAAGGTATGGTTGCCTCCCATTTGATGTCCAACTTCATGAACAACATAATCAATATCGAAATTGTCACCTTGTGGGATAGCATCAGCAGGAGAAGTAATACCACTTCCTTTTGTACCATTCACACAAATACAACCGATACAACCTGCGTTACCACCACCACCGGAAGCTCCAAACATGTGACCAATGTCGTAGTTGGCATCTCCGATTACAGAGGTAAGTGTGGTTTGCAACTGAGAGTTCCAGTTAGCCATTGTGGTGTATGGATCAGTAGCAGGATTGTAATAAATTACAGAAGTAGTATTGGCAATCAGATTTAAGTGGATAGCCAAATCTTTTTCGTAACATCCATTGCAACGCGTTAGTGTAGCATTAAAGGCTGCTAGAACGTTGGCCACTTGAGCAGCACTTGTTGCATTGAAATAATTTGAATATTCTGCGTTGCATGATTGAGCCAAACGCATGGTTTTTAAATCACCGGTAGATCTTCCGGCAAAACTATTGTTTACAGTTGTTGTAAGTGATGATGCAACTTTTTCATCCGGAGTAGAACATACCCAAGGCAATTGTCCGGCATATCTTTGTTTCTTGAACACAGCATAAGTGGTGTGATCCAAAGAATAAGGCTCGATGAATTCGCTGGGTTTGTTGTCTGCTCTGAAAACCATGGTCTGAATGCCTTGTGGAGACAAACTCAATTTGAGCATAGCATAACGGTCAGTAATACCTCTTCCAGAGAATGCTCTGATTTCCGGGAAACGGGCTTGCAAGGCAGGCTCGAAATTTGAAGCTTCATAAACTTCAAATTCTTCCATTTGGCCATCAGCATTCGGAAGTGAAATGACGGTGGAATGACTGACAGAGTTGTCAACCACTTTGAAAAGCTCTTGTCTCAATGGAGCAATGTCCAAATCGAACAATTTAAATACTTTGGGAAAAGAAAGTCTTGCAACACCTTTATCCGTAGGCATTGTAGCCGAACCGGTATGCAAAGACCATGAGTTCTTTTTTTGTGCCATACCGTGTCCAAGACAAGCGAATGTCACCAAAAGGAGTAGAATTTTTTTCATACAAGAAATGGTTTAAACGAATGAAGTGGCGAAGCTAATCTTTTTTTTATTTCAAAAATTGAGATTTTCAAATGATTTATTCACTTTTCCACAGCATGAATAAATCTGGAATTCAAAGAAAAAAAATGATGAACTGCGAGTGATTTAGTTGTATTTACATTTTTTGAAAAATTGCAAAAGCAAAGAAGGAGTGAATATAAATAGCTAGATTTCATTAATTTTAAAATTGAGAATAATATTATATGCTAATAATACGCATATGTCAATTGAAGTAAGCAGCAGTATATTAAAGGTATTTATCACCCAAATTTCTCGACCTGATGAATTTAGCGGGAGAGCCATAAAATACAGCGTCATCGCTACAGTTTTTCATTACAATAGAACCGGCCCCAATAATTGTGTTTTGTCCGATTGAAATGCCATGTTTGAGCGTAGCGCCAATACCCACCGCTGAAAATGATCCTATGTGCACGTTGCCACCCGTGGTAACACCGGGCGCAATGCTGGAAAAGTCTCCCATTGTGCAGTCATGATCCAAACTTGAATGTGTGTTGAGAATAGAAAAAGCGCCAATGGCTGATGCGCTGTTGATGGCTGTGCCGGCCATTATCGCAGTTCCGGTAGCTATGGATACTGATTTTGCAATTTGTGCTGAAGGATGAATGGCGATGGCATATAATGAAGAGGGTATTATAGAATTGATTTTCTGGACTACTTGTTTTCGAATCCAATTATCACCAATCGCAATGAACAATTCAAGTCCTGGATGTTCGGATATCAACTGAGGCAAAATGTTTTCATCGCCTAAAACAGGGTAGGAAAGCGTTTCTTCCCCTGGTTTTCTGTAGGCATCAAGCAACCCCACAATATCATGGCTTCCAGATTTTTCAAAAATATCGATGATGACTTTGGCATGACCAGAACTTCCAATTATTACAACTTCTTTCTTCATATGGCTTGTATGATTAAAACAAAAATAACCATACTCATGAAATCGACTAAAGTTTATTCACAGAATTAAGCACAATGTTTATAAGTAAAAGCATTGTTGTTTAGATTGTTGTCTGTAATTTGTAACTCTGTTCTCTTACCTTCTTTACCAACCACTTGAGATTTCCTGTCTACCAACAGGGAAATAATCCCCACCCAATGAAAGTTGCATGGCAATAAAAGTTGTCATTACTAACCATTTATTTTATTTGTATGAAAGCAATTAAACTTTTCATTGTACAATTTTTTATTTGTACAGCACTGTTGGCTCAAACAGAAAGGGCTTCTCAAATTCCTGTAACCACAGGTAGCACACCATGTACTTTTGTCGCAACGGTAGATGTAGGTGGTGAAACCAATATTTGTCCGGGTACAGCATTGGAGTTAACAGCTCAATCAGGCGCGGGTTATACATATCAATGGTTGAGGGATGATGTTGACATACCTGGTGCCACTTCGCAAACTTATTTTGCAACAGAACCTGGTCAATACGCAGTGTCTATTTATACGAGAAACTGCAGAGGAGAATCTATACCTATTGAAGTAACCTTGAAAAATGATATCGCTTTTGATCCATTCCCCGATCAGCTCAACATTTGCGGCGATGCGTTCACTTTGAATGCCGGAGGAGGCTTCCTTGATTATAATTGGAATATCGGCAGCAATGATTCCATCATCAATATCACACAATCAGGTACTTTTACAGCTACTGTATTGGCGTCCAATGGTTGTTTCCTGAGCGACCAAACTGCAGTCAGTTTGATTGATTTTCATATCGACCAATCCGATATTTCACTTTGCAGTGGTAACAGTATCTTGCTCTCCGTTTCGGGTTCAAGTATACTGAATGGATATGATTGTATATGGGGTACTAATGGACAATATCACAACGGTTACGAATGGGTCATTTCACCGGCAGCATCGGGTCTTGCTGTAGCTGCTGTTACAGATGGCCAGGGCACTTGTCGAGATTCCATCAACATCAAAGTTCATCAACCATCATCTTCCATTGTACAGGCAATGGCTTGTGATCAGTATTCATGGCATGGTAATATTTATACCCAATCTGGTGTTTTTCAATGGACAAGCAACAATCAATATGGATGCGACAGCACCGTTTCACTTTATCTCACCATTAAGCATAGTAGCAGATCTGTTTCAAATTTCACTGCCTGTGGCAATTACTTCTGGAATAACCATACCTATTCAACATCTGGCAATTATGCTTTTCATACTACCAACCAAGTGGGGTGCGACAGTGCCGCTTATCTCCATCTGATCATAGTATTGCCAACGGAATCCAATACTGTTGCTACCGCTTGCAATAGCTACATGTGGAATGGAATTACTTACACACAATCTGGCACTTACAATTATCATACAACCAATGTTTCTGGTTGTGACTCATTAGCAGTATTGCAACTTACCATCAACAACACTACTAATAGCGTTACTGAAGTTGTTAGTTATGCCCCCTATAACTGGAACGGACAAACTTATGTTTCAAGTGGAACATATACTTACATCACCACTAACAGCATAGGATGCGATTCCATCGCCGTTCTTGATTTGACGATTGCTTCACCATTGGAATGCGGAATTATTTCAAGTGATGCTTCAATTTGCAATGGCCAAACAGTCATACTTTCTGCTCCAGCATTAAACATCACCACCATCGCTATTGGCATACCAAGTAGAAATCAGCAAAATGTCACTAGTCGCACACTTCACTATACGTATTTATGGTCAACAGGCGACACCACCCAAACCATCAGCGTTCATCCTACATCGACTACAACTTATACTCTAACCATTTCTGATGGTTATACCACCTGCACAAGCAGCTTTACGATTGTTGTCAATCAGCCTACATCATCCACTGAATCAGTATTCGCATGTGATTATTATGTATGGAATGGAAACATTTATCAAACTTCAGGCGATTATACTTTTGCAACAACAAATGCCGACGGTTGCGACAGCATCGTTAATCTGCATTTGAACATTGGTCATGCCATTCATCAGGAAGAAGCAGCCTCAGCATGTGTTTCTTATAATTGGAATGGTCAAACTTATACGCAATCCGGCGATTACACCATCAATACAGGAGATTGCAACAGCACATCAACTTTGCACCTTACCATTAACCAACCCAGTTATTCGGAAGAATCAATTGTTCTTTGCAATTGGTTCTCTTATACCTGGAATGGAAATATGTATCACGAAAGTGGAGATTATACTTACACCACAACCAACGCCAATGGCTGTGATAGTGTAGCCACTTTGCACCTCACTTTCAATCAAGCCACCTCATCCGAAACAACTGCGACTGCTTGTGGCACTTACAACTGGAATGGTATTGTTTTCACAACTTCTGGTGATTATACTTTTACTGCTACCAACGCCAATGGTTGCGATAGTGTAGCTACTTTGCATCTCACCATCAATCAACCTACTTCATCAGAAGCATCTGCAACTGCTTGTGGCACTTACAACTGGAATGGTATTGTTTACACAACTTCAGGTGATTATACTTTCACTACTACCAACGCCAATGGATGTGATAGCATAGCCACTTTACATCTCACCATCAACCAACCTACTTCATCAGAAACATCTGCAACTGCTTGTGGCACTTACAACTGGAATGGTATTGTTTTCACAACTTCAGGTGATTATACTTTCACTGCTACCAACACCAATGGATGTGATAGTGTAGCTACTTTGCATCTCACCATCAATCAACCTACTTCATCAGAAACATCTGCGACTGCTTGTGGCACTTACAACTGGAATGGTATTGTTTACACAACTTCTGGTGATTATACTTTCACTGCTACCAACGCCAATGGTTGCGATAGTGTAGCTACTTTGCATCTCACCATCAATCAACCTACTTCATCAGAAGCATCTGCAACTGCTTGTGGCACTTACAACTGGAATGGTATTGTTTACACAA
>CANGIT010000027.1 GCA_947454155.1 Chitinophagaceae bacterium
AATTACAATGATGCGAATGGCTGTGCATCTTCAGATACTTTGCATTTGACCATCAACAATGGCGTACCTGTATCAACGACAATTGTGGCTTGTGAGAGTTATGTTTGGAATGGCGTGACGTATACTCAATCAGGTGTTTATACCTTTACTTATCCAAGTGGTTCAGGCTGTACGACAGTTGACACTCTTCATTTGACCATCAACAATGGCACGCACAATGTTACTACGCAAACAGCCTGTGAGTCCTACAGCTGGAACGGCACCACCTACACACAAACTGGCACCTACACTTTTGCTTACACCAATGCCAACAACTGCTCATCGGTTGATACATTGCATCTGACCATCAACAACGGCACGCACAATGCAACTACCCAAACGGCTTGCGAGTCTTACAGCTGGAACGGTACATCCTACACACAAAGCGGAACCTACACACATCCTTACACCAACGCCAGCAATTGTCCATCGGTTGATACACTTCATCTGACCATCAACACTGGCACACACAATGCTATCAACCAAACAGCCTGCGAATCTTATAACTGGAACGGCACAACCTATACACAGAGCGGCATCTACATATTTGCATACACCAACGCGAGCAACTGTCCGTCAGTTGATACACTTCACTTGATTATTAACCACGGCACACATAATACCATCAACCAAACAGCCTGCGAATCTTATTCTTGGAATGGCACAACCTACACACAGAGCGGCATCTACACTTTTACATATAGCAATGCTAACAATTGCCCATCAGTTGACACCTTGCATCTGACCATCAACAACGGCACTCATTTATCAATAGTTCAGTCTGCATGTGTTTCCTACAACTGGCATGGTACTACATACCTAAATTCTGGTGTATATACATATACCTATACCAATTCAAATGGATGTGTTTCCATGGATACGCTCCATCTGAGCATACTTATACCCACTTCATCCAACTTGATGGCAACCATCTGTAGTAGCCAATTGCCTTATCATTTTAACGGACAGAACATTAATGCTTCAGGCATATACACTGCTAACCTGATCAATGCTGCGGGTTGTGATTCCACAGTAACCTTGAATCTCACAGTCAATCCAACTCCGGCTCCTCCGCAAACGACAGCTCTTGTATCATACTGTCAACATGATCCATCTTTTGCATTGACGGCTACAGGAGCATATCCATTATTATGGTACAATGTCACTTCTGGTGGAACAGGTTCCGGAACAGCGCCGGTTCCCTCTACACTCAATTCGGGTATTCAGCATTATTATGTAAGTCAGATCAATGCAGGATGTGAGAGTCCAAGGGTGCCTATAACGGTTAGGGTAAGCCGAAAGCCTGATATGGGTCCGGATCAGAATCTGAGAATTTGTTTTGGTACCACCGCCAACTTATCGGCTCAATTCAATACCATCGATCTGCTGTCGCATTGGACCCTCGATAACAATCCAGTGGCTGATCCTTCACACGTAAGCCATACGGGTGTCTATCAGTTGATTGTAAACTCTTCGGCCGGTTGCGCAGATACCGTTCAGGTAAGTTTGATTGTTCAACCCGAAGTGATAGCCAACGCAGGACCTGATGCCAATGCTGTGTATGGCGAACCTTATCAGCTTCATGGTTCTGGAGGCATGTATTATTCCTGGACGCCAGGTGGCTTGCTCAATAACGCACATATCGCCAATCCTACAACACAGCTTACCGACGACACTTATTTTGTTTTAAGTGTGGAAGACATGATTGGATGTAAAGACACAGATACGGTTTTGATCAAAGTGTACAAAGGACCAACATTTTATATTCCCAATGCCTTTACACCCAATGGCGATGGCTTAAATGATGATTATAAACCCACCTATGTAGGCATTCAGCAACTTGATTATTTCAGAATTTATGACCGCTATGGTGTACTGGTTTTTGAAACACATGATATGGGTGCCGCCTGGAATGGAAAGTACAAAGGCATCATGCAAAACACCGGCAATTTTGTTTATATCGTTAAAGGCATCGACAAAAACGGTCAGCAAAAAGTACTCAAAGGAAACGTATTGCTGATTCACTAATGTGCCTTCCTCTTTTCAATGCTAAGTATTTACACTTAGCACAATTAATTTTATCCACGGCTTTACCTTTTTTTATTTTCATTTCATTTAGATGTTCAATTTCAGAGTTCTATTTTGTAAAACGTTTGGAGGGGATGCCCTTATTTGATTCCACTTTTCATATATTACGTATTTATACGTAGACACCATAAGTGCAATTGACTAAATAATTCAATGTTCTCATCGGTATCAATTCTAGTCAAATCCTTGTTTTAGATTTGCGTCCCTCATATAAAAATTATTAAACAATAACATTGATAAGCATATGGTAAGCAGCACTTTCAGCTATAAAAATGGCCAATGGATAAATCAGTCTTCAAGTATTGATTCCCAATCGGTTTCTATCCTATTGGTCTTTGCCGACAGAGCTTTGCTGGAAAATGAAAATTTGACTGCAGGTTTAAAAAAAATGCATCCTGAAGCACGATTGATTTTTTGCTCCACAGCAGGAGAAATATACCAACGAGAAGTAGAGGCTGAAACAGCAGTTTGTGTAGCCCTATCTTTCGATTCGACTCCATTTCATTTGGCTGCAGGAAATATAAAGTCGCATAAAAACAGTTTTGATTTGGGAAAAAACATTGCCACGCAATTGCCTTCAAGTGACCTTCGTTATATTTTGGTGATTGCAGATGGTAATAAAATAAATGGGGATGAACTTTTATCGGGCATTCAGGAAAACATGGATCCAGGCGTTACAATCAGTGGCGGTATGGCTGGAGACGGCGTATTGTTTCAAAAAACACTGGTAGGACTGGATAATGACATGCAGGAAGGGAATGTAGTGTTGATGGGTCTTTATGGCAACAAAATCCGTGTGGGAACAGGCTTCAAGGGAGGATGGGATGTGTATGGTCCAGAACGAGTGATTACAAAATCAAATGGTAATATATTGCATGAGATTGATGGCGAAAACGCGCTGGATCTTTACAAGAAATATTTAGGAAAATATGCGGAAGAGCTTCCTTCATCAGCTTTGTTTTTCCCTATTTCCATCAAATCGGATAAAGATGATTTTTTTATTGTAAGAACAATTTTGTCGGTGGATGAAAAAAATAAAACCATGACTTTCGCGGGAAATCTTCCACAAGGTTCTGTAGTCAGATTTATGAAGTCGAATTTCGACAGATTGATTCATGCTGCTTCAGGAGCAGGAGAGGATGCCATGAAAGATCTTGACCAGCCCAAAGCCGACCTGGCTTTGCTGGTGAGTTGCGTGGGCCGAAAACTCGTATTGGCCAACCGAACCGAAGAAGAGGTAGAAGCCGCTGTTGAAAATTTTTCCAAGGGTACCACTGTAGCCGGTTTCTTTTCTTATGGTGAAATTGCACCCATGAAAAACAGCCAAAAAAGTCATTTGCACAATCAAACCATGTCTGTAACTACCTTTACCGAATTACCCTGATATGTATCACCAGCATTTAGAAAGGCAAATCAAAAAACACCTGAGCGAATCCCTCGCAGCGGATCCGCATGTCAGGCAGTTTTTGGATGCGGTGAGTCAGTCTTACCATAATTACGATCGCGACCGTGAATTGAGCGAACATGCATTTACCGTCAATGAATTCGATTACCAACAAGTCAATAAACAACTCCGTGATCTGACAAGTGAACTTGAAGAAAAAGTAAGGTCAAGAACCAGTGCGCTGGAAGATATCGCTCAATTTCCCCTGGAAAATCCCAATCCTATTTTTAGGTATGCTTTGGATGGAAAATTGTTGTTCACCAATCCTGCGGCATCTACTTTTCGTGATGTCATTTATGAAGGCAAAAAGATGACCATCAAAAAATTCTTTGCTGAACAAATGGCTTTGATAAAAAATTCAGGAACATTTGATATCATCTGCAACAATCTTCAATATATCTTCTACTATAAAAAAATTGAAGGAAAAAATTACATCAATTTTTATGGTGCGGATGTAACGGAAAAGAATAACCTGAGAATAAAAGCACAGGAAAATTTTCAAAGACTCAGAAACTTCCTGGAAACAACGGAAGATGCTTACTACATCATTTATGCCCAGCATAAAGAAAAAAGTTTTGTCACCACCAGATGGCAGCACTTTTTTGGATTCGAATTTCAACCCAAATCAGATAATCTGCTGCTGAAAAGCAAAGTGGTGAAAAGTGAGTCTGCCAAACAGCATCACGACCGCATCAAAACACTGAAAGTTGGCAACCGTATTTCCATACGGTATAGTATAAAAAATCCCAGAACAGGGCAGGAGTTCTGGCTTTCGGAAGTCATCAGTAAACAATACGATCTTGAACTCGACGACATTGTGGTCAGCGGAAGAATCACCGATATCACCAAGGAGCACCATTATGCCATGCAAATGCAGGAGAGTGAAGAACGCTTCCGGAATCTGGTCAATTCAATGCCTGTGATGGTTTGGGTTTCGGATGAAAATGAAAAAGTCATCTATTCAAACAAACTTCTTCATGATTTTTTACCGGTTCCGTTGGAAGATATCAAAACCGATGCCGACTACCACGCCTATGTTCATCCCGATGACAGAACGGGCGATGTGACGAAATGGAGAAAGTCTATTCGTTCTCGTAAGGTGGTTTCTGCTGAATATCGACTGATGGACAGCAATGGCAAATACCATAATATTTTTGAAAAAGCCGTTCCCCGTTTTTATGCTGATGGCAAATATGCCGGACATGTGGGCACCTTATTTGACCTTACCATGGAAAAGCAATACCAGGAAACCATCAGCCTCGAAAAAGAAAAACTGGAATTGCTCACCAGAAACTCGCCCGATATCATCCTGCTGACCAATCATCTTGGAGACATTGAGTATGTTTCGCCCACAGCACAAAGGATTCTGGGTTACAAAGAAAAAGAGATGGTAGGCAATAACCTCAAACAATTCATTTGCAAAGAATGTAAAGACCATCTGGAATCTATACGATGGTTGCAGGAGGTGAAAAAAGGGAAGGATAAGTTTGAGTTCAGGATGATACTTAAAAACGGAAAACTGATTTGGGTGGAATCTGTGATGTCTGTCATCCAAAACAAAACCGATAAAGGTTATAAGATTCTGATGCACAACCGCGATATCGACTCCATCAAAAAAGCGGAAATGGTGCTGAAGGAAAATGAACAGAAGTACAGAGGCCTTTTCGAAAACATGCAACTGGGTGTGATGGAGGTGGATCTGGACGAAAAGATACAGTGGGTGAACAAATCGTTTGAAAACATCACGGGTTATTCATTGAAATACCTCAAAGGGAAAAAGGCAGTGGATGTGTTTCTTGCCGATGAAAGAACCAAGCGGGTGATGAATGTGGTGAAAAGAACTCGCACCAATAGAAATGAATCCATTTATGAAATCAAGATGAGAAAGAATAAAGGCGAAGTGATTGACATGGTGATCAGCGGCTCGCCAATCATTGGCATGAATGGGGAAGTGAAAGGTTCTGTGGGGATCCACTGGGATGTGACCGAGATAAGACGAATGGAGCAAATGATTGAGGAAGAAAGGCTCATTCGTCAGCGAGAAGTGATGAAAGCCACTTTGAATGCCGAAGAACAACAACGTGAGATTTTGGGCAATGAATTGCATGATGGTGTGGGACACATACTCACCTACACCAGCCTGTTTTTGCAAATGGCTTCGCAGTCAGACAAACTCAATCCCGAATTATTCACCAAGGCACATCAGAAAGTGGATGAGGCCTTGAAGGAAGTGAGAAGAATTTCCCGCAGCCTTGTACCACCAGCGCTCATCGACCTGGGATTGAAAGACGCCATCATTGAATTGTTCAACCAGTATTCCGACCTCGACCATCTCAGCTTTTCGATTGATTGCAAACACAATGATTTTATCGACGTGGACATCAACGCCCAACGCAACATTTACAGAATGATGCAGGAGTTGCTGAACAATACCATCAAGCACGCACAGGCGAGTAATGTGAAACTGACCATCAAAAAATTGCCGGCCAAAATGCTGATCCAGTACTACAACGACGGTAAACATTTCAATCCCGATAAAGTAAAAAAAGGAGTAGGCCTGAATAGTATCATGAACAGGGCTTATTTTTACAACGGCACTGTGGATGTGGTATCAGCAAAACAGCAAGGCACCTATTTCAACATTGAATTACCATTGAAAAACCTCAACAAATATGAGTAAGAAAATTTCCATCGTCATCTTCGACGATCATAATCTTGTAGCCGAAATGTGGTCGGAGCTGATCAGTACCGACGAGAGATTCACGGTAACGGGTATCTGCAACGATACGTCCGACGCATCGCTGGAATCAGTGAAAACCAAAAGACCCGACGTGGTGATCATGGACATCAACATACAGCCCATTTCGGGCATTGACGCCACCAAGCTGGTGAAAAAAGTATCGCCCGGCACCAAGGTGATTGGTGTGTCGATGCACAACCAGCCTTCATTCGCCAAGCGCATGCTCAAAAACGGCGCCTTGGGTTATGTGACCAAAAGCAGCAACAAGAACGAGATGTTTGAAGCCATCGTGAGTGTTACTAGCGGCAAGGTATACGTGTGTAAAGAGATTCAGGAAAACCTGGCCAAACAGGTGTTTGAAGATGATGAGACGCCCGACATCAGCAAGCTTTCGGAACGAGAGGTGGATGTGTTGAAACATATCAAAGACGGACTTTCCTCCAAAGAAATCGCCGAAAAACTTTTTCTCTCCTCCAGAACGGTTGAAGTACATCGTTCCAACATTCTGAAGAAACTCAATCTCAAAAACACGGCATCTCTGCTGAAGTTCGTGCATAATTCATCTTTGGATATTTAAGTTGATTTGATGATTTGATAATTTGGAGATTTGATGATTAGTTAGTGTGGTGATTGGGTGATTTGAAAATGTGGAAGTGTGATTTGGGATTAGTTATTGTGGTGATAGGAAAATTTGATGGTGTGATAGTGTGATGAAGTGTTAATGTGGTGGTTGGCTGATGTAAAAAGATGTTACCTTATTAAGATGGGTAGTGTATTCAAATAATTAAATCAAGAAATATCTTCATAAAAAAGCCCCGATCGAATGATCAGGGCTTTTTTATATGGCTTCTATAATATTTTATCGTATCGTTTCCAGAGGATATGGAAGCCACAGGTGTTTCATTGGATGGGATTCATCAGGTTAGGCATAGGTACCGGACAGTCGGCTTTAATTGGGATAAGGATTATTTATTGGTTAACTGTTGATTTGCATCATGCAGCTGTGTTACTATTTTCAATTACCGTGCCAAAGGAGTAGTTTTTTTGAAAAAAATGCTGATGAAAATGACAAAGAATCGCCTGTAAAAATTTTTAAATTGATTTTCAATATATTAAACAACAAGCGAAGCATAGATTGAATGATTGTTTTCGGAAAACAATATGCAAATGATTTCATTTCCAAATCGGTAAAGGGTGAAAAGGATGGTATCTGCGGTTAAAGACAGCAACGACGCAATATTTTCTGATAAACTAAGGGTTCAATTACTCGCTTTTTCCAATAATAAAAATTAACTTTGCGTGTCCAACCTCATGAAAGATTACGGCTATGTTCAAAAGCCGGTTCCAATTAATCTAAATCCTTGATTTTTATCTCAGCATCGGCATTTTGTAAGCTTTTTGGCCATAAAAATGTTCTTTGTTTTGTTAGTACCCCCTGAAATCTCAAGTAAGAAAATTATGAAATTGCGGATTGCGAATACATCTGTTTTGGATTCAATCATTTCGGAGCCTTCTCCGAGAAGACAATCGTACACCAGATATTTTCTTTTCATTTTCGCCAGTTTTATCTTCTCTACCGGTTTTGCACAGGTTTCCATCACCCAGCTGGGTACACCGTACACTGAAAATTTCAATGGTATGGGGAAAACTATTGGAGCTAATTTACCCGCCGGATTTGTAACAGGAGGTGATTGGACAACAGGTATTACTCTAACCTCTCAAATTGCCGGATCTGTTGCTGGAGCAGGCACTGTTTTATCCATTTCAAGCCCTGTTGGGGTTTACAATTTTGGAAATGGACAAAATGATACAGCCAATGATCGATCTGCGGGTTTTGTTTACGGAACAACTTACAAAGCACCAAGAAGTATTTTATATGGTTTCATCAATAATACTTCAAGTCCAATAACTCAAATCAAGGTCGCCTGGAAGTATGAGAAATACAAATCCGGACAAGTTGCACATGCTTGTTATTTTTATCATGGAGGATCAATTACTCCAATATCCATCTCAGTTCCAACAGGTGCAGCTATAGGGTATCCAATAGTTGTTTCAAGTGCAGTTGGAATTTTACCTGGAATGTCAGTTTCATTAACTTCTGGTACTGGTGCGCTTTCACCTAATACAATTGTTTCAACAGTTGGAATTCCAACTGCAAACACTATTTCACTATCCCAACCAATCACAACTGCCTTAGGTAACAATTCAATTGTAACCTTTAGGTCAACAGCTACAATTGCTGCCGACTCTGTAAAATATGCTGCTGATCTTAATAATAGCACTATTTATTATCCTTCAATTGACAGTTCAAGAGTTGTGAATATCGACTTAACTAACACACCAATTGGCATTGGCTCAACCTATTATTTGCGTTGGATGATAGGCCCATTAAATACTACCAATGCTCCAGCAATCGGTTTGGATAGTGTTTCTATCACTTACGGAGATGGTCGTTGCTATCCTTACACACAAGCCAGAGTAGATTCAATTACCGTTGGGCCATCCAATTCATTGAATGTAAACTATACCAGAGGCAATGGCAATAGAGTTTTGATAGTAGCCAGTACCAGCGCAACACCTACTGCTCCAACGAATGGAACAACCTATACTGCCAGTACTACTTTTGGCAGTGGCAGTGCTTTAGGATCCGGATCCGTAGTTTATGATGGTACAGGCAATGGAACAAATGCAGCTCATTCGGTGAATGTTACCAATCTCAATTCCAGCACTCCTTACTATTTCTATATATATGAATATAACACCGCAGGCAACTGTTATCATCCTGCTGTAGTAAGTGGAAATGGATATTTTTCCGGCGCTTCGGATTATTTCAGATCACGTGCAAGTGGTAATTGGAATTTGCCAAGTACATGGGAATCATCCAAAGACAATACGACTTGGGTGTCATCTACCATTAAACCCGACAGTACCTCGAAAGGGATTACCATAAGGATGCCTGATTCTGTGGCTATTGCTGGTACTGAAACAGCAAAAAATTTAGCTGTAAATTCTGGTGCTACTTTATCGTATAATACAGCAGTCGCTTCTGCTGGCTCAATAATAACAATTGCAAATGATCTTGCGAATGAATTTGATTTCAATATTTCGGGAAGATATATCGTATATGGAAATCCTGCAACGTTGGTAATAGGAGCAAAGGTTAAAGTAAATTCTGGAGGTCTTGTATTAGCAGAAAAAAATAATTCTCCATCTAATGCAGATAACTTTCCAGGTGATTCAAGTGTATTATTTTCAACTGGTTCAGTTTTTCAATGGAATGCACCCACTTCTCCTCAAAGTAGGAAAATGGTTTATTTTAATTACAAGAATTCGCAGCCTTTTAATGAAATTCCAACATTTCTCTTTACAGTCAATACTGCACTAGGTGCTGGAGCCGGTAACAATACCACTTTTAATGGTAAAGTAGAGGTGAATTCAACTGCTACATTCCAAAATGCCGGAATTAAATACTTTAGAAATGGAATCATTGGATCAGGGGTATTGAGTCAGAATTCAACTTCTGGTCAATTTATTATTACAGGACCTGCAATATTAGGAGGAACTGGAACAATAAGTCTTAGTACTGCTGGATTAAGAATTGCCGACACTGCAATAACTACTTTACTTTCCAATAAACCCATCAACGGATCATTTGCTCAACTTGATGGCACTTTATATACATCCACCAATGCCATTACCGGAACAACTGCGTTTACGGTGTCTCCAACAGCCAAATTATATATCGGATCTCCTAATGGAATCACTGCCAGTGCTGCTTCAGGAAATATCCAGTGCATAGGCACCCGAACCTATAACAGCGCCGCGGCTTATCATTACAATGGCACTTCCAGTCAGGTTACCGGCGATGGATTGCCTGCCAACATCACTGGTTCGCTGAACATATCCAATACGGGTTCTGCAGGAAATAATATTGTAACGCTCACCACATCAGGTACTACAGCTTCCACTTTCAACCTAAACAGCGGACTATTTGCTGCCGGAATATCGGGAATATTGAATATCGCCGGCTCGGGCACCATTAATGGAAACGGTGGAAATGTGACGAACAGTACCGATGGCGGAACGATAAATTTTAACGGGTCAGGTACGGTGTCGGGAAGCGCAGCATCAGTTTCTTTTTATATAGTGACCACATCGGGTGCGGTGAATTTCGGTGCAGCCATCAACTCCATCATCAACAACTTGTTTCAAATCAATATCGGTGGATCGGTAAATACCAATCCTCCTTCTTATGTCACCGGCTCTTTACTGAAATACAATACCGGCGGCACTTTTACCAGAGGTGCGGAATTCAGCGCCACTGCGGGCAAAGGCTATCCTCATCATGTTCAGCTGTCCAATAACACTTTGCTGGACATGGGTAGTACCACACCGGCGGTGAGCAGACAAATGGCAGGAAATCTTACCATTGATGCCGGATCTACTTTCAGCTTGAACAATGGCACCAACGACATGACAGTACCCGTTGCAGTAAAAGGCAATCTGGAATTAAATGGCACCTTAACGCTTTCGGACCTGGCCGGAGGTGATCTTCAGCTTGCAGGCAACTGGAACCGGACTGCAACCGGTATTTTCAATCCTAATGAAAGGATTGTTTTCTTCAACGGTTCTTCTAATTCCACTACGATATCTGCCGCAGGCGGACAATATTTCTCATCGCTGTATGTTACAAAGGCTGCCAAAATCAATTCGGTAAAATTGCTGGATAGTGTGGCAGTCGGAAAAGAGCTTCAGATAGTCACCGGTACCCTCGATTTGGGCGCTAAAGATTTGGTGTTGTTGTCCAACATCAATACCACGGCAAGCCTTGGTAAAATTGACGCCAACAATGCCGACATCGCCTATAGTGGAACAGGACGATTCATTGTAGAACGTTATATCCGCACTGGACCTACCAACCTCGCCACCGGACAGCATGGAAAAACCTGGCAGCATTTGGCCATTCCAACGAGAGAATCGTTAGTGGCAAGCGGACAAACCATTCGACAATCCTGGCAGGAAGATGCCCCAACCGCCAATGCCAATCCTCGCCCGGGTTATGGTACCCAACTGATAGGTTACGGAACCGCCGCTCAGTTGGCCACTGCCATCAGCAATGGTTTTGACACTATCTCTGCCGCCGGTGCCACCATCAAAACTTATAATCCCACTACCGGACTCTGGGATTATGTAAGCAATACCAGAAATACCGCATTGTACGATAAAAGAGGTTATATGGTTTTTGTTCGCGGCGACAGAGGTGTAACCCAATACAGTGCCACCAATAATGCCACACCAACCATATTGAGATCGAGAGGAAAGTTGCTGAGTCCTCCGATGCCACCCGATACTGTTGTGATTCCAGCCGGTAAAATGGTTTCCATTGGAAATCCATATGCCTCAGCGATAGACTTCACACTGTTTAATTTTTCATTAAATGACAGTCAGATTTATAGCGCAGATTCTTTAAAATATTGGATTTGGGACCCAACTTTGACGGGATCCTATGGATTAGGGGGTTATCAGGCTTTGAGTGGTGTCAATGATTTTTATCTGACTGCCCCATCCGGTAACACAAGTGCCAATTATACCGTTGGTCAACGTTACACCAGAATAGAATCCGGACAAGCTTTTCTGATGAAAAGCTATTCCAACTCCAGTTTCCGATTTGAAATCAATGAAGATGCCAAGGTGAGTGATAGTCGTAATGTTTTCAGAACGACCGGTGCATTGCCTTCAACAAATACGGCCAAACAGTTTTTACGCATGTATTTGTTTGCCGGAACAGGAGAAGGTGCATTGATGGCTGATGGCGTAGCTGCGGTTTTCAGTCCAAATTATACCAATCGTTTCGATGGTTTTGATATGGAGAAGTTGGCCAATGCCGGTGAGAATTTGTCCATTAGATGTGCTAGCAAGTCATTGTCTGTGGAAGCCAGAAGTCCGGTGATCAGAACAGATTCTGTTTACCTGAATACCACCAATTTACGTGCGCGTACCTATGAATTGAGATTTGCACCGCAGCAGATACCTGCAAATGGTATTGGCATCGGGTTGTTTGATAAATATCTCAACAGTGTTACGCCATTGAGTACAGGCGACAGTTCCTATTATACTTTTGTTGTCAATACAGACCCTTTATCATATCGCAGCGACCGATTTGTTGTAGTGTTCAGCAATACTCAGCGCACTAGCCAATCGGTTCCCAAGCCATTGGTTGAAACAGCAAAAAATCAACAGGTCATCGAATCGCCATCTCCAGCAAAGCTATCGATACAGACCAATCCGGTCACAAATGGCATCATCAAACTGCAGTTACTTCATTTCAATGCCGGCAAGTATGCTTATTCCATTATCGGCATTGCCGGACAAATCATTCAGTCGGGGGAAATGAACGTGCAAAATTCAATCGAATACCAGTCAATCAAGTTAAATAATATGGTGAAAGGGCAATACAAACTTGTAGTTGCCGAAAAAAATGGTAAGCTGAAACAAACTTTATCGGTTTTTATTGGTTTGTAGTACAGCATCATTTTTAGTGTCAAGGATACAATTTTATAATATTGATTTTGGTTGCAGATGCTTAAATTCGCATCCGTTTTCTACCCTTTAAAAGCAAACCAAAAGACGTTGAGTACCTTAATGTTTACTTTTATGTCTTTTCACTGATTCAGGTTGAGCAATTAGTTTTGGCGCTCAATCCATCTGGCTGTTAGATTCATTTAATTAACATCATAATCATATCATAACTGTATGTATTCTACAATTACCACCTACGAATCATCTAAAAGTCGTTTGAATCAGTTCTGTAAATTGATGCTGTTTACAGCATTGTTTTTTATGGGAATGATAGCCAAAGGACAAAGCCCTATCTTTTTTTATCAGAATACAACAGCGACTATTCCTGCAAGCTGGACGCTGACCAATAACGTGGCCACCAATGTTATTGACAAGTCGACTTATCTACTATTGGATGCAGGAAATCCTTCTGATCAAATTGTGACACCCAGTTACGATTTGAATGGCTATACCGGAGTTTCACTTGCCTATGGTGTGGCCACTTTCGGAACAGTGAATGGTAATCCAGCCTTGAAAGTGGAAGTATCACTGGATGGAGGTACTTCCTGGTCTGCTACTACATATACTTCCAATTCCTGTTCAAGCACAACTTATGTAACAGGCACCATCAGTTTGTCCTCACATACTTTTACTTCCACCACCAAATTTAGATTTTCAAATACACTTACAACCGGTACAGCTTTAAGAAATCAGGGATTGAAATTAACGGGTACAGCGCCCGCCAGTCCTACGATTACCGGTGCCGCCACGACCACAGCATTCACTACTACATACGGCACCGCATCGGCCGCACAGAGTTTTTCCGTATCGGGAACCACACTTTCAGCCAATTTAGTGGCTACGGCTCCAACTGGCTTTGAAGTTTCTTCCGATGGAACAACTTATGGCACAACAGCTACATTTACCACATCAGGAGGCAGTGCATCGGGTTCGTTGAGAATAAGATTGAGAGCAGATGCGGCTGTAACAGGTGCCTATAATGCCAAAACCATTGTGCTGAGTTCAACAGGTGCAACATCAGTAAACATTACTACGGCAGCCTCTGGAAATGCTGTAACGGCCAAGGCGCTTACCATTACAGGACTTTCGGCTTCCAATAAAAACTATGATGGAGCTACTACCGTTTCTGTATCTGGCTCACCGGCATATTCAGGTTTGGCGAACAGTGAGTCATTTAGTGTCACCGGTACTGTAAGTTGGGCATTCCCTTCGGCTTCAGCAGGCAGTTATACCTTGACCCGTACAGGCAGCTACGACGTACCCAGTACCAACTATACTGTTACGCAACCCAGTTTGAGTGCAAGTATCAATGCTTTAGCTCCGGACGCTCCTTCCATAACCAGCATCGTAGCCGGCAATGCTTTTCTGACGGTTAATTTCACAGCACCTGCTTCCAATGGTGGTGCCAGTATTTCTAATTATGAGTTTTCAAGTAATGGAGGAAGCAGTTTCACGGCCTGTTCTCCCGCGCAAACTACCAGTCCAATTACCATTTCAGGTCTTACCAATGGAACCAGTTACGATGTTCAAATTCGTGCCGTCAATTCAGTTGGCGCCGGTACGGCCTCATCAACAGTAAGCGGAACACCTGTTGCGCCTGCTGTTCCTACAGTTTACACAACGGGCAGCATAGTGGCCATGAGTACTACCTATGGTACAGCCGGTAACGCCAGCACGTTCACGGTTTCAGGAACAACACTTACCAATGATATTGCAGTGGCCGCCCCTGCAGGATTTGAACTCTCGTTGAATGGAACAACCTACAGCAGCACAGTTACATTAACTCAGTCTGGAGGCTCAGTGTCTTCAACAACTGTTTATGTAAGATTGACAGCTACTGACAATGCTGGAAATTACAGTGGTAATATTCAGGTAACGAGTGCGGGCGCTACAACACAAACGATTAGCATTCCCACCAGTACAATCAATGTACTTGGTCTTACCATCACTGGTATTTCCATCAGCAATAAAGCATATGACGGTACTACATCTGCCTCCATCGCCGGCACACCTGCATTGCAAACAATTGTTAGCGCAGACGATGTATCACTTAATTCCTCTTCAGCCACGGCTAGTTTTGCAACAGCTGGGGTAGGAACAGGTAAGTCTGTTACCATCAGTGGATTTACATTGAATGGCACTAAAGCGGCCAACTATTCATTATCACAACCAAGTGGCTATACAGCCAATGTTACGGCAAGAGAACTGACTGTATCTGGTGCTGTTGCCGCAGATAAGGTTTATGATGGAACAACTACTGCCAACATCACTTCTACCGGCACCTTAAGTGGAGTACAAGGGTCGGATGTTGTGGCTGTAGCAGCAACCGGTACTTTTGCTTCAGCCAATGCAGGAAATGGCATTGCCGTTACCTTAACATTAAATGGAACTAGTGCAGGAAATTATTCATTGACACAGCCAGGCATTACAGCTAATATTTCACAGGCCAGTCAAACCATCACTTTTGCAGCGATACCACCTAAAACTACTTCGGATGCTGCGATAACCTTAACCTTGAATTCAAGTGTTGGTTTGCCTATCACTTATACCAGTTCAAATACAACTGTTGCTACCATCAGTGGTAATACACTTACCATTGCAGGTTCGGGAACGGCTATCATTACAGCTTCACAGGCTGGTAATCAAAACTACGCAGCAGCTACAAGTGTACAACAAACACTTACTGTTTCTGCATTGGTGGCCAAATGGACTTTCGAAGCGGTAACCACTACCAATACAGGTGTTTCGCCAACCTTCACCGCAGGTTCTTCATTAGCCGATGTGGGTGCTCAAACAACCGGTTCTGTTGCATCGGGCTTACATGCCAGTGCTTCTACAGTTTGGTCTAATCCGGCGGGAAGTGCTACTTCATCAAAATCAATGTCCAGTACCTATTGGGCAGTAAACGACTATTTACAATTCAGAATAAAAGGATCTAATTATACTAATTTGAGTGTGGCTTTTGATGTATTGGGAAGTAACACCGGACCAAGAGATTTCAAACTCCAATACAGCACCAATGGTACCAGTTTCACAGATGCAGGTACTTATACGGTAGCTGCATCTTTTGCTACTAAAACTTTTGATCTGAGTGCTGTTACCGCACTCAACAATGCCACCGATATCTATTTCAGAATGGTTTGTACCGGTACTACATCTGTCAATGCAGGTACAGTGGCTACAGGGGGTACTTCCAGGGTGGATAATTTCCAGGTAACCGGAACTTATGTTCCACCTGTGATTTCAGCATCAGGAACACCAGTAAGCTTGAGTACTACTTACGGAACACCTTCATCGACTTCAAGTTTCAGTGTTTCAGGTGATGGCATGGCTGCCGGTATTTCGGTAACTCCGCCATCAGGATTTGAAGTGTCCACTTCTTCAACTTTTGCTTCCAACGTAGGAAACAATTCAACACCATTGGTTGTTGGAGCAGCAGGTACCATTTCATCAACAACTGTATATGTTCGTTTGAGGGCCAATGCGAGTGTTGCCTCTTCTCCATACAGTGGAAACATTGTTTTAAGTAGCACTAATGCCACCAGCGTAAATGTAGCCACTTCATCCAGTACGGTTACTGCCAAGTCCATTGCCATCACAGGCATCAGCGGTGTCAATAAAACTTATGACGCAACTACCACAGGTACGGTTAGCGGAACTCCTGCTTATTTTGGATTGGCCAATGGCGAGTCTTTTGCAGTTACCGGATCAGCAGTGGTAAATTTTGATGATGCTGCTGTAGGCAATAACAAAAACATAACTGTTTCAGGTTACACTGCACCGAATACTAATTACATAGTTTCTCAACCCACCGGTTTGACTGCCAATATCACTGCGGCTTCTGTATCGGTGAGTGGTTTAGCAGCTAACAATAAATCTTACGATGGAAATACCAACGCAACAGTGGCAGGCATCCCAACTTTGAACGGTGTGTTAAGTGCCGATGCTGCCAATGTTAGCATTACAGGTACCAGCTCAGCCAGTTTTGCCAATGCCAACGCCGGTAATGGTAAAACAGTGACAGTAACAGGTTATTCCCTGACTGGAGCTGCCGCCGGCAATTATGAATTATCTGCTATTTTGTTGTCTGCAGATATTACAAAAGCCGCTCAAAACATCAGCTTCTCTCTGGCATCTCCCGTTTATTATCCAACCACTTCTACAGTTACACTAACGGCAACGGCCAGTTCTGGATTGCCTGTTACTTACAGCAGCTCCAATACAGCTGTGGCTACTGTTTCAGGTAATATCTTAACCATCGTGGGTACAGGTAATACAACCATTACAGCGGCTCAAAGTGGAAACAATAATTATGATGCCGCTTCATCAGTGGATCAGTCGCTGGTGGTAGAACAATCCTCCCTATTGTCGCAAACCATCACATTCAATAGTTTATCGAATAAAACATATGGAGATGCCGGCTTTACTTTGAATGGCACATCCACATCCGGTCTTGAGATCACCTACAACAGTTCCAATACATCGGTAGCTACTGTTTCAGGAAACACAGTTACTATTGTAGGCGCAGGTAGTACAACCATTACCGCCAATCAGTCGGGTAATGCAACATATGATCCTGCAAATCCCGTAACACAAACGCTTGTTGTTGATCCCAAGACCTTGACAGTGTCGGGTGTTATCGCCAACAACAAAACGTATGATGGAACAGCTGCGGCTACCATCAGTGGGGGTACTTTATCAGGTGTAATTGGCACAGATGATGTAACCATTTCGGGAGGCGGTAGTTTTACTGATGTGAATGCCGGATCGGCAATAGCCGTTACCGCATCACTTTCATTAAGCGGAACAAAAGCCAGCAATTACATATTGACACAACCCACAGGATTGAGTGCGGATATCAATCCTAAAGAACTGACCATAACCGGTCTGTTGGCCATTGATAAGATGTATGACGGAAGTATCTTCGCATCAATAACCGGATTGCCATCATTGAGCGGAGTGATTCCTGCCGATCAGGATAATGTATTCCTATTCGAAGATCTCGCATCATTTTTCTTCTCTTCTGCCAATGCAGGAAACAATATACCCGTAACGGTTAGTGATTATATGATTTATGGTGATGCTTCTTACAATTATTACCTTACTCAACCCGATAATTTAACTGCCAATATTTTACCGCTTAATTTATACATTACTGGTTTAACCGCCAACAATAAGCCATATGATGGTACTACATCAGCTACTGTTTCTGGTTCACCAGAATTGAATGGAGTTTTGCCGGGAGAAGAGTCCTTGGTGACCATAGACGGTTCGGCTTCTGCCGCATTTGCCACAGCCAATGCAGGAAACAATAAAAATGTAAATGTAACAGGCTACACACTCACAGGAACAGGCGCGTCGAACTACAGGATTGTACTGCCTCTTGTATTACAGGCCAACATCACAGGCGCCACACTTACCATCAGTGGGTTGACTGCCAACAATAAAGTATTCGACAGTACAACAAATGCCACACTTACCGGTACGCCTACACTAAATGGAGTGTTTGCTGCCGATCTGAACAATGTTGTTTTGAATGGAGTGGGTATTGCCAATTTCACAAGTGCATGGGTAGGAACAGCTAAACCGGTAAATGTAACCGGATATACCATCAGCGGTTCCGCTGCAGGAAATTACACGTTGAGTCAGCCTTCAGGCTTAACGGCTAACATTACACAGGCAACTCAAACCATTACATTCAATGCTATACCGGTGAAAACTACTTCTGATGCAACAGTTACATTAACCTTGAACTCAAGTGCCAGATTAGCGATCAGCTACACCAGTTCAAATACCAGTGTGGCAACAGTTACCGGAAACATTGTTACCATTGTTGGTACGGGTTCAACAGTTATTACTGCATCTCAATCCGGTGATCAGAACTATAGTGCTGCCACCAATGTGCAACAGACGCTAACAGTGCTTTCATCATTGGCTAAATGGACATTTGAAGGCGTAACAACTGTTAATACGGGTACAGCTCCAAATATTTCGGTTGGCTCTGCAGTTGCCGATCAGGGAGCACTAACCAGCGGAACCCTTTTCAGTGCTTTACATGCCAGTGCTTCCACGGTTTGGTCGAATCCGGCCGGTAATGGTACTGCTAAATCATTGACTTCTACCAACTGGGGCTCGAATGACTATTATCAATTCAAAGCCAACACAACCGGGTATAAAAACATTGCCATCTATTTCGATCAAACAGGAAGTAACACCGGACCTAAAGATTTTAAAGTACAATACAGTTTTGATGGAACTACATTTACCGATTTCGGAAGTAGTTATGCATTGACGAACGATTCATGGAGTGCTTCCACATTCAAATCTGCTTCCAACAGAGGATTTGATTTCACCAATATCATTGGTTTAAATAACAAAGGATCCATCTATTTCAGATTGGTAAATTCATCTTCCAATGCTATCAGTGGAACTTTGGGAGCGGCTGGTACCAACAGGCTGGACAATTTTGCAGTAACTGGTTTCCCATGTGAAACAACTACCTCTACCCAGTCTGTCAGCGCATGTAACAGCTATTCTTGGAATGCTAACACTTACACCACTTCAGGTATCTATACATTTACAACCAGAAATTCTACAGGTTGTGATTCTATAGCCACTTTGAATTTGACCATCAATTACCCCAGTAGCAGCACTACCAATGAAAGCATATGTTCAAGTCAACTACCATACAGCTGGAATGGCAATAGTTATGCTGCGGCCGGAACTTACCTTGTGCATCTTACCAATGCTGCAGGATGTGATTCTGCTGCCACTTTAATTCTGACAGTGAACAACGGCACATTCACTTCAACAACTGCAAGTGTTTGCGATTCTTATTCTTGGTCTGCAAATGGACAAACTTACACAGCCAGCGGAACTTATGTTCGTAATTACAATAATGGCAATGGTTGTCCATCAGCAGATACATTACATCTGACCATCACCCCATCCAGCAATAACCCAACAACAGTGTCTGTATGCGATAGTTATACCTGGTCGGTAAATGGCACCACATATACACAAAGCGGAACCTATACTTCAGTAAGCGGTTGTCATACCGAAACCTTGAACCTCACGATTACAGCTTCAAGCAATACACCAACCAACGCATCAGTTTGCGGAAGCTATACTTGGTCTGTAAATGGAACCACTTACACACAAAGTGGTACCTATACATCTGTGAGCGGTTGTCAAACCCAAACACTGAACCTGACGATCAAGTCGGTGACCGGCAGCACTACAAACGTGAGTATTTGCGCTACTCAAGTTCCATATTCATGGAATGGCGGCAGCTACAGTGCAAGCGGTTCTTACACCTACACCACCACCAATGCGGCCGGTTGTGATTCAGTGGCTACATTGAACCTGACAGTTGGTGCGAGCATCGCAACGCCATCAGCCAGTGTAACACAACCCACTTGTGCCACGGCAACGGGTACCATCAGCATCACGTCTCCAACCGGAGCAGGCCTGACGTACAGCATCGGCGGCGCTTATCAGTCATCTACCACTTTCAGTGGAGTGGCTGCGGGTACATACGCCATCAGCGTGCAGAACGGAGCAGGTTGTTCATCGGCTTCAGCCGGATCAGCTA
>CANGIT010000028.1 GCA_947454155.1 Chitinophagaceae bacterium
CAGGGTTTCAGTATGACAACCACTTACGGAAGTGTAAGTGCCACTTTGTGTGTATGTGCTGCCATTTACTGACCAGGTGTAGCTGCCACAAGCAGAAGTCGTAGTTGGTGTATTGCTTGATGGAGTGATAGTAAGGTTCAGCGTTTCGGCATGACAACCGACTGTATAAGTATAGGTGCCACTTTGTGTGTATGTAGATCCATTTACAGACCAGGTATAACTATCACAAGCAGACTCAGTGGTTGGTGTGTTGCTCGAAGCCGTGATGGTCAAGTTTAGCGTTACTACGCTATCGCAACCTGCGGCATTTGTACCTATCCAAGTTGCTGAATTGTTTGAAGCGTAATAAACTGTACCATGCCACAGCAACGAATCACATGCAGAGAGCGTTTCAGTAGATGAGTTGGAGCAGTTTTCTCCAATTTGGAAATCACCAAAACTTGCAACACCTGTAACCTGAGCAGAAGTGGATGTTCTGGTTCCCATTGCAGGATAAGACCAAACCGAACCGTTATAATTTCCTGCAACAAATGATGCCGTGTTGGCACTATTCAGAACATCTGAAGCAACAAAATTGAAGGTGGCATCGTAGCTGGTCAATGAAACTCCGTTACTCGTAATTGTCCAATATCTGTTCAAACGTTTAATTCTGCTGATATTTGAAGTTCCGATATTGGGGTGTGCTCCATCTGCCTGACTTACAGCAGCGGTTATTTCTCCAGCTACTGTAACATTATTCAAAGTCAAAGTTACCGGACGATAATATGAAGCGCCGCCGATTTCGAATGACTTAGAAGCGGTTGCCACTGCAATTGATTTTTTCAAATTACCAGCCACCCATCCGGAAGTCCTGCTTGTAATTCCATTAACTGAAATGGTATTGGAGTTTGTAGTAAGAATACCAGAAGACAAAACCAATGAATCCGAAGCTGTGGTATTGCTTGTCAAAGTAAGTCCTGCAGCATTATTTAAGGTCAATGCATTAATGAATGCAGGCAAACCATTTCCTGTGACCTGTGCTACAGTACCCTCATATTTATAATGTCCAGCATTAAATGTTCTATTAGATGATCTGATGGGCCCCGCGGCTAATGATGTTGTGATACCATCTGCAGAACCAATTCTCATCACACCACCACTTGACAATGTAAATGAGCCCGCGCCCGTTACTGTTTGAGAAGCATTTCTGAAATCTGCAATTTTAGAAACATTCAGGTTACCACCTGCAGCTACGTTAATTGTTGCAAGATTACCTGCTCCTGCTACATCCCCGGACTGTGTACCATTAGGATAAAATTCAGAAACGTTCAATGTGCCTTGACTTCCGATATTAATCGTTGATGAATAATTTGATGTTACCCCCAAATTGAAATAGCCATTTTGATTGCCTACAAATGAGGATGAAGGTGTTGCAGTATTTCCAGAAATCGGTCCATCAAGGAAAGTCATTGTACCATTGATATTGAAAATTTTATTTGAAACACCATTATTGTTGGCACCGCTGAGAGGAGTATAACAGGCGAATTGTCCAAATGTCAATGTTTTACCGGCATTGATAGTCAATACATGTGTTGTTGTGTATGTGACACCCATTGGCGAGTTGGTAAAGATAGCTCCCGCATTTCCGGCGTTTGTAGATCCATGATAGTGTACTGTAACATTATTATCGATTACTAATGTCGATGTTGATGCACTGTCGCTTAATCTTATTCTAGACAAATTTACAGAACCGCCACCTGTGATGGTAACATTGGCAGAATACAGATCAAAGCTAACACCATCAGCATTGTTGCCGGTAGATGTAGTACCGATGGCACCGCCTGATTTCACATCAACTGTTGAACCATAAATTTTAATGTAGGTGAACTTATTTACCAAACTGTCAGATTTCAACAATGCAGTATTTTCTACAGTTAAATTTTTACAGCTTCTTGTACTTGCATCAACTCTAACTGTATGTCCCGACAAGATAAATACGTTATCTGAGGATGTTGGTGCAGCACCAGGCGTTGTATTCCATCCTGTTCCATCCCATTTGCGCCAATTGGTATTATTGGTCGTCCACATGCCTGATCCTAATGAACCGAAATCACCAACAGCATATGGATTAGGCGTAACATTAGCCGACTGAGCAGCAGACCATGTAGCACCATGTCTTACAAAAATTTTAAAATATTGCGCCGTACCATTGGTAAGATTGGTCACGGTAACTGAAGTGCCTGCTCCTTTGTATAAAACATAGTTGCCAGCGCCTAAATCAGTACCAGAACCCCATATAGTATTGGCTGTATAAGAAGATCCATCTCCAGCAGGTGTTTGATCAACTGCACTTCCCGATTTACCCACTACCATCACCTCATCCCAATAATTAGACTGCGTTGTGTAATATGATGGATTGGTCCATGTAATTACCGATTGTGCGTTACCATAAGCAGCCGCCAATGAAGTAGTAGGTTGAACCGCAGTGGTAATATTCAAACTGGTTACAGGTGAATAATTACTTCCTGTGTAAACAAAGGCTGAGAAGTTATAATCTGTGGCATTTGATAGTCCTGAAATTTCAACACTGTTGCCAGTGCCCGCATAAACCAGGTAATTATCTGTGCCATAAACTCCTGCCAAACTCAAATCATTGTTCGCATCACTGTATGCAGAGCCTGCACCTGAAGGTGTATAAGTAACAGCAGATGGTCTTGCGAAAATCAAAATATTATCATACACACCAATAGGTGATGTCCAACTCAGTCTCACGATATTGTTTGACTTATGCGTAGAAGTCAGACTGGTTACAGGATTGGCGAGCCCCAAGATGGTAAGTGTTCCGTTATTGAATGTGAAATTATAATTGTCGGGGTTGGGCGAAATAGCCAGTGTTCCCTGACGAATCGTATAAGCACCTGCTGTTTCGCCGGCATCACGGGTCAACGACCCCGTGAATGAAGCGCCTGATGCCAAAGAGCCCGTTACTGTATAGGTGAATGCAGGATCTGTATCATTTTCATTTTTTGATATATTGTCTGCAGTAACTGAAATTGTAATTGGAGATGCAAAAACCACATCACCAAACGAAGAAGTGGATGCGGCTGTAACTGAAGTAGAAGTACTGGCCGTTACAGTTCCGGGATAAGACCAATTGGATCCAGATGTATTGACAGCAGTTTTTAAAGCCGACAAGGTTGGAGAGCCCATCAAATCACCTGGTGTAATAAATGTGTAAGCACCGGCATAAGACACATCAAGTCCATCTGCACCACTAACCGTCCAATAACGATTCAATGCGGCAGAGGTATTCAGTGCCAATGAAGAATAAGCCGATTGACCAGCAAGTCCTGTGTTGGCTTTTACTATCATGTTACCTGATGTATTCAAAGTTGTAACATTGATGGAAGCAGGCGAATAAGCTGTAGTTCCCACTTCAAAATTATAGGTACCGATTGCAGCAACTGGTTTTTGTAAATTACCATTCACCCAACCGCTGGTACGTGTAACATTGGCATTGGCCTTCAGCGTATTTGCCCCTGTTGAAACCATACCATTTACAAGTGCTAAAGCACCATTTACCACAGTTGAACCATTTAAAGTAAATCCATCAGCATCATTAAAATCAACATTATTTAAGGTCACTGCAGAAATGGTTGAAGCGGTGGTATTTCCACTCATCGCTATTTTACCTGTGCCGGTATGCGAACCTGTACCTGAAATATTTCCAGTTACCGTTACTGTTGAACCGGCATCTGCCAAAGTACCATTCAAAACTAAATTAGTAGTAGTACGACCTGCAGTAGAGGCAATTGTGTAAGTGTTACTGGCATTGATGGTTAAGGAACCTACACGACCCGGTGTAGAACTGGATTGAAACTCCGCAGAAGAGGTTACAGTTGAATTGATGACAACATTGATCCTGTCTGTTGTAGCAGTTCCAAAAGCATAAGCACCTCCTGAAACATTAAATTGTCCTGTAGTATTTCTATTGACAGTAACACCATTCAACCAAGTAACCGTATTTCCTGAACCGGCTGTAAAATTACCGCCATTCATATCAAACGTACCCGCAAAAGTAGCAGCACATGATGATACGGAAGCGCCAGTTCCTATTTCAAAATTTTGAATTTTCACAGCAGCGATTGTTCTGGATGTACCCGACATTTTGATTTTACCCGTGCCCACATGAGTACCTGTACCTGTTATATTGCCGGCTACTGTTAATGTATAGCCGCCATCTGCCAATGTTCCGCTTGTCAGAGCCAAGCTAGTACAAGACAAAGCTCCATTCATATTCAGAGTGGCCGGAGTGGCATTGGTATTATTCAATGTAAATGCCGTAACCGAAGTTACAGATGATGGAATCTTTAATGGGCCTGCATCAGAACCACCAAAGCTCAAAGCTCCCGACATTGTTAAACTTCCTGTTCCTGAAATAGATGGACCATTCAATGTAAGTGCATTCGCTCCCATAGCCAAGGTACCGTTGGTTAGTGCCAAAGTTCCTGAAATTGTTAATCCAGCATTTGTACTGACTGTAGCTGCACTGCTGTTATTGATGCTAAGATTGTTTAGTGCAGTCACTGAGGAAGGCAAGGAGAATGGACCTGCATTTGAACCAGTGAAACTGATACTTGATGAAGAGGTGGTAACAAGACTTCCTGCTGCAATTGCCATAGGATTTCCTGCAATATTCAATGAATTGCTAACTAAATTTAATGCTCCGGCAGTTAATGACAAGGTGCCATTAACAGTAGTAGCTCCATTCAAATAAACACCCCCTGTATTGCTTATAGTAAGATTATTTAACACTGATGATGAGGATGGCATTTCAAAACCGGTAATCGTAGCTGCTGTTCCATTATAAGAAACATTAACTGCTGTTCCAAAAGTTGGTGCAGCATCTAAAGCCCCTGCAGTTAAAACAATTGAAGCGCTGTTGCCCAAAGTAAGGAAGCCGCATCCGGTAAGATTGCTGGTACTTGTGCTGATAGTCATGTTCAGTGTAAGCGTACCAGACACTGAAGTAGCTGCGGTAAATGCCTTGTTGTTATCCAAACCACTGATGGTAAGGTTGGCATAAGCAAGCGGAGAAATATTATAAGTTGAGGCATTTGTTCCTTTGTTGTACTCAATAGTACTTGAAGCGCCTAATGTAAGATTGTCTGTACCGGCAAAACCAATAGCACCGCCCAATGAACCTGTTGTAGCGGGAATGACCAACCCTTTCAGTTTGGATACATACATGGTACCATTGATCACAGCCGATCCGCCACTGGCAATAGTGATAAAATTACCCGAAGACGCACTGGTACTGAAGCGAGATCCGGCATCAACAAACAATTGCGATTGAACCGGCGTATTGCCTGTTACACCCAATGTAACGAGGTAAGATGAACCTCCATCGACCATCATTTTACCAAAACCTAAACCATCTGTGGGTGTAGTAGATATGGTCATCGTTGCGCGATAATGCACTTCAGAAGAGCTATGCAAAGATCCAAACGTTGGTTGAATGGCATTTTGCAATATCACACTATTTGAACCACTTGAAGCTGCAGCAATATCAATCGTACCTGTTATGGCGCCTGCAGCCGATATCGTTAATGTTGTTGCGGCAGCGCTTGCATCACCAACAATGATTTTAGATCCTGTTCCCGAAACCGTCCAAGCGGCATCGGTAGTGGCATTGTTCAAGATTTTATAGGTTATACCTGCTGTTGTAAAATCTGCAGGATTGGCTCCTGTACCATTGGCCAACGCCGTCCAGGAAGAAGTGGAAGCCAATGATCCAGACTGATAAAAATAAGTGGAAAGAGCCCCGCTAACGCTGATCAATTGATCGGATACATCCGATTGAGAAATGGTAATATTACCCGCATTACTTCCTGTGCCGGTTGGACTGAAACGTGTGTAGATAGTGGTAGCAGCAACAGTTCCACTGGCAGGCGTCAACACAACACTTGAACCGAAGCCGGCACCTGATGAGGTTGACACTTCAAAGTTGGTGGGCGCCGAAATCGTGATGGCATTACTGCCAAGGTTAGTACCAGAAACCACAAAACTTTGAGCAGTACTACTTGACCCTGCTGCTGTGTTGGCGAATGCGGTAAGAGAATTTGTACTCACACTCACATTGGCAACGGCAGAAGCGGTAACCGAACTATTAGGAATAGAGATATTGACATCAGCTGCACCCGTGCTCGACAAAACCAAATTCAGACCATTATAACTGCCCACTGTAGCGCTGGCAGCGATTCTCAAATATACAGAGGTTGAACTGATGGTACCCGAACTGCCCACAGTAACCGTACTCGAAAAACTTGAATTATCTGTTGACACTTCAAAACCAGAAGGTGCAGTAACTGTTACTCCGGCATTCATAGCAACGCCGGATAAACTAAAAGATTGTGATGAAGAAGCATTACCCAAAGTAGTTGTAAATGCAAGCAAAGTGCCGCTTGAAGAAATAACCGGATAAGTGATGGTTACTTTACCCTGGAATCCGGCGCCCCCCGATTTTGAAGCACCAACAGCACCACTACCGCCACCGCCTACTTGTGTTGCTGCAGTTCCGGCAGTGGCATTGGTTGAAGTGCCATTAGCTCCTGCACCACCTCCTGTTACTGCAGATCCACCGGAAGTTCCGCTTGCACTGTTACCATTTGAAGCAGTACCTGCAGAGCCTCCTCCACCACCACTGGCATTGGATGTACTTAAAGCTGTGTAGGTACCATTACCTCCAGCGCCACCAATATAAAAAGTAGTTGCACCTGTTACATTTAATAAATTAACACTTGCTGTAGCAGTAGCCGTTCCAGCAGAAAACGAAATGGCAGGAGCAGAAAGATATCCGGATCCCATATTGGTGATACTGATATAGTTAATCGTATTGCTTGTAGATCCGTTGGCACTAACTAAAGAACAAGTGGCAGTAGCTTTTGCTCCTGCATAGGTTAAAGTGGCTGTGCCACCCGTTGCCGCCACTGCACCTGAAGTATGTGTGGGAGCAGTAGTACCGGAAGTACCTGCTGTAGTAACTGTGTATAAATTGGCTCCATTGAAAACCTGCTGATTCAAAGAATAGGTTTGACCCGATGCCCAAGCTGTACCAATCGTAATGGTAGGCGCGCTGGCATATGTGGTTGCTGGGTTTGATGAAATAGCGATCGCATATACACCACTGTTGGCACCACCAACACCAACTTTCTGACTGGTTTGTCCTCCCAAACCTCCTGTGCCACCACTGGCGTATAATGCCGTACCAAACGAACTGGTTCCGCCATTACTACCATTTGTATTACCGGATGAAGGTCCAGCCGTACCACCAGCGCCTACAACAACAGTGTAGGTTTGACCGGGTGTTACGGCAATTGTTGCTTTTGAATAAGCACCTCCGGCACCACCACCACCAGTATAAAAGTTACCGGAAGAACCTGAGCCGGCACCTCCACCACCTGCACCCCAACATTCCACTACCACGCTGGTTACACCAGTAGGACAAGTCCAACTATACGTACCTGCTGTTGTTTGAGAATAGGATTGTGCCTGAGTTTGAATGCCTTTGAAGATGAAGCTGAACATAATCAGCATTAAAAGGGACATTTTGTTGCATACTGCGGAGCTGATTGCAGATGTGATTTTCATACCGTTTTGGTTTTATTTTTTTTGGTTCTTTTCTCTTATAATGATCAACATCCCTCAGCAACAACTAAAGTAGTTGTTCAATTTCAGGGGTAGTGTGAGGTAGTATAGCGGACGGAAAAAGTTATTTGAAAAAAGTTATGTCAATAAAAAAAAAACAGACATATGCTATTTAACAAATCAACTTCAATTTAGTTGCGGATTTCAATTATTCAAACTGAAACGCAATTGATAAATATTCATTATTTAGTACCTATTTCTCAAAATCCTTTTGATAAATTGATTTTTTCTGCATCAATTTTTTAAATTTCAATTCCGATATCGTTGCCGGAAAGGGTGTCGGTATCGAATAATATTACCTTCTATCTTACTACATCCAACTTTACTTCAAAATCACAGACTGATAACTACGCGTAACACCATTGACCAAACAAAGTCTGTACTGGCCTGCAGGCAATGACATTGGCAATTTCCAATTCAGCTGACTATCTGTAGTACTACGACACCATGACCTGTAGGCAACTTTTTTTCCGCTAAAATCGTATAGGATCAAATTGCAATTGCCAGTTGACGAAGTATTATCTGAAATATTCATGATACGATCTGCTGCAATTGGATTGGGCGAAATAACAATTGTTGGTTCTGATGCTGACAATTGAATTTTCACCACTATGCTGTAAGCAACGGAGCCATCAGCAGACCTGCTTTTGATTCTGTAGAAATACAGTCCACCGGCAGTCACTTCTGCATCAGTAAATGAATAATCATGTGCAAGACCCTGAATAGCAATTTCACTTCCTATCTCATTAAAATTGATGCCATCTTTGGACTTTTCTACTTTATAATCAAGAATATTGATCTGATTCTCCACTTGCCAATCAACTACTACAACATTGTTTTTGTTAGTAGCTTTAACCGAGGTGATGGTTACAGGCAAAGCAACCGTAGGTCTGAATATCAAACGGAAACGATTGGCAGCATATGAAGCCGGATTTGAAGTCACCGTAAAATCAAGTGTTGTGCCGGTAATCAAACTAACGGGCGAGCAAACCTGTAAATAAGTATCTTCCAGGAATGCATCCATCCCGAAAGAAGGTAAGTTGTTAGGTGAAAAACTCAAACGATAGCTGGCCTGCTTCAAATGTCCCACCTGATAAAAAAATGTATCTGAAACGGCTGGTAAAGACCTATATTCTATGGCAAGATTTTGAGCGTCATTTTGAATCGAAATATTCTCATACTGATTATTAAATTTTACCGCATCATGCTGATCAATCAGGTTTGAATAAGCACTGTCGAATACAGACATTGTTCCATCTGTTAATACATTCTCTCCATTAATAACTCTGTACAAATTTGTACGCAAGGAAGCCATAGGTTCGTTTGCAGTTCTTGATGTCATAAAACTTCCATCCACTTTAGCCATTTCTTTAAACACAATTGTTCCTGGACCAGTGGTAGTTTTTACTAAGAATCCTTGTGAAGATTGAATGTAGGTGTTTCCAAAAGCATAACTGCCTGATGGAGGTACGGCAACTCCATCTGAACCAACAGTAACAAAACCTCCATAAGTATTCAGTCGGGGATCATACAAATACAGATAGCTGGAAATATTCGTTTTGGCCAAACTTTGAAAATCAATAGCACTTGCATATGGATTGGCAACTGCAACAAATTGATTCGCAGCCGAACCAACACTTATTAAAGTATCTCCAACAATAAGAGAGCCCCTTTCTCTTAAAATAGTAGAATCCGGCGCTTGACTTATCAATGTTTTAGCCCTGCTTCCTCTGATGAAAACCATATAAGCTTTCCCTTGTTCAAATGGCAAATTGGTTGAACTTACTCCTACATAATTTGCACTGGCTGCATCGTAATATTTTATGGATGGTGCCGGTGAAGCCGTATCAAATCCAGCAGCGGCCCAATTGGCAACGTTGCTGACCAACTGTGTACCATAACCGGGATTAGGATTCGAATTTAAAGAACCTCCCTCCTGCCAAGCTTGCTTGATTGTTTGACAATCGTGTTTGGTGGGCATTGACAATAAGCGCCATGCCTTTACAGAACGATCCGCATCAGTCAGTAAATTTTTCACATGGGAAATGTATCTTTCTACAGTTACAGTACCTAAAATTTTATTGTTTAGATTGGGACCACCATTAGTTACATCAGCAACACTGGCGGTCCCCTCTTTTCTTGACTTTAGCACCAATAATCCATTCGAATAAAGCGCCTTGCCGGTCACATTACCAAACTTCAATTTGCCGTTTGAATTGATGATCAGTGACGGGCCAATTTTGAAACTGCCCAAGTAGTTATAAGTTGTTGAATCCAGATAGAAATTACCTAATACTGATGCAATGTTGTTTACAGTGAGGTTATATGAAGTTCTGGCAACCGTATCAAACAAGGTGGCCAAATGGCCGCCTTCGTTTAAGAATAAATTTCTTACAGTCTTGTGATTGCTTTTTAAAGTGTAAGAATAACCTGCATTGATGGTAAGGTCTATTTTGCCTGTTGTGGTTCCGGGCAATTCATTGGTGGATTCAAGATTTCCGTTGATGAACACATTCACCACATCCGTAGTTGTAGTGCCCATTTGAACGGATCCTGTGTTCAAATTCAAGTTTCCGGAAGTTCTGATGATGGTGGAATTGTTGCTAAATGTCAATGTGTTTCCTGCATCAACAGTAACATTATTCCCGTTCATGTATAAGGTACCGTTGATGATGGCGGAGCAGCCAGATGTGATGCTGGCATTGGTGGCCACTTCAATATTGGTTAAACTAGGCCTGCCTAAAATACTTTTCGCAGAACCGGTCATCTTAATTCTTCCATTGCCTGTATGAATCCCTGCGCCATATATCAATCCTGCATTGGTAATCTGATAAACATCATCATTGAGACTACCATTCAACAAGAGCCCTTTTACGATATTGAAAGGCGCTACTGCAGAAATTGTTGCTCCTGTTGCAATTTCAATACTATCAACAGTTACCGCGGCAATGGTCATGTCTGAACCAGTCATTTTAATTTTGCCTGTACCTGTGTAGGTTGCTGTTCCATTCAAATTTCCCTGCAACGTGATGATGCTGTTGTTGGCACCATCCAATATCCCTGAAGAAAGTGTCAAATCCTTGGTCACTAAAAATGAAGAATAGCCGCCGATGGTATTGGCAGCTCCGGGGTTAATATCCAGGTTGCCGAAGGTGAGTGAAGAAGAAGATAAAATCTGATGGGAAGCCGCAGTGCCGGTCATCATGATTTTACCGGCTGCTGTACTGCTATGCACACCATAACCCGATATGTTTCCACCTACGGTGATCGTATTTCCGCCATCAGCCACAGACCCTGCTGAGAGATTAAAGTCCTGAACAATATTCAAGTTCGTAGCCAGTGTCAACAAAGCGCCTGCTCCAGTTCTGTTAAAATAAAGTCCTAATAAGTTTTGAGAACCTGTGGTAAATCTCAAATTGCCTACACTACCTGAATTTGTGCCAAAAAACTTAAGATTGCATAACGGTGTTCCGGTAATAGTTCCCGATCCAATAAGGTTTCCATTGATGATGACATTGGTAATCGTAGTGTCATTCAAAGTCAAAATACCACTGTTGTCTAAATCCACAATCGTTCTTGAACCCGCCAGATAATAACTTCCTGAAATAATCTTCAAAGTGCCGTACTTTCCGGGTGTTGCGAGATAGGAGAATTCGTTGCCGGAAGACATAGAATTTCCAATAGTAATATTCACCTTGTCGGTTGAAGTTGATCCAATTGAAAGAAATCCGTTTTGAGGAGTAATAACACTGGAGGATAAGTTCCTAAATATCGTTGACCCATTTTCCATGGTCAATTTGTTTCCAGCATAAATAACAAGATTCCCTCCATTCAATTTAAGTATGCCGTTGCCGGGAATAGACCTGTTGATTTTGCTGACAGAAACCCCGCCTGTTACAGCTGTACTGGGAATGTCGGGATTGGTTAAAGTGAACGAAAAAGTATTGCCAGATACAGAAGATATAGTAAAAGTTCCACCAAAAACTGCACCGTATTCCGAGTTGTTCAATCCGCCGATGGTTACAACAGTACCTGGAGTAAAGTTGAGAGTTCTGATGGCAGTAATAGTAGCCAAATTACCAGTCAATTGTACATTTATTATAGAAACGGAATCTGTAGTACTTGTTGGTGGCTGAAACCTCAGACTGGTGGAATTGATTTCAACATTTGTTGGACCATTCAATGCAGGCCAATGAGGACTATTGGTTTGAAGTATATCGTCTGTAGTTGTATTGGAATAAAATGTGGCACCCGGAGAATAATTGATGGTTCCTATTCCCGGAGTCAGGGTTTTAGCGCCCGCAGTCCTTAAACTGTTCACCACATTGATAACTGCAGGACTTGCAGCCAAAGTGTTTGTAGCTGTATTATTACTGAAAATGACATTGTAATAATTAAATGCAGGAATGGTTTGTCCTCCGGCAGAGTTATTGAAGTTGATGGTATTACCCACTCTTACATTGTTGGCGCCTGTTCCTGTTGTAAACAACCCTGCAATGCCAATGGTGTCGGCAACATAAGTTGTTTGATTCGTGGACGAAGTATTTGATACGGTTAAATGATAGAAATTAAATCGGGGAACAGTTTGCCCACCAGCGGTATTGTTGAAATTAACAGTATTTAATAAACCGGTGTTAGATTGTGCAGTTGTAGATGCAGATGGCACAAAATTATTAAACACGTAAACTACTCCAGCGCCTGTATTTGATGCTGCGCCAGAAAGAATAACATTGGCCGAATTATTGGAAACAACTAAATTATGATAATAACCAGGAGGTACTGTTTGCGTTGTTGTACCATTGAAATTGAATGTGCTACCATTTAAAATATTGGATACAGTAGCTAAACCTGGAGTAAAAGTTCCTGAAACAAAAACAGTATCATTCAAAGGCAAGGTGTATGCCGTTGTTGATGAATTAGAAAAAGTCAAGTTTCGATAGTATCCCTTTACTACATATTGCATTGCGCTACCATTGGAATAGGTAACATCCCCCCAAATAAAACCAGCAGGAATGGGAGGATTGACAGTACAATTAGTCTTGACTAATCCATCGTTTTTCACTTTAATTGAAATAGGAAGACCTCCAGTCAACTGATTGAGAAACAAATCAAAAGTATTGCCTGTATTAACAATCAAACTATCTCTTACAACCACATCAGATTGAGCTGTTTTGGTACCTGAACCGCCAATGATAAGTTTGTTGTAATTGTTAAGCTGAACAGCTGTTGCTGCCAACCCGGAATTATCTGTTCCAGTTGGTCTTAATAAGGCACCAGTTGTACCACTTACAGAATTATAAAAAACAGTACCATTATTGGTGAAAGAAGTAACGTCCATAGATGTAGTAACTCCTCTTAGTTCTAAAACACCTCCTGATTCAATTGTTACAGCTCCACATCTAACCGCGTTACCAGCTGTACTACCAGAAAGTCTTGAAAACACTTGATTACCTGCTGTTATCCCATTTTGACTGGATATAAGCGTTGCACCTGACTTTATTGTAACACTGCCTCCAGTCCCAGAATTGTCAGGTGCAATTCTATTGGCCTGGGCATTAATAATTCCAGCTGAAAAAACAATATTTCCAGCCTTAAAAGAAGTATTTAAAACAGCTGTTCCTGTTGTTGCAAATTCAGCATTCCATGAAGTTATGTTTGCCCCCCATTCACCAGACAAAGTAATGCTAGTTGTTGAAGTAAATAACAATTTACCAGTTCCTGTTGTAGTGATGCCTGTGCTTGGGGTAGCATTTGCCTGTGTTGTAAAAAAAGTATTAGTTGGATCTGCACCTGCGGCCACTACCGGAGCTTGTACCGTTACTCCCGTAACTGCGGTAGAAGCCACTAGAGTAGAATTTAATGGTGTAAAAGAGAAAGTATTAGGAGTTACTCCAGTTATTACTACCGTTCCATTAAAAGCTGCCGCAGCAGCGCTTGGGTTGATAGATACTCCAGTTATGCCCACTCTTTGTCCAACCACGAAACTATGATTTGTTGTAGTCGTAACCGTAGCGACAGTGCCAGTAGGAGATCCAACATTTGAAATTGAAACAGGATTGAGGCTGAAAGATCTGATTTTTCTACATATCTGTAATGTTGTATTCGTGGCAACAGCAATTGAACCTGTAGAATTCAAATGAAAATCCTGGCATGCATTGTTAGAATTTACTGTAATGGCATGGGCAGCCTGTATGTATACGTTATTGGATGCAGTTGGAATTTGTCCGACTATTGCATCACTCCAATTACCTGCAGCATCTCTAACTTGCCAAGTTGTATTTGTGCTCCAATCCCCACTTTGTTTTGTTCTGAAATCATTAGTAGTTGGAGAAGCACCAGTTACTGGAGCCTGAGCACTCACATTGAAGTAAAAGCAGTAAAAGATGAAAAGAAAAACGAGTAGATTTTTTTTCATGTATCAGATTTTCTTTTTTCTTGGTTCAACGGTAAAATGATTCTTTTGGGTGTTGAAACATTAATTTAATCGTTTATTGACAAAACCCAAAACAACAAACTAAGCATAATGTTTCTAAGGTCTAAACTATCACTAATAAATAAATAAACAATTTAAAGTAATATCAATTGTTTTCTATTTTTTCGCTGTTCTTATCAACATAACAACACGTAAACGGAATTAATTTTAAATTTCATCAAAAACAGCAGCTCGAAACCCTTTCCGGCAACGATTGCGAAAGGTAAAAACAAGGCAAATTCATCTCTTTTCATTCATTTTCAACACATTAACGTTGAACTCTTCCTGAACCGTCGCCTTTCATCAGATCTTTCACTTCAGCCAGTGTAGCATGGTTCAGATCGCCGGGGATGGTGTGTTTCAGCGCACTTGCGGCCACACCGAACTCTGCGGCTTCGCCCATGGGCATACCGGTCACCAGTCCGTAAATCAATCCACTGGC
>CANGIT010000029.1 GCA_947454155.1 Chitinophagaceae bacterium
CGTGGTAAAACCACAAAGGTCACAAAGAATACACAAGGCTCACAAAATATAATCTTCGTGACTCTTTCGTGTTCTTCGTGGTAAAACCACAAAGGTCACAAAGAATACACAAGGCTCACAAAATATAATCTTCGTGACTCTTTCGTGTTCTTCGTGGTAAAACCACAATGGTCACAAAGAATACACAAGGCTCACAAAAATATAATCTTCGTGACTCCTTCGTGTTCTTCGTGGTAAAACCACTAAGGTCACAAAGAATACACAAGGCTCACAAAATATAATCTTCGTGTTTCCTATGTCGTAGAAAAAATTAAACTCAGTATTTTACTTAAGTTGCCTTTTGTACATCTGCACCGTGTTTTCCAACCCATATTGAATGGAGTCGCAAATCAATGCATGTCCGATGGAGACTTCTTTCAGTGAAGGAATACGAGTTGCGAAATAGCGGAGGTTTTGTAAGTCGAGGTCATGACCGGCATTGATATCGAGGTTTAATTCCATAGCTTTTGCCGCAGCTTTAACGTAAGGTAAAATGCCATTTTCTTTTTCATGCATTGAAAAGGCTTTGGCATATGATTCGGTATATAATTCGATACGATCTGTTCCCGTGGTTTTTGCAGCTTCAATCATTTCCACCACAGGATCTACAAAGATGGAAACCCTGATATTTTTTGATTTGAAAACAGCGATGATATTTTGCAGGTATTCCTGATGTACTATCGTATTCCAGCCATGATTGCTGGTCAATTGTCCCAAAGCATCCGGAACCAGTGTCACTTGAGTTGGCTGGATGTCAAGCACCAGCTTTACAAATTTATCTTCTGTGGGATTGCCTTCAATGTTGAATTCAGTGGAAACCACTTTCTTCAAATCGTACACATCCGCATAACGGATATGGCGCTCATCGGGTCTGGGATGAACAGTAATGCCCTCTGCTCCATACCGCTGTATGGCAATGGCAGATTGAACCAGGTCGGGATTGTTGCCGCCTCTCGAATTTCTGAGCGTGGCCAGTTTGTTGATATTTACTGAAAGTTTTGTCAAAGCAGGAGGGTAAAGGTAATTAAGAATTGTTGATCAGTTCCCTGATGGCAACAGATGCTACTACTGCGCCAAATGTGGCGGGCAGGTAGGAGATGGTACCGTAAGCCGACTTCTTATAATTGCTTCCGTCAGTCAGCATAAGGCTGTCCCAGATAGGCGTTTCCGGCGAGTAAACTGCTTTTATGCCTTTGAATATGCCATGTTTTTTCAGTTGTTTCCTTACTTGTTGTGCAAAGGGGCAGATTTGTGTTTTAGAGATGTCTACCACTTTCAGTTGAGTGGGATCCAGTTTGGCTCCGGCCCCCATGCTACTTACCATAGGTATTTTTCTTTCGTAAGCCAATTTCAAAAATGTGATTTTTGGGGTGATGCTGTCAATGGCATCTATGATAAAATCGGGGTTTAATGTCAGTACTTTCTCCACCATTTCGGGGTTGATAAATTCCTTGATGACGTTCAGCTCCAGCTCCGGATTGATCTGTCTGAGCCGTTCGGCCATGATGTCGGCTTTCGGTTGTCCGTGATTGGTAGCTAGTGCCGGCAGTTGACGGTTTCGGTTGGTGGGATCCACCACGTCGCCATCGATGATGGTCATTTTGCCAATGCCGCTTCTGCACACGAATTCTGCCGCAAAAGAACCCACACCGCCCATGCCCACAATCATCACATGTTTTTGTGTGAGCACTCTCAGTTTTTCTTCTCCAATAAGCAGCTTGGTTCTGCCCAACCAGGAAATGTCTTCCATTTAAAATTTGATATTAAATACTTTAGTTGTGTTTTTTTGCAATTGCAAACTTAGGGTATCTGCTGAAATGTTTTTAAGCTTAGAAGCTTGTCTGTAAATATTCTCAATCGGTATTTCGCTATCGTCATTTTCCAGGAAAATATAAGCATTGGGGATGCTGCAAAATAAAGCTTGCAAAGAAGGATTGAATAAGGATTTGCCAAAAGAGAGGTAATAGCCTTCATTCAAAAGCAGATGAGCAATCGTTTCATTGTTGTTGAAACCATGAAAAACTACAGGCATGATATTGTTCATCTCTTTCAAGATGGTGATGGCTTCGCGATGGGCTCTTACACAATGAATGATTAAGGGTTTGGCAATTTCATTGGCCCAAGCAATTTGCTGACGGAAAACGTTTTCCTGCAATTTGAAATCAGTGCTGCAAAGTCTGTCGAGACCGCATTCTCCTATGGCTAAAACATTTTCTTTTCTTGAATACAGTTTCAATTCTTCAAGCAATTGCGAAAAGCTGTTGGCCTCAATATGCCAAGGGTGTAATCCCATAGAGCAATAAGTAGGCAGAGATTGGCTGCCAAATCTTTCATGAAGATTTTGAATGCATAGCGATCCTTCCTGATTTGCTTGATGTGTATGTATGTTGATGAACAATTCGGGTGTAAATAATTGAACGCTAAAATAAAGAATCCCCAACTACAAGCGTTTGCTTTATTGATAAAAAAAGCTGCCCCGTAAACATTGAGGCAGCTTTGAGATGATTTATGTTAACGATTAGTAACGATACATGTCGGCTTTGAAAGGGCCTTCTTTTGGAATGCCGAGATAGCTGGCTTGGTCGTCGGTCAAGGTGTCCAGTTCCACACCGATTTTCGCCAGATGCAAACGAGCTACTTTCTCGTCGAGGTGCTTAGGCAAAACGTAAACTTTGTTTTCGTATTTGTCGGTATTGGTCCACAATTCGATTTGAGCCAGCGTTTGATTGGTAAATGAATTACTCATTACAAAGCTCGGGTGGCCAGTAGCACATCCGAGGTTCACCAAGCGGCCTTCAGCCAAAACAATCACATCTTTTCCTTCGATGGTGTACATGTCAACCTGAGGCTTGATGGTGTCTTTGGTGTGACCGTAGCTGGTGTTCAACCAGGCCATATCGATCTCGATATCGAAGTGACCGATATTACAAACAATTGCTTTGTCTTTCATGGCTCTGAAATGCTGTTCAGTAATCAGATCACGGCAGCCACTGGCCGTTACGATGATATCAGCTTCTTTAACAGCATCAGCCATTTTCTTAACTTCAAAACCGTCCATGGCGGCCTGCAGGGCGCAGATCGGGTCAATTTCGGTAACGATTACACGAGCGCCGGCTCCGCGAAGACTCAACGCAGAACCCTTGCCCACATCACCATAACCTCCAACTACAGCCACCTTTCCGGCCATCATGATATCAGTAGCTCTGCGGATCGCATCTACCAATGATTCCTGGCAACCATATTTATTGTCGAATTTAGATTTGGTTACAGAGTCATTTACGTTGATGGCAGGAATGGGCAGAGTGCCTTTGGCCATTCTTTCGTAAAGACGATGAACACCAGTTGTGGTTTCTTCACTCAGACCTTTGATGTGAGAAATCAGCTCAGGATATTTATCAAAAACCATATTGGTCAAATCACCACCATCATCAAGTATCATGTTCAATGGTTTGTCGGCACTGCCAAAGAACAAAGTTTGTTCAATGCACCAGTCTGCGTCTTCTAATGATTGACCTTTCCAGGCGTAAACACCGATGCCGGCTGCGGCAATAGCGGCTGCAGCCTGATCTTGAGTAGAGAAAATGTTGCAACTGCTCCATTTTACTTCAGCACCCAAAGCTACAAGGGTTTCAATCAATACAGCAGTTTGTATAGTCATGTGAAGACAACCTGCGATACGGGCACCTTTCAAAGGTTGACTGGCGCCATATTCTGCACGGATGCTCATCAGACCAGGCATTTCCGCTTCAGCTAATTTTATTTCTTTACGACCCCATTCGGCGAGGCTCATGTCTTTCACTTTGTATTGAAGTGAAAAATCGATTGCATTCATTGTTGTTGACATAATATTAATTTAGATGTCAAAAGTAAAAAATATGCGTATAGATTCTATTAATTTATTAAAATATGGAATAAAATAATATAAATATTATCTTTATCAGAATGAAATATAAATAAATGATTAAAAAAACAGAAAAAAAAGAACAGATTCCTGTTTCATTCTCATTAGACAAGATTGATTTGCAGATATTGAGACATTTACAGGAAAATGCGAGGGCTACGGTGAAAGAAATTGCAGCCAAGGTTCATTTAAGCACAACGCCGGTTCATGAAAGAATCAAACGGATGGAACAGACGGGTGTTATCAGGCAATATGCCACGCTGCTGGATTATGCTAAAGTGAAAAAAGGCCTGATGGTGATTTGCTATGTTTCACTGAAGGAACACAGCAAAAATGCGGGGTTGAAATTCATCAAGTCCATCAATCAGCTGAACGAAGTGATTGAATGTTATAATATCAGCGGGGAGTTCGATTTTATGCTGAAGGTGGTGGAGGAAAACATGGACAGTTACTATGATTTTCATGTAAACCGACTTAGTCAAATTGAAAACATGGGAAATATTCAAAGTGTATTTGTGATGGGGGTGATCAAGCAAACGCACCAATTGGTATGGTAAGATGAATGGCCGTAATTTTTTTTTTACCACAGAGCGCAAAAGGGAAACTCAAGACACACAAAGTAACTTATTCGAAAAGGAGGTTATCCCAATTTTTTTTCCATCACATAATCATTCATGTAATAACCATTCCCAATGTCGATATCTTCTTCTCTGATGATTTCAAATCCCATTTTCTTGTAAAAAAAAATTGCAGCATTTTGTCTGTTTACATTTAACAGTAAATGAGTGGCTCCTTTTTGTTGGATGTGCTCTGTAATAAATTCAATCATTGCTTTTCCGGTACCACTTTGTTGCTGCTGGGGGAGGATGTAAAGTTTGTGGAGCTTGTAGGAAATTTTGGTTGATTCTTCAAGGCGAGAGAATGATGCAAAACCAATGTGCTGGTGATGATCATTAAATGCGATGATGAATTGATGCTGTTGATCGAAAAATTGACTGGCCAAAGCGTCATCATTATAGAATAGCGAAAGCATGTGATTCAATTGCGCATCCGACAAAATGTGTTCGTATGCACCAGGCCAGGATTCATAAGCAATCTCTCTGGTTAACTTCAATTCATCTATGGTGGCAAACCGAATAGAGAGCGACATTTTTATTGCGTGATGATTTTCAGGTTAGGGGCATAAAAGATATGTCCCTGTTCATCTTTGGCAATGATGTCGAAAAAGTACAACTCTTCTCCTGCAGTAAGGTCTTCACGTATTCTGTTCACCCAACCTGGAGGTAAAGGGGTTGATCTGAAAATTTCGGAGGTAAACTTTTGAACAGGAGAAATTTTACCTGTTTCTTCATTCTCTGTGGTTACATTTTGTTTGTACAGCAGTTGGTAATAAGTGATAGTCAGGGCTGTGTTTTTTTCATCGGTTACTTTCAATGAAGTGGCTAAAATGGCTTTGGCTTTATCAACGGTGATGTTCACAGAATCGGAGAAGATACCTAAGCTGGTTTTTAATTTAGGCGCTTTTATTTTTATTTGCGTTTTATTGTTAACAACATTTGTATGTTGTGCAGTCGATTTATGAAAGCATACAATGACGAAGATGCAAATCAAAGAATAAATGATGGTGTGTCTTTTCATTTCCAGTTGTTGAATTGATTTTTGACTTTCTGCTTTCTGGAAGAGAAAAGTCAATACTTTATTTTTTAAACAAAACGTAATTTACAATTGGCTTCCTATTGATTTGCAGCTTTAACAAAACGATTAACCATGCAGTGAGGCGATGCTCTCTTCGATGATTTTTATTTTTGCTTCTGCATCCTGCTTCTTCTTTTGTTCAAGTGCCAATACTTCAGGTCTTGCATTTTGAACAAACTTTTCGTTTCCCAATTTCTTATCTACTGCCATTAAAAATCCTTTGATATGCTCAAGCTCTTTTTCCAGTGAAGAAAGCTGATGGGCGGTATCAACAGGCTTATCGGTCAAAATATAAAACGTGTCTTTGCCGATGACCAGCGTGAAAGAGCCGGCAACCGATTCATTGACATAGGTAATCGAATCGGCATTGACCTGTTTGGCCAGAATGGAAGAGATAGTTTCGTATATGGTTTGCTGTGAAGTTTGTATAAATACTTTAATCGTTTCCTTGGGCTTCAGCTGTTGTTTGTTGCGCATGTCGCGCAGGCCGGTGATCACGTTTTTCAGCAGTTCGCCTTCTATGAGCATTTGAGCGGCTGTAATGGATGATGTTGTTGACTGTCTTACACAGATGTCATCGGTTCTATCCGTCAGTTGATGATAGATTTCTTCAGTCACAAAAGGCATGAAAGGATGCAACAACTGCATCAGCTCCGTAAAGAATCCGATGGTTTTACTGTAAATGGAGGAGGATATGGGTTGTTCAAATCCCGGTTTGATCCATTCCAGGTACCAGCTGCAGAAATCATCCCAGATCAGTGAATAAATGGTTTTTAAAGCTTCACTGAGACGGAACTGTTCCATCATTTTTTCTACTTCGGCAGCCACTTCCTTCAATCTCTGATCAAACCATTCCACTGCAAAATGACTTTCGTTACTTGCCTCTTCAGCTTGTCGTCCTTCCCACATTTTTATCAGCTTCAGTGCATTCCACATCTTATTGTTGAAATTGCGTCCTTGCTCAAGTGCGGCTTCATCAAATAGTATATCGTTACCGGCAGGTGAAGCGATCATGATACCGAAGCGTGTGGCATCGGCGCCATACTGATCAATCAAGCCAAGCAAGTCGGGTGAGTTGCCCAAACTCTTACTCATTTTTCTGCCCAGCTTATCCCTTACAGTGCCTGTGAAATACACTTCCTGGAAAGGAATTTTGTTTTCAAATTCAATTCCCGCCATGATCATTCGGGCCACCCAGAAGAAAATAATATCTGGGCCGGTAACCAACGTGTTGGTAGGGTAGTAATAACTATTGTCGGTATTTCCTGGATGGCTGTATCCTTTAAAAACTTCAAAAGGCCATAACCAGCTGCTGAACCAGGTATCCAAGCAATCTTCATCTTGACTCAATACTGCGTCTGCTACTCCAAATTGTTCTTTAAACAGGTGTTTCGCTTTGTTTTCATTTTCAGCTACTACGAATCGACCTTTCTCATCATACCAGGCTGGAATGCGATGACCCCACCACAACTGACGACTGATGCACCAGTCTTTGATGTTTTCCATCCAGTGGCGGTATACATTTCTGAATTTGGGAGGATAGAATTTAATTTCTTCTTCCATCACCACTTTCAAGGCAGGAGCGGAGATGTCTTTCATGCTCAGCCACCATTGCAGGCTAAGACGGGGTTCAACTACCACATCGGTTCTTTCGCTATAACCCACCTCACTTGTATAATCTTCTGTTTTCAGGAGAAAACCTTTTTCTTCCAGTTCCACGGCAATTTCCTTTCTCACTTCGAAGCGGTCCATGCCCACATAAAGTTGAGCAGCATCACTCATGGTCCCGTTGTCGTTGAAAACGTCAATAACTTCCAGCTTATGTTTTTCGCCCAGTGCATAGTCGTTCACGTCATGTGCGGGGGTCACTTTCAATGCTCCGGTACCGAAATCCATCGTCACGTATTCATCTGTAATCACCGGTACGCTGCGGTTGATCAAGGGTACGAGCACGGATTTTCCATGCAGGTGCTTATAACGTTCGTCGTTGGGATGCACACAAACAGCGGTATCACCCATGATGGTTTCCGGGCGAACTGTAGCCACAGTGATGAAATCTTCAGTTCCTTCAATAACATATTTAAGATGATAAAGTTGCTGGCGTGTTTCTTTGCGAATCACTTCTTCGTCGCTTAATGCGGTGAGGGCCTTCACATCCCAATTGATCATTCTTTTGCCTCTATAGATGATGCCCTTATTGTATAATGAAACGAAAACGCTGATTACTGAATCGTAGTATTCCTTATCCATCGTAAAAGAGGTGCGGTCCCAGTCGAGGCTGCATCCGAGCTTCTTTAATTGTTGCAGGATGATGCCGCCGTATTTTTCTTTCCATTCCCATGCGTATTTCAGAAATTCATCGCGCGTCAAAGATGATTTGGTGATTCCTCTCTCTCTCAACATGGCTACCACTTTGGCTTCTGTAGCGATTGAAGCATGGTCGGTGCCTGGTACCCAGCAGGCATTGAAGCCTTTCATACGAGCTCTTCTGATGAGGATGTCCTGGATGGTGTTGTTGAGGCAATGTCCCATATGCAATACGCCGGTTACATTGGGAGGTGGCATTACAATAGTATAAGGTTCTCTGTTGTCGGGAGTGCTTTTGAAATATTGTTTATCCAGCCAATGCTGATACCATTGTTGTTCAGATTGCTGGTGGTCGAAATTTTTGCTTAATTCCATCGGTTTGAAAAGGTTACGATTGAAAATCTTAGGTTCGCAAAAATACAGATTCATCGGCTTATTTATTAATCCTATATTTATCCTCCTTTAATCAAATCCTCATGTATAGAAATGCGCTGATCATCCTGTTGGTGGTGTTGCTGACATCGGTAAAGACCCAGGCACAGCTTTTAACAACTACCAATCTTCCCATCATCCGAATCGAAACCCATGGACAAGGGATTGTTTCTGATACCAAAATCACTGCCGATATGGGAATCGTCTATAATGGCGAAGGGGTGAGAAATGCGTTGTCGGATGCGGATAATCATTATCATGGTAAAATCGGCATCGAAATCAGAGGGCAGTCTTCTCAAGGTTTTCCCATGAACAGTTACAATGTGGAATTGCGGGATGATAATGGTTTTGAAATTGAAAATTCATTGTTGGGTATGCCTGCGGAAAGTGATTGGGTGTTGTATGCGCCATATACCGACAAATCGCTGATACATAATTTTCTCGCTTATACTTTATCGAATGAAATGGGACATTGGGCTGCCCATTGTCGTTATGTGGAAGTGATGGTGAATGGAGATTACAAAGGCATTTATGTTTTTATGGAGAAAATCAAACGGTCGGCTGGTAGATTGAACTTAGCGCATTTCGAAGTTACTGACACCACCGGAGATCAACTGACAGGTGGTTATATTTTCAGTATCGACAAACAACCTAACGGCTGGTATTCATCTCATCCAGTTCCCAATTCCATTGATGGTGGCACAAGACAGTACTCTTATGTATACCCGAAACTTGATAGTATTCATCCCACTCAAAAAGCCTACATCAAATCTGTAGTCGATCAGTTTGAAGATGTGGCCGCCTCACAACAATTTCAAGATCCGGTGAATGGTCTTCGCAAGTATATCGATTATCCTTCTTTTGTAGATTACCATATCATCGATGAAGTAAGCAGAAATGTGGATGGATATCGCTTAAGCACCTATTTTCATAAAGACAAAGACAGCAAGAATCCATTGATATTCGCCGGACCTGTATGGGATTTTGATATAGCCTTTCACAATGCCGATTACTGTAATGGCAGTTTGACCACCGGGTGGGCACTGGATTTCAACTATGATTGTCCAAGCTATGCGGCTGGGGCCATCCCGTTCTTCTGGTATAAGCTGGCGAGGCAGGATACTTTTTATCAGAACATGTTGCATTGTCATTGGACCAGTTATAGAAACAATATTTTAAGTACAGCACACCTCGATCATCTTATCGATTCAGTGTCTTCGCTCACTGCGGAAGCCAGAAACCGTCATTTCGCCAGATGGCCGATATTGGGCATCTATGTATGGCCCAATCCACAGCCCATTCCGTCTACGTACGAAGGGGAAATTGTTCAACTCAAACAATGGTTGCACGATCGTATAGACTGGCTCGATCAGCATTTCCCCAGAACAGGAAAATGCTGGGATGAAAATTTTACGGGTACAATCATGTTGTCAGTTTATCCTAATCCAATTGTTTCATCAGCTTCAATACACATCACCTCCAAAATGAACCAACAGGCCGAGCTGGCTATATTTGATGCTATGGGAAGAAAGTTGCTGCAAAGGCAACTAAGTTTGGTGGTAGGGGAGAACGTGGTCAATGATTTGCATGCAGATGCCTGGCCCAAGGGCGCCATTTATTTCAGACTGCTGAATAAAAATGGAGAGCGTGTGGTTAAAACAGCATTGAAATAATCCAACAACCCAATTTTTCATTTACTTTTACGCACCTTGTTTGCCATTGTTGATATAGAAACTACCGGAGGTTTGGCCGCTTCAAATGCCATAACCGAAATTGCCATCGTGATTCATGACGGACATACAGTGGTGCAAGAATTTCAGACTTTGGTCAATCCACAACAGCCGATCACTCCCTTTGTCGTCAAGCTCACGGGCATCAGCAATGCAATGGTGGCCTCTGCGCCTTTGTTTGCCGAAATAGCAGACAAGGTGTATGAATTGTTGCACGATAAAGTTTTTGTGGCGCATAATGTTGGCTTTGATCATACTTACATCGACTTACAATTGAAAGGATGCGGTCTTTTTTTGAAAGCCCCTAAACTTTGTACGGTTCAAATGAGCCGAAAATTCATACCTGGAATGGAGTCGTATAGCCTCGGGAAATTGTGCCGCAATTTGGGAATTGAAATAGAAGATCGACATCGCGCCATGGGAGATGCCAGAGCAACCGCTCAACTGTTCGATAAACTATTACAAAATGGAGCCAAATCTTATATAGAGAGAGTGTCGAAAAAAGGGGTCAGTGCAGGGTAGTGATTAAATTAAACTGACAGAGGTTCAAAAAAGTATTATCCCTATTCAATTGCCGAGATGAAATGCTGGAATAAAGTTTAAGCCAAAACTTCCAGTGTGGCATTTATGTTTCTGTCGTTGATAGCTTCACATTGTGGCTTCAGATCTTCATAATAACCTTTCTTTACTGCATACTTCCCTTTATAATGAATAATCATGGCGCACTGTTCAGCTTGCTCCTTCGAATGGCCGCAAATTTGAACGAGGGTATCGATAACCCATTCAAATGTATTAACATCATCATTCCAGACAATAAGATGATAAGGAGATTCGACCTCAGTAAGCAAATCTGTATCTGTATCTACGTCTGTTAGCGGGTTGTATGAAAAGTGGTGGTTCATAGCTCTGCAAAAATAAAAGAATCACGGATAAAAATGCCTTCATTTTTTTTCAAGATATTTCAATAAAAATTTTGCAGAAAAGTTTTAACCCTTATCTTTGCCCTCCCAAAAGGGAAAAGGGAGTTTAGCTCAGTTGGTTTAGAGCATCTGCCTTACAAGCAGAGGGTCGGCGGTTCGACCCCGTCAACTCCCACCCAACCTCACTCAACAAAAAGAGTGAGGTTTTTTGTTTTATGTATACTGTATATATATTAAAGTCGAAGCGTTCAGGGCGTTATTACAAAGGGCAGACCAATGATATGACCAGACGTTTTAAAGAGCACAACAACAGCGAAGAAAAGTCAACAGCAACCTATGTGCCATGGGAATTGGTGTTTTCC
>CANGIT010000030.1 GCA_947454155.1 Chitinophagaceae bacterium
CGGAAAGTATCTTTCACGCCGGTAGCAGCAAATGCAGTTTGTGTGTATTTGCAAAGATTCACATCTGCAGCTACTGAAGTGGCGCCTACAAAACGCTGGTAGATACCGGCGGGTGCTGATGGCGTAGCCTTGGTAACAGCAAATGATACTGTAGGGCCTGCAGTGATACACTTAGTGGCTTTCACCGAAATGGTACCGGCTACATTCAAAGCAATAACTGCTGTATTTGAACCCTGACCAGATTTAATTGAGTTACCTGTTCCGGTTACAGCCCATGTATAAGTGTAGCCATAAACAGGATTAACAACTGAATAGGTTTGCAAAGAATCACATTTGCTTACATTTTTAGTACCTACAATTCCTGCTGGCGCAGTAGGCGTCGTACTTAAAATAGTAGCTGTGATAGGAGAAGACACAACACCTGCACCATTTTTAGAAGTGATGCTGTATGTACCTACGGCCAAACCGCTGAATACATTGCTGGTTTGGTAAGTAGTACCGTCTTTACTGAAAGTAAGGCCGGTAGTAGGCGAAGTGATTGTAATTGAACCTACAGACAATGCACAAGTAGGCTGAGTTACAGCAATTGTAGGAGACAATGCAGTTCCTTTATAGAAATAAACATTATCCACATACACGGTACTGTTGGAAGCCACAAGAATCATTTGAGCAACATGCGCTCTTGAAGTCATGTTGGCAAAACTTGTAAGAGGAATGTCATAAGAATTCCAACTGCTCAAAGATGGAGTGAATGACAATTCATGCTCAGTGTCATCACCACCACCATAAACGCCATTGGCGCCAAAATCAACCAATTTGATATTGAAGACAGTTGAATTTGGTGTCCAGGCATCGAGGTGGAAATATTGCATCGCAGAAGCATCAACAGGGTTGCTGGTAAATTCGATACCGGAGAATACAAGATTGGTATACTTCTTATTATCGTTACCCGCAATCACCACATCAGCCACGTTAGCCTGATCCCAACCTGCAGACCATGTGTCTACCGGAAGATTTGTATAAGCATTACTATACAATGATTTCACATCAACTGTATTTCTTACTGGTGGAATTGGAGCAGCACTTGATGGTGGTGCATAATCCACATTCAATACAGCAGTGATTGAACCTGATAATAAACCACCTGCAGCAGCTTGTGTTGCGGTGATGTTTGATGTACCCACACCTACGATAGTTACTACATTTCCAGACACAGTGGCAACTGAAGTATTGCTGCTGGAGTAGGTAAACGCACCAGTACTGTTACTGGTTGGAGTTGGCAAAGTGAAATTAGGATCTCCCAGATATTTACCGGCAATTGAGAAATTGCTGATGTTAGGAATATTGGAAGGCTTCCAGAAATAAATATTATCCATGTAAACGGTTGTTCCACCAAATGGAGTACTTACAAATTTGAACTGACCGATATTCGCAAGATCAACACCTTGAGAAGAGAATTGACTTAAAGGGATATCATAACTTTTCCATCCGGCAAACGGAGGTGACAAAGTTACTTTTCTTTCAAGACCGGTATTGGTATTGATTATATAGAAATCGAACGCAGTACAGTTTGGTGTCCAGATGTCTACGTGAAGTGTAGTCATTGAGGAAGCATCAATCAAATCTGCGAACTGAACGCCATGATAGTTCAGGTTGGGATATTTGTGTGTAAGATTTCCAGCAATGGTAGTGTCTTCGCAGAAGGCATTTTGACCCCAATAAGGGAACCATTCTGTTCCTGCTACATTAGAATAAGCTCCACTGAACAAAGAAATAACATCAGTAGCATTTCTTGATGGAGGATTAGGTGCTGCGCCTACTGGAGCGGCAGGACCTGTAACTACCAGATTGGCAGTAACGCTTCCTGTACCATAAGCACCGGCAGCAGCTTGTGTAGCTGTGATGACTGAAGTACCAGCACCAACGATGGTAACGGTAGTTCCACTGATAGTCGCCACATTTGTGTTACTGCTAGTAAAAGTAAATGCACCAGTACTGTTACTGGTAGGAGCAGTCAAAGTGAAATTAGCTGCACCCAAAACTTTTGGTGCAATGGTGAACGCACCAAATGTTGGAGGAGGTGAAGTTCTCCAGAAATAAATATTATCAACATACACCGTGCTATTAGAAGCCACCAAGATCATTTGAGCTACATGTGATTTACCCACAAGTCCGGTAAAGTCGCTCAGATTGATATCGTAACTCACCCATTGGCTGAGTGCTGGTGTATATCCGAGTTCTTGTTCAGAATCATCGCCGCCGCCATAAGCGCCGTCATTACCAAAGTCAACCAATTTGATTTTGAACACAGTTGCATCCGGCGTCCAGATATCGATATGGAATTTCTCCATACCGGAAACATTGATCGGTGCGCTAGTGAATTCAACACCGGCAAAAACAAAGTTGGAGTATTTTTTAGTTGCATTACCGGCAACAGTTACATCTTCAACATCTGCCTGATCCCAAACTGCAGACCAAGTATCTACATCATAGTTGGTATAGGCATCGCTGTACAATGATACCACATTGGTAGCTGCACGAGCAGGAGGAGTTGGTGCTGCGGTAGCTGGAGGCGGAGAGCTCACCACTAAAGTAGCGCTGATTGTACCTGAACCATAGGCACCGGCAGCAGCTTGTGTGGCAGTAATGGTAGTAGTACCTACACCCACCAATGTAACAGTACTGCCACTAACAGTAGCTACACTGGTATTTGAGCTGGTATAAGAAAAAGCACCACTGCTATTTGAAGTTGGAGCCGTAATTGTAAATGGCGCATTGCCCAGCACTTTGGCAGGAATAGAAAAATTGCTGAGTGAAGGCGTGTTGGCCGACTTCCAGAAATAGATGTTGTCTACATAAACATCGGCTGTGCCCCAAGGCAATCCATCGAATTTAAGCTGACCAATGCTGGCCAGATTGGGAACAGTGTAATTGCTCAAAGCAATGTCAACGCTTTTCCATCCGTTGATAGTAGGCGTTACAGTTACTGCATTTTCCCCGGTGCCGGGAGTGATCAGAGAAACATTGAATGTAGTACAGTTGCCTGTCCAAACATCCAAATGCAGATTCTGCATGCCGCTTACGTTGAGCGGAGAAGCCAATTCAACACCGATGTAATTCAGTGTTTCGTAGTGCTTGGTGGCGTTACCAGAAATGGACACTTCCGATACTGCCGTTGACTGACCCCACCAAGGAGCCCAGTTTGTACCCGATACATCGGAGTAAGCGCCACTGAAAAGGCTGATTACATCCGAAGCGTTTCTCGAAGGAGGCGTTGGTGCCGCCGCCGACGGTTGTGCATAAACCCTGAAGATCATCAAGAACATCATGAACAACAGGAATAAATGTTTTTTCATCTGTTTTTTTTGTTTAAAGTGAATAAATGATAATTCTCAAATTCATTTTCAACAGTAGGGATCTTTGTTTTTTGGAATAACAAATGTATATTGCACCACATCACAATCGTTTGCATTTCCCACATCAATACTACATCCAACATTGTAATAATTCACTTTTTAAGCTAAAAACACTACATCATTACTACATCAAATATTATTGTTTACTTTCTCAACCATATTACAATGAAAAAAGTCAACATAATTTTATTGCTTTTTCTACTACCATTTTTCACATTGGGACAAAATACTATTGGCCTACCGGATGTAACCAATTTTAAAAAAGAAACCTATTTAGCAGGTTTACAAAACTGGGAAATCAAACAAGACAATAATGGCATTATGTATTTTGCCAACAATGAAGGCTTACTTAGTTTTGATGGCACCTATTGGAACCTAACTCCACTACCCAACAAAACCATTGTCAGATCAATTGAAATTGCAAAGGATAATAATATTTACGCTGGCGGACAAGATGAATTAGGTTATTATAAACCTGGCAGAAATGGTCAACTTGAATTCTACAGCATGGTAGGATTGATTCCCAAAAACGAGAGAGCGTTTGGTGATGTTTGGGATGTTGTTTGTACACCCAAAGACATCTTCTTTAGAACAACTAAAAAGATTTTCAGGTTCTCAGGGAATAATGTTTCTATATACAAAGCTCCGTCCGAATGGTCATTTATGAACGTTTGTAATAATGAGATTTACGCCCATGATTATGAAAAAGGCTTGATGATATTCAAAAACGAGACTTGGGCCCCTGTTCAATTCAGCAACCAGTTGGCAAAAAACGATCCTGTTACAGGCATTGTGCAGCTATCTAGTGGCAGCACATTGATTTCAACATTAAAAAACGGCATCTTCAGGATGAAGCAGGGGCAGTTTGAAAAAATCAATTCCCCTACCCTCAGCAGCATTTCAAAAGAAAGAATTTATGCCTGCTCAAAAGTCAATAAAGAATGGATGGCTCTGGCCACCAACAATGGAGGTTTGTACATCGTAGATCTAACAGGGAATCTCATCCAAAAATTCTCAAAACGAGAAGGTCTTCAGAATAATAACATACTCTCTGTTTTTTTAGACCTTCAGGGAAATTTATGGTTGGGACTCGACAACGGCATTGACTGTATTGCCTACAACAGTGCCATCAAACATATACTTCCCAACGAGCTTGAAAACTCTGGCTATGCCACCATCATCCACAATAATGAAATGTTTATCGGCACTTCTGGAGGCCTATATTCAACTCCATTGAACAACATTGCCGACCTGAGTTTTTCTAAAGGAAACTTCAGTGAAATTGCCAATACCAGTGGACAAGTTTGGGGACTGGCAGAAATAAATAACCAACTGTTGCTGGGGCATCACGAAGGTGCATTCATCATCAATCATCATCAGGCCAATCCGATTGCCACCGGCGACGGTTATTGGAATTTCGCCCCTATGGAATATGTTTTTCCTTCTAAATTAAACGTAGCCGGATACTACAAGGGCCTTCGTTTTATTCAATCAGACGGAGAAAATTTCATACCTGCTAACGCGTTGCCCAACTTTGAAGAATCTTCCAGATACCTGGCTATTGACAACAACCAAAACATATGGGTTTCGCATCCCTATCATGGCGTTTACAAGATCAATGAATCGAAAAATGCGCAATACGCTGTACAGTTATTCACCGACAAAAATGGATTGCCCAAACTACTGAACAATCAAGTGTATAAAATAAAAAACCAGATTGTGGTGGCCACGGAGAAAGGAGTGTACAAATTCAATGACATTAAAAATATTTTTGAACCGGATGGTTTTTATACAAAGATTTTAGGAGAACTCAGCATTAGATATTTGAAAGAAGATACAGATGGAAACATATGGTTTATTCATGAGAAAAATCTTGGTGTAATAGACCTCTCCGGCAAAGAACCCAGAATCATCAATATCCCCGAATTAAGCAACAAGATGCTTAGCGGCTTTGAGTTCATTTATGCGGTGAATGCCAATAATATTTTTATGGGAGGCGAAAAAGGTTTTTATCATATCAATTATGAAAAATATAAAAACCTGAATACCGAAATAAAAATCAGGTTGCGTTCCGTTAAAATCAATAACCTCAAAGACAGCACTTTGTTTGGCGGCTACTTTTCGCCCATCAATGAGATGCAGAAGCAAACAAAGGAACTTGTACCCCGAATCAATTACAATTGGAAAAACATCCATTTTGAATATGCCGGCACGGTATATGGACAAGTCACCAACCTTCAGTATGCCTATTATCTGAAAGGTTTTGATAATGGCTGGTCCGAATGGTCAGATAAAACGGAAAAAGACTATACCAATCTCCCTCCCGGCCATTACGATTTCATGGTGAAAGTGCGCAACAATCTTGGCAAAGAATCTGCCCCCATCACCTACTCGTTCAAAATCAATTCGCCCTGGTACCGTTCCAATTGGGCTTACACCATTTATCTTTTGGCATTTTTGCTTTTCTTGTATATGTTTTATGCCCGACAAAGAAAAAAACTCTACCTGCAACAAGCCCATTTTGAAGAAGAGCAAAAGAAAACCAATTATCTCCATCAACTTGAAATCAACAAGGCCGAAACTGCCATCATCAATCTGAGAAATGAAAAACTTCAATCGGAAATAGATTTTAAAAACTCGGAGTTGGCCACCAATGCCATGCACCTGGTACAAAAAGGCGAAATTCTGACAAAGATCAAATCGGAATTGCAGCAAATCATGAAAGGGATAGAGAATGAAAAAGTGCTAGCAGATTTAAAGAAAATGATCAAAGTGTTGGGAGAAGATGAAAAAATGGACAAAGACTGGGAGCATTTCGCACAGCATTTCGACAAGGTCCATTCCGATTTTGTAGCCTTAGTTAAACATGTGCACCCGGCCATCACACCCAATGAACTGAAACTGTGTACTTATCTTAGAATGAACTTGTCTACAAAAGAAATCGCACAGCTCATGAACATATCTGTAAGGGGTGTTGAAATCAGCCGCTATCGTTTGAGAAAAAAACTGGGTATTGCCACAGAAATGAGTTTGTTCGATTATCTCATCAGTTTGACTGACAACAAATAATCACTTTAATCATTCGGTTTCTGTGTCAGTTTTGCCGCCTTTCGCTTTCGCTTTTTTTGCTGCTTTACTGCCGTGACGGCCATCTCCACTACCGGTATCCAATTTGCCTGTTTGCGGCGAAAGGTTATCCATAACCTTTTGCAACGATTGACGTGCAACTTCAGATGATTCTGTTTGATTGGCTGAAGTGATCAATTTCTCTTCATAAGGTGCATTGGCCATATCATATAATTCACCATCTCGGTTTAGTTTCCATTGAAGGCTTCTTACAAACCATTTATTTCCCAGCTCAATGAATATCCATTCACGTTGTTTTACATTTTGCCTCCCCAATAAAGTGCCGGCAAAACTCACACCATCAATGGTATCATTTTTTGGAACTTCCGCCCCAGCGATTTCAGATAATGTGGGTAAGAAATCAGAAGCGTCTATCAACTGGTTATTTTCACTTGGCCTCGAAAACCTGGCAGGCCAGTTAGCAATCATAGGCACAAGGCTTCCACATTCTTTCATCTCACCTTTTTTTCCAGACAACATCTTTCCATTTATTGTAGACTTCGAAACCCATTGATTTCCGGTTCCATTATCTCCCATAAATATGATCAGTGTGTTTTCTCTTAATTTCAGGCTATCCAATACATCCACCAATTTCCCTACAAGTTTATCCATGTAACTGATGTTATCAGCAAACAAGTCTTTACTATCGGGTTTACTGTCGGGTGTTGGAACAATTTCTCCATGAACATGCGACATGGGATAATAAACAAAGAATGGATTGTTCTTATTTTTCACAATAAAATCCACTAGATGATCATGCATCAAATCGGGCATGTACTCATTTTTACCTAAAACATGATCTTTACCATTGACAGTGTAACGCACTTGTTTTTCGTCTGTGCTTATGTATACTCCACTGCCCTTGAATTTTAGATAATCATCAAATCCGAATTCTTTAGGACCTAAAGCCAATTGTCCCCATTTTCCTACACAAGAAGTGATATAACCCGCAGATTTTAAAATACTGGGTATCATGATTTCAGTTTCCGGCTTCAACAACCCGCATGCATCCTGATTGGTAGCTCCTGTCCTGAATGCGTAACGACCCGTCATGATCATTGCTCTCGAAGGACCGCATAAAGGAGCCGTGTAAGCATGATTGAACCTTATGCCTTTATCGGCCAACCTATCAATATTTGGCGTTTTATAATTATCCGCACCATAACAACTCACATTGCCTATACCTAAGTCGTCTGCCAATATATATATGATGTTGGGCTTTGATTGCCTCGCAGATTTATGCTTCTTTTTTTGAGCATTTGTTACAATACTCAACATCATAAATACAGCAAAAAGGGAGATTGAAATATGGCGCATTTTTAAATTGATTTTTTTGAATTAAATGTGCTGAATTGATAAAGATATAATTGTTAAAATAATTACGGTTATTTATTTATTACTTCTAAAAACCGACAAAAATAGCCCACCATTTAAATGGTGGGCTATATTTATTTAGAGAAGTGGAGATTTTAATATTTCACCACTCTCACCGTCTTCACTTCATTGCCAGATTTCACTTCCAGCATGTACACACCGGATTTGAGCTCTGAACCCAAGGTTACAGTC
>CANGIT010000031.1 GCA_947454155.1 Chitinophagaceae bacterium
CACTCCTTCGGAGTTTGATCGTTGTTTGCTCGTAGAATCATGTCACTTCTTCGGGGTTTGATCGTTGTTTGCTCGTAGAATCATGTCACTCCTTCGGGGTTTGATCGTTGTTTGCTCGTAGAATCATGTCACTCCTTCGGAGTTTGATCGTTGTTTGCTCGTAGAATCATGTCACTCCTTCGGAGTTTGATCGTTGTTTGCTCGTAGAATCTTGTCACCTCTTCGGGGTTTGATGATGTATTTTCAAATCATCAAATTTCCAAATTATCAAATCATCATATATCCTCAATAAATATATCTTTCCATCTTCTTTCTATTGGCTGATATTTACCATTAAGATTTAATTTTAAACATGGCAATGGAATTCATGCGCAAGACAGTGAAAGTGACATTGGTGACAGTCAATGTTTTTTTTGCATTAGCGCTTATTGTTGCCTGTTATGGTTCAAGGATCAACAATGGAGATTACTGGTTTACGGGGTTGTTTGCCTTATCTGCTGTATATCTGCTCTTCATCAATATTGGTTTTGTGGTCTTCTGGTTGTTTGCAAAATTTTCGATGAGTGTTATCAGTTTTACGGCTTTGCTCATCTGTTTTTTTCCATTGCAGCATGTGTTTAAGCCGAGATGGGAAGATCCGTTTGTTTATGTGAAACAAAAGAACGGATTGCGCATCATGAGTTGGAATGTGGAGTTGTTCAATATGCTTGAACATAAGAAACATCCCGGCAGAAAGCAAGAGATGATGGCTTTAATCAATCAATTCCAACCGGATGTGATCTGTTTGCAAGAAATGTGTGCCGCCGACAGTTTGAATAAAAAATCGGTGAATTATCTGCCCGACATTTGCAAAGAGTTGGATATGCCCTATCACTATTTTTCATACGACAGCTTTCACGACTACGACAACTATGGCCATCATTTTGGCAAACTCATCCTCAGTCGTTTCCCCATCATTGGATCAAAAACAATTGTGCCGGAAAAAAGAGTGTACAATTCCACCTATCAATATGCCGATATTTTAGTCAATGGGAAAACAGTAAGGATTTTCAATCTCCATTTGCAGTCGTTGAAATTCTCTCCGGAGAATAAAACCTACCTGCATGACCTTACCTGGGAGAGAGAATCGGACCTGTCAAATTCCAGAAACATACTGCATAAGTTGAAGCAGGCTTTCATCCATCGCCATTGGCAGAGCGATCAGATCAAAAGAACGATTACAGAGAGCCCTTATCCGGTGGTGGTTTGTGGAGATTTCAACGATGTGCCCAACAGTTACGCCTACCTGCATATTGGTGATGGCCTTACAAACTGTTTCAGGGAAAAAGGAAACGGAATCGGCAATACTTATCCCGATATCATTCCGACGTTGCGTATCGATCATATTTTCGTGTCTCCTTCATTCGAAGTCACGCAGTTCGCCAGAATAAAAAAGGACTTAAGCGACCACTACCCGATTGTAACGGATGTGGAGATGGACTAGGTACTTGATGCTGGATGCTTGATACTGGATGCTTGGTGCTGGATGCTGGATGCTGGATACTGGATGCTGGATACTGGATACTGGATACTGGATGCTGGATACTGGATGCTGGATGCTTGAGACAGTTTTAAGTTTCAGTGTCCTGAAAATAAAATCTAATATCCATTATCTAATATCCATTATCTAGAATCTAGTATCTAGAATCTAGTATCCATCATCCCGAAATCAACTCACCAATGTTCCCACTTTTTCACCCGTAACCACGCTCAGCAGGTTGCCGGGTTGGTTCATATCAAAAACTATGATGGGCAGATTGTTTTCCATGCAAAGGGTGAAAGCAGTGGTGTCCATCACTTTGAGGTTTTTGGAGATGGCATCTGCGAAGGAGATTTTATCGTATTTGGTGGCGGTGGGATCTTTTTCGGGATCGGCGGTGTAGATGCCATCCACTCTTGTTCCCTTCAATACAACATCCGCTTTTATTTCAATGGCGCGGAGTGAACCGGCCGTATCGGTTGTAAAATAAGGGTTTCCGGTGCCAGCGCCAAAGATGACCACTCTTCCTTTTTCGAGGTGACGGATGGCTCTTCTGCGGATATAAGGTTCGGCGATTTGTTCCATTTTGATGGCGCTTTGCAAACGGGTATATACGCCTGCTTTTTCAAGACCACTTTGTACAGCCATTCCGTTGATGACGGTGGCCAGCATGCCCATATAATCGCCTTGTGCTCTTTCGATGCCGGTTTCGGCCTCATTCATGCCTCTGTAAATATTTCCTCCTCCAATCACGAGTGCTACCTGCACACCCATATCGGTAACCATTTTGATGTCTTTGGCATATTGAGAGATGATTTGCGGATCAAGCCCGAAGCTTTTATCGCCCATCAGGGCCTCACCCGAAAGTTTGAGAAGGATTCTTTTATACTTAGGAAGCATGTTGTGTTTTTTATGAAGTAATTGGTTCGGCAAATTGCATAAAAAAACCCGGCTAAAAAACCGGGTTTCAAAAAATATTTTATCCTAAAGCCACTCTCTTGAATTCGGTAACCTTAAGATCGGCGTTAACGCTCTTCAAATACTCGGCAACAGATTTATTGCCATCCTTTACGAAGGCCTGAGCCAGCAAGGTGTTGTCTTTGAAAAACTTGTTCAGTTTACCCATGGCGATTTTCTCAGCCATTTCAGCGGGTTTACCTTCAGCCTTCACCATTTCGATAGCGATTTCTTTTTCTCTGGCGATAACATCTGCAGGAATAGCAGATTCATCAACAGCGAGCGGGTTCATCGCGGCAATTTGCATGGCCACGTCTTTACCGGCTTCATCAGCTTCGTGCGTCATACCCACCAAAACGCCCATTCTGTTGGCGCCGTGGATATAGCTGGCTACGAAAGGAGCTTCCACTCTTTCGAATTTAGACACTTCAATTTTTTCACCGATAGCAGCCAGTTTGTCGTTGATCATGTCGGCTACTTTAGCACCATTGATTTCTACGGCGTTAAGTTCGTCGGCAGATTTTACGTTGTGAGCGATAGCGGCATCAGCGATGCTGTTGGCAAAAGCCACGAAATCGGCATTTTTACTCACGAAATCAGTTTCGCAGCTGATGCAAAGTACGATACCGGCTTTGTGGTCGGCGGTGGTTTTAGCCAACACCACACCTTCTTTAGCTTCGCGATCGCTTCTTTTGGCGGCTACTTTCTGGCCTTGCTTGCGCAACCAGTCGATAGCGGCTTCAAAATCGCCATTGCTTTCGGTAAGGGCTTTACGGCAATCCATCATTCCGGCGCCTGTAGCCTGACGTAATTTGTTGATATCTGCAGCTGTAATAGTACTCATGTTGATATATTTATCCGTTTCAATTGAAACAGAGGTTATAAAAATTTAGTCAAAGATTATTTTCTGGCCGGACCACCTGTGGTTCTGCGTCTTCCGCCTCCGGCAGGAGCAGCACCTCTTGAACGTCTGCCTTTATCATCGCCACCTTCAGTGCCTTGTTCGAAACGTGCGGCTTTGGCTTCTGCACTTTCTTCCACATCTGAGTTATCATCATCATCCTTATCAGCCTGACGTTCTTGCAAACCTTCGGCGATAGCAGCAGTGATGTAATTCACGATGATAGCGATAGATTTGGTAGCATCGTCATTGGCTGGGATAGCGTAATCCACTTTGTTAGGATCGCAGTTGGTATCTACCATACCCAATGTGCCGATGTTCAAACGCTTGGCTTCAGCCAGTGCAATGTGCTCGTGACCGATATCCACCAGGAACAAAGCGGCAGGTACGCGGCTGATCTGTGCGATACCACCCAATACTTTTTCCATTTTATCCTTATCTCTGGTCAGGGTCAGTCTTTCTTTTTTGGTCAGGTTTTCTGCACTGCCATCGCTCAGCATTTTTTCGATGCTTTGCATTTTCTTCACGCTCTTACGAACGGTGTTGAAGTTGGTGAGCATACCACCCAACCAGCGTTCTGTAACGTAAGGCATGTTTACGCGTTTGGCGCACTCCTGTACGATTTCTTTCGCTTGTTTTTTAGTAGCCACGAACATGATTTTCTTACCGCTACGAGCGATAGCTTTCATGGCGGCAGCAGCTTCCTGCAGGCCTTCCACGGTTTTGTTCAAATCGATGATGTGAATACCTTTCTTCTCTGCGAAGATGTAAGGAAGCATTTTGGGATTCCATTTTTTCTTCAGGTGACCGAAGTGAACGCCTGCTTCTAAGAGTTGCTGTTGTAAGGAAGTATTTTCCATTTTATATTCTTTATAATTATTTGAATGTTTATTGTTTGTTGTTTATTGTTTATTGCTTTGGTAAATAACCACAAACAATAAACAACAAACAATCTGATATTAACGCTTGCTGAACTGGTAGCTTCTTCTTGCTTTCTTGCGACCTGGTTTTTTACGTTCAACAGAACGAGGATCACGTTTAAGCATACCTGCTGCTTTCAATACAGGGCGAAGCTCTGCGTTCACTTCGATCAATGCTCTGGAAATGGCCAGTTTGGTGGCTTCCGCCTGACCTTTTACTCCACCGCCGGTGGCGTTAACCAGAATATCAAACTTTCCGGTAGATTCAGTCACTTTCAAAGGAGCTTCTACCTGGTTTTGAAGATATACAAGAGGAAAATAAGTTTTATAGTCTTTACCGTTCACTGTAATCTGTCCGTCTCCTTTTGAAAGGAAAACACGGGTAACAGCTTCTTTTCTACGGCCGACTGCGTTTTTTTGCTTTTCCATTATTTTGATTGTTGAGATTATTTAATTTTTGTGAAAGTTAATGCAGCTGGCTTTTGAGCAGTGTGTGGATGCTCGGCTCCGGCGTACACGAATAATTTTTTATACATTTTGCGACCCAAACGATTTTTGGGCAACATTCCTTTTACGGCTCTTTCGATCACCACTTCAGGACGACGCTTCAAAAGATCTTTGGCAGCCTCACCTTTCAGACCACCGGGGTAGCCACTGAAAGTCAGGTATTCTTTTTCTTCCATTTTGTTACCGGTGAAGGCAACTTTTTCGCAGTTGATCACGATTACAAAATCTCCGCAATCTACGTGTGGAGTGTAATAGGCTTTGTTCTTACCACGGAGAACTGACGCGATTTTCGCGCACATACGACCAACGGTTTGATTAGTACCGTCAACAACGTACCACTTACGCTGTACGGTAGCCTCGTTCGCATGTTTAGTGGTGAAATGTAATTTGCTCATTGTTTTGATTTTTTAAATTACACTGCAGCTATCCCTGCAGCTTTCCGAAATTCGGACCGCAAAGGTAGGTTGAGTTTTTTGTTTTTTCTGCCATTTTTTAAACTATTTTTTATCGGTGGCTTATAATGAATTGATTTTCAATAAAATTTTTGCATTATTTTTTTAGCCGATAAGAAATTTCGATGACTTAGTTTTGCACCTCTCTTTTTTCACCTTAAAATATGTGATGTCATGAAAAAGCTGTTTTCGCTATTCTTATTTTCTATTTCCTTGCTGATGGGCCGAGCCCAAGAGGTTGATTTTGATAAAAAAACCAATATTCTGACTGTTGACGGAGTAAATGCGTTCAAGATTGAAAGAGATGGATGCGGTTTTGGTGAAACCAACTGCCATTACGATGTGATGGACCTGGAAGGACATAAACTTTTCAAAGTGAATTACCGCGATTTCAATTCGCCTGTGGAAGTAAGCAAAGCCAATCCCAATGGCACAGTCAGATACCTCGAATTCGTGTTTTTTGAAACCAAGCAAAAAGCAGAAGTGGACTTTCCTGGAATCAAATGCGAAAAAATCGGCAAAATCATCGCAAAGAATCATCTGATAGTGGATGGAAAAGTAGATCCCAAAGCAGTGGATGAGTTTGTGTTCTCCAGCGGAACGCCGTTTTCGGAAAGAGTGAAGTTTTAACGCTTTAGGTTATTTGTGATTTTGAATTTATAATTGGTCATTGAGGAATGAGGGTTCGTTTTTAAAAGTTTAATAGGTTAATAACGAAATGTCACTCCATCACAAATTACTAATCACAAATTTCACATTACCTATATCAAATACCTCCTCAACCTTTCCGCCGCTGCTTCCAGCGTAATCTCTTTTTTGGCGAAACAAAAACGGATCACTTTATTGTCAACGGGTTGTTTATAGAAGGCTGAAACCGGAATGGTAGCCACCCCCGCTTCTTTTGTAAGCTGAATCGCAAATTCATTTTCCGTGGCTTCGCTCAATCCTTCATAACTGTACAACTGAAAATAACTGCCATAAGTAGGCAATGGTTTCAATCCGGTTCCGGTCAATTGCTGTTGAAGAAAATCGCGCTTCTGTTGCAGAAACGCGCCTAAGCCTAAATACGCATCACGGTGTTCCATAAACGCCGCCAAAGCATGCTGCATGGGACTGTTACAGGTGAAGCAGTTGAACTGATGTACTTTCCTGAATTCCTTCATCAGTGGCTCGGGCGCAACACAATAGCCCAGCTTCCAGCCGGTGCAATGGTATACTTTTCCAAAAGAGAAACATACAAAGGAACGGGCCGCCAAGTCGGGGTATTTCAAAATCGACAAATGCGTTTTGCCGTCAAAGATCAAATGTTCGTAAACCTCATCGCTGATGATGTAAATGCCGGTTCCGGCTACTGTTTGTCTTAGTTCCGCTATATCCTTTTCGCTCCACACCGAACCGGTTGGATTGTGCGGCGTATTGATGATGATGGCCCTGGTTTTATCATTGATCTTCTCTCTTACTTTCTCCCAGTTGATGCTGTAGTCGGGGTATTCGAGATGAATAGAGATGGCTTTGGCGCCATTCACTTCTATGTTGGGAATATAGGAATCATACGCCGGTTCAAACACAATCACCTCGTCACCGGGTTGCAATATGGTGGTGAAGGCGGTGTAGATGGCATAAGTGCCGCCGGGCGTTACCGTGATGTCGGTATCGGAATGCACCTGACTACCGTAAGCAGTATTCAATTTTTCGGCTATTCTTTCCCGTAATGATGGCAAGCCACACATGTGCACGTATTGGTTATGTCCGTCGCGCATGGCCTTGGCCACCAGATCGGTCAATCGCTCATCCATCGGAAAGTCGGGAAATCCTTGACCCAGATTGATCGCCTGGTGCTGCACCGCTAATGAACTCATCACCGTGAAGATGGTAGTGCCTATGTTGGGAAGTTTGGAGTGCATTGGAAGTGTAAAAGATATTAAAGGTTATAAACGTTTGGGAGGTTTGGGAGGTTTGGGAGGTTTGGGAGGTTTGGGAGGTTTGGGAGGTTTGGGAGGTTTGGGAGGTTTGGGAGGTTTGGGAGGTTTGGGAGGTTTGGGAGGTTTGG
>CANGIT010000032.1 GCA_947454155.1 Chitinophagaceae bacterium
CGGAAAGTATCTTTCACGCCGGTAGCAGCAAATGCAGTTTGTGTGTATTTGCAAAGATTCACATCTGCAGCTACTGAAGTGGCGCCTACAAAACGCTGGTAGATACCGGCGGGTGCTGATGGCGTAGCCTTGGTAACAGCAAATGATACGGCAGGTGTTGCTCCGCAAACATTGGTGCCTTTGACAGTGATTGTTCCTGCTGCTTTTAAAACAACAGCAATTTGATTTGTCCCCTGCCCCGACCTGATATAATTACCGGTACCCGATAAAGTCCAAGTGTATGTCAAACCCGGAACATTTATAACTGAATACACCTGAGCGGTGTCACATTTGCTGATATTGTAGTTGCCGGAAACAGCAGACAAGGATGATGGCAAATAAGGATAGGCCGAAATGGTTGCTGCTGTTGCAGCTGAAACTACGCCTACATTGTTTTTTGCCGTAATCAAATAATTGCCAGGTAACAAACTGCTGAATACGCCTGTAGTGTTGGTGTAATTCACGCCATCAATACTAAAACTCAAACCTGATGTTGATGATGTGACATTTATCGTTCCTGTTTGTGTAACACAATTGGGTTGCGTTATGGCAATTGAGGGCGCATTCAAACTAGAAGCTTTCCAGAAATAAAGATTATCCAAATACACAACACTTGATGAAGTGGGAACGCCAACAAGTTTGAATTGTGTAATGTTATTGAGGGCTACGGTATTGAATTGAGCAAGAGGAATGTTGTAACTATTCCAACCGCTAAAAGTTGGAGTAACAGTAACTTTCTGTTCAACCAAAGCAGGTGTTGTATTGATGAGATAGAGATCGAATGCGGTGCAATTGGGCGTCCAGATATCGATATGAACATATTGCATCGCAGATACATTCTGTACCGATGCCAGTTGAATGCCTTGATAGTTGAACAAGTCGTATTTCTTATGATTGTTGCCCGAAATCGGAAAATCAGACACCTGTGTGGTTTGCCCCCAATATGGATTGAAATCTGTTCCGCTAATGTTCGTGTAGGCATCGCTGTAAACCGACAAATAATCTACCGTAGATCTTGCAGGAGGTGTAGATGCCGCGATTGTTGGCGCAGGATAATTTACCGTAAAATTTGCCTGGATGGAGCCGGAAGCGTAAGCCCCAGCTGCCGCTTGAATGGCTGTAATCACAGATGTACCCACTCCTGTGATGGTGACCATATTTCCATTGACTGTTGCCACAGCGTTGTTACTGCTGGTGTAGGTAAATGAACCAGTACTGTTGCTGCTAGGTGGAGTGATCGCGAAACTTGCATCTCCAATCGTCTTGGTTGGAATACTGAAATTGGATAAGGCTGGTAAATTGGAAGGTTTCCAGAAATAGACATTATCGAAATAAAGTGTTGTGCCGCCAAAAGGTGTACTCACCAATTTAAACTGAGTGATATTATTCAGTGCAACGGAAGTGTATTGTGTAAGCGGAATGTCAAAACTGTTCCAGCCAGTCAGCGTAGGTAAAAGCGACACCTTTTGCTCAACAAGCGTTGGACTGGTATTGATCAGATAAACGTCCAGCGTATTGCAGTTGGGTGTCCAAACATCAAGATGCAAGTAACTCATTCCGCTTGCATTCACCACACCGGCCAACTGAACGCCCTGGTAATTGAAGTTCTCATATTTTTTGGTAGGATTACCTGCAATAGCCTGCTCACTTACTGTGGTACTTTGCCCCCAATTAGGATACCAATCAGTTCCTGAAACATTTGTATAGGCATCACTAAACAAGGAAATGTATGCAGTAGTGCTTCTGGCAGGAGGCACTGGTGCGGCAACAGTGGGAACAGGCATTGTAACAAACAAATCGGCAGCGATAGAAGCACTTCCATAATTTCCGTTGGGAGATTGGGTGGCAGTAATTGTAGTTGTGCCAACACCCACAATAGTTACCATGTTGCCCGATATGGTAGCCACAGCAGTGTTGCTACTGGTGTAAGTAAATGCTCCAACGCTATTACTGGAAGGCGATGTCAATGCAAAAGCTGGCTGACCCAATGTTTTTGCCGGGACAGAAAAACCGCTTAAGGATGGCGTAATGATGTTTTTAGCAAAATAAATATTGTCGAAATAAAAGTCACTTTGTGCGGAAGGTGCATCACCTGCAAACATGAATGCAGATTTAACCGACATGTTGTCGAAATTTCTCCCCAAACCCGGATTGTCAAAATCGGTCAAAGGGATACTAACCTCATGCCAGTTGCCATCTCGGATGATACCATAAGAATTGGTGCCAGCCGGAATATTGATCCATGATTCCCCATGTCCTGACTTGAGGCCAAATTTGAATTGTCCCGCATAAGATGTTTTGAAATGAAATTTTAAAGCCCCCGACATGTGGCCGCTGAGATTGATGTAGTTGTTGTCTAATCCCATGCCAAACCAGTTGCCAGCCAAGGCACGAACGGCCCAAAACTTTGAGCCCTCGAATGGCGTAGCGCCGTTGATTGGCGACAGGTTATTCCAATAATTCAAAACAGCTGTTTGTCCAAGTACCAATGAATCTGAAACTGCAGAAGTTTCAGTAAATACACCATAGTTGCCAGACGTAGCATGTTGAGAGCCGTAATATATAACATCACCGGGATTCTGATATAACCTTACATAATCAATATACATGCGCGAAGGCATCCCCACTGTAATGTCTCTGTTGTTCAGCAAGCCGGTGTAAGAACCGCCCACAGCCATATTCATCAACAGAAAATGCGGGTTATGAAATTCATCTTTACTGCTTGCAGAAGGATTTGAAATATCGAAAGTGTAAAATAAAATCCCATCCAGGTACATGGTGATGGATTGCGAATTCCAAACCATTTTGTACAAATGATAATCATTATTGAGATTCACCGAACTGTTGGTAGATGACCCGGTACTGTTGTAAGTTCCATTGTTGCTCCAGTGATTGGCGCAAGTTACTTGCTTATTGATGATGCCTGCCAACCGGGCAGACTGATTACCCATTTCCATGATATCAATCTCTCCTATATTCGGCCACACGCCACCGATAGTACCCAACGTCCATAAAGCCGGCCATAATCCATTGGCCAGGTCAGGAATCTTTATCCTCGCTTCTATGGTGCCGTATTTGAAATGAACTCTCCCTTCGGTTTTTACCCTTCCGGAAGTAAAAGCGCGGTTACCAAAGTTTTCGCTTCTGGCTTCGATGATGAGATTGCCATTTTCTATTCTTACATTCTCGCTTCGGCTGGTATAATACTCAAGTTCTGCATTTCCCCATCCACAGTTTCCCATTTCGCAACCATCTCCAAAATCATAAGTCCATTGGTCGCCACTCAAGGATGTTGAATTGAATTCATCTTGCCAGACAAGTGTTTGTGCGAATGATGAATGATTGTTGACAAGCATAAACAACAGTGTGATCGCTATTATCAGCAAACACTTGAATTTGTTTATGTTTTTATGATTCATTTTCTCTTTGTTAAGGACTCAAAATTGTAATAGCGATGATCAAATTTGCTACCCTATTTTGAACTTGTAAAACAGACCACCCTCTACTTAAAGCAGAAATGGGTTGCCGTTAAGCAACCCATTTCAAAAGTATTGAAAATACTATCTGATTAATGCTGAACCACCATTCTGGCAGTTCCCGCAATTTGACCAACAGTATATTTCACAGTATACATGCCATCACTCAGTTTAGCATTGCTGATACTGCGGGTGATACGGCCGAAGCTGTTCACCGCGCTGTATTGCGCCACTACTTTACCATACATGTCCACCAACTGAATCGTAGCAGCTGTGTTGCTTTCGATGCCGGTTTCGATGTTCACGGTGAAGTTACCATTGTTAGGCGTTGGATAAATGCTTGTGGTCAATACTGATTCACCGGTTGTTTTTCCGGCGATCAGCTTGGTA